>DATMBF010000049.1:0-49751 GCA_035559595.1 Bacteroidota bacterium | reverse complement strand
GGGCTGAGGCAAGAAGGTGGATGTCCTCCCTATCGAACGGCGTTACAAATGTCGCATTGAGCTCCGAGAAGATCTTGTGTGTTATTTCATCGCCCTGGTGCTCCAAGTCCTTAATACCTTTGACGATTTTTTGAATTTCGGAAGGCTTTGTTGACCGTGTCAGCTTCTTGAGCGCCGTTGAAGCCTCTAAAAGATTTTTCGTAGATTCTTCAAGAAGAACAAAGAACTTGTCGTCGTGAGGAAGAAGTTTTTGTATCATTCGGTCGAGTTTCATGTGATTATCCTCGCTGTCTGCGTATGTGTTCCACTGGTTCGATACTTTAGACTTTCACCTTGGCGATTTCAGACTTGACCCGTTGGTGCTCGCGCCAGAGCTCCCCGGGCAACCGATCACCAAATTGCTGGAAGAATTTTTCGATCTCATTGACGCCGTTCTCCCATCCCTCCTTATCAAACGAGGTGAGTTCCTCCATTGCACCGGCTTTCAGATTGAGGCCATCGGAGCGGATAGCGTCGGATGTCGGCAGGAATCCAACTGGCGATTCTTGAGCTTTTCCTCTGCCTTCAAGACGCTCGAGAATCCACAGGAGAACACGGATGTTCTCGCCGAATCCCGGCCAGAGGAATTTTCCGTCGGCCCCCTTTCTGAACCAATTCACACGGAAGATGAGTGGCGGCTTTTTCAATTTTTTTCCCATCGCTAACCAATGACCAAAGTAATCGGCCATGTTGTATCCGCAAAACGGCAGCATCGCCATGGGGTCGCGGCGAACGACACCCACAGCCCCTGTTGCTGCTGCAGTCGTCTCGGCCCCCATACCGGCACCCATGAAGACACCATGTTGCCAATCCTTTGCTTGCATGACCAGAGGGACAACTTTGGAGCGGCGGCTTCCGAAAATAATGGCCGAAATCGGCACTCCGCGCGGATCTTCCCACTGCTTTGAAATGGTCGGACATTGCCTGGCAGGAACGGTAAAACGTGAATTCGGGTGTGCGGCCTTCTCCTCCCCGTTGCGGTACAGAAGTCCTCTCCAGTCGATGAGACCTTCGGGAACAGGCTTTCCGATGCCTTCCCACCAGGGCTCTCCATCAGGAGTCATCGCGACATTGGTAAAAATCGTGTTCGCTCGGATGGTATCCATTGCCACGGGGTTTGTGGCGTAACTCGTTCCCGGCACCACGCCGAAGAATCCGGCCTCAGGATTGATTGCCCGAAGCTGCCCCTCCTCGTCGATGTGCATCCATGCGATATCGTCCCCCACCGTCCAAATCTTGTACCCCTCGTTTGCGAGGGCTGAGACCATCATAGCGAGATTAGTCTTGCCTGAGGCGCTCGGAAACGCTCCCGCCATGTAGGTGATTTTTCCTGATGGCTCTTCCAATCCAATGATGAGCATATGTTCCGCCATCCATCCCTCTTCCCGTGCAATCACACTTGCAATGCGAAGCGCAAAACACTTCTTGCCAAGAAGAGCATTTCCGCCATATCCCGATCCTACACTCCAGATGAGACGCTCTTCAGGGAAGTGGAGAATGAACCGGCGCTCGGGCGAAAGGTCGCCAAGCGAATGGAGTCCGGGGACGAATTCGCCGGAACTTCCAAGTGCCTTGAGCGCGACATCCCCCATTCTCGTCATGATCCGCATACTTGCCGCCACATAAAGACTATCGGTCAACTCCACTCCAACACGCGAGTATTTCGAGCCTACCGGACCCATCAAATACGGGACAACGTACATTGTTCGCCCCCGCATCGACCCATCAAACAGCTTGCCTACTTTCTCTTTCGCTTCTTCGGGCTGCATCCAGTTGTTTGTCGGCCCGGCGTCCTCTTTGCGACGTGAACAAATGAATGTCAAATTCTCCGTACGGGCAACGTCGCTTGGATGACTTCGATGAAGATAGGAATTCGGATAAGATTGTTTGTTGAGGGGAAGGAGAATCTTCTCGGAGAGCATGGTTTCAATGAACTGCTCATACTCCGCATCGGATCCGGTACACCAGTGAATCCTCTCAGGCTTGGTCAAACGTGCTGCTTCTTCAACCCATTGTTCTAATGTTCTGTGCTGACTCATTGAATCTCCAGGTATTCGATGTTGGAAACTGCTCTATGAACGCGGCTGCCATCCCCGCACGACGGAAGCCTCGATACGGATTTCGTCATTCACCAGTATGCTGGGAATGGGATCCGGGTAGAATCGCTGGCAACAGGCGTACGCTTCGAGACTCGACATGTTCCAATAGGATGGGCAGTTTGCGCAGTGGATATTGTGACCTTGAAGGTAGAAATCTTTTGATTGACAGTTCTCGCTCAGACTCATTGCCGTCACAATCTTCCCCTCAGGTGTCAGATAAGCAAGAATCGGAATTGCCTGAATTCCAGCAGGATCATGGAAACGAACGATCTTGTAGTCCCGCAGCTGTTGGACCGGGATGACAATCCATTGATCCTTAATCGAGGCTTCGATGAGCTTGCTCGGCGTTTTGGTTTCGAGACCGTACTGAATGGGAACGACAATCTCCGGCTGTTGCTCAATAACAGGATGATATTCGCGAAACAGAACACTCAAGTAGGTTGAAAAAAGGAGAACAAAGGTAACGGTAAGGAGACCGACAACGATCCACTTTGTGCGGCGATTCGTACCGCTTCGCGTTGCCCTGGCCATATCCTTGTTGACAATGGCCGACCCGCAAGAAGGGCAGAATGTTGCTTCAAGACCGACTTCAGATCCGCAATGTTCACATCGCTTCATACACGCGCATTCTTTCTGGATGGTGATATCTCTTCTGTTTCGCCAATCATCGATGCGACTGTCCTTGCGACTTCCTCCACTTCCTGCATCGTTTCGCGCACGATTGTAACATGACCCATTTTCCTTTTCGGCTCGGCTCGCTTCTTTCCGTAGATATGCAGCTTCGTTCCCGGAATCGCCATAAGCCTTGCCGGATCGAGTTTCGTGAGATGCTTGCCAAGGAGATTGACCATGGCGCATGGACTGTGCAACACCGGCTCTGGCACATGAAGGCCGCAAATCGCCCTGACCAGCGCTTCGAACTGCGAAATCGAGCAAGCATCCAGCGAATAGTGGCCGGAGTTGTGGGGTCGCGGGGCAAGCTCATTCACGATCACATCCCCGCTCTCCGTCAAGAACATCTCAACGCAGAGCAATCCGATCAAATCAAACGATTCGGCGATTTCACACGCCAGTTGTCTGGCCTTTCGGTGTATGGAATCGGGAAATCTCGCCGGGACGTATGTCCGATGCAAGATGTTGTCCCGGTGCTGATTCTCGGAAACTGGAAACGTCACCAGATGACCGTCTCCCGTGCGGACAACAAGAACGGAAAGTTCCGCCTGCAATTCAAGATATTCTTCCACGACGTAATCAATCTCTCCCGCAACACTCCTCACAAAGTCCTCAAGGTGACCTGCGTCTTCTACTACTGTCTGTCCTTTTCCGTCATATCCGCTGGTGGCTGTCTTGAGAACCACCGGGAGACCGATCATTTCAACGGCCGAACGAATCTCTCCAACGGATTTCGCGTTTCCGAAGCGAACCACAGGAAACCCCCTCTTTGCCAGTTCTTCTTTCTCCCGCCGTCGATGTTGCGCAACGCGAAGGATCGAACTTCCGGGGAATAGCGGTTTTCTTATCTCCAATTGCTCGATGATTTCTCCGCTGACGTTCTCGAATTCGTATGTGATGACGCTTGCCCTTGAAACCATTTCATCGACAGCAGTCACATCATCGAAAGAAGCTATAATGGCGTGGTCGGCGAGACGCGATGCGGGGCAATCAGCGCTTGGATCCCACACGACAGTGTAATACCCCATCCGATGCGCTTCCCGGATCAGCATCATGCCGAGTTGACCCCCTCCTACGATTCCAATCCATGCCGGAGGAAGGAGAACATTCATACCTTTGCGTTCAAGACCTTTTGTTGCATTGTTATGCTGTATTGCTTGAGCTTGGTCTTCAATTCGGGTCGTTTCAGAGAGAGAATTCTTACAGCAAGAAGAGCCGCATTTACCGCACCATCGATGGCCACTGTGGCAACAGGCACGCCGGCAGGCATCTGGACAATCGACAAAAGGGAATCCACGCCATGTAAGGACTTCGACAGAACTGGCACGCCAATGACCGGCAACGTCGTTTTTGAGGCCACCATACCCGGCAGGTGAGCGGCACCACCAGCGGCTGCTATGAGCACCTCGATGCCTCGCGTGTGGGCTGTTTCAGCATAACGGAACATGTAATCCGGCGTGCGGTGGGCGGAAACGACTTTGAACTCGAAGGGAATCCCGAATTCCTTGAGTATTTCTTTCGCAGGATCGAGATGCTCTGCGTCAGAGGAACTACCCATGATCACGCCAACAAGCGGTGACCGTGAGCTTCCCTTTGCTCTCTTTGACGGCATACTGTTAGCCTTCCCTGATGGAAAAAACGCGAGCCTATCATACGAATTTTTTGCTGAAAATGCGCCACTCAGAAAGCGGCTTCAGCGGAGAAGAAAAAGAGCGACGTGATGAGAATTGAAGAAGACCGGTGGAGAACTATCGAATGGCCTCGTTCAATCGGACGCTGGCAACATGATTGGCAATAAGAGCTGCGGTCGCCCCAGCGCCAAATCCATTGTCGATGTTGACGACGGTAAGACCCGGTGCACATGACTGCAGCATCGACATCAGCGCAGCCTTACCTTTGCCACCATAGCCATAGCCAACACTGGTCGGAACACCGATCACCGGCACGGGAACAAGTCCCCGAACGACCGACGGCAGTGCCCCTTCCATTCCTGCAACAACGACAAGGGCGGAGACTTCGTGTCGAATGATCTTCTCAATCGGTTCAACAAGCCGATGGATACCAGCAATACCCACGTCATAGAACGAATGCACCGTGCACCCCATAACCTGTGCAGTGACAGCTGCCTCCTCGGCAACAGGCACATCGGCGGTCCCTGCACATAACACGGCAACGCCGCCGCCGGTGGATTTGGGTTCGTAGTCTGTTCGTTGAACAACGATGGTTCTGGCAGTCCCGTTATGCGTTATCTTGAACTGCTTGTCCAATCGACTTCCCACCATCGCTGCACACTCCTCGGTAACACGTGTCGCCAGTGCAACGCCGGATTTCTGTGCAAGCGCTTGTACGAGGATCGCTACCTGCTCCGGAGTCTTTCCTTCGGCGAACACTGCTTCCGGGATTCCGGTACGCTCTTGTCGATGATGATCCAAACGCGCCAGGCGTTCGAGAACCTCCGTACGTGAGTCGTTAGTCATTGCTATTCGATGCCCTCTGCAATCTGTCCATTATCGCTCTGCCGAGCCCTTCTTCTTCAACACCTTCAACGACAATCACATCAACCCCTTCTGCATCCAACTCCCTCATCGTTCGAAAGAGGTATTTCGCAACACCCGTTAACGATGGAGGCAACACCCTCATAAGCTTTCCCCGCTCGTGTTGTGCAAGTTGAAACGAATGTACGATGCAGCCAACGGTGAGACCACGCTGTCGAAGCTGCTTCATCCTGCCGGCAAATTCTTGCTCATCTCCGGGTCGGATCAAAACCAGTTTGGCGTGTGGAGCATAATGCCGATGTCGAGTGCCAGGCGACCGCTTCAGGAGTTCCGGATCGGCCAAGGTGCTAATCGGACCGATCACTGCTTCAATCTCCTCTTTCGTTAAACCACCCCACCGCAGGATGACGGGCGGCGATTGCGTTACGTCAAGAACTGTCGATTCAACGCCGATCTCCGTTGGACCTGCGTCCAGAATCATCTCTACCATGCCACGCAAGTCCGTTTCGACATCTTCGGCGCGGGTTGGACTTGGGAATCCGGATTTGTTGGCACTGGGCGCCACAATCCCTTCTCCGAATTCCTCCAACAGCGCAAGTGCGACGGGGTGATTCGGCACCCGAAGCGCAACTGTTTCCAACCCTGCCGTGATCTCGTCAGATACGAGCAGAGATTTTTTCAACACCAGCGTAAGCGGACCCGGCCAGAATTTCTCAGCTAACTTTTCCGCCATAGCTGGAATGTCTTCAGCATAATCCCCAATTTTGGCCTTGCGTCCCAGATGGACGATAAGGGGATTATCCGAAGGTCGACCCTTTGCCTTGAAGATCCGCCGAACAGCGTCGGGATTGAGCGCATCTGCCCCCAATCCATAGACGGTTTCAGTGGGAAATGCAACCAGTCCTCCCTCCTGAAGCACTTCGGCCGCTTGCCGGATGATTGCCGGATCCGGTTGCGCCCACGAGATCGGGAAGACCTTCGTTGTTACGTTGAACACTTCGCTGTCATGGTAGCTCACGCTCTTGGCCATCATTTCGACTGCAAGAGCACTTCCGCTACCTTGACCTTTTTCGTGCTGCCTGTTTCAGTCCAGGCAAAAAGAACTCTACGGCCGCTCCGTGCTACTCTCGGATAGCCGCTTGCGCGATCGGCACTGACAGAGGCAATCAAAAAGGAATCTTGTAAGTCTTCTGTGGGTGAAACGAGTCGCCCCCGCAGCTCTGCAGTGTTATCGCCGTATTCAAGCCACACGACCAGAGCTGTCCCTCCCGGCAAAAGATTGATCCCGACTCTCCCCAGCGGCTTTCCACCATCAACGCGGAGGGGTCTGCTGAATGTCGTTCCAGCATCATTTGAGAAAGCGACATTGACTTGTGCCGCACCTTCGGGCGCCGTGAACCACGCAATTGCTGTCATGTTTCCTTCTCTTGCGAAGGCAGGACCGTTCACCGGGCATCCCGGGATCTTCCATCCGTCGTCGAAGACGAGCTGTGGGCTGCTCCACTTCCCTTGGCTAAGACGGGCGGTGAAGATATTGCGCACTTCTTCGGGTGAGCGATCCCGATACGCAATGAGGATACCATCCTGGGTTGGTGTGACGGCAGTGGGACAACATTCACAAACGAGAGGATCGATGAGGTGCTCTTCCTCGAGCTTCCCATCAGTTGAGAAGACGGCGGACCTGAGGGTCATCCCGCCGCTGCCATGACCGGAATGGTCTGACGCTTCCGCCATAATCATTTGTCTCCCATCGAGCCAAATCAGGCCGACCTTGTGGCCGGGCAACTCGAAGAGTGAGACAAACCCGTGCTCTGTTTGTGTTCCGTCGCGATGTGGCGTCAATGGATTCGACCATCCGTTTCCACCATCTCTGGAGAAGGAAAGTTGTACATCGTATGCATACGTCGATGGACCGCTCCTGTTGAGCCAGTGGGCGATGAGCGTCCCGTCTGAATGAGGAAGAATGGAGGGTACATCTGCCCAATTCACGAAATAGTCATCAGCTTCTGCAATCGTTCTGGCAGCCGACCATTTTGACCCATCGAATGATGCGAATCGGAATGCATGTTTTGTCTTTGCGCCGGGCTCCATCCAACTGAGATAGAACACCCCAGTGGTTGAAACTGAGAGAAACGGTTGCGCACTTCCCGCGGCAACAGGGGGATTCAGTTCAGTGATCGTCCCCAGCAAGAGTTGAGCGGGCACCAATTGAGGCGCCGTCAGCGAAAAGACGAGTACGCCGGAAATCCAATGAACGAGACGCATGATGGGGAATCTCAGATTGTTTATAATGGTTTGAACCGCTCGAATGACTGGGAACAATGTTGGCAGTAAAAGATCTGGCGACAGAGTGTTGGACCGAATTCGTTTTCGAGAGTGGTTTGTGCCGAGCCGCAATAGGGACATGCCACAGGGAGAGAAAGCGTGACCGCCAGATTCTCACCACGTTTCGGCGGCGGTGCGATGCCGAATGAGCGAAGTTTCTCTTTTACCGATTCAGTAAGAAGGTCACTCGACCATGGAAGCGACCGATCGAGAGTAACATTGACCGTCTCAAACCCTGCAGCTCGAAGTTTTTCCTCGATGAGTGTCCGCATATGATCCAGAGCGGGACAACCTGAGAATGTCGGCGTTAAGACAACGGTGACCGATGCACCTTCGACGGCTACATTTCTCACGATTTTCAGATCGGTAATGGAGATTGTCGGAATTTCCGGGTCGGGAATCTCGCCCAGTAACTCCCACACAGCTTCTTGATGTATGGATCGGCTGACAGTTTGCATTTCCTACTTCTTCGTTATGACCATGATGATTCCGCTCGTATGGCCGGTTCCATACATGGTCGTTGCGTCTCGCGCATCGAGAAAACGAATCTCTTGCACTCCCACGATGGGCATGGTACGGAGTGATTCTGCTTCGCCATACTTCGTCCCGTCCAGATAAACCAGCGGAAGCGTCGACTCCTCCAGCCGGAGCGATTTCGGCCCACGCGAGGTCAAGAACATGGGTCTCAGTTTGCGAATAACATCATAGAGGTTCGTCTCGTTGGAGTTTCTGATTTCTTCCTCCGTGATGACATCTCTTCCCCCTTTTACCGTTCCGACACCGGATTGGCAACCGATCATCAACACAATGGAGACGACAACAAACATAACGCTCTTCATCTTCCCTCCCTCATCGAAAATGGATGTTGACTATTGTCCTTTCGACGTTACAAGAATAGCACCGTTTGTATGTCCCGTCCCGAACCTTGTCGTTGCTTCGTGGGAATCAATGAATCGAATCTCTGCCACATTCGAAGCGGCAATGGCTCGGAGCGATTCGATTCCTCCCTGACGGACGTTATCCCAGTAAACAAGAGCTCGAGCTTTCCGCGTTGCCAGCCATTGCGGACGCAATCGCTCAACAGCCTGGAATGCCGTGTTGATGATCGGCTCTCTGGCAATCTCATCAGCGGTGATGACATCGCTGAGATGGCGCGCCGCCCCAGCTCCCATGGAAGGCCCACATCCAATCCAAAGGATGGCGCCGACCCCCACAATCAGGGTGAGAATCCCTTCATTCATCCTCATACAACTACCACCTCGCTTTCGGAATTGAACGATACACGGATTGCAGGTCGTCCACTAATGGCTTTAAGTGCTCTGTGTGCTGCTTTTTTCTTCCACCCTCGTCTGCAGAGCACCGAGGCTGGTAGGAGCCATTCGCTCCATCGACCGGTAGAGTGAGCGTTGCTTGCTGAAAGACGGGCACGACTCGGCGCAACCAGGCCTCTCGCAATACTTTATTGCCGGCAAACACACCCGCCTTCACAAGTTCCTCTTCCCCTTCCAATGTTTCGAACATCCCCAGCGCTTGAGGGAATGCCACTTCAGCAGCTGCCTGCATACGTCGATGGCTTTCCTCGGTGGCATCTCCCAATCGTTCAACGAGTCCTTGCGTGTGAAGAATGTGATATGCTTCTTCTCGAATAATCTTTTCGGCGATTTCTGTCAATGGCGCAAACGTGCTCTTCTTCAACAACTCTAATCGCTCTTCCTCGGCCACGTCGAAAAGAAATTGCCGAACGACAGTGTAGGCAAAATCCCCTTTGGGATACGTTACAAATCTACAGCAGATGAAATCCTTCCATTCCCGCTCAAAGCCCATTCTATCCGGGTCTTGACCACCAAGCTTTTCATAGAGGCTGTACCAAATGAGTGAGTGGCCAAGCTCATCTTGCGCAATATTCGAAAAGGCTATGTCTTCCTCAAGAATAGGGGCGTAACCCGTCCATTCCGAATCCCGATGCCCCAACACGAGTTCATCATCGGCGAGAGCGAGAACGAATGCCTGCAGTGAGCTCTTGGAAACACCCTGCGGAATCTCAGTGCTCATCAGGTCCCTTTTTTGTAGGAGCTTCGAAGGCCTTCGGATCGCGATAACTCTTGTCCGTCCCCTGCGCAAAGAAGACTTCGTCTTGGTAATCGGTCATTGCAATATCTTTCGTGCGAACAACCCAAAGGCTGACGCAAGTCAGTCGCCTGGCAAACTGCTCGCGCGCAAGCTGGAGAGCCATCTGGGGATCGGGAGCATGGACTGCGCCAACATGCTCATGAGGTTCCCCGCGCCGCGATTGGTGAAAGACCTCATATGTTTCCCATTGTGTATCAGCCATTATGCGGCGACTTTCCTTCGTTTGGCCGCAAGAGCCTCACGGACCCACCGGCCCTCTTCATGAACTCGCCGCCGCACATCTATGCGCTCTTTGTTGCAGGGTCCGTCTCCGTTCACGACGCGTTTGAGTTCGTTCCAGTCAGGCGGAGTGAAATCGTAATGCCCCGTCTTCTCATTGTATCTGCAATTCGGATCGGGAACATCCAACCCCAGCGCCCTGATTTGCGGAACGATGTGATCGACAAACTCCTGCCGCACCTGGTCATTCGTCTTCGTCTTGATCCTCCATTTCATCGCCAAAGCCGTGTGTTCGGACATCGTGTCCGGGGGACCGGACATCATGAGCGTAGGGTACCACCAACGATTGATGGCGTCCTGAGCCATGGCTTTTTGTTCCGGCGTTCCCTTCGCTAACGCAACAACGAGATCATACCCTTGTTTGATGTGGAAGGACTCCTCGTAGCAGATCCTCTTCATTGCCCGAGCATACGGTCCGTACGAGCTTTGTGCGAGCATAGACTGATTGATTACTGCGGCCGTATCCACCAACCAGCCGATGACACCGACATCGGCCCACGTCGGCGTCGGGTAGTTGAAGACGTTGGAATACTTTGCCTTGCCGGTAAGCAACTCTTCCATCATCTCCTCGCGCGACTTGCCGAGCGTTTCGGCCGCTCGATAGAGCAGTTGTCCGTGACCTGCCTCATCCTGAACTTTGGCGACAAGGGTGAGTTTTCGTCTGAATCCGGGAGCATGCGGAATCCATTTGCCTTCCGGAAGCTGGCCAACGATTTCGCTGTGAGCATGCTGGCTGATCATACGAATCAAGTTCTTCCGATACTCATCCGGCATCCAATCGCCGGGCTCAATCTTCTCGCCGCGAGCGACGCGGGCCTCGAATTCAGCTAATTTCTGCTCGTAAGTTTTTTCGGCCATAGTTACCAACCTCACTGGTTATCATAAGAACAGCGTGGAATGTCGGCATGTCTTCTTGTATGCTCAATGGTCATTGCACATAATGAACTGTCTCACCATCTAGCGGCAAAACAACTCCCAAATATCTCCCACCCATTTCCCCGAATTGGCCAAATATACGAAGTTTTGTGATCGAAGTAAAACGACCGATCGCCCAAGGGGCTTGCAGCAGGAGTTTCATTGAGGCAAGGAAAAGAACAGCGGCAAGGATGCGCTCTCTAGTGACCCACCAAACTTAAGGGCACCCACATGCGAATCAACTCTTCCACCAGCGGCCGCGGCAACAACAAAAGGAAGCAGGTGTTCAAACGACGCTGAAATCTTCCACGAAGGTCGGCAATGGAATTCCCCAGAGAGAAGCACATAAAGGACGAGAGAACGGCAAGCGCCGCCATGGCCTACCGAGGAGTAAAGCATCACGACAGAAAGGAGAGACGTGGGAAGGAGAATAACAACCGATGCACCCATCGGTAGAGTTATTTCCTTTTGCGTGGACGAGATCTTGATGGAGATTTGGAAATACGGCGCCTGGGGGCGGATATTTTCAGAGGAATTGGCTCAGCGACGGGAGGAGGAACTGGCGGACCCGGCTCTGGCAACGTTGTTGCTTGATACTGGGCGGAAAGAAACAGCTCCCGCTGCGATGCAAAGCTCAATACTCTGACCCAGATCCTCGAGCCAACAAATGCTTGTTGAATGATGAAGAGAAGAACGACACCCCAAGCAGATGATGTATCAAGCAGACGTTCGACACCCCAGTACACTCCTATAAGAAGCACTATGAGGAGAATCAAAAGAACCTGAAGGCCGATCACCGGCAAGAAATTCTTCAACACAAGTTTTGTTGATCGCCAAAATGCTTTGACCATTTTTCCCCGATCGTTGAGAACAGTGTCGATCTTCGCATAATCGGCAATCAGACTAATCACCAGAATGACCGCCACCCAGATTCCCACAAGTGCAAAGAGCCAAAGCACCTCGGGCTTTTCGGATTCAGCTCCCTCTGTCATCAGCTCGTAGACGATGCCGAGAAAGAGTGCGGTTGTTATTCCTGCGGCAAGTGCTACAGCTGCGTAGGTTACGAAGAGACGGAAGAATCGAGCAAAGAGATCTCCGCACGCAGAGAAGAAATTGCGAAGAGTACCCTCGACACCATTAAGAACTGTGAGAACTCCTCCTGTCGTGAAGACCGAGATCAGCAAATAGAGGCAAAGCCCGACAACAATCTGGGCATAGACTGGCGTCAATGCATCACCATGATGGTTGAGGAAATCGAAGAACACGGTAAAATCGAATTCTCCTCTCAATGCCTCAATGCTCATCGAGTCGCCAAATCCTTGCAGAAGAGCTGACCGAAATCCCCATGCAAGAACAAATGACGGAACGAGGTTCAGCACGTAAAGAGTTGCAAGCATTCTCCACGAAGCGAAACTCTGTTGTATTCCATATTTGAAAGATTTCCAGATGATAGTCGACTTCCTTCTTATCTAAAAGACCAAACCAAACTGCAAGATGTTCTGCAACCAAAAGAGGAACTTCAATGTGTACCTCCAGATTGGCGACCGCAGCGGGTCATTCGTTTTGCTGTTGTTTAAGAGATTGATGTCTATCATCAGCACCTCATCCGGGTCGACCTTCGCCCACACAATCTGCTCGGCTCCTTCGTAAACGAACTCCTTCCAACGCTCTCTCCCTGTCCATCGTTCTCGAATCTCTTTACCATTGTCGAATCTCACCAGAACATCCACGGGCATGATAATTTCCCCTAACCTGCTGACAAGCACTCGCGACTCATACTCAGCCCTCTGCTCTTCAGATGTTCCGGCTGAATCCGATGACTCTTCCTCTTCCCGAAACACCTGCCGGTTGGAAATAGATGTCAGTTCATAGTCGCAGACATTCGTTCCGTAGAGCACCTGCTCGAAAAACCAATCGAGGTTTGCCCCAAATTTCGATCCATGATGTTGACGAACAACCTCGTTCACGATCGCTTGAAAATCACGCGCACAGGGATGCTTGAACTTCCACCGATTGAAATAGGTCCGCATGATCTCGTCCATCACAGAGCGGCCGATCATCCTCTCCAGCGTTACCATGAACGTTGCGGTCTTCGAATACGTCAAACTACTGTACCCTCCCGCCTTAAACTCCCAAGCATTCGAGAAGATCGGTGCAATCTTGGGATTCATCATTCCCGTGTACGTCGACCGAGCTAACTCAAGATCGCCCATGTGGAAGCCGAACACGTCTAGGGCCGACGTCTTCTTCCCATAGACTTCATCCATAATCCTCACTTCGTAGTACGAGTTGAACCCTTCGTCCATCCACGCCTCTTCAAACTCATTTGTCCCGATCAGTCCGTAAAAATATTGATGGCCAAACTCGTGGATGGTAACCAATTCTATGAAACGCAACCCATCAGGCAACCCCCATGATGAGCCGCCGGTAATAAGCGTCGGATACTCCATTCCACCTGCCCCACCGGCTCCGTTGGGTGGATCAACAACTGTTAGTGTCGTGTACGGATACGCTCCAACATGTTGGTCAAAGTATGTGAGTGCCGCTTTTGTCGATGTCAGATATCGTTCTGTATGCTGCGTTCGTCCGGGAGAAAGAAGCAGCCGAATGTTGACATGCTTCCATTGATCCTCAACCACCGTAAAACGTGGATACGCCGTCCAAGCGAAGTCATGCACATCCTCAGCCCGATAGAACATTGTTTTTGTTCCATCCGGATTTCTCACTTCGCGTTTCAACACACCGGTTGCACCGACAATGTAGTCTTCAGGAAGGGTCATATCGACCTCGTAGACACCATAGTCAGCATAAAATTCCGTATTGGCATGGAACTGATGGCAATTCCAGCCACCCCGCTTTGCATAGCGCATTCCTGCCGGCTCATAGACGCCGATCTTCGGAAACCACTGCGCCACCATGAAAAAGTCCTCGTAATACCCGGTTCGCGCAAAAACGCGTGGGAGCTTTGCGGTAAACTGGAGATCGACGGTAATGGATTGGCCGGGAAGAATGGGGCGACTGAGAGGGACTCTGAAAACCGTCCGGTCGTTCGGATTACCATCGTCGGGGGAGATGAATTCAATCTTGGCGTGTAAATCCTCACCGCCTCGGACACGCATTTCGTTTACCTCTATCCATCCCCATCCTCCTCCTGCCATCGAAATGCCGCGCAACGCACCCCCCGATTCTTTCATAAACGTCGATTCCAAGTCCTTAAACGCATTCAGATAAAGATGAAACTGGAGTTCTGAGATTCGATCCGGCGATGTGTTTCGCCACACAAGTGTCTGCTTCGCGTTTAATGACTTCGCCTCAACATCAAGGGAAACGGAGATTTGATAATTGGCGATGCGTGGACTTAACGGAGAGGAGCTGATCGTTTGGCGGGAGTAAAGTACACCAGCAAACACCGGCAGGAACAGCATAGCGATGATGAAGCGGGCAATCATGTGCATCGGTGTTGAATTATACGTGAACTTGCTCCAAAAGCAACTTCTCAGCCGTTATCTTTTGAGAATGTATTATTGTGTTCATCCTGACGCCTCTGACGCAACAATCGAGATCGCACCCATTGAAATACGCGCCGCGGCCATTCGAATTCGAGACTCAGAATGCCGAGACCGAGGGGGATGAATACAAACGCAGGACCGGGGAGGAAGATCAACGCGATCCCGAGAAACAGAATACCACCGCCAATGATTCCTATGATGAGCTTCCTGATCAAGCGTATGGGGCCGGATTGAGTTGTTGCCATTGATGCTCATTGTTGAACAGAGAGAGAATCTTCCTCAGCTCTTGTCTGAAGCGTATCCGGTTTGGAGCCGTATACCCAAAGTATGTCGATATCCCGGCCCTCCCATTTCCCCGCTCGGGCACCCAATACTAAGGCATCCACACCGAAGCGACCTTCAGGAGACCATGCGACAAAGACCTGTCCACCAAGAAGATCGAATCCGGCCGAAGCGGCGAGACCGATCCCAATACCGATCAGGATCTGCGGGTTGTTTGCGACGGAACGACCAAGCGCGCGAAAGAAATCCCCCTCGCCTCCAGAAACAATCTTCGTTTCGCTTAGTTTCCCGGTGGAATCTGGAACAAGCACACGGATGGTATCGGCCGCACGAGTCGTGTCGAGGCCGAGCGCACGCTTGAGATTCTGGTACGCAGTCTGAACGTCGCCGACGGTCTTCTTCACGCTTTCGCCGGTATCGACCATGGCAAGCGTCTGGTAGAGTTTTTCGAGCCGATCGGATTGAGCATCGGAAAGGCGAAAATAGATTCGATACTCTCCTGAATCACGATACATCTCATCAAGTTTCTGCACGATATCTTCTGAAAGAGTGAGTGCACTGTCCGGAATCTCCACCAGTTTGAAATCGCGGTCGGCTTTCAACTCAACGACTCTTCCCTCCAGAGATCGCAGTTCAAGCGAATTCCTGTAAAGAACCATCTTCACATACTTCCATTTGTTCGAATACCCATCGTACGCAAGAACAGCAATGAATATGAACAACAGAATCAGTCCCGCCTTCTTGAGGCCTGAACCCAGCTTTTCTTGTTCCTTCTCCTTATTCTTCTCTACCTCTCCCATACCTCATCCTATTCTCAAGATAATCTTTCCGAACTGATCTGCTGCTTCCATTCTTCGATGGGCTTCGGATGCCTCTTCAAGTCCGAACACAGAATCAATCACCGGTCGCAATGTACCATCGCCGTACTCCCTTAGCATTCCATGAAAATCTTCAAGCGTCCCCATTGTCGTTCCAAAAACGTTCAGCTGCTTCCAGAAAATGCGCCGTACCTGGAGCTCTTTGACGGGACCAAGAGTCGCTCCATACAGAATCACTCTCCCTCCCGGTTTCAAAACATCCAACGACTTATCGAACGTCTCCCCACCCGCCCCATCAACAACCACATCGATCCCCCCGACGCGCTCTTTTACTTCCTTTACCCAATCCTGGGACCGATAATTAACGCCATCCACTGCACCCATCTCTTTTGCTTTTCGAATCTTGTCGTCGCTCCCCGATGTTACATAAACCGTCGTACCAGCCTTTCTGGCAAGTTGGAGAACAAACGTTGCGACACCTCCACCGATCCCTGTCACGAGCACTGTTTCACCTGCTTTGATCTGGCCTCTTGTCACCACAGCCCGATATGCCGTCAGCGCAGCAACAGGAAGTGCCGCCGCCTCCTCAAAGGAGAGCGCGTCAGGCTTCGGAACGACATTCGCAACAGGCACGCGAACGAGCTGTGCGTAGGTTCCATCGTCGGGCAAACCGAGAATACGAAAATTCGTGGACTGAGCACGAGGATCTTCACCCCATTCGAAGGCGGGATAGATTATAACAGGCTTGCCAATCCATGAGCGATCGACGCTGCTGCCAACGGCGGCCACTTCCCCTGCTCCGTCGGAGCCGACAATGATCGGCAACTTGATACCGGCATAACGACCAATGCGAATCCAGACATCACGACGATTCAAAGCTGCCGCTTTGAGTCTGACGATGACATCATTCGGCCCAGGGATTGGATCAGGAACTTCCTCGAGCCGAAGCTTCTCAGGTCCACCAAGTTCGCGAAGGACAATCGCTTTCATTGCCTACTTTTTCTTGAACTCCGCCACTTCATCCCATTTGAGGAGATCGACTTTTCCCCTGGAGTTCAGGATAAACGTCATGAACTCTTTCCCTAACGTTCGGTCGCGCCACGCTATTTGAAACGTATCAAAGTGCCAGTGCGTGGCATCACCGACGAATGTCGGGTAAAATTGAATTACCAACTTCCCTTTCTCCAACACAACCTTTAACTCTCCATACATTTCGTTTTCGTAAACGCCTGTGTATTGATCCAGACTCATCGACGGTTTCGTTCCCTTGACCCGTTCATCGTTTCGTTTCTTTTCTTCGGCATCGGCTTTGTCCGTTTGCTCCTTTTGAAACTTGAGATAGTCGGTTGACCAGTCACGAGGCTCAGCGCCGAGGTAATGGTCGATGATTCGATAAGCAAGTGCGGCGTGGAACAGCTCGCGCGGAGAATTCATCAGGATCACGAAGCCGATCTGGATCTCCGGCAACAACACCACCCGTGCGCGCATGCCATGGATTGCGCCACTGTGCTGGACAACGATGTTCCCGAGATAATCGGAAAGCCCCCACCCAAGTCCGTATGCAACAAAATGCGTTGAGGGACGCCAGACTTGGGTGAGCGAGTCGAGTCGCTGAAGGGTTTGCGGAGTCTGCATTTCCTTCACGACTTCTTCGCTAAGCACACGCTTTCCTTCGTAGACACCTTTGCTCAGGTTGAGGCGAATCCATTGAGCCATATCGAGAACATTAGAATTAACCGAACCTGCCGGTCCGATGTTGTCGATATCGACCCAATCTCTGGGCTGGAGTTTCTTGTCGATGGAGGCATGCGGTGTAGCAACGTTTTCAACGCCGCGTAATGCCGATTGACTGGCGCTCGATGAAACCATCCCCAACGGTGAAAAGAGTCTTTCCTTGATGAACTCTTCCCACGGCTTCCCTGTCACAGACTGAATCACCTGCCCGGCCGCGAGGTACATGATGTTCTGATAACCATAACGGCTGCGAAAACTCCATGCCGGCTTGAGAAAACGAATGCGCGTGAGAACCTCTTCGCGATTGTAGGGTGAAGAGTACCACAGGAGGTCTCCCCGTTCGAGTCCCGACCGATGTGTCAAGAGATCCCGCACCGTCAGCTCTCTCGTTACGTAGGGATCATACAACTGGAAATCTTTCAAGTACTTGATCGCCGGATCATCCCACGAAATCTTCTTTTCATCGACAAGCATACCTAAACACGCCGCAGTCATTGCTTTTGTTGTTGATGCGACAGCAAAGATTGTCTTTTCGTCCACTGGAGCCGATTCACCAAGCTTTCGAACACCAAACCCTTTTGCATAGATGACTTTGTCATCCTTCACCACGGCAATGGCAAAGCCGGGAACCTCCCAATCCTTCATTGCCTGACGGGCATACTCTTCGAAACCCGGAAAAGGTTCCTGAGCGTGAAGAGAGAATGTAACGAGGACGAGAGAAACGAACAACCATTTGTATCGAGTCATTGACGATATCCTTCCGTTATTCTCCTAAGCGATTGTACTTCTTCAGCACTTGTCGCAGTCGATCATGAGGAATTGCATAAACCTTGTTGCCATCACGACCGACCATTGTCTCAGCCGCAACCATCGCGTTGATGATAGCCTCTTCGGTTGCCTGAACGGTAGCGTTGAAGAGCGGATTGATTCGGTCGTTCGGTAGCATCGTGAGGGAAACGATTCCGGTATCCCTTGCCGCACCGGAATTGGCAGTCGAGAATGCAATGAAGATATCCCCCGAGGAGTTCTCGCCACGACCTCCGACAATGCCGATTCCGAGTGCAACCCGTGTAACAATTCGTTTCAACTGGTGAGGCAAGAGGGGCGCATCCGTCGCAACGACAACAATGATAGAACCGGAGCCTTCACCCAATGCGCCTCGTTCCGGTGTAAGGTCATTGATCTCTCTTCCCACCGGAACGCCGCCCATGCGAAGATTCTGTCGAGCACCATAGTTGGCCTGAACGAGAACACCGACGCTATATCCGCCAAACCGAGCCTCGAGCTTGCGCGACGCCGTCCCCGTTCCACCTTTGAATCCGTGCGAAATCATCCCTGTACCGCCTCCAACATTTCCTTCGGCAACCGGCCCACTCGTTGCGCGGTCGAGCGCCTGGAACACATGTTCCTTTGTCACATGAAACCCATTGATGTCGTTCAGGAAGCCGTCATAGGTCTCTGCAACAACAGGCAACGACCACGGTTGGAATGTTTCTCCACCTTTTTTCATCTGCCACTCAATTACCGCGTCGCGGACGATTCCGACGCTGTGCGTGTTGGTGATCATGATCGGGCCGTCGAGAAATCCGGATTCCTGCACCCAGGTCGTTCCGGTCATTTCGCCGTTCCCATTCAGTGTGAACCAGGCGGCAAAGACCTGATCATGAAGCGTTTTGCCGCGGGGAAGGATTGCCGTTACCCCGGTACGCACGGGACCCTTTCCCACGACCAACGGTCCTTCACCAGAGATAAGAGTCGTGTAACCTACCTCGACTCCGGCCACATCGGTAATGGCATTCCATGGACCTGGTGTGCCATCAAACGGAATACCGAGGTCACGAGCGCGGGGTTTCTTCTGAGCAGAGGAAACAAGCAAAGGTAACAGTACAAGAAACGAAATCCTTAGCACTAAACGGAAGTGGCTCATATGGGTCCCTATGGGCTTCTTGAGCGTTTACTCTCCAGAGTTCTTCGGTGTCTTTTTCTTTTCAAACCCCGCACCGCGAACAACTCGACCCGGCTTTGCGCCCGTGTGTTCACCGTCCTTCAAAACCTGAACGCCATTGACAAAGACGTGAACGACACCAGTGGAGTACTGATGAGGTTTCTCAAATGTGGCATGGTCTTGAATCTTGGCCGGATCGAACACAACAACGTCGGCGGCATAACCAGCAGCCAGCCTGCCACGGCCACGGAGTTTGAGATTTTCGGCCGGAAGTGAGGTGAGCCGGCGTACCGCCTCCTCCAGAGAAACGACCTTTTCATCCCTAACGTACTTCCCGAGCAATCTGGCAAAATTCCCGTAGGCGCGCGGATGAGGATTCGATCTCAAAAATACTCCCTCAGGTGCCAACGATTCCGCATCCGAGTCAAAACTTACCCATGGTTTTGCAATTTGCTTTTTGACATTTTCCTCCGACATCAAGAAGTACACCGTTCCCACGCGGCTGTCATCGTCGATGACTAAATCCATCGCCGTTTCTTCGGGGGACTTTCCACGCATTGTTGCAACCTCGGAAAGCTTTTTGCCGGTGAGATACTTCAGCGAATCTTGTTTGAATCCGACAAGCAGAACATTATCCGGCGAACCAGCCATGAGCATAAGATTTTCCCACGCATCGGTTGGGGTTCGCATTTCGCGGAGAACCCGCTTTCGAATCTGCGGATCTTTGAGTCGCTCAACCCATGCTTTGTGTCCCCCCTCCTGCACCCATGGGGGCATGGCAGCATCGAGTCCGGTCGCTCCGGCGGTATACGTGTACATGTCCGCTGTGATCTTCAGGCCGGCTGCTTGAGCGGCTTCGACTTTCTTGAATACTTGTTCTATCTTCCCCCAGTTCGATCGTCCCGCAGCTTTCAAATGATAGATCTCAGCGGGAATGTTGGCTTTTTTGGCAATCGTGATCAACTCGTCGACCGCCTCGAGCAGGCGGTTGCCTTCACTGCGCATGTGAGAGATATACATCCCACCGTACTCCGAGGCAACTTTGCACAGTTCGATGAGTTCATCAGTGTTTGCATAAAACGCCGGCGCATAGATAAGCGAGGAGCCAACGCCAAGTGCCCCTTCTTCCATCGCTTGACGAACGAGCCCACGCATCCTCTCCATCTCCGCGGCCGTCGCAGGCCGATTCTCATACCCAAGCTCGTGAATGCGAACGGTGGTCGCGCCAATGAATGAAGCAACATTCGTAGATATGCCTTTCCGCTCAAGATACTCCAAATACTCCCCAAGCGTTGTCCACGTGATGTCATACTTAATGTCCCCCTGATTCTCCCTCATCTCTTTTTTCATCGCCTCGTTCAGCGGGCCCATCGACCATCCCTCTCCGAAGATTTCGAGCGTAACGCCCTGACGAATATCGCTTTGCGAGCGACCGTCTTCGATGAGCGACTCTGTGGCCCAGCTCAACATGTTGATGAATCCCGGCGCCACAGCAAGACCGGTTGCATCAATCTGCGTCTTCGCTGTCAACCCATCCGTTTTCCCCACGAGACGAATCGTATCTCCTTTGATTGCGACATCGCCGACGAACGGAGCCACCCCACTGCCATCGTAAATGGTACCATTGCGGATAATCACGTCGTAATCGGGATCAGGTGAGCAAGCGGCAAGACAAAAGGCGAGAAAGAGACCTGCTGCAACGAAACGTCGCATAGTGCTCTCCTTGATGAAGGTGAAGGAATTACAGCCTGGCGATGAAGGCGCTATCCGGCCTTCCGGGCTTTTTCGAATCGATGGATGACTCTCGTGTCACCGTAGGCAACGCGCGAGACCACTGCAACATCACCATCCAGCTCGATCAACTTCTCTTTTGCGGCCTTGATAGCCTCCTGTTCGGAATCAAAAAGGAGGTGAAGCATGTTCTTCGGGACATCCAGAGTTTTCGTGATCAGCACACGGTATTTCACCTTGCGATTCTCCATCGTGAGTGGGTTGTAGGTTTACAATGGTCTGTAAGTTAAGAACGCTGTATGTTGGGATCGATTATTGGCTGTTCGTTTTGTGTTGCTTCTAGCAAGAGCTCGGCAATATCTTTGACGTGGACCTTTTCGGATTCCTCCTTCGCTTTGACGCCGTCGGTCATCATCGTCATGCAGAAAGGACAGGCGGTACCGATTACGTCGGGATGAAGCGCCAGTGCCTCTTCCGCTCTTTCGATGTTTACGCGCTTCCCTTCCCGCTCTTCCATCCACATGCGTCCACCGCCTGCACCGCAACAAAATCCCTTATCGCGAGATCGTTTCATTTCGACTAACTCGACCCCGGGGATAGCACTCACCACTTCGCGTGGAGCATCATACACGTTATTATATCGGCCAAGGTAACAGGAATCGTGAAACGTAATTCGCGCCCTGGCTTCTTTGGAAATCTTGATTCGTCCCTCTTCAATCAATTTGTCCAAAAACTCCGTGTGATGCACGACCTCATAGTTTCCCCCGAATTGCGGATACTCATTCTTCAGCGTGTTGAAGCAATGCGGGCATGATGTAACAATCTTCTTCACCTTGTAGCCATTCAGCGTCGAGACGTTCTCTTTCATGAGCATCTGAGCGAGATACTCGTTCCCAATTCGTCGCGCTGGATCGCCGGTGCACTTTTCCTCCGTGCCCAGAATAGCAAACCTTACCCCAGCTTGCTGCATGAGTTTTGCAAAGGCCTGCGTTACCTTCTTGTACCGATTGTCGTACGATCCCGCACACCCAACCCAGAAAAGCACCTCTGCCTCCGGCTGTTGAGCAAGGGTTGGGATACTCATTCCCTCCGCCCAATCGGCGCGACTTGCCGGACTGAACGCCCATGGAGAGAAGTTATTTTCCATGTTCCGGAACACCACCTGCACTTCAGCCGGGAAATTTGATTCCATCAGCACCAGCGCCCGCCGCATTTCGACAATCGCATCAACATGCTCGATATTGACTGGACACTCTTGGACACAAGCCATACATGTGGTGCAGGCAAAGAGTTCTTCCGGAGTGAGGTAATCGTGCAGAAGCGTTTTCTCCGGCGGATTCTTTTCGTTTTGAGGAGTAGTAACGACCGCTGATTTCCCGTCAACAACAAGCGGCCCTTTTTCCATTAGGCGACGACGAATATCAACGATGATCTTGCGTGGAGAGAGAATCTTGCCGGTTGTATGAGCAGGACAGGCGGCAGTGCAACGGCCACACTCTGTACATGTGTAGCCATCCAGTAATTGCTTCCACGTGAGGTCTTCGACATCGGTTGCTCCGAACTTCTCGACATTTTCGGCTTCGAGATTGATCGGCTTGAGGGCTCCCTTTGGGTTCAGGTTGCTGAAGTAGACGTTCGGGACGGACGTGAGAACATGAAGATGTTTCGAGTATGGAAGATAATTGAGAAAAGCGAGGACGAGTCCGATGTGCGCCCACCAAAACAATTCGAACCACAGATTCAGGGATTCAGGGTTCAAGTCGGAAAAGAGCGGGAGAAATAGAGCGGAGAGAAAGCGTGCTTGCGCAACATCCGGCTCCTGAAGAACCATTCTCGTCCCATTCTGGCCGAGCATTGTGACCATGATGAGGAAGATCGCAATCAGAATGGCCGTGGCGTCGATCTTGCCGTGGAGGTCAACCTCCAACCGCTTCGGCCTGCTCACATATCGGCGGTACAACGCCACAACGACCGAAACAATGACGAGCCCGGCAAAGAGATCCTGCATCACCATTACCGCCTTGTACGCGTTGATATTCAAAACCCATGCAAGCGAGAAACCCGGAACGAGTCCCTCTCCGATCGACTCGAGGACGGCCGTCAGGAGAACAATAAAGCCCCAATAAATGAATGCATGCATGAATCCCGCAACAGGTTCTCGAAACAGCTTCGATTGCCCCATGGCGACGACAAGAACGTTCTTGATTCGGTCCCATGGTCGGTCAAATCGGTTCTCCGGTTTCCCGAGCCGCAAGAACTTGACCAACCGCCAGGAGCTGTAAAGAAAGAAGGTGAAGGAGAGAAAGAGAAGAATTGCGAAGACGACTGATTTCGTGGTCATCAATACCCGCTGTTAAACATTGATAAAAGCGCTCATTACGGTCACCGCCTCACCGGCTATGCTGATGGATTCGACGTCTTTTTTGACGTTTACACGTATCTTCACCCGACCTTTCCGACCCAGCACGTCACCCTGCTCGCCGATGAATTCGATGCGGCCATCCGGCAGCCAGATCAGCGGGATGGGGTATCCTTTCGGAAGGACATAATAGTAGAGATACAATCCGAGTGGACCGTTCGCCGACCCTGTAACGGGATCTTCCTGAATTCCCAGCGTCGGGGCAAAAAAGCGGGAGTGGATAGCGGAACTTTCTTCGATAGTTTGGAGAGACATCACGCACACCGCTTCGATCTTGAGCTTTCGACATGCGGCATCGAGGGATTGAAAATCCGGCCTGAGCTTATGGAGCGTCGAGAGCTTCCTGACCGGCAAATATAAATATCGGTCGGAGACGATCGGAATTCTTTTGTCAATATCACTCGGTCTGAGTCCCAGTGAGCGAAGGAAGAATGCGGGCAGGTTCTTGAGCTGTGAGAATCGCGGTGTGGGAAGCCCGAATTCCACAACATTCCCCGAATATTTCTTCTCGACCACAATCGGAAGAAGACCGCTCTTCGTTTGAAGTTTGAACGAATATGTCCCGGCTTTCTTCATTCCGAACAGACCATCCTCAGCCAGAGCATGAAAGGCCCCGATGGTAGCATGTCCGCACAAAGGAACCTCAGTTGCGGGTGTGAACCAACGAATCTGTACATCCGCTCTCGACGAGCTCGCCGGCAGAATAAATGCGGTTTCGGAGTGCTTCATTTCCCGGGCGATGAGTTGCATTTTTGCATCATTGAGTCCGCGAGCGTCAAGCACAACGCCTGCCGCATTTCCCGAAAAAGGCTCCGAAGTGAAGGCGTTGACTATTTTGGTCTGATAGATCTTCATGTTCCAATAAGTTGGATGACGATATCGCGCCGCCTCGGCCTGTTGTCAAAGTCCACAAGAACAATCTGTTGCCATGTGCCAAGCAAGAGCTTCCCCTTCGAAAAAGGCACTGTCAGCGACGGTCCGAGCAAAGCTGCCCTCACGTGAGAATGGCCGTTCCCGTCATGCCAGGTATCATCATGAGCGTACCGGGCGGATTGTGGAGCGATGCGCTCGAACGCCGCGGGAATATCCTTGAGCAATCCCGGCTCATATTCTGTTGTGGTGACGGCGGCGGTAGAGCCCGAGACGAACACCGTGACATTCCCTTCCCTCAAGCTGTGCTTCGAGAGACACGCGTCAACCCGATCGGTAATATCGACAATGTCGGCATTCCCTTTGGTCGAAATCGAAAGAGACTCGGTTATGACTTCCACAGTGTTACCGCGACAAGCGTTTGCTGATCTTTGATAAAGAAGAGCGATCCATCCTTCACGAAAAAGGAGTCAGGAATCGGCGCTTTGGCATTTGTTGTGAGAGTTTCACTGTAAACTCTGTGATGTTTCTGTCTCTCGAACACCGCGATCCGATTCTGCAGTGCGTTACCACCCGAAGTATAGTAATTGAAGATCAGAAAGTCTCCTTCTTCCATAAATTCTATTTCCCCCACAACATCCCTCCCTTTCGCTTCTTTCTGGAGAAGTTGTTTCACTCGGGGAGGCAACATATCCGCCGCGGCGAGCTCAGGAAACGCAAACCCGCTATGTTCGGTCTCTTCTTGCGCAAGCTTCCGGAGGGGTTGAAGCGCCTCCACTTCATTCTCAAACATCTCCACTACCTCCCCCGAATCCAAAGAAAGTGCGTAGCCGATTCTCTTTTCGAACCGATCACGATAGGCATAGAGCTTGTCGCGATAGGCAAACCAGTATGTCAGCTCGGCGTTCTTCCAGCGTTCTTTGCCGGAGTGGAGGTCGAGAACATAGATTCCCCGATGTTCCGGCATGTCGGGCTTTGCAAATCCATGGAGAACGACGTATTCCCCCTGAACCGACTCGATCCCAACCCACCAGGGCGTTTCGAGTTGAACCCCCTCCCAGAGCGGAGAGCCGGAGTGTTCATCAATGCAAAAGAACGAGGCGATTTTTTTCTCGTCGTCCCGAACCTCTCCCACAATTCGGGAATGTTCTGAGAAGAGAATCCGCCAAATCAACCCACCCGGACGATACTGCCAGGTCGGCGAAAGGGTTGGAGCGCTGAAGATCGAAAAGAATTTCATCAAAGCTGCGACAACTTAAACGTTTTTCCGCCGAGATTCAAGGAAAGCGCGAGGTCAGGAGCTTGCAATGCCTTCAGAATCGTGATGGGAGACTTACAAGCAAGGTATCGACCGTGAACGAGCCAAAGACCCCTATTCCACCGCGGATGTTTGTGTAATCGGGCAGATCTGTTCGGATCGAAAACTCATCCTGAAAGCCGTTAACAATGTTATAGTAATTATACAGTGGCGGATCAACCTGGATGAGCTCGAACAGAACGTGCTGGAACCGAAGATTATCGGCGCCATATTGTTCTATGATATCCTCTAACACCATCTGATAGCCAAGCTGATCGATAATGACGGTTTCCGTATGGAGGTTTTGGAGGAATGGTTCGGCGGAACGGCGTTCCAACTTTGGGTAAACGAAGTCGTAGCGATTCGTCGATGCATAGATGATGACAGATTGTGGAAATGCGCGTCGTTCTCTGCGGACGGTGTTATTCTGGGTCACATCGTAAACGATGTAATAGCGAAGGTAATACCCTCGCGCCTGAGGGGCAATCTGAATGAGCACGACGATGCGAGGATCGAGACTACCGAGCGTTCGCAAGACATAAGCGTTCGTTACACTGATGTATCCTCGTGAGGGTATACGAGTCTCCGCGGTCAGAATGCCGTGCTTCGGTGTGTTGATCGACAAGCTCACGCTGCTTCCCGGCTGGAGCAGGAAGGGGTCGGCTACGTACGCCGCAACTGGGGTTTTGTATCGACTCGTATCTTCGCGCGCGACAATCGTGTCACGAAACGTCAGTGTTTGCGTTCCCTGTGTCACGGTCACGATCGCTCCGCTGATCGACTCATCGACAGACCTCGTCAATGGGTCGAATCCCTCTACATCATAGGTAACCGAAAGGCGGACAAACTGTCTCCCCTCTTTCGGGTTAAGGATAGAATAGACGACAACTTGAGGCGTGTGTGGTCCCTTAGGACTGAACGCTTCGTCACATCCAACACTGAAGAGAACAAGAATGCCAGCGCACACAATGCAGATGAAGCGGTTCATATGAGGAATATTATATTTCAAGATTCAATGTCGCGGATGGGAAGAACGGAAGCATATTCACACGCTGACCGGTTTTCCGGTCGAAATAAAATATGTTCTTCCTGTCATACACATTGACGAGATGGAGTCCAGCGTTACCTTTCACGACCTTCAGGTTGAAGCGATATGTCAAACTGAAATCGAGTCGATGATACCACGGCAATCGCGCGCCGTTCTTTCTCCCTTGCAAGATATAGGGCTTGCCGGTCTCATCGACAAACGGCTCATCGAAAACATCGTCAAACGTATTCCTGTCGTA
Source organism: Bacteroidota bacterium (assembly GCA_035559595.1). GTDB lineage: Bacteria > Bacteroidota > Ignavibacteria > UBA10030 > UBA10030 > DATMBF01. Next base: position 22,906 of record DATMBF010000049.1, on the reverse strand, counting down.
ATATCCCACCGATTGTGTAAACGGAAATCCGCTCCCAATTTCCCATCGTATCGTGATATCTAAACTTTCGAACAGATGAGCTACTCCAAGGAGGTTAATGGAATGGCGACGATCATAGCGTGGCGGATACTCGAAGTCTTTTAGCGTGACCAATGTCCATCCCAATGTGTACGCTGCGTACAAGTCCATCAGCGCGTCACCATAACGAATCAGAGTTTCCAAGCCGTAGGATCGACCACTACCATTAACGTAGTCGGGATCGATGGCGTCAACTTTGTCGCGATTGTACGTCACCAGCGAGCCGTAGTGCTTGTAATATCCCTGGAAACTCGTTGAAAGCGTACGCCAGATATTTCCTTCGACGCCGAACACGTAATGGTCGGCTGTTTCTGACTTAAGCTCGTTTGGGACGCGAATCCATGCATCGAAGATCGGAATAACATCATCCTCATTGTTCACGGTGATAATGTTTTGGTTAAAACGGCCGTACGATCCCTTCACTTTCCATCCTTCGATCACTGAATATGCCATGTTCAGTCGCGGTTGCACCATGCTGAGATCGGGATCCCGCTGAAAGAGCGACCCAATATCCAGGTGAATCCCCCCGTCAAGCTGAAGGTCTCCAACCTTCGTCTGATACCGCACCCAAGACCATGATTCAACGTAGGAGCTAAACATTCTTCTCCTCACACCGAAATTGTTGACGAGGTTGTACTCCAGCGTTGGGAAGCTGAATTCAAATCCAAAGAAGTAGAGGTCGTGCGAATCCGTGTAGAGTGTTGCGTTCAAATACAGTCCTGTCTCTTTCACGGTGGTCGAAGCAGGGGTCACTGATGCAGACCCCTTGTTATCGCGGCGAGCTTCAAAGTAGTTTTCAAACCCAACGCCATAGACAAACACGCGGTCCTGAATCAATCCGGATGCAGTAAAACCAACGGCATGATTCTTCCAATGGTAATCCGGTTCGGCAGGATTTGAGGAGATGAGTTCGTCTCCGCTGAAGAACCCCTGGACGGCATAGCGTGAGTAATCCTCGTTCTCCCGCGTCACCTTCACAAAAGCATCATAAAAAGAAAGAGGGACATCTTTACCGTACAGTGTCCCCAGCGTGTTCTTAAAGAGAGATTTCCTCACACTTCCAATCCATCGAATATCACCAATAAGCGGTCCTTCAAGCTGAAGTTTGGAGGAAAGAAAGTTGATGTTTGCCTTTCCCCGGACATTCGTTGCGCGTCCGTCTCGAGTGGTGAGATTAATGACCGAAGAAAGCCTTCCGCCAAATCCGGGCGGAAACGCACCGGTATAGACCTCCGTGGTTTTGATGAAATCCGGGTCGAAAATACTGAACGCCCCAAACGCATGGTAGGGATTATAGATTTTCATTCCGTCAAGCAGAATCAGATTCTGATCCCCCGCACCGCCGCGGACGTAAAAATGAGAATTCACATCGCTGGCGGAGACAATGCCAGGGAGAATCTGAATCGAGCGAAAAATATCGTCCTGAACGGTAACCGGCACTCGCTGGAGGTCTTGCTGGTCAAGAATATGGACGCTGGTGTTGATTTCAATAAGCTCACGCTTCCCCTTTTCTGTAACCAGCACTTCGGAGAATTCCACAGCCTTCGAGGGAATTTTGAAATCGAGGTGCAGAGGACCGACTGAACCGACAATGATCTTCTGCACACGGCGTTCATAGCCGACAGAGCTTGCGGCGATTTCGTACGTCCCCGGAAGGACATTGGGAATGAGATAAAAGCCGTTGATATTCGTCGCCGCCCCTTTGTTTGTCCCCAGAATAATGACGTTGGCGAACGGAAGCTTCTCACCTGTTGCGCTATCTGCCACAATGCCTCGGAGATCAATACCTTGCGGCTGTGCTTGAAGGGAGCTTAAGCAGAAAACCGGAAGCAGACGAAGAACATACTTTGTCATTACCATCGATGATACGGAGTTTTCCGAGGAAATCCTAACGAGGGGAATCCGATCGGCCTCGGTCGTTTCCCCATTCTCTCATTGCGTGATGTTTTCATTTCCACATTTCGCCCTTTCAACATTCCCCCGTTGTATTGCAACTCCATTCAGTTCTTCGTATGTTCTCCCGCATTGAAATTTGTAAGGAGGACACATGGCTCCAAAAGGAAAACTTGAGGGGGAAGTGTACTACCCGTCGGACGAGGTGATCAATCGGGCTCGACTCAAAGACTGGGAAGCACTTGCACGATCCGCTCACGATGATCTTGAGGGGTTCTGGGCAAAGGAGGCCGAGGAGCTCGAGTGGTTTCAGAAATGGACAAAAGTACTCGACGAGTCGAAAAAGCCATTCTATCAATGGTTTGTTGGTGGGAAGGTGAACATCGTGCAGAACGCTCTCGACAGGCATCAAAAGACGGCCCGAAAGAACAAACTCGCTCTCATTTGGGTTGGAGAGCCGGGGGATGTGCGCACCTATTCCTATTTCGCATTGCATCGAGATGTCTGTAAGTTCGCCAATGTGCTGAAATCGATGGGAATTCAAAAAGGAGATCGGGTCACGATCTACATGCCCCGCATACCAGAGATCGTCATTGCCATGGTGGCCTGTGCCAAGATCGGGGCTATTCACTCGGTGGTCTATGGCGGATTCAGTGTGGACGCCCTTCAGGGAAGAATCGACGACTCGCAATCAAAGCTTGTGATAACTGCTGACGGCGGCTGGATGAACGGCAAAGTCGTTGAGCTCAAGAAAACCGTGGATGAAGCGCTGAAGCGTTCCCCATCGGTCGAGCATGTTATTGTGGTTCAACGGACCACCCATGGAATCAAAATGGAATCGGGCCGCGACTATTGGTATCACGAGCTGATGAAGCTTCCCATCGCCGATGCCCGGTGCGAAACAGAAATCCTCGATGCCGAAGATCCGCTCTATATCCTTTACACTTCCGGAACGACCGGCAAGCCGAAAGCCATCCTCCACACTCACGGCGGTTACATGGTTGGCGTGTACTCGACGCTGAAGTATGTTTTCGATGTTACCGATCAAGACCGCTACTGGTGTGCCGCCGATCCCGGATGGGTCACCGGACACTCGTACATCGTCTATAGCCCACTTATCAACGGTGTTACTTCCTTCATGTATGAAGGCTCCCCCACGTATCCTTATCCGGATCGCTGGTGGTCACTGATTGAAAAATACGGCATCACCATTCTCTACACAGCGCCGACGGCAATTCGAGGACTCATGAGATTCGGAGAATCTTGGCCAAAGAAACATGATCTCTCGTCGCTTCGTCTCCTTGGTTCAGTCGGCGAGCCGATCAACCCGGAAGCATGGAAATGGTATTACCGAGTAATCGGAAACGAACAGTGTCCCATCATGGACACATGGTGGCAAACTGAAACAGGAATGTTCATGATCACGCCGACGCCGGTTGTTCCGCTGAAACCTGGTTCAGGAACGAGGCCGTTTTTCGGACAGGAAGCAGAGATCGTCGATGAAAAAGGGAACCCTGTACCCGACGGCGAAGAGGGCTATCTCGTTCTCAAGCGCCCATGGCCGGCAATGCTGCGAACAGTTTACAAGGACCCAGACCGTTACGTTCAGCAATACTGGAGCAGGTATCCGGGCAAATATACCACCGGTGACTCGGCACGGCGAGACAAAGACGGTTACTTCTGGATCATCGGAAGAGTGGATGATGTGATCAAAGTGTCAGGGTACCGACTTGGCACAGCAGAGATTGAGAGCGCTCTTGTGAGTCACCCGGCGGTTGCGGAAGCTGCCGCGATTGGGCTTCCCCATGAGGTCAAAGGCAATGCTATCCATGCCTATTGTTTGCTGAGAGCCGGAGATTCCGGTTCTCCCGACCTTGCCGAAGAACTTCGCCAACATGTCGCGCAACACCTTGGACCAATCGCGAAGCCGGAGCAGATTACGTTTGTGGATAAGCTGCCCAAGACACGCTCAGGCAAGATCATGCGCCGCGTGCTGAAAGCAAGAGCAATGGGATTATCGGAGGGAGATATCTCTACGCTCGAAGAGTAGCCGCATCCTGAGGATGCGCCATCGTCACACACGCAAGGACCTGAGGTCCATGCCCTCCTCTGACCGAATCGCCCGCAAACTCGTTGACAATCTCACCAAAGTGACATACGGGGAGATCCTGGCCAAGCTCAAGAGTCTGCGGAACGAAAAGAATATTGCGGGTATGGCAAGATTTGGCATTCACAGCGAGAAGGTTTTCGGAATTTCCGCGCCCGTTCTCAAGACGATGGCACGAGAAATCGGACGTCATCACGATCTGGCGCTCGCACTCTGGAAATCCGGCTACCTCGAGGCAAGAATCCTCGCCGCACTCATCGACGAGCCTGAGAAAGTCACGCAAGCACAAATGGAACGCTGGGTGCGGGACTTTGACAACTGGGCTGTGTGTGATACTTGTTGCGGGAGCTTGTTTGACAAGACCCCCTATGCATGGAAGAAAGCCCTTGCGTGGAGCAACCGCAGCGAGGAGTTCACGAAACGTGCGGGATTTGCTTTAATGGCCTGGCTGGCCGTGCACGACAAGGAGGCAAGCGATAAGAAGTATCAGAGGTTTTTCTCGGTCATCAAACGCGAATCGACGGACGATCGTAACTTCGTGAAGAAAGCCGTCAATTGGGCGTTACGGCAAATCGGAAAACGGAACAGGAGACTGAACAAAAAAGCAATCCAGGTCGCAAAGGAGATACAGGCGATCAATTCGAAGAGCGCGCGCTGGATTGCCGCAGATGCGCTGAGGGAATTGACCAATCCGAAAGTAGCGGAGAGACTGAAAAGATAGGGCAGTCCAACGAACAAAAGCTGTTCTTTGGCAGTCGCGCTTCTCGCCGGAGAATACTGACCACATTTGGTCACCCAGCGAGCCTGCCTGCGTGTCGGACTTCAGCAGGCAGGGACAGCTTCCCGTTAATCGTTATCTTTGTACAGCCTTTCGCAATGACGTTCAAGCTTATCCTTGGATGATCTTCACCAGCTCGTCCAGGCCATCCGTCAAGGCCGCCGGCCCCGGCTGAAGGATGATGGTTGACTTCATTTCATAAAGGCGGTTCGTCCGAACTGCCGAAATCCTCTCCCATCCCTCCCTCTTCACCACCTCAGCTTTCTTGAATGGCCTGCCACACCATGAGCCGATGATGATATCGGGATTCCGTTTGATCACTTCCTCTGCTTGTACGATTCTTCGCTTTGCATCGTGCCAATTCCTCAGTTCGCCAAAGATATCCTCTCCGCCGGCAACCTCAATCAGCTCACTCACCCACCGGATTCCTGAGATCAGCGGATCGCCCCATTCTTCAAAATACACTTTCGGCCTTTGCCTCCCCTGTGCTTTGGAGGCGATGCTTTGGAGACGTTTCTCGTATCCTTCGACAAGCAACTCGGCTTCTCTGGATTTCCCCACCATTCCCCCAACAACGAGAATGTTCTGCAGAATCTCCTTCAGACTTCTCTGATTAAACACTACCACCTGGAGACCACGAAGGATGAACTCCTTGGCAATCTCCGCCTGAAGATCCGAGAATGCCAGCACGAGATCAGGCTTGAGGGCCACAATCTCTTCATACTTTGCATTTAGGAATGTCGAGACCTTCGGCTTCTCCAGTCGCGCTTGCGGTGGACGCATCGTAAAGCCGGAAATCCCTACGACCCGGTCACCACAGCCCAAGAGGTAGAGAATCTCCGTGGTTTCCTCGGTTAAACAAACGATCCGGTCGGGATAAGGAATGTTCATTCCCTACCGCCCCCTATTCCTCCCCTGCCATTTTCAGAATCTCTTTCCAGTACTGTTCTTTTACCGGCATTACGGATAGCCGTGAGTATTTCACCAACTCGAAATGTTCAAAGAACTTCTTGGCCTTCACTTCAGCAAGCGTTACGGGTCTCTTCAATTTCCTTTTCGGTGCAATATCAAACACAAACAATCCCTTGTGTTTTTCGTCGGGGTAGGGATCGCTGATAATCTCACCGATCCCCACAATGCTTTTCTCATCTCCTGTATGGTAAATGAAGACAAGATCCCCTTTCTTTGTTGCTCGGATGTTTCGAAGCGCAAAGGGATTAGTTACTCCATCCCATCTTGTTTTCTTATCCTTGACAAGATCCTCATATGAGTAGGTTGACGGCTCAGTTTTCAAAAGCCAATATTGCGGCATTACTCTGCTCCTTTCTCTATCGTCGTCGGCTCAACATGAAGGAGGCCGGAGTGTTGATCAACCACTACTTCTACCATCCCGTATAGTGCATTGCAAACAAAAACTCTCTCGGCCTGCACAATATCCTGGCGGAAAATGACTTTCTCCTCAATCTCAACCGTTTTTTTGTCGAACAGATGCTCCCTGTACGTCCCTGCAAGAACTCCACAATCGATTGGCGGGGTCAGATATCGGCCGCCGGTGAGAATCACAACATTCGACCGTGCCCCTTCCGTAATCTCGCCACGTTCGTTCTCGAACACAACATCGAAGTATCCCCGCTCCTTCGCAACCGCAAGCTCAGTGTCAAACATCGCCCTGTGTGTTGTCTTGTGAAAGAGAAAACGCTCACTCGAATTCACTCGCATTCCTGAGAAACACACCCGAACCTCCTCGGGTAAAGCAAGCAGTGGCTGAGTTTGCCACGAAAAATCGCCCGCCCGATTCATGGTTATCCGCACCCGCATGGGAACACCAGAATCGCCGATCTCCTCCGCAATCAGCCGCAGCGTTCGTTCCCACTTCGCATTGTCAAACTTGAACCCAAAGTATTCGGCCGAGTTGGACATTCGCTTCCGGTGGAATTCCAGAAGAAACCATCCTTCTGACTTATCCCAGCGAATGGTTTCAAGAAGTTCGAACGAAGCTGTCTGCTCCGTCAAGAAGCGTCCCTTCAGCAGGGATTCACGATACTCTGCCTCCACATTTGAGTCGATGACGAGACCGCTCCCGACCCCCATTTCGGCATGGCCGGTCCGATCAACGACCAACGTTCGAATCGCAACATTGAAAATCGCCTTACGATGAGGCGCGACGAACCCGATGCTACCGGTGTAAACATTCCTGGATTCTTTCTCAAGCTCCCGAATGATCTGCATCGTCCGAATCTTTGGTGCGCCCGTCACCGACCCACTTGGGAAAAGGCTGTGCATCATATGCTTGAGCGAGATATCGGCAGGTAATTCGGCAGTGATCGTTGAGGTTGCCTGGAGAACCGTTTCGTACTTTTCGACATCGAAGAATCGCTCGACGCGAACCGATCCCGGCCGGGCCATCTTTCCGACATCATTCCGCAAAAGATCGACGATCATCAGATTCTCCGACCTCTCTTTTTCTGATTGTCGAAGCGCCTGTACCCTCAGCTCATCCTCAGCAAGCGTGCGACCTCGCGATGCGGTTCCCTTCATCGGTTTTAGTGTGATTGACCCACCATCCATTCTGAAAAAGAGTTCAGGGGAGAATGAAAGGATCGAATGTTCACCGGTCTGCAGGAATCCCGCATAACTCACCTTTTGCCTCTTTCGAAGAGCATTGTACCACCGAGATGCGGCACCATCGAGTGGAAATCTCAGCTTGAAAGTCAGGTTGACCTGATACGTATCCCCTTCAATAAGGTATCTTCTCACCCTCTCAAACGCCCTACAGTATTCATCCTGTGAGATCGATGGTGTCGGACTCAAGCCGATCGAATCGTCAGAAGAAGGGTCGACGTTGTGTGTGATCTCCGAAAGCCGTGCTTTGCCCGATTCCAGTGTACCTCTCTGATGATTGAACACAATCGGACGATCATAAATCCCAAACCAAAGCAAGGGAAAAGAAAACTCGTCGGGGACATCGAAGCGAGATTCAAATGCGTATCCAGCTTCGTAAGCAAGGTATCCCGCCACATAATTTCCCTCATTGACTGCTTGCTGAAGGTTGTCGAGCGAGCGTTCTACTTCCGAAAGGCGGGTGCAAGTGACAATCTGTAACGGAGATTCAAACAGATAGCTCCGATAATTCGCATGATCAATCCGTGTAGTTTCTAAGAGGACGGTACCAGCGTGTAAATCTGCCCACGCGACGATTGCCGGATGGATCATTCCATCGGCGTCAAACAATGATGTTGAGAGATCGCGACTCACGGGGAGAAATGTAAGAATGAAATCGGTGGGATTCCAACGCCGGTCTCAGGATCCTCCCGGACTAGTGAAAAGGTGCTGTCCTCATGCCGTCCGTCACTGCGGATGGTTCTGATTCGATGATACCCGAAGGGTTTCGCTCTTTGGAAGAGGTCGACCTTTCATTCCTCTTCAACGCTTCTTCAACAGCCTCCCTTTGCGGATGGGGCTCTACTCTGAGAGGAGTTTCTCGATCTTCTTTATCACCACACTGTCGGTAGGCTTGATACGGGTGGGAAACATCGCAACAAGGTTTCCTTTGCGATCAACGAGATACTTCTGGAAATTCCAGCGGATCTCCCCTTTGAGCGGTGACTCCAGCGTGATGTATCGATACATCGGGTGCTGGTCGTCTCCCTTCACACTAATCTTGGAGAAAAGTTGGAAGGAGACATTGTACTTGGTCGTGCAGAATTCTTTGATCTCCTCGTTTGCCCCCGGCTCTTGGCCGGCGAAGTTGTTTGCCGGAAAAGCAAGGATCTCGAACCCACGCTCACGATACCGCTCGTATATCTGCTGCAAACCTTCGTATTGCGGCGTATAGCCGCAGAATGACGCTACGTTGACAATCATCAGAACTTTTCCTTGGTAATCGGCGAGACTCTTCTGTTCGCCATCGATGGTTTGCATGACAAATGAGTAGAGTTTTGGATCAGATTCCATACCGGGCTCGGCGTAAGCAGGTTGTGCAAAGAGACTGAAAAGACCGTACATAACGTAGTCAACGATCGACTTCATGTGCGTATCGTCGCTGTGCTCACAAGGGGGTTTGTGGACTGATCTCACCCTTCAACGGGACGATCCACCATGCGAGCAGATAGCCGATAAGAAATGGAAAGACAGCGGTTGCCAGACAAAGAACAATGGCAAGGAGCCGAATGACCGTCGGATCGACACCGATCAACTCGCCGATACCGCCACAGATGCCGGCGATCTTTTTGTCAGTTTCTGAGCGATAGAGTTTCTTCATGGTGATCTCCACAAAAGTTACACATCATAAAACTTCAAATCCATTCCCTTCCTGAGCTTCGTTGCGTAGATGATCTGTCCTGTATGATGCGAGAAATGCTCAACGACATGCGAGATTGCGTCAAGACAAGTCATCTCGTATTTCTGAATACGCCTTACCTCGAGCAAATGTTTCGGATCGAAGCGTTCAAGAACTGCGTCCGCTTCTACGAGGACTGCCTTGAGCTTGTTGAGAAGCTTTTCTTTCGGAATCATCGTTCGTTCGGCGAACTCCTGTGGTCGCGTTCTGATATCCTCGGCGCCCCCGATACCGGAGACGATCCACTGACGAACGTTGCCGGTAAGGTGAAGAATCAGATTCCCGATGCTGTTGTTGCTCTCATGAGCCCGCCACCAGACATCCTCGTCGCTCAAGAGCTCTAAACAGCGCTCAATTTTTGGAAGATATTCCCTGAGCAACCGTCGCCGGGAGTATTTCAGGAACTCAGCGTCTACGTCGGCACGCCCAAGCTCAGGAATTGAAAACTGTTCAAAATCAGATTGTTTTTTCATTGATAAGGTTTCCTACTTAGCCCCTCGCATTTGTGGGGCATCGAGATTCCGATGTGGTTCAACGGGCAGGCCGGAATTCCACCGCAAATCGCCGTAACGCCGAAGATCTCCTGCCGTTGATGCGGGCGAGAAGACTGTCGGAAACACTTTCGTGGTCAACGCCAGACTCAGGCAAGGATAGGGATGGTCGCGCTTTTCTGAATCCTCTTCCATGCCGTACACCTCGAGAATCAGCGTATCGAAGAAACCACGAAAGGAATCGAAATGCTTATCCTTCACAACGGTATTCAAGAAACTTTTTAACTCGTTGAAAAGCGTCCGTTCGAGTGTCGCCGCATCATCGCCGTACCTCGCCACATCGCCGATTTGAAGTCGCAGGTGAAACTCACGCACACCGGGGTCAATCTCTTTCAGCTCAACTCCGTCAAAGAACACATGCTTGTTCACGTACGCACCATCAACCTTCCAGATATCCAAGATCGGTGTTTTCTCACCCGCCATGAGCAATTCGACTTCTCTCTGATGAAATTGCCGGCGGACCTTCCTTCGGTTCTCTTCTAACTCCCTTTTGGTTTGCTCGATAACCTTTTCGTCAATCGCGTAGCCGGTGTCCAGAATTGTTCTCCGCAAGAGCAATACCAAAAGTGTTCCCGCGGTGAACCAGACGCCGATGATGGTCCCCGTTGTCCATTTACCCACCAGAGGAACGGAAATCGACCAGAAGGCAATTGCCAATGCGATCCATACTGCAATCGTCCCTAACACCCAACCGCTCATCCACCACGGCAGGGCTTTTTTGATCGGGCTCGTCGTTTTTCCGACCGGCATTGGAGTGAACTACTCCTGAATTTTCCGGAACCGCTTTTTCTCACTGAGTTTCTTCTTTTCCTGCAATCGTTTCTCCTGAGCAGAGGCTGGTGGTTTTGATTTCATTCTCTTTTTCCGTGGACGAAGTGCCTTTTGCAGCAATCGAACGAGTCTCTCCACCGCCTTCTGTTTATTCTGCCACTGGCTTCTCGACTCTCTCGAAACGATCCTCAACACACCTTCACGGTCGATTTGTGGAGCGAGAGCGGCTACAATCTTCTCCCGCTGATCCTCACTCAGACTTGGCGACCGTCGCACATCGAACAGGAGCTCAACACGTGTCTCAACCTTGTTGACATGCTGTCCACCCGGACCGCTCGCACGGGAGGTTCGGAAAAGAATCTCAGAACGTGGGATCCGAAGGTGCTCGTTAATAGCGATGAGATTCACTTAGTTCCCGCCAACCGCGGCGGCAGATCCATTTCTGCGCAAATGCATATTGAACCACGTGATCATCCGTTTGCCCGCATCGAGAATGAACTTGGGCTCCTGCAGGCCGTGGGGCATACGCGGATAAACGATCATCTCCACCGGAACGCCGCGACGTTTGAGGGCAATATACAGCTCTTGTCCCTGCGAGAGAGGAACGCGAGCGTCTCGTTCGCCGTGGAGTATCTGCGTTGGCGTCTTGATGTTCTTCACGTTAAACATGGCTGAATGCTTCATGTACACCTCCATGCGATCCCAAAACTCCCCCTCAAAATACGATGGGAGAAAGCTCGGGATGTCCGCCGTTCCGACGAAGCTCATCAAATTTGTCACGCCAGCGCCAACACTTGCCGCTTTGAAGCGATGTGTACGGGTGATCGTGAACGAGGTCATGTATCCCCCGTAACTCCATCCACAGATCACAAGGCTATCGGCATGGGCTATACCCATTTCGATCACTTTTTCGATACCCGTCTCATTGTCATCGAAATCTCCGAAGCCCCAGTCACTCATATTCGCGCGACGGAAGTCTGCACCGTATCCGCTGCTGCCACGCGGGTTCGGTCGAAGAATAGCATACCCTTCCTGTGCAAACGCTTGCAACGGATACGTTGCGCCGGCCGCGGTGAATCCTTGCGTGAACACTCCCGCCGGCCCTCCATGAATATTGAGAATCAAGGGATAGCGTCTTCCCTTCACGTAGTTCACCGGATAGGTCAAGAGACCTTCGATCTCGCGTCCGTCTCTCGACTTCCACGTAATAACCTCTGTCTTGCCCATGGCAAGTCGAGGAAAGTCCGCATTCACATTAGTCAGCTTCCGCGGTTGGAATCTCTTCGCAGAGCTGACATAAACATCGGGCGGCATCTCGGGAGTCTGGTGAATGAATCCCATCGAGTTTCCGTCTTCGCTAAAGGAGGCGCCTGCATAGTTCCCCGGACCGGTGGTCACCACTCTCGGTTTTCCACCTCCAACGGGCACGGCAAAGACTCGCGCCGATGTCCGATCTGTCTCATTGACGAAGATTTCCTTCCCGTCTGCAGACCAGCCGATCACACCAAAACTTCTATCCGGAGTTTCGCCGAGTTTCTTTGCTTCACCGCCGCTTGACGGCATGAGGTAGAGGTCGTACGCCCGCGCCCATTTTGTATCTCCATTGTCCGAAGCAAACACGATCCACTTCCCGTCTGGCGAGTAGGTTGGATTTGCATCCCACCCTTTCCAGGCAACAAGGGGTTTCAGTGCACCGCTGTCTGACGGGACGCTGGAAATATCCATCGTCGGCCAGACATCGACCGTTGGATTCACTTGATGTGCAAAAACAATGGTCTTTCCATCGGGCGACCAATCGAATGAAGTGATGTGAAACGATCCTCCGGTCAGTCGTTTTGTCTTTCGTTCACCTTTTCCATCCTTCTCAATCGTGATGGTGTAGAGATGAGCATACTTGAAATTTCCATCGACAAGCTGCACATCCCGCTTCTCTTTCTTCTCCTTTTCTTCCTGTTCGGTTTCCGGATCAGTCATGAGATACGCAATTCGCTTTGAATCGGGCGACCAGCGGTATGAGCCAATGCCGGATTTGGCTTTGGTGATTTGCTCTGCTTCACCCCCCGTCAGGCGCATGATCCAAAGCTGATTCTTGTTGTCCGAACCCCGACTGGAGGTAAAGGAAAGGTATTTCCCGTCGGGTGAGAATTGGGGATTGGAGCTGGATTTGTCGCCAAACGTAAACTGATGGTTCATCGTTCCATCGGTAGAGACAATCCAGATGTGGGTGAGGAACTCCGATTTCTCACCTTCCATCATCGGCGTAGAGACGGTGTAGGCGATGAGCTTGCCGTCCGGGGATATCGCTGTGCCGCCAACGCGCTTGAACTTCATCATTACCTCGGGCGTCCAGGCGGTTGGAGCGTCAGTTTGGGCGCTCGCCGTACCAAATGCCCACACAACGAGGAAGGCAAGAACAACACGAAGGGGTTTCATCTGAACCTCCTTGAAAATGAATTATTGGAATGTCTTTGCAAGATAAGAAATTCTCAAAACCAAAACTCAAACCAGTAGTTTACCGTCTTCCATGATCATGCTGTCATCGAACCAAACAGTCGGGGAGAGTATCAGTCCATCCAAATGGCTTTGCACGTTGATCGTTCCACCCATCGTCACATTATCGCCAAAAGCTATGTGCACCGTCCCCAGAACCTTTTCGTCTTCAAGAATCACTCCGGTGATCTTCGCCTTCTCGTTCGTGCCAATCCCCAATTCGGCTACGTTTCGTGAAAGACGTCCGTGGATCGCCAGCAATTCCACAAGCTTCTTCGCTTCCTCTCCTCCTTCAATCTCTTCCGCATATCCCTTTCTTACGGTAATACGGATGGGCTCCTTCAAGAGTCCAATGCCGGCCATCGAACCATCAACGACGACTATGCCTTCAGATTGGCCCTCCAACGGTGCAAGAAACGCCTCCCCCGTCGGGAGATTTCCACCCTTTCCTTTCTCACGGAATAATCCGTGACTCCGGATGGCTTTTCGTCCCTTGACTGCCATCGTGATATCCGTCCCCGCCGGGCCTTTTACGCGAATCACGGAAGCCTGTTCCATAAGGTCCCCGACTTTATTCGTCAGTTCAGCGATTTTGTGATAATTAGCGTTCATGCATCGAACCATCATTTCTTCGGTTACCCCGGGGAGCGTTGCGACCCGAACACCGTTTGCTTGAGCAGACCGTTTCGCGTTCGTGTGTGTCATGGATTTGCTTGTGGGAATCAGAACAACGTCCACCTTCTGCATCAGATCGGCAACTTCGGCGGGCGGCTCCTCGCCATGAGTACGACGTGGAGTGATTTCGACGAGAAACACATCGTTGCCAGAGTCCTTGACAACCTGAAACATCGCCTGGCCGATCGTGCGGCACGGCTCATCGGTGACAATCGCAACCCGCTCCCCCGGCTGAAGTCCCATACAGTCGCGAACGGCAACCTGTGCGGCGGAATATAATTCGGGTGAAATCAAATAACTGATCTCTTTGAAGACGAACGCGTGGTGATGGTCTCCAGGCCATGTGCGTGAGGGCCGCGTTCGGCACGCAGCAAGAGGGAGGAGAACACAAGTCCGAACGACGCGAGTGCGGTAAAGACCCACATTCCCGCGGCGTATCCTCCCGGATTTTCCGGACCCGCCATGAACATGTCATTGAGATAGCCGATCAGCCACGGAATTGCCGCCATTCCAATTTGCTGGCAAAGCGTCATCAGCGAGTAGGCAGACCCGAGTCGCCGCTGCTCTACGATATAGGCCACTGCTGGCCACATGACGGCGGGGATCAGAGAGAACGAAATACCGAGGAAAACCATCACGATAAGAAGCGTGACTGGTAACGAAAAATTTCCGTAGAGTGGTAGCCAGAGACTTACCTCTGCGCCGGCGGGAAAATACGTGACGACAAGAAACAGAGGGAGAAGGACAAGGGAGCCGATAACCATGAAGAGTGATCGCTTCCCTACGCGATCGATCAGCAACCCGAAGAGTGGAGTTGCCACCATGGCGGCGATGGGCAGGAAACTATTGAGCAGTCCGCCCATTTCGCGCGAGAGGCCGTGTGCTTCGATGAAGTACTTAATAGCAAAAGCACGGAAGGGAAAGATGGTAGAATAAAACACCACGCAAAGCCCCACAACGTACCAGTACGACTTGCTGAATTTGTAGAGTCCCTTCAACTCCAACTTCTCCGTAGTCTCCTGCTCGCCAAGCTGATACATCCGTTCTGCCCGAGTTTCGAGAACCCAGTAGAGGAATCCGCCCGCAACGCAGAACCCCGTGATTGCTGTTGCGAGCCAGAGTGGGTCTTGCCAGTTCGTGTAGAGAGGCTGCGCCCAGGCAGGCGACCAGTCTGCCGACGCAGAACCCAGTCGTGCAATCGTGAGATTGAGACCGAAAGCAAAGCTCAGCTCTTTACCCTTGAACCATTTAGCGAGCGCTGTGGTCACAGCCACAATGAGCGGCTCCGCACCAAGGCCAAGCAGAAAACGTCCGGTCAACATGACCCAGAGCTCCGGCGAAGAAGCCGTCACCGCTGCAGCAATCAGGCAGATCACCCCGAAAAGCAAAACGGAAAGCTTTGTCCCAAACCGATCGATAATGTAACCACCTATCAAAAGGACGATGACGGCAGCAACACTATAAACGGTGTAGAGAAGACCCAACTGCTGGTCACTATAACCAATCTGTTGTTTCAATAGATCAAAGACCGGCGCCGTAGCATCGTATGCGTAGTAGTTGCCGAACATCGCCAGGCTGATAAAAAACAAAACAACCCAGCGATAAACTGCCGGCAGAGGTCGAGGAGATTGTGTCATGGCTGTTCTAAGCTTTCTGCCCGAGCATCATCGAGCTTTTTCCAATTCTGTGCTTGTGGAATTCACCAGCTCAGCAAATTCCCGAAGCGCCTTCGATACGCGAGTGATTTCCGTTTCTGCCTCGGTCCATTTCTTCTGTTCGATTGCTTCACGCACGCCGGGGATCGTCTTCACGCCGTAGCCGGTGTAGAAGCCCGGTGCATAAATAAGATGCTTGAACCACGGCCGACCGGGCAATCCGTCTGGATTGGTCAACTTCCGTTCACTGAGAATGAGCTTGGCATTCACGGCCTTCACCAGAGCTTGGGCAAGCGAGGTACCCTGTGCCTTCTTCAGTGCCTTGTCGTAGCTCTCGCTGGCCTTCGCCAACGCATCGACGGCATTGTCGAGTGGAGCAAAATTGATATGCGGGGGAACTTCCTCAACCGATGGCGGCACAAATCTCTCCTTCGGGTCGGCAATCGCAGTAAACACACCCTCCTCAATCTGCTTGTTCTGCTCTCTGATCTTCTCTTGCATGTCCTTGTGCGTTCGTTTCAGCTCGTCCACATAACGGCGGACGGTGTCGGTAAAATTGCCAAAATCAAACGGCAGAATATCGGCATCAGCAAGACGAATGACCGCTGTGCCGCAAGTTTGGGAGAGCGCTCGACCATAGCTGAAGTCGGTGTCCGCAAAATTGGTGTACCAGTGGTAGCTATCGTAGATCGAATGATAGATTCCGCCCCCATCTTCGCCGCCGTAGCCGAAATCCAATGAGGCGATGCCCAGATGGTCGAGGAACGCCGTGTAGTCCGAGCCGGAACCGAGAGCACCGATTCGCAGGTCGGGTCGCGAGCGCGCTTCGTGGCGATCTTCAGGCCGTGAGTTTGCAACGCGCCAGAGCTGCGAACGCTTCCAGACAGATATTTTCTTTTCAGGATCTTCGATGTCTTTCGCGACGGCGTTCACCAGTTTCTCCAACGTATGTGAACCACCGGCAAAGAGAAAGCCGCGTCCGTTGGAATCCGTGTTGATATAGGCGACAGCCTTTTGTTTGAGTTCGTCGGCATGGGCTTCTGCCCATTCCGTTGAGCCCAGCAACCCCTGCTCTTCGGCATCCCAAGCACAGTAGATGAGCGTACGCTTCGGCTTCCATCCCTGCTTGAGTAATTCGGCAAGTCCCCGCATTTCTTCCATTTGTGCGACCATGCCTGACGTTGGATCCTGGGCACCGTTCACCCACGCATCCCGGTGATTGCCTCGAATGATCCACTCGTCGGGATAGACAGAGCCGCGAATGGTCACGACAACATTATAGATCCTCTTGACATCCCAGTTGGATTGAACCTTGAGCCGGACCTTCGCAGGTCCGGGTCCGATCTTGTACGTGATCGGCAACGCTCCACGCCAACTTTCGGGAGCGACTGGTCCTTTTAAAGCGGCAAGAAGCGGCTGGGCATCGGCGTACGATAGGGGAAGCACAGGAATCTTGGTAAGCGTTTTGACCTCTTTGAGATCGAGTCGCACTGCGTCCTTTGTTGCACCGATGCCGGGTGTAAGCGGGTCTCCTGGGTACAGAGGCATATCCATCACGCTTCCTCGCTGCACGCCATCCTTCGGACGCCAGGGCCCTTCGGGATAAGTATCGCCGTGATAATATCCGTCATCACGCGGGTCAGAGTAGATGATGCAACCAACCGCCCCTTTCTCCGCCGCAAGTTTTGGCTTGATACCACGCCATGAGGCGCCATACCGCGCAATGACAATGCAGCCTTTCACCGAAACCCCGAGGCGTTCCAGTTGCTCGTAATCTTGGGGAATGCCGTAGTTGACGTAGACAAGGGGAGCAGTGACGTCGCCGTCAATGGAATAGGCATTATAGCTGGGGAGCTGCTCGTTTTGTTGATTCGAAGTGGGATCGTTGGGAACGGGAGGTTCTTGAAGTTTTGCCGTAAACTTCGTCGGCTCAAGGAGTTCAACGACCCGCTCTTTGGGAGTCGGAAAGAGCACATCAAATGTTTCGAGTTTTGCGTCGAGTCCCCACGACTTGAAGATGGCGAGCATCCACTCTGCATTGTCTTTGTTGTACGGGGAACCCAGATGATGCGGCCGGGCCGATAGACGCTTCATGTATTCGCGCTGTTTTTCCGCGCTGGGAATGGCGCGGAATTTGGCTTCCCAGTTCGTGGTTGGGGGGGATTGAGCCTGGAGGGGCGATTTGTGCGTCGGGTCGAATAAGAAAAAGAGAACAGCCAAAATCGCAAAACCGAAACGATGGTGCATAAGTCCTCCGAAATGATGAGGTGGAGACGTTATCAGAATCAGAACGCAAGGGATGAACGTGCAAAAACGTCCAACGATTTTTGATAACAACATGTTTCGCCGGTCTCTTGGTGAAGGCGATTCATGAATCGCCCCTACACGGTCTTCAAATGAACATGATGCCATGCACAAGGGAAACGGTATTAGGGGTGCCAAGAGAGGGGGTTGCGAGAGGCCAGAATGGATCCAATGGAAACACGCCTCCTTTTCAGAAGTGAATAACCTCCGCCCCGTCTTGTGTAACGAGGCGGAGGGTTGTTACGCTTACTTCTTCGTTTCGACAGGTTTTTTCGCGATATAATAAAGTGTAGCGGCGAGGAGCAAGAACATCGCCACGGAGAACAGCGGTTGGTCGCTGAGCCAGGGCAGCAGATCAGGACCAAGATGGAATGTCCCGCGTGCAAACACGCCGGCCTCCTCCAGCAAAGCAATGCCGATAGCCGCCAGACCGAAGATCGCACCGCCTGCGATGAGTCCGCTCGCGTAGAGAGAACCTGAGCTTACCTCCCCCTCACCATGACTCGCCGCTTTCCCTTCAGCCAGCCACCGCACAATTCCGCCACTGAAGATCGCCAGTGTGGTCCCGATCGAAAGGTAGGAGCCCACAGCAAAGGCAAGCGATCGAACACCAAGAAGCTCAACAGCAACAACCAGGAACACCCCGAGCAAGACAAGTCCCCACGGCAACTGCTGATTTAGGATGCCGTTGATGACTGTGGCCATCAATCTTGCCTGTGGCGCCGCAGCGCGTTCACTGCCAATTCCCTGAATCCATTGGATCTCGATCTTTTGTGTCTCCGGACTGTAAAGATACTTTCCATCCGGCACTGTTCGGGAACCAATGGCGTTCAACAAATAATACCTCTTTCCTTCGTGCTCAAAATCCTGACGTTCTAATTGAACACCTTGTGGCAGAGCCGCAATATCAAGGGACATATCGAAAGGTCGGTATTCCGCCAATCCCCTATTCATCATGATGAGCGTTAATCCAATCACAAACACGGAGGCCATAACACCGACCATCAATCCAACCTGCTGCTTCCACGGGGTTGCTCCAACGAGGAAGCCGGTCTTGAGGTCTTGAGACGTAGCACCCGCATTCGCCGCCGCGATGCACACCACACCGCCGATCGTAATGGCAAGCGCACTGTACGCACCACCAGTCCATCCTGCGATGAGGAACAAAGCGCATGTCGCCATCAGCGTAGCGATGGTCATTCCCGACACCGGATTCGCCGAGCTGCCGATCAACCCGACGATCCGTGATGAAACAGTAACGAACAGGAACCCGAAGATAACGACGAGGAGTCCCGACAAAATGTTGGAGATCAAACCCGTATCGGTACCCGGCACTGGCATGAAGGTCAAAAGAGCCCAGATGAGCACCACAAGAACGACAGAGCCGATCACCACCAAGTTCATCGGCAGGTCATCTTCTGTTCTTGAGGCGGTCGGTTTGGTGGCTCCTCGTTGCGCAGAGAGATCTTTCACACCGGCCTTGAATGCCTCAACAATTGTCGGAAGCGTCCTTCCCAGCGTAATGAGGCCCGCAGCTGCAACGGCACCCGCACCCATCGGTCGGATGTAGCTTGCCCAAAGTTGGCTCGGATTCATTTCTGAAATCGGTATGGTACCGGGATAAAGAGGTTCGCTCAACATTCCACCGAAGAACTTAATCGCCGGCATCATGAGCAACCACGAGAAGACACCGCCGGCAAAGATCGTTCCCGCAACTTTCGGACCGATGATGTATCCAACACCAAGATACTCAGGCGTAACCTCGGCGCGGACGGATGCTCCGGGATACCATGATGGCCGATACTCCGGCGTCGTACGCCAGAACCCCATCGCATGCATGAGAAATGCATAGACGCCCCCAATGCCGAGACCAGCAAACACGCGCCCGGCGAACGACCCACCCTTTTCTCCGGCCACAAGCACATCAGCGCATGCCGTTCCTTCGGGATAACTGAGATTTCCGTGCTCTTTCACAATGAGTTGACGGCGCAGCGGAATCATGAAAAGAATTCCCAACCAACCGCCTATCAAGGCAAGCACAAAGATGCGGGTGTACTCCAGTGGGAAACCGAGGAAGATCAAAGCGGGAAGCGTGAAAATGACTCCAGCCGCAACCGACTCTCCGGCCGAACCGGTCGTTTGCACAATGTTGTTCTCGAGGATCGTCCCTTTGCCCAGCACTCGCAAAAGACTGATCGAAAGGACGGCTATCGGAATAGACGCAGAGACAGTGAGCCCAGCGCGAAGTCCAAGATAGACCGTCACTGCCCCAAAGAGAATTCCGAAAATTGCGCCAAGGATGATCGCCTTGACCGTGAATTCCGGAATCTCCTGCGATGGTAGGATATACGGTTGAAATTGTTTCTGTTGAGTAGCAGCCATAGGATTCCTCCCGTTGGTGGTGGATAGACTCAGCTATCTGTGGTTCCCCCTGAAGAAAGCCCTCAATACGTAACCGGCGATCTCTGGATTCTCTTTGAGACGGCGAACCGAGTAGGCATACCATTGATCGCCGTACGGAACATAAACGCGAAGCCGATGGCCCGCCTGTACTATGCTATCGCGGAGCCCCTCGCGAACCCCCAACAACATCTGAAACTCATAGTGCTCTCTTTTAAGGTTCAGCCGTTGAATCAACTCATACGATTTCTCAATGAGATACTCGTCGTGAGTGGCAATTCCCACGTAACTTCCCCCTTCGAGCATCACCCGGAGGAGAAACACGAAGTTCCGTCGCACTTCATCCCGATCCTGGAATGCAATTTCTGGTGGCTCAATGTAAATCCCTTTGCACAGTCGGATATTAGCCTTTTCCTTGACGAGGGATCGGACATCCACTTCACTACGTCTCAGATAAGCCTGAATGACCACGCCAACATTATCGAATCCCTCTTCGCGGAGCTTGCGAAAGAGGTTCAGCGTGTCGGTCGTTGTTGTCGAATCCTCCATATCGATCCGGACGAAGTTTCCATTTGCTTTTGCCGCTTCGACGATAGTTCGAACATTCTTGTAACACAGTTCTTTGTCGATTTTCAAACCAAGCTGGCTGAGCTTGATGGAAACATTTGAATCGAGCTCTCCGTTCTTGATTTCTTCAAACATTCTCACGCACTGCTCCTTCATCTGCTGCGCAGTTTCCCGCTCGGTAACATCTTCACCAAGGAGATCGAGCGTGGCCATCATTCCCCTTCCATTCAACCGTCGAACAGTGGAAAGCGCTTCTTCCAAAGTAGTCCCGGCTATGTATCGTGCTGAGACCTTTCCAACGATTGCTTTGGGAATGTACGGAAGGGCTGAGACGATAAAATTATTGAGGAACGACATGGGCTACTCGAGTCCGATGATGTTCCAATCGCGAGGGTATTCCACGCTAAATTTGAGCTTGATCTCCCGCTTCTCGCCCGGATTCAACTTCAACGGCCACTGGAGGATACCTTGCTGATCCGGAGTCAACGACTTTGGCGACGGTTCCATCTGCTCAACAACGATCTGCTCGTTCCTCGAAATTGGAATCTGGTCCAGCAAGACCAGCTCAACCGGAACACGCTTGGCATTCTCGATTCTCAGGAGAATGTCATAGATAACCTTGCTTTTCTTCGTGAACGTTCCGGTATACTCCGTAAATCTGTTGATAAGCTTGCGCTCGAGTCGCACACCCTCATCGACGGCCAACCCCGTTTCGAATTCTTCGCCCGGAAGAATCTGCCTCACGCTTGTCGTTCCCACAAAGGTATTCTCGAAAAAAACATTCATCATCCCTGCGAGAAACGGATACTCTGTGGAATTCTTTGTTTTTGATTTGAGATAAGCAAATTGAGAATATTTCGGAAGAGCGCTATAGCTCAACTCAACCGGAAGCGTTTCGACAATGATCGTGACTTTGTGTGGATTGTTATCGCTGGGAATAGTGACTTTGGAGGGGATTTTGAAAACAACCGACGTAGCTTGCGATTGAACCTCCGCAACCTCGACCGCCATCGGAGCGACCGGTGCAGCGGCAACTTCCATCTGTACCCTCGATGCATCTCGCTCCTCGAAAATCTCAGCTTTCCTTTGGGCACCAAATGGGCGCAGTTGTTGGACATCGACAAACCACGGCATCAATATCGGTGGCGTCCCTCCTTCTGCAGGGCGAGCAGTTGAAAGCGTCAGCTCAACATCGTTCCAGTCCTCTGTCGTCGACTGGCGAACCTGGGCAGCATAGGTGAACTGGACAGATTTTAGCTCTGATGAAACCCGTGCTTCGTACAGCGGACTCCAACTGGCACCAAGAAGGACATAAGAAATCCGAAGCGTGACCATCCCCGACCTTTCGGCATTGATGTTCACGACCACCTGCTTCTGACTCTTGCGTGAGTAGGCCTGCGACTGGTTGATCTCCCGCTGCACCGCATCGATCTTTGATCGTACATCCTCTAAAGCCTGATTGGTTACCCGTATCTCACCAAAAATTCCCGAAAGCCGCCGATCAATGAAGCTCAACATTCGTTCAAAATCCTCAAACGAGCCACGCTGCGCCCCTCCACTGCGAGCCATCGAGACTCGGAGGGAATCCACAAACTCACGCTGTGAGCGAAGCACCTGCGATCTATCCTGAAAGGCCCGTTCCTCCTGCCGGAGCGCCTTCAGGCGATCTTGAAGCTGTTTGATTCGCTGCTCTGGAATCGTATCGAGGAAGACCGTCTCTACCTTCACATCAAGAATTGTCGCTCCTCCTTCCGCTTCGCCGGAGACCCGGACGGATTGATCGATCAGCGATACCGGCAAATCCGGAATCACCACCGTTTGGATTCCCGGCCTTGCTTGAGAGGATGCCACACGCGAAACTACCGCACGGTCGAGGTATACCGTTACCGCATGAATTGCCGATCTCACACGTTGATTCTGGGGAAAAAGTGATAAGGGAAGAAAGAGAAGTGCTACAAGGGACGGTTTGATCATGAAAGCACCAAAGGATGGATATCCAAAAAGCGCAGTGAAACGCGCAAAAAGATAGGCAGACAGGCCTTGAAATGCAACAAGAAATCGGCCAGAGGGCCAGAATAAGGGAACAAGATATGCGAGTACGGAAGGAAAGCCTACTTCAACAGCGTCATTGTCTTGCGGGCAACCCGTGTGTTGCCATCACGGTCTTGATACGTAAGCTGGTAGATATACATCCCGCTGGCATAGAATGATGCCTGCCACTGCTCCCTATGATACCCCGCCTGACGGTTCCCTTCAACGAGCGTGGCTGTTTCTCTTCCAAGAAGATCGAAGATTTTC
>DATMBF010000048.1:0-234966 GCA_035559595.1 Bacteroidota bacterium | reverse complement strand
GCCTTTC
The DNA here is from genome assembly GCA_035559595.1 of Bacteroidota bacterium. GTDB lineage: Bacteria > Bacteroidota > Ignavibacteria > UBA10030 > UBA10030 > DATMBF01. The sequence goes on along the minus strand of DATMBF010000048.1, from coordinate 234,959 downwards.
AAACCCAGGTAAGGTTCTTCGCGTTGCATCGAATTGAACCACATGCTCCACTGCTTGTGCGGGCCCCCGTCAATTCCTTTGAGTTTCAACCTTGCGATCGTACTCCCCAGGTGGGGTACTTAATGCGTTAGCTTAGACACCGAACCTTGCGGACCGGCATCGAGTACCCATCGTTTAGGGCGTGGACTACCAGGGTATCTAATCCTGTTTGCTCCCCACGCTTTCGTCCCTGAGCGTCAGTAACAGACCAGGAGACCGCCTTCGCCACCGGTGTTCTTCCTGATATCTACGCATTTCACCGCTACACCAGGAATTCCGTCTCCCTCTTCTGCACTCAAGACCTGCAGTATCGTCGGCAATTCTGAGGTTAAGCCCCAGCATTTCACCAACGACTTGCAGACCCGCCTGCGGACCCTTTACACCCAGTGATTCCGGACAACGCTCGCACCCTACGTATTACCGCGGCTGCTGGCACGTAGTTAGCCGGTGCTTTTTCTTGAGGTACCGTCATTGCCGCCTGTAGCGACTCATTCTTCCCTCACAAAAGGAGTTTACGACCCATAGGGCCTTCATCCTCCACGCGGCGTCGCTGCGTCAGCCTTTCGGCCATTGCGCAATATTCCTCACTGCTGCCTCCCGTAGGAGTCTGGACCGTGTCTCAGTTCCAGTGTGGCTGGTCGTCCTCTCAGACCAGCTACCCATCGTCGGCTTGGTGGGCCGTTACCCCGCCAACTACCTAATGGGACGCAGGCCCATCCACAGGCACCCTTGCGGGCTTTTAACAACTGTCACCATGCGGTGCCGCTGCATCATCGGGTATTAGCTCCGATTTCTCGGGGTTATCCCCGTCCTGAGGGCAGGTTGCCTACGTGTTACTCACCCTTGCGCCGGTTTACTCAGGATATTGCTACCCTTTTCTCCCAAGACTTGCATGTGTTAGGCACGCCGCCAGCGTTCGTCCTGAGCCAGGATCAAACTCTCCGTTGTAGATTGTTTTCTCAACTTCAAGTTTGAACTTAGCTTTTTGTATCACTTGTGTGGATACACAAGCCAAGGTCGAAACCTTGTCAATTGACTTGTGGCCATACACACTTTTCAAAGAACAATACGCACCACCTTTGTGGCGGTCTAACGATAAAAATGCCCATTCCGGAATCTAATGGGCATTGTTAGAAAACTCGAAAAGAAGTAAGACTAAAAAAGCCTACCCCATGTCTTATGGGGCTTCTAATATACTACGAACACACTCAAAAGTCAACAACTATTTGGGAAATCCCTATAGAAATGACCCACCGCTCACCCCCATCAAATCTCTCACAATATAGCCATTTTTTGCCATCCCGGCAATGCCAAAATGCGCAATCATCCCTAAATTGATTTTCCCACGACCATCCCTTAACTTCTTCAAACATTTCAGGGAGTCTAATCATGATCTTCTACCTCTTCGCCGGCGCGGTAGCCCTCATGTTCCTCTGGGTTATCCTCAAATACAATAGCCTTATCGCCCTTAGAAACAACACAACCAACGCCTGGAAACAGATCGATGTGCAACTCAAACGGCGCCATGACCTGATTCCCAACCTTGTGAACACTGTGCGGGGACAGATGGAATTCGAACAGGAAACACTCGAGCGCGTTATCCAGGCGAGAAATGCTGCGGCAAACGCCACCAGCATTGCTGATGCTGCCGCAAAAGAGAATATGCTGACCGGAGCTCTCTCGAAGCTCTTCGCCCTTGTGGAGAATTATCCAACGCTGCGTTCCAATGAGAATGTGAAGATGTTACAGGAGGAACTGACAAGCACCGAGAATAAGATTTCCTTCGCCAGGCAGTTCTACAACGACCTGGCGACGAAATTCACTACTGCCCAACAGACATTCCCCGGAAACATGATTGCCTCGATCTTTCGCTTCGAAACGGCGGAACTCTTTCAAATCACCGTCGCGACTGAACGCGAAGTTCCAACGGTCAATCTCTCACTCTCAAAAAGTGGCCAGTGATGCTGGGGAGGAACCTCTACGAGCAGCAGGCCTACAACAAACGCCTCACCATTGTCGTAATGGTTGTCTTCGTTCTCTTTCTCTGTTTCATAGGCCTGGGATTCGATTTCTCGTTGGGAGGAATCCGGGAAGGACTATTTCTTCCGTTCGGAACTATCGTAGCCCTTGTCGTTGGAACTGCTTCGTCGGTTTGGAGCCTGCACGGGGGTGCCTCTGCGGTTCTCTCCTCCCTCGGAGCAATCCCTCCCGATCCTGCAAATCCCGATCATCGTCAACTGAACAATATTATAGAAGAAATGGCAATCGCTTCGGGGTTACCGAAGCCCGAGGTCCGGATCATTCCTGATGATGACCCGAATGCTCTGGCCACTGGCGCCAGCCCGAAAAAGAGCGTTATCGCTGTGACACAAGGTTTGTTGAACTCCCTCAACAGGGAAGAGCTCCAGGCCGTTGTAGCTCACGAGATGGGTCACATCAGAAACTACGATATTCGATTGATGACCGTTGTTGCTGCGCTTGCCGGAGCGATTCTTCTCTTGACCGACCGCTCCTCGCGAATGCTGCGCTTCCGAGGAAGGAACAGAAACAGGAGCTTGAAGGGGATGGGACAACTTGGTGTTGTCTTTCTGGTGATCTGGCTGGTGGGAGTTATCTTAGCCCCGATCATCACGCGATTGCTTGCTGCGGCTGTCTCCCGCCAGAGGGAATTTCTTGCTGATGCATCGGCAGCTGAGCTGACGAGGAACCCGCTGGCCCTGGCCAGCGCGCTTAAGAAAATCGAGCACGCAAATGCGCCGACCGCTTCGATAAAGCGGGGTGCTGCTCACCTTTGCATTGTGGATCCGCTTGGGAGGAAACTGAATTCAAAGGAAGGCTGGTTTGCGGAGCTTTTCGGAACCCATCCGCCGGTAGAAAAGCGCATCATCGCCCTTCACGCGATGGCGTACCGCTCTCCTAAGCCCGTTGCTTGAGAATATCTGACCGCACCTGCTTCTCGAGTCTCAGGTGCTCGTCAGCTGAAATACTGAACTTCTCACGTAACGTCTCCAGCCGCTCGTAATCATCCGGCGTGATTGCTCCATCTCGCCACACTTCGACTAAGGCCTCAAGGTAGATCTCAAGCTGAATCTCCAACTGGAGGCTTTCATGCTCTTGTTGGGAGATGCCGAGCGACGTTCTCAACGTTTGCAGGAGAATTTCCTCATCCTTGCTCACGACGCCGTCCGACCAGGCCTGCTTCAACGCCTGAACATACGCCTGAATAGCCACAGGGTTGGCGGCTGCCTCGGCGCTCTTTTTTGTCGCCTCCTCTTGCCTCTTTCTTTCCTCCTCCTGACGGCGCCGCTCTTCCTCTTCTTTCTTTCGTCTTGCCTCTTCTTCGGCCTTCTTCTTTGCAGCAAGGTCGGCTTGACGCTTGGCCTCTTCCATAGCCTTGCGCTTCTCTTCCTCCTCTTTTATCCGCGCCGCTTCCTCAGCTTTCTTTTTGGCTTCTTCTTCAGCTTTGCGGATGGCTTCCTCTTCGGCCTTACGTCGAGCCTCTTCATCAGCCCTACGCTTTGTTTCTTCCGCGGCCTTTCGCCTGGCCTCTTCCACCTTCTTCTTGATTTCCGCCTCTTTGGTGGGATCGATAGGAGACGGTTCTGAGGCTGGTGCAGGAGGCTCAGGGGCAGTGGCGGCTGGGGCAGCCCCTTTCTTCTTTTGCTCGAGAATCTTTTTTTTGAGTTCTTCTACTTTTCTTTTTTGTTCGTCAAGTTCCGACATAGGAAACGACTTCGGCTGGACAAGCAGTGCGCCCCACGGTGGGGCTTTCCTCCCGCAATTCTTCGGTTTTTCGAAGGGATTTGAAACCTCCAGAGCAAATCGAATATATCCATTTAACGCGCGAATGTCAACCAATCGCTCTTTCCAATGAGAAATGCTCTTCGTACCTTTGACGAACCTCTTTTTTGCTTCTCCCACGGAGTAACAATAAACATCCAGGAGGCTTTATGACAATGCAAGAACCTGTCGGATCGACAGACTCGATCTCCTTCACCGATCGGTTGATGAATGTCTTCGCCGATCCCTCGGAGGCCTTTGCGGACATCAACACGTCACCAAATCGTGCGATGCTCTGGCTTGTTCCGTTCCTTGTCTTTATCGTTCTGTCTCTTCTCTTCACCTACCTCCTCTTTGTGAACGACACGCTGAAAACTCAGATTTTTGACTTGCAAACACAGGGGTTGAGTGAAGCGGTGAAGGAGGGAAGAATGACTCAGGCTCAAGCAGACGAATTCCGCGACCGGATGGAAGGAACCGGTTTGGGAATCTTCATGCTGTTTGGATCGTTACCGGCCATCTTCTTCACGGCAGCATATTTCTTCGGTGGTGCTCTCTTTCTCTGGCTTTCCGGAAAACTCTTGTGGAAGTCAACGGCTCCGTACATGAAGTACGTTGAACTCTACGGAATTGCCTCGTGGGTCGGTGTGTTGGGCTATCTTGTCACGATGCTCATGATTTACGGATTTGGAACCCTGTTTGCCACACCAAGCGCTGCCCTAACGGTCCTCTCCGATTACAATCCCATGGAGACGAGCTACCGGTTTCTCTCGGCAGTGAATCTCTTCTCCATCTGGCAGGCAAGCGTTGTCGGTGTCGGTGTGAGCAAACTCAACGGTAAACCGACCGGTGCATCCATTGGCTTGACCCTTGGTCTATGGATCATTTGGGTCGCTATTGGTGTGCCGCTCGGGTTGATCCGCTAATCAGCCCCATCTTCTCAAACCCCCTTTTCCCCGACCGGGGAAGGGGGTTTTCTTTTTCTCTTTATTTCTTTCGTCCCCGGTTGAGGAGTTTTCGAATTTCCTGAAGTTCCCTCTCAATCCGATCCATTTGATTGTTGTGGTGCATCCAGACCTCGCTGCGCTTGATGGATTGACGTTCCGCCATTTGTGGGGCTCTCACAACCTTATCCATAAAGTAGCCGAACAGCCACACTCCAATGAAGCCGAGAGGAACAATAAGAATGAGCAATGAACGCAGTCTCGGAATTCCGAAAAACGTCTGAAGCTTGTCACTCGCTGTGATGATAAGAAGGGTGAAATTGACAATGACGAGAAATGACTGCCCGAGATCGAATCGGTACTTCTGGGCGAAAAAGAACTCGCGCCATCTGGCAAGACGACGACGGAGTTCATTCGGAGATTGCTTGTTCATGGACGGATTCCTCCATTAATGGTTGAAGCACAGACGATGGGGAAACACCAAGGTCGGATGCAGCGGAGAGTTACAACGCGGGGAGGTGAATGCGGATGGTGGTGCCTTTACCAAGTTCGCTCTCGATTTCGATCTTCCCTTTGTGGTCGTCGATCACCTTCTTGACAATGGCCATGCCGAGACCGGTTCCATGTTTCTTTCCGTACGTCATAAACGGCTCGAAGATTCGCTTCTTCACCTCTTCCGGCATGCCGGTTCCCGTATCGGTGAACTCGATTTTCACGAAGCCGTCAGCTGTTTTCGACGTGGCAACAGTGAGCGTTCCCCCTTGCGGCATGGCGTCGCGAGCGTTGCTTGCAATATTGTAGAAAACGCGTACCATCTTGTCCTGATCGAGCTTGACCCTTCCTTGAAACTCATTCTTTCGAGCCAACACAACATTGTTCTTGGTCAGGTCCTTCTCAATGAAGTTCAGCACACTCTCCATCACTTCGTTGAAGTCGTATTCCTGAATATTGAGCGAGCTTACACCTTTGCTGAAGTCCAGAATCTCCTGCGCCATATTGACGAACCGATCAACCTGATGGATCATCTCATCCGCAAGCTTGGCGGCTTCTTCGTTGCCGGACTTCTTCTTCATCACCTGAGCGTAAACGCGCAGCGTGCCCATGGGGTTCTTGATATCGTGGATGATTGTCGCCGCCATTCGACCGACAGCGGACATCCGCTCGCTGGAGACCATCTCCTGCGCTAATCGGGCATTTTCAATTGCCACCGAGGCATGCGCTGAAAGCGCGTCAATGAACTGAACGTCTCCCTCATCGAACACGCCATGTTTCTTGTTAAGAAGCTGAAATACGCCGATGATCTTTCCATCCTTGTTCTTCATCGGCATGCAGAGCATGTTTCTCGTCTTGTACCCTGTTTTCTTGTCGATTTCGGGGTTGAACCTCGGGTCGCTGTAAGCATCGGGAATATTGATGATTTCGCCCGTCGCTGCCACGTGACCGGAGAGTCCTTTTCCAACAGGCAACCGAATCTCAACCATATTGTCGCCTTGAAGGACCTTCGACCAGAGCTCTTTCTTGATGTCATCCACAAGATAAAGCGTCCCGCGATCCGCTTCGATGCTTTTGATGGCGGAATCGAGAATAAGCCCAAGCAGCTTATCCAGATCGAGGGTCGAATTGATAATCTTGCTTGCCTCGATCAGCCGTTGCAGCTTACCAAAGCGGACCTGAACGGTAGTGTGCTGTTCCTCCAGCCGTTTGATCACATTATCATTGGCGTTGCGAATCCGATTGCAAAGCTCCCACAATAAGTTTTGAGAAACGGAAGCATGATCGGCAAGAAGTTTCTCAAATTGTTTCTTTGGGATGACGTAGACTGTCGTATCCTCAATACAGGTTGCGATGGCCGAACGTTTCCTCCCATCCAGCACACCCAGCTCACCGAGCAATGACCCCTTCTCAAGGATATTCAGCACGGCCTCTTCACCGTAGCTGGTCGGCCGAGAGATTTTGACGCGACCATCTTTGATGATAAAGACTTTGTCGGGTGTAGCTTCAAGATCGAGGAGGACTGAACCGGATCGGTGGGATTCCCGCTTCAGTGTTTTGGAGATTTGCTTCAGGACGGGAGGACTCAAGCCCTTGAAGATGACGCAGGATCGAAGGACCTGAAGTTCTTTGTCTTCACCGTTCTGGGAGGTTTTTTTTCTGCTTGACGGCATTGTGAGAGACTTTGCATAATAACAAGATTCGCTTACTTAGTCAAGAAATCCGATTGATCATCCAGTCCTACATGGTGGCGGACATCACAGCCTCGTCCAAAACAGCAATCAGTTGCATTTCTTGCTTTTCGCTCATTTTTTATCTACCATAGCGTCGTTTTCGAAGCGGATTCCCCCTTGAGCGCTCCCTCGCACACCTTGCAACATTCTTCCTCGGCCGCCAATTCTCAGTCTCAGCCTTCGGTCGCTGCCCTGCATATCTGCCCAGGTCATCGAAAACCATCCCTCGGCTTATCAGCGGTCAAGGCTATCGTTGGAAAAGGGCTGGAAGGAGACATTCATGCCATTGGCGAATCGAGCCGACAGGTCCTCCTGGTAGCTATGGAAACGCTCGAACGATTTGACCTCGGGCCGGGGATCTTAAAAGAGAACATTGCAACGCGGGGAATATCTTTGGACAGCCTCCAACACAAACAACGCCTGCGCATTGGAAGCGTTCTCATGGAAATCACAAAACCCTGTGCTCCCTGCGACCGGATGGAGGAAATTCGACCGGGCTTGAAAGAGGCTCTCCGGGGTCAGCGTGGAATGCTTGCGAGGATAGTTGAGGGTGGAACGATTTCTGTGGGAGATCCTCTTGTTTTGGAAGGTCCGGCCCGCTGACAATGGAACGGTTCTGGTATTTCATTTACAATTACCTGACTGTTCCGATTTTCTGGATTCTCTTCCATTTCGGCGGTCTTTTCAGTCCGAAAATCAGGCGGGCAATTCGAGGACGTCGCAACCTTTTGAAACAGATTAAGGCGCAGGTGAAGGAACTCAGGGCACCTCATCGTGTCTGGTTCCATTCTTCTTCACTGGGTGAATTCGAGCAAGCCAAACCGATCATTGCCGCGTTGCGCAAGAGATTTCGAAGTCTCGACGTCATCGTGACATTCTTTTCACCATCCGGGTACGAGCATTCACGAAATTATAAACTCGCGTCGATGATCACATATATTCCATTCGATTCGGCAAGAAATGCTCGAATGTTTCTCGATTTGACCCGTCCGACAGTAGCCGTGATGGTTCGGTACGACATCTGGCCCAACCATGTCTGGGAATTAGCCCGGCGGGGCGTTCCGACCTTCATTGCCAACGCTACCCTTCGGAGCTCCTCTGGCAGGCATTGGCCATTCATCCATAATTTCCATCGGTATCTCTACAATCATCTGACATCGATCCTGACGGTCTCGGAATCCGATGCTGCATCTTTTCAACGATTCTCTCTCACCCACCCCCATATTGAAGTGGTCGGTGACACGCGATATGACCAGGTTTGGCAGCGAAGTATTGAAGCGAAAAGCAAGCATCTCATTCCCGACAGCATTCTCAAGAGAAAAAAGGTTTTTGTGGTTGGGAGTAGCTGGACAGAGGATGAAGAGGTGATTTTACCCGCCTTTCAATGGCTCGCAAAAGAAGATTCTTTAGCGTTGATGATTCTCGTTCCTCATGAACCGACTCTCGAAACGCTGGACCGCCTTGAGGCATCGGCCACAAAGCATCTCCGAATCATCCGCTTCTCCGATCTCAACGATTACTCAAACGAGAACATCATTCTTGTCGATAGCATTGGGATTCTCGTTCCGCTCTACCGCTATGCGACCGTCACATATGTCGGCGGAAGTTTTCGACAGGGAGTTCACAACGTTCTCGAACCGGCAGTGTACGGGCTCCCCGTTTTGTTTGGCCCTAGGCATGAAAACTCGCAGGAAGCGGTTGCTCTCGTTCGGCGAGGCGGAGGGTTTGTTGTAACGAATGCAGACACGTGCTACTCCATCCTCCGCCGACTGATGAATAACAAACAGTTGCGGCAGGAGGCTGGAGCCAGATCCTTTGAGCTTGTGAAGGAGAACATTGGCGCCACAGAAAGGTTTCTGAGGCATCTTGAACCATTACTAAACCGATCGAAATGAAGATCGCATACTTCGACACCATTGCCGGAATGAGCGGAGACATGACACTTGGCGCCTTTGTCAGCGCCGGCGTCCCCTTCGACGCGCTTGATGCAGAACTCAAGAAGCTCAATCTCGGCGGATTCGAGCTTCAAGCTTCACACATAACTCGAAGTGGTATCGTGGCAACCAAAATCGACGTGATCATCTCCGAACAACCGAAATACCACCGTCATCTCAAGGATATTAACGCGCTCATCGAAGGAAGCAGTCTGTCGCAAACCGTGAAGGAGCGAGCAAAGAAGATTTTCTACGAGGTCGCCGTCGCCGAAGCAGCCGTGCACCGCTCCACGCTCGAGAAGATTCACTTCCACGAGGTAGGTGCGATCGATTCTCTCGTTGATATTGTCGGGACATCGATCTGCATTGAGTTCCTTGGCATTCAGGAAGTCTACTCCTCACCTGTGCGACTCGGTAGCGGCGGATTCGTGAACACCCAGCACGGCACGATGCCCGTTCCCACTCCGGCAACGATTGAGATCTTGAAACATTATCCGACAGTGCTCACAGACATTCCTTTTGAGCTGACAACACCGACTGGTGCCGCCATCATCAAGGCACTCTCTCGTGGAACGCTTTCATTGGAACGCCTGCGCATCGAGGCAATTGGCTATGGCGCCGGCACAAAAGAACTCGATCAGGTACCCAACCTCCTTCGAGTTCTGGTGGGAGAGTTGGAGCCCGAGATGCATGCCGACGATATCGTTTCGTTGGAAACAAACATCGACAACATGAATCCGGAGCTTTATCCTTACATCATCGAACAATTGCTCGCAGCCGGAGCACATGATGCATATATGATTCCGATTATCATGAAAAAGGGCCGGCCGGGAATTCTGCTATCCGTCCTTGCCGAACGGTCGAAACTCGATGCTCTGTCTGCATTGCTCTTTCGTGAGACAACTACACTTGGGATTCGCATTCAGCCGGTGGAGCGAAAGAAATTGCCGCGGAACCAGCGACGGGTGAAGACATCCCTTGGAGAAGTGTCGGTCAAGGAGATAGTGCGAGATGGAAAGGTAATTCTGGCAACCGAGTTCGAGGAATGCAAACGGATTGCACTTGAGAAAAATTTAGCCTTAATCGAAGTGTATAAGATTTTGGAGAAAGAACTTCAGGAATTGACGATTGAGTGAATGGTGATTGAGTGATTGGGTGATCGGGTGATTGGGTGATTGAGTGATTGAATCATTTACGTGAAAGGGGGTTAAATATGTCAAGTCAGCCAGAGGTTCTGAGAAACCGGTCGAAGCAATTCGCGATGAGGATTGTTCAATTGTACCGGACCCTCCCTCGAACAGACGAAGCACGATTAATGGGACGACAATTGTTGCGATCAGGAACTTCAGTCGCTGCGAATTATCGAGCGGCATGCAGGGCACGATCGAAGGCTGAATTCATTTCGAAAATCGGTACAGTTGTTGAAGAAGCAGATGAAACGGTGTTGTGGTTAGAACTCCTTGAGGACACCCACGTTGTGCCGAAAGCAAAGATTGACGACCTTTTGAGGGAGGCAAATGAACTTCTTGCAATCTTTGCTGCCTCCCAAAGAACCGCAAAAGGGAAAAAACCATCTCACTGACTCAATCTCCCAATGACTCAATGACCCAATCTCCCAATGACCCAATGACCAATCACCCGATGGCCCAATGACCCAATCACCCAATGGCCCAATGACCCAATTCAAATGTCTCAATCCCCCAATCCTTCAATGTCCACCCTCTTCGCCGATATCGCTCTTCCCGTGCCACTCGATCAGACGTTCACCTACCTCGTCCCGCCGGATCTTCACGCAGCTGCGAAACCCGGCTGCCGGGTTCTTGTGCCTTTCGGAAGAACATCGCTTACCGGCGTCATCGTTTCGCTTTCTGACCGATCGACGGTCCCGGGCATAAAGCCCATTCGTGATGTTCTCGACCGGAAGCCGACGTTTTCGGCCGAAATGCTTAGTCTGACTCACTGGATCGCCGAATACTATCTCGCACCGTGGGGAGAAGTTCTCAAAACCGCAGTCCCACAAGGAATGGCAAGTGAGAGCAAGCGAATAGTGCGATTGAGTGTACCCGACACGGAATCAATTCTCAGCAATCTTAAACCGACTGCAAAAAAACAGAGGGCTGTCATCAATCTGCTCGCAGAACGCAAATCGCTAACAATTTCTCAGCTTCAGCGAAGTACAAACACGAAAAGCATCTACAGTCTGCTTCATGAGCTTTCGGAACGAGGATGGATCGCCATTGAGGACGAAAGACCTTCTCAGCCGAGAACCAAAACGGAAAAGATCATTATCGTTAAGGACGAAGGGCGAAAAGCGCTTGAACATGGTAAAGAAACAAACCTCACCGAAAAACAGGAAAAGATCTTGCGCGAGGCATTGAGCGAATCTCAACTCAGCGCCGTCTTGAAGAAAGCCCAAGCATCGCTCTCCATCGCCGAGACGTTACGAAAGAAGGGGTTGATCGAGATTTCCGCGCGCGAGGTAATTCGAACGTTTGCGTTTGATAATCTTGAAGCTCCCCCCACCATTACCTTAAATGCTTATCAAAAAAAAGCGCTCGATGAAATCTCTGCCGTCGTAGAAAAAGGCCAGTACCGCACGTTTCTTCTCCACGGCATCACCGGAAGTGGGAAGACTCAAGTGTATATCGAGGTTATCCGAAAGATTCTGCCCGCAGGCAAAACCGCCATTGTTCTCGTGCCGGAGATTTCCTTGACGCCGCAGATCGTTCGAAGATTCAAATCGCATTTTGGCGATGATGTGGCGGTTTTTCATAGTCAGATGTCCGCGGGAGAGCGGTACGACACTTGGCGCCTCGCGCGCGATGGAAAGATCCGGATCGTTATCGGTCCACGCTCGGCAGTCTTTGCCCCGTTGCCTTCGCTTGGACTAATTGTCGTGGATGAAGAGCACGAGGCAAGCTATAAACAGTTCGATGCAACTCCCCGCTATCATGCCCGCGATGTCGCTATCAAGCGGGCAAACGACATCGGTGCCGTTGTCATCCTTGGCTCCGCGACGCCGTCGGCCGAGAGCTATGCAAACGTACAAACAGGGAAATACACGCTGCTCGAACTTCCAGAAAGGGTCGATGGTGCTCAACTTCCGCGCATTGAAGTCGTCGATATGACAAAAGAGCGCGTGCGGCGATATGAGGAAACGAAGAAAGCGGTCCAGGAAAAGGGGATCTCGTTTCCAAAGCGACTTCCCACATCTTCGATCTCAAAACTTCTCCAAGACCATATCGCCGAGCGACTGGAGAAGAAGGAAGGCGTGATCCTGTTACAGAACCGGCGCGGATTCTCGCACGTGATGGAATGCTTCGACTGCGGACATGTCGAGAAATGCGATCGTTGTGATGTAACGCTCACGTTCCACGCCGTCAAGAAGCACTTACGGTGCCACTACTGCGGCTTTGTGAAAAAACCACCGACAGTGTGTCCGAATTGTCAAAGCGTTGAGTTACGGCTCTACGCTTTTGGAACACAGCAGGTTGAAGAAGAGCTGTCACAGCTTTTTCCCAAAGCAACGATTGTTCGAATGGATCTCGACACGACCGGCAGAAAAGGATCGCACGACCGGATGCTACAACAGTTTGCACGCGGTGAGGCGGATATTCTTTTGGGAACGCAAATGGTGGCAAAGGGATTGGACTTTCCGCGAGTGACACTGGTGGGAGTAATCTCTGCCGATACGCAGATGCTGTTGCCTGATTTCCGCGCGTCGGAACGGACGTTTCAGCTTCTCACTCAGGTCGCAGGTCGAGCCGGCAGAAGCACGCTCTCGGGTGAGGTCATCATTCAGACGCTTCAGCCGGACCATTACAGTCTGAAGCATGTGGTCTCTCATGATTTCCCGGGCTTCTATAAAGAAGAATTAGAATATCGGAAGGAGCTCGACTATCCCCCGTTTTCCCGACTCGTGCTTGTTGAATTCAAGGGACAACATGAGGAAGAGATTCACCACCATGCAAAGAAATTTGCCAGCTTCTTGCTCGATGACAAGTACAAGGAGCACCTGATCGTGTTGGGACCGGCCGATGCGGCGATTCCGAGAATCCGCGGTCAATTTCGAAAGCACGTTGTAATAAAAGGATTAAAGAAGACCGATCCGGGGGGCGCGCGACTGCGTTCAGCGCTGACGAGCGCCAAGCAGTGGTATGCGCGATCGGCGTTAGGCAAGAACCGTGCGGTTCAGATGGCGATTGATGTTGACCCTGTGGGGATGATGTAAGTGCGGAAAGATTGGAATGATGGGAGAAAGACCGTCATCTACCATCATGCAATCCTTTAATCCTTCAAGTCACGGTCCAGACACGCATCAGCCGCCCTCTTCCCGCTCATCACCGCCCCTTCGATGGTGGCCGGATAGCCCGTATCTGTCCAGTCGCCGGCAAGAAAGAGATTCTCGAATCCGATGTCAGCCTGAGGCCGGAATTGCTCCACATGCGGCTTCGGGGAAAACGTTGCACGCTTCTCTTTGACGACAAGCGAATGAAGAACTTTTGCTAAACGCGCCCCCGGAAGAAGCTCACGGAGCTCCTTCATTGCAAGTCCCACCAGCTTTTCCTTCGACCAATCGAGATACTCCTTCGCTCCGCTGATGACAATAGCCAAATACTGACCTCCACCAGCGACCCTTTGACCTTCCGCCTGCGCCACAACATGGCCTCGGCGGAGTAGCCGACCTCCGATCCCTGACTTCTGACCTCTAACCTCTCCCCCATCACGCCGTTGCACCATCCTTGTCCTATTAAACACCCACTGAATTCGACAATCCAGCACCGCCGCAAATTCCTCCTCCATTACCTCCTTATCGAACCATAAATGAATCGTGAGAATTGGAGACGATTCAAAATGATCGAATTCCAAAGAGACTACGTTGCCCGACCGACCAACCAGCTTCTCCAACGCAAAGTACGGTACAGCGCTTATGTATGAGGATGCTTTGTATCGCCTGCGTCCTGACTGAACGTACTCTACCCTTCTCCCTCGAATTCCAATTCCCTCTACCTCATGTCCGGTCAGCACCTCTGAGCCTCTCTCCTTCAAGAATTCCACCGCCGGCTCAACGAAGAGATCGCTGAGTCCGACTCTCGGGACCAAGAGACTCGAATTCTCCCGCTTGCCCAGAAATGCTGCCTTCAAAACCCGGTAGAACAGCAAAGCCGACACGGTCTTCGGATCGTCATTCAGCGTACCGATGGCAATGATGTCCCAAAGATACTTCCTCGCCTCCTCTGTCTGTCCCAGACTCCGAAGCCATTGATCGACGGTGAGTCCGGCAAGTGTATCTTCCTTTGTTCCGAGTACTAGCGCCCTTCCCACATTCAACAGCTTGAGGCGGTGTGTTGCAGGAAGGCTGTTTAAGTTTATCAGTCCAACAAGAACGTGAAGAGGCGCTGGAAGGTTTGGACAATGCAGTGTTACCTTCTCTTTTGCCGGACGAAGAAAATCGATATGCAACTGAGGTTGAAGGATCGCGAGGTGTGCAGAGCCGATGATGTCGAGATATCGCCGTGTGGCATGGTAGCATCCCATCAGCAGGTGTTGACCGTTGTCCACAACATCGCCAGTCGTCCTATCGACAAACGAATAGGCACGACCGCCAAGGTGAGGCTTCTGTTCAAGTAGGAGAACCTTTTTGCCGGCATGAGAAAGCTCCACTGCCGCGGACAGTCCACTCAGTCCGCCGCCCATGACGAGGACATCGTAGTTCATTTAGATAGGAAGCTGGCGCGTCAGTGAACGCACGAGAGGAGTCGGAACATGCTGGCGAATCCGGAACGCAACCGCGACAAGCATCTTGAGAACGGAGGGAATTCGGATACGGTTTGAGAACACATCGTAGTTGACGGCCTCGATACGTCGCAGCAACTGAAAGTAGATCAAGCCCATCGTTCGTGCGGCGTACATGAACGGCTTGTCTTCTTCGTGAAGGAAAGATTTCGCTTTGAGGAAGTACGATCGCGCACGATCTGCCTCGAATTTCATCAGCGCAACGAATCGCTCATTGTAGACGGCTCGCATCAATTCTTCTTCCGTGTATCCAAACCGCTTCAGGTCCTCTTCAGGAAGATAGATTCTCCCCTTCTTCGCATCGGCCCTGATGTCACGCAAAATGTTCGTGAGCTGAAGTGCAATACCGAGATTGATCGCATACTGCCGTGTGTCGGGATGTTTGTAGCCGAAGACCTCAGCAGAGATCAAACCGACCGTCGACGCGGCGCGGTAGCAGTATTGCTCCAGTTCGGACCATGTCTTGTATCGACGTTTGCGAAGATCCATTTCCATCCCCTTCAATAAATCGTAGAAGTGATGCAACGGGATGTTAAACCGTTTGATGACCGCGCTGAGTTTGTTTAAAATCGGAATGCGAGAGACACCGTAAAGGGACTTCTCCAGTTCGTCCGCCCATTGTCGTAAATGCTGCCGCTTTTCGCGCACGCTCCTCCCCCCGTCGACGATATCGTCCGATTGACGGCAAAAGGCGTAGATGGTCTCAATTGCCTCGCGCTTGGGCTTGGGAAGAAACAGGAACGAGTAATAGAAATTACTCACCTTGTTTTGAGCAAGCGGACTATTGACGAAAGGATCGGATACTGTAGTATGGACGGCAAGGAATGTCATTGTGTCAGAAACGATCGAACAAGAAGACCGACCTTATTCCAGAGAGTGAGCGTCGGTCGCTTTGTGAGGACATCATAGTCAAGGTCGCCGATCTTTTTCAGGATTGCTCTTCCGCCGGCGAGTGTAAGCTTGAGTTCCATCATAAGATCTCGGCCGACCTCGTTAAGAAGGGGTTCTCCCCGCACAAAGAATTCTTCCGTTCGTTCTACTTCCATCTCCATCATGTCACGAAAGGCGATCGAAGCTTTCCCTGCGAGGATCTCCTCCTCCGCAACACCATAGCGCCTCATATCCTCGATCGGGATATAGAGGCGGTCTTTCAAGACATCCACGGAGACATCCTGCCAGAAGTTCGCCAGTTGAAGCCCGGTGCAAATATGATCTGACAGTCGCATGAGCGATTCGTTCCTGTAGTTGAAAAGCAACAATACGAGCCGACCGATAGGGTTTGCAGAGAAACGGCAATACTCAAGAACATCGTCAAATGTTTCGTACCGGTGGTTTATAACGTCGGACCGGAACGCGTGGAGGAGTCCCTGAAACAGTTCTATCGGGATATCGAAACGCTGGACAGTCTCCCGGAGAGCGACAAAGACCGGATGGCTGGCCTCACCCCGATAGCATTCCTGGAGTTGCATCTCCCAATGATTCAGCTCTTCGATGCGCTCGGCGGGTGTATATCCCGGTTCGTCGGCGAAGTCATCTGCCGTACGTGCAAAGGCATAGATGGCGTTGACGTACTTCCGACGATCCTTCGGCACAAGCAGCGAGGCGACCGGGAAATTCTCGTAGTGACTTGAAGCCAATCGTTTACAATAGCGAAACGCATCGGGGGGAGACCAGACTCGTTGAGTGGGAGCCGACTCAACATGAGCCGTATGATGGCTTCGGGTCATTGACTGGACGTGCTTCAATCGATTTGGATACGGCAGAGGAATATGATAAAACGGGCTGGCAAAAGCAAGGAGAGTCGTGGGCAGCGCATGCGTCGAGCCGTTTTTTGCATTTCAACCATTCTTCTCTTATATTGACAGCGCTTGTGAAATCCTCAAAGCCGGTGGTTTGAGGATTTTTTTCTTTTGAGCTGTCCCAAACGGTGCATTAGTTCTTCGAGACAAGTCGCGCTGTTGCGGCGGAACCGGCAGACCAGCTCACCCACGCCGCCGCGCTGAAATTCGTCCGACAACATTCTTGAATTTTGGGTAGGTGGCGAAACTGGCAGACGCGCTAGCCTTAGGAGCTAGTGGGGCAACCCATGGGGGTTCGACTCCCCCCCTACCCACTCATTGAACATAAAGGAAACCATGGTGGAAGTAACGATTCATGAAGTATCGGAAGTTTCGCGCGAGGTTGAGGTCCTTGCCAATGCCGACGAGCTGCGGCCGCATTTCGAAAAAGCGTATCGGGATTACCGGCCGAAGGTCGAGATCAAAGGATTTCGTAAAGGCAAAGCTCCGCTTGATCTCGTGAAGAAACTCTACGGCGAGGTGATCGAGCACGAGTCGCTTGATACGATCGCCAGCGAGTTGTATCGTCAGATCGTCAGGGAAAGGGAGCTCAAACCTATCGGTGAGCCGGTCATTGTCGATATGGATTACAAGCGGGGGGAACAGTTCCGCTTCAAAGTCCGATACGATATCCGGCCGAAGATTCAGCTCAAAGATTACAAGGGCATCCAGGTCGAAAAGCCGATCTATACCGTGACGGATCAGGATGTCGAGAACGAGCTGCTGCGGCTCAGAAGAATGAACAGCAACACTCAAGAAGCTCAGAGCGTGACCGACCTCGAGCATGTCGTAACTCTCGACCTTCAGGACGTTGACAAAAGCGGAATGCCGATCATCGGAAAGAAATCGGAGAACGTTCGGTTCTATCTCGCCGATCCCCAACTTGAGGAGCCGTTCCGAAATGCCTTGAAGTCGGCTGAAGTTGGCGGCGAGTATCGCGTCGAATTCGAGCATGAGCATGGGGATCACAAGCATGAGGTGAATGCCGTGCTCAAAGTGAAAAAGATCGACAAAGTGGTTCTTCCGGAATTGACCGATGAATTTGTCCAGAAGATCACCAAAGAGAAGATCAAGACCGTCGAAGAGTTAAAGGCAAGGATCCGCGAGGATCTGGTAGAATATTGGAACGAGCGGAGCCGACGGCAGGTTGTCAATGCCGTCGTTGCCGACATTATACGCCGGCACGATTTCCAGGTTCCCGACTCGCTTGTGCGAAGTGTGTTAGAGGGATTGATCGAAGATATTAAGAATCAGAGTAAGGACAAGAGGTTACCGGAGAACTTCGACGTCGAGAAGTTTATTCAAGAGAACCGGGCATACGCTGTCTATCAATCAAAGTGGGCGTTACTGCGGGAAGAGATTATCTCCGCTGAAGGGATGACCGTTGATGAAGAGGAGCTTGAAGCACTGGCGGAGGCGGAATCCGAGAAAATCGGCATAGAAAAGGAGAGATTAAAGAACTATTACCGGAACTCGGAGCAAATCAAGGATCGCCTTCTTGGCGAAAAGCTCATTGCATTTCTCATCAAACATGCCAAAATTAAGGAAGTCCCTGCGACTCCAACAGCCGATTAGCTTCAGAAAGGACTGTATTCGATATGAAGAATTCTCCCATCTACAATCAACTTGTTCCAATCGTTGTCGAGCAGACAGGACGAGGCGAGCGGGCATATGACATCTTTTCGCGCCTGCTGAAAGAGCGGATCGTCTTCATCGGCACACCGATCGACGACACGATCGCCAGTCTCGTCATCGCACAGCTTTTGTTTTTGGAATCGGAAGACCCCGAGAAAGACATTCACTTGTACATCAACAGTCCGGGCGGCAACGTCTCCTCCGGCCTTGCCATTTATGATACAATGCAATATATTCGCCCAGATGTCTCAACGATCTGCATCGGCATGGCGGCGAGTATGGCCGCGGTGCTTCTGGCGGGAGGGACAAAAGGAAAGCGAACCGCGCTTCCGAACTCGCGCATCATGATCCATCAGCCGTGGGGCGGAGTTCAGGGCACAGCATCCGATATCAGCATTCAGGCTGAAGAGATTCTCCGGATGAAGAAACGCATCAACGAAATCCTCTCGAACCACACCGGTAAGCCGATTGCACAGCTCGAAAAGGATACCGATCGCGACAAGTATATGTCTTCCGAAGAGGCAAAAGAGTACGGATTGATTGACAATATCCTCCTCAAACGGAGTGTCGACGGCAAGAAAGAAAAGTAACTCCCTCGAGGGAGAACCTCACCGATGAGTCAGAAACCCAAGCAAGCCGAAAAGATCACCTGCTCGTTCTGCGGCCGGTCTCCGGAAGAGGTCAACAGCATCATCGCCGGACCGGACGTCTATATCTGCGATCTCTGCGTCTCCTCCTCTGTCGATATCATCCGGAACAACATTGCTGCGATCCGCGCCCGCAAGCACACCATGCGGAGCATCCTCACGCCGTCGGATATCAAGAAGGCCCTCGACGAATACGTTATCGGTCAAGAGCACGCCAAGCGAACCCTCGCAGTCGCCGTCTACAATCACTACAAGCGAATCGACTCCAACGAGAATCTCCATAACCTCGACGATGTCGAGATCGAGAAGAGCAATATTCTTCTGATCGGTCCGACGGGGACGGGGAAGACTCTACTCGCCCAAACGCTCGCGCGAATTCTCGACGTCCCCTTCGCCATTGCCGACGCCACGACGCTGACAGAGGCTGGCTATGTCGGTGATGACGTGGAAACCATCCTTGTTTACCTCCTTCAGAACGCCGACTACAACATCGAGAAAGCCGAACGTGGGATCGTCTACATTGATGAAATCGACAAGATCAGCCGCAAGAGTGACAGTGCATCGATTACGCGCGACGTGTCGGGGGAAGGTGTTCAACAAGCCTTGCTCAAGATTCTCGAGGGGACGATTGCGGGGGTTCCCCCTAAGGGTGGGCGGAAACATCCGGAACAGAGTCTGATCAACATCAACACAAAAAACATTCTGTTTATCTGCGGTGGAGCATTCGAAGGGCTCGAGAAAATCATCGAGCGACGGGTCAGTCAAAATCCTGTGGGCTTTGGAGCCGATGTGAAGGGGAAAAAATCAAAAGCGCGCGATGAGTATCTTTCGAGAGTTGAGCCGGACGATCTTCTCAAGTTCGGCCTGATTCCGGAATTCGTCGGTCGTTTGCCGGTCATCGCCACGCTTCACTCCCTCAATGAAGAAGCTCTCCTCAACATCCTCACCGAGCCTCGAAACGCAATCGTAAAGCAGTACAAAAAGCTCTTCTTGATGGAAGGGGTAGAATTGGAGTTCGAGGAAGCGGCATTGAAAGCTGTGGTTGAGAAAGCTCTTGAGCGAGGCACCGGTGCACGAGCTCTCCGTTCGATTATCGAAGAGGTGATGCTCGACATCATGTTCCAACTCCCCTCACGCCAGAACGTCTCCAAGTGCATCATCACGCGGGACACCATCCTGAAGTCGAAAGAACCGATTTACTTGTACGAGGAGAGAAAGTCAGCGTAAGGGTAGCAGGTCAGGTTGACAGTTGGTCAGTGGAGTCAGATCGATTTAACCGCCCAGCAATTGAACCTTTCGGCAATCCCTCAATCCTTCAATCCCTCAACCCCTCAATCCTTCAATCCTCAATCTCTCAATCCCTCAATCCTCAATCCCTCAATCCCTCAATCTCTCAATCCCTCAATCCCTCAATCCCTCAATTCAATAATACACTCCCCTTGCGCTTCCCTGTTTTGTCACTTTGATATCCTGGAGTTGCGGGGCTTTGATGCGGATTTCAAATCGGTAGCCGGCGTAGAAACTGCTGGGGAACCAGCTGAAGTTCATTGTCCAGCAGTGGAGATCGCGTGAGACGTTGATCGTCGGCGCTACCAACTCCTTCCGTACGAAGTCATAATTCCCGCTTGCGGAAATTCTCCATTTCTCCGTCAAATTGAACGAAAGGTTCATATTCAACGACGAACTTCTCGATTTGCTTCGGGGATCAGGCTGACTCTGGGTGAAGGTGTATCCCAACGAGAGATTCCAGGGGATACTGAAATCCGCACTTTCGTCCGTTTGGAATCCGCCGTATGTTGGTGTTTGACCAGGTGCCATCGGAAGCTGGTTGACACGCTCTTGCTGTTCCTGGACCTGCTGCGGAATTCCGGTGCTTGCTTTTTCTGTCTTCTTCTCTCCACTGAACGAAGTCGAAAGCGACAAGCTGAAGGACGTAAGATCGGCAAGATATCCTTTCTCGCTGATCAGATATTTGTCGACACGTCGACCGGTCGTGCGATCAAAGACATAGAAATTATGAGATGTATTGGCGCTGAAATTCAACATCTTGCCAATATCCGTGCGGTACGACATTGCGAGCTCGCTCAGGTTCATAGACTCCCGCGCGAAGTCGTACGATAGCCCCATGCCGATGTTCATCAACTGGATCTTCTCTTCTTTCGCAGTATCGGACGGTTGGTACTTCATCTCGAAATTATTCCCAACGTTCAGCGAGCCTGCAAGCGAGTATCTTCTGATATCTTTTCCGTATATCTGTTTACCGTAGGAAACGGAGATGTTCGGCGTCACCGTGTGACGGATTGCCGTTATCCCGTACACCCGCGGCTGTACGATCCCGTAGAGGCGCGTTCCCGTCCCTACACTCGTCGAGAGAAAACCACGAACGGTTCTGTCCCGCCGGCTCAGGAATGCCAGACTGCTGTCGGAGTTGTCCCGGTACGGAGTACGGGAATCAGAAAATGTCCTCTCCTCTTGAAGCGCTATTGAGGGACTGATTGTAAACTCGCCGAACTTTGGAGAGATACTTGTTGACAGGTTTTGTCTGATAACCTGTCTGCTCGTTGTCGCAAAATCCCTGACAGAGGAAAATGCGCCGGCACCCGATTTCACGGAATCGAGAGTTTGCTCTACTCTCGACCGATCATTCGCGGCGCTCGCGCCGTAGTTGAACCCGATCATTTCGTACCATGCCGCATCGTCGGTTGTCGCTGTGGAACCCTGCGAGGATTTCCGTTTCTTCCGAAAAGGATAGATTTGACCCTGAGAAAAGGAAATGGAGGGAAGCTGTTCCCGCACGCTACGATCCGTCAGACTCTGGTCGCGAAACACCGAGATCGTGAGGTTCCTGTTCGATTCCTCCCACGTCTTGGAAAGCATGGCCGTCGAGACAATGTTGGACTGGAGAATTTCATCGATATTTGTGCTGAAATTCCGATAAAACGTCCCCGAGCTGAAGGTGAAGTTCACGTCGGCACGCATCGTGGGATCGATTTGTTGATTATGCCCGATGTGAATGTTGTAATCCCGTCGTTCTGTTCTGGCCGGATCATTCGGCTCCCCCTGATGCTGTCTCGTCACGCGCCCGGTCACAGAACCTGTGAAATGATCTCTCAGATGATAGCGGAACTGGGATTGATTCAACCATCCGCCGCGCGTGTACCAGTCGAACGTGCTGGTAAGATCCATGTAATCATTGATCGCCCAGTAGTAGCCGAATCGACTGAGGAAATGGCCGAGCCTTGCATCGTAGCCGTACACAGGTGCAATGAAACCGGACCTCCTGCCGGATTTGTTCGGAAAGATTCCGAACGGCAGTCCGAAGATCGGGACATCGGCAATATAGAAGTAGATCGGCTCGGCCACGATGTGATCACGCACGATAATCTTCATGCGTGGACTGTAGAAATGAAAATGCGGTGGATTGGCATCGCACGTCGTGTAAATGCCATCGGAAACAAACAGGACATCCTTATCGATTTTCTTGATCTGATCTCCCCTGTAGTACCCATCTTCAATCTCCGTCTCTCCAACCGTTATCTTCCCTTTCTTCGTGCGGAAGTTGTACCGCACCTCCGATCCGTCGTAGGTTTCGCCCGCATCCTTCAAAATGGGTGTCCCGGTCATTTTCTTCCCTGTGGAGTCCGCTGTATCGGGAATCCCTTGAGCAAACAACGTCGCACTGTCCCAGTTCACATCGACTCGTTCCGACGTAAGTCCCATGGTACGATACTGAAGGTCCGATTGGCCGTACAGTTTCATCGTCCGGGTCCGCATGGAATAAACGATCGAATCTTTTGCAGAATAGATCACAACCGTGTCGATATCCGACGGACGACTTACGGTGTCTATACGCTGTGCCTGGACCAGTGTATCGGAAGGTGTGCGAACAGCTTGCGTTGTTTCTTGAGCGAGGAGAGAGAGAGGAAAGAGCGGGAGGAATACCGCCCAAAGAAAACGAAAGGGTGCCAAATCACTCTTCTCGACGATGATCATCTACAACACCAACCCTGCAGCTCCCAGAATTCCCGCTTCGTTACCAAGTTGAGCCTGGAGTACTGTGATCTCTGGTCGCAGGTGTTTTAGGACGTGAGCTCGGACTGAGGATTGGATGCGATCCAGAACGAACTGTCCCGCTCCCGAAATTCCCCCGCCAATGATACTTACCCGAAGATCAAAGACATTCATCACCGCTCCTACCGCAACGCCCAGTAGCTCGCCTGCTTCAAGGAGAATTTCTTTCGCCAGGGGGTCATCCTCGTGTGCCGCTTTCGAGATAATTGCCGGCTCAATCTTGTTCTTTTCTCCTCCAACGAGTTGCAGGATTTTCGAGTTCGGATAGTCCTTCAGCCGGTCGATTGTTCGTTGAGTAAGATAACGCTGACCGATGTATGCTTCTACGCAGCCGCGACTTCCACAGTTACATTGCGGCCCCTGGTAATCGATGCTTATGTGGCCAATTTCACCGGCTCCACCGGACGGACCGCGGAAAATCCTTCGTTCCAGAATAATCCCTCCCCCCACACCGGTTCCCCAAATGACGAAAAGGAAATTCGGATAATCCCTCCCAGCACCAAACCTTGACTCGGCGATTGCGGCGGCGTTGGCATCATTCTCGATCCGCACCTCCATGTTCAGCTTTGCACGGAGCTCTGAAGCAAGCGGAAAAGCATCCCAGTCTTTGAAATTCGGAGGCGACTGAACAACACCGTTACGATCCACCACGCCCGGCGCTCCAATTCCGACGCCGGCAATGGAATTCCCGCCGGTGTGAGTCATAGCATCATGGATGGAGCGTTCGATTTCCTCGAGAACGGCCGAGGGGCCTTCGAGGCTTCGGGAAGGAAATTTGCTTTGATAGAGGATTGATCCGTTTGCAGAGACGAGACCGGTCTTAATCGTCGTTCCGCCGAGATCGACTCCAATGGCCAGCCGTTGGGGGGCATTCATACGGTTTGAAACTACAAAAAAAAGGGGAGAAGTTCAGTGTGTCTGGAGAAATCTCTGGAGGGTTGACGGGAATTCATAACGTACACCGCAGCGCTGCAGAGTCCGCAGAGAATCGCAGAGGCCGTCACTTCTTCCATCCATCAATCAAGGATATCAAACAATTGACTGTACTTGATAATGATGTTCCGATCCAGCAATCCGATCGATCCCGCTCCAAAATCATGCAGCTCATTCACGACGATAAAGAGTCCGGTGTTTGCCGTCTGCAGCCAGCCGAATCGCAGATTCGCCGACCATGTTCTTACGCGGTCGTTGTATTGGACCAGGCTTTGCAGAAACACCGACGGTGAAAAATAGTACGAAAGCCGCAAGCGGAGGATGTTTGTCACGAAGTAGCCGACAGGTAAATTCACGTCATTGCGGTTCCAGGCGAGTTGCACCGCAAAGCCAGCGTCCGTTCGGAATCGTAGTGTCGATGTCTTTGAAAACCGACTCCCACCGAAGAATCCCCCTGTGTTGATGTCGGAACGAAGGCTAAGGGGTGCACCCTGATTGGTAATCAGGACAAGTTGAGCTTCAGCATGGTCGTACGTTCGGGCTGGGACAACGATATTCGGATAGATCATAAATGGGCTTTTCACTCCCTCTCGCGTGAAGTTTATTCCCGTGTGAATCTCCCAACTATTCTTCCATTCCCAGTGATTGTCGATATGAAAAAACCCTGTTTCGTGAAATCCGTTAAAGTCCCAGAATCCTCGGTAGGAAATGTGTGGACGCAGCTCATGGAGTCCCATCAGATCGCTCGGACGATACCGCAAAAGCAGGAGATTTTCTGTCTTGCGATAGCCACGCCTTCGAAGAAATCCGACTTCAGGATTGAATCGGCTTCCGACCTCAGTAAAATACGATTCGACAATCCACCCCGGCGAATTATGACTGATCCCAAACCGAACGGCATGACGATTCCCGCCGGAAACCGGAGCAATGGTTTGTGCAGCATATCCAGCCAATTGTGTGTATTCGCCGAGCTCTAAACGCCCATCCACACCGGCAACTCGGTTATAGTCTTGAGGTGCAGCCAACGATCCTGATCCTTGCCTGTTGACAAAGATTGCGCCAAAGCCGGTTCTGTTGGCGACTTCATGGCCGATGCGAACAACGGCAAAGTTGTTTGCCTGCACAAGACCGGGCACCTCCTGCGTTTGCATATCGAGCAAGCCGATTCGCGTTGAGCCGACCTTGCCGGAGAGGCGTGCACCACCGACGATGGGAATCTGCGTGCCCGTTGGACCATGAATTCCAATGCGACGGCTGAAGAACAGCTCAACCTCACCGGGACTCCCGAAATCAAAGAAGCCCGCATTCTCAAGGAAGAAAGGACGTTTTTCGGGGAAGAAGAGATCGAAGCGGTCGAGGTTTACTTGCTGATCGTCAACTTCGACCTGGGCAAAGTCCGTGTTGAGCGTGAGGTCGAACGTGAGACTTTGGGTGATGCTGTATTTCAAGTCAGCACCGACATTGCCGAAGTAGGCGGCGTTCGACCGCGTTTCACTGGTGCGGGCTTTGCCCAAAACATACGGCACCAGCTTGAGATTCTGCCGCGTCGGCAATTCGAGCCCCTGGAGTACGCCGGCACGGGAGACGTGATAAATCGTGTACTGGCGCGGGAGCGGAGCCCAGTATGCGCTCTCCTTGCGTCGCCTGATGTTTCGTTGAAAATTCACACCCCATCCGTCATTCCGACCGGCGTCGTAACGAAGCGTTTTGAATGGGATGGCGAATTCCGCGCTCCATCCGATGTCCGAAATCCTTGTTTTCACACGCCATGAAGCGTCCCAATTAAGATTGAATCCACCGGTAGACCCGGATCGAGAGGCGAGAATACTCAGTTCACCCTCATTTGTGATCTGAGCATCGTATTCGTTTCCGACCGGTGTGGTCGCAAAGATGAATCCATTCTGCCGATCACGGTAGGTGTCGAAGACCATCTGGAAGGAATCAGATTCATCCAGCGGGGAGTCGCGTTTTCCTTCTCCAGCAATAATATTTCGCGTATCTCGCTCGTAGCAGACAACGCCAACATAGAGGGTATCGCGCGTGTAAACAACCCTCACCTCCGTCCGTTCAGATGATGGCTTTCCCTCATCGGGAGTCGTTTGCCAGAATCCATCGAGCACCTGAGTGCCGGTGTAGGCTGGGTCATTTAAAACATCCCCATCGAGAAGCGGAGCAGTCGGCGCTTTCATCGCACGTGCGGTCACCATCATCGGCGTGCCGCTGGAAGAACCGTTTGATGATTGTGCCAGAGCCGTGCCTATTGCAAGGAAGAGAAGCGGAAGGGGCAAGATTCGGGTTGACATTCGATCGATTCTGTTCAGGCTGAGTGGTATTATTTCTTGACTGTTGGGTATTGAATTCCTAACTGCTCGAGATACGTTTTGAACTTCGCAGGATTGTAATAGTACTTCTTCATCTCCGGCCGGTATTTCTCCATAATCTTCGCATTGAGATAAGTTGCCGGTTTGTCTTCAGGGCGGATGAGCGGTTTATACTGAACATCTTTCGTCTGAACATTCTTGAAATACGCCCACGCGCTGTCTACAACTCCTGGTTTCAGAAGAATGTCGAGCAATGTCATAGCCTGAACTTTTGCTCCGGCGACAACGCCCTTGTGAGCAATTGGTGTGGCCATGGCAATGGCATTGAGCCAGTTGTGACCGGGAAGATTCGGGATATTCGATGGGTATCGAAGCGTTACCGTCGGCACGTTCCAGGAAATATCCCCAATGTCATCCGACCCGCCACCTCGTTTGTCTTCCTCTTTGATCGGGTCTTCGAATTTCGCGAGCGCGGTATCCAACCCTTTCGGCTCCTCGACACCTGCCTCCTTTTGTACAGCGTTTGCAAGCTGCTGATCTGCATCGCTCCAAGAAGGGAGACCTACTTTCTGGATGTTCGCGTATGTCAACTCAGCAATCGGCTTATTGAAATGCTGTGGCCATGCGGATCCGAGAATGCGAATCGAAGCAACCGAAGTACCGGTCATGAGGGCGGCCCCTTCGGCCATCTTGTTTGCCGCCTCGAACATCTCCATAATCTTTTTGTAATCGGTCTCTCTCAGGTAATACCAAACGGAAGCTGTCGGCGGAACGACGTTCGGTTGATCGCCACCATTGGTGATGACATAATGGGATCGCTGCTGGATACGAAGGTGCTCGCGCTTGAAGTTCCAACCGACATTCATCAACTCGACCGCATCGAGTGCACTCTTTCCCCTCCACGGCGCCCCCGCGCTGTGCGCGCTCTGCCCATGAAACGTATACTCCACCGAAACCAATCCATTCCCCGCTCCTGACCCCCACGAAACAGCGAGGTTACTTCCAACGTGCGTGAAGATACAGACATCGACTTCCTTGAACAATCCCTCCCGCACGAAGTATGCTTTTGCACCAACAAGCTCCTCCGCAACGCCAGGCCAGAGCTTGAGTGTGCCCGGAATTTTTTCACGCTCCATGATCTTCTTGATCACCAGCGCGGCGACAATGTTGACTGCCTGACCTGAGTTGTGGCCCTCGCCGTGCCCCGGTGCCCCAACGACCAATGGGTCATGATATGCAACTCCAGGTTTCTGCGATGCTTGCGGTATTCCATCGATGTCCGACCCAAGGGCGATGACCGGCTTCCCGCTTCCCCAGGTAGCCACCCACGCCGTCGGCATACCCGCAACCCCTTCCTGAATCTTGAACCCATTCCGGCGGAGGATGTCGGTGAGATATTTGGATGTCTCATATTCCTGGAACCCCAGCTCACCGAAGCTGAACACAGCATCGACAATCTCCTGAGCAAGTTTGCTCATCGATTCGACCTGGGTTGTTGCCTCCTGTTTCAAAGCATCGAGCTTCTGCGAGGGTTGAGCGTATGAAAGAGAAGAGAGGAGGAGAACAGCAATCACTCCAAGCGCTCGCGTGCGTCGTGGCATATGAACCTCCTGTTGTGGTGGGTTGGTACGAATGGGCTACAATTGTTTTTGTCGGACGAGAATTCTGCCGGAAACGATGTCCTCAAGAATACCGGTGATAAGGTCCTTCTCGTTGCTGCCTGCAAGAATCCGATCGGGATTCGATTCGAGCGAATAGATCACCGGATTGAGAGGATTGAACGACCTGCCGGAGAGCCTCGGACTTTTGGTCTGGCTTACCTCATATTCATCTCGAAGATGCTCAAGGAACAGGATCAGCTCATCGGCAAAGCCGGGAATGTCCTGCGGAACATCCTTCATCATTGCCAGGAGTTTTCGGGCTTGTGGCACAACGTCGGTCATGGTTCGTACCGTTTTCTTCCTTTCCACCAGAGACCCAGCCGCTCCCTGATCTCTTTCTCTTTTCCAAGATCAGTCGGGAGATAGTATTGGCGATCCTTCAAGTTATCCGGCAGATACTGCTGGTCGACAAAATGACCTTGGAAATCATGGCTATACTTGTATTGCTTGCCGTAGCCAAGCTCTTCCATGAGCTTTGTAGGGGCATTGCGCAAATGCAATGGCACGGAAAGATTGGGAAGCTTTTTGACATCCTCAAGCGCTTTTTCGACTGCAAGATAGGCGGCATTGCTTTTTGGTGCTGAGGCGAGATAGGTTGCAACCTGCGAAAGCACGATCCGCCCCTCCGGCATCCCGATGTAGTCCACCGCCGTGAAGCCAGCGGTCGCCAGAGTTAGCGCAAAGGGGTCTGCGTTGCCGATATCCTCCGATGCGAGAATAATCATCCGTCGCGCAATGAACTTCGGGTCCTCGCCTCCGTCCAGCATTCTGGCCATCCAATACACTGCGGCGTCGGGGTCGCTTCCCCGAACACTTTTGATGAATGCGGAAATTGTATCATAATGCTGCTCGCCGCTTTTGTCATAGAGTGAATATTTTCGCTGAAATGCCTCCTCAATGATCGCTTTTGTGATGACAATGCCTTCGGGAGTCGTCCGGACAAGGTTCACCGATGTTTCAAGCCCGTTCAGCAGTTTGCGGGCATCTCCACCCGAGAGAAGCATGAGGAAGTCGCGGTCTACGATGTTGATCTTTTTCTTGGAGAGAACCGGGTCGGTCTTCAGGGCATGATCGAGTATTGCATCAAGCTCATCTTTCCCCAGTGGTTCCAGAACATAAATCTGGCAACGCGACAAAAGGGGGGAGATTACTTCAAACGAAGGGTTCTCCGTCGTTGCACCAATGAGCGTAATGACCCCCTCCTCGACACTGTGCAGCAGCGCATCCTGTTGTGCTTTGTTGAAACGATGGATTTCGTCAATGAAGAGAATTGTGGACTTTCCCACGCGCCGGTTCTTTTCAGCGCGACCGATGGCAGCGCGCACTTCTTTAACACCGGAAGAAACCGCGCTAAGCTGCAGGAAATCTGATTCGAGACGATCGGCGATGAGACGTGCAAGCGTCGTTTTGCCAACCCCGGGCGGTCCCCAGAAAATCATCGAGGGAATCGCCCCACGGTCAAGTAAGACCTGAAGTGGCTTGCCCGATCCCAGAAGATGCTTCTGACCGACAAATTCCTTCAGTGTTTTAGGGCGAATACGCTCCGCAAGAGGCGCTTTCGTACTGGAGGATTGTGGGGATTCTCTGAAAAAGAGATCGGACATTACAGTTCCTCAAACAAAAAAACCAACACCGCTCACCGATGTTGGCTTCCGTTCACGTTTCTTCGCTCTCGTTGAAATTATTGTTGCGGCGTGACGCGATAGATGGTCTCCCCTTCTCGTGCCATCCCGTATCGTTCGCGTGCAATCTTTTCAATCGTTTTCTTGTCCCCCTCAAGCGCCTTAAGCTGAGCTTGCAACTGCTTCGTTTCCTCCTCTGCCTGCCGGACCTTCTCTTGAACTTCTCTGCGTTCCAGTTCCAGTTGCACGCGCGCAATCACGCCTTTGTTGTTCAGGAGAACGAAGAAGCCAAGAAGAATTGCACCAATGATGATGAGAGCACGCTTCGGCTGACTGACCACCTGCCTCGTTTGTTCCTTCCACCACCTTGGCTTCTTGAGATTCCGATAAAACTGACTGTCCATTGCCATCAAAGTAATGCTATTTCCCGGAATTCGCAATCCGACCAAAGATCCGCTTTGAGCTAATGTTTATACCAGTCTTCCTTCGGTCGATACGTCGTTTTGAGTCTCTGCTTGGCGATGTGCCGCTCGAAGGCCAGCTGGATCAGGCGGTCGAGAAGCTCCGGATACGAGATACCTGAAGCCTGCCAGAGCTTCGGATACATGCTGATGGAGGTGAAACCCGGAATGGTGTTGATTTCGTTCAGGTAGATGCGGTTTGTTCTCTTCTGGACAAGGAAATCGACACGCGCCATCCCCTCGCATCCGAGCACTTTGAATGCATCAACAGAATACTGCCGGACAGTTTTCTTCACTTTCGCGGGGAGCCGGGCTGGGATAACAGCTTTCGACTTTCCATCGACATACTTTGCATCGTAATCATAGAACTCGTTGGATGGGATGATCTCCCCCGGAACCGAAGCTATTGGATCATCATTTCCAAGGACGCTGCATTCGATTTCGCGCGCGTTGACAATCCCCTGCTCCACAAGAATCTTCCGGTCATACTCGCTCGCAATGCGAATTCCCTCAACAAGTTCTTCTCGTTTGCGGGCCTTGCTGATGCCTACGCTGGAACCAAGATTGGCTGGCTTGACGAAGAGTGGATATCTCAGCCGACGTTCGATTCGTTTGATGATGCCTTTGTGATCTCTTTGAAACTCCGACGCCAGAAACCAAACGCCCGCTGCCACCGGAATTCCTGCATGTTGGAGCAATTGCTTCTGAATGACTTTGTCCATCCCAACAGCTGATCCCAAAACGCCTGCACCAACATAGGGGATATCCGCAAGCTCAAAGAGACCTTGCAGTGTTCCATCTTCACCGTAGGTTCCGTGGACAAGAGGAAAGATAACGTCAACGGCTTTTCGTCGCGATCCAAACCATGAGCCATCGATGGAAATCAAGGCTCTTTTTGTTGGATCGGGAGGAAGAATGTGTTCCGGGAAACTCCCGACGTACGCCTTCTCTTTTAAGAGTTTCAGCGCGTCCGTTGTCGCAAGCCAGCGGCCCTCTGGGGTGATGCCGATCGGCACAATCTCGTACTTCTCTTTGTCCAATGCCTTCATGACCGAAGCAGCAGAAACGAGCGACACCTCATGTTCAGCCGATCGACCGCCAAAAATTATGCCGACGCGTAATTTAGAGGACAAAGGAAGTTAGAGAGATGGATTTGGGGAATAGTGGTCTGTAAAACTCTTATGACGATGCCGGGTACTTCTTTCTGTCTAGGATCTCGCGGATGACTCGTTTGAGATCGGCCTCTGTAATGCCCTCATCGAGGGCCTCGGGTTCGCACGCAGGCTTCGCTGAAGCATTCTTCCCATATGTGCCCTGGCTAATGGTGCGGAGTTTCTCGACTTCACTGGCCGAGAGAGGTTTCTCGCCGCCTAACATCCGAGCCACAAACGTAATGTGCGCCGCGTGTTCGACCTTCTCCATTTTGAAATACGCATCATCAAGATCGGAGCCATACGTTACGACGCCATGATTCGCAAGAAGAATCGCATCAGCATTGGCAACAAGGGGGGCGAGCGATTCCGCCACTTCCATGGTGGATGGTGTTGCGTACGGTGCAAGAGGAACAGCACCCAGGCCGACGATCACTTCGGGAAGAACACATTCATTCAGCGGAATTCTCGCTGCCGCGAACCCCGTGGCATATGTTGGATGTGCATGCACGACCGCTTGCACGTCGGGACGGCGACTGTAGATGAATACATGCATTCCGAGCTCAGTCGAAGGTTTCATGCTCAGTGTAACCGGCGTCCCATCAGGCTTAACTTCTACGAGATCGGACTCGGACGCTCGCCCTTTGTTAATCGAAGAGCGAGTGGTCAGAATGTTTCCGTTGGGGAGTCGCGCACTTACGTTGCCATCCGTTGCTGTCACAAAACCTTTTTCGTACAGGCGATGGCACACAAGAACGATTTGCCTCGCGATGTCTGAATGAGAAATTGTCATTACATGGATGATAATAGCGAAAAGTAGAACGAGGGGCAAGAAGCGCGAGTTCGCCCGTGCGCTGTGTTACGAACGAATGCTCGTTGGAATCTCCGCCGCTTCGAGAATCTGCGGAACAATTTCGTACTTCTTGAACGGAGGAAGCAAATAAGCTCCTGCAACAAGAGACTTCGCTTCCCTGAGGAACTCCACGGCCGAGTCAATCCCTACCTGTGCTGACCGCTCTCCTGCAGAACGCATCCGCTCGCGGATCTTCTCCGGAATCGTCATGCCGGGAATTTCATTGTGCAGGAACTCCGCGTGCTTGTAACTCCGCAATGGAAGGAGCCCGAGCATGATCGGCAGCCGCCACTGCTGTGTCCGCTTCAGCAGGTGCTCGAGTGTTCGCATCTCGTAAATGGGCTGGGTGAAGACGATTTGAGCTCCAGCCTCGACTTTCTTTTCGAGTTTCTCCATCTCTACATCGAAATTGTCCGCCATGGCGTTCACTGCACAAGCGATGAGAAACGAGGTTTTTTGCTCGATGGTGTTTCCCATGAGGTCAGTTCCATTATTCATGGACGCCACGGCACGGATGAGTCCGGCAGAATCAACATCAAACACCGAGCTTGCCTGCGGGTAATCGCCGATGTTCGTTGGATCACCGGTGATGCAGAGGATATTCCGCAGTCCGAGGGCGTGAGCGCCAAGAAGCTCCGCCTGGAGCCCGATCATGTTTCGGTCCCGTGTTGCCAGATGTGTGATCGTTTCAATCCCTACCTGCTGTTGAATCAGATAGCAGAGGGTTATCGAACTCATTCGCAGCCGTGCCCGAGCGCCG
This sequence comes from Bacteroidota bacterium, assembly GCA_035559595.1. GTDB lineage: Bacteria > Bacteroidota > Ignavibacteria > UBA10030 > UBA10030 > DATMBF01. Next base: position 202,288 of record DATMBF010000048.1, on the reverse strand, counting down.
TCGGTGATGTTGATCGCATCGATGCCGTACTGACGGAGATATCGAGCACCGTCCAGAACCGGACCGATGTCAAGACCGCGAGGAATATCCAGCTCCACAGTCGTCAGAAACTTGCGTCCAACGTTTTGAGCAAAACGCGAGCGGTCATCCTTGAGCGTCGGTCGCGTATCGACCCGGATTGATGTGTCCTCACCCTTTTTTGTCGGCGGCTTGGGGGAGCGGACTTTGATTGCCGGTGCGGATCGAAACTCATCCATGACCTGTCGAATCGCTCTGATGTGTGCCGGCGTCGAGCCGCAACAGGCACCAACAAGTGTCACGCCTGCCTGAAGAAGCTCTTTCGCATACGCAGCAAGATAATCGGGCGTGGTATGGTAGATCGAGCGACCATTGAGTAGCGTTGGAATTCCCGCCGCGGGTTGAGCGGAGAGCACAACGCCATCTTTGTACATGCTGCGGATAATGGTGAACATCCGTTGCGGCCCTACTGTGCAGTTTGCGCCGACAACATCGACTCCTCGCTCAAGCAGGTGCTCCACCACTTCGATCGGAAACGAACCGGAGAGGATAGCTCCGTCTTCCGGAAACGCTTTCTGCGCGATGATCGGAATCTTTGTTAACTCTTTGGCCGCGGTGATGGCCTCATCGAGTTCGTTCAGACTCACAAACGTCTCGAGGATCAGGACATCGACGCCAGCCTCAAGAAGAATCTCGATCTGCTCTTTGAATGCATCTCGCGCCTGGATCAACTTGAGCTTGCCGAGAGGTTCCAGGAGCTTGCCCGTCGGCCCGACGGATCCAGCTACATAGACAGAATCGCCAGCCGCCCGCCTCGCGATCTCCACACCCTTCAAGTTCATCTCCCGCAGCTTCTCCTCAAGGTGGAACTGGGCTAGCCGAAGTCTGTTGCCGGAGAACGTGTTCGTCTGAATAATTTCTGCGCCCGCATCGATATATTCGCGGTGGACCCGCTCAACGATATCGGGATTCTTGATATTCTGGAGCTCATGGGGAAGCTCGTGGTACTCATAGAGGTCGAGGAGCGTCCCCATCGCGCCGTCACAGAGAATCGGCCCTTGCTTCAGACGTTGGCGAAAGTCCGGTTTCATAGGAGGGGCTTGGAGGATCAGGCCGGCAGTTTGAGAGCGGACCGAACCTTGTTGACGACATCGGCAGGAGTCCAGTCATTGCCTTTGATGATCGAAACAATGACACCGTTCTTATCAAGAATGACGGTTCGGAGGTTGTGGGCAATCAAGCCACCCTCGTCATCTTCGAGCGTGAGGTCTAATCCATCCGCCAGGGTGCGAATGGTGGTTTCCGATCCTGTCGCGAATTCCCACGTGGTGAAATCGGCTCCGTAGTTCTCTCCATATTTCTTGAGGACTTCCGGCTTGTCGTGGGCAGGATCGAAGCTGATCGTCAGAAGCTGCCAGTGTCCGGCCAGCGCAAGATCTTTCTTGAGCTCCCGTTGAACCTGCGAGAAGTGATCACTCATCCGGATGCAAAAATCAGGCAACGGACACCGTGTGTAAATGAATGTGAACGCAAGAATCTTCCCACGGAAATCGCTGATCTTGATTTTGCGACCATCTTTGTTGGTCAACTCAACGTTCGGAAGAGCATCCCCTTCCTTCCAGAGTTTCTTGAACGTTGTCCCGCGCACCTCAATGGCCTGGCGGCTCTCGTCCTTTCCGATGACGACGATTTCCTCCAACCAACTTTCGGTTCGGGAGACGTTCAGTGTCGCCCGAATCGAGTCGCCTACTTCGAGTCCCAGCAGTAGTGTAGTATCTTTGACTTTGAACGGCATCGTCATGGCCATCATGTAATTCGGAATCTCCTCATGCGCCACCATGACCCGACGTTTCTCCATGTCTACGGAGACGACTTCACCTTTCAACGGAAAGGTAACAATGTCCACCTCCCGCTTCTCTTCCTTCTTCGAACAGCCGAGAGCAGTCGCCAGACAAAAGAGAATTACTGACCTTATGCATTGACTTCGAAGTTCGGCATTCAGTTTTTCCATAATCTCATCTCGCATTCCACTATTCCAACATGCCTTGATGGGTTTCTATTTTCCCAACGCCAGCGCTTCGATAATCTGCACGGCATTCGTTGCCGCCCCTTTGCGAAGGTTATCAGCAACAATCCAAAGGTTCACCCCGCTCGAGACGGTTTCATCCTTTCGAATTCGTCCCACAAAGACCTCATCGCGGTTCGCCGCAGCGATGGGCATCGGATAGAGATTGTTCTTGGGATCATCCTGAAGGACGACCCCCTCCGCTGAACTCAGAACCCTTCGCACATCTTCAACACTGCATCGTTTGTCAAACTCAATATTGACCGATTCGCTGTGCCCACCGGTCACGGGAACGCGTACTGCGGTTGCCGTCACCTTGATATTCTCTCCCATGATCTTTTTCGTTTCATTCATCATCTTGAATTCTTCTTTTGTATAGCCGTCGTCGAAGAAGATATCGATATGCGGCAGGCAGTTGTAGGCGATCTGATGTGGGAATTTCCGTTCCTTTGGCCTTTCCCCGGCAAGTTCTTGTTGGAGTTGATCGATACCGCGTTTTCCTGCCCCGGTCACGGATTGGTATGTCGAAACGATGACTCGTTTGATCTTAAACGCATCATGAAGGGGCTTCAACACGACGACAAGCTGTATTGTCGAGCAATTGGGATTCGCAATGATCCCCTTATGTTTAAAAATTTGCTTACGGTTCACTTCGGGCACCACCAGCGGCACGTTCTCTTCCATTCGAAACGCGCTGCTGTTGTCGACCACTATCGCACCGTATTTCACGGCCACGGGTGCAAACTCTTTGCTCACGGCTGCTCCAGCCGAGAAGAGAGCATACTCGATGTGTTTGAAGCGCTCCGGCTCCAGTTTCTGGACCGAATAGAGCTTTCCGGCAAATGAAATCTCTTTCCCGACCGATCGTTCTGAAGCAAGCAGAACAAGTCTGTTCACCGGAAACTTCCGCTGTTCGAGCACCTCAACCATGGTCCGTCCAACCAGGCCTGTTGCACCAACGACGGCGACATCGTGCAGTTTCATAGGCTCCTCAGTTATCTCCCAAGTTGTTCGATCGATTCCCTCTGTCGGATCAGTCTCACCTTTTCGCCATTGACCAGTACTTCAGCCGGCCGGAGGCGGCCGTTGTAGTTCGAGGCATTGACAAATCCGTACGCGCCCGTGGTCATAATGGCAAGAAACTCATTCGGTTTCACTTTTGTGAGTTTGCGGTCGCGGGCAAAGAAATCGCCGGTCTCGCAAACAGGGCCGACAACATCAACCAGCTCGTGCTCATAGGTAAGAATTTTCGTCGGCACGATTTGATGATAGGCGTTGTAAAGGCTCGGACGAAGCAGATCGTTCATGCCGGCATCGACAATCACAAATTTTTTCGTCGTGTTTTCCTTCGTATAGAGAACTTTTGTGACCAGAATTCCCGCATCGGCAACGATACAGCGCCCGGGTTCGATCCAGATGCTGCACTGGGAATGTTGAAGGATCGGAAGAACGGCGGAAAGCATTTCAACAGGCGTTGGAACAGGCTCCGCTGCGTTTGCCGAAGTCGGATCGGCTTTCCCGTTCTCCACCGGAAGAGCTTCATGCTGAATGGCGTTAACGTAGTTCACACCAAAACCGCCGCCGAAGTCGATATGCTGGATGAGAATTCCGGCTTCGCGGAGTTTGGTAACGAGACCAACGACGAAATGCGCCGTCGTAACGTACGGCTCAACTTTCGTGATCTGTGACCCGATGTGTGTGTGCACGCCGATGACAGAGATCTTCGGCAACGATGCAGCAGATTGAAATGCCTCGAAGGCACGATCACCTTCAATACCAAACTTGTTGTGCCGAAGTCCGGTCGAGATATACGGATGACTCTCCGCATCGATATCCGGGTTGACGCGGAGAGAGATTCTTGCTGTCGTCCCTAACCTGAACGCACATCGCGAGATCGTCTGGAGTTCCTGGAGAGATTCGACGTTGAACGAATGAATTCCTTCCTTCAGCGCATATGCAATCTCATCTTCACGCTTTCCAACGCCGGCAAAGACAATTCGCTCCGGTTTGAAACCAGCCTTGAGCGCCAGATGGAGTTCGCCCGCAGACACGACATCGGCCCCGGCTCCCTCAGAGGCCAACAATCCGAGAAGATGAGGATTGCCATTCGCTTTCACAGCATAACAAACGACCTGATCTTCACCCTGGAGCAGAGTACGTAATGCCCGAAAATTCTCGATGATTCTGTTTTTGCTGTAGACGTACAATGGCGTATCGAATTCCTCGACCAGATCGCCGATCGGGACATCTTCGCAGTACAGCTCATTCTCATGGTATCGGAAATGCGGCATCTTATTTGACAGAAACCTGTTGCGACTCTACCTGTACTCTCGGTGGAAGATACTGCAGCAATGCATCGACTAACTTCGCCGCACCAAATCGGAAAGTATCCACCGCCGGAAGTCCGGTCTCCCGCTCAATTGCCTCAGCGGCTTTGTGTGATTCTTCGTCGCTCAGACCGACCGAATTGATTCCAATGCCAACAACCTTCGTCTCCTTAAAGAACTTCACCACTTCCTCGTGAAGTGCAATGAGTCGCTTCAGATCGGGCAAGGGAAGACCATAATCATCCTTCAACCGAGTCGGCTGGTGACAGAGAATCATCGCATCCGGCATCGTGCCGTGGATGAGCCCGAGTGTGACACCCGAGTATCCCATATGCGTGAGAGCGCCTTGTCCTTCAACGAAGATGTAGTCATACCCTTCATTGACCGATCGGTCGATTTCAAGCTCAATACATCCGGCAATGTAATCGCTGATGATTGAGTCAACCGCAATGCCTCGCCCGCGGATCAGCATACCGGTTTGCCCCGTGGCCACGAAGTCTGCTTTCAGTCCTTTATTGACAAACTCTCTCTGCACCTGAAGAATCGTCGTCATTTTACCGATGTTGCAGTCCGTCCCCACCGTCAGGATGGTCTTGGCCGGGCGATTTCTCCATGTCCCTTTCGCAACAACTTCCGCTTCGGGCGGGATTTTTCGATAATCGGTAAGCGTAACGTGATGCTCCTTCGCCAACCGTGCGAATTCTTCATCATCAGAAAGGATCGTATGCAGACCACTCAGAATATGAAGTCTGCTTTTGATTGCCTGTTTCAGGACATCTCTCCACGACTCCGGCAAACGGCCCCCCGTTGGAGCAATGCCGATAAGAAGGTGAGTCGGGTTGAACTTCAGCCCTTCATCAAGGTTCCTTACCACCGGAACGGGCCCGCCATAACCGAGAACCTGCTGAGCAACCATTCCGACCTTCGTGCTATCGATAACAGCCACAACCTGTTCGGGCAGGTAGGCAAGCGCGCCGTTTGCCGTTTTGGATTTCAGCGGACTGAAGCGTCCCTCGGCAAGGATGAGGATTCTGCGGTTCATATGGACTTACGCGAAAAGAGAGATCAATGATCGGTACGGCACAAGCAACGTTGTTACAATGGAGAGAATGACGGAACGAAATGCATCAACACGCATCAAGACAATGATCAAGAATATTCCCATGAAACCGATTTGGCGATAGCGATCCCCTACTGGCTGGGGCAAAAGACTGGCCAGGACGTGTGAACCATCGAGCGGCGGAACCGGGATCAGATTAAAGACCGCAAGGAAGATATTGAGCGTAATTCCGACGGAGAACATCCCCGCGAGGAACTTGACGGTGTGACGTTCAAGACCTTCGGTAGCAGCTTCCGGAAGCCCCAGAGCATTCACAACGAGGATGTACCCTATGGTACAGAGAAGAGCAACGATAAGATTGGAGAATGGTCCAACGATAGAAACAAGGATGTCATCCCGTCGGTAGTTCTTGAAATTTGCCGGATTGATCGGAACGGGCTTTGCCCACGCGATGAACACCGAGCCGGCGGCAAGGTAGGAAATCAACGGTACAAAGATCGAACCCAGAGGATCAATGTGAGGAATGGGATTGAGCGTTAAACGACCGAGTTCTTTGGCTGTTGGATCTCCAAGCTTCAACGCCATCAATCCATGGGCAACTTCATGGACAACCACAGAGAAGAGAAGGATAGGAATCACATAGAGCGAATCCACGAATGGTCCTTTCGCAGAAGAACGAAACTTAAACTCCCGCAGATCTGCCCGCTTTTGCCCCGTTTTCGGGGAAATCGCTCAAAGCGGACAAGCGGGAGCGGGATAGGGAGTCACGCAAATGCGTGCTGCCACGTTCCTTTTGCAGTTATTACTATGTAGCAAAAAAAGTGCTGAAACTCAAGAAAGAGATGAAATTGGGGAAAAATGACAATTCCTTTCCCGACAATTTCACGAAGCGAAAACATTTCAGTCCGTACGTGATAGTGGTCCCTTTCTTCCGTGCGTTCTTTCGCTATATTGGTAATTGATTATATCAATCAACTCATCATATGGAGGAGGAATTCATGAAGAAAGCGATGCTCTTGTTCTTGTCATTGGTCTTCATTCTCGGCGTGTTTGCCGGATGCGAAAAAAAGACCCCAACCGAGCCGGATGCCACGGCTCCCACAATCCCTGCGCCTCAGTTCAGCTCGCCAAGTGCAACCGATACGTCACAGTGCAATCAGATGGCGTACATCTACGTTCAAATGGCGAACTCGATGAGCCTCTACGGGACGATCTTCACTGGGCAAACCCCTCAACAGAACGGCGATACCTGGACGTGGCAATTCACCCAGGGCACCCTGACGATGCGCGTTGTTGCTACGAAACAATCAAGCGGCGGGTATCAGTGGCAGGTGATTCTCAACGGGACAGATTCGCAAGACGGAACAACATACAACAACTGGGTGGCACTTCAGGGAACGAGCTCAGCCGACGGCAAATCAGGAAGCTGGACGATCTACGAGGACAACTCGACAGTTACCGCGGCGCAATTCCTCTGGGAAACATCGAGCGCCGGCGTGCTGACCGGAACCTTCACGGTGTACGAGCAGGGAGTGCAGAGCTATAGGGTTGTAGTGGTTCGCAACGCCAACGGCTCCGGGACAGTGACGCATTCCATTTTCTCAAGCGGACAGTGGATGACACAGTTTACAGCAAACTGGGCAGCGCAAGGAGCAGTAGCTCAGTGCGGCTAAGGTAACACAGACCGGAAGTTACCGGAGCTGGAGGAAACCCGACTTTCTTTCGAGAGGTCGGGTTTTTCTTTTCTATCCTCTCGGATGGAAGGTGCGGTGAACTTCCTTGAGATACTCCCGATCGATGTGCGTGTAGATTTGCGTTGTGGAAATGTCGGCATGACCGAGCATCTCTTGCACTGCCCGTAAATCGGCTCCGCCCTCAAGTAAATGGGTTGCAAATGAGTGTCGAAAGGTGTGGGGATGCACGTTCTTCCGAATTCCCGCTCCCTGGGTGTACCGGGAAACTATGTTCCAGATCGCAGCACGGGTGAGTCTCCTGCCGTGGGCATTAAGAAAAACGTAATCGAATGATTTCCCGGGCTTGGCAAGCCGAGTTCGACTGTGCTTGAGGTACTTGTTCACCCATGTGCGGGCAGAGCTGCCAATTGGCACAAGCCTCTCCTTCGATCCTTTGCCAAAAACGAGAATAAGCTCTTCATCGAACAGAAGGTTCGGGAGCTTCAACTCGATAAGCTCCGACACACGAATTCCTGTGGCATAGAGCGTTTCCAAAATCGCTCTGTCGCGCAGGCCGAGAGTTGTCGAGGTATCCGGCTGCTTGAGGATTTCCTCGATTTCCTGATACGAAAGGACACCGGGTAAGGATTTCTGTTTTTTCGGCGCATCGACGAGATCTGTAGGATCGTCGGTCGCAAGGTTTTCGCCTACGAGAAAACGATGAAAGCCCCGAATAGCCGAGAGCGCGCGAGATGCACTTTGCGAAGAGAGTCCAAGCCTGGTGAGATGTTGCAGGAAAGTGCTGGCTTGCTCCGGTGTAACTTTTGATCCTGTGTGGATTTTTTTTCCGGCCAGAAACTCGCGATACTTTTGAAGGTCAAATCGGTACGACTCAAGAGTCCTCGCCGCAACGCTTCTCTCCACGCGGAGGTAGTCGAGGTACTGATGAATTTCCCGGTCAAGCGGGAGTTCGGTGTCGGGGGGTTGGCTTCGCGCAGACTTCTTCCTCATCTCCTCATTCTCCACTATTCCTTACCGGCTGAGACGGTACGAAATCTCGACAGGGAGAATCCGACAATCAACGTCACCGCCGTTCCGACAACCGTAAACCACGTCCATGCGACAAGTCCGGACGTGACGACGATAAGCATCGTCACAATGCTGGCAACGAAGCTTATCAAAGCAACTGATTGATCTGCCTTCCTGACGAGTACGCCGAGCAAGAATGTTCCTAACAATCCCCCGTACGTAAACGAAGCAATACTCAAAGCAAGTTCGACGACCGTTTGGCCGGAAGTCATGAAAAATGTTGCAGAGCCGACAAGGAGAATTCCCCATCCAACGGTGATGCGCCTCGCCATTGCGAATTCTTTTTCTGGTGTGAGACGCAAACCTGCATACGGCTTGTACAGATCCAACATGGTAGAGGAGGCAAGAGAGCTCATCGAGCCGGAGAGGGATGAGAGAGCCGCGGCGAAAAGTCCAGCAATGATGAACCCTGAGACTCCTGGCGGTAGGCCGTGAATAATGAAGTCGGGAAAAATCTCATCCGCCCGGACCAACCCAAGCTGCGAAAGCTGCGCGCCGGCATAATGACCATACAGCAGGAGACCCACAAACAGGAAGAGCGCAAATTGCAGGATCACCACGATGCCGCTCCCTATGAGAGCTTTGCGACTGTTTGGGAGGGATTTCGTCGTCAGCACGCGTTGAACAATCAACTGGTCGGTCCCGTGAGAGGCCATCGAAAGAAAAGCGCCGCCGAACAGTCCACCGAGCACAGTGTACGGCTTCTTGAAAAAATCCCCCGTCCATCCCCAGTCAAAGATCTGAAATTTTCCGGCTTCCATCGCCGGTTGAATGAGTGCGGCGAGCCCACCCTCAGATTGATAGATCAACACAAAGACGGTGAGCAAAGCGCCACCCAAATACACGAGCATTTGAAGCGCATCAACCCATACAACCCCGCGCACACCTCCAAAGGTTGTGTAGGCGAGTGCCACTGCTGCAATGATTGCAATGGCAAATGGATAGTCGATATTCAAAATGAGTTTAAGCGGAATGGCGGTGGCAAACAGGCGAACTCCATCCGCGGCCGTGCGCGTGAGGAGGAAGACCACAGAGGCAAATCTGCGGGTCTGAAGTCCGAACCGACGCTCGAGGTACGCGTACGCCGTGGAGAGTTCTCCACCGTAGTATGCGGGCAGGAGAAAAATGCTAACGAGAATCCTGCCAAGGAGGTAACCCAGCGTCACTTGCAGAAAACCCATATTGGTGGCGTAGGCGAGTCCGGGAATACTGATGAATGTCAGGGAGCTCGTCTCGGCGGCGACAACGGAGAAGCAGACAACCCACCAGGGGATGACATCTTTGCCGAGAAAATAGTCGGATGCCGTAGCTTGTTTCCCTCGCTGGAGGTACCCCAGGAATGCTATCCCGCCCAGATAGACGACAAGGATCACATAATCAATGGCGGCGAATCCCACGGCAGCTCCGGAGCTTGGAAATGGAAAAATGGGGAATTTGTCAGCCCACAGCAGTTGTGTGTGTCTACAGCTTCGGAAGAATGTGGAAGGAGTAAAGGGGTGTCGTACCCGCGGCGGGGGTTCACGACTTTAGTGCTTTGGCAACGGTGTCGTGGATGCTAAAGGCGCGATCCAGATGGGAAATGCGAACGAGATTCAAGACCTTCTTCTGCAAGCCTGCAAGTTTTACCGTTCCACCGTTTTCTCTCATTCGTCGTTCTGCGATCAAGAGAGCACTGAGACCGCTACTGTCGCAGAACTCCACATCACTGAGATCGATCACTAGGCTTTTTGTTCCGGGGGTGCACAGGATGAGGAATTCTCCCTTAAGATCGGGAGAGATACCGGCGTCAAGTCGTCGCTCTTTTAACTTGAAGACCACTGCCGAGCCGTTCCGCTTGACCTCAAATTCCATCGTCACACTCGCTCAAAACATTTCCAAACATCGGAGGAGATTCTTATAGGCATTGATGGTTGAACCGGTTTCACTGGTTTGGATTTGCAGATTGTAGAAGACGTCCGCGTGCGGTTTCCCGAAGCTCACTCGGAGCGGCGCTTGCGTCTCTTTGCAGAGCACAGCGCTGGGCAGGGCAAACCGGACGTTCAAATCAACAACCACATCGAATGTACCTTTTTTCACTTTCTGAAGCAACCCTTTGCGCGGCAAAAACCAAGCGTTGATATCCTCCTTATCGTATGTCATCACCGGTCCTGTCGGACTGCCTGTCACGAACTTCGCAAGGTCTTTGCGAACGAGGATATGCAAGGCGGATGCGCCGAGTCGCTGGCTGAGAGAACGGAGAATCGATTGGACGTACGGCGCTTCCGCTGCCGACTCCGGCCAGAGAATCAATGCTTTGCGCGCTCGCGAAATCGCATTGGTGAATTGAACAATCGGATCACGGGTCTTGCGAAAATGCAAGCGAGCAATGACGACCCCGACGTTAAGACGCGTCCGATCAAACATGCTTCCAAACAGTTCTCGTTGCTCCGTTCCTCCACATTATTTCTTATATCGCTCCTCAAGTGCTTTCAGCATTTTTGTGATGAAATCTTGATCAAAGAAGTAATAGCGGAAGCTGATGCTTACCCGTTGATACATGTCGTCGTCGGTTTTGGCTTCGTAGCCATCAAGCTTGTCGGTATTGCCCAGAACGTACTCGCCCGCAATCGTTACCGAGATGAATTCATTAAAGAAGATGTCAAATCCAGCCCCGCCACTGAACGACGGCTTCATCCCTGCCTTTCCGTTCGCGGCGCCGTCCGAATCCCGCCGCGGGTCGTAGTAGATTCCCCCACCGCCGGCGAAAATAAACGGATTGATCGAGCTGTTCGGCATGAAATCACCGCTTAAGTAGATGTTTCCATAGCCGATGGTTGTCGTGTATGCAACTGCAGTGAGATTGTCCTTGTACTTCAGTTGAGCAATACCGGCAGCAATACGCAACCCGACATTCTCCGTGAACGAATAGCTGATGTCGAGTCCTCCTCCGGGATTGACCTTCTCATCCTTGTGATCGGACTGGAAGAGATACGCATCGCCGCGGAAGCCGATGCCGAGCTTGCCCGTCCGCATCTGCCCAAAGGCAACACTCGTGCACATCATCATAACAAGAATCTGAATACTGTTCAGGGTAAGTTTTCTCATACCCCCTCCGAGTTGTGATGGTTTATGATGTCGATTGTAAGAGGTGCAGAAATTCATTTTCGTCAATGATGCGAATCTTCAATTCCTTTGCTTTCTGAAGCTTGCTTCCGGCATCCACGCCGGCAACAACAAGATCGGTATTGCGACTGACGGAAGAAGTAACTTTTCCCCCCAACAACTCGATCCTCTTCTTTGCCTCCTCCCGTGACATCGATTCCAGACCACCGGTCAGCACCACGGTTTTTCCTGCAAAGGGTGATGGAAAACTGATTCGTCGGACCTTCTCTTTGGTCTGAACACCCGCCTTCTCAAGTCGCTCAATAATTCGCCTGTTGTGAGGATCTCTGAAAAATCTATAGATGCTCTCGGCTATCCGCGGGCCAATACCCTGGATTTTCTCAAGATCCTCTCTCTCCTTTTCCATCAACTCATGAAGCGAAGGGACATGCCGAACGATCAGTTGAGCCACTCCTTCTCCCACATGTCGAATCCCCAGCGCATACAGGAAGCGTGAATACGGCTTCGTTTTACTCTCTTCGATTGCATCGAGAAGATTCTGAACGCTCTTCTCTCCCCATCGCTCAAGCTGTAGGAGCCGACTCTTTTTGGTGTGAAGGTCATAGAGGTCTGCATAGTTTTTCACAAATCCGAGACTCACAAGTTGGTCAACGATGGCCTCTCCGAGGCCTTCGATATCCATTGCGCCGCGATGAGCGAAATGAATAATGCGACCTTTCACCTGTGCCGGACATTCTGTGTTTTCGCAATAGTAGTTTGCTTCACCTTCAGGTCTGTAGATCTTCGAATTGCACTCAGGGCACGTGTGAGGCATCTGAAACGGTTTCGTACCCGATTTTCGCTTCTCCTTGACAACCGCGCTGACCTTCGGGATAACATCTCCCCCTTTTTCGACGATTACGGCATCACCGGGCCTGATATCGAGCTCGCGGATATAGTCTTCGTTATGAAGCGTTGCTCGAGAGACCGTCGTGCCGCCGAGAAAGACCGGCTCGAGATCCGCAACCGGCGTTACCGTGCCCACACGGCCAACCTGAAGCCTGATCCCCTTGAGCACTGTCTCCGCTTTGCGAGAAGCAAACTTGAACGCAATCGCCCATCTCGGACTCTTCGCAATGGCGCCTAACGTCTCTTGCTGGCGAAGCGAATTGACTTTGACGACAATTCCATCAATGTCAAACGGAAGCGAATCTCGTTTCTCCTCCCATTCCTTCCAGTAGGTGATGACGCTTTCGGCGGACTTACACAAGCGCGCATGCTCGCTCACCGGGAACCCAAGTCGCTGAAGAGTCTTCAGCCCATCCATATGTGTTTCCACACCGCCGCGCTCTGATCGAAGAAAGTAAGCCACGAACTTCAACGGTCGTCGGGCAACGAGCTTTGAGTCCTGAAGTTTGAGCGTTCCTGCCGCGGCGTTACGAGGATTCACAAATGTCTTTTCTCCTTCGAGCTCTCGCTCTTCGTTCATGCGCTTGAAATCTTCCCGCGTCATGAAGATCTCTCCCCTCACCTCAAGGTCACGACTGTTTCGCTCGTCGCTCCGAATACGTAACGGAATCGACCTTACCGTCTTGAGGTTCTGCGTGATGTCATCACCCTGCACCCCATCCCCCCGCGTCGCCCCCCGAACGAGAATACCGTCTTCATAGATCAAGCTGATGGCGACACCGTCATATTTCAGCTCACAGACGTATTCGTATGGCTCTCCCTCCAGCGTCGATTTCACCCGTCTATTGAAATCCAGAAACTCATCCTCCGAATAGGCATTCGACAAGGAGAGCATCGGCACGGCATGGGTGACGGTTGGAAACTCCTTTGTCGGCTGGCCACCGACCCGCTGCGATGGAGAGTCCGGTGTCACGAGCAAGGGATACTCTTGCTCAAGACTGATCAGCTCCCGCATCAGGCGATCATATTCTTCATCGCTGATCGTGGGTTGAGCGAGAACGTAGTACCGGTAGTCATGCTCCCTCAGTTCATTCCGCAGCTGCTCAATCCGCTTGACAACCGCTGCGCTGGGTGACTTCGGAGGCATACATTGTCAAAGAGCGATTACAGTTTGTTGTTCAGCGTCTTCTCGTTGATGATCACGTTACGAACCACAGACCCGCTTTTCCCGAAGGGTGCAAGCTCAACACCGTTGAGTCGAAAAATTGCTCCGCCGGCATTCCCGAGCGTGATCGAGTACTGCTCTTTCGCCACCCAGCTCTTCCTCCCATTGGGGGCGAAAAGATACTCCTCGGTTTTGTGACCATCAATGACCAAACTCATCCAGACGGAGTCTTTTGTGAAAACTTCGAGTTTGAGACTGTCTGGCTCAGGCTTTTGTATGGGAATGGCAGTACCGGCAATAACTTCGGGTTTTGTGAGCGTGGCCTCGGATTCTCGAACCACGGTATCAAAAGGGACTTCCCGGACAACCTGCCGAGCATCGGAATCCGACCCGCTGTAAATGACATAGATCGAGAGAAGAACAGCGAGAATCCCGCCCCCAATCATGATCGCGTGCCGCTGAATTGGTGGCTGCTCGACTTTCCGGATCATCGAGAGAGGGCTCAGGGGTTGGTGCTCGGACGGCTCGCTGCGAACCTCTGCAGGGCGCTCGGCCTTCACGCCGGAGACAGCGTCGTACTTCGCTAGAACCTCGTCAATCGATAATCCAACGGTCTGTGCGTATTCACGAAGAAATGCCCGGATATACGTTTGCGGAAGCGTAGCAAAAATCCCTTCCTCCATCGCCTCGAGAAACTTCACATTGATTCTCGTAGCGGCGGAAATGTCCATCAGCGTGATCCGCTTCTCCTCACGAGCGTGCCTGAGCTCAGCACCAAACGATTTTAGACTCATAGATTCTTTCAACAAATCTCACCCGCATCGACAAATGATGTTACCACTAATTTGAACGATTTGCAATGAAAAGGGAATCACCAGATCAATCCTTTATGGCAGAACGCCGTTTGGAGAACACAGCATGCATCGTTTTGGAGAGCTCCTCAATCTGATAAGGCTTCTGCAGAAACGCATCGATGGTATCGTGGAGTGGAGTTCCTTCGATCACCGTATTGCTGTACCCTGTCGACACAATCACTGCCAGGTCCGGATCGAGTTCCTTTAAGCGAACAAACGTCTCTTTTCCTCCCATCGTTGGCATGTTCATATCCAGAACGACGGCGTCATAATGCTTCTTCTTTTTGACCGAGTCGATCGCCTCCTTACCACTTTTGACAGTGGTCACTCTGTAGCCAAGCGTCTTCAGCATTCCACCGATAACATTCCCCACATGCTCCTCATCATCCACAACCAGCACGCGTTCCTTGCCGCGATAGACTTTTGATTCCCGAAGCGCTGATCGCACGCGTTCCGCCTCCTGCATCAGCGGAAAATAGAGCGTGAACTGCGAGCCCTCACCAACGGCGCTCTGAACAGCAATGAAGCCGTTGTGAGAATTCACGACTCCATACACCACCGATAAGCCCAGCCCCGTCCCCTTCCCCTGATCTTTGGTTGTGAAGAACGGCTCAAAGATCCTCTGCTGGATTTGCGGACTCATCCCGACACCAGTGTCGGTAACCGAAATCTGAACGAAATCACCAGACCTCGCCTCGCTCAGCGACGCAGCCCGTTGGCTATCGACACTCGTCCGCCGGGTCTCAATTGTTATTGTACCACCGTCGGGCATAGCGTCGCGGGCGTTGATCAACAAGTTGAGAATCGCCTGCTGAATCTGCCCGTCATCCCCGTTGACGATGCTGTCACGATCATTCAGAAACGTCTTCAACTGGATGGTCTTATCCACGCTCCGTTCGAAGAACTGCACAGTCTCCTCAACGATATCGGTGATCAGGACGGGACGGAATTGGACAGTCGTCTTCCGCGCAAAGGTAAGCAATTGCCGCGTCAGGCCGGCTCCACGTTTCGCAGCCATTTCAATGATATCGACAAAGCGATACCAGGTGTCGGATTGCTTCATCTTCCGCTTCATGATCGAGGTGGAGCCCAGAATGGAGGTGAGAATGTTATTGAAGTCGTGTGCAACACCGCCGGCAAGGTTCCCGATGCTGTCGATACGCTGGGCGTGAATGACTTTCGACTCGAGCTTTTTCTTTTCGGTGATGTCGCGAGCCACCGTTCGCATAAGCATCGGCTGGCGGGATTCATCATAGATAATCGAGGTGCTTACGCTGACATCAACCAGCTCCCCTGTGCTCGTGACCATCTGCTGCTCAACGCCTTTCACTTCGTGGTTTTGTTCGAATACTTGCTCCAGCAGCCTCTGAGCATCCTGGTATTGATCAGGAGGATAGAGTTTCAAAATCGATTTTCCTAAGAGCTCCTCTTTCCGGTAGCCAAGGCGATCCGCCTCGGTTTGATTAACGCTCACAATGGTCCCGTAACGGTTCACAATCGAATACATATCCGGCGAATGCTCAAAGAGGTCGATGTAGCGTTCCTCCGATTTCCGGAGCCGCTCGAACAGCGCGGCATTCTCCAGGGCAATGCCGATCTGATTGGCAACTGCCGACATCAGTTGCAGCTGCTTGTCGGAAAAGACATCCCGTTCTTTGCTGGCAAGAACAATGGCGCCCGAGAGCGTATCCTTCGTCATCAAGGGAACCGATGCCCACGCTTCGAAATCAGAGAATGGCCACTCACTTCGTTGATCGTTTTTCCTCGGCCGTTTTTGAATTCGGGGTGACCTGACCCAACCGGCAGCGGCATCGTTGATGCTCATCCCGTTTGCGATAACGGTGCTGTCGAGCTCCTCCGTCCCTTTCGTTGCTTTCAGTACGAGTCGTTCGTTTTCGACGAGATATACCCACCCGTAATCAACGTCCAGAAGCCGTCGAACTTCCTGAAGAGCGTTTTGGAGAAGGTAGTTGATTTCAACTGCGCGGTTGACCGCTTCGGCAATCGTGTTGAGCGCGAGGAGTTCCTGTCGTTGCTCTTCAAGGTAACGGCCGTACTTGAGGGTGAAGTACACGATGAGAAAGCCGAAGATACCCACCGTGATAACGCTGACGAGGTCGTACCAGTCAAGTTTATACTCGCCAAGAAGGCGAACGGTCACAATCGTCACCATCGCAACGACAACCGCGGTCGATGCCACGATCTGTGCCTGCTCGACAGGACCTAATGAAGCGCGAAACTTGCGGATTTTACGAAGAGTGACATCCATGGGATTGGTAGAAACTTACCAATGGCGGGGGAGAATAGCAAGGAGCGAACGGACGCTGTGACGCAGTTAACGGGGCAAAAACTTCGAAAGCAGGCTCGCAATATCCTCAGTGTTCATCGGTTTGGAGACGTAATCGGACGCTCCAAGCTCCTTCGCTACCTTCCGTGCGTGGAAGTCGTCAATGGCGGATAAAAACACAAACGGTGTTTTCGACATCTTCGGAAGCGTTTTGATCTTCGACAAGAGATCGAACCCGTTCATATCCGGCATCCGAATGTCGCTCAGAATGAGATCGGGTTTGTACGTTGCCAGCTCCTTCAGAGCCTCGGCTCCGCTATGCGCCTCCTTCACTTCGTAGCCGCGTTGAAGCAAGATCTCCTTCAACACTGAAAGCCACGTCACTTCATCGTCGATAATGAGGATTTGTTTTCTTTTGGTCATCTGAGCTCCTTCTACGGACTGATCCAGTAGCACACTTGAGCTACTCCCAGACCCACGAAGGTCCCGATAATGTTTCCCAGGACAGCCATCAAGAGGCCGACGGGAGCGAGGGAGCTTTGATACACGGTTGCAACGATCGGAGCCGTCACCGGCCCACCGATATTGGCCTGACTGGCCGTCGCCATCAAAAACATCGGTGACTTAAGATAACGACCTGCAAGAAAAAGTCCAGCGGCATGAAACGCAATGATGATCACACCCAAGAAGAGAAACGTTGGTGCGTCGAGAATTCCTGCGACATCGGCGCGTGCTCCAATCGTTGTAAGCAAAAGATAGAAGAAGAAATTACCGATAATGCCCGCACCGGCATACTCCAGATTAGAAATCGACGTAAAAGAGAGAGCGATGCCAGCAGCCGTCGCAAGAATCACCGCCCAGCCGAAGGCGTTCAGGACAGCTCCCAGTTCAGGCATGTAGCGACCGAACTGCACCATCGCATGACCAAGTCCGAATCCAATCCCCACGATGGTGAGCAAGTCGAGAAACTTTATTGGTCTACGATTTGCGGCATCGAGGGTAGCCATGCGTTTGTTGAGTTGATCAATAATTGTTCGATCGACCTTATTGCTTGCATCGAGGCGATCCTGGAGCACAGAGAGCGCAATCACCACACCCATCCATCCGTACCCCACGACGGTATCAACGACGATGATCGGACCGAGCATAGAGTCCGGCGTACCGATGCTTGTCGAAACTGCGACCATGTTTGCACCGCCACCGACCCAGCTTCCGACGAGCGGCCCGATTCCTTTCCATGCCCCTTGGGGGAGGAGGGGATGGAGCAAACCAAAGGAGAGAATTGCACCGAGAGCAATCCCTGCCGAACCAATGAACATTGTGAGAACGGCCTTACCACCCAACCTCGCGAGTGCCGGAACATTGGCGGAAAAGAGCATGAGGATGAGAGCAGTCGGTAGAAGGTACGTCCGAATCCAATCGTACAGCGCGTGACTTTGAGGAATGATGCCGAGATTCGAGGAGAGCATCGGGAGGAAATACACCCAGATTGCCGGAGGAAAGAACCGGAAGAACACGGCAAGGAATCGCTGCTCAGCAAGTTGATGAATCGCCGCGATGAGAACGATCAGATACGCAAGGACAGCGGTCGTATCGGAAACGTACGCCAATCGCTACCCCACTTCCTTCACCACATATGAGGGAATAACGCGTCGTGCGCGAACGAAGGATTTCCTCAGCAACTCATGATAGTTGGGAGCGGTTGGATCGAAACTGTTGATGCGTACACGACTTCCCCCGGGAGCATGAATGTATTCTTTGTTGGAAAGATAGATCCCCACGTGAGTGATTCGCTCCGGACGCTCTGTCGATGCCTTCCGTCCAAAGAAGACAAGATCCCCTTTCCGTAATCCCTCGAAATCATCTCCAACAAAAACCTCTTCACCCATCGTGGCCTGTTGATTCGCATCGCGGTTCAATTCCATTCCATTGAGTCGAAAGATCGTTTTTGTAAATCCCGAACAGTCCATTCCTTTCGCCGAAGTCCCTCCCCACAAATACGGAACACCCAAAAACGATTTCGCCGCTGTTTCGATGGTTTCTGCCGTAACTCGCCTCTCGGCTCGCCATTTCGTGTAATCCTGCACCATCGAACGTTCGATGTAACCGACGCTCTTATCGGGAAGCTCGACGCGAATCCATCCTTCTTCCTCACGCAGCTTCTTGAGCATTCCCCCGGCAACAATATCGCTCACAGGATCTGCGCTTGCTCTTGGTCCCTCTCTGATAATCCCAAAATGCTGCGTCATGATCACCTTTGGTGCCCTCGCCCACGCCTCAATGCCGGCTTGATCCGTAACATGAAGCGCATCATCTTCGATCCAGCCGAGGTAGCGATCAGCCGATTGCACATAATACCATCCTCCATCTTCCTTCAACAACTTCACGATCATCCCGATCAGTACCTGCGTTCCCAATTCTGCCGCTTGACTTGGTTTCGTTCGCATGTTACCGACGCTAACAGTCACAATGCCATAGTGTTTCTCTCCCAATGCCGGATCAGGCAAAACGCGTATACTGTCAATGATGAGCTTGTCGGTGATCTTTTCTATTGCAGCCAAAACAGCTTGCTTCGCTTCAGCTTTTTCAACCTCCCCTTTTACGACAAGTCCGCCCGCTTGCCTCTCCCACCCGACATCAAACACTGCCACTCGACGGTCGGGGGCAAATTGCTCTTTAAGAGTTGCGACAGCTGCCTTGATTTCGTTCTCTTCCGTTTCAAATGAGGCACAACCGATGAAGAGGAAAAGAACACCAATGACGAAGGAGAGGCGTGCAGTGGTCATAGCAATACGGTTTTTGGGAGAAGATGATACAGAAAACTCAGACGATTTGAAAGCTTAAAGATTTAATGGGGGGAAAGATTGATGCGTTTGGTCAGCCATGTGGTGAGATCCGAGAGGCTTTCTTCGCTGATTTGGTGGGCAATGGGATATTCCTTGTAGGTCAAATCTGTAGCCGTTTTTGACAGCAATTCGTTTGCGCGACGTCCGAATTGTACCGGGATAATCGGGTCATGAGTTCCGTGAGCGACAAAGAACGCAACGGAATGGAGGTCATTCCACTTGAACTCAAGCTCTGTCCCTTCCGGAATGTATCCGCTATGGGCTATCACGCCGGCAATTTCCGAGGTCTTTGTAAGAGACAGAGCAAAAGACATTACTGTTCCCATACTGAAGCCCAAGAGAAAGATCTTCTTAGGATCGATCGGATAGTGTTGCTTGGCATCGGCAAGAAATTCGGTGAGCCGCTGATAGCTCTCAGCAAACTGTCGCGGCTCAGGCGTGCCCACCTGGAGAAACTCGTACCAATAATATCCCCCATAAGGAAACGCAAACGGCGCTCTCACACTGATAATAAAGAGACGGGGGTCGACGTATGGCGTCAACCCCAACAAGTCGTTTTCATCCGCTCCACGACCGTGAAGAAGAATAAGAGTCGGGTGTGGTCCGGACGAGGAATGGGGTGGAGTAACGAGTTTATGGTAGAGTGTGGATTGAATGGTTTGCATAAGGTGTGCGGTTGTTCACTGCTGAAACACTCCTGCCGCTCGTGCGGGCCGAACTTTCCTTTCAAATCCTCAATGGCTTCAGCTCGCGCTCGATGTGGCTTCGCTGCGATTCGAGCCAGTGGGGTAATGAGAGGGTTCGGCCAAGCTCGTCCTTCGCTTCATCGACCAGAAAACCGGGACCAACCGTAGCAATCTCCAGGATATGTCCGTCCGGATCCTTGAAATAGACCGACTTGAAATACTTTCGATCCAGGACTTCGGTCACATAGATAGCCTTCGCGCGAAGTCTCTCGCGCCACTCGAGTTGTGACTCTTCGTCTTTAACGGCAAATGCAAAATGATGCGTCAGTCCTCTCCCCATCGTCCCGTATCGCATTGTCGCAGCAGAGTATCCGAAGTACGTAACGACGGTCCCCGGCGAGTAGTCTCCAACTGCGTAATAGAGGTGCGGCCATGGAGGGTCATCGTAGTTGAATGTTCTTTTGACAACGGTAAAGCCCAACACATCTATGTAGAAATCCGTAGTGCGGAAGATATCGGATGAGATTGCGGTGATATGATGCAATCCCGTCAGCTTCATCTCTTCTGAAATGCGCTCAACAGGTTCTGGCCATGTGAGCGCCTTGACCGCGTTCTCGTCCCTCCCTTTTGCCGTCAGCTCATTTGCGGGCAGGATGACGTTCTTTCCAAGCTGATCCTCCGGTTCATCAACGGTCCATCCGGGATGCCGCGTGGCAATCTCCAGGATGAGTCCATCCGGATCACGAAAATAGATAGACTGAAAATATTGCCGATTGTACGGGCCGGTCACTCGAACGCCCTGGTCGCTCAACCAGCGTTTCCATTTCAACTGGGCGTCGCGGCTCTCAACGATAAGGGCAAGGTGGTGTGTGGTGCCGATTCCCCAGCGACCTTTCGGCATGTCGGGCCATTCGAAGAAGGTCAATAATGTGCCGGGTCTTCCGACCTCATCTCCAAAATAGAGATGATACGTATCCGTAGCATCAAAATTCACGGTCTTCTTCACGAGCGTTAGCCCAAGCACCTTTGTGTAAAAATCCACGGTGCGTTGGGCATCGCCGCAGATCATAGTGATATGATGAATACCGAGGATCATGAGCGCATCTAAGGCGAAGGCGTCCCGGCCGAGCGCCACTTCACTTGCCCGACGAGACGCCTTCGCAAGAGCCTATCGCATGTAAGATCAAACGGCTTCTTTCACACCTACCTTACATTGCCTCTCGAATGCATTGATAAGCGTGTTGGCAATCTGATCCGGAGAGTGACCTTCAATCTGATAGCGATGGATCATTTCTACCAGCTTACCATCCCGCATGAGGGCAAAAGAAGGAGATGAAGGCGGTTGTCCTTCAAAGTATTCGCGCGCCCGCGCCGTAGCCTCTTTATCTTGTCCCGCGAACACTGTCACAATCTTTTCCGGTTTCACCGAATGCTGAAGGGCTTTTGCCAATCCGGGTCTGGCCGCTCCTGCCGCACAGCCACAGGTGGAATTCACCACAACCAGCATTGTGCCTTTGGTGTTCTTGAACACCTGGTCAACCTCCTCCGGCGTTCGGAGTTCTTGTGCTCCAAGCCGCGTTACTTCATCACGCATTTGTTGAATCAACAGGTCGTACATAGTCTCTCCTTAAAATTTTCGTGCTAATCTTAGAACAAAACGTTGCAGAAATGGTTCCCGTTTGTTATTCCGCCTTTCTTCTCACATGCGGCGGTTGAAAGCCCCGATAGGTATCGTATCGCGAATCATAGAACAAGAGCTGAAACTTGCTATCGCGCAAGGTTCCTCCTGAAGGGTAGAGATAGAACTTCTCAACAACGTCTGTCTTCACCTTCGCTGGTTTTCCATTCTCGACATAAAATTCCAGCACATAATAGCCGTTTCGGAACTCGGCTGTTTCGAGTTGGGCCAAAAGATTTTCGTGACTGAAGATGCGCAGGTCGACCACTCTTACATCTCAATGCCGGTCAAGCCTGATCGGCGGATGAGCATCAGAATTGCCGAATGTGGAACGATGAGGTATTTGCGCTCATCGTATTCGATTTCGATGGCGGAATCGCGGAGAAAGAGCGCGTAGTCTCCCTCTTCCGCTTGCAGGGGGATATACTTGACCGGCTCCTTTGGAGATGTCGACCAGGGTTCTTGATCAATAAAATTCGGATTGGGAATCGCATAGCCGGGACCGACTTGAACAACGATCCCCCCCTGGACTTTCTCTTTTTCTTTTACGCCGGGCGGAAGATAGAGTCCGTGAGCGGTGCGGTCCTGCTCACGATCCGGAGCGAGGAGCACCTTGTCTCCTACCAAGACAATGCGTTTTGTTGTTTTGACTTCCATTGGACACATTCAAGGTACAAAGAGGTCTTCTGAAAAACAATAATCTCATTTTTCACGTGCAAATGGCAACTTCGGTGGAGCAAACCACATTCTGGAGAAACGCGAATTTTTCGCAGGGGGCGTCGGATTCTCAAGTCATGGTTGTCAGAACGTGAATCGCTTGTCGTGATGCTAACGCTTCGATACGCCATCGGTGGATTCAAACCGAATGAGCAATCGAGAGAGGAGGAGAGAAAAGATCGAGATTGAAGAGGGGTTTTGAGGAGCGATGATTTAAAGTTGGAGGTTTGCTGAGGATTTCGTCGGAACGGCGGGATTTGAACCCGCGACCCCTTGCACCCCAAGCAAGTGCGCTACCGGGCTGCGCCACGTTCCGGTACTGCTACGAATTGAAAGGTAATGGTTTTTTGGCTGGCCTGCAACTACTCTGATTCATGTCCGACATCAGTTTTGCTCGACCCGGCTGAACATTGCTATGATAAGAAGCGGTGTGCGAGCTGTGCCCGAACTCTGGAGGGCGATGAGGGCAATGGTAGAGGCCGACGTTAACCACACTCGGATCTTTACCCCTTTTCCCACGAAATAAAAAACCCGCAGTCGCATCCTGCGGGCCTTCCTCAACAACTCAACGTTCAACTTTAGATTTGGAACTTGAAACTCAGAACCATCACTTCATCTTCTCCAACAATCCCTCCAAAAATTCCTTCACTTCAGTCATCTCTGCGCGAATTTCCTCATCCTGAATCTTCTTCTTTGGCGGCACATCGAGCAACTCGAGCTGCTGACCGCCGTCGGATTCAGGAACGTATTCTTCCAGAATCTTCTTCGCTCCCTCGATCGTATACTTCTCGTCTCTCAGGAGTTTCTTGATGTGCATGATCAGCTTGATATCCTTGTTCGTATAGATCCGATTTCCTGCCCGGTTTTTCGCCGGCTTGAGCTGCGGAAATTCGGATTCCCAATACCGAAGAACGTACTGCTCGAGCTCGGTAATCTTACTTACTTCGCTGATCGAGTAATAGAGTTTCTTGATGCCGATGTGTTTCATGGCGTTCTCAAAGTACAGAAAACTCACACCACTTGCAACGCATTTACGCCCTTTCAATCACGGCAAAAGCGACGACGGTGTTCTCCGTATGGGAAAGGGAGAGATGGACACGACTATGGGCAAGGGTTTTGGCGACTTCGTGGGAGAGACTAATCGTTGGGGCACCCGATTCTTCATTGACGACCTCAACATCCTTCCACCGGAACTTTCCACTCCATCCCGTTTGCATCGCCTTGCTCACCGCTTCTTTCGCGGCAAAGCGCGCCGCGAAGTGCTGCATCGGATTGGCTTTTGATTCGCAATATGCACGCTCGCGCTCGGTAAAAACCTTGTTAAGGAAGGCCTCACCCTGGCCCTGGATGGTCTCTTTGATCCGTTCGACATCCACAACATCCACACCGATCCCTTGAATCATTCCCATCGTTATCGCGCTCCGTTCTCTTTCTTGACAATTGTAATGACCTGAGCGACGTCGTCAATGTCGTAATCCGCATGCGACGTTACCGTTCCGAACGTATCGCCATACCGCGCGAAGATCGTCTTCATCCCTACTTGCTTCGCTCCCACAACATCCCGCTCCGCCCAATCGCCAACCATCAACGCCTCGCTGGCCTTCACACCAAGCCGCTCAAGCGCCTTGAGAAACGGTCCCGGATGCGGTTTGCGTTCCCCGGTATCGTCAAACGTCACGACCACATCAAAGAGATGGTGGAAGTTCAGATAGCAGAGCCGGAGCCAGGCTTCGCGCGAAGGCGCATCCGAAACGACGGCAAGCTTGATGTTCATCCGCAAAAGTTCTGTCAGCGTAAGGTAGACGTGGGGATAGGGAACGAGAGCTGCTTCCCGTGCACGGCGATAGGCAACAATGCCGGAGCACAAAATCTTATAATCAATCTTGCTAAAAGCGTTGTAGAGCAGTTCATCGAACACATTCTGGAACTCCATCCCCTTTTCCTGATAGATGGTATCGATGCGCTTCTGGATCTCCTCCGCCGGCAAATCGAATCCGGCATCCCGCATTGCGTGAATGGCCGCGTCGATGGCTTGACGCTTCATTGCCATGAAGTCTACCAGCGTGTTGTCCAGATCGAAAATAACGGCTTTGATCAAGGAAGCCTCTCACTCTTGTTCTCAATGAGAAATCTGACCGCCAACTCATAGCTCATTGCCCCAAAGCCGGCAAGAACTCCTTTGCAGACCGGTGCAATAACAGAGTTGTGGCGGAATTGTTCCCTCGCATGAACGTTTGTGATATGCACCTCCACCGTTGGAACCGGCAACGCCGCAACGCAATCCCTAATGGCATAGGAATAATGTGCATAAGCACCCGGATTGAGCACAACCGCATCGAATTCCCCTTTGAACGCTTTTTGCAGAACATCAATCAATGCCCCCTCGCTGTTCGACTGGAAGAATTCGAACTTCGTATCGGGAAACGTCTTCTTCAAGTGGTTTTCGATATCCCAGAGCGATGTTGTGCCATAGACCTCCGGTTCCCGCTTGCCGAGGAGATTCACATTCGGTCCGTTTGCAACGAGGATGCGCATGAATGATGTTCTCCTAAAGAACTTTCACGAGCACGATGGTCATATCATCGTGCTGTTTTGTTTTACCGGTGAACTGTTTCATTTCTCCGAATACTCCTTCGAGGGCTTCGGGAGCTGATGCAGCTGAGAACTTCTCAATGGTTCTCACAAATCGTTCGTCGCCGTACTCTTCTTGGCGGTGGTTCATTGCTTCGGGGAACCCATCTGTATAGAAAGCGATCAGATCCCCGGACTTCAGATGGACGCTGACCTCTTCTACAGTTTCGCGAAATCGACCGCCGGATTCAAGCCCCAAGGCAAGACCGCGCGGATGGATAATCTCCGTCTTTCTCGTCTCCGACTTATGCATAATGACCGGATTATGCCCGGCACGCGCCAGCGTGAGAACCCGTCGCTCCATATCGAATAACCCAAACACCATGCTAATGAACGTGCCCCGTTCAACATTTTCGTAGAAGAGTTTGTTAACTTGAGTGAGGATCGAAGCCGGTGAGTCGGAAACGTGTGCGAGCGCCCGAACCAATCCCTTTGCGAGCGTCATATAAAACGCTGCTTGCGTGCCTTTACCCGACACATCACCGATGACTACGCCAAGCTTCCTTGGGCCGAGCGTAATGAAATCGTAATAGTCGCCACCCACCTCGAAAGCCGGAGCGCAACGCGATGCAATTTGCAGCCCCTCGAAATCAGGATTGCGCTTGGGCAGGAAACTCATTTGCACATCGCGGGCGATCTCAAGTTCTCTCTGCAGTCGCTGCCGCTCGGTAATCACACGGGCAAAGGCCGGAGTAATCTCGTCCAGCTCCACAGTGCGATCGCGCGTGTACAACGCCACGAACCCAAACACGGCAAGAAGGGCAACTGTAGCTCCAACAAATTCGGCCGATCCCATATAGGAAGCATTGCCTGTGTACCAGAGCTCCAGTCCCCTGTCCAGCACCTTCGAACTGAAAAGCGCAACATACCCAGTCACAACATCAAATCGATAAAAGCTCCACACGAGGATCATCCCCGTGAGGAACTGATTCACCAATGCCGCGGGGTATGGCCTCAATCCAGTAACATCACCCAGTGAAAGCAAGAGTGAGGTCAGCACAACAATGAGCCAGCCGGACTTCAAGCGTTTTCGAAGCAATGACACAACAAAAATCATGTACACAGCCAGAATGTAGAAGTTCGCATAAGCATTCTGCACCAACGTCATGATGCCGGGAAATCCGCTGGAGAGGTATTTAAACGGACTCTCGTCGGTCGAATAGATCCAGAGTGGCGTGATCTGGCGCGTCAGATAAAGCAAAAGCGAAGCCACGGCGAGATACGCCGCACCGACACCGACTCCTGCGATGAGACTTTGGCCCACTTTCGAATGAAGGATGTGGCCGTGCGTGAGAAGATCGAGCGAAACGAATTTTTCCTTCCATGTCTCGCGTCCGACCGATTCGCTAACCGCCCAGACAATAATCAGACTCCCCCCATAGAAGAGAGGTGCAAACAGGAGTGGGAAGATAATCTGCCATCCCATTGTCCCTCGAAGTTCAATATACATTTCGATAAGGAAGATGAACGCAACGGCAACACCGATCCAGATGCCGAGCTTGAATCCGATCTCGTACGCCCGAACACGCCGGAACGCAACGACGATCATCGCAACAATAACTGCACAGTACTGCAAAATCACAAAGATGATCAGAAGAATCGGGTCATCCTTTTTTGTGTACTGCTCAGGAACGACGTAACCGATTGTAAAGCTCGTCACGGAGTTCCCCATCACCCCTGCAACAATCTCAATCTTGTTTCCTGTCTCCGCTGATTTCGCCGACCATTTGAACTCGTAATCGGTTCGTTGCGCCTGGGAGATCTTTTTTTCCGATTCATAATGAATGCCTACCTTCAAGCCGCGCCTTTGGTCTTCTCGGAGATGCGATTGACCCGTATCAACAGCGAGGTGTTCGACCGTCGAAAAACGCTCGATAAATTCTTCTGAGAACTTCCGCGCTTGTGCGGAGTCGACAATCTCAAGATTCAGGGTATCGGCAAGTGTTCGCTTGAATTTCAGAAGGTTGCCTCGCGTATCAAACTCCATCTGAAGCTCGCCGAGCACGAATCGCTCCGCCGCTCTGACGGCCTCCGGTGAGCCCTCGTCCTGCCCGAAGAGGTGGGAGAGACTCTCGGCCTTCCTCCAGCGCAAGTCCCAGTAATAGCCCGGGATTCCGAACCGCAGCAGCTCGGTCGCTCTCTCAAAGCCAAGCTGGTCCTGCAGTTGGTGAATCAGCCCCTTGTTCAGCTTGAGATTGGTTTCAACCGTGTACCCCGAAGCATCAAGCCCCAACGAATCGAGAATCTGGTACGCGAGGGTGGTTATCTCGGACTCATTCAGGGGCAGGGAGAGACCAGCGTGACGATCGGTTCTAAGATGAAGGAACCAGGAAAGGTACACGGAGAGCATGAAGACCGGAATAAAGAAAAGAAACAGGCGGGAGCGATCCAACGTCATCATGCAGAGGGTTCCGCGAGAGGCTTTGCTCGACCCACATTGACGCGCGCAAGTTCATCCTCGATGAACTCTCTGACGACGGGCTTGAGATACATCTCATCGATACCTATTTCTGCCATAGCCTGGGCGAGAACACCGGCGCGCTTTGCGGGCGGGAGCTTCTTGTTTACGACGATCAGCCGCTCTGCCTTGAGAACGCAATACCCGCCTTCGAAGTCCCCCTTCTCGTACCGCAACCCGATTCCGCTTGCTGCAGCGAGAGATTCAAGCTCTTTGAGAATTTGTTCTTGCGTCATCGCAATCAAACTTATGCACTTTTGGGCTGAGTATCAAGAATACGCAGATACCACACGACGAGTCTCAATTACGGTATGTGTTGGGCTTAACAATTTATGATAGGCCCAACGACCTGAGTTGCGATAACTACGTATTCTCTCCTACGAAGCTACCGTCAACAATGATTCAGGTGATTTCAGCCTGCCCATTTCGGGGAAAAAGCATCACTTTGGCCATATCGTCCCTCGTCTGGGAAGAGTCCTTGCAATTGGGTGGGAAAGGGTCTACCTTGCTAGAGAAACACCTGGCCTCCTGTGTCCTCTTCACACCTGAGCCGCGAGAATTGAGGTTCCAGAAGCTCTCCAGTCAACTGCGTCCAAAGCGATCTTACCTCCAGAGCTTCCCTTTGCGCACGCCCGCAGATTCATGCTCAGATAGCGTAATCTGATTTCGAACTGAGCTGAGGGCCTTTGTGAAAACCGCGAAATGAGGCTTTCTGCAGACAGCACTTTCAAAGAAGAGCGCGACAAAAGTGGAAGGATAACTAGGATCATCTCCCATAACGTCATGAAAAACAGAAGCGTCATATCAGGGCGGTTATCATTTTGGAGTACTTTGTTCCGCACAGGGTTTTTTGCAATTCGGAATGTCATTGAGGTTTTGCACCACCCTTCGGACCCCTCCACCTGGAAGGTTCGACAGTGGAGGCAATTTCTCTGGATGAGAAAGCGAATCTCTTCAACCTGGTTCATTGATCGCGAACAAGCGTTTTTGTTTGCACGGCGCTTGAACCAAAACCTTGAAAGGGAACCGGATAGTCATGGAAAGAGTAGATGATGGAATACAGGCCGTGCATCGCTATCGAAAGCATCCGCGAGGGAGCTCTCCCGCCTCGTGGGACGTACAAAACACGACCAATAAACAGTCGAGAACGTGCCAGAAGAATCACCAGCAGGAACAAGAATCACCCCACGAGACCATCGGCGAGAACTCTCCTCCTATCCCGACAGGCCCAAATGTTTCCGAATGGTCGCTCTGGCGAGATGACGGTGGAGAAAGCGGATAGGCAGTCCGAAATTCAAGAATCCACGCCACCAAGAAATGCAACGAGGCACTTACACAAGGTGAACAACATGACGATAACGGAAAACGCCACACCCACGGATTCGACCCCTACTATTCGTATGATTTCTCTCAACCGGGAAAAGACCCGCAAAACGGAGAAACGGCTCCGGGGAATCGATGCGGCAATACCGGTCTATCAAGTCTATTTCGACCTCTCGGACCATCCTTCACAGGCATGGGGAGCTACGTTCGAGAACGAGTGGAATACGTTGAACCTCAAAAGTTCTCAGTCACCGAGAGAGGCAATTATTGATGGAAGGTCCCTCGTAATACACTGCCCGTTAAGGGAAGTTACTTCAATCCAGGTGCCACTGCTCAAGAAAGCGGTCGCTGCCGCAAATACATCATATCATCGACATCTGCATGAACTTGCGGTAAGACAACAGCAACGAAACGACGTTTGGAGGGTCGAGCGGAAAGCTGTCGATGACCTTGCCGACTCGTTGAAATTCGATTGAACATGGGGGGTAAATCTCTGCTTTTCCTCCCTTCTCTTCAGGGCTCATCGTGCATGTTGTGAAGTAACGGTGAACCGTGGGGACGAAGGCCGCGAGACCGAACTCTCTTCTTAATTAAATCGCACAAACAGAATTCTCAATCCTTTTATCCCTGGAAGCTCAGTGAATCTCAGAAAACTGTACCATACTATAGATACTCTCGTTTCTCAAACGTTTGAGAATGAAGAGACGCTCTTGAAGCACGTCCTCCAAGAAGTAGTCAAAAACGAAGAAATCGGCATCCACGGTGGACGTATTTGGAAATTCTTTTCCGACACCGGGAGTTATCACCTGGTCCATCAGACGGGAGCAATCGAGCCGGTGAAAGCGAATTACCGGCTTCGCGTGAGCGATTATCCGATCTTCCTCGAGTTGACAAGGCTTCACACAGTGCTTCGTATCGAGGAGATCAAGTATCTTCGCAAGAAAGGAATTCTCAAATATTCAGCAACCGGCGTCGGGAAGAAAATCCGGTGGAAAGGAGATACACTGTATCAGTACATATTAGCATTCAGTGTAGACGAACTTGGTGAAAATGTGAAGGCGACCCTGAATATTATCGGAGCCTCCCTTAATGCCCTTCTTCGCAGCAACACCATCGAAGATACGAAGAACGTGTTCGAGCGTGATCTCGACAAGGCGGGCGAAATCCAGGCACGGATTCTTCCTCGGAGCGCACTCCAGTTTCACTCATATGATCTTTACGGTGTCTCCGTTCCTGACCGTATCGTTGGTGGTGATTTTTTTGACTATTTGACTGTGGAAGGTGACAATGAGCGATTGGGCGTGGTCATCGGCGATGCAACAAGCAAAGGAATAGCTGCAGCCGTCGAAGCACTCTACGTTTCCGGGGCCCTTCGGCTGGGGTTCCAATACCAGTCGAAAATCAGCGTTCTCCTCTCCCAAGTGAACAAACTCTTACATCGGACTTTCGCCAACGATCACTTCATCACCCTCTTCTACGCTGAATTAACCGAGGGAACAAATGGCCTCGTCATCTACGCAAACTGTGGTCATCATAATCCTCTCCTTCTTCGCGCTGGAGCAACGGAAGTGGAACACCTTGAGGCGACAGGTCAGATCCTCGGCCCATTCCGTGATGAGATCTTCAAAACGGAAGGTATTCTCATGCAAGCCGGGGATATCCTTCTTCTCTATACCGATGGTATCACGGAAGCCTGCAACGAACAGGGGGAATTCTACGGCGAGGAACGCCTGGCTAGCACTCTTATCGAAAACCGGGGGAGGAGCCCGAAGGAGATTACAGAGCAAATCCTTCTGGATGTTCAGGCCTTCAGCGCACTGGGGAGACCCTTGGATGACAGAACCCTCGTCGCAATTCTCCGCCAACCGGGGCACGTGGAGAAGCGGGAGGAAGAGAGCCCGAATTCCCCGACCCCCCTACTCCTCTGAAGCGACACTCCTGTTTTTGTTCCGCCAGTAGTAATAGAACGGTATTCCAAGTGCGAGTAGCCCAATCCCAACGATCGCGTTCCGCGTGTCTTCAACGAGCGTATTGAAGATAAACCAACCTGCAATCCCAACAAACAGCAGCGTTCCGTACGGATAAGCCCACGCTTTGTATGGGCGTTTGGCGTCGGGCATCTTACGGCGGAGGATAATCACACACAGAGCCGTCAGCGCATAAAACGCCCACGAACCGAACACGACATACGCCGCGATTTGATCGTACGTGCCGCTCAGCGTGAGGATGGCTCCCCAAATCCCCAGAGTGAGAATAGCAACGTAAGGAGTCCGAAAACGTGGATGAATTTCTCCGAACTTCCTGGAAAACGTTCCATCGGTGCCTGCGGCATAGAGAGATCGCGGCCCGGTGAGCAACTGTGCATTTGTCGTGCCGAACATTGAAGACATGATTCCGATGACGATGAGTGAAGCTCCGATCGGGCCGAGAACAACCTTCGCAACATCTGCGGCGATGCGGGAAGACGCAGGCATGTCGCTGAGTGGAATAACAGACGCGTAGGCAAGATTTGCCGCGAGATAGACAGCGATGACCGTGACCGTGCCAAGGATGAGCGAAAGCGGTACTTCGCGTTGAGGATTCCGGAACTCTCCGGTGTTCAACGTAACACTGATCCAACCGTCGTACGCCCAAAGGGCGGAAATCATCGCTACGCCGAATGCCGAGAACATTCCTGCCTCCCATTGCTCCGGCCACCATGGCTGAATGTTCGACCAGCTCCCTCTGCCGGACACTACCACTGCTGCGATGAGTCCGACCAACGCCATGAGTTTCGCAGCAGTAAAGATGTTCATTACCCATCCCCCGAACTTCACGCCACGAACATTGAAGAACGTTACCAAAACGATGACGGCAATGGCGGTAATCTGTGTCCACCCGAACGAAAACTCCATTGGCTGCCCGAGGAGAGAATAGCTGGCAACATAGAATGCATTCTCAGGGCTTGTTGCGGGAACGAAGTGACCAAGGTAGGTAGCAAACCCGACCGCAAGTGCCGCCGCCGACCCTGCCTTGTTGATAAAGAAGTCGTTCCAGCTAAACAGAAATGCGAGCAATCTCCCAAAACTGTGGCGAAGATACACATATGGTCCCCCCGCCTGGGGAAGAATGGCGCTCAGCTCTGCGAGACTCAATGCCCCAAACAGAGTGAGACCTCCTGAAAGAATCCATACGAGAAGGAGGGGTCCAAACGCCGGCAGATGTCCCGCCATCGTTGCGGGAACGATGAAAATCCCCGAGCCGATGATGCTTCCAACGTGAATGGCAAAGCCCTCACGAAACCCGAGTTCTCGCGCAAGGTGAGGCTTTTGTTCGCTCATTCCTGTTCTCCGAGATTCAGCATTTCATCCACCATAGATGATCAGTTGTACTTCTTCAGGAAGCAGTTGACTGACGGATCGGATCACATTTCCCTTCAGGGCATTCTCCAGAACCCCGCGGTGAGTTGCACCGAGAATGACTCGTTCGACGCCAAACGTTGCCGCCTGCTCGGCGATCGTGTAACCAACTTCATAGCTGGGGATCGTCACAATTTCATAATCGATGCCTGATCGCTGGCAGAGCTCTTCAATACGTTGTTCAATGCCGTTGCTCTGTAGTTCAAGTTTACCCGGCAACGCATCCACGGCAATTTCACGTACACGCAAGATGACAAGCAAGGCGTTTCGCGCTTTTGCCTCTTCAACGGCGAACTTTAACAGGCGTTCCGATGTCTCTTTGACAGCAACAAGGAACCGTGTCGAAGGAACGCGACGGCGCACCCGCCGACGTATTCTGCTGGGCGGCGGCAGAACCTCGGGCAAAGGCACAGCCCCATACGTACGCTTAGCGAGAAAACGTGCTCCAAGTCCCACAACCAATACCACGGAAGCAAAGATGGCCGCAGAAGGCTTTTGCACGGCAATGGAGACCTCAATCAAGAACAGAAAGACGGCAGAGACCAACATGAGGCGACGCATATGGGTACCGAGAGGGAGTGAATAATCTGTTGCGGTAGAACCAACATTGATAAGTATAGCACCGACAACGCCAATCGCGTAGAGCTGCGCCAGGGTGAGAACATCATGAACAAAAAAGAGAACAATGACAGGGGCAGCCGTGGCCACCAGAAGAGGCGTCACAGGAACTCCGTAGCGGTTGAGTCGGCGAAGCTCTGTCGGGAGCTCACGATCGACCGACATTAGAAACTGCACGGAGACCAGGCCGTTCATTGCCGTGTTACCGGCGGAGATCAAAAGGAAACCGAGAGCGATTGCGACAACCCATCCGAACCAGTCGCCAACGTAATACTCGCCAAGGTATCTCACCATATCCTCTGTATGGCCGGTCAAGCCAGGAATGGCATGCATTGCGAGACCGAGGAAAACCGTTGCAATCACAACTTTTGAAAGGACAGAGAAGATTGCACGGCCCGAATCGCGGCCGGGATTCTTCATCAATCCGGTCATGTTCGAAATCGCTTCAATGCCGGAGATGGCGAGGATGATGCCGACAAACTGTGACCAATCCTCAAGAATCCCGCCGGTTGGGGGAATAATCACAGCCCTTGTCAGTGACTGTGGCGCCGACGCAAAAATGATAGTGAGAAATGTCACGATCGTGACCGACGAAATGATGACTGCAAAGCCTCCGCTATGACGTGGACCGTACCAGTTGAGAACACCAAGCCCGAGAATGGTGCCAATGGCCCAGATTTCGGGACTCCCGAATCTGAGATAATGGAACGCGTCGAGAACTGAGAGTGCGACAGTAATGACATAATCTGCCGTAAGGAGCAAAGCACCAACGACCGCGAGGGTCTTTGAACGATGATAGACCGAGGTATAGACGCCACCGCCGTTCGGATAAAGACGGCAGATGTGGGCGTAGTTGAACGCAATAAGCGCCGTGAACCCCAGCATCAGCATGAGAAACCAGAAGCTGCTGTAACCGGACAGGGCGAAACTGATACCAAGGACGTAGGCGATGCTCGTCCCCCAGTCGCCATCCAGAAGAGCGGCGCTGCGGAGCCAGCCGAGCACACGGGGCCGACTCGTTGCGTATTCTTTAACGCCGTGTAGTACTTGAGGAGTGTGTGGTAAGTCTGCAGTCACGAAATGAATGTCCGTCTCAAGCCATCAAATGCACATTCCCGGAGCGGCCATCAACGACAAGCCTTTCATCCTGTGATATGGAAGCTTGATTCAAAGGCGTGCAAAGCTACTCGAATTTTCGTCGAAAGGCAATGAGGGGGTTTTTATGCAGTGACCGCCGATCTGGTCATTGGCGCCTGCACCTGCGCGGGCTGATACAGATCTTCATGCCATGTTCGCCGATCTGCTGATCGGCCGCCCCATCGACCACGCGGTACCTCAATCATGCAGGAAGTTGTTTTCTTGCTCGATCCCACCATGACTCGAGCCTGCTTCCTGTCCAGATTGTTACGAGAAAGAAGATGACTCCGCCGACGAGATCGATCACGTAATGGTAGCGGAGGTACACTGTACCGATAATCATCAAGGCGGTAATGACAGCGATGATCCATCGTTTCTTCGTGCGATGGATGAACGCCAGCCATGTGACAACCAATGCCAATTGCGTGTGACCACTTGGAAAGACATCTCGCTGTACGTAGTCGGCGGGATTCGGGACGTTACGGGGGATCGACTCCGCCCAATTGATAAACGCTCGCAAATATTCCGCAATGAACATCCCTGGCAACTCTGCATCCATCATTGCGAAATCGTGCAGCGTGAACCTCGGCCCGACAGCAGGAAGCATGAAGTAGCCGACGTATGAGAGGTAGAACCCATAGACAATCATGAACGCTGCATGGTCGAAGGTCTGGATTGGATAATGTCTGTACAGCTCCACCCCGAGAATAATAAAGATGATGTAGTACGCAAAATAGGCAAGCTGAAGCAGTTCGGTAAGGATGGGATTGATGAATTGCGACATCCACACTGTGGGATCGACACCAAACATCCATCGATCAATGGCTATGAAAAGCTCGTCATAATCGATCGGATGAATGGGATGAACCATAAGATAGAGCTCTTTGAAGACGCTTAACACCGCAACATAGAGATACCAACGATGCAGGCCAATGAGGAGTCGAGTTTGTTTTCGCTCGGCCGCGTTCGCAAGCCAAACAATCGCCCCGACAACAATCAGATTGACAACAACCAGCAGGAGCCATTCGTTCACACGCGCGTGAAACGCAATGTTCAAGGCGGTAAGAAAGAGAAAGAAAGAGATAGTGACAAAATCTGCAGGGGCAAGAGCTGACAGAGATTTTCGAAGGTTCATTTGACGTGGAAGGGCCGGAATCTACAGCCAGTGGAGGAGAAGCGTCGCAATCGAGAGGAAAATGGTGATTCCCACAATGTCCTGGAAGGCGGTTTCAAACGGACCGGCCGTGATGGCAGGGTCGAAGCCGAGACTCTTTGAGACCATTGGCGTTGCGGTTCCCACAAAACCTGAAATATTGATAGAGAGAAACATGGAAACACCGACAACAACGCCGAAAAGTGCCTTCCCATGCCAGTATGCCCCGACAATCCCCAGGACAATTCCGCAGACTGCCCCGATGATGAGTGTTATCTGAAACTGGCGGACAATAGGCTGCCACCATCGATTGAGCTGGATGTGTCCGGTCGCGAGTCCACGCACGACGACCGCCGCCGACTGGAGCCCGGTGTTTCCTGAGAGTGCGGAGATAATCGGCATGAACGAGGCCAAGAGAATAACCTGCGAGAGGGTTTGATTGAAACGGTGAACCACAACACCTGCAACCATTTGCAGGAGAAGAGTAATAAGCACCCACGGCAAGCGCAGAGCGGCGATCTGGGCTGGCGAACGACGCTCCATTTCTTCCGCCGCCGACCCCACCATTCGCGCCACATCTTCCTCATGTTCTTCTTCCAACACATCAACAACGTCGTCAACAGTGATCCGACCGAGGAGCTTGCCAGCCGTATCGGTGACGGGCAGTGAAACGATATCGTGTTTCTTGAAGATCTGCGCAACTTCCTCCTGATCGACATCGGTGGTAACGCTAATCGGCTCCGGATCCATGATCTTGTACATTCTCTTGTTCGGCGCGTGGAGAAGTAGATTCTGAATCGGAACGGTACCGACGAGAATTCCGTGGTCATCGACAACGTACACGTTATAGACATGCGTTGTGAGCTTGGCCATTCGCCGCACTTCTTTGATTGCTTTTTTGACAGTGTCGTTGCGGTGAACCACGGCAATCTCTTTGGCCATGATTCCGCCCGCCGTACTTTCGTCATACCGCAGGAGTTCCTCAACGTTGGAGGAGTCCTGCACATCCATCGTTTCCAGAATCTCTTCCGCTTTGTCCTCGGAGAGCTGGCCGACAATATCCGCAGCATCATCGGAATCCATTTCCTTGACGATGGACCGAAGACGTTCCTCCGGTAATCTGGACAGAAGATGCTCGCGGTGCACTTCATCCAGATCCAACAGGACGTCGCTTGCCAGGTCGTCCGGCAGTAAGCCGAAAACGTACTCCCCGTCCTCCACCTCCAACCCGTTGATAATGTGCGCAATGTCACCGGCGTGGAGATCTTGCAGGATATTCAGGAGCAAGTAGTCGGATCGGGATTTGACGAGATCCTCGATATCGGCCATCAACTCATCGTCAACTTCGATGAGGTAACGAGGTTCCTCGTGTTCGCTGCTTACCGACTCTGGATGTTTATCACGGTCAGTCACGTTTTGATTCCAACGATCTATCATCTTCAACTGCTATACGCCAACTACTAAGCTCCTGCGTCAGCGTTACAAAATCCTGTACGGAGAGCTCTTCGGGACGTCGCGAGAGGTCAAAATGAAGTTTATCGAGTTTCGCCTCTTCGATGCCCAGGTATTTCAGTCCATTTCTCAGCGTTTTCCGCCTTTTTCCAAATGTTGATCGCACAACGATATGGAACAATTCTCTGTCACAATCCGGTACGGTCTTCTTAAAAACAAGGTTGACGACGGCAGACTCCACTTCGGGAGGCGGAAAAAAAGAATTTGGTGAAACCTTAAACAACAACCGGGGTTCGGCATAGAATTGCGACGCAACGGAGAGAATGCCATACTCTTTCGTTCTCGGTTTGGCGTTGAGTCTTCGCGCGACCTCGATCTGCATCATCAGTGTCGCATCCTGGACAACCTCGCGATGCTCGAAGAGCCAGAAGAGAATCTCGCTCGTGATGTAATACGGAATGTTGCCAACAACACGGAGGGGAGTTGCACTCTCACGGCCAACCTCCCGGAGATTAACGGTGCGAATATCTTGAGCAAGAATCTCCATATCCTCCCCTACTGTTTCTCTCAGCAGATCAACTGCTCTTTGGTCAATCTCAACGCCGATCAGTCTCCGGCATTTTCCAACGAGATACTTCGTCAGCATTCCCGATCCCGGCCCGATTTCGAGGACGATATCGGCAGGGTTCAGATGCAGATGCTGGACAATCTTCCGCGCAACATTGTCGTCCCGCAGGAAATTCTGTCCGAGAGATTTTTTTGGCGTAATCATGCATCGAACGAGCCGGGCAACTCACGAATGAACTTCGA
Source organism: Bacteroidota bacterium (assembly GCA_035559595.1). Lineage (GTDB taxonomy): Bacteria > Bacteroidota > Ignavibacteria > UBA10030 > UBA10030 > DATMBF01. The sequence continues at coordinate 164,853 of DATMBF010000048.1, read as the reverse complement.
TAATATAGCGAAGGGGGTTGCGAATTTCAATGAAGTTGTGTTCCTCCAGTGCGAGGGAACATTGACCTCTCGTTCGACAGCGGACCTTGTGAAGACGGACTCCACCTTCCTCAGGTTTGTTGCATTTCCCTCCATTTTCTCTTACTTTGCTCGCAACACAAGAGGTTTCATCACCTCGCATCCCAATGCCGACCCTTAAGAAAGCTCAACATATCAAATCCCCCACCAACGCAAAGCGAACACGCGGCATTGTTCTCTCGGTGGTCGTACCACTCTATAACGAGGCAGAGTCCATCCCCGAACTGTTCGCAAAGCTTCAAGATGTTTTGAAGCATGCCGGCAAACCCTTCGAAGTTATTTTCGTCGATGACGGCAGCACAGACGATTCGTTCAGGGTATTGACGCAGATCCAGGAGAAGTATTCAAACGTCAAGGTCATCCGCTTCCGCCGGAATTTCGGCAAATCGGCCGCTCTCTCAGTGGGATTCAAGGAAGCACAGGGGCAATACGTGGTCACCCTCGATGCCGATTTGCAGGATGATCCCGAAGAGATCCCGGGACTAGTCGAAGCACTGGGGGATAACTATGACCTGATCTCGGGCTGGAAGAAGAAACGAAACGATCCGCTGACGAAAACGATTCCCTCCCGCTTTTTCAACTTTGTCACCGGAAAACTCACCGGCATTCCAATTCACGATTTCAACTGCGGACTGAAAGCTTATCGAAAGGAAGTTGTTAAAGAGATCAACGTGTACGGGGAACTCCACCGCTACATACCGGTTCTCGCTCACTGGGCCGGCTACCGCGTTGGTGAAAAGGTCGTCCGCCACCACGCAAGGAAATACGGCCACACGAAGTTCGGTATAAGCAGATTCTTTAAGGGATTCCTCGATTTGCTGACCGTGCTGTTTACAACCCGATACATTCGCCGGCCATTACACCTCTTTGGCGTCTGGGGAATCATCTCGTTCATCATTGGGGCCGGGATCGACATCTACCTCTCCATCGAGTGGTTGCTGGGGCGCACGTCATTGAGCAATCGTCCTCTCTTTTTGGTGGGATTCCTGTTCATTATTATCGGAATCCAGTTTATCTCGATCGGATTGTTGGGGGAGATGATCAGCCGCCAAGAACGGGATGAGCAGACCTACTCCATCCGGGATGTGCTGAAGTAGTCAATTTCACCATGAAGCAACCATCCAACGCACAATCGCGAGCTCGCTTACCCCGCGAGATGGAGCGGAATGTCCTTGGCGGTATCGTCATCCTCGCTTTTGTCGCCCGCTATTCTCTTCTTGATGATCTCGAATTCGTCACGTGGGACGGCGCATACTACATTAACTTCTTTCGTGATGAGGCATGGCGATGGGTCTTCCCACCGGGCTACCCGATGCTCATCGAAGCTGTCCGCCTCTTTGTTTCCGACGGTGTTCGTGCAGCTCAAACGGTTTCTCTTGTTTTCGGGAGCCTCCTGCCGATCCCATTCTACTACCTTTCCAAGAAGTTCTTGAAGCCCGGTCTCGCCTTCGCAGCGGTTCTCGTGGTGACCTTCAACCCACTGATGATTCGCTACGGAGCCATCTCGATGTCGGAAAGCGCATATCTGTTCTTTGCAGTTTCAGCATTCGCGCTGTACGTCTACGGACGGATGGTACCGTTCGGTTTGGCAGGCGGAATCGCGTACCTCATTCGACCGGAGGCCCTGGTTTTTTTTGGACTCCTCATGTTGATCCTTCTGTTCCAAAAACAATTCAAACCGCTCCTCTGGGGAGCAATCGGATTTGCCGTGTTTGCAATCCCCTACGTTCTGCATTTAAGAGTAGAGACAGGAACGTGGACACTTACTCCGAAATCGATGAACATTCGTGTATGGGAGAAAGACTGGAAAGCCAATGTTGCGCGAGAACGGATGGAAGTTGAAACGAGCATGAGTGAGGCTGTGAAATCAGCAATCCAAAACTATCCCTGGCGCTTTTGGGAATATAGTGTTCGCCTCTTCAAATACGGCGGTTTCCCCCTGGTTGTCGTCAGTCTTGTCGGGATATATCGATACCGCAATGCTCTTCTTGCAGGTCTTGCAATGTTTCTCCTGGTTCCGCTCTTCGGACTCAATCCATCTGAACGGTTTGTCCTTCAGTATTTCCCCTTCCTGGCCATTTTTGCCATGCTTGCCATTCAGAAGGCTAAATGGTGGTGGAGCGGATTGCTTCTCACAGCCGTCACGCTGCTCAGTTTCCTGCCCACCATCAGGATTGCAGCACAGCCCGACGAAGAGTTTCCCGAAATGAGAGAAACAGGCCGCGCGCTCCAATCCGTTACTCAACGCACCGACGTTCTCTGGGATCGGAAACCTTACACGGCATTCTATGCAGGCGGACGATTCGAAATGATCCCTAACGAGCCTCTCGATACGCTTCTTGCCCTTTTCCGGGCCGGCCGCGCCCGATATTTGGTCCTCCATCAGGGTGTCACCAGGGTCTTTCGCCCGCAGCTCGTTCCGTTGCTTCAGGACAGTCGTCTTGTTGAGCAATTGGGACTTCGAGAGGTTTTGACCTACTTTCCCGGCACGAGCAGAGAAATACGTGTTCTCGAGGTCCGCCGATGATTCCCCTCAAGACAGACTGCCGTCATTTCCGGGGCGACGTGCCTTGCCAGCCTCACAAGGAACACGGCGTCCATTGCGTCGATGAGGCGGGCGTTGACTGCAAGTTTTATGATCCGACCGATAAGCGCGTTCTCGTAATTAAGCTTGGCGCTATTGGAGATGTTATACGCACGACACCACTCATCCAGAGGATCAAACAGGATTTCCCGCGCAGCAGGGTATTCTGGATAACGCATACCCCTGAGGTTCTTCCAAAGGCGGTTGACGAGCCCCTCGCGTTTTCTCTCCGGAATATCATTTCACTCCGCTCAATCCCGTTCGATCTTCTTTATAATCTTGATAAAGACAGAGAAGCCTGTGCACTCGCAAGTCAGATTCAGGCCAAGGAGAAACGCGGATTTATCCTCAAGGATGGCATTATCGCTCCTGCCGATACAGCCGCCGAATCGAAATATCTAACAGGGATATTCGACGATCTCAACAAATCAAATACGAAAAGCTATCTCGAAGAGACCTTTGAGATCTGCGGGTTTCGGTTCAACGGGGAGCGGTACATTCTCGACAATTTTGCAGACAACGCTCCTCGCTGGCGGCTTAACAAGAAAAAGAAGATTGTCGGTTTGAATACCGGCTGCGGCGAGCGATGGATTTCCCGTCTCTGGGACGAGAAGAATTGGGTATCGGTTGCAAAAGCGCTGAAACGCAAAGGATACGAAGTTGTTTTGCTTGGAGGCGAAGAGGAACACAAGCGGAACGTACGAGTCGCAAAAGCGGCTGGCGTGAAGTATCTCGGGCATTTTCCCCTGAAGCAGTTTATTAACCTCGTGGATCAATGTGACCTTGTGGTGACCGGAGTAACCATGGCGCTCCACATTGCTATCGGAAGGGGAAAGAAGGTTGTGCTGCTGAACAATATCTTCAACAGGCATGAGTTTGAGCTGTACGGGCTGGGAACGATTATTGAACCGGAACTCCCCTGTCAGTGCTTCTATCTCCCCTCCTGTCAGAACCCCGAGTATCGATGTATGGAGTACCTTTCTCCACAGCGCGTGGTTGATGCGTGCGAACAACTGTTGAGGTCTCATTGACCTGCGCTGGTGTACGCACCGCCGTCAGGATTCCTCCAATCCCTGAATTTGCATGAACATCGTTCTTGTCGGAACTGCATATCCGCTTCGCGGTGGTATCGCACACTATATGGCGCTTTTGTATCGCCATTTGAGCAAGCGACACCACGTGGATGTTGTCACCTTCTCCCGCCAATATCCGAAGCTCCTGTTCCCGGGCAAGTCTCAAGAAGAGCAACGTGGAGCCGATGCGGCAATTCCGTCCGAGCAGCTCATCGATAGCATCAATCCGCTGACATGGCTGTCTACAGCAAAAAGAATTGCGGCAAAGAAGCCCGATCTCCTCATTTTCAAGTACTGGCTTCCCTTCTTCGGCCCCTGCTTTGGGTTCATCAGTCGTCATGTGAAGAAGAAAACCGGCGCAAAGGTACTTTTCATTTGTGACAATGTCATTCCCCATGAACATCGTCCCGGCGATGTTTTCTTTACACGGTACGCTTTCAAGGCAGTTGACTTTTTCCTCGTGCAGTCGAGCTCGGTTCAGCGGGACCTTCTTTCGTTTTGGCCCGCAGCAACCTGGCGTTTTGCCCATCATCCGATTTACGAGATCTTCGGGGAAGCCATCCCAAAGAACGAAGCCCGACGCAGTCTTGGATTGAATAACGAGAGGATCATTCTTTTCTTTGGATATGTTCGCCGATACAAAGGTTTGCAAACATTATTGCGCGCGATGCCGCTCATCCTCAAGGAGCTAAAAGTGAAACTTCTTGTTGTGGGCGAATTCTATGATGATGAATCATCATACCGAACCTTGATCCGCGACTTGAGTCTCGAGAATGACGTCATGGTGAACTCCGACTACGTCCCGAACGACCAGGTGAAACTCTATTTTTCGGCGTGCGATGCTGTTGTACTGCCGTATAGCTCGGCAACGCAGAGTGGGATCGTTCAGATCGCCTATCAATTCGACAGGCCAGTCATTGCCACGAATGTTGGTGGCTTGCCCGAGGTTGTTCTCGATGGGAAAACAGGATTACTTGTTCCCCCCGAGGATCCTCAACGATTAGCGGAGGCCGTTGTTCGTTTCTATCGAGAGCAAAAGGAGAATGAGTTTGTTTCAAATGTCAGAATCGAAAAGACAAAATACTCCTGGGAGCATTTTGTCGGAGTTATCGAGGATTTTGCACGATGACAGGAATAGACGTTGCACTGAACGATGGACTATGATCCGATAAAAAAGGTTCTCGCCGACTTCGTTGGGACGAGTCCCTCCCGGCGACGGATGTTCTATACAGCTCTTGGAATCCTGTTTCTCCGCGAGTGGTATGTCAAACGCGAGCTGCGGACATTGATGCGAACCTCCACTCCACCGCGCCGAATCCTCGATGCGGGGAGCGGTTTCGGACAATATGCATACTACCTCGCACGACGCTTCCCCCATGCAAGCATTGTTGCAGTGGACGTTAAAGAAGCCGAGATCAAAGACTCTGTAGACTTCTTTCAAAAGGTCGGACTTCAGAACGTGAAATGCGAAGTGCATGATCTGGGCGAACTTCAACATCGAGAAGAATTTGATCTCGTTCTCTCGGTGGATGTTATGGAACATATTGAGGACGACCGGCGGGTCTTTGGCAATTTGGCGCGATCTCTGCGAGGCGGCGGCGTGCTCCTTGTGAACACTCCCGCCAATCTTAGTGGCAGGAGCGGCGAGGCAATTGTGCACGAGAGTTTCATCGGCGAGCACGTACGCTATGGATATGCTCCAGAAGAGCTCAAGGCAAAGTTAGAAGAGGCAGGATTGGCAATTGAGAGATTGCGCTTCACATACGGGCAATGGGGATATTCTGCATGGGTCTTGGGAATCAAGCTTCCTCTTCTCCTTTTGAACAAAAACAAGGCATTCTTCTTTCTGCTGCCGATCTATTACATTCTCACATTACCCCTGACCCTTCTTCTTATGACATTGGATTACGTCTCCAACAACAAATCTGGTGGCGGACTGTTGGTGATCGCTCGAAAGAAATGAATGCATGGCAGAAGAACATCCATTAGTCTATGTGATTCTCGTAAATTGGAATGGCAAGGCCGATACGCTCGAATGTCTGTCGTCTCTGCAAAAGGTCCATTATAGCAATGCACGCGTTCTTGTTGTCGACAATGCTTCATCGGATGGGTCGGTCGAAGCTTTCCGTTCCCAGTTTCCGTCCGTGGAGCTCATTGAAAACTCCGTGAACGTAAGATTTGCGGGCGGAAACAATGTTGGAATTCGACACGCTCTTGAGCGGGGCGCAGAGTACGTGCTTGTGCTGAATAATGACACGGTCGTTGACGCGATGGTTCTCGACGAATTGATCCGAACTGCAGAGTCGGACCCAAGCATCGGCATGGTTGGGGCTAAGGTGCTCTATTATACTGACCCGCAGCGGATCTGGTTTGCTGGGGGGAGGATTCACTGGTGGTCGGGCTGGATTGCCCACGAAGGGATCCGTGAGATGGATCGTAGGCAGCATGATATCGTGAAAGATGTTGATTACCTCACAGGCTGCTGCATTCTCGCCAAGCGGGAGGTGATTGAGGAGATTGGACTTTTCGACGAGCGATTTTTTATGTACGGTGAGGATGTCGACTGGTGTTTGCGTGCCCGTCGAGCCGGCTACCGTTTGGTGTTTCAACCCAAAGCGAAAGTTTGGCATAAGGTCTCGGTAAGCGTTGGCGGGCATTTCTCGTGGTTCAAGAACTGGAACAAACTGAAGAGCAATCTGCGGTTGCTCTGGAGGTATGCAAAACCATATCACTGGTTGACGATACCGGTAGGAATGCTGGGGAGGATTGCGTGGGGATGGTTTCGCGCCGTCAAAAGTCACTACAATCTTGGAATGAAGACGCGATAACTCAACAGCGCCTCAGTACTTGAGGATTCATTGTTCAATACGCTGCGTTGGGAGGAAAATCTCTAATAACATACGGAGGAAATATGCAACCGCTTGGGGGTATCCTCACGCTCTATTCAATGATGCTGTCCCTCTATCCACAATTTGAGACTCTTCATCCTCAAGTCTCATTAGACTCCACGGTAGTTGCTTATTGGAGTTTTGACAACGAGGAGGGGTCGCTCGTCATTGATTTCTCTTCTTTTCGGAATCATGGAGAGGCCGTCGGAACATCAATTGTCCCCGGTATTGTCGGATTTGGACGACGTTTTGATGGAATGAATGATTTCATTAAGGTTCAGAATCCAAGGAACCAGGCACTAAGTTTTGATTCAAGCGAGAGCTTCACAATCGAGGCGTGGTTTAATTCGAAAGGAACGGGCGGACATACCATTGTGCGTAAAGGTCTGGCTCCAGTTCCTGGATATCTCCTTAGACTTTTTCACGGTCGCGTTCAGGGCCAAATCGGTAACCGGGGAGATGGAAATCCTCCTGACACCCTGTTAACAGTGACAAGCACAAATACGTACAACGACGGACGCTGGCACCACGTTGTATTCGTAAGGGATAGAGAACGTCGCAAACTGTTCTTGTACGTTGATGGAGTTCTCGCCGCATCTCCTGTTGATGATCATTTTCCTTATGCTCTTCGGAGTAATGCCCCTCTTGAGATTGGAAGATGGGGGGTTTACCCGGGGTATGAATACTTTAAAGGAGTGCTCGATGAAATTCGGATTACGAAAGGAACACCGCCTCCCCTTGTTCACAAGGAAAGCTTGGTTTATGCTCCAAAAGAAATCGATTTTGGACAGGTCCGCATCCGAAAATCTGTCACTGCAAACATTAGAATTAAGAACATGGCAACAGAAGATACCGTTGCTGTTGTTGGAATCTTGATTCCTCCGGCAATTGCGTTTTCAATAACCCAGCCCACTATAGCAATACCCCCGTTCGCCACAAAGAGTATTCAGGTCAAGTTCGAACCGATCAGACTTGGGACCTTTAAGTCCCAGCTCTTACTCTATGTGGCCAACCGGAAAACAGTCCTTGGTGACGTTTCCCTTTCAGGGATCTCCTCTGGAGAGCTTCAGGCTCCCATAATATGTGCGATCGAGGATGTGCCTGACGATCATGGAAGACAAGTTCGTCTCGTCTGGGCAAGAAGTTCGCAGGACATCCCAAAAGCCAAGCAACGAATTCATCACTATGCAGTATGGAGAAGATTCTCAAGCCTGAATAGCAACGGAAATCCCACAAGAGGAGACGAGTCAGAAACTTGGGAATACATAGCCAGCATACCTGCTGCAAATCTTAAACAATATTCCATGATCGCCCCAACTCTTCTTGATTCAGTTAGCGGCACAGAAAGATTTTGGTCCGTCTTCAAAGTCTCTGCACACAGAATAGATGGAAGGGTTTATTGGTCAGCCATCGATAGTGGTTACTCAATTGCCAATGTCTCGGCAAAATAGACTGTTCGTGGTGCACAACGCAGGGAACGGTGTGAGACCAGCAGTCGTCTTGTGGTATAATTTGATGATGATCCCACTTGGCGAAGGTTTATTTGCAAATTGACACTGGAGATATGTAAGGAGAGGATCAGATATACCTCGTACGAACAGTGAGCTCTGAAGCAAGAAAAATAGGTTTCGATTCGTTAGCTCTTCTTGGAGCAAAGATTTTCAGTCTCATAGTGGCGCTGGTCAGACTGAAGTTCATCGCCGTCTTTCTTGGGGTTGATCAATTCGGAGTATACATTTTCGCCACGTATTTTGTTACCATGTTTAGTGTGTTGTTCGATCTTGGATTACCCCAGATCCTCACCCGCGATGTGTCTGCCAACCCATCCCGAGCCTCTTCTTACCTTCTCAACAGTTCTTTGATCAAAGTGGTCCTTCTGTTGGGTTCAGGCGCTGTGGTTGCGCTGGTTACATTCATTTCAGAGTTTGATCCCCTGACGAATTGGACTTTGTTCTTCTCCTTTCTCATTCTCGGAACAAACTCGTTTTCAGCCCTTTTTGCCGCAGCGTTTCAAGCGTACAGAAAAATGACGAGCGTTTCCCTTTTGACAGTCTTCTCCGAAACGTTTTCCTCTCTTGCAGCTGTCATCATCCTCGGTTTAGGGGGAACCCTCTTTGAATTCCTCCTGGGGACACTCATTGTTAACCTCCTTTACTTGGCCGTCGTGGCACGCGCTGCGCGCAGAGCTCTTGGCTTAAGCCGTAGCACCATCGACACACGGCTCTGGACCCGGTTGGCACGGGAAGGAGTTCCAGTTGCACTAAGTTCTGCTGGAATCGTTATGTATATGTATCTAACACTTACTCTTTTGAAGTATCTTAAAGGCGACGAGCTTGTTGCTTATTATGGTGCAGCGTTCAAATTCATCACCATTCTTACCCTTATTCCAAGTTCACTCGTCCAGGTTATGTTTCCGTTCTTCGCGCAATTGTTTTCGGCAAAAGCTGAAAAGTTGCCGTCTGTTCTCGAAGGATCCGTGCGCTATATTCTGATTGTCGCCATACCCCTCTCACTTGGCACTATCCTTATTGCAGAGAAACTGATCTTTCTGCTCTTCACGCCTGCATTCATGCCAGCCGTAACTGCGCTGCAGATTTTGATGGTTGCGAACCTCTTGAGCTACGCAAACTGGATTCTCTATTCTTTCCTCCTTGCTGTGGGACAGCAACGGTTCACCATGATGGTAACTCTCGCTACAGGACTCGTTGTTGTTGCCCTCAATGTTTTGTTGATCCCTCAGTACGGAATCATTATTCCGAGCCTGTCTTTAGTGTTGGTCGAGTTCACCCTCTTTGTAAGCGCATTTCTTCGACTCAATGTTTTCGGATATCGACTCAATCTTGGTAGATTGTTTGCGAAGCCTCTCATTGCAGCGCTAGGGATGGGCATTATTGTCTATGTGTTGGACCCCTTGCCTGTAGGCCTACAGATTCTCGTCGGAGTGGTGGCATACGGTGCAATGTTTACCAGCATTAAGGGCGTTCTCCCCGAGGATCGTGACGTCATTGAGAGAATTCTGCCTCCACCGATCGGTGAATGGATCCTCTCAAGAATACCGGCTGCCAAAATTCGATAATTTATGCCCCGCAAGATACGGCAATGTGGAGACCGTTGTTGAACGCATCTTCCACCATTCTTCGTATCGCTTTCTGTCAATCAATGATCAATCAATGACATGCTAAAACAATCCGTCGAGGTAAGTTTCAAGATCATTCGAAAAGGAGGAGGATGAAACCTCGCATCGCGTTAGTCCGTGGTCATCATCTTTCGAAAGAAGAGACACTTTCCTATGAGCCGCTTCTGAAGGAATTCGACTTTGTCTGTTTCTCGTCGGATAATCCTTGGTTTGATCACTCGGAAATATCATTTCCGATCCGACGCCTTCGCAGCCCGGAGGGAATGTTTCGATTCATGCCTCGAGCAATACGAAACGGATTGTTCGGATTGATGGATAACGTGACGGGAGCGGGTCAGTGGATGTTTGGATTAGAAAGTGCATTGAAAGGGTTCGATCTTGTTCATGTTTCAGACTCCTCTTACTTCTTTGTCTATCAAGCTGCAATGGCCAAAAAGAAATTGGGCTTCAAGCTCATAGCCATCCACTATGAGAACATTCCCTTCGCGAGGGACCATAAACCAGTTGCGCGGTACTTAAAGTCTCAAATCTATCCTCGCGTTGATGCATTCATGGCCATGAGCGAACGGGCAAAGGCAGCCCTCGAGCTTGAAGGCGTGAATTCAGAGAAAATCTATGTTGTCGGCAACGCGGTGGACGTCCAAAAATTTCGTCCGATGCCTCAGCAACGGCTTCAATGGAGGCAGCGGTTTGGTTTTTCCGAAGATGATATTGTCATCCTGTTTGTAGGAAGAATTCGGGCCTCGAAAGGGATATTCGAGCTGATCTATGCCACGAAAAGACTGGTGATGGATCCTGCAATAGACGCGAACCGCCTGAAGGTAGTTATTGCTGGGCGAGGGCCAAGGGAAAAGGAGCTTTTTCAGCGCATCCGACAACTCAAGCTTGAAGAGGTCGTACGATTCATTGGATATGTCCCGCACAAAGAGATTCACCTCTTGCATAACATGACGGATATCTTTACTCTTCCCAGCATACCTCGCAAATACTGGCAGGAGCAGTTCGGTATCGTTCTCATTGAAAGCATGGCCTGCGCTAAACCAGTCGTTACCACCTTCTCGGGTTCTATTCCCGAAGTTGTGGGCGACGGGGCATTGCTTGTCCAGCCCAACGATCATCTTTCATTGTATTACGGACTAAGGGAACTGATCCTGAATGAAAGTAAACGCAGTGAATTGGCCTCCCGAGCACGATCGCGCGCATTAATTCATTTTGATCAGAACGTTATTGGAAGGAAGATCCAAGCTGTCTTTGAAAACGTCTTGAAAACAAAAGAACCACGATGAAGAGAGGATCAGCTAGTTCTGCAAACCGTCCTGTACCTGTGTCGAAGCATTACCTTGGGGTAAATGGCGAACACTATTTTGAATGGCAACAAGGATGGGGGCTGAAAACGGGGAAGATTGAAGCAAGGAAATTCCAAAAACACATATCTGACACAGATCATGTACTCGATTTTGGCTGCGGCGGCGGATATGTGCTAAAAGCCCTCCGGTGCAAAAAGAAACTAGGAATCGAAGTCAATCCGCGAGCTTTAACCGAGTGCTCGAGGAACGAAATTGAGGCAACCGACACTTTCGAGAGGATCAAGAGTAATTCGTTCGACGTGGCAATTTCGAACCACAGTCTAGAACACGTTCCTTATCCCCTTGGATCATTGAAACAGTTGCGTCGAGTGCTTCGCCCGGAGGGAGTATTGGTAATCTGTACACCAATTGATGATTGGAGGAAATATCGAAGCTACAGCAGCTCGGACCCACATCATCACTTGCACACCTGGACTCCTCAGAATCTTGGGAACCTTCTCACTGAAGCGGGATTTGTCGTCGAGGATGTCCGAATATTGACTCACGCTTGGCCACCGAAAGTTGTCCTGCTTGATAAGCTCCTCCCCCTTTGGCTTTTTGACGGGATTTGCACGATGTGGAGTGTTATTCATAGACAGCGGCAGATAATCGCCGTTGCCAGAAAACCGCAAAGGTGATCGCGCAACATGAATAGTCAAGGAAAGCCCTCTTTCGGGAAGGAAGGGATCGAATGCAAACATTGAAACGCAGTATCTTTGATCCACTCCGTGCCGAAGCCGATAGCATAGTTGACGGCCTGACATCGACCTTACCCTATGTCAAGGGTCTTCTGTTGGATGTCGGCTGTGGGGTGAAGCCATATTCTTACCTTTTCAAGGACCACGTGACTTATCATTTGGGAGCGGACTTGAGACCAGACCCGGTTTCACCGCCAGACGTGTGTGCCGACAGCCATCATCTTCCTTTCAAATCCTCTGTGTTCGACACAGTCCTGTGTACACAAGTTCTTGAGCACGTTGTCAACCCCTTTTCTGTTATGAAGGAAATTAGTAGAGTGTTGAAATCGGGAGGTCACTTCATTGCTACGGTCCCAGCAATGTGGCCTCTCCATGAAGAGCCACATGATTACTTCAGATACACAAGGTACGCATTGCAGACGCTTATGTCTCAGTACGACCTTCAACCCATTTCGATTCAAGAGCGAGGGGGCGGGATATTGGCCATAGCGCAGCTTATGGGAGCTATGCTGTACGATGTGTTAGGAAATCGGGCAATAACTCGAATTCCAATGAAACTCCTCTTTTCGCCACTGCTTATTTCTGCCAAACTTTTAGATAGGTTGTTTTATTATCCAAAGCTAACGCTTGGGTACACCGTGGTCGCTCGAAAAATGTAGTAACGAGAAGAGAGTGGAAACTGCCGTGGGATCAGAAGTCAAAATCACTGTTTACCATGAAGCCCGCACAACAGGCGGGGTAAGCAAAGTTATCGATACCATTCTTAATGGCAAAATGCCCTTCAATGAATACCAGGTTATTTGCCCCCGTTCGACCGGACTATCGGAGTGGTTTCGTATGTATAGAAAAAGGGGTATTCCTATCTATGACGTCGCCTTACGAAATGAATTCGATATCCTTGGTTGGTTTGACTGGCTAGGATGGGTTCTTTTGATACGATACATACGAAAAACCCAGCTCATCCACTTTCACCTTCATACACCGTTTTCTTGCTTGCCTGCAATTTTTCTTGCCCGGCTCATGAGCAATAATGCAATTATTCTCACGGAGCATTACATCTCCCAACTACGTTACCAGCGCAGACGTTCGCTCCCTTTTGTGTTACGAGCGCTTCGAGAAATCAAAATCCGCACGCTGACATTCCTTAAGTCTCTGTCGTTACAATCAGTAAATGCGATCGTTACGGTATCTGAGTCCAACGCAGAGTACCTTCGTTCGGTTTTTGGAAACGTGGTCGTTGATAAACTCCGTGTCATTCCTAATGGGATTGATGTCTCAGCGTTTCATGCCGCTAAAAAGGGAAAAAGGGAAATCCTGACATCCTTGGGGATCACTGACTACGATGATTTGATCGTTACTGTTGTCGCTGGGCTGAACAATCAAAAAGGCCACGAATTTCTGATTCGCGCGATACACTCCATCCTCCAAAGGATACCAAACACTTACTTCCTTTTCGTCGGAGAGGGACATTTGCGACAGCATCTTGAGAAGATGGCAAGAACAGTTAGCCCGCGAATTGTATTCACGGGATTTCGAAACGACATCGCGGATATTCTATCAGTCAGCGATCTCTTCGTTTTACCATCCCTTTTTGAAGGAATGCCCTTGAGCGTTCTCGAAGCGATGGCGGCCGGCAAAGCCGTTGTCGCAACCGCTGTCGACGGTACGAAAGAAATTGTTGTTCATGGAGAAACTGGCTTATTAGTTCCTCCCAAGGATCCGGTTAGTTTGGGCAATGCGATATGTACGCTTCTCAGCGACAGACCGTTGCGAGAGAGGTTTGGGCTGAAAGGCCGTGCACGTGTTCGGGAGTTATTTTCGGCCGATGTGATGACGGAAGCGTACAAAGCACTCTACAAAGAATTCCTCCAGTGATCGACACCTCCTTTTACATCCCTTACTGGTCCACACGTGGAGGTAGAGAGCGATACCCTCTCCACCTGGCAACGACGCCGAAGACCTCTTTCGACAGGGCCCGCTGTTTTAATCAGGATACTGATCGAGGGTCAAAATGAGAATAAAATCTCAGAAGAGGGTATGGGAAAGTCTCGCTGAAACTGATCCCCTCTGGTCTATTCTTACGACGAACGAAAAGCTGGGTGGTATGTGGGATATCGAAGAGTTCTTTCGGACAGGAACAATGGAGGTTCAACAGTTAATGAAGGAATTAGAGGAGCTGAACATCCACTGTGGAAAGGATGCTGTGCTTGACTTCGGCTGTGGAGTGGGAAGAGTGACACAGGCGTTCTGTAAGTACTTCGACCGTACAGACGGTATCGATATCTCATCCCGAATGATTTCCCTTGCCGAACAATTGAACCGATTTCCTGACCGATGTCGGTACGCTGTGAACGACACCTCAGACATCAGGCAATTCGCATCAGACAGCTTCGATCTCGTGTATTCCAATATTGTCTTGCAACATGTCGCGCCCTCGATTGCGATTCAGTACATGAAAGAATTTGTGCGGGTCACAAAACATGGGGGATTGATGATCTTTCAAATTCCGTACTGGCTGCATTGGCGCCGGCGTATCCAATGGAGGCGAAGGATTTTTGAGGCGCTGCAAGGGTTCGGTATCAAGGGACATTCATTGATTAAACGTGGATTTAATCCTATGCGTATGGCATTTCTCCCAAGGCAGAAGGTCGAGACGATTCTCACTTCAACAAACTGCACCATTCTCAATGTGAAAAGCTGGTCGAATGAAAACGTAGGTAGCTGCCGATACATCGCAAGGAAACGCATGGATTGAGCGCCATCTCCCTTTACACCCCTTATTGGTCCACTCGTGGAGGAGGAGAGCGATACCTTCTCCAGCTCGCGACGACCTTGAAACGTTCATTCGGCGGCGAGGTTTCTGTTCTCATGCGTCCTTCAGATCCGCCGTTGCATGATCTGGGGCGATACTTCAATCTCGACATCTCGGCACTCAGCGCCACTCGCGTTCAAACAGAACATGAGATCACAAAGGTCACAAAAGAAAGTGATGTGTTCATTCTCCTCTCGAACGTCAAGCCGATCAAGACTTTTGCACGCAAGAACGTTCTTCTCCTGCAAATTCCCTTCCCAAGACTTTCCACAAGCAGCCTGGTGTCTGACCTCCTTTCAGGGCAATGGAGAGACGCACTCAAAAGCATCAGGCGCAGGGCACTCTTCGCATTCGCTCAAACCCAGGCGGATCTCGTGTTATGTAATTCCCAATTCACCGCACACAACCTTGCAAAGAACTGGGACATTCGTTCGGAAATCCTCTACCCGCCGGTACAGAATTTTCGCGATGAGCCAATCCCCCGACGTAAAGTTATTCTCAGTGTCGGAAGGTTTTTTGCTGGACTCTATAACGAGAAGCGCTATGATCTCCTGACATCGGTTTTCCGTCAGCTTCAGAAGAGTTCGTTGCCTGACTGGGAGTACCATCTTGTCGGCAGCTCCTCCGGTTCACGGCAATCACACAGGCTGATCGAACAACTGCAGATGGAAAACAAAGGTCTCCCGGTTTTTTTTCACGTGAACGAATCATATGATTCACTCCGCACGCTTTACAACGAGGCAACGATTTTCTGGCATGCGGCAGGGTATGGTGTTGACGAAGAGCTACGCCCCGAACGCGTGGAGCATTTCGGCATGACAACAGTTGAGGCAATGTCCGCAGGGTGCATTCCGGTCGTTGTGAACAAGGGGGGTCAGCGAGAAATCGTGCAACACAATGTCAGCGGATATCTCTGGGATACACGGGAACAGCTGGCACAGTACACAGAAGCGATTGCCTCTGGTCGCGCCCCGCTCGACCGAATCCAGCAGCAGGCGCAAATGCGGAGCCGGCAATTTTCGGTACTTGAATTCGAACGCCGGGTTCAAGAACTCTTCAGTCCACTCCTTCGATAACATTCGAAGCTACAACGTTCCGTGTTTGCAACACTTCCCCTGGAAGGGAAAACGCTCGTGGAATCTTCAATCCACAAATCTTTTCTTCATTGTAGTGCACAAGAATTTTCTCTATCATAACGTCGCATTCTATCCACCATACACACGATCAAATCTCCACCTATGAAAAAACCGACGCCGGATCATCCCTTGGTGCCTGAGCGATATCAACACGCCACGGCAATCGCATTGATCTTTGCCAGTTTGATCATCTTTTTCCACGAGCTTGTTTTCGAAGGGAAAGTCTTCGTTTCTCCCGACGACATCAATCCACAAAGCTTTTCCACGCTCCTTGAAGATGCTCGCAAGGAGGGGATTTACCCGCTTTGGAATCCCTACATCTTCTGTGGAATGCCGGGATACGCAAGTCTGACGTACAGCGTCCCACGAACATTTGATCTTCTAAGCGCGGCGATGGAGTCTGTCACCACCTTCATGAAACTCATTTTGCTCAACGAAGTTCATGGCTGGCAGATCTTTTACTATGCCGTGCTCGCCATCGGTGTCTATCTTCTTGTTTTCCACAAACTCAAGCAAAAGATTCCCGCAGTCGTAGCTGCACTCGGTGTTGTCTTTTCGATGCACATCATTGCCTGGAGTATGATCGGCCACGGAACGAAAATCCTCACATTCGCCTTCCTTCCTTACATCTTCCTCTTCACTGAACGGATCCGTCAACGATTCACGCTTCTCGACCTGATTCTTTTAACGATAGCGCTTCATTTTGCATTTGCGGGCGGCCACGTGCAGATGCTCTTCTACATGGGATTGGCCATCGGAATCTCCTTACTCTTTCTTCTCGTGCGTGGACTCCTTGACCTTAGAAAAGCCGAGTCGCCACCTCAAGAACTCCCCGCAGTCCTGAAAGCCGGGGGCTTTCTCGTTGTCGCCGCCGCAGTTGCCTTCCTCACCGTCTCCGATCGATATCTTTCAGTCCTCGAGTACAATCCGTACTCCATCCGAGGGTCAAATCCCATTGCTCAAACCTTTGCTCCTGAAGCAAAAGGTAAGGAGGGAGGGTTGGATTATGAGTACGCCACCAACTGGTCGATGGCTCCCGGCGAGTTTATGACGTGGATCATCCCCTCGTGGTACGGTTTCGGCTGGCACTCATACCGAGGGCCGATTACCAACAATGAAGAAGTGCGGCTTAATACATACTGGGGCCCGCAGCCATTTACGGATGCCCCTCCCTATATGGGCATTACACTTCTTGTCCTGGCGATTATCGGCACAGTTCTCAACAGAAAAGACCGCTTCGTCCAGTTTGCAATACTGATGATCGGGCTGTCGGTCTTTGTGGCGTTCGGCAAGGAATTCCCGATTGTCTATGACCTGATGTATCACTATTTGCCGATGTTCAACAAGTTTCGAGTACCGTCGATGATTCTGGTGCTCGCGCAGTTTCTTGTCCCCATCCTCGCTGCCTATGGATTGGCGTCTCTTCTCCATCTTCGCAGTCAGTCGCTTTCAACCATGCAACTGAAACGGTGGCGAAACTGGTTGATTGGACTCGGAGTGGCGCTGTTCATCAGTGTCATAGGACGCAGCGTAGTCATCGGCATCTATTCAAGCTTCTTTCCGCCTGACCACGCTGCACGAGCACTCGCGCGATCGTATGGAAATCTCCAGCCGGCAGTTTTTCAGGAGCTCCATGCTTTCGTTGCACGGTCTGTTGCAACAGATCTTACGTTTGCTCTCTTCGGTCTTCTTGTCGTTTTCGGCGGACTCTGGCTGTATATCCGACAAAAGATTTCGTTGAACTCCGTCGTGGCACTGATTATCGTCGCTGTGCTATTCGACTTATGGCGTGTTGCTTACAAGCCGATGGAGACCCACGAGCCAGGGGAGAGACAAGAAGCGTTCATCGCCCCTGAACACGTTCGTTACCTCCTGCAACAAATGGAACAGGATCCCACTCCCTTCCGTGTGCTCGAATTTATCAATGGACAACCCCCCTACAGCAACATTCTCGCATACTGGAGAATCCAGAGCGCTTACGGATATCAAGGAGCTAAACCGAGGGCGTATCAGGATATGGTTGATGTGGTAGGATTGCGGAATCCGGTCTTGTGGCAACTGATGAACGTGAAGTACATCATTTCGAATCAACCGGATACAACCGCGTTCCTGGGACTTGCCTTTGAAGGGAGAGAACGGAAGGTGTATGTGAACCGTCTCGTCTACCCTCGAGCGTTCTTCGTCAATCGGTATGAGGTGGCAGGCGGCCTCGAGATCTTGAACAAGATTGCACAACAGGAGTTCAATCCGAAAACCGTGGCATATTTCCTGGAGGACCCGAAGCTCCAGATCGATCCCTCCTCGCCACAGAATACCGTTGAATTCGTCCGCTATGGAACCCAGGATCTCACGTTGAAGGTGACGGCCTCAGGCAACAACTTGCTTTTCCTAAGCGAAGCGTACTATCCTGAGGGATGGAAGGCTTACCTCGACGGAAATGAGATTCCGATCTATCGCGTGAACTACCTCTTCCGCGGCGTGGTGGTTCCTGCCGGAACGCATACGTTGGAAATGAAGTTTGAGCCGAAAGGATTTTATCTCGGAAAGAATCTAAGCCTTGCCGCCAATTTTTTGGTAATTGTGGGATTGACGGTGGTGGGATTTCAAGAGTGGCGTAAACGAAAATCGTCAATGTAGTCACTCGGCAGATGGAGTCCATTTCCCTTTTGAATCACTCAGAGGGATGGCTCCATCTCCAAGCGAGCAAAAGCTTTTGCCACGCCCATTGATTTGCGCCCCACCTTCCAGTGATGAGACTCACTCTCTTGCAGCCTGTTCCACCTTCCTGAATTCCTTGGCCGACAGAACGATCGCAACCAGATAAGAAGCCACTCCAACGCCGATCAACCAATACGGATAAGGCTTTGGCGTTACCTGACGGAGACTTGCATCCGTATCCTGCATAAAGGTGTAGAGACAAATGACTGTGCCGATAAGAGAAAACACCCACGCTATTGGCGGAGGTCGGAACGCAACACCTGCCGATTCGATTCGAAGGATCATCACACCTGCCCCAATGAGAAGAAGAGAGATCGCAAGCGGTGCAATAACAGGGCCAATCCACGGAATCGGAATGAGAAACAGGACATCCCAGTCACTGACGGATGACGGCCAGTCAAGCGTCGTTTTGAGCCAGACATAGTAGAAAATATCCCAAACACCAAACGCAACCATGAAATACGCGAATTTCTGCCAGCGTGTTGTTCCTGCGAGGATGCCCACTGCAACTAACATGATTATTGTTGACAGCTCGCGTGCCAGCTCAACGGAGAGATGGTGAGGTGGGATGATTTTGAGGGGAAAGGAAAAACCTTCGGGATAGTATAACGAACGGAGGTAAACGACAACGGAGGCCTCGACAAAAGCAAACGTTATAGCAAAAAGGGAAACCCAGAGAATTCGTTTCGACATCGCGGACTCCACCACCCGACGTTCTCTCCTATGATTCCAATCAACTCATCGGCATGGTTATCGTGAACGTTGTCCCTTTTCCCTCCACGGACTCCACAAGAATCTTTCCGCCCTGCATTTCGATAATCCGTTTTGCAAGGGCCAGCGCGAGACCTACTCCTTTTTCTTGAACAATCTTCACAAAGGGGTCGAAGATCTTCTCCAAGAAGTTCGCGGGGATACCATTCCCATTATCGCTGACTTTAACAATGAGGCTGCCACTCTGCGATTCGGTGCTTAGACGAATCACTCCACCCGGTGGAACATAATTCGCGGAGTAACTAATAATGTTGATCAAGGCACGCGAGAATCGTTCGTAATCGAGCGGTACATTCCCCCGAAAGCCCTGATTAATCTCTAACCGGATCATGTCTCTGTCAAGATCTTGCTTCACGGCCGTTGCGACGTAATTCACGATACCGGGAACATTGCTCGCCATCTTGTTGATGCGCAACTCACCGGTCGTAAAGTCCATGAGATCTTGTGTCATCTTGTTCATTACTTGCACGGCATTTTGTGCCGTGTCGCAAAGCTGTTTCGTCTGCTCAGCGCTCTGTCCACCCTTCTTCATGGCATCGACCGAAGTGAGGATCTCCCTCATCGGCGCACGAAAATCCCGGATGAGCGACGACGCGATCTGCCCGACCATTGAAGTGCGGAGGGCTTCCTGGCTCTGCTTCAACGCTTTTCGCATGTTCTCGAACGAGCGGGAGAGCTGTCCAAGCTCATCGTTCGAACGCAACACCGTCATGCTGTAATTCAAATCTCCCTTCCCAATGGCTTCGGTGGCTGAGACCAGCGTTTGCACGGGCTTTTGAATCAAGCTGCGATACAATACAAATCCGACGGCCAGAACAACCAGGCCAAAACCGAGGGAAATCATAGCGGTCTTTTGGGCATTGGCGGAAATCGCCGCGCGGAGTTCAGTGAGGGGAAGCTGGATGTGGGCTACCCCCAGCACTTCATTGACCTTCACATCGTGACAGGCTTGACATTTCTTTTCCGCGCGGAAGGGGATAACGGCTTCGAAGTTGTCCTCATCAAGAAAGCGATAATAGGCCTTGCCGGTGGCAAAGACCTCGTTTCCGAATTCACCGCGCTCGGATGCTTTGATGGCGCGGATTCTCAGTCGTTCCTCGCGCGTGTTGTCCTCCAACCAATCGCGTAATCGCAACCGTTCGGGTTCGATTCTTATGTAGAGGTCTTTGAGACCGCCGGCTGTCCGGATTTTTTCGAGATAGGTGTCGTCAACCCTCTCGTTTTCGAGCATTTGGAAGACAAGAGACTCACGAACAATGTGGGCTTTCTGAAAGGCCGCAGACCTTGCCTGTTCGAGCATTTGCTCTTCTTGCGTTGAGGAGTTCAGAGCATAGCTCCCGATAACCGCAACAATGAAGAGCGGTACGAATGTTAACAAAAGCTTTGCCGACAGGCTCAAGTTAGCAAACATGGTTCCTCCTTTACAGCGCGGAACGGATTTTACCTCCCCCCGGACGAGCTCCCCGCTTGAACCTGCATGGGCAAGGGCTTCCGCGGGAATTTACCATCACGCGTCGCAGCATTGTAAGCAAAGGCAGCCATGATAATGGCGGCTTGCTTCACATCGGCCTCCTGCACCCGCTCGTAGGTGTCCATGTTTGAGTGATGGGTTCGCGTATCGTATTCGATCGGATCCTGGATGAATTGGAAACCGGGCAAGCCCACCGCATCGAACGAGAGGTGATCCGTACCACCGGTGTTTTGAAGCGTAAGTGTGGAAGCGTTGAATTTCTCAAACGGAGCAAGCCATGCGCGAAAGATCGGTCGTGCAGCTTCATTCCCCTGCATGTACACTCCGCGCACCATACCGGTTCCGTTATCGTTGTTGAAATAGACAGAGAATTTTTCGTGATCGGATTTTGTCTTGACCGGACCAGTGGGATTGAACCGACCGCCTTCCCGCTCACCAAAATACTTCGAAACGTACATTCTCGAACCGATCAGGCCCTGCTCTTCTCCACCCCAGAGGCCTATCCGCACTGTACGGCGCAAGGGGAGTCCAATCGCTTTCAGAATTCGCATCGCTTCCATGCAAACAGCCGAGCCGGTGGCATTATCTGTCGCACCGGTTCCTGCATGCCAGGAGTCAAAATGTGCGCCGATCATGACAATCTCATCCTTCAAATCGGATCCTGGAATCTCGCCAATGACGTTGAACCCCTCCTGAACTCCTGTAAACTCGACATCAAGCTCCAACTCGACCTGTACCTTCTGACCTTTCTGCATCATTCTCAACATTCGATTGTAATGCTCAGGTGTCAAGACAACCTGAGGCAACGTCTTTATCTTTTCATCGTAGGGATTCGCGCGCCTTTCGAAGGTAGCGTCCGGTGCTTGAGGAACCGCCGCACCTCCGACAAAAACGGTTCCGCCATCCCCCTTCGCCGCCGTCTCGAAGAGGGCAACGGCACCTTCGTTCATGCAGAACTCGAGTCGCTGGGAGAGGAATCGGTTCCGCTCCATCATTCTGCGAAGGGCGAGACTATCACGCCCGAAACCACCGGCGCGAGGCATCGGGGCATTTGCCATCCCCAGAAGTTCGCTTGGGGTTAGACGACTTCCCAGTGGTTGGAAGTTTGCTTCCACATTCCTTAATTCCCCTAGCAAGACAATCGCTCCCTTCAACTTTCCTTTATACGAATTGAGGTCGGCTTCGGTTTTTGCGTCCAGATGAACAACCGGAGCTTTCACTCTTCCCCGTGTTCCCGGCGACCATGCTTTGGGATAACCAATGATGGGATAGGTGCGCGGCTCAATCGCGTTCGCGGCAAAACGCTTGAGCGTCCATCCGCGACCAAAAGGTCCCCACCCATCGAAGTGCACGTTTTGCACGCCGTATGATTCGAGACGCTTTTTTGCCCAATCGGCTGCCTGTTTGTATTCAGGTGAAGCGGTGAGGCGCGGACCATAAACATCGGTGAGATAACTAAGGGTTTCCATGATCTGAGAACGATTCATCCCCTCATCGATGATTTTCGCCATGGCACTAGTGTCGACACGCTCGACATCCGGTTGGGCATATCCGATATGAACAAAGCAAAGGATAGCAATACCAAAAGTGAGGATGGTTTTCACGAGGTAATCTCCTTACGATATAATGATGGCAATGTTGAGGCGAAATCGGAGACCAATGGCTGGCTCGTGGTGCCTGAGCAAGCAGATGGCCGTATTCTAAATGATTATGCTGGGAAAAGCAACTGAGAATTCGGCGTGAAGCGCCCATCGGAGGATAACCGCACCGGAAAAATCGGCTTGCTATCATCTCCAAAAGGGAATAACTTGAGCCAAACCAACAAGGAGTCCAACCTATGAAAGAGATTCTTCGTAAAAGACTCGGGGCCCTCCTTCGTCAATATCCGGTCGTCGTGGCAGGCCTCCTCATCTATGCCTATTATCTTGCGACAACGATGAATTTCTTCAGCCGATCCGTCAGCTCTCACCTCTCATTTCTTGATTTTGTTCTTCAGTTCGACTCGTTGATCTGGATGTGGATCACAGCGTTTGTATTTATCAAACTACAGCAGGTGAGGGACAAGCATGCCAAAGAAGAGCAGACAAGAACCATGATGGAGACGCAAATCGAAAAGAGCGCCATAGCGTCGAGCCTTCTCAAAGACATTACGATGCAACTTCAAGATACCATCAACAATCCCCTTGCCATTATTGGAGCGATGACAGATGAAATCCGCAGGAAATATGTCGTCGATGCCGACGTGGTGCGACGCCTTGACCAGATCGATGCTTCCCTTCAACGAATTCACAATGCGATAAAAGACATTGCCGTCTTTCAAACCGAACAGCTCTTGCACTCACTGCAACAAAACATTGGGAAGAAACAACAGGGTTAGCGTCGCCAAAGCTCATTCCAACTTCTTGCTAAACTATCAGGAGATGACCTTTAGCCGGGGTTAGCCAGCGAACGGGAGGAATTCACCGGAATCGCATCAGAAATCCTCTGCTCCGAGTGAACTCTCGAGTACCAACGATAAAGATACTCGAATACCCCCTCACTTCCCTTTCTCCTGCAAATAGCTCCGGAGATATCTCCGCAACACCTTCAACGCCCGGGTAATCTGGTTTTCAACCGTTTTGGGACTGATCCCCAACCTCTTGCTGATCTCGGCGTGCGACAACCCCTCGAGTCTGCTCAACAAAAATATCTCGCGGCATTTTGACGGCAAGTGTGTTTTGACGACGTAGGATAACCGCTCTTCCAGCATGCTTAAGCGAGCGCTCTCTTCGGGATTGGTTCCTGTCGGTTGGATGATGGTCGGAGCTTCCGCCTCGAATTGTTTCCGCACAGCCTTGCGTCTCACCTGATCTCTGATGAGATTCCGGCTGATCCGAAAAAGATAGGCAAGAATGGGAAGATGTGGTCGGATCGAAGCGCGATGATTCCAGACACGCACAAATGTTTCCTGTACAATATCATGAGCCAAATCGGTGTCTCCGACGTTGTACAATACCGACCTGAACAGAACGGGCTGGTATTTCTCGAAGATGAGTTTCAATGCTTCCTTGTCCGAGGCCCGAAGCCGTTCGAGAAGCTCGATATCTTCCGAGATATGATCTTGTTCGCCCATGAATCCCTCAGAAAATAGAAACAAAGTGGGGAAAACGAAAGCGGTTTAAGGTTCCGGAGTCCGAGTTTGGACTTCCGGGTGTCGACCGACCGGTTTCAAGTTCTCCGCCGGAGGTGGATGTGACTTCGGCGCAAAAGGTTCAAATGTTAAGGTGTTAACGCTGGAAGGGGCCGGTGTTGGCTCTTGAGTTGGGGGGAAGATGGAAGATGTGCGTTAAATGGTAAGCGGACAGTGATAATTGATGGAGGCAAGCATTCGCTTGATGTTTTCGGCGGATGCTTCGTACCTCATGGCCAAGTGGAGTTAGGCATCTTTCCCAGAGATAGGGATCGTTCCTAGCGCCATGCTCGTTGATCGAATCGAAGTCCGAAGAATTCCTCACTGAGAGACAAGATCAATGAACAAGATCCTTCGACTCGTAAAATCTCTCTTCCTCCACACAAGTGAATCATCCACGCCATCCGACGTTGACCGCCTCTTAATGGAGAGATTCAATAAAGTGCGGGAGGTCAATCCCGATACCCAACAGCAGTGGATGCGGCTGCAGCGGGCCATTGCCGAATCGGAGCCATCGCCCGCACGAGAGTACCAACATCGTGTTCCACGATTGGCTCTTGTGTTCGCACTCATTGTTACGGTTGCAGGGAGCGCCTATCTCTACTTTACTCTCACGCAACCTGAAATTATCACAACAGCGAGGGGAGAACAAAAAGAAGTCCAGCTCGAAGATGGGTCGAGCGTAACGCTCAGTTACGCCACAGCGCTTGTCGTTCCGAAACGCGGTGCTGATGATACCCGTCGAGTTGAGCTAAAAGGTGAGGCGTACTTTCGGGTACGGAAGAGCGACATGCCGTTCATCGTTTCAACGGCCATTGCAGAGGTGAGGGTTGTGGGGACGGAGTTTAATCTTCGGGCGCGAGGGGGTGCGCTCGAAGTGGCCGTTGTTGAAGGGCTTGTGGAGGTCATAGCAACACGCAACGGCAAAACGAAGTCGCTCGTGCTGGCCGCCAACCAAATGACTTTTGTTCCTGAAAATGGATTTCCTGAGTCTTTCCTCGTCATTCCGTCAGCGGAGTATCCCGGCTGGCTGCACGGGAAGCTCTTTTTGAACCGCACAACGCTGCGCGAAGCATGTCAGGAGATCGAAATGCGATTTGATGTAAACATCAGCATTCCCAATCACCGAAAGGCTTCAGAGGCCATCACAGGAGTGTTGGAGGCAAAGACGGCGGAAGCGGCACTTGCAGCGTTGTGCGAAGTAACAGGAAGCAGATTCAGGCACCATGACGGACGATATGAGATCTATGAGTAGAGGCATGAATCAACGGCGTGAGTATCGAAATTCGAAGTTCGAAATCCTAAACAAGCGTCGAATTTCAAAAGAGTTTAGCTCTTGGAACTTCGGCTTTTTGATTTTCCCCGTCATTCTTCTTGTTATTCTTTCTTCAGAACTCTCATCTCAAACTCCAGACAAAACCCACTCCTTCCGCCTCCGCACGGTTGAGCTTCGGACTGCCCTCGACTCGTTGATTCAATGGTACTCTGCCCCCTTGATTTACCTCGACAACGAAGTTGCGGGAACACGGGTCGATGCCGAGTGCTACGAATGCAGCTTCGAAGAAGCTTTACAAAGAATCATCGGCGCACAGGGTTTCACATGGAAAAAAGTCGGAGACCAGATGGTAATTCAGAAAGTGGTAATTCCCCCATCGACTGTCGGGGGGACTGTCAGAGATTCTCTCACCGGCGAGGGTGTCTTCGGAGCGGATGTGCTTCTCCTCAAGTCCGCCGAGAGATCAAGCATTTATCGTTGGTGTTCGACAAATCAGTTTGGGTTTTTCTCGTTGCGCAATATTCCCGCAGGTGAATATCTCCTGCAAATCCGCCGATTAGGATATCGAACCACAGACATACAGCTGATTATCCCCGAAGGTAGAGACCTTGTCCGTGACTTTTCGCTGTCAGAGCACAGTCTTCCCTACCCCGAAGTGACGATCGAAGGTCGACGCTCGGCATTCTCGGCACTGGAAGGGATTTCCCGCGGTGTTTACGTCCGTGCGACACCGTCCGATCATAACCAGTACCTCCTTGAGGGGGCAAGAATTTACAATCCGCTGCACTTCGGTGGGGTCATGAGCACATTCAACGGCGATGCGGTGCGTGATGTACAGATGATCGCAGCCGGAGTTCCTCCGTATTACGGTGGACGCATTGGCGGCATCATGGACGTCTCTCTCCGCGACGGAACCGGACAAGGTCTTGAAGGCTCGGCATCCGTCGGATCGCTGAGTTCAAGCCTTGTTCTGGAAGGGCCACTAACCGATCACACTTCGTTTATGATCTCGGGAAGGCGAGCGTATCCTGAGTTCTTCCTTCGCAACGAGAGTTCCAAGGAAAAGCCGAGTGATCTGAATTCAACGGAGATTACCGGAAAATTGACGCATCAACTTTCAGACAATCAGCGGCTTTCCTTCAGCGGCTTCGTGGGTCGCGACAGTTATTGGAATTCAGTCCATGAGAATGGCTCAGGTCTCGCGAACTCGCTTCGCTGGGAAAATGCCGCCGCGAATGTTCGATGGTCGGGCATTGTTTCGCCGGCTCTCTTCTTCTTTACATCCGCAATTTACACCCGGTATGGATTCAACATTAACCATAATCTGCTTTCCCCCACAGGTGGCTCCTTCGTGTCGGAGTATTCGATCGAAGATATCGCTTTTCGAGGCCATGCAGAGTACTTCTACGATGAATACCACACAGTGCTCGCCGGCGTGGAGCTTGTACGGCACCGCATAACAGGAAGGATCAGCGAGTTCTCAAACCAGATTGCACCGATGTCGCTCAACGGACTCAGCCCCTGGGAGCTTTCTCTGTATCTTCAGGATCAATGGCGCCTGGTTCCCACCGTGCTTGCGGAGCTTGGGGCCCGCGCAACGTCGTTCATTGCACGGGAAGGTTCGTTCTCTGCCGTCGATCCACGCTTTTCATTGCTCATTTCACTTCGTGACGACCTCCGCTTCACTTCCTCCTTCTCCGCGGTCAATCAGTTCATTCACCCGTACCGAAACAGCGGCATCTTTCTCTTCTATCCATCCATCTTCCTTTATCCGTCAAACAAGAGCATCCAACCGTCGACATCACTGCAGGTGTCTCTCGGTATGGAGAAGAACTCTCAAGATCGCTACAGACTTGCCATCGAAGGATACTACCGGACGACACAAAATCTCCATGAGTTTGTTTTTGATTCTACGAAGATCACGTCGCTCTCCAATGCTTTGATCCTTGGTGAAGGAGATGTGTATGGAATTGAATTGGCGTTAGAGAAAAGACTGGGGGATGTTACCTGGACGCTCCGTTACACCTTCTCTTGGGCAGATAATCAGTTCGACGAACTCAACGCCGGAAAGCCTTTTCAACCTCGCTTTGACCGACGACATGAACTCTTTGCCAATCTGATGTATTCACCGGGCGAGCGCTGGACATTTGAGGGGATTGCTCTACTTTCGTCAAATGAATTTCTGTCGCTCACACCCAGGGAAATCGCAGCGGCGCCGGCGCAAGATGACGCCACGCTTGGCCCACGGGCGGGACTCCTTGCTCAATATGCGGAACCCATTGATCTTAACGGCGGCCGACTTCCCGGCTTCCAGCGGCTTGAGCTTCGTGTTCAATACAGATTCTCCGGCTTTGGTCTCCCCATCCAGACAACGCTTCGATTGCTGAACGGATATGGGTTAGTCGATCCGTTCGTGTGGGAACTGAGGCAAAATTCGGATGCGAGGCTTCGCTGGCGTGCACGGTTTGACGCACCGCCGCTGTTTCCGCTGTATCCGGTGCTGAGTGTAGGCATACGATTTTCCTCTTGATTGAATACCTTGCCGTTCAGAGAAGAGATGAAAGCCATATTGCTCATAATTGTCTTGTGGCTAGCCGGATGTGTTCTCGAATCTTCGGATGATGCCGTTGAGTTCGGTGCTTCTTACCGCCTCCTGGAACGAACGACTGCGCCTTTACTCACACAGGACTCCCTCTTCGTCGCCGTCAGCTACAGCGGATGCAATGGAAACCATATCTTCATTTTGAGATACCGTGCGGCGGGATTCTCTGCGGCGGAGGTGTGGCTTTTCAAGCAAACGGGAGATGAACCCTGCGATAGACATATCGAAGAAACAAAGCGTTTCGCCTTGCCGGCTGTGATCAAAAGCAGCGAACGGGTTACGCTTCTTGGACCCTATGACAAACGCATCATCCTTCGCGGAGGGCCGCCTTCACCTGATTTACCGACTGCCCGGCTTGCCGTTTTTAGAATAGACTCGGCCACTGTTGAAGGGAATAGTGTGATATTTCAATTGACCTGCGCCGAGCCGGAGGCCGGCTGTTGGCGGTACTTGCGCAAGGACTACTCAGTAGATGGGCGGATATACTTCGTCACTGTTTGGGGACAGCGCAAAACGACAGAGCCGTGCCTCGCAGTTCTCGGATCACTAAACGTCATAACTGCAATCACGCTGCCGGGTCCAGGAACATACGAGTTCAAGTTTTGGCAATATGATAGGACAAAAGATACAACCCTTACGGTGCCATAATGACCCGAATGGATGAGAGGAGGAAATCATGAGAGCAAAAATACGATTTCTTATCGCATCATCAGTTCTTCTGTTTGTTTTGTCTGTCGGATGGGAGGATCGGCTCGCCAGCCCGCCACCTGTCCGCTTTGCGAAGATGTACCTTTATGACCAGACACTGTACGTTAGCGAGCTGACCCGCGGAGTGAGGCAGCTCGACATCTCCGTCCCGCAAAGTCCGGTCGATCGCGGACTCATCACCATCCAAGGAAATCACGATATGGCACTCCAGACAACCGGTGACGGACGGCGAATTCTCTATGCCGATTCTTATGCAGACCTTGTCGTTCTCGATGTGAGCAACCCTTCCACTCCGCTCACAGTGGATACTCTGCGGAATATTTTCGGGCAGGCCTTCACCATGCGGTGGGGGGATGATGTTTTCCTCCGCGAATGGGAAGGGGCTCAGGTACGGAGAGTTGGCGGTATGGAGGGATGCATGGGTTGTTCCGAAACTTCGGTTTACGAACCGATCTCGGGGCCAGATATCGTTGCACTCGACGGCGGTACACGGGGAAGCACAACAGGTCGCGGCGGATCGATGGCCCGATTTACGATCGTCGACAACTCCCTTTACTGTGTCGACTACAACCAGCTCTATGTCTTCGACATTGAAGATCCAACGAAGCCCCGGTTCGTCAACCGCGTTCACATCGGGTGGGGAATTGAAACGATCTTTCCCTATAACGATTACCTCTTCATCGGCGGACAAAACGGAATGTACATTTACTCAAAAACCGATCCTCGCAATCCGCGCTTCATCTCCACCTACGAACACGTTCGTGCATGTGACCCTGTTGTTGTCGAAGGATCGCTCGCCTATGTAACGCTTCGGGGTGGAACCCGATGCGGAACGGTCGTCAGCGCACTCCACATTCTCGATGTTGCCGATCTCTTCAAGCCCAAGCTGCTGAAATCCCACCCGCTCCCCCAACCGATCGGCCTCGACGTGAGGAATAAGATCGCCTACGTTTGCGATGACAGCGCGGGCGTGTACATTCTCGACACAAACAATCTCAACGACATCCGCGAGCTTGCCAGGATCACCGACAAGCGGGGGTACGATACAATTCTCCACAACGATGTACTTATTGTCGTTAGTCCTGATGCGGTCTCGTTCTACAATGCCTCCCAACCAAGCGCGCCGGTACTTCTTGGTCGATTCCAGCTTCCCGCGTAAGCTGTTGTAAAAGTACGTTATCGCAGGTGAGGGATGAGCCTTTTGCTCTTGGCCTCCTTGCCCACCCAGAGCTTTTTTGCTATCTTCCTCGGGAAATGATTGAACGAACGATGGATGCAAGCATTTTGGGTCGGCTCCTCAGTGGTGGCGCAGAGTCGAAAGAGGCGTGGGAAGAATTCCTCCGCAGTTACTCCAACCTCTTCCTCAAGGTCATCTGGCAGTTCGAAAAGAACCATGATGCGGTGATGGAGACATATCTCCATGTCTGCTCGCGTTTTGCGGACCGGAACTTTGCAATCCTCCGGAGATTTCGCAAGCACCATGGAGAGAACCCACCGAAATTCAGCACCTGGCTCGCCGCCGTTGTCAGAAATATGTGTGTGGACGAGTTTCGGAAGGAACACGGCAGGCGGAGATATCCAAAAGCTCTGCTCGCGTTGAGTGAGATTGACAGGAAGGTTTTTGCGCTCTATTATTGGCACGGCTATTCCATTTCCGAGATAGATACTCAACTCCAGTCACGGAGGAACGGCTTACAGGAAAGCGCTGCCGATTCCCTCGCGAGAATAGAGTCTTCCCTCCTCCGACTGCCAGCAGAAAGGTCGTCGAGCGATCCGCGGACGGTAAGGTTCGATGAGAATACCTTCATTGGAGAACCCGAAGGATTTCCCCCCGAGGCGATGGAACGATGGCTCTCTGTATTGTCAACGGAGGAGCGACTCGTCGTTCGGCTGACATTTTGGGAGGAGGTTCCACCATCTGAAATCGCGCGCACAGCAGGAATCGCTCCTGAATCACGACTTAGCGACCTCCTCCGATCAGCGCTCAGGAAGCTTCGGAACAGTTACGAGCGGCAGATCCTAAAATGAATACTGGTGTCCGTGAAATAACGACAGAGACCAATGAACATCCATCCTACTGAAGCAGAGTTGGTTCTCCTCATTGAGGAAAAAGCTCCCGAAGCACAAGCAGCACGCATTCGGGCCCATCTTGCAGAATGTGAGGAATGTACCGAGCAGGTGGCTTTCCTCTTGCGATTGCCATCCCTCCTTTCGGGTGAAACCCCAACTCGCCTCGATCCCGGAACATTTGAAAAGGCTCGATACCTGGCAAGCCATCAAAACCGTTTTCGCTTTCTCACTCAGGTATTCAAGCAACCTGCGGGAATCGCAGTAGCCGTGTTGTTGCTTGTAGCCGTGGGAATCTCGATCCCCTTTCTCTATGACTCCTCGCCTCCAACTCGTCTGCGTACTGGACTTGAGACGGAATCGGCGCTACGGCTTTTTCCAGAGGATGGTTCCACTCTCGATACTGCGCCGCTGGAGCTGCGGTGGACAAAGGTTCCACATGCCGTCGAGTATTATTTGACGGTTTATGAAGAGGCGGGGACAGTTCTTTGGAGAGGGAATTCAACCGATACCCTCTTGCGTGTTGCTTCTGCAGTGGAGTTTGAGTCCGGAAAGAGCTACTTTTGGAGCGTGGAAGCTCTGCTTCCCGACCGGACAGTGTATCGCTCAAAACTCCATGCGTTTCGTTTTTCCTCACCTTAAAATCTTCTTGCCTGTCGGCGCGGTCATCGCGCTCGCCGCCTACTTCTCTTTCCAACGAGAACCTAATCCCCTCAGCGAAGCCGAAAAGCTTGTTGCAGAATGGGACCTCCCGGGCGCGGAACAGATCCTTGACCAGCTTCATAAGACAACACCACACGACCTTACAACCACAAGGCTTCTTGTCGATGTTCTTTTGAAACGAGGTGAGTTGGTTCGCGCTTCGGAAATGTTTGACAGATTGGAAAGAGCAGACACCATAGATATCAGCTCAACTATCCTTCAAAGCAGCTTTGCGCTGTTCTACAGGGGTCTCCTCGATTCGGCTGAAAACAGAGCAAAGAGAGTTATTGAGAATGCCCGAGGATCTGGTCAGATCGGACTCGTTGCCCGCGCTTATAACTTGCTTGGACTGATTCAATTCAACCGAGCCCGCTATGATTCAGCCCGCCTGTTCCAGCAGCAAAGCCTCGAATTTGCGCGGCAGTCCGGTGATAACAATGCCGAGGCAGATGCCCTGCGGCAATTAGGTGTTCTTCGTTGGTATGCCGGGGAACTCGATTCCGCTCTCGTGCTGTACTATCTACCCGCTCTGGAAGTCTACAAAAGAATTGATGATCGTATCGGCGAAGCAACAACACTCAGCAACATCGGATTGCTGCATAATGATAAGGGGGACAGAATGACGGGGCTGCGTTATCAACTTGAGGCGTTCAGAATTCGAAAGCAGATTGGTGACCAGAAAGGCCTTGCGGACAGTTACTACTTTCTCACTGCATCAGGACTGGCAGAGAGGAACATTGGTTTTGAGTACGCTTATCGGTTGAAGAGCCTGGAGTTGAGTACGAAAACCGGGTATGCCTGGGGGAGGGAGGTGGCCGTTCGCGCACTCGAACAGATTGGTTCGTCTCCGGGTTTCCACCTTGAGGCAGAAAACATTCAGAATGATTCATTGCTTGCTCTCTCCGGGGAGGGTCGCCTTTCACTTCTCTGGAATCAAGCGGGAAGATATTCTGACCGTAAGGAATGGCATCTGGTCAAGCAAACACTTCAGGAGGTGTTTCGATTACAGGATTCCTTGAACTATGTTCTCGGAAATCAGGAAAGCTTTTCACAGTATGCCCGCGCCTGTTACGAGCTGGGAGAGTACACCGAGGCTGAACACATGTTGCACAAAGCTCGTCGACATGTCCGGAGCCGATCGCTTCGTTTTAACATCGCCATGGACATCGATCTTGGTCGCATCTATGTTCGGCGCGGCGAATCCGCAAAGGCAAAGAAATTACTCAAACCGGCAGTGAACATCCTTGATTCTCTCTACCTTCATTATCTTCTCAAGCCGGGAGTGCTAAGCGTGAGGGATCGTGTTACCGGTATCGTGTATCAAATCCGTGCGGCGGCATACGCGCTTCTTATGGAAACGGTTTTGCGCCAGAATACCGAGGAAATTTTCCAGCTTATCGAGCGTGAACGCGGACTTCCTTTCTGGGGAAAACGTGAAGGGGCTTACGGCTCAGATGAAGTAAACGATGCTACGGCCGTATATGTTCGGCTGTTGGAGCAGTGTGAGAACAAACCGGAACAGTTCGCCAATAAGACGCTTCTTGATGAACGCATCGGCGAGGTGCGACAGGCTGCCCTTGCCGAGGAGCATGCTCTGGGTCGGATCTCAAAGGCCGCTGCCCTTCCAACCATTCCGCGACTTGCCGCGGTGCGGAAAGCTTTGGGAGAAAAAGAAGCGCTGTTAGCATACTTTCTGACGGAAAGAAATGTTTACGTCCTCATCACCCGCCGTGAGAGGTCTACAATTGTCATGCTTCCCGTGACACCGGATAAACTGACTGAATCCGTCAAGGTTTTAGGGGAACTGATTATGCGAGGTCATAACAATCGCGCCGATTCGCTCTGGAGATTCCCTGCTTCGTTTCTCTATGATGCCCTCCTGCGACCTCTAGAAAAAACGGGGCATATACAACCCGGCGATCATTTGCTGATTTCGCCGCATAAGATTCTACACTTGTTGACGTTTCCTGCCTTATGTGATTCACAAACGGCAGGGATTCATGCAATTCAGAAATATACGATAAGCATCGTACCGTACGCGTCACGGCTTGTTGAAACGCGATCAACGAAGCCTGCACCAATGAGAAGTCTACTGGCTGCAGCTCCGATAGAGGATGCACTTCCGTTCTCTCAAAAGGAAGTTCAGGGAATTCCGATTCAAGCGTTTGAAAAGACAGTTGTTCTTGATCCCGATGATGCAACAAAAGAAGGTATTCTCACATCACTCTCACATTACGATATTGTTCACCTTGCCACCCACGCGAAGATCAATTCGCGCTATCCGGTCTATTCGTACATCGAATCTGCCGATGGGCGATTGGAGCTGCACCAGTTGTTCAATCGAGCGGTTCCTGCCAGGCTCGTTGTGCTCAGTGCGTGCGAAACCGGTGTGAGTCACGGTCTTTCGGGTACAGATGAAACGTCGCAGGATATTGTGAGTTTTCCGATGGCCTTCATTCAGAACGGAACGCCATCCGTTATTTCGTCACTCTGGCTTGTGGAGGACGAATCCACGGCCCTGTTTTTCCACGAATTCTACTCATCCCTTACGACACCCGGCACAACATCACTTGCCGGGGCACTCGCAGAAACCCAACGCAAATTCCTCTCCGACCCCAAAAACCGTTATAATCACCCCTTTTATTGGGCTGCTTTTTACCTCGCCGGGGATGAGCGGTAGGCGAGTACTATAGCCGCAATCTAAAGATTGCGGGTGTTTCCCTCCTGTCCGTGAACTAATAGTGGATCTCTGGTTCTGCGAGTTGTCTCGTCCTCTATCTACGAACCATTCTTTAGGAGGCTAAGATGCGTGCCCTTCGCGTCCTCGTGTTGTTGTCTATCAGCATTTCCATGTCTTTTGCCCAAACCGGCTCTCCCCACCCCGACGACGGCTATTGGGATAACAGGTTTGCTACAGCACGCGTCGTTGTGGGAAGTAATGCCGTTGCTGCGAACGGAAAGCTCTACGTAATTCCGGGACCTGCCCTTACATTCCGAAATGGATTTCAGTACAACGCCGTTGCAATCTGGGATGGCACGGCCTGGACTTATACCGCACCGTTCTCAGGCACAGGGGCTTCCAACATCTACACGTACGGCTTCGAAACCATTCTTCCCAACGAAACCACCTTCCACATTGCAGGAAGCTTTCCAAATTTGAACGGACAGGGAATCCGCTACATCGCACACTGGAACGGCACCGCTTGGGATTCTCTCGGTCCTCAACTGAACGGTTCAGTGCACACCATGTACGCCGGCGTGGGCGGACTGTATGTTGGAGGCGAGTTCACAAAATTCGGAGACAGCACTGCTAATAGACTCGCCGTATGGGACAGCGGGAAGTGGAACAAGATGATCGATGCGTTCACTGCCGAAGGCGTCAGTGGCACAGTCTGGACCGTCGCCGCAACACAGAGCCATCTATATTTTGGAGGTGCATTCACCACAGCCGGAGGAGTGACCGGAGTGAACCGTGTTGCACAGTGGAATTGGACCACCAAACAGTGGGCAAAAATCGGTAACGGTTTTAACAACGAAGTTCGATCGCTTGTCAATAACCTGGGCACCATGTGGGCTGGAGGTCTTTTTACCCAGTCCGGTGTACACACCGTTGAGTATGTTGCACAAGCGGTGGATACGGGGTGGGCAAACCGTCGATCGAATCTACCGCTTGGGCTTCATGCACTTCATTCGCCCCAAACTGGCGGGATCTATGCCGTCGGTAATTTCTATAACCTTTCTGGCAATGAGAAAACTGAAGGGGCTGCCTTTTACAACGGATCGACATGGGTTGGCTTGGGCGTCTGGCCGCATGCGGGCCCATTTATTACAGGCGAAGCGAGCGACATTTATTTTTCCGTCGGTGAGTCGCATGACTCCTCACGTTTCTTTCATGGAGCGGGCAAGTGGAACGGTTCTTCCTGGAACGGACTGGGGCATCCTGTGGGCACACTTGCACCGGACATTGTGTACGCGCTCGGATATGCCAACAGTGTTGTTTTCACTGCCGGAGATTTTCGGATTGCTGGCGACATTCAGCGCTATCCGAAACTGAACCTTGTCATGTTTGAAGGAGGCAGATGGAAGGAAGTTGGAGGAGCCTTACGTTCCGGAACCTCTCCTGGCTATGTTTATGCCTTCGGGACGATCGGGACAAATCTGTACGCGGCAGGATTGTTTTCGCAGATTGGCAGCACAGGTTTACGGAATATCGGACAATGGAATGGAACGAGCTGGAGTGCCCTCGGTTCGGGTTTAAACAATACGGCACGGGCCATCGCCAGCAATGGCACCGATCTGTTCGTTGCGGGCATCTTCGATTCAGCCGGGGGGCAATGGGTCAACGGGATTGCAAAATGGAATGGATCGACATGGTCACGGTTGCGTGGCGGTCTTAGTCTGGGAGCGGACCCACGTGTGCTTGTCGTCAACGGAAATGAACTTTATGTCGCAGGGCGATTCTCCTCGGTCGATAGCGGACGCGTGGCAGCCGAGGATTTTGCAAAATGGAATGGGAGTATCTGGTCGGGCATTACGCCTCCTGTCCCCCCTCTCTCCGGGTCACGTCAACGTGTCACAGCGCTTGCCATGATTGGAAATGATCTCTACGCCGGCGTGAACTATGCTACGATCTCAGGCGAACGCGCATTCGTATTCAAGTGGAACGGAAGTCAATGGACACAAATTGGAGGGGCCTTCAACCACTACATCCATGCTCTTTATGCAAATGGGGCAGATCTGTATGTGACGGGGGATTTCACCGTCATCGGGACAGATACCGCGTGGCGAATTGCCAAATGGAGCGGCTCGACATGGACTTCACTGGGAACGGGTCTCATCGGCAACGGCAGAGCGGTTCTTGGTACACCGGACGGACTTTTCGTCGGGGGAACGTTCACACAGGCGGGCAAATACCTCTCCACCAACATCGCCCTCTGGAAGAATTATACGCATCAAGGTCAACTGCTTGGCTTGAATGCTCCTCTCCTCTCTTCCCCCGCCGATGGGGGAACCGATCAACCATTGAGCTTAACGCTTTCATGGATTGCTGTATCGAATGCTACTTCGTACGCAGCACAGCTCTCCACCGATTCGACGTTTGCAACGACTGTCGTGAACGACTCGAACCTTTCTGCACCATCGAAGGGAGTGAGCGGGCTCATGTCCAACACCAAATACTTCTGGAGGGTTCGTGCTAGCAACAGCACACAAACAAGTTTGTGGTCGGCAGTTTCGAATTTTCGAACAACCGGCGCAACATCGGTGAGAACGGGCGACTTGATTCCTTCGGAATACTTTCTCGGACAGAATTACCCCAATCCCTTCAATCCGACGACTCTGATCGAATTCGGGGTGCCGGCAAGAGCCGTTGTCGAACTTGTGGTCTATGATCTCTTGGGACGACCGGTGGCTTCTCTGCTCAATGAGGAACGCTTTCCTGGATACCACAGCGTCGTGTTTGACGGAGGCGGATTGCCGAGCGGGGTGTATTTCTTCAAGCTCACAGCCACCGGCCCGGAAACCAGCTTCGTGCAGATACGGAAGCTTGTACTTCTTCGATAAATGAACACATGGGCTTCCGAACAGTTGTCATGATAAGGGAAAAAGAAATCGTCCTGCAACGGCGAATGAAGTGCTTGATGAAACGCCTGGTGTCTGGCCTTACCGTGGCAGTTGTTTTCTTGCCCAGACTCCTTCCCTGTGCGTTCCTCACGCTCGTTCTGTTATTTCATTCTGCCTTGCTCGCACAATCGCCCATTTCAGTTTCGCCGAACAAACCAATCAAAGAGCTGCTGAACCCCGATGGCTCGCTCAATCTTACAAGCGGCTTTTCGGGAAGCGTGAACTTTGAGGGCTACAGGATGGTCACCGAAGGTGGCACTCCGCGGTTCCTCCCCGTCGGTGCCTCTTCGATGTCTTCAAATTCCCTCCTGACAGATGATGATTTTTGGTATGGAGGATTTTCAAATCCAAGTGGCTTCAATGGTGGGGTTTACGTCCTAGCGGTCAACGGAACCGATCTCTATGCAGGAGGATCATTCACCACTGCCGGAGGAGTGGCGGCCGTTAGCATAGCGAAATGGGATGGCTCAAGTTGGTCGGCCCTTGGATCGGGGATGAATGGCGAGGTTATTGCTCTCGCGGTGAATGGAATCGACCTGTATGCCGGGGGATTATTCACCACTGCCGGCGGAGGATCGGCTAATTACGTGGCAAAATGGGATGGTTCAGCCTGGTTGGCCCTTGGATCGGGGATGAATACTACTGTTCGTGCCCTTGCAGTCATCGGGGGGGACCTGTACGCTGGAGGATCGTTCACCACCGCGGGAGGAGCGGCGGCCAAGTACATAGCGAAATGGGATGGTTCCAGTTGGTCGAGCCTCGGATCGGGGATGAATAACACTGTTCATGCACTTGCGGTCAGCGGAACCGACCTATATGCAGGGGGACAGTTCACTACCGCGGGAGGGGACTCGATGTATCGTATCGCAAAATGGAACGGCTCGGGTTGGTCAGCCCTTGGATCGGGGATGAATAGCGAGGTTGATGCCCTCGCGGTTAGCGGCGGCGACCTGTACGCCGGAGGATATTTCACCACTGCAGGCGGGGTACCAGCCGTTGGCATAGCGAAATGGAATGGCTCAGCTTGGTTGGCTCTCGGATCAGGGGTGAATAATGTGGTTGTTGCTCTCGTGGTGAACGGAAGTGACGTGTATGCTGGAGGAGCATTCACGACCGCCGGAGGAGTCGCGGCCAACAACATTGCGAAATGGGACGGCTCGGGTTGGTCGGGCCTTGGATCTGGGACGAATAGTTATGTCCGTGCACTCGCGGTTCTCGGAAGCGACCTGTGCGCTGGAGGAAACTTCACGACTGCAGGAGGAGTGACAGTTAACTACACAGCGAAATGGAGTGGCTCAGGTTGGTCGACCTTCGGATCGGGCCTGAACAGCACCGTTAATGCCCTTGCGGTCAACGGAAGTGACCTGTATGCGGGAGGAGACTTCCTCGCCGGGGGAGGAGTTGCGATAAATCGTATAGCAAAATGGGATGGCTCAGGCTGGTCGGCCCTTGGGACAGGGATGAATGGCACTGTTACTGCCCTCGCGGTCAGTGGGGGCGATCTGTATGCAGGAGGATCTTTCACCACTGCCGGAGGAGTGACGGTGAATCGTGTGGCGAAATGGAATGGTTCGGCCTGGTCGGCTCTTGGAACGGGGATGAACAATATCGTCCGTGCTCTCGCGGTCAGTGGGGGCGATCTGTATGTAGGAGGATTATTCACCACTGCCGGGGGAGGACCAGCCAATTACATAGCGAAATGGGATGGCTCGGGTTGGTCAGCCCTTGGGACAGGGATGAATAATTATGTTCGTGCCCTTGCGGTTATCGGGGGCGAGCTGTACGCGGGAGGGGACTTCACGGCGGCGGGAGGAGTAACGGCCAATTACGCGGCAAAGTGGAATGGCTCAACTTGGTCAACCCTTGGATCGGGGTTGAATGGCAATGTTCTTGCCCTCGCGGTGTATGGAAGCGACCTGTATGCAGGAGGATTATTCACCACTGCCGGAGGAGGACCAGCCAATTACATAGCGAAATGGGATGGCTCGGGTTGGTCAGCCCTTGGATCAGGCGTGAACGACCGTGTTTATGCTCTCGCTGTCAGCGGAAGCAACCTGTACACGGGGGGACGGTTCACAACTGCAGGAGGGGACTCGATCTATCGTATCGCGAAATGGGACGGCTCGGGTTGGTCAACCCTTGGATCAGGGATAAATAGCGAGGTTGATGCCCTCGCAGTCAGCGGCAGCGACCTGTACACCGGAGGAACGTTTACCACCGCAGGAGGAAAGTCGTCCCGCTATGTCGGCCGCTGGTCCAAATCCACTTCTGCTGCAGCCGTCACGAAAACATTTGTTACACCCATCAGCGGCGTCAACTTCAACGACCCAGACCACACAACAGCAACAAGTATTGCGGTCCGTGGCCAAAGCGGGGGACCAACGGTTCTCGTGAACCGATATGAGGATGCTCCACAGGATTCATCATCCATCGAAGGTAATGTGAGTCCATACCGCTGGATCATTCAGCAGATGGGCCTTGCTCCATCGTTCAGTGCGGAGGTGCGGTTCAAGATATCCGAAATCCCGAACAACGGCGTAACGGACCCGAATGCGGTCACCATCTACCGTCGCACAACGCCGACAAATGGTGCATTCTTTGCTCTCAGCACGACATATGATGAATCAAACGGACAGCTTGTTATCGACAGCGTTTCGAGCTTCGGTGAATTCGCCTTCGGATCGACATCCAATCCTCTCGCTATCACCCTCGGCTTCTACACAGCGCAACTCAACCCCAATGGGCCGGGTGTACTGTTGGAATGGATGACCGTCACCGAGATCAACAATTATGGCTTTTATGTTGAGCGTAGAGGAGAGAGCGAAGAGCAGTTTGCGGTTGCCTCCGACCTCATCCCCGGCGCGGGCACGACTACTGATCCACTGAATTACGAGTGGGTCGATACGACCTTAACGCAAACTGGCTTGTACCATTATCGACTGCGACAGCAGGATTTGGATGGAACGATTCACTACAGTTGGGTGGAATCCATCAACGTGACGACGCTGGATATCTCACATCTCACATCTCATATCCCACATCAGTTCGCAGTTTTCCAGAATTATC
Organism: Bacteroidota bacterium; assembly: GCA_035559595.1. GTDB lineage: Bacteria > Bacteroidota > Ignavibacteria > UBA10030 > UBA10030 > DATMBF01. Next base: position 124,930 of record DATMBF010000048.1, on the reverse strand, counting down.
CCAATCCCTTCAATCCTGCGACCGTGATCCGTTACGGCCTCCCCGAGCGAAGCACGGTAAGACTTGAAGTCTACGACATGCTTGGACGTCTGGTAACAACGCTGGTGAACGAGGAAAAGGAGGCAGGTTTTTATGAAGTGAAGTGGAATCCCGACGTCCCCAGCGGCATGTATTTCTATCGCATAAACGCAGTGGCGGTCGCGAACCCGGAAAGAGCATTCCATCACGTCAGGAAGATGGCTCTTCTTAGATAGCCAAAATCTTCTTTGCCTTGAACCTGCACCTCGTGTGATCTTCGTGGTCTTTATCAATCAATTCGGGAGGACTCCATGGACAGGGAAAACCGCTCTCACGCGACTCAAGTACGGCTGTTGTGTCTATCGATTCTTCTGTTAGTATTCTTCCCGTCATACACTTCTCCCGCCCAAACCCTCCAGGAGAATCTCTATGTCACAAATGGAACGGTATCTACGGTCTTGGCAACTGAAAACACCATTTACATCGGCGGTAGCTTTACCCTAGTGGGACCACACACGGGCGGCGGGGCCGCGCTCGATACCGCAACTGGAATGCCTGATCTCGGACTCCCAAAAGTGAATGGGACCATCTACACAGTCATACCAGATGGGCAAGGAGGATGGTATATCGGTGGCGACTTCACATCCGTGGGTGGTGTTACGAGGAATCGCATTGCTCACATATTGCCGAACAAGACTCTCAGCTCAAGCTGGAATCCAAATGCAAATAGTACTGTCCAAGCCCTTGCCCTTTCCGACTCAACGGTCTATGCCGGGGGATCTTTCACCACGATAGCCGGACAGTCGCGTAACTTCATCGCGGCACTGAATGTGTCGACGGGGGCCGCCACAAGCTGGAATCCGAATGCAAATAGTACTGTCCAAGCCCTTGCCCTTTCCGACTCAACCGTCTATGTCGGGGGATTTTTCACATCGATTGGCGGACAAACACGAAATTACCTCGCAGCACTGGGCGCATCCAGCGGGGCCGCCACAAGCTGGAATCCGAGCGCGAACAACTGGGTCTTTGCTCTTGCTCCCTCCGACTCAACGATCTATGCAGCGGGAATTTTCACATCGGTCGGCGGACAAACACGGAATTACATCGCAGTACTGAGCACATCCAGCGGGGCCGCCACAGGCTGGGATCCAAATGCAAATAACCCTGTCTTTGCCCTTTCGGTCTCCGACTCGACGGTATACGCAGGAGGAGATTTCACATCGATTGGCGGACAGACACGGAATTACCTTGCGGCACTCGATCCATCCACCGGGGCTCCCACGAGCTGGAATCCGAGTGCAAATAGCGGGGTGCGAGCCCTTGCAGTCACCGGCTCAACACTCTATGTGGGAGGAGGATTCACATCGATTGGCGGAGAGACACGGAACTACATTGCAGCACTCGATCCATCCACCGCGGCTCCCACGAGCTGGAATCCGAGTGCAAATAGCGGGGTGCGAGCCCTTGCAGTCACCGGCTCAACACTCTATGTGGGAGGAGATTTCACATCGATTGGCGGGCAGACACGGAATCACATTGCAGCACTGAACGTATCGACCGGCGCTGTTACAAGTTGGAATCCGAATGCGAACAGCGATGTCCTCTCCCTTGCTCTCTTTGGCTCAACGCTTTATGCAGGCGGAGATTTCACATCGATTGGCGGGCAGATACGGAACTACATTGCAGCACTGGATACCGCTACCGGAACCGCTACAAATTGGAATCCAGATGCAAATAGTACGGTCCAGGCCCTTGCCCTATCCGATTCAACGCTTTATGCGGGAGGAGATTTCACATCGATCGGCGGAGAGACGCGGAATAGAATTGCAGCACTCGGTGTATCGACCGCGACTGCCACAAGCTGGAATCCAAACGCAAACAATATTGTCAACACTATAGCTCTCTCCGATTCAACAGTCTATGTCGGCGGAGATTTCACATCGATTGGCGGAGAGACACGGAATTACCTCGCAGCACTGGTCGCATCCAGCGGAGCCGCCACAAGCTGGAATCCGAACCCAAATAGTTTTGTCTATGCCATTGCTCTATCCGGTTCTACGGTCTATGTAGGGGGAAATTTCACATCGATCGGCGGAGAGACGCGGAATAGAATTGCAGCACTGAGTGCATTAACCGGGGCTGTTGCAAGTTGGGATCCGAATGCTAATGCTTCAGTGCGTGCGCTTGCCCTTTCAGGTTCTACGGTCTACGCGGGGGGGCAATTTACATCAATTGGCGGGGGGACACGGAATTACATTGCCGCACTGAGTGCGTCTACAGGGGCTACCACAATCTGGAATCCGAATGTCAATAGTATGGTCCTCTCCGTTGCGCTTGACTTTGTGAACGCGCGAGTGTACGTGGGAGGAGATTTTACAGTTGTTCTGAACGAAAGCCGCAAATACTTTGCCGGACTGACAAACCCTGATGATGCGTCTCTCCCGGTGCAATTGGCTGAATTCACGGCAGTGGGAGGAATACGGCATGCAGAATTGAGATGGAAAACGGAAGCAGAATTAGATAATTATGGCTTTGAGATAGAACGAAGAAATATTCAGAAGTCAGATGTCGGAAGTCAGACGTCAGAAGTTCGGTGGGGGAAGATTGGCTTTGTTCCCGGCGCGGGAACGTCCTCCTCGCTGCAAGAGTACTTCTTTATTGATGAGAACCTCCCCCCCGGCCGGTATGCCTACCGCATCAAGCAAATTGACCTGGACGGTAGTTTTACTTACACACACGCTGTTGAAGTGGAAGTCGGTGCCGCACCACGGGAATTCTCCTTAAGCCAAAATTATCCTAATCCCTTCAATCCCGCAACTACCATTGAATTTACCCTGCCGGAAGATAGTCATGTGACACTCAAAGTTTTCGACATGTTGGGGCGGGAAGTGGCCACACTGGTCAATGAAGAGCGGAAGGCGGGAGTGATACAGCTGGTCTCGTTTGATGCCTCCGGATGGGCGAGCGGAATTTACTTCTACCGCATCAATGCGGTATCTGTCGGTAATCCAGATCGGAAATTTAGTCAGGTAAGAAAGACGGTGCTGTTAAGATAACACAAAGCGAGTTCGTCTTTCCGCCGAAAGCCTGGATGCTCATCTATTCGCGCTTTATTTTTTCAATTTTACTGCAATCTCTGCCACGTCTTTGAATGGAGCACCTTCAAACGGCCAGCGGTTGATGAACTCTTGCACCGTGAGATACCACATTGCCGTTATAGACCGGACTCCCTTGTTTTGTGCCCCCAACGAGATTCGAACTCGTGTTCCAAGCTTGAAAAGCTCGTGTCCTAGGCCTCTAGACGATGGGGGCGGGGAGGAAGTGGGAAAGTTAGAGAGTGTGAAGTTAGAAAATGTCAAGTTAGAAAAATGTGAAGCTGGGAAATAAAAGTGATTGAAAGTGCCTCTATTTCCTACTCTTTGCTGTCTTTCGAGACGCTGTAAAGATTGCTGTCAGCTCTTGTGCTTCCTGGTGAAGAGGAAGGACTTTCTCCTGTGGCAGACCTCCAAGTGCTTCGAGAAGCTCGAGCCAGTACTGCACTTCGTCCGATTCTTCTTCGACAATGCTGATTTTCGAGATGAAATCAGCCTTTGATCTTGCTCTACAGGCCCCCCGATAATTTGCTCCCACCGATGTGGCCGATCGCACAAGCTGCTTTGCCAGAATCTCAAAGATCCAATTTCTCGACATCGACTGAACAACTCTGATAACAGCAATCGCGAACCGCTTCGTTCGCTCTTTGAGGTGTTCGTATGTAGGCATATACCCCCCAGATTGATGTGAAATGATTGCCCACCCCCCACTTTCCAATTTCCCATTTTCCCAATTTCCCATTTTCTAACTTTCCAATTACTCTTTGGGTGACCAGTGGGATTCGAACCCACGACCTCCAGGGCCACAACCTGGCGTTCTAACCGACTGAACTATGGTCACCGTGAACGAAATGGTAAAAGCGCCGGCTACCGAATTCGGCCCCCAGCGTTCTCACAACCGGTTATCGAAGCTTCCACGCCACGCAACCTCCCCTTGCGGGAAGGACTAATGAACGATACCGTGGAACTTTAAAGCACAACCTCAGCTTCGCCGCCACACCAGATACAAAAAGCCTGTCCGATTCTTGACAGGCTTTTCCATTATCCGAATCAAAGATATTGAAACTTGCCTCGAAAGGCAAGCGCGGTTCCCCGAAAGAGAATCGGCCTTTCGCAAACTGAAATCGCATTGCTATTCAAAACACTATTCCCCATATTGTCTCGCGGACGATTCTCCCTGCCCGCTTCTCAAGCCTCCTAATTATCTCGTCATGAAAAAGACAAATCGTTGAACCCCTATTTGAGGAGTATCCCTTGAAGATCGGTATACCGAAAGAAACCGCAGCCGGTGAAACACGCGTCGCTCTCGTACCATCTCTGGTAGCGCAACTTGTCCGCGATGGACATACCGTCACGATCGAGCGGACGGCAGGATCGCGCGCCTCCTTTGCAGATGCCGAGTACGAAGCCGCGGGAGCAAAACTCGCCCAATCCGCTGCGGAGATCTACCAAAACTCGAACCTCATCCTGAAAGTCCAACCCCCCAGTAAACAAGAATCCGAATCCTTCCCGACAGAGTCCACCTACATTGGATTACTGGCACCGCTTGCGAACATCGATATTATCAAGGTGTTTACTGTTAGGAGAATCACAGGATTTTCCATGGAGTTCATCCCGCGCATCACTCGCGCCCAATCGATGGACGTCCTGAGCTCGATGGCAACGGTGGCCGGATACAAAGCGGTTCTCATCGCAGCAGATCGGCTGCCAAAAATGTTCCCTTTGCTCATGACAGCCGCGGGGACCGTCCCACCAGCAACCGTTCTTGTGTTGGGTGCCGGGGTTGCCGGACTTCAAGCCATTGCTACGGCGAAGCGGCTGGGGGCTAAAGTCGAGGCGTTCGATCCTCGACCTGCTGTTCGAGAGCAAGTGAAAAGTCTTGGCGCAGCATTTATCGAAATGGAGTTGCCGGAGGATGTCGAAACGGAAGGTGGATATGCAAAAGAATTGTCGCCGGAATTCATGAAGAAAGAAATGGAGGCCATCGCCTCGCGGCTGCCCAAAGTCGATGCGGTGATTAGCACCGCCCAGGTCTTTGGAAAACGAGCGCCTATACTGATTACAGCCGATATGGTCAAGCTCCTTCGTCCGGGCTCGGTCATTGTTGATCTGGCAGCCGAACAAGGAGGCAACTGTGAGCTTACGAAGGCCAACCAAACCATTGAGGTCAACGGCGTGACCATCATTGGCGCGGTGAACCTCGCCGCCACTGTTCCTGTTGACGCAAGCCAGATGTACGCACGAAATACATTGAACTTCCTCAAACTCATCTATCCCAAAGCCGATTCGACACCAAACTTTGATGATGAGATCATTAAAGGAGCCTGCATTACGAGAAACGGTTTGATCGTAAACGATATCGTTAAGAATGCTATGGAAGGAGCCCGATCATGACCGATGTGTTGATTGTCTCCATTTATGTCTTTGTCCTCTCCATCTTTGTCGGATTCGAAGTCATCAGCAAAGTCCCCCCACTTCTCCATACACCCCTCATGTCGGGGTCCAATGCCATTTCCGGCATTACACTTGTCGGATCGTTGATCGCTGCTGGGGAAGGACACGGAGGATTGAGTGTGCTCCTCGGCCTCTTTGCCGTTATCCTGGCAACCATTAATGTCGTCGGCGGTTTTCTCGTTACCGATAGGATGCTGGGAATGTTCAAACAAGGCCAGCGTCAAACCTCTGAAGAGAAACACTAGGGACTCTCCTTATGAATGTGATTGCCTCTCTTGCCTACTTGCTTGCAGCGGTACTGTTCATTCTTGGACTCAAACTTCTGAGTTCTCCAAAAACGGCCCGACGTGGAAATTTCCTCGGCGCTCTTGGTATGCTTATCGCCGTCGTTGTTACGTTGACGGATAAGAAGATTCTGGATTATCAGTATATCTTTATCGGACTTGTTGTCGGCTCCGCGATCGGCACCGTGATGGCAAAGAAGGTTCAAATGACCGCTATGCCACAGATGGTGGGATTGTTGAACGGTTTCGGCGGAGGCGCCTCAACGTTGGTTGCCTATGCAGAGTATCTGCGATTTTCTGAAGGAGCCGCGCAGTTTTCGAGTGACGGCCTCAGCGCTCTTGTCTTAAGCCTGCTAATCGGCGCCGTCACGTTCACCGGAAGTCTTGTTGCCTTCGCCAAACTTCAGGGAATCATGAAAAGCGCTCCGGTTCTGTATTCATTTCAAAAGCAAATCAACGCTGCGATGCTGATTGCCTCTCTTGCGCTCGGTGCCTGGTTTGTCTACGACCCGTCGGTATGGACACTCCTGCCAATCATCATTCTTCTCTCATCCATTCTTGGCGTCACCAGCGTCATTCCCATCGGTGGAGCCGATATGCCCGTGGTAATATCGCTCCTTAATTCTTACTCCGGCATGGCAGCGGCGGCAACAGGGTTTGTGCTTGCCAACAACGTTCTGATCGTGAGTGGAACGCTGGTGGGCGCCTCGGGTATCATCTTGACAAACATTATGTGCAAGGCGATGAACCGCTCTCTCGCTAATGTGTTGTTTGCGGGCGTTGGTACGGATTACGAGGCAACGAGCGAGGAGGCCACGCAACGAACAGTCGTTCGATATACCCCTGAAGACCTTGCGTTTATCCTCGAGAATGCCCAATCAATCATCATCATCCCGGGATATGGGCTTGCCGTGGCTCAGGCGCAGCATGTTCTCCAGGAAATTGTCAACATTCTTACTCAGCAGGGAAAAATGGTGCGGTATGCGATTCATCCCGTTGCCGGCCGAATGCCGGGCCATATGAATGTGCTCCTTGCGGAAGCCAACGCGCCATACGATATCCTGATGGAAATGGAGCAGATCAACGATGATTTTCAGAATACCGATGTCGCGCTCGTTGTCGGCGCAAACGATGTCGTGAACCCTGCAGCCCGATACAAGAAAACAAGTCCGCTCTACGGCATGCCCATCCTTAACGCCGACAAAGCACGCACAACAGTAGTTCTCAAGCGCAGCTTGAATCCCGGTTTTGCGGGAGAAGACAACGAGCTCTTCTACGACAAAAAGACCATGATGGTCTTTGGGGACGCCAAAAAGACGCTCACGACCCTTGTCCAGCTCCTGAAGAAGTAGCCGCGAGTGTTCTCAACATTCGACGGAATACCCTCATGAGGAGAACACCATGTCCACCTCAAAAAGAGCCCTTGCATACCACAGCACTGGGCGCAAGGGGAAGATCGAGATCGTACCGACAAAGCGCTTTACGAACCAGCACGACCTCTCCCTCGCCTACACACCCGGCGTCGCGGAACCCTGCAAGCGCATAGCCGAAGATCCAGAAGAAGCCTACCACTATACTGCACGCGGAAACCTCGTTGCTGTCATAACTAATGGTACCGCCGTCCTTGGCCTCGGCAACATCGGTCCGCTCGCCGGAAAGCCAGTGATGGAGGGAAAAGCAATCCTCTTTAAGAAGTTTGCCGATATCGACGCGTTCGATATCGAAGTGAAGACACAGGATGCCCTTGAGTTTATCGATGTCGTGAAGAACCTTGAACCGACCTTCGGCGGCATCAACCTTGAGGATATTAAAGCGCCCGACTGCTTTGTTATCGAAGATCATCTTCAGAAAGCGATGAGCATTCCGGTCTTCCATGACGATCAACATGGTACAGCCATCATCAGCGGCGCAGCGTTGATGAATGCCCTGGAATTAGTTCAGAAAGAGATGTCGAGCATCCGTATCGTAATCAACGGAGCAGGGGCGGCCGCAATTGCGTGCGCGCATCTGTATGTTGCTCTTGGTGTGAAGCATGAGAATATCATCGTCTGCGACCGGCAAGGAGTGATCTACAAGGGTCGCGAGCTTGGGATGAATATCTATAAAGAGTATTTTGCCGTTGATACACCGCTGCGAACACTCGAGCAAGCAATGAAGGACGCAGATGTCTTTGTGGGACTCTCGTCGAAAGGCGTTGTTTCGAAAGCGATGGTGAAATCGATGGCGCCTAATCCAATCATCTTCGCAATGGCAAATCCCGATCCTGAAATCGGCTATGAAGAAGCCCTGTCAGCTCGTCGAGACGTGATCATGGCCACCGGCCGATCGGATTATCCCAATCAAGTGAACAATGTCCTTGGCTTTCCGTTTGTGTTTCGGGGTGCGCTCGACGTTCGCGCAACACGAATTACTGAGGAGATGCGCATCGCCGCGGCACGGGCACTCGCCGACCTGACGAAAGAGCCGGTTCCGCCCTCAGTTCGCAAAGCGTACGGTGGAGCAAGACTTGGATTCGGTCGCGAGTATATCATCCCCAAGCCCTTCGACCACCGGGCGTTGCTGAGAGTTGCCCCCGCGGTTGCCAAAGCAGCCATACGCTCCGGCGTCGCTCAGAAGCCTATCAAGAACTGGGCAGCTTATGAGTCGATCCTCATTTCCCGCTTAAGGCACGTTTCCAGATTAAAGCCCGTCGGCTAATTGCTAAGCCAAGGCCGAAGAAGTCATCCCCTCTTTTCGGCCAAAATTCAACGTTTTTTCAAATTAAGAAGAAATAATTTGGTACCAATGCAACCTTTCACTATGCTTGTGCGTAGTAACTGACCGTAAGTCATTTATTGAAATGGAGTCAAATTATGGGAATTCAGGAACGAAAAGAGAGAGAGAAAGAGCACAGGCGAGAGGAGATCATCACGGCCGCTCAGAAGGTCTTCTTCGAGAAGGGACTCCAGACCGCAACAGTCGATGAAATTGCGGAAGTCGCGGAACTGAGCAAAGGAACCATCTATCTCTATTACAAAAGTAAGGAAGATCTCTATCTCGCCGTGATGTTACGCGGCAAGGATATTCTTGCCGAGATGTTCGAATCCATCGTCGCTGGTTCAGAGCCCGTCCTTTTGAAACTTGTGAAGCTTGGTGAGGCTTATCAGGAGTTCTTCAAGAAGCACACAAAGTATTTTCGGATGTTTCGTTTTTTTGAGAATCCGCAGTTTCACACTCAAGTCACTCCGGAAATGAACGAGCTTTGCAGTCAATCGAATCAACGCGTCTGGAAATCCGTGATTGATTTATTGCAGGAAGGGATCGATCGGGGATTGATCAAGAGTGAACTCAAAGCGCCTGAGGCCGCCGTGATGCTCTGGTCAAGCTCGACATCCCTGATGTATCGCATCGATGCTGAGTGTGATCGATGGAAGAATATGATGGGAATCGATCTGGAGGATGTGTTGCTGAAGACCAGACGATTGATGTTCGAGGCAATCTTAACCCAGAAAGGATTGCGGGAGTACCAAATGCTTCTGCAATCCGAATCTCTACAATCCTGACATCGTATAACGATTCCATGACGACTACCCGACTTCTCTTCGTTGCTCTCTTCATCGGCTTGGCAGTGTTGACTGCAACGGCTCAGGATGCACCTGCATCTGAGCTGACACTCGAAAAAGCAGTGACTATTGCTCTTCAAAAGAACAAAGACCTTGTCACTGCCAAACTTGAAGTCGAACGCGCCGATGCTCGTGTGCGTGAGGCCTACGGTTATGCGATGCCGGCAATCGACTTCTCCGGTCGCTATAGTCGGGCCATCGAAAAGCCGGTCTTCTTCCTGCCGGACTTCAGCAACCCTGGCAGCAATCGCACGGTACCGATACGTATCGGCTCGGATCACTCAATTGACATGACATTCACTGCGCGGCAGATTCTCTTTAACTCGGCCGTCTTTACCGGCGTCGGCGCAGCAAAGATTTACTCCGACGCAGCTCGAGAGATGTATCGGGCAAAAGAGATCGAAACCGTTACAAGGGTTCGTAGGGCATTCTACGCCGCCCTCCTTGCAGCCGAAGCGGCGGAGGTGATGCGCGCTAATCTCAGGAATGCCGAGGAAAACTTCCGCAACGTCCAGTCACTTGCAAAGCAGGGAATCGTCTCGGAATACGATCTTCTGCGATCAAGTGTGGGCGTCGAGAACCTGAGACCCGTGGTCATTCAGGCGGAGAACAACTCCGCGCTTGCTCTCGATGCTCTCAAAGCCGCCATGGGGATTGAGGCAACGGAGAGATTCACCATCGGCGGAAAGCTCTCGTTTGAGCCAATCGATGAGGAAGTTTTGAAGCACGCTGAAGAGGCAGTTCTGAGCTCAAATCCAACGCTCGCGGCTATGCGTCACCAGATCGAAGTCAACCGCGCCTTTAAGCGGGTCTATTGGTCAGATCACTTGCCAACGTTGGCAGCTTTCGGAACCTATCAGTATCAGCTTGCCAAGAACTCGCTGGACATCTCGGCGGCAGATTTCAAGAGAAGCTCGCTTGTTGGGCTTTCGCTCTCTATTAACCTTTTTCAGGGATTCCAAACAAATGCAAGGGTGGAACAAGCGGATCTTGAAGTGAGGAAAACCGAGGAGCAAGTTGCCAATTTAGAAATGAACCTCCGAACCTTGGTGCATTCGATAACGCTTCAACTTCGCCAAGCCCGTCAGCGTGTTGAGGCTCAGGCAAAAACCGTTGAGCAAGCTGAGCGCGGCTACAAGATTGCCACGTCGCGGTTCTTAAACGGCTCCGGCACTCAACTTGAAGTCAATGATGCCCAATCGGCACTGAATCAGGCCAAGATCAATCGAATGCAGGCAATCTATGACTACCTCGTCGCCGCAGCCGAGCTTGATCAAGCGATGGGCAGATTACCGTTCTATGCAAGAACGGCCGCGGAAAGAGATTAACGGTACAACTGAATCGAACAGAGAGGATTCTATGAAATTCCTAACGACACTAACCGTTGCAACAGCACTGCTGCTTACTGTTATCGGCCTCATCTCCTGCGGCCAGAGCAATGCTAAAACCAGTAATGGTTCCGCCGCAACGGCTGAACCCCCTCCGGTCTTCGTAACGGTAGAAGAGGTCCGCCTCTCTCCCTTCACCGACGCCATTCAGGCAACGGGCATCATCAAAGCATACGATGATGTGATGATTGCCCCTGAAGAAGGCGGCATCATTCAAGAATGGAAGGTGAAGAAAGGGGACCTTGTCGTGAAAGGACAAATCCTCGCTCTTCTAAAAGACGACGTCATCCGGGCCGGCTACGAAGCAGCCGAAGCACAATACAAATTAGCTCAGCTGAATTTTGAGAAGCAGGCAAAGGTATTTGAGGACCAAGCCGTCAGCGAGCTGCAGTTGAAGAGTGCGGAGTATAATCGTGACGCCGCAAAAGCTCAGATGGAGCTTGCCCGTGCGCGCCTCGAGCGTACGCGCCTCCGGAGTCCCATAACGGGATTCTTCAACGACCGATTTGTCGATGCAGGTGAATTTGCCCCACCCGCCGTTCCCGTGGCGCACGTGGTCAACATTTCCAATGTCAAGATCCAAGCAGATGTCCCAGAGCGTCACGCACAGTATGTTGCCGTCGGAACAAACGCTTTGATCACGGTCGATGCTTTTCCCGACGACACGCTCGTCGGAACAATCAATTATGTCGGTGCGGTGCTCTCCGCCAACAACCGGACCGTCCCGATCGAGATCGTTCTTGCTAACCCCGAGCGAAAACTGAAGCCCGAGATGATCGCTCGCCTCAAGATTATCCGCTCCACGAATAACAACGCAGTCGTCATTAGTGAATCCGTTATCCAGCAGGTCGACACCGACAAGATGATTGTTTTCGTCGAGAACAACGGAAAAGCCGAGGAGCGGCAGGTCAAGTTGGGTAACAGACAGGGGAACAAAGTCCAGATTGTCGAAGGCTTGAACCCCGGGGATCGGCTGATCATTACAGGATTCCAGAAACTCGCGAACGGCCAGCGCGTGCAAATAGCCGGATAAAGCCATCGACCCTCACCGGTCCAAAAGGAGAATATGATGCGATTTGCACCATGGGTTTTTGCATTGTGCGCATCTATGGTTCCCATCGAAAGGCAGTTCCATAAACCCAATAACCCCTTACGTTTGTTGGAAAGACTCTCTTCATGCGTATCTGGAATGTAGCGGTTGATAATAAAGTTGCGGTGTACATCCTGATTGCCGTCATCGTCATTATCGGGTGGGGTTCATATACCTCGCTTCCCCGCGAGTCTGCACCGGACATCACAATTCCGCTCGTGATTGTTACGGTTCCCTACATCGGTGTCTCGCCTGCCGATATTGAAGGGCTCGTCACGCGCCCGCTGGAGCGCGATCTCAAATCCCTCAAGGATATCAAGCAAATCACTTCTGTATCCAAGGAGGGGCTCGCGACGATCCGCGTGGAATTTAATACCGGCATCGATATTGACGACGCCCTCAGACGCGTTCGTGACAAGGTGAACTCTGCCCGCCCGAATCTCCCGGCGGATATTCTCGAGCCGACCGTCTCGGAAATCAACTTCAGCGAGTTCCCGATTATGATGGTGAACGTTGGTGGAGATGTTGGTCTCGCCCGACTGAAGAAGATCGCCGAGGATCTTAAGGACAAGATCGAAGCTGTGCCGGGCGTGCTGCGAGCTGATCTAAGCGGTGGACTACAGCCAGAGGTTAAAGTCAATGCCGATATCTACCGCATGAACGGCTACGTCATCAGCTTTGATGACATTGTGACGGCAATTCGGAACGAAAACCTCTCCCTCCCCGGTGGTTCGATCGACGATAAGGAGAAGACATTCTCGATTCGCGTGCCGGGAGAATTCAAAGAGCCGAAGCGGCTGGAGGAGATTGTTCTCAAGATCCAGAATGGAAAACCAATCTACCTGCGGGACGTCGCAACGGTCGAGTATTCCTTTGAAGATCGACAAACCTATGCGCGCTTGAACGGCCTGGAAGTTGTCTCTCTGGCAGTAAGGAAAAGAGCAGGTGAGAACCTTCTGCGGATTGCAGCAGATGTCAAGGAAATCGTCAAGAACTCGCAAAGCACCCTTCCGGCCGGTGTGAAACTTGAGATCTCGAACGACCAGTCTGTGAACATTCAACGATCCGTCAACGAGCTCGAGAACAGCATTATGACGGGGATGTTTCTCGTGGTTCTTTCGCTGTTTATGTTCTTTGGGCTGAAGAACTCGCTGTTGATTTCTACGGCCATACCGCTCTCCATGCTGATCGGTTTTGCGTTTCTTTCCATGTTCGGCATCACGCTGAACTTCGTGGTTCTCTTTGCCCTTGTGCTTGTGCTCGGCATCCTTGTCGATGACGCCATTGTGGTCATCGAAAACATCTATCGCCACCAGCAGGAATACAAGAAGAGCCCGATTCAGGCGGCAAAAGATGGCACCTCAGAAGTTGCCTTGCCTGTCCTCACCTCCACAGTAACAACGCTTTCAGCGTTTATTCCACTGTTGTTCTGGCCAGGAGTAGTCGGTGAGTTCATGTGGTATTTGCCGATGACCCTCATTATTACCCTTGGGGCTTCGCTCTTTGTCGCCTACGTGATTAGCCCTGTTCAAGGCGCGCAATGGATCAATTATCGGAAGGAAATCCGAAAAGCGGCGGAAAGCCTCAAACACCCAACATGGTGGAAGAAGTATAATCCTGTTACAAAGCTCTACACGAAGGTCGATCACGAGTTCTTCCCCTGGATGCAAGAGAAATACGTGCAAACGCTCCGGTGGACTCTCACTCACAAAGGGAAGACCATCGGCATGGCGTTCGGACTCTTCGTATTGATCTTCATTCTCTACGGTCTCCTGAACACGGGTGTAGAGTTTTTTCCGAATGTCGATCCGGCTCTTGTCAATGTGAGCATTGAAGCCCCCACCGGAACGTCGCTCGATGTTACCAACTCGATCTCCACGGAACTGGAGCGAAGGCTGACCAATGTTTCGGGGAAAGAGGATATCGAGTTCGTTTCGGTGAGCATCGGAACATCCGACGACCCGTTCGATTTCGGAGGACAGGGAACGTCAAACAAGGGGAGGATTGCATTAAACTTCTACCCGAAGACCGATCGGAGCCAGAGCTCGTTTGTGACGATGGAGGCAGTGCGTGAAGCGATGACCGGTGTACCCGGAGCCGACATCCGTGTAACTAAACAGGAGATGGGCCCACCGACAGGCGCTCCGGTAAGCATCGAAGTTTCCGGCGAGGACTACCAGCAGCTGGCAGCCATCAGCGAACAGATTCAGGAAATGATCAGATCGATTCCGAATCTTGTCGACCTGAAAGACGACTATCATACTGGAAAACCCGAAGTTGAAATTGTCGTCGACCGGGAAAAGGCAGGAATGTTCTGGACGAGCACCGGTCAGATTGCCTCCACGGTCCGAGCTGCTATCAATGGTGTCGAAGCTTCGAAATACCGCGTTGGCAAGGATGAATATAAGATTCGCGTGCGGCTACGGGAGGATCAGCGATTGTCCGTCGAAGACCTTGAGCAACTCCGCATCACGTTCATGAATCGGCGGGGGCAGCTTCTGTCGATTCCGTTGACTTCCGTTGCCGAAATCCGCAAGACATCAGGCGTGACAGACATTCGAAGGAAAGACCTGAAGCGGGTCATCACCATCACGGGAACCGTTGAGGGAAGACTCGCCACCGAGGTGCTTGCAGACGTTCGCGCCAAGCTTGCCGGTCTTGAGCTACCGTCGGGATATGCGATCTCGTTTACGGGTCAGAATCAGGAGCAAAACAAGGCCCAGGACTTCCTCAGCCGAGCGTTCATCATCACGTTGCTGATGGTGTTCTTGATCCTTGTGTCAGAATTTAATTCTGTCAAGGTTCCACTTGTCATTATGGTCTCCGTTCTGCTTTCGCTCATCGGAGTTCTCACGGGATTGATCATCACTCAATCCCCCTTCAGCATCATTATGACCGGAGTTGGGATTATTTCGCTGGTAGGGATTGTGGTAAAGAACGCGATCGTCTTACTGGATTTTGCAAAACGTAAGCAAGAAGAGGGTCTCTCTCTTGATAAAGCTTTGATTGAAGCGGGTCGGACACGCCTGCGACCCGTGATGCTCACGGCGGCAACCACCGTCCTCGGCATTCTTCCTCTTGCCACCGGATTCGATTTTGACTGGCGAGAGGGGCATTTTATCATGGGCGCCGAAAGTGCTGCATTCTGGGGTCCGTTCGGCGTCGCCGTGATCTTCGGATTGGCAATCTCCACCTTCCTTACGCTTGTGATTGTGCCAACATTCTATGCCCTGCTTGAAGACTTGATCGTTCGGCTGAGAGAGATCGTTCGCGAGCGCTTTCACGTTGGATCGGAGCCTGCTACCCTTCCGGATTGATTGAAAAACCGTAGGGGAGGAAAATCACAATCTTCCCCACAGTTCTTCACCCTTGTATCTCGTTGTAATTTCTCGTATCCTGCCGCTGGAACAAGAATAATCCTGACTTCATCAAGTCATGCCTTAGCTTGATGCCAGCCTTCCTTACGGATCTTAATCTCAGCGTCTACGCACTCCTTTCTCTCATTGCGGTTCTTACCAACATCATCTTTGCCTTTTTCGTCACCATCGAGAATCCTCAGGGCATCCTGAACCGCCTCTGGTCTCTCACCATTCTCTCTCTCATTTTCTGGGGATGCGGTGAATTCATCATGCGGGTAACAAAGGACGCATCGGTGGCAGAACTGACAAATCGGATTACAGGGGTGGGATTCTGCCTTATCCCTGCACAGTTTCTCCATTTCGCCCTCGCCTTTGGGCAAGGTTATCATATTCTCTCGAATGCGAAAATCCTCGCGTTGCTCTACCTTCCGGCAGCCGTCTTTAGTCTCCTCCAGATCAACGGCTATGTTACGAAAGTTATTCACCTCCATTTCGGATTCACCTCAACACCCACCGACGGCTATACACTCTACATCATCTGGCTTGAACTATACTTCCTGTACGGACTTTACCTCTGTTATCAACGTTTGCGATCGAGTAAAACCCGACGCGAACGCCTTCAGTCGCTCTTCATGATCCTTGCTGTTGTTATCCCGCTCACGATAGGTTCCGTTGCGGACGCGTTTCTCCCGATGATGGGCATCGAAACAGTTCGCATTGCCGTTGTCGCAACGACCATCACGGCGGGTCTGATCACGTTTGCGATCCTGAGGTTCCAATTAATGGCGCTTACTCCGCAAACAACTGCAGCGAATATCCTCTCAACAATGGGCGATCTTCTTTCTGTGGTTGACGTCGCGGGGTTTGTCCAGTATACCAATCCTGCATTTGAATCCGTTCTGGGCTATCGAGGCAGACAGGCCAGACTCCACCTCAAGGATTTCGTGCAGGAACATGACATGCTTAGCCGGAGCATGGCCGAAATCGCTGATCGCCACGCTCTCTCCAAGAACCTTTATGTCCATTATCGCAGCAAAGATGGGGGAATCATCCCGATCTCTCTCCTTGTCTCAGCGGTCTACGATAGTCGTGGTTCAACCGGCTCATCGTTGAGGCGAGAGGAGGTCTTGGGGTTTGTCCTGCTCGCGCGCGATATTACTGAGGAAATCGAGATGAGGCGCCGGCTTGATGAAACAGTACGTCGCCACACCGAGGACCTCGAACGCTTTGCTGCTCTCATTCAACAAGCACAGGAAGATGAGCGCCAACGAATCGCCAGGGAACTCCATGACGACATTTGCCAGCGGTTAAGCGCGCTCAAGCTCTATTTTGAGGTTTTTCGACATGAGCTTCCGACTCGGAATCAACGAACGAAGCGCAAGATTGACAAGCTCATGGCGCAGATCGACTCCATGATTCTTGAAGTCCGACGAATTTCCTCAAATTTACGACCTGCAACCCTTGATGATTTCGGACTCTTGATTTCTCTCAGGCTTTTGTGTAAAGAGATGGGGCGCACGCGCCGATTGAAAATCACGTTTGAGGCCGATGAGGAAAAAACTCCTCCCTTCGACAAGCATGTCGAGATAGCTCTGTACCGGATCGCCCAGGAAGCACTCTCGAACGTTTTGAAACACTCACGCGCGAAACGCTTAACGGTGCGCCTTGCTCACATCAACAGGTCGGTAGAGCTTTCTGTGCACGATGATGGCACCGGATTCGATATCGCTTCTTTTCATGGGCAAACCGTTGGAGAACAACACGTTGGTCTGCTCAGCATGCGGGAGCGTGCAGAACTGTTGGGCGGTAGATTTGAGATTCAGACTGCCCCAGGAAAGGGAACAAGTGTTCGTGTGCAAATCCCGTTACGGTAAGTGATGGCCTCTAAGAAGAAAATTCGATTACTCATCGCAGACGACCACAGTATCGTTCGGAGTGGACTACGAGCTCTTCTCGAGAGTGGGGAACATTTTGCCGTCATCGGCGAAGCGACCAACGGTGAGCAGGCAATTCGAATGGCCACAAAGACGAAACCTGATGTGATCCTGCTCGATCTTTCCATGCCGAAACTTTCGGGAATCGAAGCCGCCCGCCTGCTGAAGGAGAAACTTCCGCAACTTAAGATTCTCATCCTTACGATCTACGAAAGCGAAGAGTATGTTTCGCAAATGGTTGGTGCCGGTGTGGATGGGTACGTGCTAAAGAATGCCGACCGAAAGGAGCTTCTCGACGCCATTTCTACTGTCGCTTCAGGCAAGCGTTACTTCAGTCGGAAAATCTCGGACATCATTATCGACGGGTTCATCAAGAAAACTTCTAGCGAAGAACAGCCCCGGACGCCACCTCCTGTCAGGAAGCTCAGTCAGCGTGAGATTCAGATCCTCCAATTCATCGCCCAAGGTCTCACCAGCCCACAGATTGCCGAGAAACTATTCCTGAGCGTTCGGACCGTCAATACCCACCGATCGAACATCATGAAAAAGCTTGGCATTCATGAAACGGCCGGTCTTGTGCGTTACGCGTTTGAAATCGGGTTGCTCAAGCTGAAGTCGTAGCCTCGTCGTATCATCTCATCTCCCTAGAGTAGATTCAGTATACCTTCCGTAATCCTCTCTATTCTCCAAAATACGCAATTCGACCGATTGTGAACTCCCATTCTATTTGATAGCATCCCAAAGCTCAAAATTCTCGTAGCGGATGGGGCACGAAGAGTTCCGAAAAAGCTTAAGAGAATTCCTCTCCCACCAACAGAATGTTTGCGTGATTGGGGAGGCACCTACGGGAACGGAAGTGCTCCAATTAAGCGATCGCCACCGGCCCCATTTGATTCTTCTCGATTTAGCCCTCTCGAAGGTAGCCGGCCGCGATATTGCAGGGTCCCTTAATGCACAATATTCTTCAACGTGGGTTGTGTTTGTCAGCTGCTTGAAAAGCGATCCCTCGGTGCGCTTCTCCATTGTCTCCATGCCAATGCTGTTGTGAGAAAGATGTCCGTACGCTCAGACTTCGCAAGTACTCTCAGACAATTGAAAAACCACTAAACGAGAAGACCTATTTCAGGAAGGAGGATAGATTGATGAGATTTCAGGTGTTTGTAGTTTTTACGGTGCTTCTCCTCGCCCAGAGCCTTTTTGCCGACGCACTTCTTGATCCGGCTCTGCAACAGAGAATGACAGCCGAACCAGGACCATTCAGTGTCATCGTTACATGGCGTAGCCAGGATGATGTTTTGAGCCTTACAGTACTTGGCGTTCCTTTTGAGGCACTCAGTCATTTGCCCATGACCGGTGCAGTCCTCACAAAGGAGCAGATAGCGCTCATCGCACGCTGGGAAACGGTCGAAAGCATCTACTACAACGAACAGATCGAGTATTTCAATTTTACTTCGGCCGAAATAACAGGCGGGCACTATGTTCATGATGTGTACGGAATCAAGGGAAAAGGCGTGACGATCTACGTCCTCGATACGGGAATCAATGGGCTTCATCCTGACCTGCCGTTCCGCACGAAAGTGAAAGAAAATGTTCGCGCAGTTACAGACGCCGGAGCTGTCGGATTCGCCGCTTACATCGAGGGAATTGCCGACACGGATAACTATAGTGGACACGGAACGCACGTCGCCGGTACGGTTGCGGGCACGGGGGAAGTTTCGAAAAATGACCCTCGGCGGCCCCGATTCTACGACGGCATTGCACCGGATGCAAGTCTCGTTGGTTATAGCATGCTCGGCGCCGATGTTGCCGCAACTTCGGCCCTCCTCGATGCCCTGAAGGGTCTCAACTATGCGATTGCAAACCGTGATCGTTTCAGCATCAACGTTATCACCAACAGCTGGGGAACGACGGCAACGGGCTTCGATCCAAATCATCCCATTAACAGAGCATCCTTTGAGGCCTATCGACTTGGCATGGTTGTCTCGTTTGCCGTCGGCAATGCCGGTCCCAATGATAACACGATGAGCCGTTATGCGAGCGTCCCCTGGGTCCTTGCCGTTGCAGCCGGAAATTCGCTCAAGCAACTCGCGAATTTTTCAAGCCGCGGCATCGCTGGCGACGAGTTTCTCCATCCCGATCTTACGGCGCCGGGTGTCAGTATACGGTCCACACGCGCACCGGGCACACCGACAGGTTCCCTTGGCAACTTTGTTGATGCCACCAACCCCGAGTATAGCCTTTGGTATCAAGCGCTTAGCGGCACATCAATGGCTACACCATTTGTTTCTGGGACAGTCGCACTTCTGCTCGAAGCGAATCCCAACCTCTCCCCCGATCAAATCGAAGATATTCTGACATCTACTGCCGACCCGATGCCGGGCCTTCCGTTGCACCACGTCGGTGCAGGCTATATTAATGTGCGACGCGCAGTTGAATTGGCACGAACAACAGCTGGTAACAGACTCCAGTTCTTGAGCGGCGATACTCGATGGTCCAGCCGCGGCCATTGGTTCACAACCCAGGAGAGCGACGCCAATATTGGCTATTTCGGACAATGGACGACGGTTCAGGATCCGAACGCTTCAGGCGGTGCCTACCGCATTGGTGAAGCAAAAGCGAAGGGCAAGAAAGCGAATCAGCGGCCATTATTCCATATCAAATTCTTCGGCAGTGCAATCAAGATAGAATACCCACGAACATCAAAGGGCGGAACAGCCGAAGTCTTCATTGATGGGCAATCAAGGGGCTTCATTTCCTTCCATAGCAATACAACCCAATGGGGCGTTCGAAGTGCCTACGGCGGCTTGACCAACACGGCTCATACATTCGAGGCGAGGGCAATTGAGGGGAATATCTCTCTGGACAGAGTTTACATCGACGGGCAAATCTTTCCGAGCGGTGTGACCTTTACGGATGTGACGGAAACGTTCACCGGCTCAATGGGTCCGTCCGTTGAAGGCATTCCGGAAACGCACAACATCCCCTTCGAGGTTGAAGAGAACACCATCCAAATCTCTGCGGAATTGAGCTGGTCACCTACCGCCGATGTCGACGTCTACCTGGTGGATCCCGATGGTAACGTTGTCTCATCGGAAGGTGCGACGCTGAGCAATCCCGAAACGCTCGCCTACTGGGTTACGAGGCCGGGTACTTACACCTACCGCGTTGTCGGCTTTGCCACGGTGACGGTCAACTACACACTGGTCAGCACAGAAACCAAAGTGGTGATGACATCCAACAGAGTGGTCACGAGGACAAAAACGCCGACTGTCGCGAGAACGACTGCGACCACGTTCGAACTCCTTCAGA
The DNA here is from genome assembly GCA_035559595.1 of Bacteroidota bacterium. Lineage (GTDB taxonomy): Bacteria > Bacteroidota > Ignavibacteria > UBA10030 > UBA10030 > DATMBF01. Next base: position 104,400 of record DATMBF010000048.1, on the reverse strand, counting down.
ACTATCCTAATCCCTTCAACCCCGAAACGCAGATTTCATTTCGGCTTCCAGAAGAGGCATATGTTCGTTTAAGTGTGTTTGATCTTCTCGGTCGTCAAGTTGCCCTGCTTGTGGAAGATCATCGAGACGCGGGCACCTATCATGTAAGCTTTGAGGCCAGCGGATTACCGAGTGGTGCCTATTTCTATCGCATCGACGTCCATACAAAGAACGGTCGAAGCTTCAGCCGGATTAACAAGATGGTTGTATCCAAGTAAGCGAAAAGCCTTGAGGCAAAACTTCAAGGCTTTTTTCCGGTCGGAGGTTTCAAAACGGCCCAGGACCCAATCGTAACCTTTAAGAAAGAGAGGTTACCATGAAAACGATCTCATTGTGTATGGTGGTTCTCGCAATTCCCGTCATCCTTACGGCACAAGTTATCACTGAAGGAGCTCTTTTTGGAGGTCTCCCCGCCGAGAAGAGCAGCCCCGATGTCAGCAATCGTTACTTTGTGGTTTTTCATCAGCCGCCTGGAGAAGCCGAACGGCAGATGGTCGAAGGTCACGGTGCCCAGGTTATCTGGGCGTATAGAGTCATCCCGGGATTTGCTGTGTACGCGCCCAGTGTCAGCATCGCTGAGGCGATTCGTTTGGATCCTAGAGTGCGATACGTCGACCAGGATAAGGTCGCCTATGCCCTTGGTGACGAAACAGATCCGGAAATGAGTGACCCGCAAAACGACCAGCTCACGCCACTTGGAGCGCATGACATCACCAAGGCGTGGATCCAGCAACTTGACGATGACCGCCTTCAATTCTTCATCAAGGTGAGAGATCTGGCCGGAGCAAACCAAAGCACGGGAGACGGTCTTCCCCCGAACACTCGCTGGAAAGTAAACTTTCTCCTGCAACAACCTGGCAAAGCAGTGGCCGATCAATACTTTGTTGAGATGCGGCGAGGAGAGACGGGTGCACCGACATTTCATTGGGGATTTAATTCCGGAACATCCAGCGTTACAGGTGGCACGGCTGATGCCGGACTGATTCTGGTCGAACAATCCACCATTAAGATTACGAATTCCATTGGCAAGTTCGTCGGGGCCCCGAATCAGAACGGACCGATCACGAACGGAGACGTCCTGACCGCGCCGTTTACGCAAGTTCAAGCATTAGGGGGAACAAGCGTTACAGGCGGCGTTCTCCTTCAGGCAGATCGTGCGCCCAACAGCGGTGGAGGACGGAATTTCATCGTGCGATCCTTCCTGGTCACCCCGAAGGCTCTTGATTTCGGCAGCATCATACTGGGTGCGTCAAAGACTCTGACCACAACCGTCCAGAACACCAACCCCGATCCCCTTCTCATCTCCTCAGTTGAATCAGGTAATAGCGCATATACCGTTTCACCAACAAGTGCGTTAATCCCGTCCGGTTCCAGCCAAATGTTCTCGGTGACATTCTCACCATCGACAAGTGGGCCACAACTCGGGACGTTGTTCTTTCAAAATAACGCAACTTCCTGGCCTGGAACCGTCTCTCTCAAGGGAACAGGCTTTACTCTTCATGAGGGTGAAATGACCCCCTGGGGTGTTGACGCCGTTAAAGCGCCGCAGGTATGGAACGAATCAACCGGAAGAGCAGTGAGGGTCGCTGTCTTAGATACAGGGATCGATTCGCTGCATTGGGAGCTTGATGGGCGCTATCGTCGCGGTTTCAACTTCGTTGCAAGAAATGATAAGCCATGGGATGGTCACGGCCACGGAACCCATGTCTCCGGGACGATTGCGGCGGAGTTGAACGGATCGGGGTTGATGGGTGTCTCGCACGACGTGGAGTTGTACGCACTCAAGGTTCTTAGCGATGCGGGAAGCGGGTCGTTCGCCGATGTTTATGCGGCGATCGATTGGTGCCTGCAGAACGGCATTCACATTGCCAACATGAGCCTTGGCGGTCGAGTGTATGATCCCACTGGTGAACTAGTCTTTCAAAATGCGTTCAGTGCTGGACTCCTGAGCATCGCGGCCGCGGGGAACGGAGTAAACGGAACGGGAACACCCCACGTTAATTACCCGGCTGCTTATCAAGGCGTGGTTGCGGTGGGAGCAATTGGAAGAAATTTACAACGTGCCGCGTTTTCAGACTTTGGACCAAACATCGAAATCGTTGCACCGGGGGTTGATGTTCGCTCGACCGTACCGCGTGGAAGCGGTCGGGAGGCGGTCGTTGACCACGCCGGAACAATGCTTGAAGCTAATCCCCTTGCGTTCGCTGCGCTCACCGGTGGGGCGGGAATCACGGGGAAAGCCATTCCGTCGGGGCGTGGTTTGAGTCCATCGGATTTCCCGCCCGAAGTCGTTGGAAACATTGCATTGATCGAACGAGGCGACATTTCCTTCGCAGAGAAAGTCCGCAACGCCCAGGATGCAGGTGCCACCGCAGTTATTATCTATAACAACACGCCTGGAAATTTCGGGGGTACGCTTGGAACCGAACGAGACAATGTTCGAAATCGAGACTGGGTAGCAGCAGTTTCTCTTTCACAAGAGGATGGTCAGGCTCTTGTAGCAACAGGTTCACCAACCGTGACTGTCTTCAACATCATCAGTGACTTCGCGAAGTTCCAGGGGACATCAATGGCAAGCCCTCATGCCGCCGCTGTTGCGGCGCTTGTGAAAGCAGCCAACTTCTCTCTCACCAATCAGCAGATACGAACAATTCTCCAAGAAACCGCGACCGATCTTGGTCCCCCACTTTACGATCTTGAATACGGGCATGGGCTGGTGAATGCCGAGGCCGCAGTTGGCAAAGTGACCGATCCTACCTTCACTCGTTTCGGCTCAGTAAGTGCTTTAGGGGACCGAGTTCCATGGACGGGATTTGTGGCGGCTGGCGCCCGTACATCGGGCAATGAACCGTGCACCTTTGAAGGTCCGGCCAACGATTGCGACCGGTTCTTCCTGAAAGTTAATGCGCCATTGCAGGGGCCTCGGGAGGTTGTTCGAGTCACAATTAACAATTTTGGGGCAAACGATCTCGATCTTGTCGTTCGCAACGATCAGGGGCAAACAGTCGCCACCAGCGCAGCGTTTGCCGGTATTCCTGAAACCGCAAGTTTCCCGGCGAATCCTGGCACGTACGAAATCGTTGTCGTCGGCTTCACAGCCGCCGCAGCAAGTTACAACGGCCTTGCCGAGGTCATTCAGGGTCCTGGCGTTCGACAGCCGACCTATGTCCAGGGAGGCATCCGGTTCAGTCCCAACGTTACCCCTCAAGCTCCAGAGCTTCCAAGGGGCGGTGAGCCTTCCATCCGTGTTGATCGTGACGGCTTCGTCTACGCAGGTGGAATCCGTGGACTTACCTCTGGCGGCGTGGATATCTGGCGATGGGACTCCAGAAACGATCCCTGTCTCCGTACTCCCGAGTATCTCGGCCAACCGATTGAGATTCCTGAAACGCAAGTTGGGGGACTTGGTGGCGGCGACCTGGAAATTGCCGTCTCACAACCGGATAATCCAAGCGATACGCCTGTCATAACCATTGCAAGCCTTTTGCTCGTTAACGTTCCGGTGGCCATCTCGTTCGATCGCGGAAAGACCTGGGAAAGACACGAGGTCGGCGACCTCCTGGTCGGCGGTTCAACAGCGACCGATCGACACTGGCTGACAGCGTACGGAAGCAGCACTGTGTACCTCTCCGTGCGAAGCCTGGTGAGCCCGACGCTCAGCGATCTTTATGTTTCTACGTCGATCGATCATGGCCGCACCTGGTCTCCACGAAGTGTCGTACGTCTGGGAGCGAACTCGACACCCGGTTATCTTGATGTAGATCGAAGGCCGATTGGCTCAGGAGCGGGAGCTGGAAATATCTACTACTCCCATCAGAATGCCTCGACGATGTTCGTCAGCGTGGCCGAGCCTTCGCCAATCCCGGGTGTTTCACCAACCGGCGGTCCACTGACGTTTCAGACCTTTGTTGTGGATAATACGACAGCCCACGGACACCTCTTTGACGTGCTTCGGGTGGGACGTGACGGAACCCTGTATGCTGTGTGGTCAGATGATTTCAATATCTACCTGGCTACTTCAACGGATCAGGCGCGAACATGGTCACCGCCTGTCCAGGTCAACGATCCCAACACCATCGACGGAAAAGGTCGGCGTGTTCGCACAAATATTTTCCCCTGGCTTGTGCCCGGTGATCGGGGCCGGCTGGGCATTGTCTGGTTCGGATCAAACGGTGTTCATAACGGCGACAACGATGGCGATTGGGCGGTATATTACGCATTTACCGACAACGCCCTCGCTATGCATCCAACCTTCCGTCAAGTTCAGGCCAGCGATCATTTCATTCATGCTTTCAATGTGAGTGAACTTGGACTCGGGTCGGGCGGGGCTACCAATCGTAACCTCCTTGACTTCTTCCAGGTCGATATGGATCCGACGGGGGCTGCGGTAATTGCCTTTGCAGACGACCACAATGACTTTGATGGGCAAACCTATGTGACGCGGCAAATTGGCGGACCAAGTCTCCTTGCAACGGTTGATTCGGTTTCCGCAGTTTCTTGTTCCCCACTGTCTTTCGATCACAATCCAAATCGGTTGGCTACCGATCCCGAAGTCATCGACTTCCGCCACGATGCCCAGGTTCTGCGAAGAACCACGATTCAGAGCGACATCGCCTTCGATATTACGTCCATTGACTACGGGGACGATTTCTCTGAGTCCGGCGCTCGACAGATCTCGGCGACGATTGCCGTTTCAGAGCTGACGAACCCGCCTCTCGAAGGATTTCATTGGATGGCATTCTTTACGGCCAATGCCCGCAATAATCTTTTCGACAGAGGCCAATCGTTCTTTCTTGAGGCGAGTACCGACCCACGCGACGGGGCTTCGGCACTTGCTCCATTATTTTTCTACGGGACAGCTGCCCGCCGGGCAGACGGTGCGATCATCACCACGCGTGTGGGAGCGGCCGACGGCGTGATGTTCAACCCGGAAAGCAACACCATCACGCTCAAACTTGGACTCGAGAAGATTAACGCCATTGCCGATCCTGACGTCATTGTGGGGAGCCGGCTCATCGGGTTGCGCGGAATTAGCTTTGCCGGAGGAGGCGTGGACATCACCGGCCCGGTCATCGGTCGCATTACCGGAGCTGACGTCGAGCGCGACTTCACACGGGGAGGCATAGAGTTTGTCGTCGGCAGCCAGGAGCCCCGATTGGTGCTGGAGTGCGATGATCCTTCAATATCACGATCCGGTGGCTGGCACGAAATTGATGACGAACGAGCAGACGGCGGTCACTACTGCCGAAGCGTGGGGGCGAAGAATGGAAGCGCGTATCTGAGTTTCACGTTCAGTGGTACTGGCGTCGACATGAAGTATGCGACCGGTCCACGTGGCGGCTCGGCGGAAGTGCTTATCGACGGCGTCTCTCGGGAAAAAATAGACTTTTTCCGTCCTCCGACAGATCCGAATAAACTCGACAATTCTGGTCGCAAGGACCTCACCTTTGGAACCGTTGCCAGCTACAACACATCGCCTGGAACGCACACGTTTCGGCTGAATGTCCTGAATGACGGACCTACCTCGTCACCACCAAGGAACATGGCGTACATCGACGGCTTTGTCGTGCGTGGTACGTCGCAGGGTACAGGCAATCCGAGAGAAAGCTCGACCCACATCAATGCAATCGTCGAGCCCACTTCCCTTGCGAGCCAGGCTTTAGCTGCAACTGAATCGACAAGACTGATGAGCGGCGTGCTTGAAGTACCAGAGGGAACCGAATTAGATCTGGTGGTGCTTGATCCGCTCGGGGCTGTCGCGGCACAGTCACGAACCTCTGAATCTCACGAAGTGGTCCAGTTCGCTCCCTCGGTTGAGGGACTCTACCTCTTTCAGGTGATTAATTCCTCGCTTTCCGCCTCAGGTTTCACTCTCTATCAGATTACTGCGACTGAGATTATGCCCGCTCCGGTTGCCGCCGCCCTCGATCTGGCAAAAACGGCTGAATTACCGAAAGAGTTCTCCCTTGACCAGAATTACCCCAATCCCTTCAATCCTGAAACAAGAATCACGTTCGGTCTACCGTCTGATGGATTCGTAATGCTGAAGGTCTTTGACATGCTCGGTCGGGAGCTTGCTGTTCTGGCTCGCGGGCAGAGAACAGCCGGCTATCACTCCGTCCGCTTCGATGGAAAATCATTTCCAACGGGCGTCTATCTGTACCGAATTGATTTCACGGACATGAGCGGCAATACAAAAACCGAATCACAAAGGATGGTTCTGTTGAAGTAGAGACACATCATTGCATGGCAGCCTTGTCCGGAAGGTTGCCATCCTCAGAAGCCCTCTCGGTGGCCTCCCAGGGAGGGCTTCGCTATTTTCCGGTGTTTTGGAGGATTGTGTGGAGGCAGGTGGGTGCAGGTCGGATTGCCTCATCCGCCTTGCGCCGGTGCTCAGCTATCGGAGGAGAATGTTTTGCCCCTCACGCGCGCCGAAGCATTCAATGGGGGAGTTGTTTGCTTTCAACAGTTTCTGCGCGAGCCGGATCATCGCATCGACATCTTTGTCATTGTGCATCGGGTCGTGGTGGAAAAGTGCAAGCCGTCTCACCTTCCCCTTCACAGCAAACTTCACAATGCTTTCGATTGGTGAATGTCCCCAACCGACCTTGGTCTTATACTCCGCTTTCGTGTATTGTGCCTCGCCGATGAAGAGATCGGTTCCCGCGATGAACTCGACAAAAGCATCGTCCAGCTTCTCCCCATAGTTGGCGAATGCCTCACCTCGATTGGGTGATTTGTGGAGCGTGTACTCATATGGCTCATTGTCTGTGGCGTAAACAACCGACCGATTTCCCGCTTTTACTCTGTATCCTAAAGTCATAGCGGGGTGGTTGAGATAAAACGACCGGATATGGACATTGCCAATCGTGATGTCCTCGCGCATCTCCTGCACCTGGATCTTGGCCGTCATGTCGCCGAGGGAGACCGGAAAATAGTCGGAATCCATTTGAGCGCGGAGGATGGAATCGAGAGACTTGTCACGGCCGGGAGGGCCGTAAAGATTGATGCTGGTTTGTTCCTGATAGGCGGGGAGAAAGAAAGGAAAACCCTGAATGTGATCCCAGTGCGTGTGGCTGATGAAGAGATAAATCTTCAGGGGTCGATTGCGAAATTCCTTCAGCAGTGCATTCCCCAGCTCACGAATGCCGGTTCCGGCATCGAAGATCAGGATATGGCCATTAGCCCGAACTTCAACGCATGAGGTATTACCCCCGTATTTGACCGTCGCCGGACCCGGTGTGGCAATCGATCCGCGCGTCCCCCAGAATCGGACGTTGATCATGATTCCTGCGACCGCTTGTTGAGATGCTTCTGAACCACCTCCACCACTTCTCCTAAGCCACCGGGCTTCACCACATATTCGTCCGCTCCCATCTCGAAGGCTTTTTCGATATCGGTCTTGTACGATTTGGCGGAGGTCATGACGATAACAGTGTGCTTCGTTTCTGGATGCTGACGGATACGCTTGCACACCTCGTAGCCATGGAGGCCGGGCATAATGATGTCAAGGACGACGGCATCGGGCTTCTCTTTGAGGGCAAGGTCCAACCCGTCGTTACCGTTGTTGGCGCGTAAGACATGAAACCCCCGTTTTTCGAATTCGGTCGCCACGATGTGACCGATGGAGGGCTCGTCTTCCACGATGAGAACTTTGGGAGGTGATGACATGGACGAAAAACGTTGCCTCTCGCTATCGTGATGTGAGCGTGAACGTAGAAAGAACTTTCTTCAAAGGCAAACCGATGAGAGCACAGGGTGCAATGGCTTACGATGTCTGCGCTTCAACGGAGACTCCCCGCGTCGAGTTCATGCAGGATTTCTCTTGAATCCTATGAACATCAAAGGTATGGCTGGACCCCACGGGCTGGCCACTGAGATTGTCGGGGTGAGAGGATTCGAACCTCCGGCCCCCTGCGCCCAAGGCAGGTGCTCTAACCGGGCTGAGCTACACCCCGAGATGGTTGTAAGTTGTGAACTTGTCGCTTGGTAGTCCAAGGTAGGGAAAAATGGGGCTGGAATCAATCTTGGGATGTCTGAGCTTCGCTTCAATCGTTCTTTGCAAGCCAAAGCTCGGGATTCTGCTTCTCCCGTTCCTTCCAGATTTCGAAATGCAACACGCTTCCCCCCACCGAGTCGCCGCTCTTTCCAATGACGTCTCCGACTTTCACGCGTTGAGACTCGGTGACAAGAATTTCCGAGAGTTGCGCATAAACAGTTCGAAAGCCGCTGTAATGATTGATGATCATAACATTCCCAAAACCCGGGATGAAGGAGAGCACGGAGACCTCTCCATCTGCAACGGCGTACACGTTTGAACCGGGAGGTACGGCAATCTCAATTCCGGGATTGTTGGTGACGGTCTTGAGTTCGGGATGAACATGATTACCGAATTTCGATTTCACTTTTCCGTTTTCGACCGGCCAGGGAAGTTTGCCCTTCTGTTGCTCAAACACACCGACCGGCTCTGTTAGCATGGGTCGCGGAAGTTTTTCCAGCCTCTCTTTTTCGCGCGCTGCAAGGAGCTCTCGCTCTCTTCGCTCGGCTTCTTCTTTTTCCTTTCGAATTCGCTCCTTTTCAATCAGATCGGCAATCAGTTGCTCAACCTGTCGTGCTGCCTGCACACGGCGCGTTAATGCGCTCTGGTAGGTCCGCTTGTTCCTCCGAATACTCGCCAGCATCCGCTGCCGCTCCGCCATCTTCTGCTTCAGCGTTCTTTCTTCCCTCGTCTTTTCTGCGAGGAGCCGCTGTTCGTTCGCAAGGTTGATCTGGAGCTGCTCATTGCGTAATTCAAGCTCGCGTTTGTTCTCCGTCAGGCGACGCAGGTCTGCTACACGCTGGTTGGAGAACCGCTTCATATACTCAAGACGAATGTAGAGTTGATTGATCGATTTTGAGGAGAAGAGCAGTTCGAGATCATAAACACGCCCGTTCTTGTACACCGATCGGACGTACCTCGCATAATGGTTCTTGAGCGCTTCCTGTTGTTCTTCGAGTTCCGTGATCGACCGTTTTGCATTCTGAATATCCGCTGTCGTCCGTTTCTCTTCTTCCTGCAAGGACCGAATAAGCCGTCGAATCAGATTCGCTTGTTGCTCTAGATCGTCAAGGTCTTCGAGTGTAACCTGCTCTTTCTTTTCGCTTTCCTTCAGTTTCCGTTCGTAGGCTTGAATATCAGATCGGAGCTTCCGGAGCTCGCGTTCTTTCTTACTGATTTCTGAAGTTGTTTGCCTCGCCTCGGAAGAACTCGTGGGGAGTACAAGAAGAAGAGTGAAGACGATTGCCCGGTTCGTTACCATTGAACCCTTTCGGCATTTGATGGAACCCTTAGGGTGCAGTCGACCGGGTCGGTGTTCACGGAAATGTCAGAGTAGGCGACCGACACCGCTCGCCTCTCCCGATGCTGAATAACCCTCATCCGTCTGGGTACTCTGGTCTCACCGCTCGGTTGAAAGTCGCTGAACCATTGCTCGATGACCAATCGGCCACGCTGGTCGAGGTGCTGAATTCTGCCGATCAGCATTGCCTCCGGCTCGATCCAGTACCGACGGCTTCCGGTCGAGTTCCGGAATGTCAACACAAACTGCTCATCCTCGATCTGAAAATCGTCTGGCTCCCGTTGATCCTCGGCAAAGAACAATCCGCCGGTGAAGAGACTCAGCATCTCATCGAATTCGATGTTCATCCGAAGCATCTTGCTGAGATTGACGGCGTTTGTGGAGCCGGTGAAGAGCTTGTTGGAAAGACTGTTATAGAAGAGAAATTCTTTCCGTGTCACAAGGGCGGCACCAACTTCAATGCCGAAGGGACCTTCGAGAACGACAAGGAGTGAATCCGGTTTCTTGAGCTTCAGCGTGAACGAGCCGCTTTGTGCCATTTCCGGCGACTCAACACTGATGTTACCGGACCCAAGAAGTGTAGAGAGCGCGGCATAGTTGGCACGGACAGATTCCTGTACCTGTTCAGCTGTTACTGAACGATCTGCATACCGAACAGTCGGCGCAGCACATCCCCCGATGAGGAGTATCAGAAGAAATCGCCCCGATGACCTCACAATGACCCTCGCTCGACCTTCTCACGCAATGCTTGGTTCTTCCCGTCCTTTTCGAGTGCCTTTTGCCAGTACTCCACCGCTTTCTCTTTTTCCCCCAGCTTGAAGTAAATATCCCCAAGATGTTCGTACACCACAGCGCTTGCCTCTCCCGTTGCGACCGCCTTCGCAATGTATTCCTCGGCTTCGCGGTAGCGGCCAAGCTTGAAATACACCCAGCCGAGCGTGTCGAGGTATGAGGCGTTTTTCGGCTCCGCTTTTACGGCATCAATCGCCATCCGAAGTGCCCGCTCCAATTGAAGTCCGCGCTCGGCGAGACTGTAACTGAAATTGTTCAGGATAAGATGATAAGTTGAGTCAATCTTCAGCGCTTCTTCGTAGAGGGAATCGGAGCGGCTGAATCGCTTCATCCCATCGTACGTCAGCGCCAGTGTGCTCAGTGTGTTGATGTCTTTCGGGTTCAGCTCATAAGCCTTTTCAAGGAACATTGTTGCTTTCTCGTTATCCTCAAGCCGGGAATAACCGAGTCCGAGCAGGAAGTAAACCCGATGCTCACGCGGCAACACCTTCCTCGCCTTCTCCATCGCCTCAATCATTTTGTTGTACTCGCCTCGGTCGAAATACAGCATTCCGACGTACGACCAGGCATCAGCGTTCGATTCGGCCAACTGTGTCACCCTTTCGAAGTGCTGCAGGGCAACGGAATCCTGTTTTTCGGACAAGGCAATCGCCCCAAGATACCAGATGGGTCGCCAGTCGTTGGGAGACTGCTTGCTGAGTTCATTGAAGATTTTCTTTGAGCGCGGAAGAAAGCTGCTATCCTGCTGGATCTGTCCGAAGTACGCAACACCAACTCTTAACTTCACGTCCGGATTGTCTTTCTCTTTTTTCAGAATCTTTTCATACAGTTCCAGAGCTTTGTCGAAGTCCCGCTTGTCCAGGTAGATGTCGGCGAGGGAAACCACCACCTCGAGGTCGTTCTCGTTTGTCTCCAACATCTTCTCGAGGATTTCGATCGCAGCGGCAAAATTCCCTGATCTGCCATAGGTTTCAGCTAATTGCCGTTGGAGAGCCCGGTTGGAGGGATCCATCTCCAACATCCTCTTGTAGCGATCCGCCGCCTGGTCATAGCGTCCGAGGGTGTTGTAGAGTTCAGCCGTTTGCAAGAGGATATCCCAATCCTCCCCCTCTTTCTCGAGCAGTTTTTCATAAATCTCAAGAGCCTTCAGAGGTCTGCTTGTTTGATACAAGCGGGCAAGTTGATACAGCGCGTCAGTTGAGGTCGTATCGAGTCGCACGATCTGCTCATACTCACGAATCGCCAAATCCGTCTGAAAGGCGGCAAGGTAGATCCGCGCCAGATTCTCACGGTAGGTGATGTTCGTGGAATCCAGCCGTACGGCTTCTCGTGCCGCTTGTGCGGCAAGGGCATGTTTTCCCAACAAGGAGTAATCCTTCGAAATGGCGTAGTAGATGGCGGGGTTAGCATCATAACGGAGCGCATCCTGATACTCAAGTATCGCCTTGGCATAATCGCCCTTGGCATCGTAGACCGACCCTTCGATGAAATGCCGAAGCGCCCGCTCCTTGTTTAACTCCCGCATCTTCGTTTCGAGTCGAGCCTGCGTATCATCGGATTTGTCGGCGACCTCGGGTTTCGGACCGGCGCTGCAGGCAATCAGGAGGATCGATGGCAAAACGAACAGGATTGTCTGACAAAAATGAGGACGTTTCATGATGAGAAAATATATTGAATACGCTTGTGAATAACAAGGATTGAAGAGCAGAGTCGAACGAAACAGCCTTGCCATCATCAATGAAACGCCCTATCTTCATCCATCAATGAACTCGTCTCAGACATTTGATTTGGGAATTGCTCTCTCCTGGCACTTCGACAACGAGTTCGTCAACATCATCGAGTCGATTGCCCGGTCGAAGGACCTGACAACGTACGTGGTACATGCAGGAAATGTCAATGATACTGTAGCAGCGTTGCAGCAGGGAAGATTGACCTTCCGCTATCTTCTCGACCGCGCCTCAGACGAAAACGAAGCCTTCCTTCCTCTTGCCGAACTGTTTAAGGATACTCAACACAACGGTATTTCTCAAACTCGCGTTATCAATCCGTACCACCTCATGGCGCGTGCTGCCGATAAGGCAACGATGCATCTCGAGTTGCTCGCTTATGGAATTCGGGTCCCGTACACTATCATCCTTCCTCCTTACCTCACACATCCTCAACTGAAGCTTTCTCCGGATGAGTTGACCCACCTCGGCTCGCCATTCATCATCAAACCGGCAAACACCACCGGCGGGGGAATTGGAGTGGTGACGGATGCAAAGAGTCCAGAGGATGTTCTGAAAACCCGCCAGCATCACCCAACCGACAAGTACCTTCTACAGGAGACGATTAGACCGGCGTATCTTTCTGAAGATCGTGGATGGTTCAGAGTCTTTTATTGCTTCGGAACAGTAATTCCCTGCTGGTGGGATGATCTGACTCATGTGTATGAAGAAGTAACGGACAACCAGGTAACGATATTTGGGCTTCAACCTCTCCGAGATATTGCAGCCACCATTGCGCAAATTTGCTGTCTCGATTTCTTCTCGACGGAGATCGTTTTCACAACAACAAACACCTTCATTGTCGTCGATTACGTTAATGAATTGTGCGATATGAGGTTACAGTCACTTCATCCGGATGGTGTTCCGGACAGTGTTGTTCAGAGAATCGTAGAGACCTTGCTGAGCGTCGTTGCGCAGAATCATTCATCTCTCCGACCTGCAACGGTGGCCTCAGATTGTTTCCATTCTTGAGTACTGTACACACTCGGCTTGTGTACAGAAATCTTTATCACTATCTTCTTTTTCACTCTCACCTATTTTTCCCCAAGGAGGATTTACCATGAAACGGCTCATTGCCGGACTCGCCACCTTCCTCGTTTTCTCTTCTTCGCTGTATTCTCAGTACTATATCGGCCAGCAGATCCAACTCCCCGATACAACAATCTTCACGGAGTCTCTCTCTCTTCCAATTTCCCCAAATCGCGAAGATGTCAAAGCGATCGGGATGGGGAAAACCCAGATCGCAAACGGAAGAACCTTCAATGCCATGATGTACAATCCTGCGTTACTGGCCCGGGACAGGTTCCGGTTCGACCTTGCAGGGATCCAGGCCAGCTTGCCAAACACGACACTGAAGGCCATCGATTTCCTCAGGGCCAATAAGACTCATTTCTCGACAGGATTATTCCTGCAACAGATCAGCCAAGGGATCAATGAGTTCGGCAACGCAACAACACTGCAGCAGCAGGAGGCTGCAGTTCAGAAGATCAATTCCGGACTTCGGTTCCTTAACTCGCTACAGGCAGAAGTCATTGGAACAGAAGAAAACCCGAAAACACATGGCATCGGAATCGTTCCGAATATCCAGGCTCAGTTCGGCACATGGGGATTTTCGTTGTTCGCGTCGGCGCAATCAGGATTTCAGGTTCAACCGGGAAGAACCGTGTCGGATATCCTCGCGCTCAAACTCCCTGATGATCCTTCTCAGTTTACCGTCGATGCAATTACGCGACTGGCGGAAATCATCTTCCCCCTCTTTGAACCCAACACCAACCAACTTGATGTCAATCAGGCTCTCCCTGAAATCTATGCCCTTTCGTATGTCGATATCGTCGGCGCAGGAGGCTACGCCATGGATGTTGGGGACGGCCTGTTCATCGGTGCAAACGTCAAAGTCATTAACCGACGATTTTCGACAAAGCGCATTGCGTCGGACAATATCGAAAATATCGTCTCCGAGGCGCGAAGTGATTTCCAAAGTTCTCAAACCGGATTTACTGTTGACCTCGGAGGCTTTTACACCATGTCTTCCGGCACACAACTGGGGGTTTCGCTTCAGAACATCCTCCCCATTCAAAAGATTACGTCACATGCGAGCATCAACACCGAAGTGGGAGCCATTGTGGATTATCAGCGCGACGCCGGAGGAAACCCCATTGTGAATGGCAACGGCGATACGGCTTTGGTTGCAGTACAACGCCTTATCAACATTCGCGTCCCCTTCGACCTGAAAACCCCGTTCGTAGCAAATATCGGCCTCCTCCATCCCCTCACCGATCAATGGGATATTGCTTTTGATTGGTCGGACATCTTTGCCCAGGATATTCGATTTGAAAGTACCGCGGAGCGATTCCGCATCGGAACCGAATACCGTCTTGATGCATTAACGGAAGTTCTCGGTCTTGCTTTACGCGGCGGCCTTGCTGACGGGCAGATCACCATCGGGCTGGGATTAAACCTATTTCGTGTGATACAAATTGACGGAGCTATTGCCAAAGACCAGTTTGTCGGGGAGCGAGCGTACTTCGGGCAGATCAAGATCGGATGGTGAGAACCTTCACAACGGATTCGCCAGGGCCTCCAATCTCCTGTCCGCTCGTCTTCTCCAGAATACCTTGTGCCTCGGAGTCGCGAGGCGAGGGTGCAGGTCAGACCCGTTGGCTTGACTTTCAGACGGTGGTTTTCTACATTGGTGGCGTCATATTCTCATTATTGTCCGCCACAGACTGGAGGTATTATGGATCTCATGTTGAAGTGGAGATTGCCGCTGCTGAGAGGTTTCACCTTCATTCTCACTGTCGCCGGCTTGATACTTCTTGGCGGCTGTGAAGCAAGTGAAGAAGCAACGGAGGAAGAATCCGGAGAGGAGCAACTGATGGAGGAGGGCGAACCGGCCGAGGAAGAAGAGGAATCTGCCGACCAACAGGCCCTGACGAGCTTCATCGGAGCTGCGCCGAAAGCCACTGCGGCACCGGCACCCGAGCCTAAGAAAGAGGAGCCCGTAATGCCTCCCCCACAGCCTGCCGTGGACTACCAGGCACAGATCGACGAGCTCCGCACCGAAAACACAAGCTTGAAGCAGAAGATCGTCAAACTCGAGCAAGACAACCGTTCGTTGATGGCAAGGTTGTCGGATACCGAAGCGAAGCTGATGGCTGAGAAAGAGCGTGCGGACAAGGCCGTCGAAGCAGCCAAAACGACTATGGTGACAACACGCGGTGCAGCGGTCACCGCACCAGCCCCTGCCACAACAATGGTAAAGCCCGTGTCAGGCGGCGCTTACGATAGCGGACTGCAGATGTTCAAGAGCAAGAACTACGATGGCGTTATTAGCACCATGCAAGGATTGTTAGATGGAGGGGCTCCGGAAAACCTCCAGGACAACTGCCACTACTGGCTGGGAGAGGCTTACTATGCCAAACGGCAGTATGCAGAAGCCATAAAGCACTTCCAGAAAGTATTTGACTACGCCAAATCCGAGAAGAAGGCCGATGCCCAATACATGATTGCCCAGTCGTACGACCGGATGGGAAACAAAGCAAAAGCCAAAGCGGAGTACGAGAAACTCGTGAAGGATTACCCCACCAGCGGTAAGGTCGCACGAGCTAAAGAGCGTTGGGCGAAGCTGTAAGTCTGCTGCAGAAGATTTGAAGTGTACGAAAACCCCGTCGAGTACCGGCGGGGTTTTCTCTTGTACGCAGATGGACAGATTCTCGCGGATTCGCACTGATGCGAAAGGAGAAAGAGTCGAGTAAACAGGAGAGAAGTATCCCTCGTTGGATGTGGGTTAGTTCGACTTCGTGGTTTCCAGGCACGTCCCAAGGGGACGGCCTTGGTGTGGGTGGTTTCTGTTCGAGCCAATAACTACGACCAACAGCGAACCAGCGACAACCATCAACCATGAGAACACTTTTCAAACAACAGAATTCTTGGCAAAGTCAATGAACATGTTTTTGCGTCGGACTAACCCAACCAGCACCTCTTCTATCACCCCCTCCATTTCCTCCGAACAATATGTCCCACGACGGCAAGAATACCCAGCGTGCTGAGTGCGGTCACCGTTTGCCAGTTCAGCGCCTCTGATATACTCGAAGCCCCAACACTTCCCTCGATGGCAGTAGAATACAGAAACGCTTTTATACTCACGCCAAGCATCGTTGCCGTCAGAAACTTCCAAAACGGGAGGGCCAGCAGACCGGCGGCATAGTTGATCCATCCATGCGGAGAGCTTGGAAAAACACGGATCGCAAAAAAGTTGGCAAAGGATGAGTGACGTTCAAGAAAGGAAGTTACTCGGTAGCCACGGATCCGCTCTACCCATGGTCCACCGACAAAACGAGCAACAACATACCCCATCGCGGTTCCAAATGCTGACCCAACACAGATAATAACTGTTGCCTCAATCGCAGGAAAGAGAAGCGGAGTAATAAAGAAGAAGACCGACGCTGGAAGCGCGAATGCCCAAGCACCGGTCATTGCCGCAACAATCAACACAGGCGTCCACGGGTTTTCCCCAAGCGAACGCAGATTCTCCAACGATACTTCCTCGCGAATCCCACTCTCCAGAAACGCCACAAGAAGAATGGACGCAAGGCCGATCGCCACAATCGACTGAACTTTTTTCTGTTGAGAAGTGGAAAGCTCCATCACTCATCTATCTTGCCGAAAAAAGAGACCGTTTTCAAGCAAGAAAGGGCGTATTTGGTCGGTATTAGCGACTTACCTTGAACAGCTACCAATTTCCGGTTATATTTTTGCGGTGAGAATCGTATGGATTTCTGGTCGGCATTCTTCAATATAGCGCTTGTCATCTTCTTCGTTTTGCTTAACGGCTTCTTTGTTGCCGCTGAGTTCGCCATCGTGAAGGTGCGCGCAACGCAGATCGAACCGCTGGCTGCCAAGGGGAATCTTCGTGCCCGAATCGCCAAGGAGCTTATTACACATTTGGACGCATACCTCTCGGCCACGCAGCTGGGCATTACCATGGCAAGCCTTGCCTTGGGCTGGATAGGTGAGCCGTTCGTTGCCAGCATGATTCGCCCCTCTCTCGAGAGATGGGGAGTCCAAAATCCAAAGATCATTCAAGGAGTCTCGTTTGGTCTGGCTTTCGGGCTGATTACCTTGTTGCACATCGTTCTGGGCGAGCTTGCCCCCAAGTCTCTGGCCATCCAGAAGCCGCGCCAGACAACGCTCTGGATCGCCTACCCGCTGAAGCTTTTTTATGTGGTCTTCCGTCCGATTATCAATTTCTTCAACGGCATCGCAAATGCCATCCTCAGGTTGGTGGGTCTGCATACTGTGACGGAATCCGAACTCATGCATTCTGAGGAGGAGCTCCGGATGCTCCTTGCACAAACCAAGCATGGATCGCGGATCAGCAAGAACATCCTCCTGCGGGCCATGGATTTCCGCAAAAAGCAGGCGCGGCATATTATGGTTCCTCGCAATGAGATCGTCGCCCTCTCGATTTCCGCGCCTGTGCAAGAGAACATCGGCATCATGCGCGCAAACAAGTATTCGCGCTATCCCGTCTACAAGGAGTCGCTCGACAACGTTCTGGGCGTGGTTCATACCAAGGATATCTTCAAGCACGACCGGCATCTGAAACCCGATTTCACGCTCGAATCCGTTCTTCGGGACGCTACATTTGTCCCGGAGACGGTCCTGCTGGAGCAAGTCCTTGAAACGATGCTGCAGAAGAAAACGCATATGCTTTTGCTCGCGGACGAATACGGGGGAACAGCCGGATTGATTACCCTCGAAGACGTGCTTGAGGAGCTTGTCGGAACGATTCAGGATGAATTCGATCGAGAAACGCCGGATGTCACCAAGGTCTCCGATGACGAGTATGTCGTCGATGCCACATTGACGACGAACGATGTCGAAAGACTCATCAATCAGGAACTATCGTCGAAGGATATCCTCTCCATTGGAGCCTTCGTGATCGAGCAACTTGGGCACATTCCGAAAAAAGGCGAGTCCGTTCGCGTCAACGGTGTGCAGTTTATTATCGAGCAAGTGAGCGACAAGGCTATAGAGACCATCCGCGTCAAGCGCCTCCCCGCAATCCCCCAGCTCGAAGAGAATCAGTGAACGTCATTTACGCACATCCAACTGTTCCGCCTTCGCAACTATTAATGAATCGCCTGCCTACGGAACACAAAGCAGTTCTTTAGCAAGTGGGGAGGGCTGTTTTGCGCAAACCCGCAGGGTTTACAGAAGCAAGACATCGACGTTAGTCGATGCCGGGAAACACAGGACGCTGACTCGTCTCTGAGCACTCCATGCCTGCAAAAAAGGAATAATCACAAAAACCAAACATCGCGAATAAGACAAACGATCATGAATCGGTTCACCTTGTCCTTCCTCCTCCTCGCCTCAATCATGACCGCATTCGCCCAACCGCAGGTGCCAGATTGGGCGAAGGATGCGATTTGGTATCAGATCTTCCCCGAACGATTTCGAAATGCGAATCCCGCCAACGACCCTACAGCAGAAGAGCTTGAGATCCCGGCTGGACGAGAATGGCGCATCTCTCCGTGGACAAGCGATTGGTACAAACTCCAGCCCTGGGAGGAAAAACACAGTAAGAACTTTTACGAGAATGTCTTCGACCGTCGTTACGGCGGTGACCTCGAAGGCGTCCTCGAGAAACTCGATTACCTCGCTGACCTCGGTATCACGGCGATCTATTTTAATCCAGTCTTCGAAGCTCATTCCCTCCACAAATACGACGCATCCTCATACCACCACATCGACAACAACTTTGGTCCGAATCCCAAAGGCGATCTTGAACAGATCCGGCGAGAGACGGACAATCCTTCGACCTGGAAATGGACGGCGGCTGATTCCGTTTTTCTGAAACTTATCCGCGAAACACACAAACGTGGCATTCGCATCATTATCGACGGCGTCTTTAACCACAGCGGTACGAGATTTTTCGCCTTCGAGGATATACAGAAGAATCAGCAGTCGTCCCGCTACGCGCATTGGTACGACGTGGTAAAATGGGATGATCCATCGACACCAGAAGATGAGTTTGACTGGAAGGGGTGGTGGGGATACAAACCGCTTCCTGAGTTCCATGAAGACGAAAACGGATTCGTTCCGGCTGTCAAAGAGTATTTCTTCAACATTACACGACGGTGGATGGATCCGAACGGCGACGGTGATCCGGAGGACGGTATTGATGGATGGAGGTTAGATGTAGCAAACGAGGTATCAGAAAAGTTTTGGAGGGAATGGAGAACACTGGTGAAGTCGATAAACCCCGCAGCGTATATTGTCGGAGAAATTTGGGACGATGCGTCGAAGTGGCTTTCCGGCGACCAGTTCGATGCAGTGATGAATTACCGTTTTGCAAGAGCGGGAGTGAAGTTTTTCATTCATACGGGATCGAAGAAGACAACGGTTACGGCATTCGATGCTGAACTGGCGGAAGTCCGAAAGGGCTATCAGGACCACACGAACTACGTCCTGCAGAACCTGTACGACAGTCACGACACCGACCGGCTAATCTCAATGATTGCCAATCCCAATCGCGATTACGATCGGGATGCGAGTCCGCGCACCAATCCGAACTACGATGTCAGCAAACCCAAAGCAGACCATTGGCAAACGCTCCGTTTGATGGCGCTTTTCCAAATGACGTACCTTGGTGCGCCGATGATTTACTACGGAACGGAGGCCGGCATGTGGGGTGCCGACGACCCCGACGACCGCAAGCCGATGGTGTGGGAGGAGTTGAAGTATGAGGATGAGACCTCCCATCCGCTTCCCGGAAAGACGCGATCGAGAGATAGGGTGAAGTTCGACACCGGCCTTTTCGAGTATTACAAGAAGCTGATCACTTTGCGGAAAGAGCACGCGGCGCTTCGGCGAGGGAGTTTCAAAACCTTGCTAACGGATGACAAGAACGACGTGTACGTCTTTGAGAGAGAACATGGAGGGGAGAAAATCATCGTCGTCATCAACAACAGTCGTAAGCATAGACTCGTGGAGCTGCGGGTCGATGGGGAGTACGAGCATCTGCTGAATCTGAGTCTTACAGAATCGTCATTAAGTCCGCCACCGAGCAGGGGTGCGTATGCGCCGATCTCAACACTTGAGATACTGCGGGTTGAAGTTGGAGGAAAGGAAGGGAGGGTGTTAAGAAAGAAGAAGTAAGGGGGGTGGTATTGAAGCGCCAAGCCCTTGCGGTTGATAATTTTAACCGCCAAGCACGCCAAGAGCGCGAAGTCCTTTGCGGTTCTTTGCGCCCTTTGCGGTTGATACTTAACCGCCAAGAGCGCCAAGCCCTTTGCGCTTCTTTGCGCCCTTTGCGGTTGATAATTTTAACCGCTAAGCACGCCAAGAGCGCGAAGTGCTTTGCAGCGGTTTCCCATCAATCTGCTTTGCCCAAAAACACAAAGCCGCCGAACGACCTGCAAGCCCCCCGCTTTATTGCAGATTCCATCCGGCGGCTTTTTGCCCGGCGCACAACGTGCCAGGCCGTGGAACTTTCTACTTCAGCAGGACCAACTTCCTTGTTTGAACGAATTCTCCTGCTTGGAGCCGATATACATACATGCCGCTTGGCAATTGCGGCGACCACTGAAGCTGGTAATACCCTGCCTCTTGCTCATGGTTGACGAGTTGCGCCACTTCTTCGCCCAACACATTGTAGACAACAAGCGTTACCGGTGATCGATACGGAAGAGCATATCGTATGGTTGTGCTGGGATTAAACGGGTTTGGAAAGTTCTGTTCGAGCGCAAATTCCCGAGGGACTTCTAACACACCCTCCATCCTGAGAGCATTGCGTCGAGTTGAGGGTGATCCGACTAGTGGACGGAGAGTCTTAAGGAGGTCGCCAATCATGGAGACAAGTCTGGCTCGCACCTCTTCTGACACAATCCATACGTCAGATACTGTAGTACTATGGATCGTAAGATGGTTGAGGACCGAGGATTCCAGCATCTGACTCGCTGCTTGCATATTGCCTGCTTCGGCCTTCCTGTTCGATTCCTCCACTCGTTTAATAAGCTCTCTTCTCCGTTGATCCGCAGGGTGCTTGAAAACGGTATCCGGTATAGATTGAATGTATTGAATGATTTCTGAGTACCGCTGTGAAATCGCTTTCACCGCTGTCCCTATGCGAATCGGAGTCAGGTGATATGCCACAGCAAACACATAGCCCTCGTACTCGATACCATTGATAATCACATTCGTCCTATTAACTCCCGTCGTCGATTCTCCGCGACCTTGATCATCAACCCCAGAATTGGAATACAATTTCCAAGCATCAGCAGTCCCGCTCCAGTAATAGAGACCGATCAGATCACTCTCCACAACCCCCGCTTGAGCAAGGTCGTTTGCCGTGTAGTAAATCTTAATCTGAACAGGCCATTGAATATCGCCTGATGCTTGAACCTCGAGATATTTGCCTACACCGCTAATTGATGGTCCGGATAATTCCTGAGCTCCCGGCGGAGGTGCAACATAGGTTGCGGCTTCAATGATTGCCCCACCACTACCGGACGTTAGGTCGAGCTGTGCTCCCGAATTGGAAATGTCGTCCAGGGTAGATGTCTGGTTAGGAGGTACTGTCACCGAGCTTACATTCTCGACCGCTCCGCCAAACACACCTCCGTTGTTATAGAGGGATTGAATTTCATCAGAGGCAAGACGCAGAGCGGTTACGCTGTTTATATTATCGGCTCCCTGTGCAAGAATGATTGCAGCGATAAATTCTTTCGACTGTCCTGGCTCAAGGTCAAACGGCCCCGTTGAAAGCAGAAACCGTCGATCGGCCGGTTGTGAATCGACCCAACCCAAACCAGTGACGGGGTCGCCACTGACCGGAAACAGTGTTGGATTTCCCGTCGTAGGATCGACGTACTGCGAACCGTCAGCTCGTAGTCCACTCATGAAATTATATGCTTCGGTAGCATTCGTCGGATCTCTCAGTGGAAATGTTGCACCTGCGGTGTAGAAGGCAAAGGCCTGAATAGGCTTTGTGTAAAAGGCACCTCTGAGGATTTGATATCCTGCTGCGGGCGCAGGGGTTCCGTAGACCGCATCTGTGTTTGTGGCGTTGTAAACAAAGCCGAGGGTTCGGTTCGTATCAATTCCGACAAAATCATCTGCGAAGTTTCCAAGGTCGGGGTCGCTCCAGAGTGCAATATATGCGTTTTGCCATGTGGAGTTACTCCGATTGATAATTTTGAAACGCAGAAAGACCGTATTGGCGAGTGCGCCCGAGCGGTTAAAGCCGAAGGTCGTTTGTTGAACTTCAGCACCGAGAGGAGCGGTTCCGAAAGGTCCATCGGTTGCCACAGGAAAATGCTTTGATGGATTCATGTCGTTGTAGACACAAAATAATGTTTGATCGCCGAGGATTTTCGGCTTTCCATCGTTGTTGACTGGTGCGCCGAGATCTGCGGGCCATTCGGCATAGTCAGGATTCGTTGAGGCGTTGTCGCCGGCACTAACTTTGTACACTCTATATTTGACGTTGTTTGGATCTGCAGGAGCCCCATCGATCACCGGCCCCGGAGTAAATTCAGACTGATACGATGCAACGGCGGTTCGCACAGTTCCTCCGACTGTCGCGCCGATCCAGATTCCCGAAGCAAAGATTGCCGTTTTTCCGGAACCTTTTGGCCATACGAGGCCGCCACTCGTACCTGCTCCAAAGGGGTCTCTCGCAAACATTCCATTCCGACGAACCCACATTGAGATGTTGTTCGCGTCGAATCGATGAAGGGCTATCGCCGTTAGCGTGAACGGAATGCTGACGGGAGGCGCATTCGTAACAAGCGGAATGGTTCCGCTGATATCGCCCGGAACGAGGGGGGTGACACTGACAGTGGGGTGGAAGGTTTGTCCTTGATCGACGAAAAAAATCCCAGAGGAGGTTGTCACGTTCAGATTGTCCGCCGCACCAAAAAAGCCAATTACCGGAGCTGTTCCTGTGTTGGTTATTGTCACACCTGAGATACCATTGGACCCGACCTCGACGGATCCAAAATCCATGAGCGACTCGGACATCGTGAACGAAGGAGCGCCGTACGAGGTGAGTGGATTGTACGAAACAAGTTGAGTGTTTTGGTTGGGCAGATCGTTATGGTTCACGGTTTGATCCGGTATCAGCCCCCCTGTAGCATTGTTCATGGTCCAATAACCGGCGAGTCCCGGTTCAGATCCGGTGAGTTCGGTATTCATGGAACTCTGAATTTCACTTTGACTTCTGGTGACATTCCAGAGGCGCACATCATCGATAAGGCCGGCAAACGCATCGCTGAGGAATCTGCCGATGTAGAATCCTGCTGCACCGCCTCCGATGGAGATGGTGGCTGAAACAGTACCTTGAAGATTTCCGTTGACAAAGATTTTGAGCTGTGTTCCGTCGTAGCAACCGGCGACATGAGTCCATTGAAACGTCGGAAGCGAATCCGCAGCAATCACTTGCACACGACTGCCGGGTGCGCCGGTTGAGATTGAAAAGGCAGGTTGCGGGAACCCGTTCACGTGTGTAACGGAGAGAGCGTAGACACTGAAGGGATCAACGTCCGTCGTACCAGCGGGTCTTTTGACAATGGGATTTTCAAGGTGAGGATTGGGAAATCTCAGCGGGAAAATCCAAGCCTCGACAGTAATGTTGTTTCCGGTGATCTTGTAGGCGTTAGGGTTGGCCGAAGGGTTTGCCGGAAACGCATCGAGGACGCGGACTCTACTGTTCGTGCCGTTGAAGAGTCCGGCGTTATTCTGGGCAGGCAGCGAAGATGTGAGTACCAAAAGAGCACAAAACAGACATGTTCTCAGAGGCATGACGGAACCCTCCCTCGTGGTGAATGATGAATTCTAAAAGTTAGGTCTTCAGAGCCTTTTGCCGCAATCACGCAGATGCGTGATTCTTTGGCCTGGCAGAAGAGTTTTTGACCCCTGATAGTTCATGAAACGTATGCTGTCCCACAGCAGATACCGCATCTCTTCCGCGTTGTGCCTGTGCATTCAGGGCAGTATTCCTTCCCGCTTCCCCGCAGCTCATGCATTTAGTCGCCGATCTGATTCGCACTCTTTATGTGTTACCTCATCCCCCAAAATGGTACAAAGGCTCTTATAGATGGTTCAAGGAGTGTTGCAGAGCCCATCACTACATCAAAGATGAAGTCTGGGTCCCCTTTACCTTCTTGGTGGTTTAGTTCTAAGGCCTCACATCCCCCCACAACCCTGCCGCCGGGAGTCTGCAGCCTCCCTTGGTGCAGTTGCTCCCGACGGCAGATGGAGGAGTTATGACCCCCCAGTGTTCCTTGTTTCACCGACTTCCCGCCACGTTACAATCACATCATCCCACTCTTCCCTCTCCCCGCTTGATCCGTCGTTCGCCTCGAGACGTTCTTGCCGCCGTCGCATCGGAATTTGACGCCACCGGTTCGGCGAGTACGGAGGCGCATCTTTCGTCCAGGCTGTAAAAAGATAGTTTCCTGCCTCCAGCACCACACGTTGATCTGCCCCAAGCTGTGCCCACGTGTGCTCACCGAATAGGGCGTAATTGCAGAATGAATGAACGGCAGGTTGCATAATCTGCCCACCTGCATCGAGCCTGTAAATCACAACGCAGTCTTCCCACTGTGTATCGGGGGTAAAACTCACGCGAGTTCTTTGAGAAAATTCAAGACGGCAGGAAAGATCGAAATCTAGAGCTTCGTCAGAGTCGGGACCGTAGTTCTTCCCTTCCGTGTGCTTCATGGGTTGTTCGAGCATCATAACCTGGCTGTATGGCATAGAAAGAATCTCCCGATTCTCAATGGGATACTCTCCACATCGCTTTCTCTACCCTCAACCGATATGCCACGCAAAAACCCCAGAAAGCTTTAAGGAAAGAAGAGGCCCCTCGAACCGCTGGGCGATTTCGCTCAAGTGGACTGATCGAAAATGATGAGCGGCAGCTAATGCTCAGGCGGCGCAATCACTGGAAAAGGAACTGCTAAAGGGAAATGACAGCTCAACAGGAGGGGATCTTTAAGGGCGGTTTAGTAACGCTTACAGCCCGTACTTCTCCACGCGGCGCTGTAGGGCACTCCGATCCACGTGCAAGAGGCGGGCAGCCTGACTGATGTTGCCCTGGGCTTCACGGAGGGCAGTCTGAATCAACTCTTTCTCGACAGCCTCGAGAAGGTCGTCGGAGACGGAATTGGAACGGATGAGATCTTGAAATGCGGAACGCAGCTTCGGTCCGGCTGGAGCTTCGCTACCGATACCGAAGCTGCGGATCTGGGCAGAGGTGATCGTGGGACCGGAAAGAAAGATGGACAGCCGTTCGACGGTGTTCCGTAGCTCGCGTATATTCCCACGCCACTCAACTGACGACAGAAGCTCAAGGGCATCCTGCGAAAACTTTTTGCCACCGTTGGAGAACTGCTCGAGAAACGTCTGCGCAAGGAGCGGGATGTCGTCTGCCCGCTCGCGGAGCGTCGGCAGAACAATCGGCACGACGTTGAGACGATGGAAGAGATCCTCGCGGAACTCCCCTGCACGAACTGCTTTGCCCAGGTCTTTACTGCTGGCAGCAATGACGCGAACGTCCACGTGGATATCTGCTGACCCACCCACGCGGTGGAACTTCCGCTCCTCCAAAACACGAAGGAGCTTCGGTTGCAGCTCAAGAGGCATTGCTGAGATTTCATCAAGAAAAAGCGTCCCTTGATGTGCAAGCTCGAACTTCCCCTTGACGGTCGTGGTTGCTCCCGTGAACGCGCCTCGTTCATGGCCGAACAGCTCAGATTCGAAGAGGTCAACCGGTATCGCGGCACAGTTAATGGCCACGAACGGCTTGTCGGAGCGGCGGCTGTGGTAGTGTAATGCGCGCGCGGCAAGCTCTTTTCCGGTTCCCGTTTCGCCGATGAGCAACACGGTGGCGTTCGACATCGCCACGATCATGAGCTGCTGAATCAACTCCTTGGTGGCAGGACTTTCCCCGAGGATCGAGCGAATATCGAAGTGCTGCTGGATTGATTTCTTGAGCCGCTGATGGTCCTCAAAGAGCGATTCATGCAGCCGGGCGCGGTCGACAAATTGCGACGCCAGCGTAGCAATGAGCGAGGCGATCCGGAGAGAATCTGTTGTAAACAGCTTGCCGCCGCGGGAGTTCACCATGTTGATGACTCCGATTAATCGTCGATTGACTACGAGAGGAACCGCTAATGCCGGCCCAAGTGAAGCGATAGTGCTGGAGGGATTTCGCAGGCCAAGCTCCTTAACGATATCGTCTGTTATCAACGGTTGTTGACGGCGCAGGAGGGCTTCCACTACAAGGAGGTTGACGGAGTGATCGATCTCGCCACGTGTGGTGTCTGCCTTGCGGATGATAGTTTGTGCTGATTCATCTTCGGTGGGATCGACCAGGAGCAACGCTACCCGGTCTGCGCTGCAGAGCTTGAGGCAGGTGTCGGCAATGGCGTTGAGTGTTTCGTCGACTTTGAGTGTGGAGCCTAAAGTCTGGGCGAGGCGGTTGAGTGCTTCAAGCTCGTGCAGTTGTTGTTCCAGGTCAGTGCGATTATCTGCCATGGTAAATTCTTTTACTGCGGTTGGTATTTAACCGCCACCTTTGCGGCTCTTTGCGTCCTTTGCGGTTGATATTTTAACCGCTAAACCAAGAAGTCAGAGGTCATTCACCACCCGTTTGATTCCGTCTCTGATGAGCTTAACGTTAAAGTTAATGAGAAATCCGAGCTTGCAACGAGACAACTTCAGATATGTCAGAATCTGAGCCATGTGCACATCATTCAGCGCTTCAACCGATTTTATCTCGATAACGACCTTGTTCTCGACATACAGATCAATTCTGTATCCGCATTCGAGTTTCACCTCATGATAAACGACTGGCAAAGCTTTTTGCGCCTCGACGCGTAGGCCGGCTTGCAAAAGCTCATACTGGAGACATGCCTCGTAGGTGGATTCCAAAAGCCCGGGTCCAAGTTCTCGATGAACCTTCAACGCCGAGTCTACGATTACTTTCCCAATTTCATTTTCTGTCATAGACTGACAGACAACTTTGCGTTTCTTTGCGTCCTTTGCGGTTGATATTTTAACCGCCAAGAGCGCGAAGCCCTTTGCGTTTCTTTGCGTCCTTTGCGGTTGATATTTAACCGCTAAGCACGCCAAGAGCGCAAGAAGCGCTAAGCGCGTAAGTTTTGCAGCAAGAACCTGACGCGCTGAATATGCAACTCTTTTTCAAGCTTCTCAACTGAGAGTCGATAGTTGTGCAGGTAGCAGAGTGCTTCCTGGTGCTCGCTCAACAGCGCACGGAGGTCTTTCTCAGCCTGCTCAAATTCCCGATACATGACGCGAAAGAGCCGGGACGTTTCGGCGGGATTGAGGAGTCTCTGCGAAATGTGGGCTGCAATGCCTTTCCGCCCACGCCATCTCCTTCTTTTGCTGAGCAAACAGGCAGCAACGTAATTGTATCTTTTCCGGTCGAGGTCCTGCTTCAGGTCTTTGAAATCGTCTACCACCTGACCGATGATAGCAAAACTTCTGGTAAGCCGGAAAATTCGTTGCCTGTGCTTTGCCAGTCCACGTACTGCCGCAGAAACGGCAAGCGGACCGATGCTGAAGATGCTGTTGACCTGAGGGAAGAGATTCAGCAAGCGATGTGGTGAAACGCCCGGCTTCTTCTGCAGCGCATCGACCTCGACGATAGCTTGCGTGGTAATGCGAAGAGCCGAGCGGTAGTGACGCCAAAATGGAGATGACTTCTCAAAGTGCTTGGCAAAGACCCGCTCGGCTTCGATCAGAAACTGGTCGGAAACGTAAATGAGGCTCGGCGAATCGGCATGGCCATCGAAGAGGTCATCCTGAATACGGATGGCCTTGAAGAGACAGTACTGCCCCCACACAATGTCATTCAGGACTCGGCCCCCAATGCGACGGCTGCCATACTCCTGTGCAAGCCAAACGGGAAGGAGTTTCCAGTAGGGTTCGTAGAGAAAGGACATTCCCCTTTTTGCATCCTTCCCTCCTTTCCGAGCTCTGCAAATTGCAACCCGAAACCGGGAGGGCCAAAAAGAGAAAAAGTCTCGCTCTCTCGCTTTAATAACCGCCAGTTGAGCCAATAGCGAGAAACTCACAGCTCATACAGGTCCCCACGGATCAACCGTATGTTCGGTCATTGTTCGCGGAGTGTCGAATGTCTTCATCATCCAATTTAGAAGTCTTCTGGCATTAACCCTGGCAGTAAATCTCCCCGGGTAGTCTTCTTCATTTTGTCTGTCTCGATCTTTTCGAGTGAGAATTCGTTGTAATGTTCTTACCTGTTGATCATTTAACGGGGGTGACAATTGACTGTCCAAGAACCCCTTCAGTGCATGAAACTCCGGTGAACCATCCGCCTTAAGGGCTATCAAGAACAGCTCTTTCCTAAATCTTTTGTTACCAAAGAATTGATTTGTGAGATTTATCCAGGCCGACGCCTCCTGAGAGTGCGCTGCGGGTTTCGATAAAGATTTCTTCACCCGCGTACCTGTTGTTTTCTTTTTACCTGCATTCATGTGATCCTCCTTTCAAGTAACGTGAATTAAATACCTGTTCTTATACAAACACAGGTTGATGCCCTCCTCTGATTCGATTAATCCTTTGATTCACAGCAAACGTCCATATTGTTTCTCTTCAATGGCCACGATTGAGCTTACGGTTTCGAGATCCTGAAAAGTCTTCCTTGAATATCCTTTGCCGTCTCAGAAAGCGAGTCCTTCCTTAGAAACATCTGATAGTGGTCAATTGCTCTCGTCGTATCCTGCTTGATTTCAAATATCTGGCCGAGCCAACGGTGCGCATCGTACAGCGAAGAATCTTTTTCCAGAGCGTGTTCGAAATCTCTCCTCGCTGAGTCAAACTCGCCCATTCCAAAGTACGCTTCACCGCGATACCTTCGCCGCGCGGCGTTGTCGGGAGAAAGTGTTAGTGCTTTTCCAAAGTAGTGGACAGCTTTTGGGTAAAGACCCTCGGCAAGGCAAAAATAACCCATAGTTCCGTAAATTCTTGCAAGATCCCGCCCAAAGGAACCCGACTGCTGAATCGCCAGACGTTCATATTCAGCAGCTTCTGTTGTATCGGATGCTCTCAGAGAGAGAGCAAACAGCATCGCGTAGCTGGTTGGAAAGACAGGGTTGATCGTGAGTGATTCCTCAAGAATTTCACGAGCTTCTTGCTTGAAGCCTTGTTCATACAAGCAAAGTGCATACTGGTAATACGCCGGTGAATATTCCCACTTCGACTCAATTGCGGGATGCAGTATATCGGCAGCCCGACGGTACTCTTTCAATTCGTACAATACCCGTGCAAGGTTGAAAGCGAGAATATGGTTGCCAGGAGAGAATTCCAGCGAGAGCTTCAAGAAGCGAGCCTGGCCACGAACATCATTTGAGAGAAACGAGCTCGCCCACCCAATCATTGCTTGTTCAAATGGACTCGCTTTTGCTTCAAGGGGAATGAGCTCTTCATACTGCCGTCGAGCCTCCGCTCTCTCGTTGCGATTCGCCAACACCGACACCAGCCACACCCTTGCGGAGATAAACGCCGAATCCAACTCAACCGCCTGCCGCAGATACTTCTCCGCCCCCCGTTCGCCACGGTAGATCAACTCGCTCGCCTGCATGAACGCCCGCACCGCCGCGATGTTCTGCCGGCGCTGTTGTGTCCACGGCCTCAGGTCTTTGTCCTTCCCTACCTGCAACACCTGCACGCGGAAGAAATCCAGCACATCCTCCGCAACCTCGCCGACAACAGTGGAAAGGCCGGCTTCATTCACGAACTCTTTTTGCTGAGAATATCGCACCTCGTAGCTGCGCGGATCGATAATATTGACGGAAAGATGATAGCGATCTCCGGATTTTACAATATTCCCGTCGATAATGAACCCCACTTCCGCTTTCTGCAGCGTGGCATACAACCCGGAAGCTCGATTGGCCTCAAAGCCGCCCGCCGTGCGCATGAGAAAATCATTCAGGCTGACCGGATCAAGAACGGCAAGATTTTCAACACCCGTGAGCTCGCGGACAAGCAGCGCCTGCACGAGACGGGACCATCCCCCAGCCCCCTCAAGATTGCCCACACCCGGTTCTCCTGAGCCAGCCGGTGAGCTCGTCGCTCCGCTCACCGAACTCTGAAAGGGAAGAATCGCAACGCGCCAAACTCGCTCCTCCTGAGCAGCCGGCGTAAGCCATCGACTCACAATAAACCAACCTGCAGCCAACAAGACTGCAAGCCCTCCGGCGATTGCCAGCCATTCCTGTCTTCTTCTTGCTCCCGACACACCACCCTGTAGCGGCGGCTCCTCCCCTAACAACCTCAGAACATCTTCCATCGTCTGGATTCTCTTTTCAGGATCTTTTTCCAGACACCGCTTGCAAAGAATGCGGAGGTTCTCCGGCATATCCCTCCGGAGTGTGGCGGGATTGATCGGCTCTTCGTTGAGAACGGAGTACATCACGGCAGGCGCATGATCTCCGCGAAACGGTCGGTCCCCTGTCAGCATTTCATGGAGCAGTACGCCGAAGGCCCAGACATCCGTTCGCTGATCAACATGGCCGCCAGAGATTTGTTCGGGTGCCATGTACGCCGGTGTCCCCCGCATAATATTGGAATCAGTCTGACCCGAGCGGCCCGCAAGGTGTGCAAGGCCGAAGTCCAAAATCTTCGCCGTTCCATCGCTTGCAATGCTGATGTTCGAGGGCTTGATATCACAATGGACAACCCCTGCCTTGTGGGCGGCAAGTAATCCACGCGCTACCTGAACAGCAACCGAATGAACCTGCTCGAGCGGTAATGGCCCTTTGCACAAAAGGTGGCTGAGATTTTCGCCCGTCACGTATTCCATGGCGATATACATCTGGCCGGGATGGACCGATCCGCCGTCGGTTTCATTCAGCTCAAAGATAGTTGCGATGTTCGGATGGACGAGGCTTGCCGCTGCTTGAGCCTCAAGGTGAAAGCGCTTGCGCTCGCGCTCGTTGGTGGAGATCGGTGTGGTAAGAAACTTTAGGGCTACAGGGCGTCCGAGCTTGGTATCTTCAGCTCGATAGACGATCCCCATTCCGCCTTCGCCCAGTTTCTCGATGATGCGATAGTGGGAAATTGATGTTCCGACCATGAACGGCTACGAGTTTGTTTCCTGGGAAGAAGAAAACCCACATGGACAAGAGAATGCAATCTTTTGATTCCGAAGAAGAGTTCGAAAGTACGCACCGAGTGTCTGGGCAATTGAAACAGTCAACGAAATGCAACAAGATGGGGTGTTGGTAACGGCAGGAAACTATCAAACTTGAGTGAAAAAAGCAATCAGACTGGAGAGGAAGGCGTCACCTGGGACCCCATTGTCGGTTGGGAATTTTACCGCCGGGCACGTGAAGCGTCGCTAAGGGCATGTCGGGGCTTGACCCTTTTTGCGGTCGATATTTTAGTGAAGGTGGTTCCCACTCCCCATCGCTCTCGCGACTAACATCAGTCCCATCAGGAGCACGGCAAGCGCTGCGACCTTATCTCCCCACGCGCGCAAGTGCTGACTGAAGTACGAGCTCGCCATGCCGGTGACAACCAGCGCTGGAACAATCCCTAACCCAAAAAAGAACATGGTCCCAGCCCCACCCAGAAGACTTCCTGTGCTCGCGGCTTTAACAAACATCGAGTAAAGAAGTCCGCAGGGGAGAAGCGGCGTAAGAAAGCCAATCGAGAACTTGGATTCGAGTCCGGGACTGGCAACCAGAGCTCCAAACGAAGCGCGATAAACCTTGAAAAGCAGATTGCGCGTCTCCTGCCCGAATCGCAGCTCGCTGAGCATCTGAAACCAAGGAACGATGCGCAGCAGACCGATTCCAAGAATAATCATCACCATGCCAGAGGCGAAGGAAAACCACACTCCCACTCCCTGTAGCATATGCAGACCGGCGCCGACCGTCCCAAACAGGCCTCCAACAACTGCATAGGAGAGAATCCGTCCGCTATTGTACGTGAGGTGGGGAAGGAGGTTGTCGAGCAAGAGATTGCTTTTCGGCTTCCCATTGCCTTTCGCACGCTGGGCGGAGTACGCGAGCACGATTGAACCGCACATTCCAACACAATGCAAACTTCCTGCCAGTCCGGTAACAAATGAAAGCCAGTAGTCCACGAGAACAATTCCTAAGAATGAGAAGCTGTCATTGTGATTTGCTGGTCATTGCCTCGTCAGAAGGAGGGCCTCGTCATGACTCTTTTAATTTTAGAACGTACCATTCGTTTCCTCTCAAATCAAATTCTCCTCTTTTCCTTGCGGTATTAATCTCGAGTTTGTATCTTGACAACGTTTCTTTGGCCTTCCATTTCGCATTATGTAGTTAACCCAATGTCCATTCCGCTCGCAGCACTTCTTGT
This sequence comes from Bacteroidota bacterium, assembly GCA_035559595.1. Taxonomy (GTDB): domain Bacteria; phylum Bacteroidota; class Ignavibacteria; order UBA10030; family UBA10030; genus DATMBF01. The sequence goes on along the minus strand of DATMBF010000048.1, from coordinate 72,077 downwards.
CATCATGATTGCTCTCTTTGCGGGAGCTTTTGCACTCTCTGCTTTCGTCTGGGCAATCCGCACAAAGCAGTTCTCCATCGAACAGCTCAATGAAGGCGCTTACCTCGTGTTCGACGAGGCTGAGCCCGCAGGCAAACCGCAAGACATGCTCTTTGGTACCCCCGATGCCAGCCCCAAAGACAAAACGGAACGATAAGCACTCCGAGTTTCGCACGAAGCAACCGCCAACGGAAGAAGCAATGCGCATTGCCATTGACGATTCCGCCCGTGCCCCCACAGTCTTCTACTTTATCACTGCCATTTTCTGGCTTCTCGTCGGCTCCATTTTTGGAGTCATGACATCGTTGAAGTTCAACTTTCCTGACTGGCTCGGCTCGATTCCCGCACTCACTTTCGGTCGCATTCGTCCGGCCCATCTGAATACCATCATGTACGGTTGGGCATCGCTGGCGGGGGCAGGAATGATTGTATGGCTTACCGCCCGCCTCTGCCGCGTTCCGCTTCAGCTCGGTTGGCTCCACTATGTTGCCTGTATTCTCTGGAATCTTGGCGTCCTTGCTGGTACAATCGCGATCATCGCTGGTTACAGCCAGGGGCTTGAATGGTTGGAGTTTCCGAAATTTGCCGGCGGATTGATTGCTGTCGGCTTCCTCCTTTTTGCTACTTCCATTGTTCAGACATTCCGAACCCGGAAGGTTGAGCATCTCTATATAAGTCTCTGGTACATCCTCGCATCGATGCTCTGGTTCCCTCTTCTTTATGTCGTTGCGAATCTCGGCATCTATCAGGGTGTCGTCGAGGGAGCAATGAACTGGTGGTATGCGCACAATGCGCTCGCAGTGTGGTTCACACCGGTCGGACTGGCCGGCGCCTATTACTTCATTCCGAAAGTCATCGGTCGCCCCATCTACAGTTATTATCTGGGCCTCCTTGGGTTCTGGGCGTTCGCCCTCTTCTACAACTGGAACGGGATTCATCATCTCGTTGGCGGACCACTCCCAACCTGGCTCGTCACTATTTCTATTGTTGCCAGTGTGATGATGGTGGTCCCTGTTATGGCTGTGGCGGTGAACCATCATCTTACAACGGTCAATCATTTTCGAATGCTGAAGTACAGCCCGACGCTCCGATTCGTGGTATTCGGCTCAATGAGCTACACGGCGGTAAGTTTTCAGGGATCACTTGAGTCTATCCGTTCATTTCAAGAGGTAGCTCACTTCACACATTACACTGTGGGACACGCGCATTTGGGTGTGTACGCCTTTCTTTCGATGATCCTCTTCGGAGCAACCTACTACATTATGCCGCGCCTGGCAAAGTGGGAGTGGCCGTATCCAAAACTGATTAAGGCGCATTTCTGGTGTGCTTCGATTGGGATTGCCATCTATGTCCTTGCCATGAGCATCGGAGGATGGCTGCAGGGAACGCAGATGAACAATCCCACAATTCCGTTTATCGAAACGGTCATCGCCACGAAGCCGTACCTGTGGGGCAGGACCATTGGGGGGACACTGATGCTGGTGAGTCATGTTCTCTTTGCGTATCAGTTCTTCTTGATTATTAAACGTGCGGGGCCGCGGCGCTTTGCTCCAGCGCTCTTCCGTGAACCTGCACCGATTGGGAGGGAGAAATAAGGAAATGTCACTGCACAGGAACGCAAGCTCGTAATGATCATCCGCTGATCAGCTATTGAACCGGCGACTGAAACGCTAATACACCAATGATGTTCATCCGCTCACTCTTGTTCTTCTTCGGCGTCCTCGCAACACTCGTGCTTGGCTGGGCAGCACTCGTCGGCATCCCCGACTTTATGATCTCGGAAATCCAGCCCCCCGAGGGTCTCCAGCGCTACACCGAAGAAGAGCTCTACGGCCGATCGATTTACATCCGTGAAGGCTGTGTCTACTGTCACAGCCAGCAGGTGCGACCGGAAGGATTCGGGTCCGACCAGGCACGCTTTTGGGGCCGGCCCTCCGTCCCTGCCGACTATGTGTACGATAAGCCACACTTACTCGGCACAATGCGAACAGGCCCAGACCTGATGAACATTGCTGTACGACAACCAAGTGAGGAGTGGCATCTTCTCCATCTCTACAATCCTCGTCTTGTTGCTCCCGGCTCCATCATGCCGCCGTTTCCGTACTTGTTTGAAGAGAAACCGACTCCCGGGCCCAACGATCGTGTTTTGGTATTGCCCGATTCGATAGCCCCAAAAGGAAAGGTCGTCGTGGCCAAACGAGAGGCGCTCGCACTGACGCGTTACCTCTTGAGCCTGGATCGGTCATATCCCGTTACACAAGGAAAAGCGGGAGAGATGAGAGCGAGATAACCGGAATCAATTCTGATCATGGCTAAGGATAAACCACAACCCGGTGAACCAGAATTCCGCGACACCGACGACGTTCACGTCAACACCATCCATCAACGGATTGTCGCGCGAGAACAGGAAGAACCAGAAGAGGGCTTCGAGCCGCCACCCTGGTGGGTCTGGACAATCAGCGTGCTTCTTCTCTTTGCTATGGGATTCTACCTCGGACGCTACAGCGGCTCATGGACAACCATTGCTCATGAAGTGGAACAGCCGCAGCTTGCACAGACAACACCACTCAAGAAAGAAGTGAAAGGGGATTTGGTGTACGTCGGCGTTTGCCAAACTTGTCATCAACCGAATGGACTTGGTGTCGCCGGACAGTACCCGCCTCTCGTCGGATCGGAGTGGTTGCTCGAAGACATTGAGACCCCTGTCAGAATCGTGTTATATGGGCTTGAAGGCCCCATCACTGTCCGTGGATCGACGTACAACAACAAGATGCCTCCCTTCCACGATAAGCTCTCCGACGAGGAGATCGCAGCAGTCTTGACACACGCCCGTGCTTCATGGGGAAATGCTGCCCCTGCGGTGAAACCGGAAGATGTTGCCGCGTTGCGCACGAAATACGGCGTACGTCCCCCTTGGACTTCTTCCGAACTTGTCCGCGTAAGGATGACTCAGAAATGACACGGCTGGTAAAAGCAATCTACCTTTGCTTTGCCTTTGGATGCATTTCGATCCTTTCGATTGTCGGTTGTGAGCGTCCGGAAACGGCTCCTCGCCAGCCAATCGCTTTTAGCCATGCAAAGCATGCCGGAGAGTACCAAATCGCGTGTCAGTATTGCCACAGTGGAGTTCGATCAGGGACAGCAGCGGTCATTCCTTCGGTGCAAACGTGCATGGGCTGCCATCAACTGGTTGCAGCAACGAAGCCTGAGGTGATCAGAATCCGCCAGGCATGGGAGGCCAGGGAACCGATTCGTTGGATGAAAGTGAATCGCGTCGCCGATTTCGTTTTCTTTAATCACGCGCCACACATTGCCAAGGGGATAGACTGCAATGTCTGCCACGGCGATGTCGCCTCGATGGCAGAGGTGAAGCCATTCGTCGAACTCAACAACATGACTTTTTGTGTGGATTGCCATCGTGAGAACAAAGCGAGTATTGATTGTTATGTTTGCCACCGATAGGTAAGAGGATTCCATGGATCTGAAACGAAGAGACTTCCTAAGAATCCTCAGCACGGCCACCGTCGCCACGGCACTCCCCTCCTGCACGCCGAAGCGACCGCAGTCGCTGATTCCGTACGTGATTCCTCATGAGGAGATCGTTCCGGGCAAGGCGGTCTGGTACGCAACCGTCTGCCGCGAATGTCCGGCCGGATGTGGCCTTCACGTCCGTGTGCGTGAAGGACGGGCGGTAAAAGTCGAAGGAAACCCGTTGCACCCTGTCAATCGAGGCGCTCTTTGTGCGCGAGGACAGGCTTCTCTGCAGGGTTTGTACAATCCCGACCGCGTTCAGCATCCTCTTCGCAAACGTTCTGATGGATCGTGGGAACAGCTTACCTGGCAGCAGGCAGAGGAGTTTCTCCTTTCCTCTTTGAAAGGTGTCCTGAAGCAGGGCCGTGGCTCAGGGATCGCATGGTTGACGCCGCACCTCACAGGATCGCTCGATGGCTTGATCGACGAGTTTCTCACCGCTGTCGGATCACGACGCCGCATCCGTTACGAGCCAATTGCTTACGAAGCGATGAAGCGGGCCAACGCGTTTTCGTTTGGACATGCGCAAATCCCGTCATACGACATCGCTTCCGCCAAGTTCATTCTCTCATTCGGCGCCGATTTCCTCGAAACCTGGCTCTCTCCAGTCGGTCACGCTAAGGACTTCGCCACCGCACGTGAGTTCAAGGATTCTAAAGTCAACCGCCATGTGTATGTCGGGCCGCGACTCTCGATGACCGCAGCGAACGCAGATGAGTGGATTGCCCCGAAACCCGGAACCGAGGGTGCCCTCGCGCTCGGTCTCCTGAACATCATTCTCACCGGCGGAATGGCACAGGGGATTTCGCTGGCTGATTCTAATGAAATCCTTGGGATGATCCGTGGATTTGCACCGAGCCAGGTGGCGGAGATGACCGGAATTCCTGGGCCTCGTCTTCGAGCACTTGCTGAGGAGTTCGCCAAGGCACGACCTGGACTGGCCATTGGGGGCGGCACGATCATCGGAAGCGAAACGGAAGTCGCCACGCTGACCGCCATTAACCTGTTGAATCTGGTCTGCGGCAACATCGGGCGCACTGTTCATTTTGATCGGCCATCGACACTCTCCCGCCTCAATTCCTACGCGGACCTCAACCTGTTTGTGCAAGCGATGGAGCAGGGAGAGATATCGATCCTTTTCTTTACCGAAACCAATCCGGTTTTTTCCACACCGCCACAAGGCAATTTCACAAAGGCGATGAAGAAGGTTCCGCTCACCGTCGCCTTCTCGAGCTTCATGGATGAGACAACCGCAGAAGCGCATCTCATCCTTCCCATTCACACTTCACTTGAATCATGGGGGGACTATGAGCCTTATGAGGGGGTGTACGGACTCATGCAACCGGTGATGCAACCCGTGTTTAAGTCCACGCGGATGCTGGGGGACGTGTTGATTCAGTTGAAGGATTCGTTGACGAACCGAACGACCTTTTCGAAAACCGAGCAGCCATTCTATGAATACGTCAAAGCTCGATGGCGGATGCTTCAAAGGCAAATTGGCTCACGGCAGGAGTTCGAGGTCTGGTGGACAGAGGCACTGGCCAATGGAGGGGTGTTTCCTGAACGGCGGCCGCAGCCCGTTCGCTTGCGTTGGAGAAGTTCGGCTGCAGATCTCCGACCAATGATGGCACAGTTTCAGAACACTGCACATCGACAAGGGACCGAGTCGGAATTCGTTTTCACAACCTACCCATCGCTGACTCACTACGATGGTCGCGGTGCAAACAAACCGTGGCTTCAGGAGCTGCCGGATCCGATGACGCAAATTACTTGGGAAAACTGGGTAGAGATCCATCCCGATGATGCAAAGAATCTCGGTGTCGAGCGCGGACACATTCTGCAGCTCACAACTGCACACGGCACAATCGAGCTTCCCGCGTATGTCTATGCCGGCATTCGTCCCGGCACAATTGCGGTGCCGATCGGACAGGGTCATACGGAATACGGCCGATATGCAAAAGGGTATGGAGCAAATGTTTATTCCATTCTTCCTCCCCTTCCTCTGGAAAGTTCCGGCGGATTGAAGTGGTCGAATATTCCCGTGCGAGTAGTGAATCGCGGCAAGAAAATTGATTTCGCCGATGTCGCAGGCAGTGATTATCTCCATGGTCGAAATATCGTGCAGATGGTTACGGTTGAAGAACTGTTACGGCAAACGAAGGAGTTGGCGGAATCCGATTCTGAGGTGCGCAAACCGAAACATGGTGAGCCCGGCAGTGCATCGATGTATGAGCCGCACGATCACCCCCACTACAGATGGGGAATGACGATCGATCTCGACAAGTGCACGGGTTGCAGTGCGTGTGTTACAGCCTGTTACGCAGAGAACAATGTGCCCGTGGTCGGCAAGAAACAGGTCGAGCTTGGACGTGAGCTTTCCTGGCTGAGAATCGAGCGGTACTTCGATGATCCGCCGAAAGACACCTCTGCTTCATACTCGCCAAAAGCCGAATTCCTGCCGATGCTCTGCCAGCATTGCGACAACGCGCCGTGTGAACCAGTGTGTCCCGTCTACGCCTCGTATCACACACCGGAGGGATTGAATGCACAGGTGTACAATCGTTGCGTCGGAACACGCTACTGTTCGAACAATTGTCCCTATAAAGTCCGCCGCTTCAATTGGTTCGATTACGAATGGCCGGAGCCTCTGAACTGGCAATTGAACCCGGACGTCACGGTCCGCACAAAAGGCGTAATGGAAAAGTGCACCTTCTGTGTGCAGCGAATCGTTGAAGCGAAAAACTCCGCCAAGCTTGAAGGTCGAGCCGTAAACGATGGGGAGATTCTCACCGCCTGCCAGCAATCGTGTCCATCTCAGGCTATTGTCTTTGGAGATTTGAAGAATCCCGAGAGCACGGCGAGCAAATTGAGAGAAAAGAACAAAGCACGAGGGTATCGAGTGTTAGAGGAGCTTAATACGCAACCCGCAGTGGTGTATTTGAAGGAGATCAGGGAGTGACGGGATTCTTCACCGAACAGCGCATGGAGGAAGGAATAATGCCAACAGAGAAGCGATGCTCAAGCGGCTTTCATCGCTTCCCTGGCCTCGTAAAGATCGTATGCTACTTGAAGGTTCATCCAGAACTCAGACGATGTCTTCAGAATTCGCGAAAGAAGAATGGCCGTTTCAGCGGTCATATTTCGCTTTCCATTGATAAGTGTGTTCACTCGTTGTATGGGAACACCCATCTTCTTGGCAAATTCGATCTGGCTCATGCCCATCGGCTTGAGAAACTCTTCGAGCAGAATCTTTCCGGGATGCGTTGGTTTTCGGTTCTTTGGAATCATGAACGGTTCCTTTCAATGATAATCAGGGATCAGGACGTCTTTGGCATTACCATCAATCCATCGAAAGACAATCCGGTACCGATCGTTGATTCGAATCGAATAGGGGCAGCTTTTGAGTCAACAACAACATATGTGCAAGTGGCCAATTCGTAACGCCGCAACTTGGCTGATCATTTGTTAAACAACCCGTGAAAGCTATCGTCTATGATCGCTATGGCCCTCCCGAAGTCCTCAGAATCGCGGAGGTAGAGAAACCGGTTCCCAAAGAGAACGAGGTGCTTATTCAGATCCGTGCGACGACGGTGACATCAGGTGACTGGCGAACGCGGAGTTTAATTGTCCCCACGGGTTTCGGTTTGATCGTGCGGTTGGTGTTCGGCATTTCGAAGCCACGTCAGCCGATTCTCGGCACAGAGCTCGCCGGCGAGGTAGAGGCAATCGGGAAGAACGTTACTCGCTTCAAAGTCGGTGACCAAGTCTTTGCCTTCAGCGGTGCCAGGATGGGCTGTTATGCGGAATACATATGTATGCGGGAAGATGGACCCGTTCTGCGTAAACCGCGCAACCTGAGTTACGAAGAGGCCGCAGCTCTCTCCTTCGGTGGGACGACGGCGCTGGATTTCTTCAGAAGAGGAAAGCTCCAAAAAGGAGAACGTGTACTCATCAATGGCGCCGCAGGAGGCGTCGGCACTGCGGCGGTGCAGATTGCGCGACACTTCGGAGCGGAAGTAACAGGCGTCTGTAGCGCAGCAAATGTAGACCTGGTAAGATCACTGGGTGCTATGCATGTTATTGACTATACGAAAGAGGATTTCACGAAAAACGGCGAGACGTACGATATCATCATGGACACCGTCGGCAATGCACCCTTCGCACGATGCAAAGGCTCGCTACGCCCGGGTGGCCGCTTTCTGGCTGTCATCGCCACGCTCCCCCAGATGCTGCAGGTCCCGTTCGTCACTCTGACGAGCAAGAAGAAGATAGTCGCCGGTCCAGCACCAGAACGGGTTGAGGATCTGATCTACCTCGCAAAGTTGGCGGAGTCAGGAGAATTGAATCCGGTGATCAGCCGGCGTTATGCGTTTGATCAGATTATCGAGGCGCATCGGTACGTCGATACCGGTCATAAGAAAGGAAATGTGGTGATTGATGTTGCAGGTTGAAGGGGAGGATTTCGTTGGGAGAAGTTGAAGAGTTCAAAGTCTGAAGTTTTGCTGACGCTAAACTGGAGTTCGTCTCTGAAGGACTGGTCGACACATCTTAAGCCGTTGCTGGAGAAGTATCGCGGCAGGAAGCATCCACTGGAATATCACAATCACTACCAGCTGGTTTGCATGGTGATCCTCGCGGCGCAGGATTCTGATCGGCACATCAATGCCATTGCACCGGCGTTCTTCCAGCGTTTCCCAACGCTTGCCGATCTGTCACGAGCACAGCCGGAAGAGCTTTATCCTTATCTGGACACAGTTCGCAGCTTCCGGAAGAAATCGAACTGGCTCGTTCAGATTGCGCGGCAGGTGCAGGACGAACGCAGGATCCCGAAAACGCTTGACGGCTTGACAGGCTTGTCCGGCATCGGTCGGAAGTCCGCAAACGTTATCTTGCGGGAAATGGGTCAACCTGCAGAAGGCATTATCGTCGATCTCCACGTCATACGAGTAGCGCCGCGCATCGGCATTGCAAAGGGAACGAACGCCGAGAGGCTCGAGAAGCAATTGATGGAGGTAATTCCTCGGGAAGATTGGCATGATGCCGGAATGGCTTTTTCATTCCTCGGTCGTGAAATCTGCCGCCCGACAAATCCAAAGTGCGACGAATGTGTTCTGCCAAAGGTCTGCGAGTATTATCAGACTGTGGTGAGAAAAAAGCGAATTACCACCAGGATGAAGAACGATGTCAAAGCGGCAAAGAAAGTTGGAAGGAAAAAATCAGCAGGGAGATGATGGGCGGAAGAGCGAGGAAGTGAGGGAGCAACTGCGTGACCGTATCATGATGATGAATTGAAGAAAAGAGCGAAGAATGCCTACACGATTTGAGTCAAAGTTTGTCACCGTATTTCGTGAAGGATACACCACAAAGCAATTCATATCCGATGCAACGGCGGGAGTCACCGTGGGGATAGTCGCCCTTCCGCTCGCAATAGCATTTGCCATCGCTTCGGGTGCAAAGCCAGAACAGGGATTGTACACGGCAATCGTAGCAAGTGTTATCGTTGCGCTCTTAGGTGGAAGCCGAGTTCAGATCAGCGGCCCGACGGGGGCATTTATTGTCGTCATCTATAGCATTGTTCGGCAGTATGGATATGAGGGACTTGCAATTGCGACCCTCATTGCAGGCGTTCTGCTTGTTCTGATGGGGATTGCGCGCATGGGAGTATTGCTGAGATTTATTCCATATCCGGTTGTTGTCGGCTTCACGAGCGGCATTGCTCTCATCATCTTCTCGTCCCAGATTAAGGATTTTTTCGGACTGCCAATCCAGAACCTGCCCACGGACTTCGTCGAGAAGTGGATTGCATACAGCGAGGCGTCCATTTATCTGGATTGGACCAGCGCCGCAGTAGGAGCGGGTTCTCTCCTGATCATCCTCCTGTGGCCACGTGTTACACACAGAATTCCCGGTTCGCTCATCGCGATTCTCGTGGCAACGGCGCTGGTGCACTTTCTCGACATCCCTACCGAAACGATCGGAAGTCGGTTTGGAAACGTACCGAACCATCTGCCAGAACCTCGCCTGCCCACGATAAGTTGGACTCTGGTGAATCAAATGTTCTCTCCAGCAATCACGATTGCGTTGCTTGGGGGAATTGAATCGCTCCTTTCTGCCGTTGTGGCCGATGGTATGTTGGGAACAAGGCACCGATCGAACATGGAACTGGTAGCGCAGGGTGCGGCAAACATTGTCAGTCCTCTGTTTGGAGGAATCCCTGCCACGGGCGCGATTGCGCGGACTGCAACCAACATCAAGACTGGCGGGAGGACACCAGTTTCCGCCATTGTGCATGCGCTGACGCTTTTGCTCATCATGCTGTTGTTCGGCCAATGGGCGTCGCTCATCCCTCTCGCAACACTCGCAGCGATTCTGATTGTCGTTTCTTATCACATGAGCGAATGGCACAGCTTTGCAAAGACCTTGCGAGGGCAGAAATCGGATGCTGCAATTTTGCTGACGACCTTTTTTCTTACCGTCGTTATTGATCTGACCGTGGCTATTGAGGTGGGGGTGATTCTTGCAGCGTTGCTGTTTCTGCGGCAGATGGCAAATGTGACACAGGTGCAGCTCATAACAAAGGATTTGGAGGAACAGGAGGAAGAGGCCGATGATCCAAAGGCCATTGCCAAACGCGATGTGCCCAAAGGAGTAGAGGTGTTTGAAGTCTACGGCTCGCTGTTTTACGCCGCCGTGGATCAGTTTAAAGACGCACTGAGATTGCTCGAAGAACCACCCAAGGTGCTGATTCTCCGCACGCGAAATTTGTTCGCAATTGATGCGTCCGGATTACGTGCAATCGAGGATCTTCACAAGAGAACAAAGAAAGAAGGAACGATATTGATCATTTCGGGCATTCACAAGCAGCCGTTTTCCATGTTGACAACCTCCGGTTTGATCAATACGATTGGTGAGAAGAATGTCTGTGGCGATATTGACGAAGCTCTGCAAAGGGCGCGAGAGATTATCGGGCGCGGGTGAGAAGCGTTTCGCCGTTACACCCATCAGAGACGCATCGATACATCACAAATAACGATCTGATCCACCAGAAAGAGCAGATGTCTTTCAACCTCTCATATACCAAAACCGATCTCGACCTCACGCAGACGCTGAACAGGCCGAAGAAGTGGTACTATGTTGCTCTGACTCTCCTTGGCCTCGGTGTTGCGTGGGGGGCTGGTTCGTGGCTGCATCAGATTCTCACCGGTATTGGCGTTGCAGGAAAGAACAATCCCGTCGGTTGGTACCTGTATATCACCACCTTTGTCTTCTGGGTGGGTATTGCTCACTCCGGCACGCTTATCTCGGCTATCCTCTTCTTGTTTCGCGTGAAATGGAGGGCCGCCGTGTATCGGAGCGCAGAAGCCGTCACGGTGTTTGGCCTTGCCACGGCCGGACTCTTTCCGCTTCTCCATATGGGCCGCGTGTGGGTGTTTTACTGGACGCTCCCCTATCCGCAGATGGGAGGACTCTTCCCCAATTTCCGATCACCGCTTGTGTGGGACGTTTTTGCCATTACCACCTATCTCACCGTCAGCTCGATTTTCTTTTTAACCGGCATGGTGCCGGATGTTGCCATCGTCAGAGACAAGGCCAAAGGCTGGCGCAAGAAACTCTACGGCTTCCTCGCGCAAGGCTGGCAAGGAACCGATCAACAATGGAAACATTACACCCAAGCCTATGTCTTTCTCGCGGCTCTTGCAACGCCGCTTGTTATTTCCGTGCATAGTATCGTCTCATGGGATTTCGCCATGAGCATCGTTCCGGGCTGGCACACAACGATCTTCGCCCCGTACTTTGTGGCAGGCGCAATTCATTCCGGACTCGCCATGGTGATCCTTATCCTTATCCCCATGCGGAATGCGTTCCGATTACACGAATACATCACCGACCATCACCTCGAAAGTCTGGCCAAGTTTCTTTTGTTTACATCGACGGTCGTTGGGTTCGCGTATGTCATCGAGCTCTTCATCGCGTGGTACAGTCACAATCCATGGGAGCAGGCGATCTTCCTCTACCGCGCATTCGGTGATTACTGGTGGGCATTCTGGTCACTCTTCCTCTGCAATCTGGCAATTCCGCAACTCTTCTGGTTCAAGCGGCTCCGGAGGAGCACACTTGCACTCGTGCTCGTCTCAATTGCCGTGACGATAGGGATGTTCTTCGAGCGGCTCGTGATTATTACGACCTCGCTGGCACACGAATATATACCGTTCATGTGGGGGTTGCCTGATCTGACCTTTACGGAGGCTGGAATCGTCGTAGGAAGTTTTTCCTGGTTTTTCTTCCTCTTCTTAATTTTCGCAAAGACACTCCCGGTGGTTTCGATGTGGGAAGTGAAGGAGCAATTGGATCCTCCGATAAGCGGCGGAGAGAGAGTCGGAGGGCGACGATGAAGGATCAGAAACCATAACTGTCATGAGAAAATACAAGGGACCAAATATCCTTGCGGTCTTCTCCGCTCAGGATTTGCTGCTTAAGGGCATTCATGAGTTGAAGCGATCTGGCTACGAGAACTTCCTCGTCTATTCCCCGGTGCCGCATCATGATATCGAGCATGCATTGCATCGGCCGAGGAGTCCCGTCCGCGTCTTTACGCTTATCGGCGGACTCACCGGCTTCCTCACCGGGTGGGCACTTACCATCGGTTCGGCAATGCATTATCCGCTCATTGTGGGGGGAAAACCGATTATCTCCATACCACCTTTCGGCGTCTTAGCCTACATTCTTACGATCCTTTTCGGTGCGCTGGCGACGATGATGGGATTCTTGCTCAACGCAAGACTCCCCCAGCTTCGGCTCACCCCAAACTACGACGAGCGGCTTTCGAGCGATCATTACGGCATTCAAGTGTTTGGAGATGAGGAGTCGCTGAAGAAGTGGGCAAGGGTGTTGAAGAAGACAGGTGCAATCGATGTGAGAAAGTTCGCGCCGACGCACCGTCACTCCGTCAATGTCGTAACGTCACATGTACTTTTGTTCTTCGTGGGAGTTTTTGTTTCCACCATTACACTCGCCTCATGCACCAACGACAACGGCGAGATCGGGAATTACCGCTATCGTACCGACATGCATGAGCAGCCCTCATTCAAGAAGCAGGAAGACCCTCGCCCGCCCGTAAAAGGCACAGTACCGGTAAGCGGTTATGAGCTTCCGATCAAGGATTCGCTAACGGCAGTCCGATTGGTGAATCCGGTAAGACTGTCTTCAAGAAACGCGGACACCGCGAAGGTCCTTTACGAGACCTATTGCTTGCCGTGCCATGGACTCGGCGCAAAGGGGGATGGTCCGGTTGCAGCAAAATTTCAGACCCCACCCGATCTTACACTTCCCAGGTATCGTCGAGCACCGGATGGTTACCTCTATTACGTGATGCGCCACGGTCACCTCATCATGCCGCCGTATTATGAAGGAGTGAAATCCCGCGAGCGATGGTTGATCGTTCAGCACCTGAGAACTTTGCAGCGGTTGCAATGAAACCACTTTCACGAAACATACAGCCATCCTTCGTGCCGCCGCCCGTCGAACTTCCCCGGCAGGCCGTTCGCGTCTTCTGGATCTTCGTGCTCCTTGGCGTCGCATCGCTTCTTGCTGGAATCATCGGTATCGAGTCCCGACGCGTCTGGGTTTCCTACCTCACCAATTTCGTTTTTTGGAGCGGCTTGGCACAAGGGGCTGTCATCCTCTCCGCCGCGTACCGATTAACCAACGGAAGCTGGGGTGACACGATTCGAAGAGTTGCCGAGGGTTTCGTCTTTTTCCTTCCGCTGACTGTCCCATTGTTTCTGTTATCCTATCTTGGACGAGAATACCTCTGGCCTTGGATCACCGAACCCATCGAGGCAAAGGCAGCATGGCTCAATGAGCCGTTCTTCTTTGCACGCGTTACATTCTATTACCTTTTGCTCTCACTCCTTAGTCTCCGCTATGTTTCCATCAGCATACGACCGGAAGTGGGGCTGTTGAGGGAAAAAGGGCTTCTCCCTTCGTCGTCATGGATCAATCGCCTCACAAAGAATTGGCGGGAATACAACTCGGAACTCGAAACCCAAAACTCGAAACTCACAAAGCTTCTCCCCAGCATTCTCGTGACGTTCGGGGTAATCTACACTTTCATGGGCTTCGATGTCGTGATGTCGCTTGACCCTCATTGGTATAGCACGCTCTATGGCTGGCTGTATATGGTTCATGCCTTCGATGCAGGGGCAGCCGCAACAATCATTGCTGCCATACTGGCAAGAAGATACTTTAGACTTTCGGACCATGTCTCGACGGGTCAGTTCTACGACGTTAGCCGGCTCTTAATGGGACTCTGCATGTTGTGTGGCGGGTTTTACTGGGGACAATATCTAACAATCTGGTATGGGAATCTCGGCGAAGAAATCGAGCGGCTTATCCTCCGGTTCACCCACGAACCCTGGCCGTACTTTCAGTGGAGCGTCATCGTCTTCCTCTACCTCTTTCCGATTGCCGCTTTTCTGAGTCGCGCTGTGAAGGAACACATGCGGTCCCTCTTTGTGGTTGCATCGATCATCCTCATTGCCAACTGGCTCTACCAGTTCGTTGAAATCGCGCCGTCTGTCTGGCATGAACAGAGGATACCGCTGGGCCTGCTGGAACTTGGCATTACGCTGGGTTTTCTCGGCACGGTTGGACTCTGCTGGCTGGCCTACGCAAGACTAGTTCCGCTCGCTTCTGCCTCGAAGTCAAACTAACTTCCTCCGATGGCTTCTCGAATCAAACCCCCTGCACCTCCGACGATGCACATCTGCGATCATTGCGGCCTTCCCTTCGGGGGGAGCGCGATCATTCGCGAAGTGGAGAACTCCAAACTGCTTTTCTGCTGCTATGGTTGCTCGTTCCTCCATCCTCTCATTGGCGAGCGTAATGGAGAAGGGAACGCGAATCTCTTCCTCCTCCGGCTGGGGATTTCAGCTTTCCTCGCCATGAATGTGATGGCGCTGAGCTGGGCTGTTTACGATCAGGGATGGGCAACGCTGGGGATGGAACCGGCGGCAATTCAAGTCTTGAGCGTGCTTATTCTTGTTCTGTCCCTTCCGGTGATGATCATCGCCGGCGGTCCTTTTTTTCAGAACATGATTCAGGAAGTCCATGCCCGCCGCCTCTCGATGGACAGTCTCATAGCCCTCGGGACATTCTCGGCATTCGGATTTTCAACCTATCAAGCACTGACGGGAGGAACGAAATTCTACTTCGACACCGCGACAATGACGCTCGTTTTCGTCACTGCTGGACGCTACATCGAGGCTAGCGCAAAGACTCGGTCTTCACAGGCCATCAAGCGATTGCTTGAGCTCCAGCCTCGGATGGCAAGAGTCGTTGAGGGCGGAACAGAAAAGATCATCCCCACACCTGAAGTGAAGATCGGTTCAATCGTGAGGATCTTGCCCGGAGAGCGTATTCCACTGGATGGAATTCTGGACGAGGGGTTCACATCAGTGAATGAATCTGTTCTCACCGGAGAGTCTTTGCCAAAAAGAAAACGTGCTGGCGATGAGCTTTACGCAGCAACTGTCAATATCGACGGCGCTGTGACCATGCGCGTGACTGCAGAAGAGCACGACACCCTCCACGGTCATATTGTTCGACTTGTGCAAGAAGCCCAACACTCACGCTCCCAGAGTCAACTGACTGGAGACAGAATTTCTGCACTCTTCATTCCGCTTGTCATCTCCCTCTCCATCCTCACCTTTGGAGGATGGGCAATTGTTTCCTCATTCGAGGCGGCACTTCTTCACGCGTTATCCGTTCTCGTCGTCTCCTGCCCCTGCGCATTGGGAATCGGAACCCCGCTTGTTACAGTGAACGCCCTCTTTCGGGTGGCTGAGAAGGGGATTCTCGTGCGATCAACTTCTGTTTTCGAAAAACTGGCAACCGCAACAACGATCGCATTCGACAAAACAGGGACGATCACGAATGGTAAGCTCACCGTCAAAACCTTCCACTCGCACATCGATGAGAAGACGTTTCTCGAACGGGCCGCTGCACTTGAACAACACTCAGAACATCCGATTGGAAAAGCCATTGCGGATTTCGCCAGAAGCCGGAACGTTCATCCACCGGCGAGCAAAGATGTACAGGCTATCCCGGGAAAAGGTATTATCGGAAAGGTTCGGAAGAATGGAGAGTGGATTGAAGTGAAGATAGGAACCGCTGATTTGTTTGGGTTGGCCCAAACAGAACATAACGGCACGATTCTGATTGGATGGGAGGGATGTATTCGGGGGAGAATTGAGGTCAAAGACACATTGCGAACCGATGCAGCACAAACAGTAAAGGATTTACACAAGCTCGACGTCAAAACAATTCTTCTCTCGGGAGACTCGCATGCAGCAACTTCTGAGATTGCCAAATCGGTGGGAATCCAAGAGGCTCATGCATCATTGCTGCCCAACGAGAAGCTTGATATTCTCGAATCCGCAAAACAATCGGGAATCACCGTGATGGTAGGAGACGGCATTAATGATGCTCCCTCGCTGGCTGCCGCTGATGTCGGTATAACGCTTGCTTCCGCAACAGACATTGCTAAGGAAAGTGCTGACGTGACCATTATCGGAGACCATTTACACCGGATTCCCTCCTTAATCCAATTCTCCCGCGCCGTCGTTAAGAAGATTCGGTGGAATCTCCTTTGGGCCTTTGGGTATAATGCGGTGGGGATTTCGCTTGCGGTCGTCGGCCTTCTACAACCCATCATTGCGGCCGCCGCGATGGTGATGAGCAGTGTCTTTATTATTGTGAATTCTACTCGCCTCAGAACAACGACGTTTGAAATGTCCTGATCTCACCCGTACATTTACTGGAAGGTTCTGAAAGGAGGAGCCATGAAACCACTAACCACCCTTCTCGCTGCATTTGTAATTCTCTCTTGTGCCTCAGAAAAACCACAATTCGCATTCGAGAAGATTGTTGATCTCTCCTACGCCTACGATTCCACTACCATCTACTGGCCCACGGAAAAGGGATTTGAGTTGAAGAAAGGATTTGAAGGGATCACACCGGCAGGATTTTTCTACACCGCGAACAGTTTCTGCTCACCTGAACACGGCGGGACGCATATCGATGCGCCGATTCATTTCTTTAAAGATCGGAATACGCTTGATGCTATTCCCGTGGATCAACTTGTGGGACCGGGGATTGTGGTTGATGTTTCAGGAAAATGTGCCAACGACAGGGATTATCAGGTCTTGCCTGAAGATTTTCACAACTGGGAGATGAAACACGGACAGATTCCGGTGGGGTCGATTGTTCTTCTCCGAACCGGCTTTGGCAAATACTGGCCTGATCGCATTCAGTATATGGGAACTAATGAACGCGGACAGGAGGCCGTCAGGAAATTGCACTTTCCAGGGCTTCATCCCGAGGCCGCCAAATGGATCGTTGAGAACAGAAGGATTAAAGCGATCGGGCTCGATACGCCGAGCATCGATTTCGGGCAATCGACAAGATTCGAGAGTCACGTAACGCTGTTCGAAAACAACATCCCAGCACTCGAGAATGTGGCCAACCTCGATCAACTCCCCGAAACCGGTTTTACTCTGATCGCCCTGCCGATAAAAATTAAGGGAGGCAGCGGCGGGCCGGTACGAATCGTTGCAGTCATGTAGAACGTCGTAACCGCGTAGGCAGAGTTGACAAAGAGTTGACATCCTCTCCATTAAAAGCTCACGGAAGCAAATCATCTTTGATAACCGTCTCGAAGATGTCTTCGTAAAGAATGCAAGCCTGTGGCAAGGTACTACGATTGAATTTTTCATTAGCCGACGGTCTGAACGCAACCTACAGGAGATTTTTGAGCGATATACGGGAGAAACATTTGAGTTCGGAAAAACCGAGGTAAAGGTTGATCTGTATCAGGAAGGAACATCATACGTTTCGCGATCGCAAGCCCGACGACTGCTCTTTGGGCTTGAGAAGTTCAACACCATTATTCTCGACTTCAAAGGAATTGAGACCATCGGCCAAGGGTTTGCCGATGAGATCTTCCGCGTCTGGAGGCAACAGTATCCGCATATCACTGTCAACTACCTCAATGCCAATGAGAACGTCGAGTTCATGATCAGACATGTCTCCGGCCTGTTACGCGGCATCTAAAGGAGACAATAAGTTGACGACTTGTAAAAAACAAGACTCGAAAAAGTTGTCAACTCCTGCGATAGATTCCAGCTCTGACAATTTTGTCCATTCACTCTTGACAAGACGACAAAATTGTCGTATCCTCTCCAGGACGTTCACCCGTCGCTTCGACCATGCCCGGCTCAAATCATCCGACTCACAGCACCTCTCCCCGCTATCCCGCACCGGCATTCCGTACATCTCCCGCACCACCGGGCGCCCTTCTGCCTCTGATTCACACCGATAACCTCGCACAATCATTCGCCACACCACCCCCACCCGGCAAGCTCTATTTGCTCTACGGCGATCCGCTCGTTTTTCCACTCTCGATGAACATTGCATCGTACGTACTGAGCAAAGGGATGCGCCTCGCCGTGGCAGATGGTTGTAATCAATTCAACCCTCACGCCATCATCCGCTTTGCCCAGCAGCGGCGACTGAATGCCGACAACCTGCTCAAGCGCATCTTTGTCTCCCGCAGCTTCACCTGTTACCAGATGGAACAGACGATCACGAATCTGCTCCCCTCGTTTCTCCCGACCATTGACTCCACAACCGCTGTTGTGCTTGGTATTCTTGACACGCTATACGATGAACAGGCCCCGTTGCGGGAAGTCCGGCAAATCCTTCGCCGCATGCTGGAAATCCTCCAGAAGATGAAAGAGAACGGAATCTCGATTCTCATCACAGCGCAGGAGCGTACCGTTCATCCGCCTGAGCGCAATGCGCTGTTCGCTGCACTGAAATCCGGCATGGACACCATCTACCGACTTAACGATTCATTCGAACTTCATCTTGAGAAAGGAGCGATGCATCATGGGAAGAACCGTACCGACCTTCACGAACATCATCGACAACGAAGTTGCCAGCTGGGCCAAGTATCGTCGGGGACTTCAGAAGGAGGAACAGGAGATCTTCGATGAGATTTTTCGAGCCGCCAAACGACACCTGGCCACCAACTTCTACGCCATGCGAACGATCCCCTTTGAGAGCATCATCATGTCCATCATCATCGAACAGGGAAAGTTGATCCGCCAACTCCGCCAGCAACTGGAGCAAATGGAAAAGCAAGAGCAACGGAACGGTGAGAGCAGGCGTAACACAGTGCAAGTATTCTCATAGGAATTGCTCAAGGCCAAGGATACACCTCTTCACTCATGCATCGATACCCGTACCACATCACCGCCTGGCTCTTTGATGTCTACCCTTCCCCCGAAGGAATGACCATCTGGCTCATCGACCAAGAAGGTAAACAACACCGTTGTATCCGCCGATTTATTCCATCGTTTTTTCTCTCGCTTCCGGAAACCGATCTCCAACGTGCCCGCGTTCTTGCTTCACGCGCTCCTGTTCCAATCTCCCTCACCACAACGGAACGACGTGATCTCTATTCCAACCGACCGCTCGAGGTCCTGCAGGTTGGGGTTCACGATTCCACCCGCTTCAACGATGCCGTTCGCTACTTCGAGCAATTCTTTCCGCACTTTGCCTTCTTTCATTCCGATCTCCTCGTTGCTCAGCTCTTTCTTTATGAAACTGATCTTTTCCCTCTCGCTTTCGGGGAGTTTGTCATCAACGAGCGCGGCGAGTTAATGGACTGGAGCATTGAGGACGATCGAGAAGCAACGGAGTACGCACTGCCCGAGTATTCTATTCTCTGGCTGCGAAATGCAGTCGATTTTGTGCCGCCCAAGTACCAAAAATTCCTCCAGCTCGAAGTCAGCTACGGCGGGCAGACCTTCTCCCTCGAGCAACACGAATCGCACGATGTTCTTGAAGCGTTGAACTGGCACCTGCATCGGTGCGATCCGGACATCATCGTGACGGAATACGGCGATTCGCTCCTGCTCCCTAAGCTTGTCGATCTCGCCGCACGTCTGCACGTCCCGCTCTTGTTGAATCGCGACCCTACCACAGGCTACAAACGAACGAGGGAATCCAGCTTCTTCCAGTACGGAAAAATCGTGCACAAAGACGGAGCCTTCGAGCTTGCCGGACGATGGCATATCGACGCGGAGAACTCATTTACGATGGGTGAGGCGGACCTGGAGGGCGTTTTTGAATTGGCGCGACTGACACAAATTCCCGTGCAGCGACAGGCACGGGCAAGCATCGGCACATCGATGTCGTCGATGCAGCTTGCCTGGGCACATCGCAACGGCTACTTAATCCCGGCGAAAAAGCGGCATCCAGAGGGGTTCAAATCAGCAGCCACACTCTTGCTGGCAGATCGTGGCGGACTCATCTTCAATCCGCCGCTTGGTTATCATGAAGATGTCGCAGAGCTCGATTTCGTTTCGATGTATCCCACCATCATGGTAGAACACAATGTCTCGCCAGAAACCGTCAATTGCACTTGCTGTAAAAACGAACAAGTGCCGGAGCTCAACTACACGATCTGCGAAAAGCGTGAAGGGATCATTCCGGCAACACTCCGCTCCGTCGTGAAGAAACGCGCGTACTACAAAAAGAAGAAAAAAGAACTGAAAGAAAAGAATGATTTCGCTGCCAGGCGATACGACCAGCGGCAGAATGCTCTCAAGTGGATGCTCGTGAGCTGTTTTGGGTATCTCGGCTACAAGAATGCCCGCTTTGGAAGGATCGAGGCGCACGAGGCGGTGAATGCCTTTTCACGCGATGCAATTCTTACCGCAAAAGAAATCGCCGAGGAGCGCGGCTTCCATCTGCTCCATGCCATCATCGACTGCATGTGGCTGAAGAAAGAAGGAGCTACAGCGCAAGACTATGAAGAGCTGTGTCGCGAGATTGCCCAACGCACGAACATTGACATTTCTCTGGAGGGAATCTACCGCTGGATCCTCTTTCCCGCTTCGAAACAGGATCCAGCCATCACTACCGCAACACGCTATGTGGGGTGGTACCATCATGGCGAAATGAAAATCCGCGGCATCGAAACGCGCCGACGCGACACCCCACTCTTTATCAAAAACCTCCAGATGGCCATGCTGAAGCAAATGGCCGGTGCTTCATCGGCAGCCGAGCTTGAAGCGATGGTTCCGGCACTTCTGGAGACGGCGCAGAATCATCTGGCAATCCTTCGAAGCGGGAAGGCAAACCCGATGGAGCTTGTGCTTCGCCGTCATATTACCAAGGAGGCTGAAGAGTACAGCAACAATAGCATCAGCGCAGTGGTAACCAAGTTGGTGGAAGAGATGGGCGTGCATCTTGCGGCAGGAGAGTCGATTGAGTTCATCATCATCGATCAATCCGGCAAGAAGAAACCGGAAAAAGCAAAGCCGCTGGCCCTCTACGCCTTCGAAGATGGATACGATATTGAGAAGTATACCGAGTTGACGCTGAAAGCTGTCGAGACATTGTTGTTCCCGTTCGGATATGATATGGAGAGATTGATGGAGAGGTTTGGAATTCCGAGCAAGAAGCGGAAACGGAGGGTAGATGGGAGCCCCAATCAGGAAGAACGTAGCGGCGGCACGGCGTTTATAGGGAATGCAGAAGAAAATAGTAAAGCATCAGAGCACGGCCGAATAACATCGGATGTCCCTTGCAAATAACTGGCATATCAATCTGATTCAATATAACCAGGGGTGACTCTTTCTTTCCAGCAAAGTCACTAAGCTCATGGGTAATTCTTGGCACACCATCAAAGGCCGTGGGGCCGGATTCAATCCCCCGAACCGCTTCGAAGAGCTTCAGGTCGGACCTCCACCAGAAGACCTCGCGCAATACTTCGAAGAGCCCGAGGTCGATCGGAAGGTCCCTACTAAATTCTACATTGACAGTTCAAAGAGCATTCTTTCCACAAACGATAGCCCTGATCTTGGCTTTCGTTACAGTATCAATCCTTATCGAGGTTGCGAGCATGGTTGCGTGTATTGCTATGCTCGACCATCACATGAGTATCTCGGCTTCTCTTCGGGCATCGACTTCGAAACCAAGATCATGGTCAAGCTCGACGCCGCCCAACTTCTTGAAGCCGAATTCAGAAAGCCATCATGGGAGCCGGAAGTCGTTGTCTTTTCAGGAAATACCGATTGCTACCAGCCTGTCGAGCGAAAGCTTCAACTCACACGGCAATGTCTTCAAGTGTTTCTCAACTATCGCAACCCGGTTTCGATAATTACGAAGAACGGGCTCATTCAACGAGATCTGGATCTTCTTCAGGAGCTTGCTGCGGCTAATCTGGTCATGGTAATTGTGAGCGTCACAACACTCGATTCCGAGCTCGCGCGCAAGATGGAACCACGCACATCGGCGCCTCACAAACGACTGGAGACTATCGACATGTTGGCAAAACGGGGAATCCCTGTTGGAGTCAACGCTGCACCGATCATTCCGGGGCTGAACGACCTCGAGATCCCGTCCATTCTCCAGGCCGCCTCCGAACGTGGCGCACGATTCGCCAGCTGGACAATGGTGCGACTCTCCTACGCCCTTAAGGAACTCTTCGTCGATTGGATTGATCGCACCTACCCGGAACGTGCAGCGAAGATTCTCAACCGAATCCGTGATGTGAGGGGCGGTGAGCTTTCAGACTCTGCCTTTGGCAAGCGAATGACCGGCGAGGGCCAAATCGCCGAGGCAATAGGTCAACTCTTCGAAACTTCCTGCAAACGCTTTCACTTGAACGAAAACGAACTTCATCTTTCCACGGACAAATTCATTCGGCCCGACTCGCAAATTGACCTCTTCGCTTCATCTGCATCTTGATTCTCTTCCCTCTTTTTTTTAACATTGTGCGCCTTTCAAGGTCAACACCACCACGTGGTGACGGACGAAGCGTCCTTTAACTCTACCTGGTTTATCCACTTATGTCGATAGCGGTTCGAAATTTGACCAAGTACTACGGCCAGGAAAAAGCCGTCGACGATATTACGTTCGATGTGAAGACGGGTGAGATTCTCGGCTTCCTCGGCCCCAACGGTGCCGGAAAGACCACAACGATGAAGATCATCACCTGCTACATGCCGCAGTCGTCCGGCAAAGTCGAAGTGGATGGTCTCGACACACTCGAGCGGTCGCTTGAAGTCCGCCGCAAAATCGGTTACCTGCCGGAACACAATCCGCTCTATCTCGACATGAATGTGCTGGAGTACCTCGAATTCTGCGCCCAGCTGCATGGGTTGAAGAATGGTGTACTCAGTCAGCGACTCAAAGAAATGGTGGATGTTTGTGGCCTCGGGGATGTGCGGCACAAGGACATCGGGGAGCTCTCGAAGGGTTATCGCCAGCGGGTCGGATTGGCACAGGCCATGATTCACGATCCGGAAGTGCTGATTCTTGATGAGCCAACAAGCGGCCTTGATCCAAACCAGATTGTGGAAATTCGAAAACTCATCCGCCAGCTGGGGCGGGCGAAGACCGTGATTCTCTCCACTCACATCTTGCCGGAGGTTCAAGCCACGTGTGATCGTGTAATTATCATTCACGAAGGAAAGATTGTGGCCGATGGATCACCGGAGCAACTCCAGCAGCAGTTTCAGGGCGCGGAAATGTTGATGATCGAACTTAAGGCAGATGTCGGAAACGCTATGACCGACATTCTCCCGAAGCTCCAGTCGCTGAATCACGTGGAGCGCGTTGAGTTGCTCAGTTCGGATACCAACAAACATCGATTTATCCTTCACACAGCGAAGGGAAGCGATATCCGCGAGGAGGTCTTCAACAAGAGTGTTGCTGAACGATGGGCGCTTCTCGAACTTTCAAGAAGATCGACAAGCCTTGAGGAGGTTTTCCATAAGTTGACGAGAGCTGAGGGATAGAATTCTTGGAATGATGAAACGTCGGGTGTTACAAATGATGAAAGTACCATTTGGGTATTACAATACACTGACCATCTTCCGGAAGGAACTTCGGTCGTATTTTAATTCACCGATCGCGTATGTGGTGATCGTGGTCTTTCTGGCGCTCGTGGGGTATTTCCATACAAGCACGCTTTTTCTCCTCAACGTGGCCTCGTTGCGCCAGTTCTTCAGTCTTGCGCCTCTCACGTATCTCGCCCTCATTCCCGCAATTACCATGCGGTTGCTGGCAGAGGAGAAAAAAAGCGGCACGATCGAGCTTTTGACGACAAAACCGCTTCACGACGCCGAAATCATCGTCGGAAAATTCCTCGCCGCCTGGGCGCTTGTCTGCATTGCACTCGCACCAACGTTGATCTACTACATCACTATTGCATTCCTCGGCAACGTTGATAATGGTCCGATCATCGGGGGATACGTTGGACTCATTCTCATGGCTGGCGTGTATGTCTCTGTCGGATTGTTTGCTTCAAGTCTGACCGAAAACCAGATTGTTGCGTTCATCATTGCGTTACTCGGCGTGGCGACCCTGTTCATCCTCGACAAGATTCTCATTTTTGTGCCCGGCTGGATGACCAGTATTATCGAATTCCTTGGCATCGACTACCACTTCTCCAGCATCGCGCGGGGTGTGATTGATTCGAGGAATATTATTTACTTTGCTTCAGTGCTCAGTTTCATGCTTTACCTCTCTACACTTTCTCTTGAACGGCGCAAGTGGTAGGAAGAGACTGAT
Organism: Bacteroidota bacterium; assembly: GCA_035559595.1. Classification (GTDB taxonomy): domain Bacteria; phylum Bacteroidota; class Ignavibacteria; order UBA10030; family UBA10030; genus DATMBF01. Next base: position 47,858 of record DATMBF010000048.1, on the reverse strand, counting down.
TATGCAGAACAAGAAGACACAGACGTTTATCCAGGCGTTGCTTCTTCTGGGCATTATCATTGTGTTGAATGTGATTTCGATTCGACTCTTTGCGCGGGTCGATCTCACACAACAGAAGGTCTACACGCTTTCCGATGCCAGCAAAAACCTCGTTGCCAATTTGGACGATAAGGTCACGATCAAAGCGTACTTCACGGAAGATCTCCCGGCACCCTACAACACCAACCGCCGCGCGACACTCGATATTCTCAATGAGTACAAAGCATATGCAGGGGGGAATCTGCAGTTTGAGTTCATAAATCCCGAAGGGGAAAAAGGCGAGCAGGAGGCGCGTGAACAAGGAATCCCGGCTGTCGAGGTTCAGGTCGTTGAGGAAGATAAGTTTCAGGTGAAGCGAGCTTTTTTGGGACTCGTCTTTCTCTATGAGGATAAAAAAGAAGTGATGCCGGTTGTTCAAAATCTTGGCTCGCTCGAGTACGATATCAGCAGCACAATTAAACGTCTGACCACGCGCACAAAAAAGAAGATTGGCTTTACCACCGGTCATCAGGAAGTAGCGCTCTCTTCGATGAACACCGCAAACCGAAGCGTCACGCAACAGTACGAGCCCGTCACCGTTGACCTGAGCAGGAATGAGCCGATTCCCTCAGATCTTGCAGCGCTGCTTGTCATTGCGCCGCAAGCGAAGTTCTCAGACAGCGCAAAATATCAGATTGACCAGTACCTCATGCGCGGTGGAAAGGTAGGCTTCCTCCTCAACCGCGTAAACGCGAGCCTCCAGATGCGCTTCGGCCAGCCTCTTGACCTCAGCCTTGACGAAATGCTTCAGCACTACGGCGTGCGAATCAACCCGGATCTCGTTCGCGACGCACAGTGCGCCAACATCAGCGTGATGCAGCAGATCGGGCCCTTTCCCGTACAGAGCCAGATCCCCTTCCCCTACATCCCGAACGCGTCGAATATGGATCGCGAGAACCCGATGGTGAAGGACCTTCAGGGTGTGCTGTTCCACTTCGTGAGCTCTATCGACACATCACTTGCTCAATCGAAAGGTTTGACCGCTCAAGTATTGATGCGTTCGTCCAAGCGAAGTGGGCGACAGACCGGCTTCTTTGCGATCGACCCGTTCCATCGCTACACACTGCAGGAGCTTTCCGAAAGCGGCATCCCCCTCGCCGTTGTGGTGCAGGGGCGGTTCAAGAGCTTCTTTGCTGAAAGAGAACCAAAAGCAACAATCACAGAAAGTCCGGAAACGCGGATTGTCGCCGTTGGTGACGGCGACTTCATGAAAGACGAATTCCTCGGGAACAGAGACAATCTTACATTTTTCGCCAACATGGTCGATTATCTCGCCGACGATGCCGGACTGATTACAATTCGCTCGAAGAATATCGCTTTGCCTCAACTCGAACCTGTCTCCGACGGGACCAAACAGCTTCTGAAATACGCCAACCTCCTCGCACCTCCACTGCTTGTCATTGCGTACGGGTTGTTCCGTTGGAGACGTCGGTTAGCCCTGAAACGGAGCCTGGAATTCCAGAAATAGCTTATGAAACGGAGTACGCTCATCCTTGGTGGCCTTTTTCTTCTCCTCGTTGTGATTGCGCTTCTCCTCATGCAGAAACCCGGTGAAGTGAGTACAACGGAAATTGAGGGCTCCCCCCTTCTGGAGGTTGACTCTCTCTCTGTCGACAAAATCGAAATCTCTTCTCCCAGCCTCAAAGTCGTTCTCGAAAAGAAAGGCGTAGAATGGCACATTCAGCATCCCGTAATCTACCGCGCCGACCAAGCGAACGTTGGAACACTCATTCAACAGCTCAAAAACCTTCGTGCCAAAGCGACAGTTTCCAGCAATCCGGAAAAACAATCGGTGTTTCAAGTAGATTCAACAGGCGTGTGGGTAACCCTTTTTGAAAAAGGAGCGGAGAAGGCCAAGCTCATCGTCGGGAAGATGGGACCGACGTTCTCAGAGACGTATGTTCGACTCGCCAACTCGAACGAGGTCCACCTCGCAGAAGGAATCTACACGTACACCCTCAATCGCGCCGTCAAAGAATGGCGCGATCGAACGATTGCGTCCGTACCACGCGAGAACATCAAGGAGATCACGTATCAGTATGGCGACACCACATTTGCAATCGTGCTCCGTGACTCCGTGTGGATGATCGGGAAAGAAAAAGCAAACGAATCGGAAGTGAACAGCCTTCTCTCCACTCTTTCAAATCTCACCGCGGACGATTTTGTCGACATTCCGCCAAATCCTTCTCCACGATTTCGTACATCTGTTTCGTACGGAGGCGTTCAACTTCTCCTCGCCGAGGTCAGGGATCAGAACAAGTACTTCGTTCGAACGTCAACCACATCTCAGTGGTTTGAGATCCAGCCATGGCGGGCAAATCAGATCCTCAAGCGAAGGAAAGATTTTCTGAAGTAAGCGGTTGTTTGCTGACCGTCCTACCAATTTCTTTCAAAACGCAGTTCTTCAAGTCTCTTCTTTCCTTGCTTGCAACTCCATTTTTGGTTACCTTTTCTTTTGCCTCGTTACATAACTGCTGAAATTCAAATGCTTTACGGGAGTTTTGTGTCTATGCAATGTTGTGTTCGGACCGCAGGAATTGTCCTCTTTGCCGCCGCTTTGATTGGGTGTGGAAGCGCCAATCCGAATCTTGTTGTCGGAACCGTCGGCAACGAGGTAATCACCCTGAGTGAGTTCGAGGAAGCATATGCAAAGACTCATGGAGGCTGGGAGAATGCCGCGAACTCCACCCTCGAGGATCGTCAAAAGTTCCTCGAACTCCTTGTAAAGTTTCGGCTGAAGGTGAGAGAAGCCCGCGAGCGCGGCCTTGCTCATGATAGCGCGGTAGTTGAGGAACTTCGGTCCATCAGAACGAACATTGCTACAAACTACATGGTGGACAAAGAGCTCATTACACCTCATATCCAGAAGATGTATGACCGGAAGCAGGAATATATTCGAGCGAGTCACATTCTCTTCCGAATTGGAGAAAACGCGACCCCTGAAGACACACTCAAAGCGTATACAAAGGCCATTGAGGTTGCAAAACAGATCCCGATCATAAGTTTCGATTCTCTAGCCCGTCGTTATTCAGAGGATCCGACGGCCGTGGAAACCGGTGGCGATTTGGGATTCTTCACAGCGGGAAGGATGGTCCCAGAGTTCGAGGAAGCATGCTACTCGCTTAAACCGGGTGACTATACGCGCCAACCCGTTCGGACGCGATTCGGCTACCATCTTATTCACGTCACCGAACGAATCAACCATCCCGGTCTCTGGGGATTGCAGCATATCCTCAGACGATTCAAGCAAGATCTCTCGGATACCAGCGCGGTCACTGACACGGTTCGATCTCTCTACGCGCGACTCCAGGCCGGTGATGATTTCGCGGAGCTGGCTCGACAATACAGCGAAGACAGTCAAAGCGCCGCACGAGGGGGAGAGCTTGGCTTGTATGAGATCTCCCAATTGCCTCCTCGAGTGGGCCTTTTTTTGCTTGAGAATCCACACGATACGCTACCTCCTCCTCTTCGCATGCCCTACGGTTATCACATCATTCGAGTGCGTGAGCGCAAGCCTCCACCGACGTTCGCGGAAATGGAGAAAGACCTCCGCTCACACTATCAGCAAACGCGTTACTCCGATGATTACGAAGATTACGTCCACGGATTGAAGAAACTCTATAAGCTCAGTTTCGATATTCCTCTCTTGCATCAAATCACTCACGCATTCGACTCCTTGGCAACTGTGGAGTCGGCAGGCTGGGATAAACGGATCGATTCGGAAACCCGCAAGAAGACGCTGTTTACTTACAGTGATAAATCATGCACTGTTCAGGATTTCCTGAACGACATTGCTACTCTTGATGAATTCAAAGGCATGAAGTTGAGTACAGCAAATGTTGAGCGGGTTGTTGAGCGCGTATCGTCGACAGCGGTTCACAACGAGCACGTTCTTCGTACTCCAGATCGACATCCAGCCTTCGCAAGCCTGATGAAAGAATATGAAGAAGGGATCCTTCTTTTTCGCATCGAAGAAGACGAAATACGAAAGAAAGTGGTGGTAAATGACTCGCTGCTTCGCCAACATTACGAGGAGAACAAGAACAAATTCAAGTGGCCCCATCGAGTGAAGTTTGCCGAAATCTTCGTCCGCTCAGAGGCCCTGGCTGAGTCACTCTATGCACGCGCCCGCTCTGGTGAGGACTTTGGTGAACTTGCAGCCAAATACACAGAGCGACCCGGGTTCAAAGAAAAACGGGGAGAGTGGGGATTTCAACCCTATACCCTCAATGACATGACCGTGATGCTCGTGGTTCTTCCCAACGACAGCGTCTCACCACCAATTGCATTTGAGAATGGATGGTCGGTCGTCAAAGTCCTTGCCAAAGAGCGCTCTCGACCGAAAACATATGAGGAGGCGGCGGCTGAGGTCGCAGCCAGTTACCAAGACTACGCGGCAAAGAAGAGAGAAGAGGAATGGGTTGCAGAACTCCGCCGGAAGTACAACGTATCCATTCAGAATGAAGTATTGAAAGATGCCTTTAAACGGACGAGGGTGGATGCGCATTCCCATTAGCCTTGCTGTTTTGGCACTTCTCTTGCTGATAGGTTGCAGGAGAAGCTCTGCCCCGCAGACGCCTCTTGCTCAGGTCGACAACGAAACGCTCACCCTGGAAGATGTCCGTTCCCGTCTCGACACAACCTCCCTTACCCAGGCACAACTACAGGAATACGTGCAGCGGTGGATTATGAATGAACTTCTCTACCGCGAGGCCATTCGACGCGGCGTCAATAACTCCGAGACCCTCAGAAACCGGCTTGCTGATATTCAACGTCAAATGACCATCAATGCGCTGCTTGATGAACTTGTTTACCGTGCAGAGTCGGTTCAAGCAACGCCTCAGGAGATTTCAACATACTTCGATGCTCACAAAGCTGAATTCAATCTCCCCACCGATGTTGCGCTCGTGAGTTTTGCGCTTTTCCGGAATCGGGAAGCCGCAACTCTCTTTCGAACGACAGTGTTGAGAGGGACTCCGTGGGCTGATGCAATTCGCCAAACGGCAACCGATCCCGAAAAGAAAACCGCCCTTGTAACGTATGTCGACTCTGTTTACTTCACGCAAGCGACATTTCTGCCGGTAGAACTCTGGCGCGTCGCTACGACATTTCAGCGCGGCGAGCCGTCGTTTCCTATCCGCACTGAGGACGGCTTCTATTGTCTCGTTGTGTGGAAACTGCTCAGGCAGGGGCAGACGCCTGATCTTGCTTACGTCGAACGGGAAATCCGAAGCCGGCTGGCCATCGAGCGACGACGGACGACGCTGGACTCGTTGATGGAGAACCTTCGTTCGCGGCATATCGTTCAAGTATTCATGGCTACCGGCGTACCTGACACCGCCCGCATTTTTGAGTAGGAGATTTCTATGAAGCATCGATTTCTTATCGCAATGATGTTCCTCTTTTCCTTCCTTGTCTACTCTCAAACCACGATCGACCGCATCGTCGCCGTCGTCGATAAGGAGATTATCACCGAATCCGAAGTGCAGGAACGAATCAATTTCGTGGCTATGCAGAACAGGGTCGACCCGAACACTCCGGGCCTTCGAAAGCAGATCCTCGACGGATTGATCGCAGAAAAACTCATTCTCGCCCAGGCCCTCATCGACAGCATTGTGGTTTCCGACGACGAAGTCAACCGATCGCTGGACATCATGGTTGATAATCTGATTCGGCAGGCCGGGTCTCAGGAACGCGTCGAACAGTACTATGGAATGTCGATCAACCGCATCAAGCGCGAGTATCGAGACGAGCGGCGTAAACAGATGCTTGTCGAACGGGTGCGGCAGATGCGCGAGGCAGCGATTCAGGTAACCCGACGAGAGGTAGAAGAATTCTATGAATCATACCGCGATTCCCTACCGCGTGTGCCGGAACAATATGATATAAGCCTCATTTTCGTGGCACCGAAACCGGACACAACACTCGAACTTCAGCTAAGGACCAAGCTCCAGGCAATTCTTGATTCCATTCGAGCTGGGGGAGACTTTGCAGAGTTCGCCCGGCGCTATTCGCAAGACGGAACCGCAAGCAGCGGTGGGGACCTCGGCTGGGCAAAACGTGGTGATTACGTTCGGGACTTTGAGGAGGCGGTGTATCGACTCCGCGAAGGAGAGATTTCCAATATCATAAAAACGCAATTTGGTTTTCATATTGTGCAGTTGATCGAGCGACGCGGTGAGTCAGTTCACGCGCGACATATCCTGCTGAAACTCGAAAAGACGCCGGCGAGCGACTCGACAGCAGTGGCCAAGCTTCAGGAACTGAGGGCCCGGGCGCTTCACGGAGAAGCGTTTGCCGACCTCGCCCGGCAATACTCCGAAGATGAGGATACGAAGATGCTTGGTGGTCACTTGGGACTTGTGACGCTTGATCAGCTTGAACAACAAGAGGTGATTCAAGCGATCAAAGATCTGAAAGAGGGTGAGATCAGTGAGCCTCATCGGGTGCGAGCTGGGACTTCATACGGTTATCAAATCATTCTTGTCAAAAAGCGAATCCCCGAACATGCGATGAATCTGCGGGATGATTACCGACGGGTAGAACAACTGGCCCTTTATGTGAAGAAGAACAAAGTATTTCAAGAGTGGGTGGAAGAACTGAAGAAGAGTATCTTTTGGGAGCTACGATCGTAGCCACTATCGAAACGGCGGAGACCATGAACGACGTCGAAGCAGCAAAGAATCTCTCAACGTCTTACAGCCAGCTCAGGAAAGAGATCGCCAAGGTCATCATCGGGCAGGATCGCATCATTGAGCAATTGCTGATTGCGCTGCTTTCGCGCGGCCATTGCCTGCTTGTTGGTGTGCCGGGATTGGCAAAGACCCTCCTCATCAAGACTCTTGCTGAAGTGCTGGAGCTCAGATTCAGCCGCATTCAGTTCACGCCCGACCTCATGCCGAGCGATATCACAGGCACTGAAATCATCGAAGAGAATATTTCGACGGGGCAGAAAACGTTCAAGTTCGTGCGGGGGCCCGTCTTTGCCAACATTGTTCTTGCCGACGAAATCAATCGCACCCCACCCAAGACCCAGGCAGCCCTCCTTGAGGCAATGCAGGAACATCATGTTACCGCTGCGGGGACCACCTACACGCTCGAAGAACCTTTCTTTGTGCTCGCCACACAGAACCCTATCGAGCAAGAAGGAACGTACCCGTTGCCGGAGGCTCAACTTGATCGCTTCATGTTCAACCTCTGGCTCGATTATCCTTCGCCACAGGAAGAACTCGAAATCGTCAAATCGACAACAAGTCCTTACACACCTGATCTTCATCATGTGCTAAAACGGGAGGAGATCATCGGCTTCCAGGACCTCGTAAGGCGCGTTCCGGTAGCAGAGAATGTGATTCAGTTTGCAGTGGATCTTGTTTCCCGCTCGAGACCGGGTGCTCCCAATGCGCCCGCCTTCGTGAAGAGGTGGATTCGATGGGGAGCCGGACCTCGCGCCTCCCAGTACCTCATTCTTGGCGCGAAGGCAAGAGCCATCCTGCTGGGTCGCCATACACCCGACATCGAGGATGTGCGAATGATGGCTGAACCTGTTCTGCGCCACCGCATCGTGACAAGCTTCACGGCCGAGGCGGAAGGAATCTCAACCGTCCATATCATTGACAAACTCCTCTCTCATACCGACTGATGCTGTGAGACGCGTTCTTTTCTCCTTTCTCGGCGTGTTCCTGCTGTTCCCGCTCTGTTCTCGTACAACCTCCGCTCAACCAACTTCCAATCGCTACTGGGTGTTCCTTAAAGAACGTTCCTCTCTGAGTTCTTTTCTCCCTTCAGATCTTGGCATTACCGAGCGCGCGTTGCGCAGGCGGGCAAAGGTTCTTCCCAAGGACAGACTTATCGATGAATCTGACATTCCACCTTCACCTGAGATCCTACGGAGAATTCAGCTCTCAGGCGTGAGAATCCATTCGATCTCGCGCTGGCTCAATGCTGTTTCGATTGAAATCAATTCATTGCAACATCTCCAGGAAATACACTCGCTGAATTTTGTCCATCGGGTAGCTCCAGTCGGTAGAATGAAAAAGACTCCGATGCGATTCTCTTCTCTTCCTTCTCTCGATCAGACACTGAGAAAACGCGAGGCTTTACCAATCGACTACGGAAGTTCATTTACACAGTTGAACAACATTAAAGTGGTTGATGCTCACGGAATTGGGATCTACGGAACAGGCATCTTGATCGGACTTCTTGACGACGGCTTCAATAATCACAGGGTTCACCCTGCATTACGAAACATCCGTGTCGTTGCAGAATTTGATTTCGTCCATCGAGACTCAAATACTTCACGCGCACCATGGGAATACTTTCCCCAGGGGAATCACGGCGCGGGTGTGCTCTCATCCGTGGGGGGATTCGATAACGGTTCGTTGATCGGGGCAGCATTTGGCGCGTCTTTCATTCTGGCAAAGACAGAGATCGATAGTGTTGAGGTGCATATCGAAGAGGACAACTATGTCGAGGCATTGGAGTGGATGGAGCGTCTCGGTGTCGATATTGCATCATCATCCTTAGGATATCGTGATTTCGATACGACAACCTACAGCTACACCTACCAAGAACTGAATGGAAAAACAACTATCGTTTCCCGTGCTGCCGGAATTGCAGCAAGAAAGGGCGTTCTCCTTTGCACTGCCATGGGAAACGGAGGGTTTCAAACAGCTGGTAGACCACCTGTTAGCGTGCTGGGAACACTTGTGGCCCCAGCAGACGCGGACAGCATAGTCAGTGTTGGTGCTGCCTACTCAGATGGTATTTTGGCAGATTTCAGCGGGACCGGCCCGACTTCCGATGGGCGAATAAAACCTGAAGTTGTAGCTCAGGGTACTGGTGTTCGGTGGGCAAGTGGTTCGGGCAGTGGCTATGTCTCCGCTAACGGAACTTCTGCCTCTACCCCTCTTGTGGCCGGCGTTGCAGCCCTCGTTCTCTCAGCACACCCCCAACTTACGCCGATGCAAATTCGTGAAAGTCTATTGAACACAGCGGTTCACATTCAAGACGGAACAACGATGACCACTTCCTATCCGAATAACTATTATGGATGGGGATTTGCCAATGCGCTTGGCGCTCTTCTGTATCACGGAATCGTCTTCAGTAATTTGCCGACGGTCAGCATCAACAACTCTACGATGACGGTCTCAACATTTATCCGTTCTTCATCCCCTCTCTTGAACGACTCACTTTTTCTCTATTATCAATCGGCGTCAGGCTTGCCGTTTGAGCGGGTGTCGTTGACGCCGACTTCAACGCCGTTTCTGTTTCAGGCCACCATTCCAACAAGTGTGGACACCAACTACCCCCGCGGCTATTTCGTGGCTCGTGACGAGACAGGACGAAGCCGTCTCTATCCGCCTCTGGCGCCGGACTCTCTTCTTGCTTTCCGAGCGCTGATCAATACAGGAATTCCCGGTCTTCCCGGCATTGTTCCAGATTCGTTTGTGCTCCACGCAAATTTCCCCAATCCGTTCAACGCTGGTACGACAATTCTATTCGATGCGCCTTCCCCTGAGCCGGTGGAACTTCACCTCTATAACCTTCTTGGCCAACGCATTCGCACACTTTTTCGTGGAATTGCCTCAGTCGGGTCGAATTCTGTTTATTGGGATGGGTTAGACGATCGCGGGGTCGCAGCCCCTTCGGGCACCTACTTCTCCCGCCTCCACGCCTCCTCGACAACACTGACGCAAAAAATGCTGCTCATCCGATAGATGCCCGACATTCATCTTGGCCTCTCGTTTCATCCTTTCCTCCTTCTCGTCGCTTTTCTTGTTGCGGTCGGCCTAACCATCTTCACGTACCGGCAAACCATCCCGCCGATTCCAACCCCTCTGCGTTTAGTGCTCGCGACGTTGCGGGCAGTCTCTCTCTTTCTTCTCGCTCTCGTTCTTGGTGAACCTCTTCTTTCGTTGCTCACCAGAAGAGTGGAACCGCCAACGACAGTCGTGCTTATCGATAATTCACAGAGCATGAGCATTAAGGATCGCCTGGGCGATCGCAGGGAGATCCTCCACCGCATTCTTGAGTCGAAGGCCATTCAGGATCTTTCCCGCATTGGAGCGACTCGTTTCGCAACGTTCGATTCTCGGCTTCGACTGCTTGAGAGTCTTTCGAAGGATTCCATCACCGCGACGGGAGATGCGACCGATCTGCCGGGCGCACTGAACTCGCTGAAAGAGTTTGCGTCAACGCAGAACCTGCAAAGCGTCGTCCTCATCACAGATGGAAATTCAACAACAGACGCCAACCCCCTTTTCGATGCAACCCAACTTGGCCTCCCGCTCTTCGTCGTCGGCGTCGGTGATACAAGCGAGCAGCGTGACCTCCTCATCCGCAAAGTTCTGACGAATTCCATTACGTATGTCGGGAATCGACTGCCGGTTCATGCAACCGTGAAAAGCACAGGCTTTACCGACCAGAGAGTTGAAGTTACCCTGAGTGATGAAAAAGGAGTCGTCGATCGAAAGACGCTCTCGCTCCAAGGAGGAACACGGGAATATACCGTCCCGCTTGGCTATGTTCCCGAAGCAGAAGGGATGCAAAAGTTATCGGTAGCGGTGACGCCACTTGAAGGGGAATTGACGAAACAAAACAATCGTTTTGTAACGTTTACTCGCGTGCTGAAGAGCAAAATGAAGGTTTTGCTCCTTGGCGGTGCACCAAGTTCCGATGTTGCCTTTATTCGCCGAGCTCTTGAACAGGATCCGCATATCGATGTAACAAGTCGCATTCAACGCGCCGATGGGGAAATGTACGAGGGGACTCTCACGCCCGAGCTTCTCGCCGAAGCAGAATGTTTGATTCTTGTTGGCTTTCCTACCACGGCAACCACTGCGCAAACGTTGGCGGCGGTGATCAGGGCGTTAGACGAAGGGAAAGGTGTCTTGCTCGTTATGAGCAGGTCAATTTCGTTTCCGAAGGTGCGTCAGCTTGAGCCCTTTCTGCCGGTTTCGATTCGCGATGGCTCAACGGATGAATTCAGCGCATTCGTTAGCGTTCAGGAAACATATGCCTTACATCCTATTGTGAAGCTCGCAGGGCCAGCCAGCAGTCTCGATCAGTGGTCAAAACTTCCCCCCCTTTTCAAACTCCAGGCTCAGTTCGTCGCCAAGCCTGAGTCTGAAGTCCTCGCACGGACACGCATTCAAACAACAACGTTGAACGATCCGATGTTGGTGTCACGGAGTGTTAATAGAAGGAAGTCGTTGATGTTGCTCGGCTATGGCCTCTGGCGGTGGAAGATGCTTGCGGAACAACCGATGCAACCAACAGTATTCGAAGAGTTTCTCAGTAATTCAGTCCGCTGGCTTACGACGCGCGAGGATGAAAAACAGATACGTGTCCGCACTTCAAAACAGGTCTATTCGGGCCTGGAGCCGATAGAATTCGTCGGACAGGTGTATGATGATACCTACCGACCAATCGACAATGCACGGGTAGAGGTGAGTGTGAGGCCTGTTTTGCCCGGCGGCCAGGGGGCACGAGTTCTTGAAATTCTCCTCGATCCGCTTGGGAATGGTCAGTACGAGGGTTCCCTGGAGGGACTTGAAGAGGGAGACTATCGGTTCAATGCCCGCGTAAGTATCAACGGCAAACCGCTTGCCACTGAAAACGGCTCCTTTGCCGTTGGTGGGGTTCATCTGGAATTCACCGAAACACGGATGAACAAGCCCTTGCTCGAACAACTTGCCGCACGCACCGGCGGCCGTTATTATGATCCTTCTTCCATCCAGACGCTTCCGCAGGATATTGCCTCGCTTCCTGAGTTTCAACCACGTGAGCTTACCCACACAAGCGAGATCCCGTTGTGGAGCTCTCCCTGGATGCTCGCTCTCATCGCTTCTTTCTTCGCACTTGAATGGTTCTTACGAAAGCGCAACGGCCTCCTGTAAGCTTGCCCGAAAAACGGCGCTGGATTTAGCCTGAAGCGGAGCGACATTCCTTTGCATCTCCCCACTTTTGTTTCTATCTTTTTCCTGTTCTTCACTATGAATTTTAGTACCGATCAGAAATACCGAATCGCCATCCTTCTTGCCCTTCTCATCGGCTGGTTTGTTGTAGTCTTTCTCCGGTCCGGAACATCCTGGGGGTAGCCCCTCTCATGCATAATCCCCTTCTTGTGGACGAAGAGATGCTGGATCAGGAAAAGGATTCGATCCGCAAGCAGCAATTTGCTATTCGCCTCTCGTTTTCCGTCGGTCTGTTGATGCTCCTCGGCAAAACGTATGCAGCGTACGTCACCGGCTCAGCCGCAATCCTCTCTGACGCCGCGGAGTCGGTCGTTCACGTTTTTGCAGTGGGGTTTGCGGTGTTTAGCGTCCGCATGAGTTTCAAGCCCCCCGATCCGTCGCATCCATACGGTCACGACAAGATCACGTTCTTCTCTGCCGGGATGGAGGGGACGATGATCGTTCTTGCCGCTGTGTACATCATCTACGAGGCAGTCGCAAAGTGGATTGCCGGTTTGAAGCTTCAGAACCTCGACACAGGGTTGATCCTCGTTGCAGCCGCGGGTACAATTAACGCAGGTCTGGGAGGCTTTCTCGTCTGGCAGGGCAGGCGACAGAAATCTCTCATCCTTATTGCGAACGGAAAACATGTTCTTACGGATTCCTGGACAAGTCTCGGGGTCATCATAGGGCTGGTCTTGACACTCTGGACAGGCTGGCTGTTGTTCGATCCGCTTCTTGCCATTCTTGTCGCAGTCAATATTCTATGGTCCGGTGGAAAGCTCATCAGGCAATCGGTTGGCGGATTGATGGATGAGGGAGACCCTCATCTGGAACACCGGCTGCGAAGTGTGTTGAATGCAGAAACGGAAAAGCGGGGATTATGGTATCACGAATTGAGGTATCGGCACAGCGGGACATCGCTGTGGGTCGAGTTTCATCTTCTTTTTCCGCAAGGGACGTTGCTGGAGGATGCGCATTGGAAGGCAACCGAAATCGAAGAGATTATTCGCACCACATTCCCCGGAGCCGTGCAAATTATCTCCCACCTCGAACCGCGCGAAGGACACGATGTTATTCACCGGCAGGTGAAAGCGGCAAAAGAATAGCTCTTCACCGCTGTTTCTTTCTCCCGTGATTCTCATCGCGGGGGAAGCGGAACAACAGGCGATGATTCCCCTTCCTGCAGTGCACGACGAACCGCCAGGAGGAAAATCTCCGGCTTCTGTGCACCTGATACCGCATACCGATCATTGAAGATAAAGAACGGGACACCGTGAATACCCGCCTCGGAGGCTCGTCGTTCCGACCGTCTGACTTCTTCAGCTCCCTCTGTCCCCTCGAGAATCCGCTGCACCTCTTGTCCCGGGAGTCCAACAGAAGCGGCAATCTCCATTAAGGCTGACCGATCGCCGACGTTCTTGCCATCGGTGAAGTACGCTCGGAACAGAGCCTCCGCGAGTTGGTTCTGTAATGTGTGCTGTCTGGCAAACCAGATCAAGCGATGCGCATCGAACGTGTTCGGGATGCGTAGGATACTCTCAAAGCGGTATTCCAATCCGACTTCTTTCCCCAGCATGGTCAGATGTTCCTCCGCCCGCCGAAATGCCTCGAAGCTGCCGAATTTCCGTTCGGCGAATATTCGACGCTCCATCCCCTCCTTTGGCATTGCGGGATATAACTCAAAGGCATGCCACTCGATATCCGCTATGACACCATCAAGCTGACTGAGCGCCTTGCTCAATCGGCACTTGCCGAGGTAACACCAGGGACAGACAACATCCGAATAGACTTCGATGCGCAGGTTCATTTAGGAGGCAATCTCTCTCGTTAATTCGAGATTCACCGTAATCTTCACCTCCTTGCCTACGACCAGACCGCCCGCCTCAATCGTACGGTCCCACTGCAATCCGAAATCGAACCGATCAATTGTCAGTGTTGCTTTCCAACCGACACGTTCGGCCTTACCCATCTTGAGCCTCCCGTTAAACACAGCATCAAACGTCACCGGTTTTGTGATATCCCGAATCGTAAGGTCCCCATGAATCTTGTAGTTCTTCTCATCGATCTTCTCTATCGATTTGCTTGTGAAGCGGATCTCGGGGAATTTCTCTGCGCTAAAGAAGTCATCCGACTTCAAATGACCGTCGCGCCGTTCATTGTCGGTATCGATGCTTGCAACGTTAATGACAGCCTGAATGGAAGCATCGCTGAAGTCATCTTGGGAAGTCCTGACAGAGATCTCGTAATCACGGAATGTCCCCGTCACCTCCGAGATGACCATATGGGTCACAGCAAATGTAACGTTTGAGTGCGCCTTATCTAGCTTCCAGTCGATGGGTTGCGCCTGCAGATTGCCAGCGGAGAGGGCTACGAAAAAAAGAGCTGAACAGAGTTTCTTCATAGTAACCTCACATAAATAGTTATGCATAAAAAGTGAATTTAGAGATGAAGCATGATTGACATACCGTCGAAATCTTCTGTTTTCAATACCTTGCCGTTTTCGGTCCACTCCACGGGGAGGCCGGATTCAACCAAACGACGTTCGATTTCACTGAGCACAAGAGCATCCGGGATGTGAACACCGAATTCTGTTAACCCCAGCGCCCCTTTCGTTGCCTTCGGTGCTCCACGACTGTTCCAGATGTTCAACCCAAGATGGTGATGATAGCCGCCCGCTGCAACGAACAACGCACCCGGATAGGATCGCGTCGTGACATCGAATCCGAGAATCCGATGATAGAATCGTTCGGCGGAAGCCAACGACGAGACCTGCAGGTGAATATGACCGATGTGCACATCCGGCTGGAGCTCGTCTGAATCTTGTGTAGCACCTTCCAGCTCCCGCATGAGATGATCGATATCCAGCGGCGCTGTATACATGTGGAGTTCTCCATTTCTCACCTGCCACTGGTCCCGTGGTCGATCGGCATAGAGCTCAATTCCGTTCCCTTCCGGGTCGGCCAGATACAATGCCTCACTCACGCCATGGTCGGAGGCACCCTGGAACGGATATCCCGCGTCGTATAACCGTCGAAAGGCTTTTGCAAGTTCCCGCCGATTTGGGAAGAGATACGCAACATGAAAGAGGCCTACGGATGAGCGGGATCTCTGAGGTGCATGATAATCTTCAGTAAGTAGCACTTGGGCGGGAGGCTTGCCAGAAGCAGCAAAACCGACTTTGTTCCCTTCACTCATCACCTCTTTAAACCCAAGGAGGGTTGTGTAGAAACGACTCGCTTCTTGCAGGTTCCGAACCCTCAGATGAATAGAGTCAACGCTGGTTGCTTCCGGAAGACGGAATGTGCTCATGGTATTTGGAATCGGTGGGATCGCCGAACGACCCCGCAAATTTTTTAGTTTAGAAGAACTGAATGAAGTTCATCGTCAAGGTAATATCGATTGTTTTACCGACAAGAACAATTCAGGGTTTGAATCCAGCACAGGCCATACTCGTATCGGCCGAGCGATGTCGTTGCCTTAAAAACATGGCACAGCACACTCTCAGCATCACTCGTCTTGCCAAAAGAACGAACATCCAGTTTGATTAGTTTCGTCACATCCCGAATGGGTAAATCTTCTGTCATCCTGAATTTATCGTTGGCGACCCTTGCAAAACTTCTGCTTTTGACCCTCACGTTCGGAACGCGTTCAACCTCGAAGAAATTCGCGGAGAGCGAAGATGGTTATCCCTTCCCGCGACGTTCGTGTCGATACTCTCGTGGCAAAACGTTGCTGAGGCGGGGGCCAATTTCATCCAGAGACTCAAGGCGAGATCGGCGTTTTTCCATATTGCTTTGTTCTCTTCATACTGAGTTCAACTATTCACCCGCTGAGCAGAACACCGTCAGGTGTCGTCGTTCTGAAGCAATTTGAGCAATTCCCTAATATCCGTGAGACGGTCTGCCTCCCGCGATGATGTTATTCGGAGCCGCGCGTTAAGCGTGAGGACATTCCCCTCCTGCTGAAGCTCTGGCCTGAATTCCCCTGCCTTCGGCAACCGTGCAAGAAGTGCCTCAAAGGGCGATGGCTGACCATTTGTCCCCTCAAAAAAGCCCTTCTCCTCAGCTGGCGGAAGGCTCAAGCGGACCGAAGTCTTGACAAGCTCTATTTTGACAAAAGGGATCCTCGACGCGAGAATTCGCAACTCCACAACACGAAACAGGTGCTCAACTTCCTCCGGGTATTCGCCGAATCGATCTCGAAGCTCACGCCGCATCTCCTCAAGCTCTTCAAACGTTTGAGCTTTGTAGAGTCGCCGGTAGAAGTCCAGACGCTCTGTGTCCGATTCGACGTAGAATTCCGGAATGAATGCTTCCACATCGACATCGACGGTTGTCTCGATGCTGGGCGCACCAACAGCTTCGGCCGGAAAGAGTTGTTGAAACTCCTGCTCTTTTAAGTCTCGAACAGCCTCTTCAACGATTCGTTGGTACATCTCGAATCCCATTTCCATGATAAATCCACTCTGCTCGGGCCCGAGGAGATTTCCGGCACCGCGAATCTCAAGATCCCTCATGGCAAGATTGAAACCTGACCCCAGCTCAGTGAACTCTTGAATTGCCTGAAGTCGTCTCAAGGTTGCTCTCGGAAGAGAAGAGAGCGGCGGCGTGAGCAGATACGCATATGCCTGCACATTCGACCTGCCAACGCGTCCACGAAGTTGATAAAGCTCTGCGAGCCCAAACCGATCAGCGCGATGAATGATGATCGTGTTAACGCTCGGAATATCAATCCCCGATTCGATAATCTTGGTGCAAATCAGCACATCGTATTTCTTTTCAAGAAAATTGATCATGGTCTTTTCAAGTTCATGGCCCGGCATCTGACCGTGCGCAACATGACTTTTCGCCTCTGGCACATGTTCTGCCAGCATTGCCTGGATTCTCTCGATATCATGAACGCGGTCATGGATGAAATAGACCTGCCCGCCTCGGTGGAGTTCCTTGAGGATTGCTTCGCGAATAAGCTGTGGATCAAATTGTGCAATCTCGGTTTTAATTGGCAGGCGGTTGCGCGGTGGCGTATTAATAATTGAGAGATCTCGTGCCCCAAGCAGAGAGAATTGCAGCGTCCTCGGGATTGGTGTGGCTGTTAAGGTGAGGGTATCCACTTGAGCGCGATGCTGTCGTATCTTCTCTTTTGCTGCTACGCCGAAACGATGCTCCTCATCAATTACCAGCAGGCCGAGATTCTTGAATCCGATATCCTTCGACAGAATGCGATGCGTTCCGATGAGGATATCAACCTGACCCTGTTTCACCTGCTCCACAATCTGTTTCTGCTCCTTTGGGGATTTGAACCTGGAAAGCAGACCAATCTTCACTCCATAGTTGCCGAGCCGGTCAAGAAACGTGTGGTAATGCTGTAGCGCGAGGATTGTTGTCGGCACGAGGATCGCTGCTTGTTTCCCGTCCATGACGGCCTTGAATGCTGCACGAACAGCAACCTCCGTCTTTCCGAACCCGACATCTCCGCAAATCAGCCGATCCATCGGCGATGGACTCTCCATATCCCTCTTGACCTCTGCTGTTGCTTTCGCCTGGTCTTCTGTATCTTCGTACATGAACGAGGCTTCCATCTCCTTCTGCCAGTGTGTATCCGGCGAGAAAGCGAATCCACGCTCGTGTTTGCGGCGAGCGTACAATTGAATCAATTCTCGGGCAATATCTGTGATTTTGCGTTTCGCACGAGACTTCAATCGCTCCCATTGCGGAGTGCCGATCTTTGTCAGTTGCGGCGTGTGCCCTTCCTGCGACGAATACTTCTGCACACGATTGACAAAATTCAGATTGACATACACAACATCGTTTTCCGCATAGTGAATCTTCATGACTTCTTGCTCGACTCCTCGAACTTTTATTCTTTGAAGACCGTCGAACTTGCCGATGCCATAGTCATGATGAACAACAAAATCTCCTCGCCGCAGTTGCAACAGCTCTTTGTGTGAAAGACCCCGGAAAGCCCTGCGTTTCGTGATTCCGCGCCGTTTCAATCTGCCAAAGACCTCATGCTCGGTGAAAACAGCCAGTTGTGCAGGAGTGAAGATAAAGCCGGAGTGAACAGCGCGCCCCCACACGATCTCCAGTGCGGATCCGTTCTCCAACGGGCCGGGGCGAGGCGCAGCTATTGCAGATCTCTCCTCTTCGATCAACTCCCGAACACGTGCGGCTTCTTCCTCGGTGTCACACATAAGCACAATCGAGATCCCTTGCGTTGTGAGGTGGTCGACATGTTCAAGAAAGAGCTTGATTCGACCCGCCACCGGTGGTTGTGTTGTTGATTGAAAATCGATAACTGGAACAACAGGTTTATCGATATTCGAATGGATAACCAGCGAGTGAGAATCGCAGTGTTTTCGGAGCTCCTCCCAATTGCAGATATCGGTGATTCCTTGATCATTGAGCTCGAGGATCTCTTTCTCAAGAAGTACCGGCTCATCAAGAACGATTACTGCATCCTCCTCAAGGTAGTCCAGAAGCGAAACCTGTCCGTTCGACGGGCCTTGCACCAACCCCGCAACAATCGAGGCCGACTGCAGGACCCGAATCGATCGTTGAGACACTGCATCAAATTCCCGGATCGATTCGATCCGGTCTCCCCAGAATTCCAGCCTGACGGGATTCTCTCCGACGAAAGGGTAAATGTCCATAATCCCCCCACGCACCGCAAAATCCCCAAAGCCTTCAACAAACTCTTTGCGTTCAAATCCTAACTCGGTTAATCGATTGATGAGACGTTCGAATGGATAGTCATGTCCCACGGCAAGTTCAAAGCTTCGATCGAGCAAAGTCTGCGGGGGTGGAACAGGTTGAACAACTGCCTCCGCGGAGGAAACAACGATACAGTTCTCTTTTCGCGCCAGAGTTTTGAGTGTTTCGATCTGTTCAATCGGCTCTGTCATGTCGAGCGTTGTCGCGACATGGTGCGTTGTATGTGTGTAGAGGTGCACGTTTCCGCCCGTAAGCAGGGAGCAATCATCACGAAGCTTCTCCGCCCGATCTTTATCCGGCACTATAATGACAACTTGCCGGGATTTCTGGTCAAAACATTCAGCAAGGAGAAACGCCATGAGAGATCCGTGAATGTTCTGAAGGAAGGTGGCTGATGCTGAGCCTTCTTTCCTCAGTTCCTCACGAAATTGCTGAAACGGAGCTGACGAGAGGATTCGTCGTTTAACGTTGTCGATCAGTGTTTCCATAAAACGCGGTTCTGGCGGACAAAAAACACCTCACCCCTCCCACGAGAAATGAGAGACTTCTCGCAGGAAGGGAATATAACAATCTACGCAATGGGAGATGGAGAATCAACGAATCGAAGAGTTGCGCATCAACGGTCTTTCCAGTACACTAGCGGGCCTGTTCACATCAAGGAATTTTCCCATGGCTCAGTGTATTTCCTCTGGGCCTCTACGGTTCTCCGAATCGGAGCAGATTAATCAAGCAAGATTGTTCTACCAGCTCTGCAACCGTCGTCGAACGGTAAGACAATTCTCCGATAAGAGGGTAGCTCGGCAACTGCTTGAACATCTCATTCGAACGGCAGGAACGGCTCCCCTCGGCAGCAAACGAGCAACCGTGGAGAAAGGGGATATTCTTCTGCATTCGTTTGGATTTACGATTGAGCGACGAATATCACACGGATTGATCTCCCTTTGCTTCTCCACGTTTTTTTCTTTAGGTTTACTGACCGCTTCAAACACCACTTAACTTCTTGGAGGTTGCTATGCATTCTTTTTTGCGCCGCATGACTGCGTTGCTTTGCGCACTCGTTCTTATCGCAGCCGTTGCAAAATCACAGGACGAATTGGGTAAGATCTTAAGCGAAATTGGCGCGGCAAATGCTTCAAAGTATCTTGACCCGTTCGTGAGCGGATTTGCCACGGGGATGAACAATGCTCTCTACTACTCGGCCGATCTTCACGACATTCTGGGATTCGATGTTGGCCTCCGTTTTGGGGCGGTGAAAATCAAAGATGAGCAAAAGACCTTCAATTTTGTTATGCCACAATCGTTCACAATTACACGAGGTACCCAAAGCGTTACTTTCTTCAAAGGGCGAGACTACGATGATGTTGTAGGGGCTTCAACGGTCGCGGGACCGAAGGAGGAGAAACTTGTCAGAATAAAAACAAGCAGCGGCCAACCGCCTGAAGTTCAGATCATGCGTGACTCTGTCATCTTCAAGACGCCCAAAGGCTTCGATGTTGGTTATCTTGGATCATTTTCTCCGCAGGTCAATGTGGGTCTTCCCTTCGGGATCGAGGTCATGGCGCGTTATGCGCCACCAATTCCTGCGGGGGACTTTGGCAAAGCGTCGTTTACAGGCTTCGGCCTTCGCTATGACATCGACCAGTGGCTTCCTGCATTCCCTCTGGATGTTGCCATTCACTTCATGACACAAAGCATGAGTCTGAAAGACAATGCCGACAAAGAGGTTCTCTCAGGGAAGGCGACGGCCTACGGCGCTGAGGTGAGCACACGGCTCCTCTTCTTGACAATCTTTAGCGGATTCCAGCTGCAGAGCTCGACAGTTACCGTCAATGAGATCAAGGGCTCGATAGGAGGATCAACCTATTCGATACCTTCTTTTAAAGTGGACGGGCCGAACAAGTCTCAATTCACTGTTGGTGTGCGGCTTCTCCTTCTTCTCGTTAACGTTCATGCCGAGGCGAATTTTGCCGGTACCCCTTCATACGGCGCTGGCGTGGGAATCTCATTCCGATAAGACTGTTTAAAACACACGAAGAGGCCGATCTCAACTTGAGGTCGGCCTTTTTGTTTTCTGGCGACTTTTCCGTATCTTACTAGTGCCTCAGGCTAACAACCGAGGCATTTTTGTTCTATACAGTGGAGGAGGATCACATCGCAGAGATGACTTTTGGAATGAGAGGAATGAGTAAACAAAGAGAAGATATCAGAAATATTGCGATCATCGCCCATGTTGACCACGGGAAGACAACCCTCGTGGATCATATGCTGAGGCAGACGGGAACATTCCGTGCTAACCAGGAGGTCCAGACACGTGTGATGGATTCTAACGAACTGGAGCGCGAGCGCGGAATCACCATTCTTGCCAAAAACACCGCTGTCCTCTACAAGGCGAAGCACGCTCCCCACGGGGTGAAGATCAACATTGTCGATACACCGGGGCACTCCGATTTTGCAGGGGAGGTCGAGCGGACCCTCAAGATGGTCGATGGCGTGTTGCTTTTGGTTGATGCCGCTGAGGGGCCGCTTCCGGGCACGAAATTCGTGCTGAAGAAGTCTCTTGAGCTTGATCTTCAGCCAATCGTTGTCATTAACAAGATCGACCGAAAGGATGCGCGACCTCACGAAGTGCTTGATGAAGTGTTCGAGCTGTTTCTTGCCCTTGGCGCCAATGACCGACAATTAGATTTTCCGGTTGTCTATACAATCGCCAAGCAGGGAATTGCGAAGCGAGAATTGGCCGATGAAGGAACCGATCTTGAGCCGTTGTTTGAAGCCATCATCAAGCGAGTGCCGCCGCCACACGGAGATGAGGCCTCCCCATTCCAGATGCTTGTCACAACCATCGACTACAATGATTATCTGGGCCGACTCGGCATCGGAAGGATTGTTCGTGGAACGATTAGGCTTGGGGGACCAATGAAGGTTGTTCATCGGGATGGATCGATTGAAGACGCGCGTGTGACGAAGATTTACACCTTTGAGGGACTCAAACGCATTGAAGTACCAGAGGCACATGCAGGGGATATCATCGCACTTGCCGGAATGGAGGATGTCGACATCGGAGAAACCATTGCCGATGCGGCGGACCCATCACCACTCCCCTTCGTCTCCATTGAAGAGCCGACGCTTTCGATGAACTTCCTCGTCAACAACTCTCCCTTTGCAGGTCAGGAAGGAAAGTATGTCACAACACGACACCTGGGCGAGCGATTGGCGAGGGAATTGCGCTCGAATGTGAGTTTACGCGTTGAACTCACCGATTCCCCCGATGTGTTCAAAGTCAGTGGGCGTGGGGAGCTGCATCTTGCCATTCTCATTGAGACGATGCGTCGAGAAGGCTACGAGTTTCAGGTATCCAGACCGGAGGTTATTTACAAACGAATCGAGGATGTGCTCTGCGAACCGATGGAACACGTGATCATCGACGTGCCGGATGAGTATGTTGGCGTGGTGATTGAGAACCTCGGTCACCGACGTGGGGAAATGAAGCATATGATCCAAGTGCAAGGGAATACCCGACTGGAGTTCGTCGTCCCCGCGCGCGGCTTGATAGGGTTTCGTTCAGAGTTCCTCACCCAAACCAAAGGCACCGGAGTCCTCCACCATAACTTCCATGGCTATGAGCCGTTCAAGGGAGAGGTTTCCCATCGAACGCGAGGGGCACTCGTGGCACTCGAAGATGGCATCGCTGTCGCTTACGCGATGTGGAAACTTCAGGAGCGGTCTACCTTCTTTGTGGAGCCGGGCACGCGCGTCTATGCCGGAATGATCGTTGGTGAGAATTCCAGGGAACAGGACATGGTTGTCAACGTCTGTAAGACGAAGCATTTGACCAACATGCGGGCATCCGGTGCCGACGAGGCCGTACGTCTGGAACCACCGCGTTTGCTCACACTCGAACAAGCAATTGAATGGATCAGCGACGACGAGCTTGTTGAGGTAACTCCCAAATCCATCCGACTGCGTAAGCGTCACCTGGATCACAACGAACGATCGCGAGCGGCAAAGAAAAAAGCAGAACTTGTCGAGGCGTAGCTACATGCCCGCCTCCCCAGTGGAGCAATGTTCTCTCATAGAACCCGATGGAATCTTGCCTCGAATCGTTTAACAACACTCCTCCACGAGCGACGTTCCCGCGGCAAACCGGTCATCGACCTCACCAATTCCAATCCTACCACTTGTGAATTCAGTTTCGACGAAGACGAAATTCTCCCACCGCTGCTGAACAGAAGCTGTCTCACCTACACTCCGGACCCTAAAGGCCTCTTCGTTGCACGGGAAGCAATTGCCGATTGGTATGGTCGACACGGTGTTGACGTTGATCCGAACCATATCATCATCACATCTGGAACAAGCGAGGCCTACTCACACATCTTCAAACTTCTGTGCGATCCCGGCGACCATCTGCTTATCCCAACGCCGAGCTATCCGCTGTTCGAATTCCTGACACAGCTCGAGGCTATCGGACTCTCAACCTACCGCCTCAACTACGACGGCGAGTGGCATATTGACCTTTCCTCTTTGAAGTCAGTACAGGATCGCGCGAAGGGCATCATTCTCCTCCATCCCAATAATCCCACCGGCTCGTACATAAAGCACATGGAGTCGGCAGAGATTAACCGTATTGCAGCGAGTCAGGGAATTCCCTTGATCGTCGATGAGGTGTTCCATCCATTTTCGATGCGGGAGGATACTCAGCGTGCTCGTTCATTTGCCGCTAACACGGATGTCCTGACCTTTACGCTCAACGGCCTCTCCAAGCTCTGTGGATTGCCGCAAATGAAACTCTCGTGGATTGTCGTGTCGGGACCAGCACAACAAGTGCGAAACGCCTGCGAGAGGCTCGAGGTTATAGCGGACACCTATCTCTCGGTTTCAACGCCCGTTCAACTTGCGATTTCATCTTACTTGCGAAGTGACAGTCGTTTTTCTATTATTGCGGAACGGGTTCGGAAGAATTATTCTGCTCTTCTCAAGATTGTTGCAGATTCCTCTGTTTCCGCATTAGCCGTAGAAGGCGGATGGAGTGCAATCATGAAGATGCCTTCATTGAAGTCGGATGAGTCATGGTGCGAAGATCTGCTCATTTCAAAAGGGATTCTCCTTCATCCGGGTCATTTTTACGGCCTCGAAAGCGCTTCCCACGTTGTTTGCAGTTTTCTTCCTCGAAGCGAGATGTTTTCGGATGGAATCCGATCTATCGTAGATTTCGTAAATGAATATTGATCTGAGCTGGCGGGAACCTCTGGTCATTCCTTCCGGTTATAGGTCTCGCCAGGTCCCAGTTTGCATTCTCAGGATCACATTCATGTTCATCCATCACAAAAAGGAGGTTCTATGAAACACTTCATCGCGGTCCTTGCAGTTCTCTGTATCATTGCCGTCGCTGCTGTTGCACAGGAGAAGAAGGCAGAGAAAGAAATGACGGTAAAAGGAGAGGTTGTTGATGTTGCGTGTTATCTCATGGGTGGAGCAAAAGGGCCTGAGCACGTCAAGTGCGCCCAGGCATGTGCAAAAGCTGGAGGATCCCTGGGCATTCTCACCGCTGATGGGAATCTCTATGTTTCACTTCTGCCGGATGACCACAAGAACAATCCGAACCATCTTCTGATGGATCATATCGGCCACACGGTGGAAGCGAAGGGCTTTGCGCGCGCGAAGGGTGGAGTCAATGGATTGATGATTAAGACGGTAGCGATGGCGAAGTAAGAAGGTTTTACGGAGAAGATCCGAATGAAGGCGGTGTTCCTCACGAGCACCGCCTTTTTGTTTGTTGAGAGGCCGTCCAAAAGGTCATTGCAAACCAATTTCCTCCTCTGGATTTGGATCATTTTTGAGGATCCGCCGGAACGCGGAGCACGAGACACGGAAAGCACTCTGTGGTTAGCCGGAATGGGCTCTTGTCACAACTCTTCTTACGACTCTACGATGGATTGTGTCTTACTCAGTGCCTGGCGAAGGCGGCGGAGAAGTGCCGGACGGTAGCGACGATCAATTTCAAACTGTACACTGTTGCGACCGAGCCTCGCGCAGCAAAGTCCGGTTGTGCCGGACCCGGCAAAAGGATCCAGAACCGTGTCGCCACGATTCGATGATTTCTTGATCAAGTACTCGAGAAGCGCTTCGGGTTTTTGGAGCAGGTGAGTCTGCTGGTGGGTTTTGATCTTCGGATAGTATACTGAATCGCGATCGCGTCGCCCATGCAGTCGTTTCCTTCCCTTCATTCCAAACAAGATCATTTCGTACGACTGGGCATAGCTCCAGTGAAGGTCACCCGCCGTGTGGTTATCTTTCGACCAGATGAGAATGTTCTTGAGCGTGAAGTACCGTTCGAATTCTTGCTTCCAGAGATCCACTGTCTTCCAGCTCGTAAAAATATAGACATGACTTTGCGGCTTCGTCACGCGGTCAAACTCCGCCATGAGATACGGAATGTTCAACTCGCCGGTATCATTAGCGATTCGCGTTGTGCCGCGGATGGTGTTCTTTCTTCGGCCGGTGGAGTAGTTTTGACCGTACGGCGGATCCGTGACAATAAGATCAATACTGCGGTCGGGAACAAGTGAGAGGAATCGCAGGCAATCTTTGAAGTACACCCGGTGAGTAATGTTCATCGGAGACGGCTCAGCGTGTTACATCCAGAGGAGAATATCCCAATCCGTCCGGTTCTTTGCCCGTCTTGATTCGACCGACAACCTTCCATTGCCTAAGGTCAAGTACCGTCACCATATCGGCATTGCTGTTCGCAACGTAGGCATGGGTGCCGCCGGGATGAATGAGGATGCCGATAGGCACGGGACTTCTTCCAAACTGATCGCCAAAGAGTCGCTTATCCGTTTCATTGACCGGATCGAGCTCCATCTTGATTCGACGGATTTCCTTCCGCTCCTTTACATCAAACACCGCCACCTCTCCTGATCGGGCATTTGAAACCAGGGCATACCGACCATCCGGAGTGATTTTGCAGCGAATGGGAAAGTCTTTGGATTCCAACGTAGCGACGATTTTGAGAGTCAGCGCATCAATAATGGAAACAGTGTTTGCGGCGCGGTTTGTCACCCACACCTCGCCGCCGTCCGGCGTTAGATCAATGCCTTCGGCCCCGGGGCCCGTTTCGACTTCGGCGATCTTCTTCTTCCCAACCAAATCGAGCGCTGTCATTGTTCCGGACCCGATGTTTGCGACAAATGCACGGTCGTTTCTTGGCGCCACAACCACCATGTGAGAGACATTCTGGTCCGTTTCGATCGCGTGAAGGACTTTTCCCTCATTCACGTCCACAAGAACAACAGCCTTGTTCGCTTCAACAGTAACGACCACCGTGTTCGAGCCAGACATCCAAGCAATCCCGTGTGGACGCTTATAGTTCCCCAGATCAATATCCTTCACCTTTTTCTTCTCAGGAATATCCAACATTGTGAGCGAATGCCCCGGTGCCTGAGCAGTGCCGTAGTTGCAGACCAAAGCAAATTTCCCGTTGGGAGACACGGCAACTTCATGAGGACCATGACCGGTTGGAAGTACTGCAATGGTTTCTCCTCGTGGAAGCGCAATGAGGGAAGCTGTATGATCCGATTTGTTCAGAACAACGAGCGTTCCAGTCTGTGCCTCCGTCTCCTGTGCGAGTGCGAGAAGAAAGATAAGGCCAATCAGTATTGTCATGGATAAATTCCTTACGGGTTGTTGCTTGATGCCATGCGAACATCCGTGATTTGCTCGGGATAACCGATAACAACCAACGAGTCATCCTCTTCAAGAATCGTTGTCGGTAGCGAATTGAATCCGAACTTATCGTGCCTCTGGACAGAGAAAAGCAGACATGAGAATTCTGTCGCGACTCACAGGGACGAAGAGGCTTTCGACAAACGCACACTTCTACCGAGCGGGGCTGTTAAGCTTCATGGGTTTGCTCTCAAATGTACGAAACTCGGAGGAGATTTGTGTTCACACAAGTGTCTCCGCAGACGGCGGTTTACTCTTGCGAGTCTCGTTTCTCAGAAAAGATCTTGCGCACGCGCGGAAGGTCGTTTTGATGCACGAGAGCCAGCAATGTGTCTCCTTCTTGGAGCACTGTGTCTCCTTGGGGAATTATGAACTTGTCATCCCGCCCAATAAGCACGATGATGCTCCCTTGTGGCATATGGAGATCGACAATAGACTTTCCCGCCATGCCTGAACGGAATGGAACGATAAGCTCGACGAGCTCAGCATCGATTCCTTCCATCCGATCGAATTCGAGAGGATAGCGCCGTTTCTTTTCCAGAGGTGCGTCGACTCTCAGTGTTTTGGCAACAAGAGGAATAGACCACCCTTGCAGCAGGACCGATGTTAGCACGATAAAGAAGACGAGATTAAATATCATGTTCGCATTGGGTACGTTGGCAAGCAAGGGGAACGTTGCGAGGATAATCGGTACTGCCCCTCGAAGCCCAACCCACGAGATGAAGGCTTTTTCGCGCCATTCGAAATTGGCTCTGGCAAAAACCACAAGAACACTGAGCGGGCGCGCCACGAACATAAGAAAACCGGAAACGAGAAGTCCCGGTCCTATCACAGCCAGAAGTTGTGAGGGAAAAACGAGCAACCCCAATGTGAGGAACATTGCGATCTGACTCATCCAAGCCAAACCATCAAAGAAACGGAGAAGCCAGCGCTTCTGAACAATGTCACTGTTTCCAACGATGACGCCAGCAACATACACAGCGAGAAAGCCGCTTCCACCGATGACTGCAGCCGAACCATAGATTGCCACCGCAAACGCAAGACCCGCGACAGGGTAGATCCCCTCATAGGGAGAACGGAGCCGGTTGAGCATCCAGACCATAGATTTGCCGCCGAGAACACCCAGAAGTCCACCTAAACTCATTTGCGTGACGAAAAGAGCAACAAGCTTCAGCATACTCATTTCAGGAGCCAGAGAGAGCTCAATCATCCCGACAGTCAGAAACACGGCCATCGGGTCATTGCTTCCGGACTCGAGTTCCAGCAGGGGGCGAAGATTCCCTTTCAGGCTAACGCTCTTGGATCGAAGTACATTGAACACTGCGGCCGCATCGGTCGATGAGATAATTGCTCCAAGAAGCAACCCGGACACGGGTGAAAAATCCAGAACAGCCACGCAGAAGAGACCAATACTCACCGCGGTCAGAAAAACGCCTACAGTTGCCAACCCCACCGAATGCCAAAGAACAGGACGAACACTCTCCCAGTGTGTGTCGACGCCTCCCGCAAACAAAATAAAGATGAGGGCGATGATTCCGATAGATTGCGCAAGCCCCGCATCGTCGAAATAAATTCCGCCCGGACCTTCAGAGCCTGCAAGCATCCCGACGGCAAGAAACAGCAGAAGTGTCGGCACTCCAAGGTTATCCGAAACTTTCGCCAGGAGGATGCTCAAGAGAATAAGAACAGCACCGATAAGAAGAAGAGGATCGATACCTATCATGGCGAGGATAATTTAGTCAGGATTGGGTGAAAAAGAAAATCATAGCCGATATTTTCTTGTCAAGGAACCGGAGGGCTGCTCGAACGAATTGTTGCGCGATGGCAACGCCCTACTTGCTCATTGAACATCAGGGAAAGATTTCGTAGCATCCGTGCATGCATTCAGCACTTCTTTACGCGATCGGGCTCTCCATCGTTGCCGCCTCTGTGCTTTCCTATTTTGCCCAATTCCTTCGCCAACCTCCGATTATCGGCTACATCGCCGCCGGCATTCTCATCGGTCCGGCTGGATTACGTCTGATTGAAAAGCAGGAGGATATCTTCGCCCTCTCCGAACTCGGCCTCGCTTTTCTTCTTTTCATTGTAGGTCTCGAAATCGATGTCAAGAAGTTTGCCCGCTCGGGCACGGTATCGGCAGTCATCGGAGTGATTCAGGTCGTCCTTTGCTCAGTCATCGGCTTCTTTCTTGCGACGTGGCTTGGCTTCGAGGGACTGACGGCTGCGTATATCGGCGTTGCTCTCTCGTTTAGCAGCACAATGATCGTTGTGAAGCTCCTCAGCGATCAAGGTGAGTTGGATACATTACCCGGAAGGATCAGCCTCGGTATCCTCCTTGTCCAAGACGTCCTTGCAATCTTCGTGCTTGCCGCCCAGAGTAATATCAACAGTCCCTCATGGGGGCCAATTGCTCTTTCGATTGTTATGGGCTTGGGTCTGATTGCCATCAGCTTTCTGGCAAGCAAGTATGTCCTTCCCGCCGTGTACAAGCGCATTGCACAGAACCCCGAGCTGGTGCTCATCCTCTCAATTGCCTGGTGCTTCGTCATGTGCTGGCTTGCCTTGAAGGCCAATTTCTCCATCGCTATGGGTGCACTGATTGCCGGAGTCAGCATATCGACATTCCCCTATAGTCATGATGTCATCGTGAAACTCCGATCACTAAGGGATTTTTTCGTGACGCTCTTTTTTGTTTCGCTGGGGATGCAGATCCTCTTCGATTCATCGGATACCTTCGTGGCTGGTGGGATCCTCTCGCTCTTCATTATGCTCAGTCGGTTTCTGACGATCTTTCCCGTGGCGTACGCTTTAAATCTTGGCAGTCGCGTTGGCATTCTTTCCTCTGTTGCCCTTGCACAATCGAGCGAATTTTCGCTTGTGATTGCCACCCTCGGTATTGGCTACGGGCACATTTCCGCAGAGATCGTGTCGATCATCGCAACGACTCTTGTGGTGACCTCAACATTCTCGACGTACCTCATCATGCGGGGCCATTCCCTAGCCAGAATTGGCATGGCACTCCTCGAATCTTTCGGACTGAAGAGCTCCCATCACCAGAGAGAGGAGTCTGATATTTCCAAGGAGAATGAGATTCTGATTTTGGGATGTTACCGCATTGGAAGCTCGCTGGTTCACTCTCTTTCCGGGCGGCATGATGAGTTGCGGGTACTTGATTTCAATCCGACTGCTCTGACCAAGCTCAAAGCGAGAGGAATAGCCGCCTCGTATGTGGACGTAAGCCATTTTGATGCACTGGAAGAAGCCGGACTTGAAAGGGCGAGTATTATCGTGAGTACAATTTCGGACGACTTTTTACGGGGCACGACAAATTTCAAATTACTTCAGTTCTTGAAATCACGAAATCTCAAGGCGAAGATTATCGTGCACGCTTCCTCGGTTGCAGACGCCTTGGCAATGTATGAAGCGGGAGCGGATTACGTTCTCCTTCCTCACGTTTTGTCAGCCCACCACCTTGCCGAGGTGATCGCAGCAGCATCGAATGGCACACTGGAGGCAATTCGCCTCAAAGAGGAAGAAGCACTGCGGCAAAGGGACGATTTGCTCTCGTAGAAAAACTGAGGCGTTGCCGATTGTGGAGTATAACTACTGAGGGGAAGGAAATGAATGTACGGCGAGGTGATTCGTATGCTTTCATCTCCCCTTTTCAAATCTTTGCCATTGCCTGGCGTATTCCGACAGCTTGCAGTCTGCAAGAGAGAACACTGTGCCGGACTCAAAACTGCCATCGCCTCGTTGCTCCCCTGCCTTTATTCCTGTGAGAATTTCGATCCCCTCGTCGATGGTTGAGATTGCGTAGATGTGAAATGCTCCCTTCCTCACCGCATCAATGACATCCTCCCGCAGCATGAGATCTCCGATGTTCTGCTTCGGGATCATTACCCCCTGGTTCCCCGTAAGCCCACGGGCTTTGCAGACATCATAAAAGCCCTCTATTTTCAGATTCACCCCCCCAATCGGCTGGATTTCTCCTTTTTGGTTGACCGATCCGGTTACTGCAATATCTTGGCGTAAGGGGACGCCCGAAAGACTCGAAAGAATAGCGTAGATCTCCGTTGACGATGCGCTGTCTCCGTCCACGCCGCTGTAGGATTGCTCGAATGTTACACTCGCATCCATCACTAAGGGCTTCGTCTGCGCAAACTTGCTTCGTAAATACCCTGAGAGAATCGCGACCCCTTTGTTGTGCGTTGGCCCGCTGAGCTCGGCTTCGCGTTCAATGTTAATAACTCCCGATCGGCCCAACGACGTCCTTGCTGTGATGCGTGACGGCTTGCCAAATGCATGCTCGCCAAGGTCATAAACCGAAAGACCGTTCACTTGGCCTACTACCAAACCGTCGGTATCGATCATGATTGTGCCGTCTTCGATCATCTCCTGAATCTTTGCCTCGATCAACTGCACGCGGTAGATGCGCTCTTCAATGGCTTTCTCAACATGCTTATAGGTGACTGACTTTGCACCATCTTTCTGTGCCCAGTAGTTGGATTCCCGAACAACATCTGCAATGATGTTGAACCGCGTGGAAAGCTTTTTCTTCCTTCCCGCGGTTCGAACGCCGAACTCGATGATCTGTGCCAATGCTGAGCCGTCGAAGGGAAGGAGATGTTCCTCGTCGCAGAATGTGCGAACAAACTGGATGTATTTGTGAATCGCATCCCTGGTTTTGGGAATCTCAAAATCGAAATCCGCCCGAATCTTGAAAATCTTCTTGAAATCGTCGTCTCGAAAATACAACAGATGATAAATTTCCGGGTCGCCTATCATGATGACTTTGACGTTCAGGTCTATCGCCTCCGGCTTCATTGCGGAGGGAGCAACCCCAAAAAGCGGCTCGTACGTATGAATCTCGACCTTGCCCGTGCGTAATGTTCGTTTCAGATCTTGCCATACTCCCGGTTCGATGAGCGTGTCGAGTGCATTGAGAACGAGATATCCACCGTCCGCACGAAGCAATGAACCGGCGCGGATTTGGGTAAAGTCGGTCCGCCAGATTCCGCCACGTTCAAGAAACCGTTCCACCGTTCCGAAGATGTTCTTGTATTTCGGATTTGTCTCCATGACAATGGGCGGCTTTTCGGTGTCAGAGTTATCGACAAGAAGGTTGACCTGATACTCTAAGAACTCATCTTTCGCCGGTTCCTGACCGGGCTCCGTGGGTGATTGGGGTGCTCCCTGCTGGCGGAAGCGCTCAAGATTGTCTCGAATGCTCGCCCGCACTTCATCCAGATACACATGCACTTTGGCGTGATCGTAGGTTGTCTTGAGCACCTGAATGGCATCGTCGACAATGGGCATGACCAGTTTTTCCTCGAGCTCGCTCATGGATTCTTGCACCTTCCGCTCGATGTTTCGAAGCTCCCGAAACACAAGCGCCATCTGCTTTTCGAGTACGCTCTGCGTTTCCTTTAACGCATCGAATTGCTCTTTGGTCATCTCCCCCTTTTCTACCATCGCCTCGACCTGATCGAGATTAACGGCATTGCCTCCAACGACGGGGACAACGTCGGGACGCATGATATTCCCCACCTGCACCTGAACCAGATCAAAGCCGCTCTCCTTCACCTTCTTTTCAAAGTCCTGGAGAACGGTTTTCTGACGATCCTGAAAATGTTCGAGGACGGATTTGCGAGCATCCTGATATCGTTGGCTCTCATAAATGGCCGGGATATCTGAAAGCAAGCCGGCGAGAAATGTCTCCATGTCGACCTTCAGCGCTCTGCCCTGCCCTGCAGGTAACGATATCGAGATGGGCATATCCGGTTGCTTGAAATTGTACACGAAACAGTGATCTCTCAACTCGCTTGCGCCCGAATCCATTTGCTCAAGCAGTCGGCGGACGGTTGTCGTTCTCCCTGTCCCGGAAAGTCCCGTGACAAAGATATTGTAACCCTGATGTTTCATCTCCAGTCCGATTTGGAGTGAACGTACGGCTCGCTCCTGCCCAATGATCTCGGTACTCGCAGTGACATCATCCGTGCTCTTCACGCCAAGAGTCTTTGGGTCACATTGCCAGCGTAACTCATCCGGAGAGAGTGACTGATGGGGAGGAGCTTTCTTGAGCCGGTTGGCGGTTTTTTTGTTCATTGGAAATGATTCCACCTGGGGAAAAAATCGCAAACGATGGTACGGAAAAGAAGGGGAAGTATCAAATCAACAAATGTCGAAGGTCGGTCTCGCGTCATGTTTATTCGTCCTTGTGGTTTTTGATCTGCAACGTAGCTTCAATGCGACGACTCCATCTTTTCCAACCCTTCCCGATACACACCGTACGTTCTTTCATCAAAGCACACCACAACAACTTTCTCCAGCAGCTGATTTTCCTCTAATCCCTTCTTGATCTCTCGCAGGGCAATCCGACTCGCCCTTACTACGGGAAAACCGTAAGCGCCGGTGCTGATTGAAGGAAAAGCAATTGTTCGAATCCCTTTTTCCTTTGCGATCGCGAAACATCGCCGGTAACACGAGGCGAGCAGCTCATCTTCGTGTTGTTTCCCACCTCGCCAGATCGGGCCCACGGTGTGAATCACATACCTGGCAGGCAATCGGTATCCCTTGGTGATCTTCGCATCGCCTGTTTCGCAACCTCCAAGCGTTTTGCATTCATCCAGCAACTCCGGCCCCGCTGCTCGATGAATTGCACCGTCGACGCCTCCACCTCCCAACAACGAGTTGTTGGCAGCGTTGACAACAGCATCAACGGCTTGTTTCGTAATATCTCCCTGAACAATCGAAATCCGATGAAGAGTTGACATGATGGTAACCTCCTGCTTTCCAAAAACATCGCTGAGGAAAACCGTGGGACTACTCACGATTCCGTGAATGCTCAATGGACAGGACGGTCCAGTCCTGCGCGTCATTGAACTAATACGGACTCTTCAGGAAATGAATGCCGAACGTAATTCCCATCCACCAGAGAATCCCTCGCCAGAGAACTGTGTGCTCACGCTTCAAATATCGCCAAGCCGCAGCGGCAATCCACATCGCTATCGTAAGACCCACAAAAACCGCGACGGATTCCGTGACCGACAACTGCAGAGCCCACCATGCACTCAGGTTGAAGCTTGGATTCCCCGCCCACCCGTAGAGAACGATGAGATGCAAAACATAGACGAAAAACGACTCAACACCAAGGATTGTAAGCCATCGGGGCATCCAGATATCCCGCTTCTCGTCGTGGCGAACACGACCTTCGAGAAACCAAAGGCTGCTCATGATCATCGCAAGCGTGCCGAATTTCATCCAGAAAAAGTTCGGACTGGTGGTCCAGAAATCATACTGGCCATAGGTTTGAAACGGAAGAGCATCGAAAACAAACCCTACGACGATAAGTCCCATCCCTCCCAGAAAGAGCCGTGTCATGAATACTGCTTCTCTGCCAACCTGTGCCGATCTGAGAAATTGCCAGGAAAGAACGGCCCCACCAAAGAGAAAAGCCGAATACGGGAAGATGGGAAAATATGATCCATCAAGTCCATTAATGGCCATGGCAATCCCCCGTGGAAGTGCGTCGGTCACCTCCTTCATCCACACCAACGGAGTTGCATAAACAATGGCAAGCCCAATGAGAGATGCGACAATCAGAAAAACGCGTTCTTTTCTCACCGTAAAGACCAAGAGACGCAGAAAGAGAAGGGAAACGCCAATGCATTGAAGGACATTGAATGCAAGGAATTCCCGCCATTGACCTGTGCTCGCTTCGGCCAGCGTTTTCGTGAGAGAAAGAAAAGGGATATGAAGTAAATAGCCAACAACAATGACCAGGATTGCCCGCCAGATCCGGCGCAGGAAACCGCCGCTCAACGTGATCATCTCCTCCCACTTCCGTTGCGTAGCTATTGCAAATGTGAATCCGGCGCTGAAGAGGAATGCCGGCGCGGTAATGCCGTGAAAGAGCTCATGAATCCGGAACGCTTCAGTAGATTGGGCAGAAGGCTGAAGCAGCTCGCGAAGGACATGGCCTTCGAGCATCACCACGACAATCAGCCCGCGGAAGAAATCGAGAAAGTTATATCGGGAGGGACTGCTCACTCACGTCAATGGTTCGATGATGACTCACGCACTCCCCATGACGGCGTTGATCGCAACGACATTGACAATATCGCTAACGCTGGCACCGCGGGAAAGATCAAAAGCCGGTTTCTTCAAACCCTGAACGATGGGACCC
Source organism: Bacteroidota bacterium (assembly GCA_035559595.1). Classification (GTDB taxonomy): domain Bacteria; phylum Bacteroidota; class Ignavibacteria; order UBA10030; family UBA10030; genus DATMBF01. The sequence continues at coordinate 13,206 of DATMBF010000048.1, read as the reverse complement.
AAAGCCTCTGCACCACCCATCCGTTGCGCAAGCTTGTAGCCGATGTTGCCAGCGTTAAGATCCGGAAAGACCAGGACATTCGCCCTGCCTTCGACCGGACTCCCCGGCGCTTTGCGCTCAGCAACCGAAGGAACGATGGCAGCATCAAGCTGGAGCTCGCCGTCGAGAATGAGATTCGGCTTTTTCTTTTTCGCAAACGCCGTTGCCTTTTGAACTTTCTCGACCAGTGGATGTTCCGCACTTCCCTTCGTCGAAAATGAGAGCATGGCAACCCTTGGCTCCTCATTCGTCAACTTACGATGGTTCTCAGCAGCGGCGATGGCGATATCCGCAAGTTGTTCGGGAGTGGGGTCGGGTACCACTCCGCAATCTGTAAATGTGTAGGACTTGTAGGGAAAAACCATGAGGAAGAAGCTCGACACGACGCTGATTCCCGCCTGCACACCGATGATTTGAATCCCTGCCCTCAGCACATCGGCCGTTGTTGAGACGTTCCCTGCCACACTTCCATCCGCCATTCCCTCTCTTACCATCATCGCCCCAAAGAAAAGAGACTGACGCATCACCTGTTGCGCTTCTTCGAATTTTATCCCCTTCGATTTTCTCAGATTGAAGTAGATATGCGTGAAGTCGCTAAAGCGATCAGATTTTTCCGGATCGACAATGCGAACCTTCTCTAAACTCACTCCGAGTGTCTGCGCCTTTGAGCGAATCTCGTCTTCGTCACCGACCAGAGTGATCGTCGCGATCCCTTCGTCAGTGCACGTCCGGGCTGCGTGGATTGTGCGCTCGTCAACAGCGTCCGGAAGAACGATGTGTCGCTTTAGCGATTTGGCTTTTGTAAGGATGCGTTGCAGAAGCTGGTTCGACATGAGCTTTTCGGTTCAGTTTGGGATGGCAATATACCACAGCAAGTCGGCTCATTCAACCCAAAATTCTTTCCCCTCAGGCTGACGATTTGTCAAACGGGATGTTGGCATTTGAAAAAATAGTTAAATTTCCTTTACTATTAAAACATCTTAACCGCCTCTATTAAATTGAATGTCTGTCATTCTTTCATTACATTTATTCCACTGATTTCGCGACAGTGAACGGTCGAAAAGTCTATATTGAAACCTACGGTTGCCAGATGAACGTGGCCGACTCGGAGGTCGTTGCCAGCATTCTTACAAGTGCCGGCTACAGTAAAACCGATAGTGTCGCACAAGCCGATGTACTGTTTGTGAACACCTGTGCAGTGCGGGACAATGCAGAGCAGCGCGTGCTTGGGCGACTTGGCGGTTTCAAGCATTACAAGAAACACAATCCCGGCATCGTGATTGGAGTGCTGGGATGCATGGCGGAGCGACTCCGAAAGCAGCTCATGGAATCCGAAAGCTCCGTAGATATCGTCGTTGGTCCGGATGAATATCGTCGCTTACCCGAGCTGATCGAGAATGCTCTTGCGGGGCACAAAGGGATCGCCGTGCGACTGTCTCGGGTCGAAACCTATGACGACATCACTCCGCTTCGAACGGACGGTATCAGTGCATGGATTTCCGTCATGCGTGGCTGCGATAAGTTTTGCACCTTCTGCGTTGTTCCTTTCACTCGCGGACGCGAGCGAAGCCGAACATTGGAGAGTGTCCTTCGAGAAGTAGAAGAGCTCTCGGCTCGTGGCTTCAAAGAAGTCACTCTGCTTGGGCAAAATGTAAACTCCTACCGGGATGGTGAATTCGATTTCGCCGACCTGCTCGCCTCGGTTGCACGAGTAGACAGATCGATGCGTGTCCGTTTTACAACATCCCACCCACAGGACATGTCCGACAAGCTCATTGCAACAATTGCCGAACATGATAATCTCTGCAAGTACATTCATCTGCCCGTTCAATCCGGTTCAGACCGTATTTTGCAGTTGATGAACCGCACCTACGACCGACGGCATTATCTGCAACTGGTAGAAACGATCAAGCGGACTATCCCGGGCGTAAGCCTCTCGACTGACATCATTGCAGGATTCCCGACGGAAACCGAAGAAGATCACCGCATGACTGTTGATCTCATTCGAGAAGTGGAATATGACGGTGCGTTCATGTTCAAATACTCTCCCCGAGAGAACACAAAAGCATGGCACATGGGTGATGACGTTCCGGAACCGGTGAAAATCGACCGCCTGAACGAGATTATCGACGTACAGCGGGAAATTACCTTGAGGAAGAACGAAGAGCTCATCGGTACCGTGGTGAGAGTGTTGGTCGAAGGGGAGAGCAAAAAGTCCGATGAAGAATACTGCGGGCGAACGGACACAAACAAGATGGTCATTTTCCCGCGACGCAATGCGCGAGTGGGTGAGTATCGTTTGGTTCAAGTCGAGCGTGTAAATTCCGCAACGTTGTTTGGATCATTAGTCGAGCCAAAAGAGATTCCCGAGCCTCTGTTTATCGAATCTCCGAATCGAATGTCTGTTTGATGGGAAGGAGGTTTCCTTCATGCATATGAAAAGGATCGTCACCGTGCTTTCCGTTTGCGCAAGCATTGCAGTGGGGCAAGCGGTCCGTTCCAGCGAGCCGGATATTCAGCGTCGGCTGGAAATGATTGAACGGGGGCAAACAGAGGTCGTCAAAGCCGAGCTACCGACATTAATGACCAACTACCAGAACCATCCGGGTGTCCTGTACTTACAAGCTGTTCTGACGAGCGATGGAAGTGAGGCGGCGAAGATCTATCAAAGCATCGTCGACAATTTCCCGAAGAGCGAATGGGGAGACGATGCACTGTACAAACTCTATCAGTATTACTATTCCATCGGGCTCTATAAGACGGCGGATCAGAAACTGGAACAGTTGAAGCAAAATTACCCGTTTTCTGCATACGCGGCTGAGTATCAATCGGTTAGGTCGCAGGAGAAGATCCAGGAGGCGCCGGCGATTATTTCCAAGCCGGGAACAGTTGACAAGTTTGCAACCTCGTTCACCGTCCAGGTAGGAGCCTTTTCTACGCTGCAGAATGCAGAGGATCTTCGCGCGAAATTTGAGCGCGAGGGCTACGCCTCGAACATCTTCACTATCCTTACGGACGGCAAGAAGCTCCACAAGGTGTGGGTGGGAGAATTCCAATCGTACGACGAGGCAAAGCGTTTCACTTCGGAGATCAAGAAGAATTTCAATTTAGAGTCGATTGTCGTTTCACGGTAGCAGGGAAGGAAGTATGGATCGTCAGCAATTTCAGAAGGAGTTCGGAATCGTTGGCCAGTCGGTCGAGATTCAAGAGATCGTCGATATTGTGCGGCAAGTGGCACCGACCGACATTACTGTGCTGATCTCCGGCGAAAGCGGCGTAGGCAAAGAAGTGATCGCCCGCGCCATTCACGGAGCCAGCAGGCGCTCAAAGAAGCCTCTCGTCACGGTCAATTGTGGAGCAATTCCCGAGGGTTTGATTGAAAGTGAGCTGTTCGGACACGAAAAGGGGTCGTTCACGAGCGCCATCGATTCACGCAAGGGATACTTCGAGATTGCCGACGGAGGGACGATCTTTCTGGATGAAATCGGCGAGATGCCTGTGGCAACGCAGGTAAAACTCCTGCGCGTTCTGGAGAATGGAGAATTCCACCGCGTCGGCTCGTCGATTCCCAAAAACGTCGATGTTCGTGTCATTGCGGCAACAAACAAGAATCTCGATTACGAAGTTCAACAGAAACGATTTCGACCCGATCTCTACTTTCGCCTCCGGTCCGTGAACATCTGGATTCCCCCTCTGCGGAATCGGCGCGCCGATATTCCCGTCCTCGTGGAGCACTTCGTCAAGGAGGTAACCGAACGAAATGGACTCCAGTTTGGAGGCTTCACCGACGATGCAACCGATGCTCTTATGGAATATGACTGGCCGGGGAATGTGAGGGAATTGCGAAACGTTATCGAAAGCATGTTGGTTCTGGAGAGGGGTAAGCGATTGTCAGGCGATGATGTGCGAAAATACCTGCGCGGACAAGAACCGGCGGTGATGGATCGACATCTCCCTGTTGTCACAAACAAAAGTGTTGAACAGGCCGAGCGCGAGCTGATCTATCGAGCGCTTGTCGACCTGAAGGCAAATATCATGCAGCTGCGAGATCTGCTCGCTGAGCGTTTGCCACACCGTATAAGTGCACCGGAGCTGCCGGGCAGCGGGAACGGTAATGGGGCGGTTTCTCTTGATGAGATGGAGCGACGTTTGATTATTCAATCGCTCGAACGCAACCGCGGCAACCGACGGCTCGCAGCCAAGGAACTTAACATCAGTGAGCGAACCCTCTACCGCAAGATCAAAGAGTATGGTTTGGATGCTTAAGACAATTCGCTTTACGTTGCTAGCGTTGCTTGGTGTGGGACTGGTTGTGCTGTTGAACGCCTGTGTGTACTCTTTCCGCGGCGGCTCGGTACCTGCCCATCTCAACACGATCGCGATTCCGATTGTTGAAGATCAGAGCGGGTTCGGAGATCCGACATTGCGCGACATGGTCACGAGCGAGCTGGTGCAGCGCTTCATCAATGATAACTCGCTGCAAATGGCGGATCGCGGTACGGCCGACTCGGTCCTCGAAGGCGTGATTACGCAAGTCAAACCGGATCAGCCGGTGTCGGTGACAGCAGGCGATCAGGTAGCGCGAAGGCGCATTACCGTCACCATGCGCGTCAGGTTCCAAGACCTGAAGCAACGAAAGACTGTTTGGGAACGAGAGTTTACACAATACGGCGATTACCCGTCCGGAGGCGGTTTGACGCAACGGACGGAGGGACTGCGAGAAGCGGTCCGAAAACTCACTGAAGATATTCTCAACGAAACTGTAGCAGGATGGTAGGATTACTATGAACTTCGCTTTTCTTTTCTTCCGCCAGGAAATTCTCAAAAATGCGTTTTGGAGCGACTTTGTTCTTGCGCTCTATTTCTTCTCCCTCGTTGTCCTCTTTACATTCGGTGCTCACGGCTTTGTGATGGTTTATCATTATTTGAAACGCCCGCGCGAACGGTCGAATACTGTTGCACTTCCCAGCGAACCGGTGGTAACCATTCAGCTTCCGATTTACAACGAACTGTACGTGGTCAATCGTCTCATCGATGCTGTGTGTTCCCTTCTCTACCCAAAAGAGAAGCTCGAAATCCAGATTCTCGATGATTCCACAGATGAAACGACAGAGGTCGTGGCGCAGAAGGTCGCAGAGTACCGACAACGGGGATTCGACGTTCAACATATTCGTCGCGGCAGCAGAATGGGATTCAAAGCCGGCGCACTCCAATATGGTCTGGAGCGAGCGCGTGGTGAATTCATTGCAATCTTCGACGCCGATTTTGTGCCACGGCCTGACTTTTTGAGAAACACACTACCCTACTTCTTCCTCAATGAACGTGTTGGACTCGTCCAGACGCGGTGGGAACATCTGAACGGCGATTACTCGCTGCTAACACGCACGCAGGCCCTTGCTCTCGACGGACATTTTGTGATGGAGCAGGATGTTCGCAACCGGGTTGGCTATTTCATCAACTTTAATGGAACAGGGGGTATCTGGCGAAAGAGTTGCATCGAAGATGCAGGCGGCTGGCAATCCGATACTTTGACAGAGGACCTTGATTTGAGTTATCGCGCCCAGCTGCGTGGTTGGAAATTCGAGTACCTTAATCACATCACCACTCCCGCAGAGCTGCCGGCAGAGGTCAATGCCCTGAAATCCCAACAATTTCGCTGGACGAAGGGGGCAATCGAAACAGCCAGGAAGATCCTTCCAAAGGTTTGGAAATCGAAACTCCCCCTCCGTGTGAAGATTCACTCGACATTCCACCTCACCAACAATATTGTCTTCCCGTTTATCCTGCTCGCGGGGTTGCTGAACGTTCCGCTGATCTTCATCAAACAAGAGGGGGGTCATCAACTCTATTTCGGGTTGATGTCGATATTCGTTCTTGCGTTCGTTGGTTCGTTCCTCTTCTACCTCCTCTCCCAACGGGCTGTTTATCCGGATTGGCGCAGACGCATTTTGCTCTTCCCGCTTTTCATGGCCGGAAGCATGGGCTTTGCGGTGAATAATTCACGGGCGGTCTTCGAGGCCTTGTTCAAGAAAAAGAGCGAATTCATCCGTACACCGAAATACCGCATCGAAGGCGAGGGAGACTCATGGGTCGAGAAGAAGTATGTCCCGCGCAAGATCGATTGGACCGTTGGTGTGGAAATCCTCTTTGCGGTCTATTGCTTCTTTGGCGTAATTTCTTCACTATACTATTTGGAAATCGCTGCGGTGCCGTTCCAGCTCCTGTACTTCCTCGGATTCACGTTCGTAGCATCGTTATCGATTAAACAGGCACTGGAGGCGCGGCGGCTACGTCAAGAAGCAACTGACCCTCAATGACAGGCTCAGCCGAGCAACATATTCAAGCGCTCGAGAGGCACCTTCAAATACATCCAACGTCACCTCTGTTCGCGCAGCTCGCAAACCACTATCTTGAAGGGGGACGCGCTCAAGAGGCCCTTGCGCTCTGCGATCAAGGGCTTGCCCAATATCCGCACTACACCACCGGTCACCTGATCAAAGGAAAGTCTCTCCTTGCGCTCAAGATGTATGCGGAGGCAAAGCGCGAGTTTGAACTGGTTCGGGAATTCCTACCATTCAATCACACCGTCGCAGAACTACTGGCAAAGATCCCGGCGGACGCCGACCTTGAATTGACAGCACCACCATCTGATGCTCCTGCGGCAGAGCAACCAACAGCTGTTGTTGAGGAACCAACCGCTCCGGAACCGACAGCAACTGAGCCTCTTGCAGTCGAACACGCAACCGAGGCTGCGGCTGAATCTTCTCCTTTTGATCAACTCCAGCCGCCACCTGATCTTCAGCCACAAGCTCCAGCCGAACGACCAGAAGCTCCTGAAGACGCGTTTGCTCAGTTGGGCGTTTCCGCAGCACCTGGCGAGGCAGAACCCGCAGCCGCAGCGGATGATGCTTTTGGCGGACTTGATGCTTTTTCGCAGCTTCAATCAGCGGAGCCAACAAGTGGCATGGCTGCCGAGGTGCCCCAAAGCTCAGTCGAGCCGGAATCGCCATTTGCGGCGCTTGAGGGTGCCGAGATGATTCCACCATCTACGGAAAATGCTTCTTCGCCCTTCGGGATTGAGTCTGGATCGGAAAGCGCGACACAGGAGCCACCAGGTTCCGAGCCGTCACCGTTTGATTTCGGCGGACCCAGCCGTGCCGAGAGTGCGCCGACGTCGGGTCGTTCTCCTTTTGAAGAGATTCCGCCGACAATCGGTGAGGAGGAGTCGTTCGAGCAGTACGCCGCGCGTATGAGAGCTGAGTTGGCAGGGACGGAAGAAACAATGAGCTTCGAAGAGTACCTTGGAGGAAACGGGGTTTCCGAAACCGAGTCATCTCTGGCACCAGATGAGCCTGCCCCACCTCCATCCACAACACCTGAACCGCCAACTTCACCGGCGGCGGAGGGGACAGACATCGAATCGCTCACGGAAAAGCTCCAAACCGCCAAGAAGATCACACCGATTATCAACCTTGCCGACCGCACACCGCGACCGACAAGCGATGCGGAGACTCCGGCGAGTACAGGCTTCGTCACTCCCACGCTCGCCGAAATCTATGCGAAACAAGGTTGGTATGACGACGCAATCAAAGCGTATCGAACGCTCATTGTGACGAAACCTGCGGAGAAAGAAAAATTCGAGAAGAGGATTAAAGAACTCGAGGAGTTGAAAGCGCAGCAGAACCAGGGTTCATAACACAAGCTTCCGGTTTGTCACAAAACACAAAACCCCAGCTGTCTGGCTGGGGTTTTGCTTTTTCAGAACGTCAAGCTCTCTTACTTCATCGCATTGACCAGTCTGGTCAACTTCGATTTCTGGTTGGCGGCTTTGTTCCGATGGATGATTCCCTTCGCGGCAAGCTGGTCGAGATACTTGACGGCAATCTTCAGCGCTGACTGAGCTTTTTCCTTTTCTGTTATTGACCGCACTTTCTTGATAAGCCGCTTCATCCGCGAGATTCGTGCCTTGTTCCGCTCATGGCGTCTCTTGCTTTGGCGAACTCGTTTTACTGCTGACTTATGTTGTGGCATTCATCTCTCCTTGTTCACGAACTGTTTCGAATTGCGGTCTCAAAATAGCAAAGAATCCCTTGATTTCCAACGGGTTTTTCACTGTCACGATTTCGACTCCGGATTCGCCTCCACGATTGGCGGGATTTTCACCGGCTTCGGCCAAAGGATCGACGCAAGAACGGAGAGCAAGAGAATTCCACCGACAACGCCAAGCGAAATCCCGATAGGAATTTTATACAAATCGACGATAAGCATCTTGATTCCCACAAACGTCAGAACGATTGAGAGACCAAGTTTGAGATAATGGAAGAGGTCCATGATCCCCGCAAGCGCAAAGTATAACGCTCGCAGCCCGAGAATAGCAAAGACGTTCGAGGTGTAGACGATGAACGGATCGGTTGTAATGGCAAAGATCGCCGGAATGGAGTCCACGGCAAACACAAGGTCGGTCGTCTCCACAACAATCAAAACAACAAAGAGAAGGGTCGCATAGCGCTTACCATTGATCTTGAGAAAGAACTTGTCTTCATGATAGCCCGCCGTGACCGGCATAATCTTCTTGAACAGGCGAACAACGATGTTCCTCTCCGGATGGACTTCCGCATCTTCCTTCTGAATGGCCATTTTAATCCCTGTGAACACAAGAAACAACCCGAACACATAAATGACCCAATGGAACTCGTTGATCAGCGTTGTCCCGACGAGAATCAAGATGCCCCTCATGACCAGAGCACCGATAATCCCCCAGAAAAGAACTTTGTGCTGGTATTTTGCAGGAACTTTGAAGTAGGTGAAAATCAGCAGGAAGACAAAGAGATTATCGACGCTGAGAGACTTTTCAATAAGATATCCTGTGAGAAATTCCAGCGCCACGACCTTGCCGTGCCAGAAATACACGATCACATTAAAAATCAATGAGAGGACAATCCAGACGAGGCTCCAAGTCAGAGCTTCCCTGATTGAGACGGCGTGCGCCTTTCGGTGGAATACGCCAAGGTCAACCGCCAGCATGGCCAACACGAGGAGATTAAATCCCACCCAAAGAAAGACTTCATTCACAGAAGTGATCCTGTCCTATTCGTTATGAGGATTAGTAAAGAGATTTTCTAAGATAACAAAAAATCCCTCAAGCAAACAGAGAATCGCACAATGGGTTTTTGTGAAGAGGAGTTAATGCTCCAAACGAAGGGCTCTGAGGAAAGCACGAATGATTGCGGCCGTTGCGCCCCACACCTCATGCTCTCCGTAGCGATAGAAATAGACATCATGTTTCGTTCCGTCGCGCTCCATCTGCACAATCCGTTCGTTAGTGGGATTGAGAAAGAAATCGACCGGCACGGTGAGAATCGTCTCCACTTCTCCCGCTGAGATTGTTAATTGAGGGAGGGATGAAACGTAGCCGGCAACAGGAGTGATGCGGAAACCGGTGGGGGTCCAGAAATCATCAAATGTGCCCAGCACTTCGACTGCGGTCCTCGGGAGACCGATTTCTTCTTCCGTCTCTCGCAACGCTGTTGCAATGATCGATTCATCGTTCGAATCCATCGCCCCGCCGGGAAACGAGATCTGCCCCTTATGATGCTCAACGCGATCCGTTCGCTTCGTGAGGAGGAATGCCAAGCTATCATTCTGCCGAACCAGTGGCATTAAAACACCGGCGGGAGAGAGAGCATCGTTATAGATCTCTTTTCGCTTGTAAGAGCGAAGGAATTCCCGTATGGACTCGATTGTCATCGACACAATGTGTAATTAACGGAGAATTGTGATTGTGCGCAAATCGCTGTTGTAGCACAGAACTTGCTTTTTCGTCGAACAATCTTTAGCTTCCTCAACCATTTCGGCCTTCATTCGTCTATTCAAACCGGCGCCCTCATTTCTTCGTATCCATTGTAGGAGAAGGCGTGCTGCTCGCTCTCATCACGCAGCGACTCAAACAACAGCAAGACGATCTCACCCTTCTGAAGCGCATTGAGCGTAAGGATCAGCAGGCTCTCTCTGAACTTTACGATCGCTATGCCAGCCTCCTGTACACTCTCTCTCGACGAATCCTCCCATCGCCCGAAGAGGCGGAAGATGTTGTTCAAGAAGTCTTTCTTCTCGTGTGGAAGAAATCAAGCACCTATGTCGAAAGCCGGGGGACGGTATACTCCTGGATCATAACGATGTGCCGCAACAAGGCTATTGATACACTCCGATCCAAGCGCTTCAAGAAACAGCAGCAGGAGATTGACATCGAGGAGGCGAAGGAGATTCTTAGCGACGATCACCGATTGAACCCGCAGGAACAGGCAGTTGTTGCAGATTACCAACGGATTGTTCAGACAGCGCTCAAGCGATTGTCCCGCGACCAGATTCGCATTCTCGAGCTAAGCTACTTCAAGGGATACAGTCAATCCGAAATTGCCAGAATATTGAAGATGCCGCTCGGTACCGTGAAGACGAAGATGCGGCAGGGCGTTCTCAAATTGCGCCAACTCGTGCGTGGAGAACAGAAAGGTTAGATGGAGCAACGACAGCGACATACATTTCTTGACCTGTGCCTCCCCTACGCCCTTGGACGATTGAACGAAGGGCAGCGGCGACAGTTTGAGGCGCATTTGAGAACCGGTTGCAACGAGTGCAATCGGGAACTTGCAGAAATTCAGGAGTCATTGAGCATTCTCCCGCTCCTCCACAGGCAGCAGTCAGCGCCGCGCTCCCTCAAAGAGAGCATTATCAGACAAATTCGGCAAGAGGAGAAACCGGCTGCAGGTCAGCCCGCTTTACCCGGCGTTGGACGACCGTGGTTCGGATATGGAATCGCCGCCGTCATCGCTCTCATTCTGGTCGGATTAATGTTCTACGTCGCTTCGCTGCATGATACCATAACTCAGCAGGACCGGCAATTGGTAGAGCTTCGCGATGAGTTGGAGCGCAAGGAAGAGATTCTGCAGGTTCTTCAGGCCCCTCGAATTAATGTCGTCATTTTGAAAGGGGCAGAGGTTCATCCGGCCGGCTACGGGAAAATCATTTGGGATCCCGAGAAGCGCGTAGCAGTTTTTCAGGTTGCCAACCTTCCACCAATCCCAGAGGATAAAGATTACCAACTTTGGGTCATCAAAGATAAGACACCGATCTCCACGGGCGTGTTCTCGATTCAGCACGAAAAAGAGAGCTATTTCAAGGTTTTGGGGCTGACTGTAGCAGACAGGAACGAGATTGAGGCTTTTGCCGTTACACTGGAACCCAAAGGAGGCTTGCCCAAGCCCTCCGGGGCGGTCTATATGATCGGCAGTCCCCAATAAATCCGACCGAGGCAATATCCCGTATTGAATCAGGTGGGTTTAGTGAGGATAACACTATAACAACGTTAAAAGGAGGAGATATGAGGAACGTTCTACGAATTAGTTTGCTGCTGATAGGAGTTCTCTTTGGATCTATCTCGACAGCCTTTGGTCAGGTCCTCTTTGTTGCAAAGCTGGATGGAAGCCAGGAAGTTCCCGCCGTTACGACACCCGGAAAAGGAACCGCGTGGGCAGTGTTGAGTGGCGATATGACTTCACTGAATTACCGGATCACGTTTGCAAAGCTGAAAGGGACTTTCAGCCAGGCGCATTTTCATGTTGGCGCACCTGGTGTGGCCGGTGGAGTCGCTCAGGCCATCACGTTCGTCGGAAACACCGCGAGCGGAACATGGTCAAGTCTGCCGGACAGCATTGTACGGCATTTGCTCCGAGGAAACGTGTATATCAACATCCATACTGATTCCGTTGCGTCAGGTGAAATCCGGGGTCAGTTAACCTCAACAATTGGAATGACTGCCAGTTTGGAAGGCTCCCAAGAAGTTCCATCGGTAGCCACAGGCGCAAAAGGAACCGGGTGGGTGCGCTTCCTCAATGCCGATACGCTTGAATATCATGTCACCGTGGCCGGACTCCAGAGCCCTTATTCGCAGGCACACTTTCACGCAGCTCCCGCTGGCGTGAATGGCGGGGTTGTGCAGGCGATGACCTTTGTAGACAGCACGGCAAGTGGTATGTGGACGAACTATCCCGACAGCGTGTTGACACATTTCACAAAAGGGAACATCTACATGAATGTTCATACGGCGCAGAACACAGGCGGGGAGATTCGAGGTCAGCTCTCGAGAGTTGGTGAGATTGTTTTAACAGCTTCGTTGGATGGTTCGCAGGAGGTCCCCCCTGTCACAACGACTGGAAAAGGAACCGCGTGGGCTGTTCTTAGTGCCGATTTTAGCACGTTGAAATACCAAGTGACTTTTGCGAGGCTCAAGGGCAGATATTCTCAATCCCATTTCCACGTCGGGGCGGAGGGTACATCAGGACCGGTGGCCCAGGCAATTACGTTTGCCGGAAATACTGCGAGTGGAACATGGACAAGCCTTCCCGACAGCATTGTTCGGCACTTGCTCCGCGGCAAGATCTACGTCAACATTCATAGCGATTCCGTCGCCTCAGGAGAAATTCGTGGAAACCTCGATGTCCGAAATCCTCTTGCCTTCACCGCGAATCTCACCGGCGACCAAGAAGTGCCGGTCGTGACAACGGGCGCCCGTGGCACAGCCTGGGCTGTTCTCCAGAACTCGGCTTCGACACTGGAATACGGAATTACGATCGCAGGTTTGCAGGGTACGTACAGCCAATCTCATTTCCATGCGGCAGCGACCGGGGTGTCTGGAGGCGTCGTGCAGGCAATTACCTTTACCGATAGCACGGCAAACGGCTCATGGTCGGGTTTTGTCGATAGTGTACTCACACATCTTACAAAGGGAAACATCTACATCAACATACATTCAACACCGACGTTCACGGGCGGCGAAATCCGGGGGCAATTACGAGTGGGATCCGGAACACCAACGAGTGTTGAACGCGTGAGCCATGAGATCCCGAGATCCTTTTCGCTGCATCAGAACTTCCCGAATCCATTTAATCCCACGACGGTAATAACATTCGATCTAGCCCGTAGAGGAAAAGTAGATCTCAAAGTGTTCAACCTTCTAGGTCAGGAAGTTGCTGTGCTTGCCGATGGTCTTTACGATGTCGGGACGTACGCTGTCACGTTCGATCCTCGTAATCTGTCGACAGGTGTGTACTTTTACAGGCTCTCGGTTGAGGGAGGTTTTGCAGAAACAAGGAAAATGTTGCTCGTCCGATA
>DATMBF010000047.1:0-11008 GCA_035559595.1 Bacteroidota bacterium | reverse complement strand
GAAGAATGCCGCGCATCAATACGGTGCTATTGCAATCACGGTGACTGCGAAAAAGAGATAACAGACCCACCCATCCAAACATCTTTGCTTTAGAAAGGAGCAACCAATGAAACTTCACAGAATTGTTCTACTCTCTCTCCTGTTCGCCCTTGGAACGTCTTTCGGATTAGCCCAGGAGAAAAGCGCAATGGGGAATGCCGACCAGCCGAACGACGCCGACGCGCTCAAGGGTGTCACAACCATTAAGACTGTCTACGATATCAACAACGTGACTGAGGCGAAGAAGATGATTGTGTTCCTGAAGGCGATCGTCGACGCCCGCGACCGGGCACAGGCGGCAAAGGTGAAGACGGATCTGGTCATTGCGTTCCGTGGCCCGGCGCTTAATCTTGTCCAGAAACCGGGAACCGACGCGACCGACGAGCAGAAACAGATCGCCGAGCTCGTGGCCGACCTGAAGAAGGGAGGGGCAAAGCTTGAAGCATGCGACTTTGCTATTCAGGTTCTCAAGCTTGACCGGGCGAGCTTTCTTCCCGAGGTGAAAGTTGTGGCGAACACATTCAATTCACTGGGTGGTTACCAGGCAAAGGGTTATGGTGTCATCCGGGTAGAGTGATCGTCTTCTTGGCAGAGAAGATGCATAGAGATACAACCAAACAGGAACTCGCCGCGGCGAAGTGGTGCGATTGCCCAAGGTGACAGTCCGCGAGGGGTGAGCATCCCAAGGAATCATGACAAAAACGCCCGCGCTGCAAAGCGGGAAACAGCGGGATCAACCGCATCATTTCACAATAGGAAGGAGTTTCTTATGAAACGTTTCACTGTTCCGCTCTCTTTGCTTCTTGTGTTTGGAGTGACTCTCAGCCTTGCACAGGAACAAAGCAAAACGGCGGCGAAAGGGGAAGAGAAACCTCTTTACGAGCGTCTTGGTGGTACGTACGCCATTGCGACGGTTGTTGATGATTTTATCGAGCGGTTGCTGGTGAACGATGTTCTCAACGCCAACCCTGCGATCAAAGAAGCACGGGATCGCGTGCCCAAGGCGGGTTTGAAGTTTCGCGTGACGGCGCTGGTCTGCCAGGTTACTGGCGGCCCGGAAGTGTACAAGGGACGCAACATGTACGACGCCCACAAACATCTCAACATCACAGATAAAGAGTGGCAGGCGATGGTCACCGACTTCAAGAAGACGCTGGACAAATTTAAGGTACCTGCAAAGGAACAGCAGGAATTGATGAATATCGTTGAGAGTACGAAGAAAGATATTGTGGTGATGGGTGGGGGATCGAAGAAGTAGGAGCATATGCGGTGAAGGCTAACGCAGAATCCCTTTAGGCCTTTTGGAGGGTCTCTGCCTGTTGCTTCAACGCTTCGCTTTGCAATCGACGCTGCAAGGTCGGGGATCTTCTAGACGCGTGGATCCGCCACCTTGAAATTCACCCGCAGTCCTCTTTCCTGGCTAAATCCAATTTTCTGGACCTAGTGTGAAAACCAGGAAGATAGAGTGAAGTTAGGAGATGAAGAGCGAGATTCGGTGGAAAAGAATCAAGGGTTTGAAAGAAAGCAATGACCGTGATTTTGAAAATCATGGAATTTTTCGGATTGTTGCTAAGGTAGCTCTAACTCAGTGATGATGCATCATCTACCGGGTGCAGAGAGTTGTCGCTTAGGGCTACACGAGAAATGAAAAGTACGGGGATGTTGAGTCGGTAAAATTGATTACTTGCTTGCCATTGATTCCCTTTTTTCACACTCCCCACCCGACCCAAGTCTAAACACCTGCTGCTGAGACTGCTCCAAGCATCGAATCAGTCGTCTTGACGATACACAGGAAGCGCCCGCTGGAGTGGGAAAAAGATTTTGAAAATCGGCAAAATTTTTGTAAGCTTTAATTGCAAGGGGTTCAGCCTGCTAGAGGCTGGCCAATCCAAAGTAAGCTGCCATCACCCCAATTGATCCTACGTTCCACTTTGCCCAAGTCTCGATGATTCCTTTTCTACGGGTTCCGTTTGGTAAGTCGATTTTCTCCCCCTACTTCCACCATTTCAGTATTCCAACTTCCGCATGATCACCAAGTACGGATACGATGTCTTCTTCACGATCCTTGCCCTTTGTCTCCTGGCGATCATCCTGTCACTCGCATTTATTGAGCCCCGTGTGATTCGATACGGTATTGTAGGGCTTGCCGTTGTTTTCTTCGCGTTTACGATCAATTTCTTCCGTGATCCCGAGCGCGTTACTCCTTCCGGTGATAACCTCGTCATTTCGCCGGCGGATGGAAAAGTTATCGTTGTGCAAACCATTACGGAGCCCGAATACTTCAAAGGAGAAGCCGAGCAAATCAGCATCTTTATGTCCCCTTTGGACGTCCACGTCAACAGAAACCCGATTTCGGGCAAAGTAAGCCATTTTCGCTACGTAGAAGGTGAGTATTTCGCAGCGTACAAGGATAAAGCCTCAGAGAAGAACGAGCAGACCATTATCGGTATTGAGAACGGTAGGGGGAAAGTGCTCTTCAAACAGATTGCCGGTTTTGTCGCAAGGCGGATTGTTTGTACATTAAAGGTAGGAGATGAAGTTCGAGCAGGCGAACGATTTGGGATGATCAAGTTCGGTTCTCGCGTTGATGTTTTCCTTCCGAAGAATGCTGTTGTCAAAGTCAAAGTCGGAGACCGAACCGCTGCCGGGGAGACGGTGCTGGCTGAACTGAACTAGTCCGTGGAGGTGATCCTATGATAGTGACACGAGCCGTAGTCCCCAGTCTGTTCACAGTCCTGAATGCCTTTTGCGGGTTCATGTCGATGATCCATGCCGCGCAGGGAAGAATAGAGTTGGGGGCATGGTTCATTATTCTGGCGGCCGTTTTCGATTCGCTCGATGGTGTGATGGCACGGATCACTCGGTCCTCCAGTCAATTCGGTGTTGAGCTCGACTCGCTTGCCGATGTAGTCTCATTCGGGGCGGCTCCTTCGCTTCTTGTGTATCAGGCACATCTCTTTACGATGAGTAATGTCGGAATTGCCCTCAGCGCGATGCCGCTCGTGTTCGGTGCGATCCGGCTCGCGCGATTCAATGTACAGCTGGTGGGATTCGAGAAGGACTACTTCAAAGGTCTTCCCATTCCGACAGCCGCGATTACCCTTTGTGCCTTTCTTCTGGAGTATTACAGTGAGGGATACGGGTTGCGTGGAGCATCGAAATCTGCGCTCGCTCCTCTTGTCGTCGTGCTTTCTTTTCTCATGGTGAGTCGTGCCAAATACGATACGCTTCCCAAATTCACGACGCGGGGGCTCAAAGCTCACCCCTGGCGGGCGATCTTTTTTTCCGTGGCAGCAGTGACTGTTCTGATCTCCGGCGGTAGGTATCTCTTTCCTCTTCTCCTTGCTTTTATCACGTTTGGAGTCGTACGATCCACCATTGATTGGATCAGGCGAATGACGGCGGTTGAGAAAGAACCGGAGGAGGAAACTGAAGTTTCCAGTATCGATCTCTAAACGATGTTCAAATCCCGTATCATTGTTCAACTCAGAAAATCGATCCTCGATCCCCAGGGCAAAGCTGTAGAGCATGGAGTTCACTCTCTCGGTTATCAGCAGACCAAGAATGTGCGGATCGGCAAATTCATTGAGATGGAGATCGATGCGCCGAATGAGGACGAGGCAAAGCGAGTAACAGAAGAGGTGTGCAAGAAGCTTCTGGCGAATCCCGTTATGGAGGACTTCACCTACACGATTGAAAAGGTCTCCAACAATGGCCAAGGTTAAGTTCGGCATTGTCGTTTTCCCCGGTTCCAACTGTGACCATGACGCGCACTATGTGGTTGAGACTATCATGGGGCAGGATGCGCGACTCATCTGGCACAAAGAGAGCTCGCTCGGAGACGTGGATGTGGTGATTCTGCCCGGAGGATTCTCTTACGGAGATTACCTGAGGTGCGGTGCGATCGCCCGATTCTCGCCAATCATGAATGATGTCGTTCGGTTTGCCAACAACGGCGGTCTCGTGATGGGCATTTGCAACGGATTTCAAATCCTGACCGAAGCCGGCCTGTTGCCGGGTGTCTTGTTGCAAAACCGGTCTCTCCGATTCGTCTGCAAATATGTTCACCTCCGCATTGAGAATGCGAACACGCGATTTACTTCTGCTTGTCGAGAGGGAGAGGTGTTGGAGATTCCCATCGCCCACGGTGACGGCAACTATTTCGCGGAGCCGGAGACCATCGCTCAGCTCGAGGCAAACAATCAGATTGTGTTCCGCTATTGCGACGAACGCGGCCAGATCACGGACGCGGCAAATCCCAACGGATCCTTGGCCAACATTGCGGGGATCATCAATGCAGGCGGAAATGTGCTCGGACTCATGCCGCATCCCGAGCGAGCGGCCGATCCGGTGCTTCGTCATACAGACGGCAAGAAGGTGTTTCAATCGATTATCCAGAGCTTTATGCAGGAAGAACTCATCTACGAACAAACCTCTGCGGAGAGGAGTTAAGCCATGTTTGGAAACTTAGGTGCGGGTGAAATCATTCTCATCGTTCTCTTTGCTCTGATCTTCTTTGGAGCAAAAAAGATCCCCGAGCTTGCGCAGGGTCTCGGCAAAGGATTGCGCGAGTTTCGAAAAGCAGCACGGGATATCCAAGAGGACATAGAGAAGGATACAAAGCAGATCGAAAACAAAGACGAGACAAAGTAAGCCGCACCGACCAGTCGGTTCTCATCTCTGTCTCCTCCCATGACCACTCCGATGGCGGAGTCCATCGCAACGGAGCGGGTCGAACTATCGCATGAAAACGTTTGATGAAATCAAGACGGAGCTCTCCTCCGGCAAGAGCTCCGTCGAAAAACTTACCGAAAGCTACCTCCAGGCAATCGAGAAGAAAACGCATTTGAATGCCTTTCTCTCGGTTTTTCGAGAGAAGGCGTTGGAGCAGGCGCGCGCGGTTGATCGGAGGCTCAACGAAGGGAAAGCCGGCCCGCTTGCAGGGATGGTGATCTCTCTTAAGGATGTTATTGTCACGAAGGGGGATCGTGTTACGTGTGGTTCGAAGATTCTCGAGAATTTTGTTTCGTTGTACGACGCCACGTCTGTGAAGAAATTGCGTGATGCCGATGCCGTGATTATCGGCAAGACAAATATGGATGAGTTCGCGATGGGTTCGTCGACAGAGAATTCGGCGTTTGGTCGTGTGAAACATCCTCTCGATGAGTCGCGCGTTCCCGGCGGCTCAAGCGGTGGGTCGGCTGTCGCGGTAAAGGCGGGGCTGTCAACAACAGCGCTCGGCACGGATACGGGTGGGTCCATCCGCCAGCCGGCAGCTCTCTGCGGCGTTGTTGGTCTCAAGCCAACCTACGGGCGTGTCTCCCGTTATGGTCTTGTTGCTTTCGCTTCCTCCTTTGACCAGATTGGCCCATTTGCATTGACGGTGAAAGATGCCGCGCGTGTTTTGCAAGCCATTGCCGGGCATGATGAGAACGACTCAACCTCATCGACAGTGCCGGTTCCAGACTACATATCGTCGCTCAGTCGAGATGTCAAAGGATTGCGGGTGGGGGTTCCGAAAGAATACTATGGAGCCGGATTGGATGCCGAGATTCGAGCGGCAGTTGAAGCGAAAATCGATGTGTTAAGGGCGAACGGTGCGGTGATCAAAGAGGTCTCGCTTCCCCACACGGAGTACACGATTGCAACGTATTACATTCTTGCGACGGCGGAAGCCTCTTCGAACTTGGCGCGCTATGACGGGGCGCGATACACCTCTCGCGCAATGGGAGCGAAGGATTTGCTTGAGATGTACACAAAGTCTCGGAGCGAAGGATTTGGCGCAGAGGTGAAGCGGCGGATCATGCTCGGGACGTACGTTCTTTCGGCAGGCTACTATGAAGCTTATTACCGGAAAGGTCAGAAAGTTCGACGCTTGATCAAGGAGGATTTCGACAACGCGTTTCGAGAGGTGGATTGCATTATCACGCCGACTTCACCAACGACGGCCTTCAAAGCGGGGGAGAAGGTCGATGACCCGCTGCAAATGTATCTCTCGGATATCTACACGACCTCGGCAAATTTGGCCGGTATTCCCGGCATCAGCATTCCGTGTGGAAGCGACACACAAGGCCTGCCAATCGGCTTGCAGATTCTGGGCAAGCAATTCGATGAGCCAACGATTCTTCGCGTCGCCGATTTCTTAGAATCTCTTGAACCTTAGACTCGAAACTCGGAACCCCAAAACCGTCTATCGACATACATATCACTTACCATTCACCTATTTCATTCATGGCCATTCTCGTCAATAAAAAATCTTGTATCGTCGTCCAGGGCATTACGGGTGGCGAAGGAACGTTTCATACGAAACAAATGCTGGAGTACGGCACGAACGTCGTTGCCGGTGTAACGCCGGGAAAAGGGGGAACGATGTATCGTGGCAATGAGAAGGATCAGTTCCCCAAACCCGTGCCCGTTTTCAATACTGTTGCTGAGGCGGTTGCCAAAACAAAAGCCGATGTCTCGGTGATTTTCGTCCCTGCCGCATTTGCTGCAGATGCAATTCTGGAGGCGGCAGATGCAGGCGTTTCGCTTGTTGTGACGATCACTGAGGGAATCCCTGCCAGCGACATGATCAAAGTCTATGACTATCTGAAGGTCAAAGGTGTAAGGATGATTGGTCCGAATTGTCCGGGCATTATTACACCGGGGGAATGCAAGGTCGGAATCATGCCGGGCTTCATTCATAAAAAGGGAAGGGTGGGATTGATTTCACGGAGTGGAACATTGACGTACGAAGCCGTGTGGCAACTTACGGAGCGCGGGATTGGTCAGTCGACTTGCATCGGCATCGGCGGCGATCCGGTCATCGGCACGAGATTCATTGATGCGGTGAAGCTTTTCAACGAGGATAAAGACACGGATGCAATGATCATGATCGGAGAAATCGGTGGGACGGCGGAAGAGGAAGCGGCAGAGTATATCAAGAAGTATGTCAAAAAGCCGGTCGTCGGATTCATCGCAGGGCAAACCGCGCCTCCGGGTCGGCGGATGGGCCACGCTGGTGCGATCATCTCGGGAGGCAAAGGAACGGCGGCAGAGAAGATCAAAGCGATGAAAGCGGCAGGGATTCATGTTGTCGAGAGTCCTGCACTGATCGGTGAGATGATGGAGCGAGTGCTGAAGAAGATCAAGAACAATCCGGCCAGGCGTGCTACAAAAAATCGAACGAAGCCATCCAAACGAACATCAAAAAGGCGATAACTGAACTTTAAACTTTCAACCTTCAAACCCGGACTGTATTTCTATGGCGATTGAACGAACATTAGCGATTCTCAAACCGGATTGCGTGAGGAAAAACCTTCAGGGAGAAGTGATAGCGCGGATTCAAAAGGCGGGATTTAAGATTTTGGGAATGAAAATGGTGCGGCTTAACAAAGCGACCGCAGGGGCATTCTACGCTGTCCACAAAGGTCGGCCGTTCTATGAGGGATTGGTTGAGTTCATGTCCAGTGGTCCCTGTGTGCCTCTTGCGCTCGAGAAAGAGAACGCTGTGAATGACTTCCGCGCGCTCATCGGAGCCACAGATCCGAAAGACGCAGCTCCTGACACGATCCGTAAGCTTTACGCAGACAATAAAGGGGAGAACATCGTGCATGGATCCGATTCTCCCGAAAACGGCAAGATCGAAGTCGCTTTCTTCTTTTCCGAGCGAGAGCTTGTAGAAACGCGATAGAACGCCATCAGGTAGCTACGAATCGTCTCACATCCATATCTCAGTCGTCGAAGCTTGTCTCTTTAAAAAGCACAGTTCGGCCACTGTGTGGTTTTTTGCTCCTCTCTGCTCTTTTCTCTACCCATTCATCCTCTCAAGTCAAAGTCGGTGCCGAGTTACTTCTCGAACGTCACCGCTCGCTGCTTACCGACAAGAAGATCGGTTTGGTCACCAACCATACCGCCGTGCTTTCTAACGGCGCACATCTTGTGGATACATTGGCTTCGTCTTCCGAGTGGCAGCTTGTTGCTCTCTTTGGTCCCGAGCATGGAGTACGCGGAGACGTTCCTGCCGGCGAAAAGGTTCAGCATGGGGTCGATGCGAAGACAGGTATCAAGGTTTTTTCGCTGTACGGCGCGATCCACAAGCCGACGCCTGAGATGCTCAAAGGGATTGACATCCTGCTCTTTGATATTCAGGATATCGGGGCGAGATTCTACACGTATCTCAGTACAATGACGCTGGCGATGGAGGCGGCTGCGGAGCAGAAGGTTCCCTTTCTCGTTCTGGATCGCCCGAACCCTATTCGCGGAACGTGGGTGGAGGGATTCCTCCTCGAAGATTCTCTGAGATCATTCGTTGGTCCTCACCCTATACCGATAGCACACGGGATGACGATGGGAGAGCTTGCGGCGATGATCAACGATGAAGGATGGCTCACAGACGGGATGAAAGCAGACCTTAGAGTGTATAAAATGAAAAACTGGAAGCGGGAGATGTGGTACGACCAAACGGGCCTGACCTGGGTGCAGCCGTCGCCGAATATGAAGACACTGGCTACGGCCATCGTGTATCCCGGAATGTGCCTCGTTGAGGGAACGAACGTCTCTGAGGGGCGCGGTACGGACCGACCGTTTGAGTACATCGGCGCGCCGTTCATCGATGGCAGAAGGCTTGCAGAGACGCTCAATCAAAAGAACCTTCCCGGCGCTGTATTTGAGCCGATTGAATTCACGCCACGGGAGATTCCGCATGCGGCGGTCAATCCGAAACACAAGGGCATCAAGTGTGGCGGAGTGTTTGTCAGTGTAACCGATCGAAATACCTTTGAGCCTGTGAGGACTGCTGTGTTCTTGTTAGCTATCATAAAACAAATGTATCCTTCGGAATTCCAGTGGAGAGAACGGGCAATTGATTTGCTTGCAGGCACACCGTCCTTGCGTCTCGCGATTGACAGAGGGGATCCACCAGAAACGATCGTGAGGGAGTGGCAATCAGCCGTTGAGCAGTTCAAGAAGCAACGTTCAAAGTATCTGTTCTATTGAGTGGATTTCGTCCCAAGAACACCGGTCATGCCTTTGTCGTGAGAAATCCAAGGCTTCGAAATGGCCTTTATGAACATTTCTTCATTACCGACCTCCACAAAGAATAGCAAGAATCGGATTGTTGGGTATTGAAACTTGGTGTATACTTGAACCGTAACTCCGAACTATAATTCAGCGGAAGGTGTTTGAAGTCCACGAACTAATCTTATGGAATCCTCCCCTTCAAAAGCTCAATTGATTGCCGCTTTCGGTGCGGTCTACCTCATCTGGGGTTCGACCTACCTTGCCATTCGCTTTGCGGTCGAGACGATCCCTCCCTTTCTTATGGTTGCCGCGCGATTTCTGGTTGCAGGCGCGTTTCTCTACTTGTGGGCGATATGGCAAAGCAAGGAAAGACCGACACTCAAGCACTGGTTTTCTGCGAGTGTCGTTGGTTTCCTTCTCTTGGTTGCAGGAAACGGTTCCGTCGCGTGGGCTGAGCAGACGGTTCCCTCTGGCATTACGGCACTGATTATTGCTATTGTACCGCTCTGGATGGTCTTGTTCGATTGGATTGGAAGCGGGATTCGTCCGAACACCTCAACCATAGTGGGCGTTTTGCTTGGAATGCTTGGAATCCTCATTCTGGTTGGTCCGGGCGAGCTCACCGGAAGTGAGGTTGATCCGATCGGGGGAATCGTGTTGATTGCAGCTACGATTTCATGGGCATACGGCTCGCTCCATTCGCGTAAAGCTGTGCTTCCGAAGTCTCCGCTTCTTGCAACAGCAATGGAAATGCTTGCGGCTGGCGTGTTTCTAGCTCTTATCGGCCTTGGCACACATGAGGGAAGCGGGCTTGACGTCTCCAGTATTACAACGGTATCTCTTGTGTCGCTGGGATATCTGATTTTTTTCGGATCGATGGTTGGGTTCACGGCGTACATCTGGATTCTCCGTGTGGCGCCGCCAAGCAAAGTTGCAACATACGCGTTTGTGAATCCCGTTGTGGCCGTCTTTCTTGGCTGGGCTCTTGCAAACGAACCGCTCACGCTCAATGTGCTCGTTGCGTCGGCAGTGATTGTTGCCGGTGTTGCAACAATTATCTTCACGCGTGACAAAACACAAGTGCCGGAACAGAAATCGGCGGAACCTGTTGTTGATCGAGTCAATTCATCCAAAGAAGGATTACAGGAGGCTATTCCGTGCAAGTAACGAGCATGTCGGAACTCTCTCACGATTTCCAAAGGATTACGCGAGCGATCGAGTACCTCGAACGGAATGTCGCTCGCCAGCCGAGCTTGAAAGAAGTCGCAGGCACAGTGCATCTCAGTGAATTCCACTTTCAGCGACTGTTCCAGCGATGGGCGGGGATTAGTCCCAAACGATTCCTTCAATTTCTTACCATCGAGCATGCGAAAAAACTGCTGGAGCAATCCCGCAGCATTCTCGACGTGAGTTTGGAGACTGGACTGTCAAGCTCAAGCAGACTGCATGATTTGTTTGTTTCTGTTGAGGCACTCACACCGGGGGAATTCAAGCAGAAGGGAGACGGATTAACGATTTCCTACGGCATACATGCATCCCCCTTTGGTGAATGTCTCCTGGCAGTAACCGATCGAGGGATCTGCAGATTCAAATTCGTAAGCAAGAAGGATTCGGAGCGTGAGATCCATTTTCTTAAGAAAGATTGGCCGAATGCCGGCATCGTGCGTAAGCCCACGGTCACAGAGCCCTATCTGCAAAAAATCTTTGCCGATGTGCGGCGTTCGACCGTACCATTGCCTGTGTTGTTGAAAGGAACAAACTTCCAAATCAAGGTATGGGAAGCGTTGTTACGAATACCAAGAGGCTCGGCAGTATCCTATGAAGACCTTGCGAGGTTTATAGGACATCCTAAGGCGACCCGTGCAGTTGCAAGTGCCGTGGCGCAGAATCCCGTTGTCTTCGTCATTCCGTGCCATCGTGTCATTAGAAAGATTGGAGTGTTTGGCGAGTACCAGGGAGGATCCGC
>DATMBF010000046.1:0-2812 GCA_035559595.1 Bacteroidota bacterium | reverse complement strand
CTTCGATCCATCCGGTATCGCGAGGAACAAGATGTTGGGCTGATGTATCCATTACTTTTTTCGATTCTTTTTCGTGCGTTGAAGGTTCTTGGCAGTGAATGCGAGGGGAAGGAATTCCTTCATTTTGAGGGTCTTGGTTTTTCCCCGTCCATTAACCATGATAAAATCAATATTTCCTGCAAGATCGATCAGGACTTGCCGACAGGCGCCGCAGGGGGGAGTGTAGTCTGGATCATCGGAGGCCACAGCGATAGCCAGGAAATTTCGTTCTCCTTCCGAAATCGCCTTGAACACCGCCGTGCGCTCGGCGCACATCGTGAGACTGAAGGAGCTGTTCTCGATGTTACACCCGGTATAGATGCGCCCGCTGGTGGCCAGCAGGGCTGCACCAACGTGGAAGCTGGAGTAGGGAGCGACAGCGTGTTTTTTTGCCACGTGTGCGAGCTGGGCGAGTTCTTTTGTTCGCTTCATAGGCGTTTCTGAAAAATGCTGAAGAATATAGACAACATTGCGACGAGAATCAACGAGGATAGCTTGAATACACAACGGCAAATTCGACGATCCAGAGTGCACAGAAAAGCTCGACAAGGAGAACGATCAGCGCTTGGATGCCCCATCGCTGCCTCAGAATAATCCCGTGAACGTTGCCAATGACAGGCGAGACGTAAACGGCGCAGAACGGCATGAGTGGAAAATGAAAGCGGCTGCTCCCAAAAGATACAACATGAAGAACGATCCAGCTCCCGAGCAGCCCGGCTACAAAGTACCACAACAAGTCCCCCCGTGTGCAAAGAAAACCAGTGATTCCCAAAGTCAATGTGAGCGTGTACGGAAGATTGGTCAAAACCACCAGGGGGCAGGAAATTGAGGCATACTGAGAAGCAAATCGTTCGTTTCTTGCTCCCGGATTAGGATGAAAACTCCATACCAACAATCCTCCCTCACTGGCAAAGAGATGCGCAAGCTTCCTGATTCCGTTTGCATGGGGTTGGGACCGGCCGCATGGTAAATGCCGCTCATAAAAGCAGGATAACCAACTGGCCTGTACGCGGTGGAAAGGCCGTTGAGAACATATTCTCTAGTCTGGACGAGATTCACGGCAAGCTGGTGGTATTCACGTTCATCGGAAATGAGTGGACGTTGATGGAAGGCGATAGCCGCAATGCGAAGGATCAACCCAGCGGCAAAGACTGTGAGGATGACAGGCGTGCGAACGTTGGTGAGTCTATCAGTTTTCACATGCGGCCTGCTATGTGCAAAATCAAGAGCCAACCGTGGGTAGTGTGATGAACCCAATCCAGCCTGCTATTCGTGGTCCTGCCTCGTGGACAAGCCACATGTAATCGATCCGAGGTATTTCACACCGGGAGAGGCAGTAACCTCACGTGCGCGATGTCCTTGGACTCACAGCCGAAACTGCGCTGTCCTCTCAACTTTTCTCTGAACGGTTGGTTCAGGTAATTTCTATGCCGCTAGTCCCGCAATGTAGGGCTGACGGTCAAGGAGCATCCGTCGGGTTCACAAAAGCGTTGTTCGGGCAATGGCGATAATAGCTCTCTTGGATCTAAGCACGAGCTTTCATCCGCTCGTATTTCTCTCTTATGAGATGCAACGGAAAGGTGTCTTCGTCTGTTCTATCGTCGGGTAATTGTGAAAAGAAGAAACCTTGCCGGTTCTCTTCGCTGGAACAACGATGCTAACCAAGGTCGCATCCTCCAAAAAAAACCGTAGTTTGGTTCCCGCGTCATTACATTGGCAAAAGCGCGTATCTCTTCGATCTGTCTGAAAGTGAGATAGCTCTGTACGGGTTTTGAAGGAGGTTGTATGCCGAATCGCGAATGATAGTATGCAATTCGTTCCCTCACCATTGTCTCCCCGCTCTCTGGATGGTGATAGAGCGGTGAGTCTAGAATGTAGATGGTTCCCCGCGTTGTAAGGAGGGGAAGTGTTCGTTGTACCGTTCGCACCGGATCTGAGCTGTAATGCAAAGATGCATTGAAGACGATAACATCGAACGAACGTTCTGGAAATGGGAGGAAATCAAACTCAGAGCGCACGCATCGGAAACGAGCGGACCCATTCTGCATAAGTTTCTGTGCAACTGAAAGTCCATCTGTTGAATCGAGATTAATGTCGGCAGCCGTAACGTTGTAACCCTGTTGAGCCAATCGATACGAAAGCCAGCAGTTTCCCGCGCCGACGTCTAGTATATTTGCTGAACTATTCGGATATGCGCTCTTGAGGTCATCAATGAACGCTCGATATGTCTTTGACCGGACTTTCCAAAGAGAAGGATATCTATCCGTGATATCCCGAAATGGTAACTCTTGGTAGTATTCGGTCTGCAGGCTGCCCCATGATTCGGCCTTTCGAACTTGACCGTAGTAATTGAGAAATTCATCCACGTCAGCGCGCCGAGGAGGGAGGATGAAATCGGGAATGTTCTGCGTCGTCCCGAAATCGTAAGACTCAGAAGAGCAGTTCCATCCTGTCGTAGTTTTGGCAACAAGTGCCCGGCAGGAGGGGCAAATGAAGATATCAGAACCTGGTGTCATTCGGCGTAACGAGTTCTTTCTTAGAAGAAGCTGTTGATAATATTACTCGATACAGTTGTTCATAAGCATTGGCAGTCCAGTCAATGTTGTATTGCGTCGCCCACTCGTAAGCACGCTGTTGTAATGTCGAGTATTCAATGGGGCTATGGATGATTCGCAAAACATTGGTGGCTAGAGCCTCGTGATCTCCCGGAGGAACGACAACGGCTTTGTCGCTACCGAAATCATAGAGAAGTCCTACTCGCGTTCCACAGACG
>DATMBF010000045.1:0-31030 GCA_035559595.1 Bacteroidota bacterium | reverse complement strand
TTTTAGCCAGAGAAAGCAGTTTGCATTTCCTCCCTCCTTTCCTTACCTTGCCTCAAAATTTTTTTATCCCGTCCGGGGTTCCTGAGACGGGATTTTCTTCCCTTGGATCTCCTGAATGCCGCGTTTCACGGTGGATGAGATACGGTTTAAGTTCGCCAATGCCACGGACTTCAACGAAATCTTCGACGCTTTTGAGGACTGCCTGGAGCAGAGAATTCAGGATGTGGAGCTGTATCGACTGCTCTTCTGGAATCACTCTCTTGGTCCTGACGAACTCTGTCTCTTTGGAGAGAAATTAGCAAAAGAATTCCCGGGCATTGCGTACGATGTGTACATGTGGCTCGCAAGCGTCTTTGAGGTCACGTACTCATCGTACGATAATTTCGACCTTGCACTTACTTATTACCGCAAAGCCGCTGAAGTGCGGCCTCATGAACCAGACCCCTACCTTGATGCCTGCGATTGCTACGATCCTGACCTCAATATTCCTCCTGCCGATGTCCTCATTGAATTCCTCCAGCAGGGACTCAAGCGCGTGGTCCATCGCAAGAACCTCCTCCTGCGTCTTGGCCGCCTCTACGAAGCGATCGGCGACACCGAGCAAAGCGAATTTTACCGGCGATTAGCCGATGAATCTGGCCAGTCTGAAGAGTAATCCAATTCAACCATGACCTTCCGAGAGACGTGGCACGGATACGCCCTGCTCCTTCTCGCAGTGACGTTTTGGAGTGGCTCAGCTTCTCTCGCCAAATACTTGTTTACTGTGAAGTTCGATGCGGTCATCATCAGTCAGATGCGGGTTTCGATTTCGTTTCTCCTCCTGGCTGGCTTCTTTCTCATGAAGGATCGTACCATTTTCAAGATGGAGCGGAAGGATCTTCCGCAGTTTGTTTTCCTTGGATTGTTTGGCGTGGCGGCAACGAATTTCGCCTATTACTTCACTGTGCAGGAGTCCACCGTCGCGACCGCTATTCTCATTCAGTACACCGCGCCTGTCCTGGTCATGCTTTATGCAGTCGGTGTCAGCAAAGAAGAGGAATTCACCGGCATCAAAGGATTGGCTTTACTCTTCTCGCTGGTTGGGTGCTTCCTCGCTGTAGGCGGTGGCTCGGTCGAGTCGATTCAGCTTGAGGGTTGGACTCTGGTGACCGGACCGGCTGCTTCGCTCTGCTATTCGTACATGCTTATCGCGGGGAAGCACATCCTGAGGAAATATCCCGTGTGGACGATGCTGACCTATGCGTTTGCCTTTGCGACGCTCGCGTGGCTGTTTGTGAATCCGCCATGGGAGATTATTGCCCGAAACTACACGGGCGAGGATTGGGGAATCTTTTTCCTCTTTGCCGTTACCTCCATTTTGATTCCTCATGCAGCGTTCAGCACGAGTTTGAAGCTGCTGGAAGCTTCGACCGTCGGCATTGTCAGCACCATGGAGCCGATCATGGCGATTGTGATTGCGGCACTCACGCTTGGTGAGACGGTGAGTGGAGTTCAGGCGCTCGGGGGATTGGCGGTTGTTCTGGCAGTGGTTGTTCTACAGGTTCCGCTGCAACGATTTGGATTCGGACAAAAACATGAGAAGTGAGCAGCGCATCGGGAGACTTGAGCAGGTTCTCAGCTACCGCCAGCCGGATCTGACGGTGGTTATCGAAAACATCCATGACCCGCACAACGTGAGCGCGATGCTGCGATCGTGCGACGCAGCCGGAGTCATGCAGGTGCAGCTTGTGTACACCAACGAGGAGTTTCCCGATCTCGGCAAGAAAAGTTCGGCAAGCGCGCTGAAGTGGGTTGAACAGAGGAGATTTAACTCTCTCAAAGAGTGTTACGACCGACTCCATGCGGAGGGATTTGTGATTTATGCAACCCATTTGGGAGACAAATCATTATCTTTGTATGAGTTGGATCTGAAGAAGAAGATCGCACTCGTCTTCGGCAATGAGCATCGCGGTCTTTCCGACGAAGCGGGCAGGTTGGCAGACGCGAATTTCCAGATTCCAATGTTTGGCATGATCCAGAGTTTAAATGTTTCGGTCGCCTGTGCGGTCACGCTCTTTGAAGCCGTACGCCAACGACTGAGCGCAGGGCATTACGAGCGGAGGAAGATGACGGAAAAGGAGTTTGCGCAGATGCTGAAAGAGTGGGAGAGGAAATAGGAATGATGGAATCCCGGAATATTGGAATACCGAGGTAGACGCACTGAAATGCTGATGAACTGGTCGGCTGAACAGCTAACATCCTATGAAAGTGTCAACCAAAGAATTCCTCGCAGCTCTTGAAGTATTTGCCAATCGCAAGCTCAACTTTCCGCGGGAGGTGGGTGAGCTGATCGAGCTTGGCGCATCAAAGCCAGAGGTTTTTCAGGACATTATCTTTCACGCGAAGTTCGTCACGAACTCTTACCGGGTCATGACGCGAATCGGATTTGATGCCGAAGGGTATGACAAGCTATCGGCCGAGTTCAAGGAGAGTCTGGAAAAAGTGTCAACCCTGATCAAAACGCTGG
This sequence comes from Bacteroidota bacterium, assembly GCA_035559595.1. GTDB lineage: Bacteria > Bacteroidota > Ignavibacteria > UBA10030 > UBA10030 > DATMBF01. The sequence goes on along the minus strand of DATMBF010000045.1, from coordinate 28,524 downwards.
TGAAAGAATCGGCAGATGAGATCAAAACCCGATTTACCGGCCAATTCTTTCGGCTTGATCAGGAGAGCCTCTCAATGCTCATGCGACTATTAGCCGATCTTGCGTTGGTAAAGAATTGGATGGTCGACGGTAAGAAACTGCCAACCTAAACGATGGGGGTTACGATGAGTCCCAAACTTCTCTTTCGAGGTCACGTGCTTTCAATGGTTTTGGTCATTCTCTTTTTATTCATGGAGCCGCCAATCTCCATTCTGGGCTCGCTACTTGTTGGTCTTGCTTTGCTGCTCATGATCGGAGTTGGAATCGAACTTTTTCGGAAACAAAGCGGGCATTCCGCCTGATGGAATTTCACCGAAAGAAAATGACACATCGCTTATCGACTGTCTTCACAAACGCCCTTCTTATTTCTATCGGGGTGTCGCTTGCATTTGGTCAAGCGAAGGTCAAGCCGGGCATTGAAGTCCTGCGGGATCGCAACTTCGACATTGTGCGCGGCAAACGCGTCGGGTTGATCACCAATCCTACAGGTGTAACCGCAGACCTCCGGCAAACGGTCGACGTGTTGGCCGAGGCTCCAGGTGTTCAGCTCGTTGCTCTTTTCGGACCCGAGCATGGCGTTCGAGGCGACATCGAGGCCGGCAAGCACATCGAAAGCTACGTCGATGCGCGCACCGGCTTGCCCGCGTATTCGCTGTATGGCAAGACTCGCAAGCCGACGCCGGAGATGCTCAGAGGCCTCGATGCTCTCATCTATGACATCCAAGATATCGGTGTTCGTTCATACACATATATTTCGACGCTCGGCTATGCAATGGAGGCAGCTGCAGAAAACAACATCGAGTTTATTGTGCTCGACCGGCCGAATCCGTTGACAGGAACACGCGTAGAAGGAACTATGCTCGATGCACGTTTCAAGTCGTTTGTGGGCTTGTATCCGATTCCATACGTGTACGGAATGACCGTCGGCGAACTTGCTCACATGATCAACGAGGAAGGCTGGCTTGCGAACGGAGTGAAATGCAAGCTCAATATTGTACTTATGGATGGCTGGAAACGAGGCATGTGGTGGGATGATACCGGCCTGCCATGGGTGCCTCCCTCACCGCATGTCCCAAAATCAACGACACCGATGTTTTACGTCATGACGGGTTTGCTGGGGGAATTGGGAACCGCAAATCAAGGAGTGGGCTACACCCTGCCGTTCGAGTTAGTGGGAGCGCCGTGGATTGATGCCTATGTGCTTGCGGGATACCTGAATGGGCTTGGACTTCAGGGCGTGTACTTCCGTCCGTTATTCTACCGGCCATTCTACTATGATACGACCGGAATACGCTACAATGGTGTGCAAGTTCACGTGGTCGATCGGGATAAGCTCAACCTCACGGCGGTTCAGTTCACCATTCTCGACGCTCTGTACAAGCTTTTTCCTGACAAGAACATCTACACACGCGCGAAACCGGAACGGTTGGAGATGTTCGATAAGGTGAACGGCACGGATGAAATCAGGCTGCTGCTTCAAAACCATACGACACTCGAACAACTCTTTCGCTGGATGGAGGAACAACGAAGCGCCTTCATCCCGAAGCGTCAAAAGTATCTTCTGTATCAATAGGTTCATTCTTTTGGAGGTTAGAAAATGCGTTCGACATTACTCATTCTCACATTCATGATGCTCAGCATTGAAACGAGAGGTCAACTTCTGAAAAAAACAGACACATTCGTTGGAGGAAGAGTTGCTCTAGGGAGTGTCGCCGGGGCCTCCGCAGGATTTGCCGCAACCGGAGAGTACGGATTCGATAATGACCTTGGCCTCATCGCGGTGATCGGATACTCGGGCTACACCGATGATTTCGGTTACGGAGAACGGTCGCACACGAATGTTCTTCTGATGGGTGGTGTGAGTTATCACCACAAGCTGATTCAGGATGAGAAGTTCGATACATTTGGCTCCGTTGCTATCGGCTATAACGTCGCCTCGACTTCATGGAAGTGGAAGAACAATCCGTTAAACCTCGGGGAGCCGAGTGCTTCAGTTGGTGGAATCGTCATTGGGTTTTCGGCGAATTTGCGGTATTTCTTGTCGCCTCAATGGGCCGTGACGGGAAGCATCGGATATGGTCTTGGTGTGCTCAGCGTTGGCGCAGACTACAGGATTCCATAGGGACGGACGCTTGACTCTCCGTCAAGAATTGTGTAAACTGGCACGTTAACTACCGAAACTCTCGTTCCATTATCAACAAGGGAGGATTTATGAAGAAAGCAATAGTTGCAGTCTTTGCGATGCTGTTGCTCGTGATCGCAGTTGCCGACGCTCAAACTAAGCTGGAAAAAAAGAATCTGATTGGCCTCAACCCGCTCGGCTTACTCTTTAAGATCTACTCGGGAGAATACGGCAGATTCCTGGGTGAAGGGGAAGCGGAAATCAATATTCCTTTTTTCTACTGGGCACCACTCGATGAGTTGACGATTTTCGGTATCGGTGGAAAGTACCGCATGTATAAGGACAAGAATGGCGAGGGTATTTTCTATGGCGGCGGAGTTTCCCTTGGCTCTGTTAGCTGGGATTACGACACCTTTAACTTCAGCACAGGTCAGGTGACAACGGAAAGTGTTACCGCAGTCGTCGTTGGTCCAGAAGTCGAAGGTGGATATCGATGGCGATGGGAGAGCGGCTTCACGCTGGCTCCCTCCCTCACCCTCGGTTACTTCTTCGGAGATGTAAAAGCAAGCGACGGCTCGATTCCTGCGACCAATCCCTCCGGCTTCCAGTGGGGTATCGGCCTTGGATTTGCTTACATGTTCTAACCATTGGAGAGTCCTGAATCGAAGGGAGCGTCCCGTACTGGTTCGCTCCCTTTTTCTTTTGAATGGGTAGGATGAAAAACCTCATCATTCTCGCTTTTCTCTTGGTAGTTGGCAAAGACGCTGTCTCCCAGCCCCTCGATATTCGCGGCTATGGCGTGCAGGGTGGGTGGACACTTGCGGATAATGACTTAGGCATGGGATTCGCTGCCGGAGGACACGCTAATATCCGCGGCGTGGTCAAAGGGGTCTGGCTTCATCCGGAGCTCTTCGGCTCCTATGCACAAAACAAGAAATCTGACGCAGAGACGAACACAATTGCCATCGGACTGAACGGATCCGCATCGTACGAGTTCGGCTATACGTTGCTCGATATCCGCCCATTCATCGGCGGGGGTGGCGGTTTCGCTTATTTGATTTCCAGTGTCCGTGTGCAAGATCCATTGACATCAAACACCTCCTCTCTCTCTGCAACGCACGGGAAACTGAGCATCATGGCTTACGGAGGTGGGCGGTATGAGTTGAACCGACTCTGGACGCTTTATCTCGAAGCTCGCGTTACAGTAATTTCCCGATTCAATCATTTCGCGGTTTCGCTTGGGGTGAATTATTTGAGAAAGTGAGAAAAGTCGAGGATTGGACATGAAATGTGAATTGCAGAGATGGACAATCGAGAACGTCCGGCCGCCCCCTGTTAGATTCTCGAAGAGCGAGAAGTGCTGTCCCGCGTTACGAGCGATGGCTGTTGCTTTTCAGCCAAGCGTTTCCTATTATTGAAAAACCGAATGACAAACCTCCATCCCACCTGTTCTGAATGCAACATGTCGCGCATGTAACCCCTTCTGAACCCCCTCCTCTTCAAGAGACGCAAGTCTCTCGAAGCTCCGCATCACCCCCCCCACACGATTCTCCTCTTCAAAACCAACCTCATCAATCAGCAAAAGCGTATTCCCGAACAAAGCTCATTGTGGGGATCGTTGGGACAGTCATCTTCTTTGCTTATTCTTTTGCTATGGTTGCCTTTGGGGGCACGCGCCTGATCGAATCAGGCATTCGTTCTGTTCTTTCCAACGACTACCTCGTCTTTCTTGGATTTGCAAGCGTGTTCGGTCTTATCGAGCTCATCCTAACGCTTCCACTCAGGTACTATTCCGGTTATCACCTCGAGCATAAATTTCATCTCTCAAACCAGACGCTGATTGTGTGGTTTCGTGAAGGGGTTAAGGGAATGGTCGTTGGCCTCGTCATCGGCACGCCAGTTCTCTTGATCTTCTTCTATTGCCTGCAGACATACGGCGAGCATTGGTGGGTGCCCGTTGGGATCGCGATGTTTCTCTTTTCCGTTCTGTTTGCCCGGCTCGCGCCTGTTCTCATCTTTCCTCTCTTCTATAAGTTCCAACCGCTTGCCGATGGCTCTCTGAAATCGAAACTCATCGCTCTCTGCAAGCGCGGAGGTGTGAAAATCGTAGATGTGTATGTTTTTGATATGAGCAAGAATACCAAGAAAGCAAACGCGGCGTTTACGGGGATTGGAAAATCGAAGCGAATCCTGCTGGGCGATACACTTGTTGCGAATTGCACCGATGAGGAGATTGAAACAGTGGTTGCACATGAATTGGGACACCATACGCTCAACCACCTCTGGCGGATGATGCTGCTCGGAACGGTGACCACATTCGCGGGCTTGTGGCTTACCGCTTGGCTCTATGAGGCAAGCATTGAGTGGTTTGGGTTTTCATCGATTACTCAACCTGCAGCATTGCCGTTGCTGAGTATCTGGTTTGGCATCTACTCGATTCTCATCAGTCCGTTGACCAATGGAATCTCTCGGATGCACGAATACGCAGCTGACCGGTTCGCCGTGCGGTTCATGCAGAACAACGAGGTTTTCCTCAACGCCCTCCGGAAGCTTTCGACAATCAATCTGGCTGACCCTGAGCCGCCTCCGCTTGTTGAGTTTTGGAGCTATAGCCATCCACCGCTAAAGAAGCGCATCAACGCTATCGCGGAGTTGAGGTGAGCGCGTATGATCGTGACGTTGCTCAAAGCATTGCTCATTGCTGTTGTTACAGTGCCGTTCTCGATTGCGGCGATTCTGGCAATACCGTTGCCCGGGGGACGCTTGTTCCACGCTATTGCTCGAACATGGGCAAGGTTTATTCTTTGGATCTTCGGCATCAAAGTCACCGTCCGCGGCCTGGAGCATCTTGGCTCGAACAGACATTTCATCTATGTGTCGAATCATGCGAGCATGTTTGATATCCCTGCAGTGCTGGTGGGAATTCCTGACGAGATTCGCATCGTGCTGAAAAAAGAGCTTACGAAGGTTCCCATTTGGGGCTGGGCGCTGAAGTATGGACATTACATCTCGATCGACCGCGATAATCCGAAAGACGCCGTGAGAAGTCTGGAGCGGGCGGTGGAGACAATCCGGAACGGAGCTTCGGTCTTGCTGTTTGCGGAAGGGACACGAAGCAGAGATGGTGCGTTGCAACCGTTCAAGCGAGGCGCGTTTTCGCTGGCGGCAAAGGCGGGTGTGCCGATCATGCCGGTGGCGATTAAGGGAACATTTCGGATCTTGCCAAAAGGGAGCTGGAAAATCTCTCCCGCCGATGTCGAATTGGTGTTGGATACACCAATAGCGACTCACGGTATAACCGGTAAAGAGGGAGAACTGGAGTTGATGGAAAGAGTTCATCGTGTGGTTGAGAAGAATTTGAAAAAATGAGGAGGAAGTATGTCCGTAACGATCAAGGATGTGGAGCACATTGCTAAGCTCGCGCGGCTGGAATTCAGTGAAGAGGAGAAGCAGAAGTTCACGCAACAGCTGAATCAGATACTCGCCTATGTCGAGCAGCTCAACAAAATCGACACGAGCAAGGTTGAGCCGCTGGCACAGGTGATTGATACGGCCGTGGCGGGCTCCATACGCGAAGACGAAGTTAAGCCGAGCCTGAAGCCTGAAGAGGCTTTAAAGAACGCACCGGCAAAAACAGAAGAGTTCTTCAAAGTTCCGAAAGTGATTGGAGAAAAGTAGGAAGCTAAGATTCTCTGCGATTCTCAGCGTTCTCTGTGTCTGTGTTGAAAGACTAAGACTGAAACGTAGAACCGCGGGGGGAGCAGAGGTTCGTAGAGGAAAGACTCATGTCGAAGTCTAAAGTGATAGCGGTTATTCCGGCGAGATACGGCTCGCAGAGGTTACCGGCGAAGCCTCTGGTGGATTTACTCGGCAAGCCGATGGTGCAACGGGTTTACGAGCAGGCAGCGAAGGCAAACCTCGTTGATCGCGTCATCGTGGCAACGGATGACCGACGAATTGCGGATGTCGTACGATCTTTCGGCGGCGACGTTATGCTGACTTCGCCTGAGATCGCCAGCGGCAGTGATCGTGTTGCCGCAGTAGCGCAAGAGATCGATGGAGATATCTTTGTCAATGTTCAAGGTGACGAGCCGCTGATTTCACCGCCAATGATTGACGAAGGCATTCGACTGCTGATCGATGACCCTTCAGCGAAAGTCGGCACGCTGGCCAAGAAAATCGAGCGGGAAGAAGAGCTCTTCAATCCGAGCGTGGTTAAGGTCGTGATCGATAAGAATCAGAGGGCGCTCTATTTTTCAAGGTCGACAATCCCTTTCATCAGGGATGAAGCTGACCAGCGGCGATGGCTTTCACGACACACGTACTTCAAACATTTTGGGCTTTATGTTTACCGGCGGGAATTTCTCCTCATCTACAGCAAGCTTCCGCCGAGTCCGCTCGAGCAGGCCGAGAAGCTCGAGCAGCTCAGGATTCTTGAAAACGGTACCGATATTAAGGTTGGCTTCACCCAGTATGAAAGCATCGCGGTTGACACGGCCGATGATGTGCAAAGAGTACTTCAGATACTTTCTTCAAAAGAACCGACGTTAACACGCACTTAACTTATACCTGCCCCTGTGGAAATGCTCAACGCACAATCCTATGTCTCGTAATCACGTCAAACATATCTTCATCACCGGTGGAGTTGTTTCATCCCTCGGCAAAGGGATCGCCGCAGCATCGCTCGGACTTCTGCTAAAATCCCGCGGGCTCCGTGTCACTATCCAGAAGTTCGATCCATACATCAACGTCGATCCCGGCACGATGAATCCGTTCCAACATGGCGAAGTCTATGTGACCGATGATGGGGCAGAGACCGATCTCGACCTGGGCCATTACGAGCGCTTCCTCGACATCAGCATGTCACGCCAGAACAATTGCACCACCGGCCAGATTTATTACGAGGTGATTTCGAAAGAACGACGCGGGGATTATCTCGGCGCCACTGTTCAGGTTATTCCTCATATTACAGACGAGATCAAACGGCGGATTGCCGCGCTCGCGAGTTCCGGCAAATACGACGTCATCATCACCGAAGTCGGGGGTACGGTTGGCGATATTGAGAGCTTGCCCTTTCTCGAGGCGATCAGGCAGTTCACGCTCGCCGTTGGTCATCGTAATGCCCTGAACATCCATGTGACATTGGTGCCGTACATCAAATCGGCGGGGGAGCTCAAAACTAAGCCAACGCAGCACAGCGTGAAGACATTGCTTGAGATCGGTGTTCAGCCGGACGTGCTGATTTGCCGATCGGAGAAACCGCTGTCCAAAGAACTGCGGGAAAAGATCGCTCTCTTCTGCAATGTCGAGCCGAAAGCAGTGAAGGTCGGATACGATGTCGAGTCAATCTATGAAGTCCCTCTCGTGTTCGAGAAAGAGGAGCTGGCAGATCTGGTTGTCGAGAAGCTCAATCTCAAATGCAACCCCCCTGACCTGCGGCGGTGGATACGATTCGTCAATCGGATCAAGCATCCGAGCGGCAAGGTGACGATTGCCGTGGCAGGAAAGTACACGGACTTACTCGACGCCTATAAGAGCATCAAGGAGTCCTTCGTTCACGCAGGCGCGGAGAACGATGTCGCTGTTGAGTTACGGTGGCTCAAGGCAGAAGACATCGAGCATCACGGTCCGGCTCGCTACCTGCAGGATGTGGACGGCCTTTTGGTTCCCGGTGGATTTGGCGAACGAGGAGTGGAGGGAAAGATCAAAGCCATTCAGTATGTTCGAGAGAAGAGGATTCCGTTCTTGGGAATTTGTCTGGGTCTCCAATGTGCAGTGATCGAATTTGCACGAAACGTCTGTGGCCTTAAGGGGGCAAACAGCACCGAGTTCAGGAAGACGAAATACAACGTGATCGACCTGATGATCGAGCAAAAAGGAGTGAAGAATCTTGGCGGGACGATGAGACTCGGCGCTTACCCGTGTCAGATCATAAAGGGAACAAAAACTTACAAGGCATACCATAAGGAGCTCATCTACGAGCGTCATCGGCATCGCTATGAGGTCAATAATAAGTTTCGCAAGAAGCTTACCGACAAAGGTATGCTCATCAGCGGAATCTCGCCGGATAATCAACTGGTCGAGATTATTGAGCTTGCCGATCATCCCTGGTTCATTGCGGGACAGTTCCACCCCGAATTGAGATCGCGCGCCATCAATCCGCACCCTCTCTTCCGCGATTTTGTCAAAGCCTCCCGCGAGTACAATTTGACACAGAACAAGGGGAAGTGAAATAGTCGCTCTTTACCAAGAAATCTCGGACTTGACGCAGCTCAAACCGGCCGAATTCCCTTTGTTTTTTTCCCATCCCTCCATTACATTCACGAAGACTCTTTTTGCACTTATGAAGGTAACGATCATGATTGTTTTCTTGCTCCTCGTTGTCACGGCTCCGCTCCTTGCCCAGCGGACTATCCCAATGAACATCGAGGCCCTTGTCTCGGATGCCGGAATGATCTTTGCGGGACGGGTTGTCGATGTGAAGACCGGCACTCGCGACCCGCAGACCAACCTCTTTGTCACCTACGTGACCTTTGAAGTGAGCGAGCCCCTCTATGGAGTCAGCGGCAATCGTGTCACGATCAAGCAATATGGCGGCGAAGCAGAAGGGTTGGCCTTCTATCCGGCCGGGATGCCGCGTTATAGTGTGGGAGAAGAGGTGGTGATGCTGCTCTACGGACCAAGCGATATCGGTATGCAGTCTCCCGTAGGGATGGAGCAGGGAAAGTTCGCGATCAAGAAGGATGAGAAAACGAGGAAACGAGTTGTTTCGACCGCTGTTGGAACACAGAGTCTTTTTAAGAAACTTCGGAATCCGGAGCGGATTACGCAAAAGGCCTGGTTGAGGACGTCCAACCCCGGGCCGCTGGAGTACGATGATTTTGTTTCGACGATTCGTGCCCTGATTCCCGTGGTGAAGAAGCGGTGATGGGAAGAGGGGTCAGACCTCAGCCCTTCGAGAGGCTCAGGGCTCATCAGCCTTGTGTCGAATCAGAAAAACAGAGGAAGGCTCAATGATTAGACTTGGCAACGTGTTGTTGTTGATGCTTGGTGTTTCAACTGCATTTGCTGGTGGACCGTTGAATGCGAGGAATGGTCTCCCCGTCAAGTATTCGACTGCGGCGCCGATCAAATACAAGACCGACCTGGGTGCGCTTGGAACATTCAGTAACACGACGGCGGTCAGTATTACAACCGCGAGTTTCCAGGCATGGGAGGATGTCGCTACGGCCGTTATTGCGTTTATGCACGACGGCTCCCTTAGCGTGGATGTGGATAGCACGAATTACACATCGTATTTGTCGAACACCAACGATGGCATCAACCCCATCGTTTTCGATAGCGATGGCGGGATCATCACGAAACTCTTTGGAGCCACGGCGTCCAATAGCATCATCGGCTTTGCGGGGTCGGCATATCCCGTAAGCGGATCGGGGCAAATCTACTACATTGAAGGTCATGCAGTGCTGAACGGGAAGTTTACGCAATCACCTCATAACTGGACTCCCGAAGACTTCAAAGCGACGTTCATCCATGAGTTCGGACATTTTATCGGACTCGACCATTCTCAGATTCACATTCAGTTTGCCAATAATGGAAATGCTGCTGACGATATCTACATTCCCACGATGTATCCGACTTCAGTGGATAACGACACGGCGCTTTCCTCGTTGAATATCGACGATATCCTTGCAGTGTCGGCTCTCTACCCAGATCCGACTTTTGCTTTGACCACCGGAATCTCCGGTACGGTCACACGGCTCGATGGGAGTCCGGTGCGTGGCGCTAATGTCCTGGCGATCAAAGTTACCGACACGCTGATGTATCGGGTTTCGACGGTGACGGATTATCTTGTTCAGGTGAACGGCAATTATTCGTTTGCAGGCCTCGATCCCGCCGACTACTGGATTCGTATTGAGCCGGTGAGCACCAATTTTACCGGCGGATCACGCGTCGGGCCATACGCAAGTGACCTGACCGACTTGTCGTTTCAGAATCCGGTCATTGCCGAGTATTACAATGGTGCCAATGAGTCATCAAATCCAAACACCGACTCACCGAACGAACGAACGAATGTCACGGTCGTCGCGACACAAACGACGAGTGGAATCAACCTGGTAGCGAACACTCAGCCAAACGCGCCGGAAACTTCCACATTAGAATATCACGGAACGCTGACGTACGTATTCCAACTTCCTTCGCAGTTTGATGACAAAAAGTATGCTGTGCGGTTCACTCCCGGCGCCGATGCCAATCTCGTGAGGACGGAAATCCGGCTCAACGGTGACCCCGGAGCCATTGAAGGAACGGGCAGTCTTAAGGTCACCGCGCACCGTAATGCTTCTGGGAGCTTTCCAGGAGCCGGGGGAATACCCGGAACGCAGATCGGCTCCCAATCCGTGACGGTACCTTTTTCATCACTTGTGCGCGGACAGTTTAATCAGATCGATCTAACGTCACTCAGCATTAGCTTAAAGAAGGATACGAGTTTTCACCTTGTTTTTGAAGTCGTCGGATCCGCAGGAGATACAATTCAGTTCGTTGGAGATGATGGTGTTAACGAAACGGACCGGAGTTCGTCTTACTATGATGCCGGAGCTGGACTGCAATGGTACAATTTCAAAGATCCCAAGAACTATGGAACTGGTTACAACCTTGCCATCCGAGCAATCATTGACATACAGGTAGGAACGGGAAACGACGAGATTACCCTTATGCCGGATACTTACTCCCTCAGCCAGAACTATCCCAATCCTTTCAACCCGACAACAACAATCCGATTCGAGCTTCCGAAGTCGAATTATGTCATGCTCAAAGTCTTTGATCTTCTGGGGAGACACGTTGCGACATTAATCAATCAGCCGATGGATGTTGGTTCACACGAGATTACGTTCGATGCATCTCGCCTTGCCAGCGGCGTGTACTTCTATACGCTTGAAGCTGGAGATTTTCGCCAAACGAAGTCGATGGTCCTGTTGAAATAGCCCTCCCAATTTCATCTCATTCAGCCGTTTTTCAGTCGCATTGTTAGCGAATCTTTGCGTCTTTGCATTGGAAGCGAGTTCCTCCTTGCAAGCCGCATACGGATGGCGTACATTAATAGAGTTCCGAGATGGCTACCACCCATCATAAGCAACCCCGGAAAGGTTCTTCATTGAATACAGGAGAAGGCGATGAGAAAGGCTTGGTTCCCCCTCTTCATAGCGAGTGCAGCTCTTGTGCTCTCCGGTTGCAGCGCTTCCTCCCGACTGCAAAGCTCCAAAGGTAATAAGTACAAATACAAGTATGTGATGGTCTCTCCGAGACAGAGTGATAAACTGTTGTTCCGGGATGATCGGATTGCAATTCTCTTCAGGTTCGAAGACTCGGCAATTCGCTACCAGCTCCAGAACCTCTCGACGACGGATCTCCATGTCGATTTCACAAAGGCATCGATCGGTGTTAAGGGTCGGTTTTATTCGGTTCTTAACAATCACTCGCTCTACGTAAAGACCTCCGATGCAGTGGCAATGCCGACGATTCCGCCCGGAGGCTATACAGTCGACATTCTGATTCCGGCCGAAAAGGTCACCTTCGACGGTCAGCGGTGGATAGAATACGACCTGCTCCCGACGACGGACAAGAACTCGCCCAAGCGGCGGAAGGCAATTGAAAAGAACGTCGGTTCTGCGGTCGATCTTGTGCTTCCGATACAGTTTGGGGACGAGGTGCGCAAGTATGCATTCCGATTCATGGTAAAATCGGTTACCCCGATTAGCTGGGCGAAGTACAAGCCGCCAAGGCGGGCCATGCCGCAAGCCCCCATCGCGGCAGTGAAGTCGCAAGATCATATCACCACGGCGATTCTTGTCACGGGGTTCCTTGGCTTCTCGGCTTACATGCTTACCCAGAAAAAAGCTCCCCCAAGTGAATAAGCGAAGCTCCAGCGTCGCTCTATGGCAAGATTGAGAGGGGCCACGTCCCCTGCCGCGCTCATCCGTGCGGAAGAAAGAAAAAGCCCCATCATCGCTGATGGGGCTTTTTCTTTTTGAAGGAGGTTGTTATTGCGTTATCTCTGCAAGGAGCAGCCTGTTACTTCGTTAAAATCATCTTCGTTATAGCAACATCATCACCCGCTTCCAGGCGCGCAAAGTAGATGCCGGAAGGTAACGGATAGCCGTTGGCGTCCGTGCTTGTCCATCGCGCACTGTAGCTTCCGGGGAATTGGTACTGATCGACAATCCGGCTAATCTCCCGGCCAGTCACATCATAGACAACCAACCGAACATGCGTTGGCTGTTCAAGGACGTAAGGGATGTTGGTCGAAGGGTTGAAAGGATTCGGAAAATTCTGTCCGATCCGAATCGAACTCTCCTCCGATGCAATCAGGATCGAAGGAATCACGCCCATGCCCGTCCGCCACGCAAGACTTTCGGAAGCCAGCGCAACGCTGTCGGCATTCTTGTCGGCGGCAAGCACGTTCTCGAGACTCAGACGACTGGAATCCGGACGAATGCCTTTGTCTATGCGAAACGAAATCTTGGCCAGCGATCCTTTTCCACTCGTGAACGTCTGCCCGCTTGTGCTGATAATGACAACGTTCAGCGTGTGCCCATCTTTCAGGTAAGAAGCGACTGTCCAATCTGCGCTTTTCGTGCGGTCGATCTTTTCGATTCCTTCAAGAACGATATTCTCGCTGCTGGTGATGGAAAACTGCATCGCGGCGATCTCTTCTTCGTTCACTAAACTGACAACTAGTGTCTGCTCAGAGGTAAGTTTCAATGAGAGCGTGTTCTGGGCAATAGCCGATCCAGTGAATCCGGCAAAAAGAGCCATCAGAGTGAAAACTGAGTTTGTTGCTTTCATGATGTTCATTCGTCCCTTCATGGTGATGCCAGTATTTGTCCAACCGCCGTACCACTGGCATGGGCGGGAAGGGGTCAAAAGGGTGAATGGTCTTAAATCTTTGAACAGTAACGAGTTATTGAAATTGTCCAGATGGGCAGAGAAACCGTCTCAGGGGAGTAGTTTTGTAACTTCTACAAGGGATGAAAATCCAAAGGATTTCTGGGTGCAGATTCAGTGCTGTCTCTATTAAAAAAGATGGGGGATGGTTGGATGGCATCGGCAATTGTGCATCCAACCGAAATACACAAATCGCTGGCTTTCTTGCTCGAATGAAGCGGAACTGGTCAGACATTAATTTGGTGGGAAGGCATTGTGTTTGTCTTGAGGTTCCAGATCCGAAACTTTCTTGCAGGGGTGCTTGGCAGGTCACAGCTTTTGGGTTGGGCTACCCCTAGTTCCTCAGACAGAGAGACTAAATGCAAAGAAGCACCTGAGGAATTGATCTACACAAGTACCTGCAATCTTTGCGTTGCGGCTGCATCCAATTCTCGCAGAATGTCCTTCGGGAGGGTCTGGGGCGACCAATTGCGACCTGAATTTTTTCAGAAGTCTCCGAAGAAGAAATCAAGGCTCAGGCGATACGGTGGGATTCGGGGCTGGATCAGTAAGCCGGTTCCTGGCATTCCCTTACATTGCATTTTACACAAGCCTTTTCTATTTTGCCTCCGCCTTTTTCCGATCACTCGAAAGCCCGCCCATGCCAACCATCATGGTGATCTTTCTTCTCTCAACAACAATGTTGTTTTCCCAGAATCAAATTGCCGATGCTGTTTTCATGAACGCTAATGTCTGGACGGTAGACAACCACAAGCCGCGCGCCGAAGCCGTCGCTGTCCTGAATGGACGTATTCTTGCCGTTGGCTCCAAGAAAGAAATCCAAGCATTCATTGGAAAATCCACAACAATCATTGACATCAAGGGCAAGCTTCTTCTCCCCGGTTTCATCGATAACCATACTCACTTCATGAGCGGGGGTTTCCAGCTTCAGAGTGTTGATCTTCGCTACGCAAACAACCAGCAAGAATTCGCACGGCTTATCAAGGAGAGGGCCGAGAAGCACCCCGGTCGATGGATGACCGGTGGCGATTGGGACCATGACCGTTGGCCACAGCCCGATCTCCCCACGAAAGAGCTTATCGATCAATACACTCCGAACACCCCTGTCTTCGTGAGCCGGTACGACGGCCACATGGCTCTCGCGAATAGCTATGTGCTGAAACTTGCCGGAATCACGAAAACGACCCCCGATCCCCCCGGCGGCGCTATTGTCAAGGACCCAAAGACGGGCGAGCCCACAGGCATACTTAAAGATGAAGCGATGAGCCTCGTCTGGAAGCACGTTCCTGAGCCGAGCGAGCAGGAGATGCTCGAGGCGGCCCGGCTTGCCCTTGCGGAGGCGAGGAAGCTTGGAGTAACAAGCATCCAGGATATCTCCTCATCGGCCGATCTTCGGACGTACCAAACGCTGAAGCGGAATGGCGAGCTCACGGCCCGTTTCTACTGTAGACTTCCGATTTCTCAGTGGGAACATCTTGCCGCAACAGGAGTCAAAGTTCCTTTCGGCGATGAGTGGATTCGCATCGGATCGCTCAAAGCGTTTGCGGATGGGTCGCTCGGTTCTTCAACAGCACTGTTCTTTGAGCCGTTCACCTCCGATCCCAGCACAAGCGGACTTCCAAGTGACATCCTGCAGGATGGTCGCCTTGAGCAATGGGCGCTTGCGGCGGATAAAGCCGGACTTCAACTCTCCATCCACGCCATCGGCGACAAGGCCAATAGCCTCATCCTCGATCTCTTCGAAAAGATCGTCAAAGAGAATCCGAAGTGGGATCGAAGATTCCGCATCGAACATGCCCAGCATATCCATCCCAAGGACTTCAAACGATTTCATGAGCTTGGCGTAACTGCCTCCGTTCAGCCCTACCATGCTATTGATGATGGTCGTTGGGCGGAGAAGAGAATTGGTTACGAACGATGCAAAACTACCTATCCCTTTAAGACTTTTCTGGATGAAGGTATTCGAATGACCTTTGGGAGTGACTGGACTGTCGCTCCGTTGAATCCCCTGCTTGGAATCTATGCCGCTGTGACGCGACGGACAATCGACGGCCGAAATCCAAGCGGCTGGTTCCCCGAACAGAAGATTTCTGTCGAACAGGCTGTGGAGGCCTACACGGTTCACAGCGCGTATGCGGCATTCGAGGAAAACGAAAAAGGCTCAATCACGCCGGGGAAGCTAGCGGATTTCGTTGTGCTCTCCGAGGATCTCTTTCGTATTGACCCATTCAGGATTCAGGATGTTCAGGTCGTTATGACCGTGGTTGCCGGGAAGGTGGTGTGGCAGAAGTAGCACTCACGATGACCTCAGTTCGATCTGCGTCGAAGAGCCCGGGTTCTCCCCTCCAGTATATTAAAGGCATCGGACCGAAGCGAAGTGCTGCGCTCGAGGCAATGGGCCTTCGTTCCGTCAAAGACCTTCTCTATTACTTCCCGCGCGACTATCTTGATCGAAGAACGATCGTGAAGATCGCTGATCTCCGACGATGGATTTCCGGTGAAAACGCTGGGCGGAAAGAGTCAGTCACCGTCATTGGCGAGGTTTTCCGCAAAGAAGCACGGCGTTCCCGTCGTTCGAACAGAATCGTTCTCTTCATTACGCTCAAAGATGATTCGGGATACCTGCAATGTGTCTGGTTTGAGGGCGTGCAGTGGTACAAGGATGCCTTTGAAGTGGGAGAGTTGCTTGCAGTTTCGTCAATTCCGCAAGCCGACAAGCTTGGCCGGCCTCAGTTTGTGCATCCAGAGTTCGATCGGCTGCGGGGAGCTCTCGAGGAGGATGAGCCGGACTGGGGGAAACTCTTCAACACCGGTTCGATCATTCCAAAGTACCCTTCGACCGCCGAGCTCCAGAAGATCGGGCTGGATAGCCGTGGTTTCCGGAGGATTCTCCGCCAGGCTGTCAGTCGGCACATTGATGAAATCGGCGATCCGTTACCAGAGGAGATCAAGCGGCTGGCTAACCTTGTTGATCTCAGAAGGGCCATTGCGAGCATTCATTTTCCTGCCAATCCAGCCGATCTCGAGGCCGCCCGACGGCGCATCAAGTTTGACGAACTCTTTTATTTCCAGCTCATGCTGGCGCTCCGCAAGCGGGCTTTGAAGACACAGATGCCTGGGATTTCGTTCCGCGTGGAAAGTCAGCTTGCTCGCCAGCTTGTCGATTCTCTTCCGTTCCAGCTCACGTCGTCCCAACGGAAGGTGATCAAAGAAATCACGGAAGATATGAAGTCCGATAAACCGATGAACCGTCTGCTTCAAGGAGATGTCGGCAGCGGCAAAACGATTGTTGCGTTGCTGGCAATGCTTCTTGCGGTTGACAATGGTTACCAGGCGGCTTTCATGGCGCCGACGGAGATTCTGGCGGAACAGCATGCACGCACGTTGCGGAGCTTCCTCGGCCAACTGCCGGTTCGATTTCGTCTCTTGATCGGCGGACAACGAAAGAAGCTTCGGGAGGAGATTCTTGAAGACATCAGAAGTGGCGGTGCACAGATTGTTGTTGGGACACATGCTCTGCTGGAGCAAAATGTAGAGTTTGCGAAACTGGGGCTTGTGGTGATTGATGAACAACATCGCTTCGGAGTACTGCAAAGGTCTGAGTTGCGGCAGAAGGGAACGAATCCCGATGTTCTTGTCATGACTGCCACGCCGATTCCGCGCTCGCTTGCACTCACCCTGTACGGTGATCTGGACGTTTCCGTCATTGACGAACTTCCGGCCAACCGAAAACCGATTAAGACTGCGGTTCGTTTGGAAGAGCAAAAACAGAAAGTGTTCGATTTCGTCCGGGAAGAGGTAAAACGCGGGAGGCAGGCGTATATCGTCTTCCCGCTTATTGAAGAGTCTGAGAAGGTTGATTTGAAAGCGGCGGTGGCGGAGTACGAGCGATTGCAGAAAGAGGTGTTCCCGGAGTTCAGGCTCGGTTTACTCCATGGCCGGATGAAGACAGAAGAGAAGGATGAGGTCATGAGCCGATTTAAGGATGGAGCATACCAGATTCTCGTCGCGACGACGGTCATCGAAGTGGGAATAGACATTCCCAATGCGACGGTCATGATCATTGAGAATGCGGAAAGGTTCGGACTTTCTCAGCTACACCAATTGCGTGGCAGGGTAGGGCGCGGAGCGGATCAATCGTACTGCATTCTTATTGCCGACTATGCCTGGTTTGACCGGAGGCGAAAGGGGGAGGATGGTCAAACGGTTCTTGTGGAGAAGCAGAATGCGCGAAAGAGACTGGAGACGATGGTGGAGACGACGGATGGTTTTCGTATCGCGGAGGTTGATTTGGAACTGCGCGGGCCGGGGGAGGTTTTCGGGACGAAACAAAGCGGTCTTCCGCAGTTCAAGCTGGCGAATCTTGTGCGTGACGGCGAGCTTCTGACACTTGCGCGGAAATCGGCATTTCGCCTCATTGACTCAGATCCCCATCTGCGACTGCCCTCCAACGCGGGCCTCAGGCAAGAGTTCGAGCGGCAGTACGCGCAGTTGTTGAACTTCGCTTCGGTTGGATAACAATGGCAACCTCAAATATCAATGAACAGGTGGAATGCAGACGATGCGGCGGAGTTCGCCATAAGGCTGTAACGTTTTGTCCGCATTGCGGCTATGTTGAGGAGGAGTCCTTCTTCGATAAGTTGCGCGATCTTCTCGATTCCTCGGGCTCAAATGGCAGGAGTGGAGCGGGATTGCTATCGGCGCTTATCGGACTTCTTGTGGCTGCGTTCTTCTTATTGGATGCGATTCGCGATGAGTCGTTTATCAGCGCGCTGATTGCCCTTTTTGCATTCGCCGGGGCCTTGCGGGCATGGTGGTCAACGCGAGAACGTACAGAAGACGCGTCAGAAGCCCCATTCCCCACCAGTCAGCACCCCGAAGAGGTCGAAGAGGAGTCCGAACCACCTGCCGGGCAAGTTCCTGACTCGAAATTCTTCTGCGAGAACTGTGGGACGGAAGTTGCTGAAGATGCCACCGAGTGTCCGAAGTGCGGGATGAAGTTTGGATAAAGGAGCCGGTCGGCGAGGTAGCCTGATTTGCTTGTCAGACAGTCAGCAGATCAGTGAGTCGGCAGCTTAGCGATTCGGTCGACCATGAGGATGTAACATCGCTTCATCATCCTCACTACCGTCATCCCTCTTCCAATATTCCCTTCGTCCTCTTCACACTCACGAATCGACTCCTCTCATGTCGCTCTTCTCCTCGATCTTCCTCTCCTCAACTCTTCCTCTTGTCAAGTCTCGATCGACAAAAAGTGATCGATGATGCACTTTTTTCTTGACAACGAGTATCAAATCGTTATATTTGTAACAGTTGCTTCTGTTCATTGATACGATTCGTCACCAATCGAAAGGTTGAACGAACTGCTTGCATAAGCGAATGCATGTGGCTCTCGCATATAATATGAAGAGAGACACAGATGAAGAACGTTCGCCACGAGTGATGGAGCAAGAGGAGCAGACGGAGAATGATGTGGTTCTCCGGCGAATGAAACTTCAAGCGCAGAGAGCCGATACATACGCGGAGTGGGATACTGAAGAAACCATCCTTGCCGTCAAGACGGCGCTGGAAGAAGAGCACGACGTCACGTTGATCGAAGCAGACGAAGAGTGCTTCCAGAAATTCCTTCAGGTTCAACCAGAAATTACCTTCAATATTGCCGAAGGGATGCGCGGTGTCTCCCGGGAGGCTCAAGTCCCGGCCATTCTTGAGATGCTCGGCATTCCCTACACCGGCTCCGACCCCGTCACGCTCGGTATTTGCCTCGATAAGTCGCGGGCAAAAGAAATCCTCTCGTATTACAATATCCCGACACCAAAGTTTTCTGTTGTTTCATCTCTCAAAGAACTCCCTGAGGTCAAGCTTCCCTTTCCCCTCATCGTCAAACCGTTGCATGAGGGATCAAGTAAAGGGATCTTCAATAATTCCGTCGTTCATTCGAGACGCGATCTCCGCCAGCAGGTCGAAAGGATTCTTTTCGAGTACGAAGAGCCTGCGTTGATCGAGCAGTTTCTACCCGGACGCGAATTCACCGTAGCGCTTCTTGGCAACGAGCCAAACCTTACCGTTCTCCCAATCGTCGAAATCCGGTTTGATTCACTTCCTGCCGGAGTGACTCCTATCTATTCCTACGAGGCCAAGTGGATCTGGGATCAAGTCGATCGTCCGATTGATGTGCATGAATGCCCGGCGAAGATCCCACAGAGCCTGACCGACGAAATCGCTGCACTCTCTCGAAAGGCTTTCAATGTGCTCCGCTGTCGTGATTGGTGCCGAATTGATGTCAGATTGGACGGAGGGGGCACGCCCTACATTCTTGAACTCAACCCGCTTCCCGGAATTCTCCCAAATCCCGAAGAACATTCCTGTTTTCCGCAAGCCGCTCGCGCTGCAGGTATTTCTTATAACTCTATGATTCGCAGAGTGTTAGAAGCGGCGGCTACTCGATATGGGATCATCTAATTCCTTCTCTATGAACAATTTAGCTTTGTTTCTTAGCAAATCTCTCCGGGAGACTCCATGAAAAAGAAGGTTCATGTAGCCATTGTCTTTAACGAGCCGACGCTCCAGGCAGGGAGTGGGAGAAAGTACATCTCGGAAACCGGTAAGATTCATGAACTCGCGAATCGACAGCAAGTTCTTGCCAGTGTGCAGCGTGAATTAGTGGATCTGTCCGAGGTGGGCGTACTCGAAGAGCGGGAACACGTGCAAAGTGCGCTCGAGTCGATGGGTTATAAGGCCTCTCTTTATAACATGAACGGTGATGTGAAACGGCTCATTAAGTTTCTGGAAGATCAGGAGCCGGATGTCATCTTCAATCTGTGCGAGTCGGTCGGCAACGAATCAATCCACGAAATGCATGTGGCGGGAATATATGAGCTGATGGGAATTCCCTACACAGGCGCGAGTGCGTTTGCCCTTGGCACATGTTTGAACAAAGTCAGGGTAAAAGAGATCCTGACGGCTCACAAGATCCCCACACCAAGATTTCTGTTCGTCAAAAGTCCGACCGAGCTCAGCGGTGATGAACCCGATGTGACCTTTCCGGTGATCGTCAAGCCTTCGCGCGAAGACGCAAGCGTCGGGATCGAAAAGGACTCCGTCGTGGAGAATCTTGCCGCGCTGAAGAAGCGTGTTCGGAAAGTCGTTCAGGATTACGATCAGCCTGCTCTGGTGGAGGAATATATTGACGGAAGAGAGTTGAACGTTGCGATCATGGGGAACAAGAAGCCGATTATTCTGCCGATTTCGGAAATTGATTTCTCCGGATTGCCTTCGGATTACCCAAAGATCGTAACGTACAACGCAAAATGGATGCAGGGAACAGCGGAGTTTGTGGGAACGGTCGGTAAATGTCCTGCTGAGTTGACCCCCGAGTGCGAGAAGAGGGTGAAAGAAATTGCACTCCGAGTGTATCAGATCATGGGATGCAGGGACTACGCGAGGGTCGATATAAGGCTGAAGAATGGAATTCCGTACGTCCTTGAGGTCAACCCCAATCCCGACATCTCGGACGACGCCGGGTTTGCGCGATCGGCACGCGCACATGGGCTGTCATTCGAGGAAACGATAGCGAAGATCATCGAGTATGCGCTGGAACGGGCGCCATGAATGAGCATGCCGATTCGCCCCTTTCATCGCGAGGACATCGAACCGATGACGGAAATTCTTCGGGCGACGGGAATGTTCCGTCCGGACGAGATCGAAGTCGCGGTTGAGCTCATGGAAATTGTTGTGAACGAACCGCATCAGCAGGATTATATGATGTACACCTCCATAACAGAGGATGGAACGGTGCGCGGTTATTATTGTGTCGGGCCAACGCCGATGACGCAAGGTGCGTTTGACCTTTATTGGATTGCTGTCCATCCGAGCCATCAGGGAAAGGGGATTGGTCGGGAGATGATGAAGCATTGCGAAGACCTGGTCCGCTCTCAGCAAGGGAGACTCATCCTTGCCGAGACATCGTCACAAGAAAAGTATGCGGCAACGAATGCGTTTTATCAACGAGCAGGTTTCACGGCGTCTGCGCGGGTTAACGATTACTATGCGCCCGGGGACGATTTAATTATCTACACTCGATACCTTTAAGGAGGGCATCACGTTCTGATGGAACTCTGGCAAGAAATGTTGCGACAGAGCATCGACAGCGGCAAGGATCTGGTGGAGCGGTTCGGGTTCGACAAAGAGCTGGCCGAGCGGTTGAATAAACTTTTCCACATTCGGATCAATCCGTACTATCTCAGTCTCATTCGCTATCCGGGAGATCCGATCTGGAATCAGTGCATCCCCGATGCAATCGAGCTTGAGGACCAAAGCGCTCCGGAAGATCCGCTGAACGAAGAAGCGGACAGTCCGGTCCCGAGTATTACACATCGCTATCCCGATCGCGTTCTTTTTCTCGTGACAAGCCAGTGTTCCATGTATTGCCGTTTCTGCACCCGCAAGCGCAAGGTGAGCGACTCGAGCAAAATCAACTCGAAGTGGATACAGGACGGTATTGACTACATTGCCGCGCATCCCGAAGTGCGGGACGTAGTCCTTTCAGGTGGTGATCCGTTGATGGTCACGGATTATGTTCTTGAGCGTATTCTGGCGGGGTTGCGGGCGATTCCTCACGTTGAGATCATTCGTCTGGGCACAAAGATGCCGTGTGTTCTGCCGCAGCGCATCACACCGAAGCTGTGTCGTATACTGAAGAAGTATCACCCAATTTATGTGAACACGCATTTCAACCATCCGTGGGAGTGCACACCGGAAGCCGAGAAAGCTTGCGCAATGCTTGCCGACGCCGGATGTCCCATCGGCAACCAAGCCGTCCTCATGAAAAACGTCAACGATGATCCGGACGTCATGCTTGAGCTTCACCGCAAGCTTCTGAAAATGCGTGTGCGACCGTACTATATCTACCAGGCCGATCTCACGAAGGGGACGAACCACTTCCGCACGCCGGTTCGCGTTGGTCTTGAGATTATGGATAAGCTACGCGGACACACATCGGGGCTGGCGGTTCCGTATTACGTTATTGACGCGCCCGGTGGGGGTGGCAAGATTCCACTTCTGCCTCAGTACGTGCTCGGCCGAAATGGGAAAAACATCATCCTGCGAAACTACAAATACGAGATCTATACCTATCCCGATGTTGAAGAGGAGCGAACGGGAGCCCCGGTTGTTGAGACAGCCTACAAGCGTAAGCGAAGGAATGGCCAGGAGGTTTACGCGAAGAGAAAGCAGCTCGTTCCTGTAGAAGAATAGATTCATTAAGAAGTTGCCAAAGCCTGCCCGACTCGATTGCGGCGGGCTTTTTTATTTGCGGAGAGCTATATTGAATCGCCAACCAACACATAGAGTCTGAGAATCGAAAGGCTTAAGAGATGAACGTTTCCGTAGAGCATCAAAAGAAGATTCAGGATATCCAGGCAGTGTTGCAAGAGGAGGGGGTTGATGGATGGCTGTTGTATAACTTCCGTGGATCGAATCCCGTTGCCAGCCGGATTCTCAATCTACCCTCCCATCTCATGTTCACGAGGCGGTACTTTTATTTTATTCCTGCTGCGGGATCGCCGCGCAAGCTCGTCCATGCCATCGAACAGGAGAACCTCGATGTTCTGCCCGGTGAGAAGTTGATTTATGCCACATGGCGTTCATTGGAGGAGCAGTTAAGGGCGTTGGTGCGTGGTTCGAAGAGAGTTGCAATGGAGTACTCCCCGCGGAATGCAATTCCCTATGTTTCCATTGTTGATGCCGGAACGCTTGAACTGGTAAGGGATGCGCAGGTCGAGATCATTTCGTCGGCCAACCTTGTTGCGCGATTCGAAGCGTGCTGGGATGATGTGCAAGCAAGAGACAACTTCGAGACGGCACAACATCTGCGAGAGATTGTCGACCTTGTGTTCAGCTTCATAAAGCGCTGTGTGAAAGATGGGAAGGCTGTGACGGAATATGATGTGCAGCAGTTTATGCTTAGCGAGTTCAAAGCGCGTGGGCTGACCACAGAGAGCGATCCGAACTGCTCTGTCAATGCCAACAGCGCCAATCCCCATTATGAGCCGACAAAAGAAGTACATTCGCCGATCAAACCGGGCGATTTCGTTCTGATCGATCTGTGGGCAAAGAAGAACAAACCGCGATCGGTGTATGCGGACATTACGTGGACGGGTTTTGTGGGAGAGTCGGTGCCGGATGAGTATCAAAAGGTTTTTGAGGTTGTAAAGGGAGGAAGGGATGCCGCTCTGAAGTTCGCTCAGGACTCGTTGAAGGCAGGAAAGACGATTCGCGGTTACGAAGTCGACGACGCAGCGAGGAATTTCATCAAGGCAAAGGGCTATGCTGAGTATTTTGTCCACCGTACCGGACATTCGATTGGTGAGCAGATCCACGCCAACGGTGCGAACATGGATAATTTCGAGACGCATGATGACCGGCGGATTCTGCCACGATCGTCATTTTCTATCGAACCGGGAATCTATTTGCCGGGGAAATTCGGCATCCGATCAGAGATCGATGTTTATATCTCACCTTCCAACGAAGTGATTGTCACAGGCCTCCCAATGCAGGAGAGAGTGGTGGCGATAATGGCGTAAGAGTGATTGTGTTGAGGGGTTGCAGTCGCACTCTCCTTCATGGGCGATAGAGTTCCCTTCGCCATTTGACAACCTTGCTAGAGATTCTTCTTGACTCTATTTGAAACCTTCCGTAGTTTGACGGCGTAAAGTTCACTGTAAGTTGCCACGAATCTGAGAAAAAATTGTCAGGTATTTGAGACGAGAGCGAATCTGCCAGACTGACAGACTATTCCTTAATCCAATAAACTGTGGCCTGACCTGTAGTGAGGTTTTTGGTAACCTCTTGGGCGTAATAGGTGACCCCGTCTATCGTCGTACGACACAGGGGCACTAGATTTCTATGGCTCAGAGTCACACCATCTGACGCTTTCAGCGTAGGATAAACCGCCCGGATTGCCCGGAACTGGCCGGAATACCTGAACCAGTAGTAACCAGCAATCGCACGCTGCATTTTTTTGTTGGACCCAACCGTCTGATAACTCCCCGCCGTATACTTCCAGTATCGCATGTCAGTAAAGGCTGAACCGTTCGGCCGACAAAAGCTCTCCATCACGAAGAGTAGATCAATTTTGATCTCGAACTCAAGATCTGGAATCGGGTTTTCGCTATCCTCAATCCCGTAACGTTTATGATACCAAATCTGGTCTGTTGCAGAATTGGAGGGGGCGCGAATGATGTAGAGGTTTGGCGAAACAATTACACCATTGACTTTGAGATCGTTATCATTCAAATTGTGTCTCTCCGCCATTTCTTTTTCGGGGGTCACTGTGCCTGCATATCCCCTACCAAGCTGACGCATTTGAAGCCTGTATCTCGAATTCGTGATGTCGTAATATATCCTCGGACTGAAACCTAAATTCTTCGCGATTTTCAAAATAGCGTTCCAAATGGTTTTGTATTTGCCTTGCCATGGGTACGTTCCACCTGAGTTGTCGAAGATTCCAGTTCGGCGAATGTCATTGTTGGGATTCACACCGTTATCGACTTCCGTAGGGATCGAAGTCCCGGTGATGTCATACCAAACTCCCCCCGAGAAGAATTGAATATCAGTTCCCCCTCCGAAGATGAATTCAACATCGTTGATGTCGAAAGTAGATGCATTCGTTGATACCTTCATAGCACTTGCAAGGAAGGTAGTCATAGGGACTGCGCTATAGATATTCCCATCAAATTGAAGACCTGTCGTAGCGCGTCGCGAAAACGCATCATCGAGCCATGCATCGATGGCTTCGACTTTAAGGACATTCAAAATTGAGATCAGTGTAAAGGTGCAAATACGCCGAACTTGTCCGCTGAACTTTTTAACATCCCAATCGATCGTCGTGGGATCCACCTCGCCCCAGAAAAAATATGTATCCGAACCACCCTCGTTGAGATAGATACGCAGCTGCGCAGGCAGAGCAAGAACTTTATTCCAAAACCCCTCGCTGTAGGTGGAGTAATCGTCAATGATAGTCAGCGAAAGATTCTCTACCTCAAATACACCAGGCTTATCAACCAAACGGTCAACCGCATCATCGAAGTTGACAAATGTTTTTTGCTTCGGGAGTGTGAGTGTTCCTAGCCCGGTATCGGCAAAGAGTGTGATCTTTGCCGTTCCGGCCTTACATGGCATGTCCGGGAAATTATAACTGGTGAACGCCACATCTTACTCCAGGCGATTGGATCTGATCCTCTGTTCGGACTCGACAAAACGAGAGATGCCTCGTTGATCGAGCCTCAATACAGTCGGCCATGATTGCAAAACATCGATAACCGATTCAAGACGGCGATTAAGTGTAGCTATCACAACCGAATTATCCGTAGATTGTGTCACCTGAGGTAAGAAGGTTGGCAGTTTCGAGATCGGAAGTATGGCCTCCGTCCCCGCTTCACCTGCAACGAGCATCGTTGGTCTCGTAACAACAGCACCTTCTGCCGCCCCAAAAATACTACCGATGAACGAGAAGAATCCGGTTGGACCCTGACCAATTTTGAATAGCGAAAATAGCGTATCAGCAACAGCGGCCTGCATCAATCGTTGAATGAGCATATTAACCATAGAACTTACGAGATTCTCCCAGACAGAGTTGATTTCTCCAAACGTGTTTTCCCAAGCCCGCATGAATCCTCTGGATGCCTCATTCCCAAGCACCTGTTGGGCTGTCTGACCCATGTCGATGATGAGATTTTTTGTACTGAGTAATTCCTGTGCCTCAAACTGCAAGAGCGCGGACTTGATTCTAACGCGCTTCTCCTCTTCGGTCGCTATCGCCAGCTCCGATTCGAGGATCTTTTTGTATTGACCGATTGTGAGCTCACCAATTTCGAAGCGTTGACGAGATGTCTCGACAATGTCTATATCGGCAAGGACTACATTATCGTTAATCTCACGCATCAATGCGCGTTGCTCAACCTCTTCGTCAATCGTATCGTTCAGTTTTTGAAGCAACTGTTCTTCCGTTACTACACCAAGCTCTCTGAGCCGTTGTATTTCTTGCTCCACCTGGTGGATCTCGCGATTTAGACGAACTATTTCTCCCTCGGTTTTCGCCTCGTCAAGTTGAGCCTCAAGATTTTTTTTGCGAGCATCGAGTTGTCCACGCAACCCCTTTTGTAATTCTTCTTCTCTCTTTATACCCTCGCCAGTCAGTATATCCTTCATTTTTTTCTCATCGGCAATTATCGTCGTAAGTCTGGCGATCTCGGCATCAAGCTTGTCTAACGTATCAGATCCAGGCGCGAAGCCAGCGGTCAGAACGGCCTCTTCCCTGCTCTTCTTGAGTTCATCAAGTCTTTTCTGGTTTTCCCCTAGGCGTTGTCGGATCTCAGCAAGAGATGCCTTTACTACCTCGGTACTTGATTCCCTCACTCTCCGCGCAAACTCATCCAATCCCTTCTCCGCTGCATCTTCAGCGGCTCGGCGACTCTTATTGAAGAGCTCTGGTAACACTTGCAGGAGCGCAATCAAAGTCGATAGCGCAAGGATAACCCCCGCAGGCCCTTTCAAAGACTGAACCAACGCTCCTGACATCGTTTGCCCAGTCTGTTTCGTCTCTTCGCGCAACTGGAGCATTGTCCGCGCAACCATATCAAGATTGTTGCCAACGGCCATCATCCCGAAACGGAAATTTGTCATGAACGTCGGCGCATCGGAAATGACAAATGTGAGCTGTTGCAAAGCCAACCGCGCATTCGTCGAGCTTTTACCAAGTTTATCAATATCGCTGGGGGCAGTAGGTGGAATCGGTGTTGGCATTTCTTCAACCTTGCCACCCACCTGGTCAACGATCTGCAGCAGCTGTTGCATTGCGTCTGCCGCTGGCTTCGTGTTGAAGCGTATGGTTATTTCAACGCCTTGTTGTGCCATCAGTCGTCAGGTAAAGATGCAATGATGCTTATTTTTTGATTCAACATATCGATCCGGTTGAGATACACAATGTTGAGAACGTCCTCCAAATAACATTGCTCAACAATTCTGTACTTCGTTGGGTCACGCTGTGCGGCCGAGCAGAGGAGCGAATCATAATAGCCGAGCTTGGGGATGATGTACTCTGGGTCTGGCAGATTCTTCTGAGCCCAGATCCTTTTGATCACCGCTTCGCGTTCATCAAGCTCGCGAAATCTGCGCTGAAACGCTCCAAGAGTCCCTTCTTCGTTAAAAAAAAATCGGTGATAGCCTTCAGAGCAGTCTCGTCGTCGACGCGCGAAAGGATTGGAACGGGGATACGACTAAAGAAGAGAGAGAAAAACCAATTGAATTTGAGAAACCTGATGAGTGACAACCAATGCGATCTTGTTACAGGCTCTAGTACAATGAGTAGAAAATCAACAAGCACTCGTGTACTGATAAGTTGATCGAAGAATTTACCGACGAAGAGAGCCATCTGCCCTTCGGCATCGATTTTCACGGGCAAATCGATCTTGAATCGTTCAAGAAGTTTCAGTATCCAACCATATTCGAGCAGACGTGTCTTCCGAAGGCGAAATTCTCGTTTGCCGATCATGTATGTCATTCTTCAGACTCCATTGCGACAGGCTTTTTATACCAAATGCCCTCAGACTCCGGTGAATGCAGAAGCTCAAGAGCCTCGGCATGTGTGAGAACTTTCACGTTGGGATTGTCACTGATGAATGTATCCCGCTGTTCATCAGTGAACCTGACTTCATAGATCACCTGAGTTCCATCAAGTGAGAAACGCTCGTCGTTGCCTGAGTAATCGGGGAAGAGCAAGCGCAACACGTCAGCCCGCCCAACTAAGTAATAACGATTAGACTCCATAGAAGCCTCGCTCGAACTCGAAGTGATTCTTGATTACCTGCGCGATATTAACTGGCATTTGACCAGAACCGAAATCATAGATCCGAAATGCACCAATATCTACTTGACTAAAAATCGATCCCGTTTTTGCCAATTCGAGACTTGCTGTATTGTTGATAGACCCGATGGCCGACAGGGATAAACCAGCACCACTCTGAGAGCCGTTCAGAAAAATGATTCCATTTCCACCCGTTCGGCGTATAACATATGCAACATGCCCCCACGTGTTCTGCAACAGGGTTCCATCGCTATAGAGGCTGATAGTGTTCACACCGTCACCGATATCGAGTCTTAAAGTATTTGTGGAATTTCTAATTATCTCGAACCCAGTAGTACCAGAAATCTTTGACATAATAAACAATGATGTACCATTTGCACCCGTAGGTCGAAGCCATAACTCAATCATACAATCCGTAAATGGAATTGGCGGATTCCCAAAACTACAAGTGTCGTTCACGCCATCGAATCTCAAAAACCTAGCTGGCGTCCCCGTCTGCCAGATCGTTGCGTGATCGGAGTTCAGTGTCCCCTTGTAGCGGCTCAAACTCGCATCA
>DATMBF010000044.1:0-10528 GCA_035559595.1 Bacteroidota bacterium | reverse complement strand
CTTTGAGAAGAAACGCTGGATTCGCCAATTCGTCCTCGGCATCCACGTCGACAGGGACAAGAACCGTGCCCTCTGCTACATAATGAAAATTCCGATGGTGAGCCATCCTGCGATGACTGCTTTGTTACCATCGGAATCTTCTATCGTTGGTGTAGCGGGGGCAGGACTTGAACCTGCAACCTTCGGGTTATGAGCCCGACGAGCTACCAATTGCTCCACCCCGCGATCGTCAATACAATATAGCCAGTATTCAGCGCAGAGTCAAGGAAGTTCTTGCTTGATAATCGATTCCTTGTTCACACTCCATGTTTGGCCGATAGTGTCGAGCGCCAATTCGATGTTGGAACTCGCTATTGCTTTCTTCAATCGCTCAATCGGCTCCATCGTGGGCTCATCACTTTGAACAAATGTTCTCCAGTGCATCGGGAGAATCGCCCGCGCGCCCATATGATGCGTCATCTCAAGCGCTTGTTCCGGATTGGCATGATTGAATATCCATGGATCATATGCCCCTATGGGCATCATCGCCAGGTCAATTGGCTGCTTGCTGTCCTCGATTTCTTTGAAATACTCCTGATAAGCCGTGTCTCCGCCGAACACAATTCTTCTTCCATTCTTTGAGATCACATAGGCGTTGAAGCTCCGCCCGTTCCAATTCCCCCTCGACCGATCAACCTCCCATGGATACCTCCATCCGAAATGCTTTACACGTATCGCCTCGACTTCGACATCTGCAACGACAATCTTCTCTCCCCAATCTAATTCATATGCCTTTTTCCAACCAAAGTGGTCGATGACATCAATGGTGTTCTTTGCAAGGATGATCGGAATATCGCGACCAAATTTTGCCAGCGAAGGTCCATCGAGATGATCCATGTGGGCATGTGAAAGCAGGATGAGATCGATGGAGGGAAGTTCTTCGATTGTCATCGCTGGAGCGACGAGACGGTTTGGGCCGACCGTGGTCAGACCGAGCAGATTGATGCCAATACGGTTGGAGAAAACCGGATCGGTAATGATCTTCGTCCCGAAAAAATTGATCAATACCGTGGCGTGACCGATCCATGCAGCGGTGATCGTGCTGTTCTCCCAGGAGGCGGGATTCGGCTTGAGCGTGGCCGGCTCGGTTTCGTGACTGGAAAAAATAAGATCCCAACGCGAACGTTTGGGTCGTACATCCTGAGGCAAAAACGTTGCTGGAGCAACAAGACCGAGGCCTACCGTAGAAATGAATTTGCGACGACTTTGGGACATAGTTTCTTTCGTTTTCTTTTTAAGACGAATTTCCATCAACGATATTGGCGAATGCCAAAGCTATCTAACAAGAACGGGCCTTTTGGAATTCCCGCTTACGAACTTTTTTTCAGAAGAACAATGAAGAACGGAGCACCAAGAACAGCAGTGATTGCGCCGATGGGGATTTCCGTCGGCGCAAGCGCCACGCGGGAAATAATGTCGCACAGGATCAGAAACGATCCCCCAACCAGAAATGAAGCCGGCAGAAGCAAACGATGATCCGGCCCAAAGAGCAGCCTGCAGGAATGAGGAACAATGAGTCCGACAAACCCGATCACTCCGCTGACAGAAACAGCAAGGCCGGTAACCACCGACGCCGCTATGTACGAAAGTCGCTTGAGCGTTTCAACGTCCGCTCCCAGGAACATTGCACTCTCCT
The DNA here is from genome assembly GCA_035559595.1 of Bacteroidota bacterium. Taxonomy (GTDB): domain Bacteria; phylum Bacteroidota; class Ignavibacteria; order UBA10030; family UBA10030; genus DATMBF01. Next base: position 8,853 of record DATMBF010000044.1, on the reverse strand, counting down.
CACCCATAGCGATCAAGTTGAAGGACTTCGCGTGGAGAACGAGAATACTTGAGGCGAGAAGAATGAACACGGAGACGATTCCGACCGAAGCGAAGTCTGCCCCGGCAAGATTGCCGAGCAGCCAGAGGTAAGCTGTTCTCGTCTCCTGACTGAAGACGGCGACGATCAACAGGATGAAGGCATTAAAGAAAGCACCCACCATGACCCCCGAGAGAAGCAGTGAGTTTGGGTCGAGAAAGCCGCGCCTGTGGCCAAGCGAGTAGACAAGTATCATCACGAGTCCCGATCCGACGAGAGAAAAAACCGGCAGGGCGAGAGAGCCCGCCTGCAGGATAACCGCGACGACCGCTCCCGCGGCTCCACCGCTGGAGATTCCAAGCACGTACGGCTCCGCGAGTGTGTTGCGGAGCAATGCCTGAAACGTGGCGCCTGCGACCGACAGGCCGCCACCGATGATAAGCGCGAGCAGTACCCGGGGCAGTCGAAGATCCCTGATGATGACCGTCATCGCATCATCGGCAGAACCAAACAGCGCGCGCATGACTTCGAGAGGGGAGAAGAGGCTGACGCCCACCGACAATCCACCAAGAACGACAGCAACAAGAATGAGGGTCAGCGTGCCAAGGACAATCCCGACTCTTCCCGGTGTTACGCGTGCGCTCGTCATGAGTTCTTTTGAAGCATCTTCCACATTTCCTGAACGAGCTCTTCTATTCCTTGCCTCGTTGCAGCCGAAATAGAAAAAACGGGTATTGTCTTCCCGAACGAGACCTTCCGAAGTCTTTTTCGATCAGCTTCGTCCAGGAGATCCGTTTTCGTGAGAACAACCATAGACGGTTTTTTCCATAACGACGGGTTGTATGACTTGAGTTCGTTCGTCAGAATGTTGAAATCCTCTTTCGGATGCTCAGACGTCGACTCTACCAAGAACGCCAGTACTCGTGTTCGTTCGATATGTTTGAGAAATTGCAGGCCCAATCCTTTGCCGGCGTGAGCTCCTTCGATGATCCCCGGGATGTCGGCGACTGTAAAACTCTTGCCCGGAGCAATACGGACGATGCCAAGATTCGGCGTCAATGTCGTGAATGGGTAGTCTGCAATCTTCGGCTTCGCTGCTGAAATAACGGAGATCAGTGTTGATTTCCCCACGTTTGGAAATCCAACCAGTCCCACATCGGCAAGAAGTTTGAGTTCAAGAATCAGCTCGCGTTCTTCGCCCGGCGTTCCCGGCTCGGCAATGCGTGGGGCCTGGTTCGTTGAGGTTGCAAACTCAGCATTCCCTCTTCCTCCTTTTCCGCCGCGTGCAACGATAACCTCAGTTCCCTGTTCTGTGAGGTCGGCAAGGATCTCGTTCGTCACAGCGTCTCTCACGATCGTCCCGCAGGGAACCTTGAGGATGATGTCTCTTCCCCATTTCCCATCCTGTTTCTTGCCTCTTCCGTGTTCACCACGTTCTGCTTTGTAGATCTTCTTGTACTTGAAATCGAGAAGCGTGTTGAGTTGCTTGTCGGCTTTGACGATCACACTGCCGCCGTTCCCACCGTTTCCGCCGTCGGGTCCGCCTTTTGGAACGAACTTCTCGCGACGAAAACTGATACAGCCATTTCCGCCACTTCCCGCTTGAACGTAGATCGTTGCTTCGTCAATGAACTGCATAAAGGATTGGGAGGAGAAGAAAAGAGGAGATTTCCGGCTGGCTCATGATCCGAGCGCGGAACGAGTGGATGAAGAGGTCTTATAGCGAGAATGAACGAGATCCGTGAACAGAATAGCTTCCTTCGAGAAGGGATCGATATTGTTGGCCTGAAAGATCTGATCGAGAAGACGTGACGCCTCCTCCCATGTACGAAGACGTTCGAGAGAATCGAGTGCATTGCGGAACTCGGCCTCGTTCTTGTGAAAGAGCTTCCGCACGAATAGTTTTCGATCTGCCGACGAAAAGAGAGTGTAAAGATCGATTCGAGGTCCTTCCTCCACTTCCCTCGCTATGATCGTTTCCTCCGACTTGCCACTGTCGAGAGGAGGCGAGGCACCAGTGATTTGCTCAACCGTTGCCTCACTCAACTGGGCATCACGCAGTTCGCTTACCGGTTTTTCCTGGGGTTCAGGATTTGTGATAATCAAGGAAGGTGTCGGTTGCTCTTGCGACCTATCGACACGAATGCTTTCGATGAGTGATCCAAGCTCGCTAACCGAAATCTGTTCCCTTCCTTCGGTGTCCCGTCTTCGTTCAAGTTCCGATTTGATATCGTCAAGCTTCTTATCTTCAAAAAAGACGATGGCGGCGTTGACAGGCAATGTATGCTCGAGGGGATTCTGTTTGGGTTTGAGCTGACCGGCTTCCAGGAAACTCAACAGAGGTCGGGTCATTCGTGCAAGCTCGTGCGGAGAATGCCGGGAGGTAACTTCGCGATCGATCTTTTCCAGCAAAAACCGAAATTCCTCATAAGAAACCTCGGCAAGTCCGCGGTCGACAAAATACCGCTTGATGAGCTTTGGGAAATAGGGGTACTCGACACAGTATCGGAGTTTGCGCTCAATATCCTCAGCTGAGGCTTTCCTTTTGTTTTCGAAGATAAAGCTCATGAGCGTCCACTGCGGCCGGCACAAATAATTGAACTGAAAGTGTACGGCTTCGTCGATCGTGGCCTCGAACTCTCCTCGTGTGAATTCGTATTCCTGTATCAGCAGGAGGTCAATCTGGCGCTGAAGGCTATCGATTTCCGGCAGCGAGTAGGGGAACCGCTTTGAGCGAACCTCCTTCTGGCGCTCCTGCTGCAGCAATTTCTCCACCTCGGCCTTGACATATGCCTTCAATGCAGGATGAATTTCCGAGGCCGCGACATCCCGTAACCGGATGCTATCTCCTTCTCCGATCGTCCGGATCAGGACGGTCTGAATGATACTCGTGATCTCCGCTTCGAATATATATCCCATTGTCCTTACCGTGATTTGACGAGGAGGTTGACGCGGTCGATCTCTTTTTGCGCTGCAATCTTGAACTGTTGGTCGATACCCGGGCGTTCGATGATCTGTTTATACATCGAGATGGCCTGGTCGAACTTTGACATTTTTTCGTACGATTGACCCGCCATGTAGTATGACGTGGCCGTCCAATCAACTTTTGTCCGTCGTGTAACCAAGTAAGGGACTTTCAAGAACTCGAGGATCGCCTGTTGGTAGTCGCCTTTGTAGAAGTATGCTTCCCCGATGTAGTAGCGAACCTCCGCTTCAAGATCGGCATCTGCTCCTTCCAGTAACGATTGAAGATGAAAGATCGATTGATCGTGGTAGCCGAGCTTTTGGAACAGGACGCCGATATCGACTTTCTTGTTCACCAGCTCAGGATCTTCGGGGAAGCGCTCAATGTACTTTCTCGTCAGATCGAGGGCGGCGTCAAAAAGGGTCATCTCTTTGTAGGCCATGATCAAATTGCTCATGGCATACTGTACTAAATCGGGCGAACGTCGCTCATTGTCGAGAATGGCCTTGTAAAGTCGCGCCGCAGCGTCCCACTGTTCGAGATTGTAGTAAACGTTGCCTAAACTGAGTTGAGCGCGTGGAACAATTTCGTGATTCGGGAACCGTTGGAGGAGTGAATCATACAACGCTACTGCCCGTTGCGGTCTCATACCAAGCTCGTGCGCCCGGGCCAGCCAATAGATGGTTTCAGGAGCGATAGGGGACTTTCCGTATCGTGTCAGCACATTCTCGAAGCGTTTGACTGCCACTTCCACTTCGTCACGACGCAGATGGTAACGACCCCGTTCGTATTCGAATTCGGCGGCGTAGTTCTCGGCCTTCGGGTACGTTCGAACGAACGTGTTCGCGCGACGGTCGGCCTCTTTCAGGTTATCCAACCGGAAATAGCAGACGATGATGCGCGATTGGAGATACTGCTGGAGGCTATCCCCGACCACTCGTTGTGCCACTTCGGTATAACGTGTAAGCGCTGTCGTGTAATCTTCGGTTCGGAAAAGCAGCTCTGCAGCTTCAAGAGCTGCTCTGTTGTACTGTTCGCCGGAAGCAGGAGCAAGCCGATTTGCTTCTTGAAGGTAGCGGGCAGCAAGCTCAAGATTGCGGTCCTCGCGGGCAATCGAGGCGAGTGAGTAATAGATTTGAGCTGCTTGTACTGCTGGAGGGTTTTTCTCTAAAACTAATGCGCAATATCGCTGAGCTTCTCTTCGCAGCCCCGCCTGTTCGTACAACGAAGCCATCTGCATCAGGAGATCAATGGAAATCTCCCTCAAATCGAAATAGTCTTGCCGCACCTGCCGGATGTGTTTTTCATACTCAGCCAAGGCTTTTTGATAGTCATTCGCTGCGACATATGTTTGTGCTCTCAAAAGGTGTAGATCGTCCGAGAATCGCGTGTAAGAGAATGTCTTTTCTATCGTCTGTAAAGCGCCGATGGCCAGCTCGACCTTGCCGGCTGCTGCATAGGATTCTGCGAGAATCTTTAACGCTTCGGGAGCGCGATGATGGTGCGGGAATCGAGTTACGTAATCGGACAGAATAGCGATGCTTGTGTCCCGGTCTCCCATTTCGGTGAGCGTCTTGCCAAGTCGAAAGAGCGCTTCGGCATTCCCCTCGGGAGTGAGTTTATTCGCAATGCGAAAAGCTGAGAGAGCTCCTTCGAAATTCTTTTGGTCTCTGAGTTGGGCGCCAACGTGAAGGAGAAGATCGAACCGCTTCGAAAGTGGTAAGCTCGATTTCTCGATCTCATCCTGCATTTTTCGAAGCTCAGCGGCATTTGTAGCATTCTGGATCCTCAGTCGAAACGACTCTGCAGCGGCTTCCAGTCTCGCCTCGCCAAGAGGATACTTTGCAACGACTGAATCGTAGGCAGCGATGGCCCGCTGTGTGAATTGGCTCGACCGGCCTTCGATCATGTCGCGCCAGGCAAGATAATCATAGGATTTTGCGCGATTGAGCAACGCTGACTGCTTAAGCGTTTCATCCAACCCGCTTTCGAGGGCAATGGTGTATTGGCGGGCCGCATTGTCGTAATCGTGCAGATCGTGGAAGTAGATTTCGCCAAGCCGGAATGCAAGATCTCCCTTCGACCGCTGAGCAATCACGTCACCAATCAGCAGCGCAAGTTTCTCCAGTCCCGCCTCTTTATTCTTCATCTCAAAGAGTTGAATACGGCGGATGCGTCGGTTGGCTTCTTGGATGAACTCGCTTGCCGGAAACCGTCTCTCAAGCTCCCGATATGCTTCGATCGCCTCTTCAAACCGGCCCCATTCATGATAGGCAAGAGCTGCGCCGTAGGCCGCATCATCAGCATAGGGGTGCGATCCGTGGTGGGTTATGACTTCATCGAATAACTCAAGAGCAGTCCGCGGGTTCTTAAGGTGCTGGAGGTGAACGATTCCAGCCTCAAAAAGGAGTCTGGGAAGATGCTCGTCGCCTGAATACTTCTTCTTATACTCGTCGGCTACGCGAAGAGCTTCATAATAGTTTTTTGCCATAAGGGCGCCGCGGAAAGCTGCAATCAAAACTGCTCTTCGGTCTATAGTCCCGCCGGAATCCTGAACAGCTTTCGCATAGTAGTCCGAAGCACGAGTCAAGAGTTTCGTCTTTTCTGCACTAACGCCGGCTTTATAAAACGCCTCGCCGGTTCGATCTCCGTGCAAAAGGCTGGCCCGATCGTAGAATCGAAGTGCCGTAGTATAATCTCGCCGGCTTGCGTTGAGATCCCCCAGCTCGAGCAATGCGTTTTGACGGATACCAGGTGGCGCGCGAAGCGAATCGTCGGCGATGTTTGTCCAGGTCTTGATTGCCTCCCCGGAATTTCCGATTTGTTTATAAACATTCCCCAGGAGAAGCAAGGCAGGGTAGTAGTGGGGAGTATTTCGGTAATTCTGTGTGAGATCCTGAAGGAAAGTCTGAGCCTCATCGATCTTTCCTTGAGCGAGTTGAACCTTCGCAAGTTCCAGAAGTGCTGACCCTCGAAACGCAGAGTCCTTTGCTCCGTCGACAACCTTTTTGAGCTCTATACGGGCGAGTTCAAGCTGACCTTCGGTAACGAAGTGTCGCGCGAGCCTTAGTCGTGCGGGATGGAGAACATCCGCTGAAGAATACTCCTGTGTCAGTGTCCGGAGGATTCTCTTCGCGGTCTCAGTTTCGCCAGCTTCCTCAAATAGCTCGCTTGCTCGTGCGAGCGCCGCGGGAGCAAGTTTGCTCTTTGGATGAAATGTTCGTACACGCTCAAACGCGAGCGCAGCCTCTCGCACGTTCTTCATTGCCACGTACGCTTCTCCAACATTCCACCACGCGTCCGGAGCCTTTGGATGATCGGGAAACGCTAAGGCGAAGTTTTGAAATGTCAAGCGGGCGTCATCATGCTTGGTGAGTTTCGCCTGTGTCAAACCGAGGTAGAAGCGGGCTTCGATGCCGTTCGCGGTGTTGGGATAGAGGTTGATGAACTGACGAAACTGTTCGAGGGCGAGGTCGTACAGCTTGTCATTGTAAAGGTTGACGGCAAGCTTGAAATCGGCGTTTTCTTTTGTGTCCTGGGCCGAGACCGCTGTCAGGATATTCAAGAGTCCAACAAAAACTATGGAAATTCTCAATTTCATCGTCAAAAAATGTAGCCATTATTCGACGGAATCGCAAGAAAAAGGGGTTTGATAAACAAACAATAGGGAAATATTGAAGCGGGAAAGGGGAGCGGGTTCGTCTTGCAGACCAATGTTTTGTTTTTAGGGACAAAATCGGATACGTTTAAATCTCCAGTCCTTCACTTCCTTGACCTCCAAACAGGAGCTTTAAGAAAATGAATCTTCCTCCATTCAAACTTGAGCGTTTCTTCTCCAAACACGAATTCACAGCGAAGTTCATCCTCTGTGCCTCGGATTGCGAAACCCTTTCTGTTCAAGAACTCTTGGGCTTCGAGCCGACAGCAGCGGAACAACTCGAGCAGTTAAGACTGGGATACACGGAAACGCAAGGGAATCCAACACTTCGAAAAGAGATCGCTCGCATGTACACAACCATCTCTTCCGATGAGATTCTGGTGCACAGTGGGGGAGAAGAGGCCATTGTTCTTCTTCTGTATGCTCTTCTTGATCCGGGCGATCATGTTATTGTGCACACCCCCTGCTATCAATCGCTCATGGAGATTCCACGGAGTATTGGTTGTGAAGTGGCAGAATGGAACGAGCTTGCTCCTGATGGCGTGGCGGTCGAGAATTTGACAAAAAGTATTCGATCCAATACCAAAGCAATCATCCTGAACACTCCGCATAATCCGACCGGCTCTCAGCTTTCGATCGAGGATTTACGGAAGATTGCCCAAGTAGCGCACGAAAAGGGGATCGTCCTTTTCTCGGACGAGGCGTACCGAGAGTCGGAGTATGAGGCAAACGACTCTCTTCCCGCAGCATGCGATTTGACCGACACGGCCGTTTCCATGGGAGTTTTGTCGAAGGCGTATGGGCTACCGGGACTCAGAATCGGGTGGCTGGCAACGCATAATCACCATCTTCTAACAAGAGTCATGCAACTCAAAGATTACACCACAATCTGCAGCAGTGCGCCGAGCGAGTTTCTTGCAGAGGTAGCTCTCCGAAATCGTATGAGTATTCTTACTCGCAACAGGATGGTACTGAAGAATAATGTCCGCTTGCTCGACGAGTTTTTCTCGCGCCACGGAAAGCAATTCGAGTGGCGCAGACCCAAGGCCGGTCCAGTCGCGTTTCCTCGATTGCTCAACGGTGAGGCGGACACTTTTTGCGATCGGCTCCTGGCAGAGACAGGTGTTCTTCTTTTGCCCGGAAGCATCTATGGTGACTATCCGCAGCACGTTAGAATCGGGTTTGGCCGAACCATTGTTCCGGAGGCCCTGAGGAGGTTGGAGGACTTCCTTCGTTCGTGATGCAAGACGCTCAACAGGAAATCCACAAGGTTCTCGATTCCGTCTACCGCAACGAATCGCGCAGAATTCTCGCAACCCTGATTCGCTTGTTAGGAGATTTTGATCTGGCCGAAGAGGCAATGCACGAAGCATTTGCCGTCGCTGCCGAACAGTGGCAACGCGAGGGTATTCCGGCAAACCCAAGGGGATGGCTGGTTTCGACAGCGCGGTTCAAGGGGATAGATTTACTCCGCCGACAGGCGCGGTTTGAGGGTAGCTTGGAAGCCGTTTCGGAGCGCGTTGCGGCTGACACAAGAGATCCCGCCGAAAGAATCGATGATGTTGTGGAAGACGACCGGTTGCGACTGATCTTCACGTGCTGTCATCCAGCTCTCTCGCCTGAGGCACGGATCGCGCTGACCTTACGCGAAGTCTGCGGGCTAACAACCGAAGAGATCGCTCGCGCTTTCCTTACAACTCCTCCCACACTTGCTCAGCGCATCGTTCGCGCCAAAGCAAAAATCCGGGATGCGCGCATTCCCTACGAGGTGCCCTCACAGCATGACCTTCCGGAGCGACTCGAGACCGTCCTTCACGTCATCTACCTCGTTTTCAATGAGGGCTATTCCGCATCCTCGGGCGATTCCGTTACGCGTCCCGATCTCTGCGGTGAAGCAATCCGCCTCGGACGATTGCTTCTCGAACTTTTGCCCGAACCGGAGGTTATGGGTCTCCTTGCGCTGATGCTTTTGCAGGAATCCAGACGTGCTGCCCGTATGTCGCCTGAAGGAGATTTGATTCTTCTTGAAGATCAGAATCGTGCGTTGTGGAACCGTGCGTATATTAGCGATGGTGTCGCGTTCGTCGAGCGGGCATTGCGGATGGTCCGGGAGCGTTCAACCCCTGTGGGTCCCTACACACTTCAGGCAGCCATTGCCGCCGTCCATGCCGAAGCGCCGAGTTCGGCAGAAACAGATTGGAATGAAATCGTT
>DATMBF010000043.1:0-43719 GCA_035559595.1 Bacteroidota bacterium | reverse complement strand
GATCAAAAAATTTTCCGACAGCCTCCTGAGAGGAATACATCGAAACTTTTGTTCCTTCCACCACAATGTGCCAACCCTGCGGATAACTGAATGTTCCCTGAAAATACGGGTCGTGGTACTGCACCCATCCGGAAATCGGTGCGAGTTCCGGTTTTTTCGTGCATCCCGAAAAAACCACAATAGCCAGCACGGCCGTCGTCATTCTGAAATAGTTCATGAAAGCGCCCTTCTGCTTATTGTGCTTCAAGAATTTCCAACCCCTTTTGAGCGTCTTTGTTTTTTGGATCTAATTTCAGGCACATTTTGTATTCCCGCTTTGCCTCTTCACGCTTGTTTTGCAACGCGAGGGCTTGCGCCAGCCAGAGATGTGTCTGGGGGTTGTCGGTTTTATATCGTATCGAGATCGTTAATTGTTCTTCGGCTTGTGGATATTTCTTGTCTAACAACAAGGTAAAGCCGATGATCCCGTGAGCCTCGGCGAGTTCGTTCTTGTGTTTTTCTCTGGCGGAGTCAGCAAGCTCGATAACTTTCAGATACTCTTCTTTTGCCTGGTGGAGGGAATCAAGTGCAAGAAGACATTTTGCGAGATAAAGATGACTGGTAAGGAACTGGGGGCGCAGCTCAAGGGCTTTTCTCAACGCCACACGAGCGGTATCCCACCTGGCAAGCGCCATATTCGAAATTCCGTAATTGATGTAGGCGCTGACCGCGGAAGGGTCGAGTGTATAACGTTGCTCGAATGCCCAGATGGCGCGGGAATAATTTTTTGTTCGCATGAGAATTGCGCCAAGGTCGCCGTAAAGGTCGGCGTCTTTTGGATCTAATTTTACGGCAAGCTCATACGAGAGCGCGGCAAGAGAATCTTGCTTTGTTTCGGCATATGCCTTCCCAAGTCGTTTTAAGTCATCCACTCGCAGCGAGTCGAGCTTTGTGAGATTGGTGAAGTGTGGCAGAGCCTCGTTGTATCGTTGGAGTTCCACCAATGCGTTGGCTGCAATGCGGTTTGCCTTGATCGACTGGGGCTCGCGCTGGAGAACTCGCTGCGCAAAAACGAGTGCCTGTTCGTATTGCTTGGAAAGAAATAGCGCTTCCATGGCCATCGCTGTTTCTTCGTTTGCCGTAGGAACATGCTCGATGTACATGGAGAGATATTTTGCAGCATTGGCATATTGCTTTGCACTATAGTACAGCTTGCCAACTTCTTGATAGGCAGCATAATTCTGAGGATCCCGTTGGATTACATGCAAATACATGCGCGCTGCATCGTTGTAGCGTCTGTCTTTCAGGAATACCTTGGCAAGTTTATACTGGGAACTCGCTCTCGTGGAGTCAAGCTCTAATGCTTTCTCGTATTGCATGATTGCCATACCATTGACTCCACGGCGAAAATACGCGTCGCCCAGACCTTCATAAATGGCAGGATCGTTTGGGTTGCTCTCCTTTGCAAGCGTTAATGCCACAATCGCTGCATCGACGGAGTCCTTCGCGAGAAGTATCGTGCCCAGGTGCAGATTTAACGGTGCTGTATTGATTTTCCGAACACTTAAGCCTTTGCGGAGCAACGCAATTGCCCCGGCGAAATTCTTTTGTTCTACAGCAGCTTTTGCTGCAAGCAGGTACGCCTCCGTTGTGGTGTCTTCTTCTTCAATGACTCGTTGCGCAGCAATGCCTGCAGAGTCCGCTTTGCCAACCTGAAGGTACGCTTGAGCAAGGAGCAGCCAAGCCTCGATATTCTCTTGATCTTGTTGCACTGACTGCCTGAGCCGGACGATAGCATCGTTCGCTTTTCCTTGCTTCAACAGTTCTCGTGCCTGGTCGACTTGCTGACCCCATAATGACACTGAAACAAATAACACTGGTATCGTAAGTCGATAACGGAGCATAGAAATTCTAATTTTCATTGATTTGAACTAACCGCACCGGCATTGTCGTCGGGACTAATCCCGCATTGACGATGATTTTTTGACCGGGTGCACTGGCAACAAAGGCGGTAAAGCCGGCTGCAACGCTATTGCGGGTAGCAGTGGAATAGAAGTACAGGGGATAGCGAAGAGGATACCAGCCTCTGTAGATGTTTGCTTGATGCAGCTTGATGAATCGTTCTGAAGCTGTCGAATCGGTTGTCTGGACGGCAAGTACTTTCACGCCTGTAGCAGAATCCCGTAACGCAAGCGCTGAGACGGCGCTTATTGCGTGCGGATGCGTCGCGACATACCGAAGAATTTCCTCCGAGGATTGTACGGTGTGAGAAAGCGCAAGCGGAGATGCGGCCTTCAGAAACGTGTGTGCCAATAGTTCGTACGCACCAGAATTTCTATCGGTGAGGACGACGTCAATCGTTCCACTCCCTTTGTACCGTTTCGACTCTTGAATGCCGGACCACGAGCGTACCGCTCCGCGAAATATTGCTTCAAGTGAGGGAAGAGAGATTTCATTTATGGGGTTTGAGGGGTGCACAATAATCCCCAAAGCATCCTCAGCAATTTTTGTTTCGACAAATTCTATTTTTGCCAGTGTAGCCACGGTGCGCTCCTCCTCGTTCAGGGGTCGGTCAATACAAATCAGAGAAAGACTGTCATTCAAGAGCGCTACGACGGCTTCTCTGGTTGAACGCGCAGTAACAGTGACCACTGCTTCGGGATACAGGCGGTTAAATTCCCTTGCTTCTTCCTGTAGCAAAGCAACGTGCGTCCTCGTTACCGCAACTTCTAACCTGCCACGCGTCGGGGTCTCTTCCTTTGGCGTATTGCAACCACTCAAAAGGATCGCGAAGGTCGCCACCACACCCCTGCTACTCATCAGCATCTTGGTTCGATTGGGTTGACCGAAGTCGTGTAACGGCAAATCGATAAATCCCCAATAATACTATCACAATGCCAAACGTGATGCGAACATTTTCTGGCACTGCTTTGGGGAGAAAAAAGCCCAGGAGGACAAACACCCCGCACGTGGCGGTGATGACTGAAACCGCATAACCAATGGCAGCAGAAAACGGAATGGGGTGGGAAATCATCGTCCTTGCAATCTAAATCGTATCGGAACCGTAATCCAAACGCTTACCGGACCGTTGTTCATGAGTGCGGGCGTAAAGACCCACTGCTGCACAGCTTCGATTGCCGCTTGGTTGAGCACTTCGCCATCGCTTTTGAGGATGACCGCTTTTCGCACTTTTCCTTCCTTGTCGACCCACACTTTCACAAACACAGTTCCCTCGATTCCAGCCCGGAGAGCAATGTCTGGATACTTCGGATGAACTTGCTTTATGACCTCTGGGTATTTTTCGAAGGGGACAAATTCGGGTGGTTCGTCATTCTCGACTTGGATGTCTTGTTCGACAACTGCACCGCCGGAACCGTCACCTTCCCCAACGTTAACGGCCTGGCTTAATTCCTGTTGGGTGGCAATGGTTTGTTCAGGATTGACTTCGGCATCGGGTACAGCGACAGGAATGCCGACGCTCGGTTTTGCAGTCGGGGCGGATACGGCGATAGCAGGAGCTGCCTGAGTGTTCGTAATCGAGGGTGGCGGTCCCATTTCACTGTATTTCAAAATACGCACCGTACGTACTGGCTCATTCTCCTTCGCCAGATACACGGTGCCCCAATAGCCTCCAATGCCGCTCAGATGGAGCGCCGCGGCTATCAGCAAGCCACGGGTGAGAAATTTCTGATATACAATTTTGAGTTCATTCGCTCCGTAGTCAACCGAGAACGTTTTAATCATCTCGATAGGCATAGCGTGTCCTTTTCCCTGGTGTTAAGACGTTGCTGCTTTCTTGAGCAGCTCTTGATCTGCGGGAGTCATAGGAGCAAGACTGAAGCGAGTGATATTGGCAAGATTTAACTCGTCCATAACGTCAACCATCATGGTATAGGTACCCGCACGATCAACCTTCACGAGAGTGATGAGTTTGGGGTTTACGCGGTTCCGTTCCAACAACAACGGTCGCAACTCTGCAAACGCAATCTTTTTCGGAAGCTCTGTTCCCATATTCCAGAAGATGGTGCCTTCCGCATCAATACGTAACGTCAGCAAGTTCGATTCTGCCACTTCCACTTTTGTCTCGTCCGGCGGAAGGTTAATCTCCATCGTTTGCGGCTTGCTGAATACCGTTGTGAGCATAAAGAACGTGAGCAATAAAAATGCCACGTCTACCATCGGTGTCATGTCGATCCGTACGCTCAGGCGCCGTTTTTTCTTATGTTTCTTGGCGACTTTTCCGTGACTTCGCGGCGCGCCAGTTTCAACTGCTGCCATGGAAGAACTCCTTTATGAACCTTTATCGAGGTCAGTCACAAGATTAAACCGTGTGATTTTGGTCTTCTGCAATGTGTTCATCACATCTTCAACGGGTCCGTACGGTGCCAATTTATCACCTTTGATGACCGTGCGTAATTTGGGGTTATTGATTCGTGCTTGGATCAGAAGATTGGCAAGATCCTTTTCTTCCACTTGAACCTCAGCTTTATATTTGGCTCCTTCACCGAACAGTTTTGCTCTCAGGGGTTGAGAATCAACCCCTAAGTAGATCTGACCTTGTCTGTTGATGGTGATAATCATGACGTCGGACTCAGGAAGTTTGAACGCTGAATGCGACGCCGGCAGCTCGATTTGTACTTCCTCGGCCGGTTTGAACTGCGTCGTCAGCATGAAGAACGTGAGAAGCAAGAATGCCACGTCTACCATCGGCGTCATATCCATCTTGATACCGACACGTCCCTTTTTAAATTTTGGCATAAAAGCGATCCTCGCTTCAGCTATTTTTTGCGTTGCTTCAGCACAAGCGACTGAACGATTGAGTAGCTCGCCTCATCGATCATGTACGTGAAGTTATCCACTTTCGTGACGAAATAGTTGTACGCAAGAATCCCCGCAATCGCTGCAATCAATCCTCCCGCGGTGTTGATGAGTGCCTCCGAAATACCAATGGAAAGCTGAACAGCATCCGGAGCTCCGGCGTGTGCCAGGGCTTGGAAGGAGCGAATCATGCCGAGCACGGTGCCTAAGAGGCCTACCATCGTACTAATAGAAGCGATTGTCGAAAGAGCAATGAGGTTACGTTCCAGTAACGGAACCTCTAACATCATTGCTTCTTCGATGGCATGTTGAACCTCGTCCATGACCTCTTTCTGTCCTTTGATATCTCCTTGCTCGACCAAGACTTTATATCGTTCGAGACCGGTACGAAGGATGTTCGCGCACGAGCCGCGTTGCTGGTCGCACGCCTTAATCGCCGCGTCAATATTTCCCGTATTGATGGCTTGCTGCACGTTACGAATGAAGACCGTCAGGGGGCCCTTTCCCTGTGCTTTCCGCAAAGAAAAGAGACGCTCAATGATGAATGTGGTCACCATGATGGTGAGTACCATCAGTGCCACAACAAGAAATCCGCCGTCCTTAATAAATTGCGGCAGGAGATACTCATAGATAACCACCGAAATAGCCGTTGCAGCAACCAAGAGCACAGTAATAAAAACAGATTGTTTCATACGAATCGACTCCTCCAGAAGTAGGTGTAAAGTGTGAACGATGCATCCTTTTACCGAAAATTCTTAATGGCACTTTCGCGGGTCTCTTCCACATCGAGCATACTCATCAAGCGCGTGATAACAAAAACATTCTCAACACTTTTTCCCAATTGGCACAGTTTTACTTTCCCTTGTTTATTGAGATACATCGTGTGAATATGAACGAGGGCGCCGATTCCCGTACTGTTCAAGTATGACACGCCGCTCAAATCGATAATAAGCTTTCGGTTGCCTTGTTCCAGAAGGTCGATTGCTTTGGCCTTCAGTTCATCCGTTTCGCTATTTCCAATGAGGGAACCGCGGGGTTCAAGAATCGCAATGCTGATGTTGTCCATCGTGGAAAGTTTTGTTGCCATGTCTCCCTCACAAATTTGCAAGGCGAATACATAGGGGATGTTGCTTATGAGCATGTCAAACGCAATGCCAAAAAAGAAGAGAAATACGATCGGTTATTCGAGTGTAGATAGCGAACCTCCTGAACAACGAGGTTGAAAAACTCGATACGTTTTAAGCGAATAAAGGGTAAAACAGGTTAAGTGGTTGTGAATCAGTGAGATAGGAAGGATTGCAAGTTGCAAGGAGGAGGGCTGGCTTTGCAACCGCGAGGGGAAAGTTACATACCGTACTTCTTCCTTTTCCTCCAAAGAGTGGTGGGGTCGATCCCGAGGATTCGGGCTGCATCATCAAGATCCCTTGCGATTTGGAGGACACGTTTTATGTGGAGCTTTTCGACCTCTTCCAATGAGAGGGGCAGTACTTGTTCCTGAGAGGTGCGAAGTTCCTCGGGAAGATGTTCTGGCCTAATTTCTCCTGTGTCAGCAAGGAGAATTGCCCGTTGGATGACGTTTTCGAGCTCCCGCACGTTGCCACTCCAACGAGCGGAACGGAGGATTTTCATCGTTTCTGGAGTAAGCGATACATTTGCAGCGGGCGCAAATTTCATAATGAAGTGTTGAATCAAGAGGGGGATATCCTCAGGCCGTTCCCGGAGGGGGAGCAAACGAATACGCATGCCGTTGAGGCGGTAAAATAAATCCTCACGAAACGTTCCTTCCCTCAGCGCCTCGTCCAAATTTCGGTTCGTTGCTGCAATAACACGGACATCGACGGTGCGGGTGACGCTCTCTCCCACACGTTCGAATTCTTTGCTTTGAAGAACCCTGAGGAGTTTTGCTTGCGTCGAGGAAGGGATTTCAGCAATTTCGTCGAGGAAGATTGTTCCACCGTCTGCACGTTCAAATCGGCCCTGACGATCTTTCAGCGCGCCCGTGAAAGCTCCTTTTACGTGACCAAAGAGTTCACTCTCGAGGAGCTCCTCAGGCAATGCTGCACAATTGACTCGTACAAAGGGTTTTTGAGAGCGTGAACTTTTCTGATGGATCATCTGGGCGATCAGTTCTTTTCCGGTACCGCTTTCACCTTCTAGAAGCACAGGAATAGTACTTTCGGCGATTTTTGACACGATATCGAGTTGGGCGCGCATCTCGCGGTTGCGCGTTACGAAACCCGTCGTCACTTCAGTCTGATTCAACTGGCGGCGAAGATTGTTGACCTCAAGCGTCAATTGATGGTGTTCCCACGCGCGTTGTGCCAACAATTGGAGCTCCTTGAAATCAAATGGTTTCAAGACGTAGTGGTAAGCACCTTTACGGATTGCTTCGATCGCTCCATCAATGGAGCCATGTGCTGTAATAATGATGACGGTCATCAACGGAGCGGTTCGTTTGATTTCCGCCAACACTTCCATACCATCCAGAGGCGACATTTTGAGGTCAACGAACGCGAGGTCGAATTGTTCCTGGCGAATGACTTCGAGCGCCTCTTGAGGCTTCGCGACCAACCGCGAAGGATATCCAATCGCCTCAAAACAGATACCTATGGTCTTGAGAATGTTCGGCTCGTCATCAACAACCAAAATTTTAGGCAGACGCTGGTTCATGGCGATGTTGGCGCTTGCGGAATGCTAAAATAAAATGTGCTTCCTTTGCGTTCTTGACTTTCAACCCAAATACGACCGCCATGCGCTTCAACAACTTGTTTGGCAATAGCCAAACCCAACCCGACACTCCCAGGAGTGGAATCACTGCTTTGTTTAATTTGAATAAATTTTTCAAATATCGTCTGGAGTGCATCTTTGGGAATTCCCCGACCCGTATCAGAAACCATAAATAGCACTTCACCGTTTTTCTGGTTGACCGTGATTGTCACTTTGCCTCCGGAGTCGGTATAGCGAAGCGCGTTGCTGATAAGATTCGTGAGTACCCACGAAAGGTGCTGGGAGTCTCCATACAGTTCCGGAAGCGCGGGATCAATGTGGATATCCACTTCGATTTGTTTTTCTCGCAACGGCAAGCGGACAGGTTTTAAACCCGATTCAACAAGCTCATGCGTGTTGATGCGTTCCTTGGCTATTTTGTACTGGCCGGATTCCAGGCGTGCTAATTCTAAAAGCTCCTTGACCAATTTCGTGAGACGTTCGGCATCGTCCTTTGCTGTCGCCAATAAATCACGTTGCCGCTCATTAATCGGACCAAGGATTTCGTTTGAGAAAATATCCAAACTCATATTGAGAGACGTGAGAGGAGTACGAAGCTCATGCGACACTGTTGCGATGAAGTCTGACTTCAACTGGTCAAGGTTTTTGAACCGCGTCACATCTTGGAAAAGGGTCACGACAGCCTGAATGTGTCCCGCTTCATCTGTAAGAGTTGTTTGGTGGGGACGGAAGTAGTACGTTTTGTTAGCTTTTACCAACGTTAAGAGGATCTCTTCCGCATTCGCCTGGTGCTGTTTCATGGAATCCGTGGCAATCATCTCCACCCAATATTCGTCCTGCACGACCTCTCTTACGGATTTCCCTTGCCAATCGGCGCCGCGAACACCGATCATTTCTGCGGCGGCTTGATTCATTAGCAAGAGCTGATGCTCTCTGTTTGTGACAATAATGGGTTCTGCGATACTTTCAACGATCGCTTCAGACTTTTTCTTTTCGGAAATAATTTGCGCGATGTTCATTTCCTCATATTGACGAAGCCGCTCCGTCATTTTGTTGAATTCCCGACCCAGTTCCCCTATTTCATCGTCTGTGGCGATATCTATTTTTTGGTTGAGATGGCCTTGAGCGATGCGACGAACCGTTTGCGTCAACTTTTCAGCGGGGGTGAGAATACTTCGTGAGAACTGGATGGCCGTTATGACGCTCAGAAGAACTGCAAGTACGGAAGTTGTAATCACAATCAGCATCGATTGATTCGATATCTCGCCGACGCGTTTATCAAGCGCAAGAATGGCATCTTGATTTGTTCCTAGGAGATCAAAGCATTTCGCCTTCAATCGTTCCGTTGCTGGTTGAATCACTGTTTGCTGGTACGCCCAGACTTCCGAGGCAGATGTTCCTTCTTGTAATAAAGTGTAGAGCGATTCAGAGAGTGCCAAATAGTTTCTGTAGGAAATCATAATGCTATCGAGTATCGGCGGTTCTGTCGGTAGTGCAATGCTGCCGATGGCGATCCGGTACCAACGCAAAAATTCCTTTCGGTGTTCGTCAAAAGAAGCAAGCGCAAGCGTATCGTTCTGCAAAAGCATTCTGAGTTGAATGCTTTCCTGTCGTTCTATTTCCCGCACCATATTTCCCGCAGCAACCATGCTTTGAACATTGCCAATAAGAATTTTGCTGATAGAATCACTCAGTTGCGAAAAATAGTATACAGAGACAACTGTTGTGAGAATTGTGATGCTGACAAGCACAAGGTAACTCAAACCTATTTTGTAGCGAAGACTTCTCATGATAACGCGAAGCTAATGGATTTTCACGCGAAAGACAATAACGCTATCAACCTCACGAGGATCGACTTTTCTGAACACAATCCGGTTAAAAGAACAACATCCGGACTACTTGACATTCCGAGTATGGGAGACTCAAGAAAGACTTTGATTTATCGAGGGTAATAAGAGTGAGACTGCTACACCACTTGCAAATCGCTCAACGATTTTCGCCATTGGCTATAGATCATCTACTGAGAATCCTCACGCGACACTTAACGGGAAAATGCTGGTTGAACTGGTGGGGAACAAAAAGAGCCGAATCTTTTCAGACTCGGCTCATTGGGTGCCCGGAACAGGACTTGAACCTGCACGTGGTAACCCACACTAGACCCTGAATCTAGCGCGTCTGCCAATTCCGCCATCCGGGCAATTCGTACTGTTTTCTTAGTGTGTCTGCCCCGCCGTCATCAAGAAAACGACTTCTTCCGGTGCACCATTCCGCCATTCGGAAAGCTTTCCACAGTCAAGGTAGCGAGAAATCCCATCTTTCTCAACCCGCGGTGCATCGTTCCACAAAAACACTTCAATAAAGTCAGTGCACAAGTAAAACCTTTTCCGTACATTAATTGTTGTGGTCCCTCCCACCACGATTATTAATTTCTGACTTGTCCATTACAACAATCTCCGACGAACTGAGTCCTTAGCGTTGAAGAGAAGATCGAAGAAACCCGTCGTTGCGCTCTTTGCCGACGGTCTCCATCTCAAATATGTTCAGATGTCGATGGGAGCCGGCGGCAAGCCGGTTATCCATGATTTCGGCACTGTGGCTCTCCAGTCGAAGTTCGAGGAGAAGCCCACCCCAAAAGAAGACGCGTGGGTGGCCGATACTGTTGACGTCGATGCGATTGTCGAAGCACCGGCTGGCGATGTTGCTGCAAAAGGGGGTTCCTCAAATGTCCCGGTTTTACTCAATATTCTCTCGAATGTTCAGGTAAAGGATTATACGATTTCGTTTGCGATTTCCGAGCCTTCGGTGAGTTATCAGGAGTTCGAGAGCGATTTTGGCTTAAGCGGCACGAGATTAAAGAAGAAGATTCTGCAGGAGATTGCCGAAGCGAGAACACAATTGCCGGCATTGGATGCGATTGCGACGATCGATACGGCATCAGGCGGGCTGCTTTCGATCATCCGCGAAGGCGGGCTTCAATTCCATGATCTGCTGACAGAATTGCGCCCGACGTTCGTTGGAAGGCTTCCGGCGATCAGTTGCATCGAAACGGTGGAGGTGTCGCTGATGGAGGCGGTACGATCCTCGTATACCTTGCGCGACGATGAGATTTCCGTGATCGCATATGTCGGCAATGATTTTAGTCGTGTCATCTTCATGCGCGGTCCGGAGTATCTCCATCTCGCCCCTGTGGTGAGCGATGGTGTCGGTGCGCCGAACATTACCGAGACGATCTATAATCGCATTCGGTTGAGTGAAGATGATATTCCCGTTACAAAGGTGGATCGTATCTTCCTCGCAGGCGAGAGTCATAAAGTGCAATTGCTCGAAGCGCTGGCGGGCCGATTTCCCCAGGCCACCATCGAATATCTCAAGAATCCACACGTGGAAATTGCGGAGAATCAACCTACGCATCTGATGTCGGAATATGCCGTTCCAATTGCTGTCGGCTTGAAAACTCTTCAGCCGCAACTCAAAGGCATGTACGATGTCAACCTGATCCCTTCATTCATTATTGAGGGGCAGGAAGCCTACCGACTCGCATGGCATGGATGGCTCGTGGCTGCCATATTGCTGCTTACCGTGGGCTACTTTCTCCTCACCATTATCCCGAATTCTGCCAAGATCGCAACGCTGAGGGAGAATCTGCGAACTCAGCAAGCGCTTCTTGCCGACCTCGAGGAGTACCGATCGAGCAAAGTGCAGCTTCTTTCTGAAAACGAGCAGTTGGAGAGTGCCCTCCGCGTGTACAACGCCATCGTTCCCGGAACGGATCGCTGGAGCCGCATTCTGGACTATCTCGCAATTCGTGTTAAGGAGATCAACTCGCTCTGGATCTACAGCATGCGTACTGTCGAAAAGAATCCCGAGCATTTCGAGCTGGGCGGAAGGGCGTTTTACCGCTCCCGTGTCTCCCAACTGGTAAATTCCTTCGACAAAGCTTCACTGTTGAATGTGCGCACGGTGACGATCAAGAACCGGGAACTGTTTGAGTTCGATATTCTCGTTGAGTCTGTTTTCCCGAAGGACACAAGCATAGCAAGGCAAACGAGGTGATTGCGTCGATGTCGTTCAAGACACGAAATACGCTGGTTTTGATCGCGGCATGGATTATCATCGGAGGTGGTGGTTTCGCGTATTCAGAGCTGTGGCAGGGGAAAGAACTGGAAGAGCTTGAGCGAATCCAGAGAGACTTGAACAACTTGCCCGTGCTGAAAAGTGAGGTGGAGCTTCTCAGGTCCCGCAATCTGACATTGAAAGATCAGTACGCAAATCGCAAGAAGATCATTCCTCCCACCGATCAGGCGTCGCTGACTCATGACTACATTACGAGGGCAATCGATCAGGCTGGAAAGATCAAGCTCGATATGAAATACGTTGACGGAAAGGAGTTGAGGGAATGGGGATACAATCGGTACAGTCTCGCGCAGGGAGAGAGCAGATTTGAAAGTTTCTATAAGTTCATTTACGCGATCGAAAATGGTCCGCGACCGTATAAGATTCAAACGCTGAAGTTATCTCAGGATGAGATCGGCGTCGAAATGAAATTTGATCTGACGCTTGAGGCATACTACTCACAGGTTGCTGGAGCCGGTGTGGCGGAGGCAAAGCCGCTCACTCATCTTCCCAATCCCCCTCACAATCCCTTCACGCCATTCATCACCGGTCCTTCGCGCGAGTCTCGCTTGGTGGATGCCGAGACCGCCGAGCTACAGGGGATCATTCTTGGAAAGGCATACATGCGCTATCGTAACAGAACGGTCGTTCTTCAAGTAGGCGATCGTGTGCAGAACGGCATGGTAACGAGCATCGACGCCGCCCAGGGGCGCGTGGTCTTTACGATCACAGAAGATGGCAAAAGGCGTCGCGTAGAGAAACGCATTCAATTCGAGAATAAATAGAAGAACTCCATTGCGGTGGTGTTTGTTCGGCATCGACGAAAGTCGAAGCCTTGTCATTGAGAAACCCAAAGGGGTTTGTCCGGACGTAAGCCCTCCTCTATTCTCACAGAATTGCCGCGAATCGAATCCAAGCTGACTCCCCTCTCTCCTAACCGTGCGAGGCTGCCCTTTGCGCCTGTAGTGTTTTGTGGGTATATTGCATTGAAAATCCAACACGAAACGACTGAAGGAATCCGCTCTGATAGCTCTAACCGTTGACAAACTGGGGTCTTTGTACGACCAGTTCGCTGGCAAAAGAATTGCGGTTGTCGGAGATCTGATGCTTGATCGGTATTACTGGGGGTCGGTTGCCCGGATCTCCCCGGAAGCGCCGGTGCCGGTGGTCGAGGTGGATTCAGAGTCGGCGCGACTTGGTGGAGCCGCAAACGTCGCCAACAATATCGCTTCTCTGGGCGGAATCCCCTTGATGGTTGGTGTGATTGGAGTTGATGAGGGCGGAAAACTTCTTCGCAAGATCATCACGGACATGGGATTTCCCACGGACGGCATCGTTACCGACGCAAGCAGGCCGACAACGGTGAAAACCAGAGTGATTGCCCACCACCAGCATGTCGTGCGGATCGATCAGGAAGTAAAGACAGATGTCAATGAAGAGATTCAGCATAAGATTCTTGAAGTCCTCAAGCGGCAGCTGGACACCATCGACGGCATTATTCTCGAGGATTACAACAAAGGTGTTATCGTCAAGAATCTCATTCGTGAGATCATCGATATGGCACGGCGAAACGACAAGGTGATTACGGTTGATCCGAAGTTCAACAACTTCTTTGAGTACAAGAATGTCACGGTCTTCAAGCCGAATCGAAAGGAGACCGAGGAGGCGCTCGGTGTTCGGCTCCACGATACCAAATCGACGGAGGCGGCAGGGTTGGAAATGATGAAGCGATTGGGGGCGGAGAATGTTTTGCTTACCTTGGGAGAGAAGGGGATGATCCTTTTTGAAAGGGATGGTGAGGTTTCCCATGTTCCAACGCACGCACGTCAGGTTGCCGACGTGTCGGGAGCTGGCGATACGGTTATTTCAACGTTAACGATGGGGTTGGTGGCGGGTGCTTCTATCAAAGAGGCGGCGACCCTCGCCAACATAGCCGGAGGCGTTGTCTGCGGTGAGGTGGGAATTGTTCCGATTGATCGTGAAGCGCTCTACGAGGCCGTGAAACAGACGAATCACAAGCAGGCGGAACGATAACAATGGGCCGTGTCGTCGGACGAAGTGAGCTGTTCGAGATTCGTCAACGATTGAAAAACGAGGGGAAAACAGTGGTCTTCACGAACGGCTGCTTCGATATTCTTCACCGAGGCCACGTGGAGTACCTGGCCAGCGCAAAAGCCATGGGGGATGTTCTCATTGTCGGTGTGAACACTGATGATTCCGTTCGGCGCATCAAAGGGGATTCGAGACCGGTCGTTGGGGAAGAAGATCGCGCGCTTGTTGTTGCGGCTCTTGCATCAGTGGATTATGTGACACTCTTCGGTGAAGACACCCCTCTTGAGCTGATTCGATTTCTCGTTCCAGACATCTTGGTGAAGGGGGCCGACTGGCCAATAGAGAAGGTTGTGGGGAGAGACATTGTCGAGGCTGCCGGTGGAAGCGTGAAAACGATTTCCATCGTCCCAAATCGGTCGACGTCGGCCATCATCCAGAAGATTTTACATTCTGTTGGCTCGGAGCGCTAACGTTTTTTTCTTTGCCGATCATGAAAAAGACCGGACGTCCGGCGGGAATGTGGAGTTGTGAAAACTTTCTTTCGAATCACATATTACTCGGGTATTGTTCTCCTCTTTGTTTTTATCGCCCTCCTCGGGTTTACACAAACCAAGACGTTTCGAACTGCGCTCCATTCGTACCTTCTTGAACAAAGCTCTTTAGTTCTCAACGGCGTCGTCGCTTTTGGCCAGATCGAGGGAAATCTCCTCACTGGTGCACAGGTTGATTCAATTCTCGTCACGGAAGGGGACATTCCTCTCCTCTCGATCAAACGGATCGAAGTCCGCTATGATCCCCTCGCTCTCCTTGCTGGAAAGATATCGATCTCTCGCTTGAGAATGGTTGAGCCGGAGATTTCACTTACTCGAGCGGCCGCCGGGGGATGGAACCTTGAACGGTTGATCAAACCGTCGCCGTCGGATTCAACCGCTTCGAGGTGGGTCGTGGAAGTCAAGAATCTTGCGGTCGAGAATGCCACTATTCGGTTGGTTGATTCGCTTGGCATCATCCATCGTGCCTCAGACACGTCATTCGTACGTTCGGCAAACGCGATCGACTATCGAAACCTGCACGTGAAGGCGGTCAATATTGAGGCCTCCTTACGGCATGAGCCGGGAAGCTGGTTCGTCGAACTGCGACGGCTCGCGGCGCAAAGTGATCAGCCCTGGTTTTCTCTGGTCAACCTTTCCGGTCAATTTTCGCACTCGCCCAACGAGACGAGAGTAACAAGACTTGTTCTCCGGACGGCGGGTTCCACCGTACGGGTTAGCGCGCGCCTGGAGCAGGCGAATGTCTTTGAGATTTCAGATATTCGAACGCTCGAGAATGTTCCTGTTTCCCTTGAACTTGAAGCGCCGAGGATCGATCTCCACGAACTTCGCCAATTTATTTATCCATGGATAGATTTTCTGGAACGAGATGTTTCGCTCAAACTCAAAGCAAGCGGCTCATTCGGTAACCTTGCCATCGAAGCGCTTCAGCTTCAAACACCGAAGTCTTTCCTTAAGGCCGAAGGGAGAATTATTCACCTCCATCGCCCCGAAGACCTTGAGCTTAACGTTTTCTTCTCGGAAAGTCGCATCAATCCCGCTGATATCCTCGCACGGATTCCGGGTCTTGCACTTCCGGATCTCGGAATAGCGAGCGAGTTCGACTTCTCTCTCCGATTTCGCGGACGCCCGGATCTTTTCACCGTCAATTTCGAGGCGACGATTGACAGCGGAAAGATCAATATCGATGGAAGCATGAATAACCAGCAGAGTCCAATGATCTATGAGGCAAATGTTCGGACTACAAGACTCGATCTTGGAACCCTCTTTGCAGAGGATGGATTGAAAAGCTCTTTGACGGCGCGAACAACCATCAAAGGGTCTGGAACGGACATCCGGACGGCTGCCGGCTTAGCAAGAATGGATATTGATTCGTCGGAAGTGGGAGGAATCTTCATCAGGAGATCTACGTTGGTTGCCGAGCTTGGCCGGCAGGTACTCTTATCGCGTCTCTCGGTCGGAACCGACGCCGGGGGAATTGAGGCGACCTCTGCACTCCGTTTCTTCGATGATTCGACAAGCTACGAGCTGCAAGGGCGCGCAACCTCTCTGGACCTTGCCCAACTCCTCAAAAATCGGCGTTACCAGAGCAATCTTTCCTTCAATTTTTCTTTCATATCGAACGGACTCGATCTGGAGCAATCGAGAGTAGCGACATCAGTTTCGTTTCTTCCTTCCCGCTATGGGTCTCATGAGTTTGAAGAAGGACGTCTTGACGTTCAAATGAACAGAGAGGGGGATCGAAACATTCTCAAGGTGCAATCGACCATTGCGGATCTGTCGATTGAAGGGTTGTTCTCTCCAACGTCAGTCATAGGTTATGTGGAGAATGCTGTGCGCATCATGGAGCGCTCCATTACTCATCGCATAGCCTCGCTTGATTCTCTCCGGTCTTCCGCTCCGGTTACACAACCACGGTCAGAACGGCAGGTTATCGTTCCAATCCTAAGCCCTTCCGAGCCGATCGATGCGAACTTCGATTTACGCATTCACAATCTTTACCCTGTTGGTGTGTTTTCGGGGGTGGAGCTTGCGGGCGCACTGAGCTGGAAAGGAAAAATCGCCGGCACAATGAACGACTTGCAGATTACGGGGGCCACGGCAATCGATTGGTTCCAATACCGGAATGACAACGTTTTGCTCACAGCGTTCGACGGGACTTGGAGACATGACATTCGCGGGATTGATCGGGTCAATGCTTTGGATTCAATCTCCGCTTCCCTCGACGTCCAGGTTGCAAGAATGAACATCAATGAGATGCTCTTTACCGATACCCGGATACGCGCGGAATCCCCCAAAGACTCGACCAGGTTTGAAATCTCCACGACCGTTGATTCGCTCGCAAAGTTCTCGATACAGGGAGTCTCCAAATTCCATGGTGGGACATATGCAATAGCTTTGCCGTTGTTCAGTGTTGTATTTCCCCAGATCACGTTCGAAACGCTTGATACCTCATACGCGGTGGCAGGCGGCGATGGATTGAGAATCGACCGTTTGGTTCTCCGACACGAGGTGGAGGAGATCGAGATCAGGGGGTCGTTGAATCCCTTTGGCATCTCTGATGTGGAGATGCAGATACGGGACTTCCTCCTGACCAACCTTAGTCAGTTCTCTCGCGATGAGGAGTATGCATCAGTCGTAAGAGATCTGGCCGGCATTCTCAATGCCACATTCAAATTCCAGGGGAGTGTTCAGAATCCATCGATGTTTCTTGGATTGCAGGCCGCGGGATTCCGCTCCCGTCAAACGGTTTTTGGGTCGCTCAATGCAAACCTTAGCTATGCAGAACGTCTGCTCCGTATTAGTGGCGAGCTACGGAGCAAACCCCACGAGCGATCCGTTCCCCCTGAACTCGTCATTGCGGGGTCACTGCCGTACGATCTGAGCCTCAACGGTACGACAGATCGAACAGGTGCGGGGGAAATGGATCTTGTGCTTCGCTCTCGTGGCCTCAGTCTCGATGTGCTCGATCCGTTTGTCGCCGAGCTGGCAAACATGTCAGGAACATTGCTCGCCGATGTCAAGATCCAGGGCACAGCGGCGGATCCATCATACGAAGGATTTGTGAGTTTACAGAATGCACGATTCTTGTTTCTTCCTTTAGGCATCACCTATGTTGTGGATGGACGACTTATCCCACAGGGACGCAAGGTTGCGCTTGATAATGTGACGATTCGTAACATCGATCAAGACCGGCAGGATGGATTGTTGAAAGCAAGCGGGACCTTCTCCTTGAAAGGCCTGACACTCAAAGACTTCGATTTCGTCGTGAATGGTCAGCTCCTGGTCATGAAAGAGACATTCCGTCGGCCCGATCAGTCGTTCTACGGTAATCTCTTTGTTTCGACGAATTCCACGGGACTCCGATGGTACGGTAGTCTGGAGCGATCGTACGTCAACGGCGAAATCTTTGTGCGTAATGGCAGCCTGACGTTTCCTCCGACCCGCGGATCGTTCGTTCTTCCCAACAGGGGTGTAATGGTCACGTTTGTCGATGACACTGCCAAATCGGTTTCCGACCTGACACAAGGTGGCGAGCTTCTTGCGGCCAGTATGCCGATCCGACTTAATGGAGGATCATCATCCGGTTCAGTTTCCACAAATGGCGGATTAGCTCCCTCAACGGGGAGGCGCTCGTTTCTCGACAACATCGTCTTTGATCTTACGATTGAGACACAAGGGCTCACACAGGTGCGTTTCGTTTTTAACCCACTCACCGGTGAAGAACTTTTTGCGGATTTGCAAGGACGACTTGTGTTTACCAAAGCCAATGAGCAGACGCGACTTACAGGTGAAGTCAATGTCACGAGCCGCTCGTATTACAGCTTCATCCAGAAATTCGAAGCGACAGGAAAGCTTCTCTTCACCGGTGATCCCGTCAATCCGGAATTGAATGTCATCGCAAAGTATGAAGGGTTGTACACCCCGGCCGATCAGACGCGTGACACGGTGGGGGTCACAAGGACATCCGGTTCACCGGTCGTTCAACATCCGGTTACGGTAGTTCTTGAAATTACCGGTACCCGCGCAGAACCCAAAGTGAAACTTGGACTCGAAGTGAAGGATGAAGAGCTCAAACGCAAAATCGAGGCAGATGTCGAGTCGAACGCGATTGCGTTTCTCATCAATGGAACCTTCCGCGACGAGTTAACGCAGCAGCAACGCAGCACGTTGCTTGGCGGGAACATTCTCATGGGATTGACCTCGTCCGTACTCTCAGGTCCGCTCACCGATTTCCTGCGGAGAGAATTTGGTGTCATTCGGTCGGTCGATGTTCTCTTCTATGGTGGCGGATCGTTCCAGGAAACCCCCGACGTTCGGGTGACGGGAGAGGTGGGTGATGCGGTCATTCGGTTCGGCGGCCGAGTATTCAGTGGTCTCGATAATGCAAACGTCAATATTCAGTTTCCGATGAGCAGTATGTTGGGGTCTGATCGATGGAGGAATCTCGTTCTCGAACTCGAGCGTCGGGATGAATTTGTGGAAACAATCGCCGAACGTCGTAAATCCAACAGCGCACGATTGTTGTACAGAATAACTTTTTGACAAGGATGTCAATGAACACAAGAACCACCAACGATACGCAAACGCTTGAGGCGCGGGTTATTGCCTTTCTTGCGCGATTTCCGAATCAGCTCTTCAAAGCGAGAGAACTTGCACGAAGGCTCAGTCTTAAGACGGAGGAAGAAATTAAAGTTCTTCAAGAGGTGCTTCAACAGCTTGAAGACAACAAACAAGTGAAGCGGGGCCGACATGGAAAGTACGGATTTCTGCACATTCCAAACGTTATGCAAGGGACGCTCCGCATGACAAAGCAGGGATTCGGATTTGTGGAGACAAACGGCATCGAAATTTTTGTTGCACCTCGATTTGTCGGCACGGCGCTCGATGGGGACGTTGTGGAGGTTTCCCTCTTCGCTCCGAGTAAGAAGCAGAGAGACGGTGAGGCGCGGCCTGAAGGAGAAATCACGCGAGTGGTTCGTCGCGCAAGGAATGCGATTGTAGGCACCTTAGAACGGAGCCGAACGATGTATGTCGTTGTTCCGGATGACCCGAAGATCGGTGTTGAGATTGCGGTTGCCAAGGAGAACCTCAATAATGCACACGCAGGAGAAAAGGTGGTTGTGGAGATCGATTCGTGGGGGAAGAGTCATTTGAGCCCGGAAGGGCATATCGTGGAGGTATTGGGAAGAGCGGGCGAGGTTGGTGCGGAAATGAAATCGGTGATTCGCGAATTCCATTTGCCGCTTTCGTTTCCGAAGGAGGTGATTGCCGAGGCAGAGAAGTTTACGGCGGATGTGCCTGAAGAGGAAATCAGACGTCGTCTCGATTTTCGTGACCAAGTTTGCATCACAATCGATCCCGAGGATGCAAAGGATTTTGATGATGCCGTTTCGCTGGAGCCGCTGGCGAACGGCAATTATAAACTGGGCGTGCACATTGCAGATGTTTCGTACTATGTGCGTGAGGGATCTGAGCTCGATCAAGAAGCTCTCCGTCGCGGCACAAGCGTGTATCTTCCGAACATGGTCGTCCCAATGTTGCCCGAGAATCTCTCGAATGTCGTGTGCAGTCTTCGGCCGAATGTGGATCGACTGGCCTACTCCGTCTTTATGGAAGTCACGCCAAAAGGGATTGTCAAGTCCTATGAAATCCGAGAAACCGTCATACGGAGTAAAAGGAGATTTGCCTACGAAGAAGTTGAAGCGATCCTTTCCGGCAAATCAGGATCTGACGAGCCGCCTGAAATTCGTTCGATGCTCTCGGAAATGCACAAACTAAGCTCAGTTCTGACAGCCAAGCGGATGAAAGAGGGGAGTATCGATTTTGACACACCTGAGGCGAAATTCCGATTTGATGAAGAAGGCAAGCCGACGGAGATCCTCAAGAAGGTTCGTCTCACCAGTCATCGGTTGATCGAAGAGTTTATGTTGCTGGCGAACAAGGTTGTTGCAAAGCACATCGGCCTGGCCAAAAAAGAGGACCATGTGAAGCCGTTCCTCTACCGTGTGCATGATTCGCCCGACCCTGACCGGCTCAATGAGCTGTCTGCTTTTGTGGAAAAGCTGGGTTTTCGATTGGATATCTCGGGCGGCGTCAGCTCGAAAGCCTTGCAGAAATTGCTGGATCAGGTTCGAGGCACGGAAGTTGAAAATGTGGTCAACGAGGTAGCGCTTCGCTCCATGGCCAAGGCAATGTATTCTGATCGCAACATCGGGCATTTCGGGCTCGGGTTCGATTTCTATTCCCATTTTACGTCTCCAATCCGTCGTTATCCAGATTTGGTTGTTCATCGGCTCCTGAAAGAATACGAACGTGGGGTTTCATTACAACGCAGGCAAGAACTGTTGAAGCGATTGCCGGCCATTGCCGAGCAAGCATCGGATCGAGAGCGAGTTGCCATGGAAGCCGAACGTGCTGCAATCAAAGTCATGCAGGTAGAATACATGAAGCGGCACGTGGGAGATGAATTCCATGCTGTTGTCTCCGGGGTTGCGCATTACGGTGTATTCATTGAGATCAACGATCTCCTGGTTGAAGGGATGATCCATGTCCGCGATCTCAACGACGATTATTACGTGTACGATGAAAAGAAATATGCATTGATTGGCAGAAGAACCGGACGACAATTTCGTTTAGGAGATCCGGTGGAAGTGAAAGTGATCCGCGTGAAGCCGGAAGATCGTGAAATCGACTTCGCAATCGTGGAGGTATCTTCTCGAAGGAAACGAACTCGATAGAAACCGTGTTGTAACCTGAGCGGGTGATTACAGAAATTGCTTTTTCGTCCCTTTTTTTCTACACTTTAGCCGAAAGTACTCTTTCATCGTGCGGCTGATGATTTCCATGTCGAGGAACTTATGAACCGAATGCTCTACCTCTGCTTTGCCCTCGTGCTCCTTTCCACAAGCTTGGCAGCGCAAAACGCCAACACTCCCTTCGGTAAGAACAAAGTCCAGTACAAACGATTTACGTGGGAATACATCCAGACGAGTCACTTCGACATCTATTTCTCTCAAGATGGGTATGAGCTGGCTTCATTTACGGCTCAGGCTGCAGAGGATGCCTACGACTCCATCCGGAAGTTGTTTCGGTACGAAATCAACAACCGTGTTCCAATCGTCGTTTACAATTCGCACAATGAGTTTCAGCAGACGAATGTGGTTGGAGAGTATCTCGAAGAAGGGGTCGGTGGGGTAACGGAGCTTTTCAAGAATCGCGTCGTCATTCCGTTTGAGGGCAACTATCGACTATTCCGCCATGTTATTCACCACGAGCTTGTTCATGCTGTGTTGAATGACATGTTTTATGGAGGATCCATCCAATCGCTCATCGCAAGCCGCACTCCTCTCATCCTTCCGCTGTGGTTCAATGAGGGCTTGTCAGAATACGCGGCGTTGAAATGGGACACGAATTCCGATATGTTCCTTCGGGATGCAACCATTCACAATTATCTCCCACCCATCGATTTTCTGGGTGGATACTTTGCCTATCGCGGCGGGCAATCGGTCTGGTACTATATCGCGAACAAATACGGCGAGCAGAAGATTGCAGAAATTCTCAATCGCATTCGGGGCACACGAAGCATCGATCAGGGCTTCAAATCGACCATTGGTCTAACCGTCCAAGAATTATCGGAGCGGTGGCAGAAGGAACAGAAGACCATGTACTGGCCCGACATTGCAAAGCGAGAAGAGCCGGACGACTTTGCCAGCAGAAGACTCACAAAACACACGAACGAGGGGAACTTTTACAATACCAGTCCGGCTATTTCGCCGCAGGGTGACCGCGTCGCATTTATCTCTGACCGCCACGATTATTTCGATGTGTTTGTGATGTCGGCTGTCGATGGGGAGATTCTCGATAAGGTCGTAAGCGGTCAACGAACCAAGGATTTTGAAGAATTGCATCTCCTGACCCCCGGGCTCACATGGTCTCCGAATGGCAAAGCAATCGCGCTTGCCGTCAAAGCAGGAGAGCGCGATGCGATCATGATTGTCGATGTTGAGAATGGTAGCACGCAACGCATCTCTCTCGAGCTGGATGGCGTCTTCTCGGTCGATTGGTCTTCAGATGGCAAGAAGTTTGCATTTGTTGGATTAAAAGCCCCCCAATCAGACATCTATGTCTATGACATCGAAACGAAGCAGCTGACAAATCTCACGAACGATATCTTTTCCGATTTCGATCCCGCATTTTCTCCCGACGGAAGAACAATCTATTTCTCTTCCGACAGAAGGGATTTTGTGCACTCCTCAATGGTGCCACCACAATTCAAGATGTGGGATTTCAACTTTGAGCAGCGTGATCTCTACTCTGTTTCTGTGGAAACCGGTACCATCACGCGACTCACAGACTATCCGAATAGCGATGAGTCTTCGCCGGTCGTTTCTCCGGACGGGAAGAAGCTCCTCTATGTGTCCGACAGAAACGGCATCAACAACATCTATGAGCTCGATATCGAAAAGGGAACCGATCGTCCACTCACGAACTCGCTGAGCGGCGTCTATCAGCTTTCGCTCTCGAGGGATGGAACGAAGCTGGTGTTTAGCTCACTGCATGAAGCGGGCTTCGATGTGTATCTGATGTTGTCGCCTTTCGATAAAAGGCTAACCGTTGACAATCTCGAGCCTACAGAGTATTTCAAGCGCAAATTTGCGTTGCCCAGGCAGGAAAAGCCACGTCAGGTTACTCTGTCGGTCCCGTCTACAGACACGCTGGTTGTCCGGGAGAATCTCGTGATTGTGCCGGATACGGCGAGCGATGCTTCGCGATATCAGGCACAGGGAAGAGTCGACCTCCGTGGTTATATCTTCAGCGAAGAAACGATGAGGGCGAAAGACACAAGCACAGCCATCCCCCTCTCACGATTTGAGGTTGCAGAGAATCAGGACTCCGAAGGAAATTACATTCCGCGGAAGTACAAACTGAACTTCACCCCCGACCTCGTCTACGGCACCGCCGCCTACAGCACGTTTTATGGGGTTGAAGGTTCAACATTGATGGCGTTCAGCGACATGATGGGAGATCATCAAATCATCTTTATCACAAATCTTCTCCTCGATCTCAAGAACAGCGACTACGGAATTCAATACAACTATCTTCCTGCACGGATCGATTACGGCTTCCAGGCATTTCATAGCGCGCGCTTCCTCTTCCTCTATGAACCGAACTATGCCGCAAATCTTCTCTATCGGTTCCGTACCTGGGCAGTGGGACTCTCAGCATCGTATCCGATTGATCGCTTCAATCGCATCGACATCTCTGCGTTGTGGCTGAATTTATCGCGCGATAATCTCGATATTCCCCTTGAATCGCCCCAGCGCCGCTCCTTCATCCTCCCAGCCCTGAGCTACGTGCACGACAACTCCCTCTGGCAAGGAGGATGGTTTGCACCAAGCAACGGCTCGCGATTCAACTTGACAGCCTACGGAAGCGCGAAGTTCAATGAAAACTCTCTCGACATGCAGACCTTCTACTTTGATTATCGGGACTACAACAAGTTCTTGCGGGAATACGTCTTTGCTTTCCGATTGTCCGGCGGCTTGAGTCGAGGGAAGGACAAACAATTTTTCTTCATCGGTGGAACAGATGGGTGGATCAATAGGCGGTTTGAGGGGGGAAGTATTCCGATTGTCAATGTCGAAGACTACGCGTTTCTCACGCCGGTTCTGCCGCTACGCGGATTCAACTATAACAGACAAAGCGGTTCGAAGTTTGCTGTCGCGAATTTTGAGATGCGATTTCCGCTGGTTCGCTATTTCATCCTTGGGGCGTTACCTATCGGTTTTCAGAATATTCTTGGCGCGGCATTTGTCGATGTCGGATCGGCGTGGGACGATACGAAGGCGTGGCAGGCATTTTCGGTAAACCGTTTTGGGGTAAGGAGAACCAAAGATCTTCTCGTCGGCACCGGATTCGGGGCGCGGTTCATCTTCTTCGGACTTCCGTTCAGGATCGACGTGGCCTGGCAATTTAACTACGAGAGCTTCTCTGCTCCGTTCTGGTATTTCTCCCTGGGACCTGAGTTCTAGAGTCATACCAGCAAACATTCTCTGTTGTTGTCGGAGTGTTTCCGCGCAGCGGATTGAAGTCGACAGGGATGAGAAACGTTGAATAAGTGAAGATGAGAAATGCCAGCCAATTCCTCAATTCATGGTGGAAAAGTCTGAGTCTTCCCTTTTCGACGTTGCCCGATTGCCGGTCCAATCCTCAGAAAGAGATTTGCACCGCTTTCCCACCGCCAGTCAGGTCCAACATCCACAGCACCGTTTCTTTTTGCTCGAAAGAGCTGCTAAGGCTTCCCCTTGCCTTCACGAGTGAGTTCTCAGTTTCGGCGGATACTCCAGCACCCCTTCCGTTTTAGCGATAATTGTTGCCACTGTCGCATCGCCGACAATGTTCGGTACCGTTCTGCACATATCCAGCAATCGATCAATGCCCAGGATGAGTGCGATTCCTTCTTCAGGTATGTTTACCGACCGCAACACAATGATCAACATAATGATGCCGACGCCCGGAACGGGAGCGGTTCCGATAGAAGCAAGAACTGCAGTGAAGAGAATGGTGAGCTGTTCCGTCAACCCCAGGTCCATTTGATAGACCTGAGCGATGAAGACGGCAGCGACGGCCTGATACATTGAGGTTCCATCCATGTTGATGGTTGCACCAAGCGGGAGGACAAAGCTCGTGATCTTCTTGGGGACGCCAAGATTCTGTTCGCAGACACGCATGTTAACCGGCAGTGTGGCACCGCTGGAGCTGGTGGTAAACGCCACGAGCATCGCCTCTTTGATTCCTCCAAAAAACTTCCAAACCGGAATACCGGAAAGAAACCGGACGAGCATTCCGAGGAATCCGAACATATGCAGGGCAAGTCCAACAATGAGCGTAATCGCATACCAGAAGAGAGTTTGAAGGATGTCGAATCCGAACTCACCGACGGTGGCAGCGATGAGGGCAAAGACGCCGTACGGGGCGATTTTCATGATCATTTCTACCATCCGAATCATCGTATCGCTCAAACCGTCGAAGAAATTAATGACCGGCTGCGATTTTTTCGGATCGACCATCGTGAGACTGACGCCGACCATCAAGGCGAAAAAGACAATCTGCAGCATTTCTCCGTTCGCCAGCGCGTTGATCGGATTTGTGGCAACGATGTTCACGAGCATGTCCACAAGGCTTGGCGGTGTGATGGCTGTTTGCAGATCAGGTTGGAACTCAACCTTGAGATTTTCGCTTGCCTCAGCCGACAACCGTGTTCCCGGCTCGATAAAGTTTACCATCACAAGTCCGACCGTAATGGCACTGGTGATGGTAATGAGGTAGAAGATGAGGGTTTTCCCGCCGAGTTTGCCGACGTGTCGGATATCGCCAAGACTGGCTGCACCCACAATCAATGATGCAAGGACAAGGGGAATGGCAATGAACATCAGGAGACGAATGAAGATCGTACCAATCGGTTTGATCTGCAGCGCGATGGTTTTGACTTTCTCGATGGACTTGATGTTCTCAATCCGGTAATGTTCGCTCACTTCGGGGACTTGAGCTGCGGGTGTGACCAGCAGTGTAAGCCCCTCTTTCTGATCTGCAGGCAGACGGCGGAAGAACTGAATAACCTTCAATTGATCTTCTTTCCCAAAGCTTGCAAGCGTTTCTGTTCGTGCAAAAGTGAGACTGTCCCAATCTCGAACCGTTGTTACCTCGTCTTTTCCCTTGACGGTATGTTTGACATCCAGCTCGTACTTACTCACTTTGAAGAGGGCGCCGAAGACCGCTCCCAGAACAAGTCCGGCGAGAATCTTCTGATGCAGAGGAATCGATGACCATGAGAATTTCATTGAAAGTTCTCCGTTCTATGAATTAATCAACTTTTTTTCCGAAGAGGTACAGGGTGCCGACGAGGATACCGGTCCCGACGAGGATGGAGAGCCAGGGTGATACTCCAAACGCTGTCGGGATATCGCCGACGACCATCCCGATCAGAGCGGCAAGGAGGGCGTAGGGAAGCTGTGTTCGTACATGGTCGATATGGTCACATGCTGAGGCCATGGAGCTTAAGATTGTGGTATCGGAGATCGGGGAGCAGTGGTCGCCAAAAACGGCTCCTGCAAGCACCGAGCTGATCACACCGTGGAGAATAATCTGGTAATCCACAGCATTGAGTTGAGCATCGAGGCTGAGGGTATGACCAAGCGGGATAACAAGCGGCATCATGATCGCCATCGTGCCCCAGCTTGTCCCCGTCGCAAAGCTGATAATGGCGGCAATGAGGAACGTGAGCACGGGTAGCCAGTGGGGCTCGATTGTCCCGCGGAGTATCTGCACGAGATAATCCGCTGTGTGAAGTTCCTCGGTGACCGAGCCGATCGACCAGGCGAGGATAAGAATCAGCATCGCGAGGAGCATGGATTTCAATCCGTTGAACCAGGCATCGAGCGCTTCGGTGGCTTTCATGATGCGCTGACCGACCGACAAGAGGATTGCGACGATGCAGCCGGAGAGCGAGGCCCACAAGAGCGCTGCATAGGAATCCGAGTTGCTGATGATGGTGCCGACTCCGTATTCCGTGATGCCTTCTGCCGCAAGCTTGTCCGTGCCGGTTTTGTAAAGCCCGAAGAGACCGACAATCAGAATCGTAAGAATCGGTAGCAAGCCATTATACCAGCGTGCAGGCTTATCGCTCGTGTAATTGGCTGTTGTTTCCGTGAGGTCGGTGGCGGGTTGCGCGCCATCCCGAAGCACTTTGCCGGTCGTTCGCGCTCTCCGTTCAGCATCAAACATCGGCCCGAAGTCCCGCCCCATATATCCGATGAGGAAGACGAGAATGAGCGTGAAAATCGGGTAAAAGCGATAGGGGATCGTCTGGAGGAATACAGCATACGCCTCTTCGGTTGAGCCGATCATCTTCAACCCCTGCTCGATCAGCCCGACTTCATAACCAATCCACGTCGAAACGATCATTACACTCGCAACGGTCGCCGCGCCCGCATCGACGATGAAGGAAAGCTTCTCTCGTGACACGCGGAGCTTGTCGGTAATGGGCCGCATCAGGTTGCCACGGACAAGGCAATTGGCGTAATCGTCAAAGAAGATCACAAACGCCATTCCCCACGCAGCCAGTTGGCCGCCGCGCGGTGTCTTTGCGTAGCGTGTAATCAGGTTGGCAATGCCGACCGTTCCGCCGTTTTTCGAAATCACTCCCACCATCCCCCCGAAGAGCATGCTGAAAAGAATGATCTGCACATGGCTCGTTTCCGAAAGTGCCTTGATGATAAAATGATCGAGTACTCTGTAGATTCCTCCGATGACATCATAGTCGAACATGAACACTGCGCCGAGCCAGATACCGGCGAAAAGAGAGATCACGACCTGGCGAATGAGCAAGGCCAGAAGGATTGCGAAGAGAGGCGGGAGAATGCTCAGCCAACCCGGTATCACGCGGCTTGATGCGGAGGCTGCGAGACTCTCTGATCGCACTGTAATACTTGCTGTGCCAGTTTGACTCGTTATGGCATCTTCAACGGTCAGAGTGCCATCCTGAAAGGTTGGGAAGTCCGTTGTTCGTTTTCCAAGCACATTTCGCTCGATCCCTTCGATTGCCGCTGCGCCGTTGTAGCTTTTGAGTGTATTGCCCGTGGAATCCTTTGCGACAACCGTAAGCTTGAAATTGACGTCGGAGAGAATGAGGGGTGGAAGCTGGATTTCAAATCGGTGGGGGGTCTGAGCTTTGAGCGGAGCGAGGTAGTACGCAAGAAGAAAGAATACGAAGAATCTCTTCAAACAGGGATCCTTTCAATCGATGCGAAAAATGATGCGCAAAAGGTAAAAAGAATGAAATGGAAATGCAATGAAAAGGTGTTTCGATGGTCAACTGAACAAAGCGACAGCTGGCCAGCGGCACTCAGAGTCTTACCCTTGGCTCCTCAACCCGTTGCAACAGCACCAGCCCTGCCATGAGAAACAATCCCACAGAGAGAATGGCCGTTCTCTGGTCAACAAACGAGGAGATGAAACCAAACACAGCCGGTCCAAGAATGGCTGAGGCCTTCCCGAAGAATGAAAAGAAGCCGAAGAACTCCGTCTTCTTCTCTGCCGGGGTGATAAGTGACATCAGGCTGCGGCTGGTGGATTGCGAGGAGCCCAATGCCACGCCAGCCAGCAGTCCGACTGCGTAGAACAGCTCTTTGCTCGTCACAAAGTAAGCGAGCAGGACAATGCCTGTCCAGAGGAGGAGTGTGACGGTAAGAGTTCTCTTCTGGCCAAACTTATCGGCAAGGACTCCGAAGATCACCGAGCCGACGATGGCTGACGTCTGCACCACGGCAAAAAAGATAATGATTTCGCCGATCTCGAATTTCAACGTCTCGCGCGCAAAGAGAGAGGAGAAAATAATGATGGTGTTGATTCCATCTACATAGATGAAGTAGGAGAGAAGAAACTTCCCCACATTTCTGTATTGGGAAAACTCCTGAAATGTTCTCCTCACCCGAGCCCACCCGATGCGTACGAAATCGAGTTTCAGGCTTGCTCGGCGCTGTGGGTCTGGCAGCGTAAAGAAGAGAGGAAGAGAAAAGAGAAAGAAGAACGCTGCAGCGATGACGAAGCTTAATCGCACATTCAAAAGATTCTCTACCCCGAATCCGTTCTGGTAAAGGGGAAATGCGATGGCGAGCGAGGAGAGCGATCCGATGTACCCCATCGCGTACCCATATCCCGAAACCCTTCCGTACGTCCGCTCCGTTGCAATTTCGGGAAGGAATGCGTCGTAAAAGACAAGACCTGCTTCGAATCCGATATTGGCGAGAATCAGCAGGATAATCGCTGCTGTCATAGTCCCCTCTTGCACAAAGAACAACGAGGCAGTGGCCAGAACGCAGAGGGCGGTGAAGATTGCCAGGAAGCGTTTCTTCCCGGTTCCGTAATCTGCGGTGGCGCCGAGAATGGGAGAAATAAGAGCAACAATCAGCATTGAGATGCTGAACCCCAATCCCCACAGAAAATCCCCACGGTGCGTTTCCTCGGCCACAACTTCTTTAAAGTAAATCGGATAGCCAACCGTCAGAATAATAACGTAGAACGCCGTATTGGCGAAATCGAACAGCGTCCAAGAGAAGATCTGTCCTCGTGTAGTTCGCTGAACGGTGCTGGTCATGAAGTCGGTCCCGATTTCGCCGGGGGGGTCGTTTTCGTGTTGCTTTTGGCTGCCTTGTGGAGGGAGGTGTCGATCAATCCTCGACCGGTTTTTGTCAGTTTTCCACTGGATTTGATGTCATCAAGGACGGAATCAAGAACGCCGTTGACGAACTTGTCGCTCTTATCTGTGCTGAAGCGTCGTGCGATCTCGATAGCCTCGTTGATGGAGACTTTGGGGGGAATATCTTCAAAATAGAGAAGCTCGCAGATGCAGACGCGGAGGATGATCTTGTCAATCGTTGCGAGTCGGTTGAACTCCCAGTTTGTGACCTTTTTACGGATAAGTGTATCGAGCTCCTCTTTTGTTTCAATCACCTTAAGCACAAGCTGCTGCGCGAATCTCTGAAGTTCCGGTTCTTTCGTCAGTCCCGTAACAATGTTCTCAAACAGTGATTCGACAGGTTGCTGAGAAAGCTCATAGGCATACAGAGCCTGGAGCACTTTCTCTCTCACCAATCGCCGTTTTGAAGCCAATGGTTATATCCTACCTTCCTGGGGAATTCATTTCTCCGAGGCGACCCGTGAATTGCGATTTGCTCGCATAGATATGCTTGATTCTTGCAATCTTGTTGATTCGCTCTTCGGCCAGTCTGTTTGCCGCAACACTTGTCGGAATGTTCTCTGCTTTGGCGAGCGCAAAAACAGATTTCAGGATATCGTAAATCCCCTCCGCCTGTTTCAGTGCTTTTTCCCGGTTATAGCCTTCGAGTTCGCTATAGACATTCATCAATCCGCCGGCGTTGATGGCGTAGTCGGGTGCATAATGAATGTGGCGGTCGGTGAGCATTTGCATATGCTTTTTCTCATCAAGGAGCTGATTGTTGGCGCCGCCCGCAACGATCTTGACTTTGAGCTTCGGAATCGTTTCGTCATTCAGAATCCCGCCGAGAGCGCAAGGCGCAAAAATATCGGCCTTCACATCGAAGATCTTGTCCGGTTTGACGTACGTCGCCTTGACGCGCTTGACGAGGGCTTTTGCCTTCTTTTCGTAGATGTCGGTCACAATCAGTTTCGCACCTTCCCTTGCCAGATGCTCGCAAAGATATGAGGCGACGTTTCCTGCCCCCTGCACGGCAATTGTTTTTCCCTTCAGGGAGTCGTTTCCATACACCTCATGAGCACAGGCTTTCATTCCAACATAAACACCATAGGCGGTAACAGGGGATGGGTCGCCGCTTCCACCAAGATTCTTCGAAGTTCCCGTCACGTACTTTGTTTCGAGTCGAATCCACTCCATATCTTTCACAGTCGTACCGACATCTTCTGCAGTGATGTATCGGCCCGCGAGACCCTCAATGAACCGGCCATACGTACGGAACAACGCCTCGGATTTGTCCTTGTGTGGATCGCCGATGATCACGGCTTTTCCTCCACCAAGATTCAAGCCTGCAATAGCGGCTTTGTAGGTCATGCCGCGGGAGAGGCGCAAGACGTCACGGAGAGCCTCTTCGTCGTTGGAGTACATCCACATTCGCGTTCCACCGAGGGCGGGACCAAGTGACGTGTTGTGAATTGCGACGATAGCCCGAAGGCCTACCGTTTTGTCGGAGCAGAAGACAACCTCCTCGTGATCTTTTCGCTCAATCTCGCCAAAAATACTCATGAAGATTCTCCTTGTTCGAAAAGAATTGTCTCAGGATAGATGTGAAGATAGCCCGAAACGAGATTTCGGTCGACGGTAACAGTTGTGTGAAAGACTTTAGAAAGGGTGGATGATGTCAGTACCTCGTCGGGTTTTCCGATTGCTACAGCGGTGTTTCCTGCACCACCATCGGATGCGAGAAGCATGATCCGCTTGCTGAAGTTTGCTGCGAGGTGAAGATCATGGGAGATGGAGAGGATTGTGAGTCCATTCTTTTGATTGAGCCCGCGAAGCAATCGGAAGAGATCGACCTGGTGAGAGAGATCAAGATGAGCATTGGGCTCATCAAGAAGAAGGATTTGCGGTTCTTGGGCGAGCGCTCTCGCGATAAGAACTCGTTGCCTCTCACCACCGGAAAGAGCAGTTACAGGTTTATCCGCAAGATGGATGATGTCGGTCAACTTCATCGCCTGTTGCGCAACAGCAAGATCATGCGGCCGCTCGAAGCCAAGTCCCGAAAGGTGCGGCGCGCGTCCCATCAACACTGTTTCAAGAACCGTGAATGGGTAAATCCACGCCGTCTCTTGTGGAACGTAGCCGATTGTCCGCGCAAGCTCTTTTCGGGAATAGGACTCGAGCCGTTTCCCCGACAGAGTAATAAAGCCTGCGGACGGAATGAGGATTCTGCCAAACAATCTCAGGAGGGTGCTCTTGCCCGAGCCGTTCGGACCAAGGATGCTAAGGAAGTCGCCTCGAGGAACCTCCAGTGAGAGATCTCGCAGCACAGGCGTTCCGGGGTAAGAAAAGGAGACATTCTGGAGGTGAAGGCTCATTGGTCAGAGAACGAGGGTAATTCCTGGTGGTTAAAATATTGCGATTTGCGCAGCCCAAAATAGAGAAAATTGGGGATGGAGGCAAGCCGGGTATCTCAGAGAATTCTTCATTTCTTGAATGAATTCCCATTGTTGCACAATTCCGTTTCAGACTTATTCGCAGAAAAGGTTTGCATTTCAGAACGGTGCTTTACATATTCTTGACCTATGAAGATCAGCAATCGGCAAGATTCTTCATCCTTCTCTTTCCCGAAAACCCTTCTCTGTTTTTTTCTCCTTGCTGGGGGTGTTTCGTTCGCTTTTGCTTCTGATAGCACTGCAACGAGGATGATCCTTGCGCGTCGCTTGAATGAAACCGTGGTCATTGACGGGCGTTTGATCGAGGCTGTTTGGAGTGTGCCCGGAACACGGGGTTTCGTACAACGCGAGCCGTCCGAAGGCGCACCGGCAACAGAGGATACGGAGATCTGGATCGCCTATGATGATGACGCGTTATACATAGCGGCACGAATGTACGATAGCAAGCCCGATTCGATCGTTGGTGTTCTAGCACGACGTGACGAAAATTCTGAGTCTGACAAACTCTCCATCGGAATCGATGCGGCGTTTGACAGGCGAACGGCGATCTACGTCAGTGTGAACCCGGCGGGGGCGATTGAAGACGGAACCCTGTATAACGACAGCCAGCTCGGGACGTGGGACGGCGTGTGGGATGTGGGCGTCAACACCGACGATCTCGGGTGGACGGCGGAGTTTCGCATCCCGTACTCTCAGCTACGCTTCACGAAGCAGCAGCGTTACGTTTGGGGTATTGAGTTCGTGCGTCGGATTCAACGCAAGAATGAGGAATCGTACCTCACGCTGCATCCGCGTAACGATCAGGTGCGCGTGTCGCGTTTTGCGGAATTGCACGGGATTGAAGGTATTGAACCGCCGGCCCGGATTGAGATCCTGCCGTACGTTGTCAGCACGGGAAAATTTTTGGAACAACCTCCCGTGCATGCGTTCAACATGGGCCGCAAGGATCCCTTTGTGATCGGGAGGGATTATCAAGCGACGGTGGGTGCGGATGCGAAAATTGGTCTCGGTGGAGAGATGACTCTTGATGCAACGCTGAACCCGGATTTTGCCCAGGTTGAGGTGGACCCCGCCGTTGTGAACCTCACTGCATACGAAGTACGCTTCGACGAAAAGCGGCCATTCTTCGTCGAGGGATCGAATATCCTCAAGTTCGGCCGTGGTGGAGCAACCTCGCTGCAAGATTTTGGCTGGAGCGATCCCAGCTTCTTCTATAGCCGTCGCGTCGGCCGAGCACCGCAAGGAACCGTGAGGCACCCCGGATTTCAGCATGTGCCTGACCGAACAACGATTCTTGGTGCCGCGAAGGTCAGTGGAAAGATCGATAACACCTGGTCGATAGCCGCGTTGAGCGCCGTGACCGATCGTGAGTACGGCGAGGTGGATTCTGCTGGAGTTCTCTTCTCCGACGAGATCGAGCCATTGACATTTTACGGTGTCGTTCGAACACAAAAGGAGTTTGATGAGGCCCGGCAGGCCATTGGCATTATCGCCACAGGCCTGCAGCGAGATTTCAATGATGAACGGCTTCGTAGCATCATGAATGATCGTGCCGTTTCAGGGGGGATCGATGGCTGGGTGTTTCTCGACCGGGAAAAGGATTGGGTGATTACGGGGTGGGCGGGAATGTCGAGCGTAGCAGGATCAAGGAGCAGGATGATTTCTCTACAACGATCTCCCCAGCATTATTTTCAGAGGCCGGATGCAGATCACGTTGAGGTTGATTCGAATGCGACGTCTATGACAGGATGGGCAACGCGCGTCTGGCTTGATAAGGTAAAAGGGGATTTCATTTTCAATGCGGCGTTCGGTGCGATCCACCCGAAATTCGACGTCAACGACGCAGGGTTTTTGAATTTTGCCGACTATATTAATGCGCATGTCTACACCGGTTATCAAACCTTCGAGCCGGATGAGCTTTTTCGATTCAAGATTTTCACGGTTGCAGCATTCCGGGAGTACAATTTTGGAGGGTTCAGGACCGGCGAAACCTATCGAGCAGCGTTCGAATGGCAGTTTCCCAGCTTCTACGGTGGATATGTCTCTGGCGGCTATTCCGCTGAGACATACGACGGGCAACGTACGCGCGGTGGACCATTGATGAAGGCACTCTCGAGTCAATTCCTCTCGGCCTCGCTTTACAGCGACGTTCGCAAGGCGCTCCGCGGCACATTGACCTTCACCGGGGCAACCGGCACCTCTGGTGGCTGGCAATACAGTTACGGGCTTTATGTATCATGGAAGGCATCGAAGACCATTAGTCTCAGCGTGAATCCCTCTGTTTTCGTCAATCATCAAGTTGCACAGTATATTACAACCGTCAATGATCCGATCGCACAGGAGACATTTGGACGAAGATACATTTTCGCCGTTCTCGATCAGACGCAGGTCTCCGCTTCGACGCGGCTGAACTGGACTTTTGCACCGAGACTGAGTCTTCAATTGTACATGCAACCGCTCTTTTCCACGGGCCGTTACAGCGATATCAAGGAGCTGGCCCTGCCCCGAACATTTACGTTCAACCACTATGAGAGAGCACCGGCCTCACTCTCGTTCAGCAATAATCGTTACACTATTGATCCCGACGGATCGGGTCCCGCACAAAGCTTTTCGATTACGAACCCCGATTTCAATTTCAAGTCCGTGCGACTGAATGCAGTTCTTCGGTGGGAGTTCTCGCCCGGCTCGGTGCTTTACGTGGCGTGGACGAATCAGAAGGTCAATGTCGAGAACGTGGGGGATTTCCGATTTGGGAAGGACTTCCGCACGCTGCTGCGGGACAGGCCGGATAATGTGCTTTCGGTGAAGATATCGTACTGGTGGGGGATGTAGGGAGTAGGAACGGGTTTCTGTCCAAGTCGGGAAATCAACTCTTGCCCCCTGAAATAATGCCCCATAAAGTTTGAAGGTCTAAAACAACCGCCGCGCA
The DNA here is from genome assembly GCA_035559595.1 of Bacteroidota bacterium. Classification (GTDB taxonomy): domain Bacteria; phylum Bacteroidota; class Ignavibacteria; order UBA10030; family UBA10030; genus DATMBF01. Next base: position 8,859 of record DATMBF010000043.1, on the reverse strand, counting down.
ATCGCCCTCGTGAATTCATCTTCGCGAGCGTAGAGTAAAAAGTCGGGACTCAACACCTCCCAGTACATGAAGTCTGTCTCCACAGCTCTCCTCAATGCTTGAAACGCTTCCGCTTTCTTGTTCTGAACAGCGTTCAGCGCAGCTCTTCGATACATCACAAGAGCCGATTTCGAATTGAGCTCCTCAGCACGGCTCATCGCCTTCTCGCCATCTTCGAACTTCCCGGCGCGGGAATACAGTAAGCCAAGATAACTCCATGCATTCCAATCGTTGGGATTCGTGTCAACGGCTTTGAGGGCTAACTCCACCCCCTTCTCGAGATACTCCTTTGATTCGAAAGCCTTTCCGGCAAGCTGGAATGAACGACCGATCCAGTAGTAAACACGGAAATCGGCTGGATCACGTCTCAAGAGATCCTGACCGTACCGAAGTGCCTCCTCCACCATGTTCAATGCCGACCACGCCGAGAGACGATACCGGTTTGTGAGGAGTACGGGGTTCCCGCCAACGTTGACAGCATTGTCGAATCGTGTGAGTGCCGAGGAATACTCTTTCGCAAACTGATGGATGATACCGCGAACAAGTTGGGAGTTCGGATGTTTTGGGTCCACGCTCAAAGCTCGTTCGGCGTACTGGGCAGCGCGACTGTAATCGCCGCGAACGACTTCTAAGAGGGCTTTTTGCCGTAAGGCAGGAGCATTGCTCGGCTGTTCCTCGAGCGCATGGGTAAGGAATTCGTTCGCCTCAGCGTAGCGACCTGAATGGCGCAAGACGATGCCGATAACGGTGTTGGCACGCGGATTCGTTGGCTCTTTGCTGATGACCGATTGTGCGCGTTGAAGTGCCTGAACGAGGAGTTCCCTGTCGGCTTCACCGGAAAGATCGTATTGGATAAGAAGCGCACGAGCGAGATAAGCATTTGCCGTTATGAAGCCTGCGTCGAGCTGAAGCGCCTCTTCAAGAAGACGAATCCCCACAGCAACAGAGTCAGTCTGGCGGTATTCTAAAAGCGGAATTGCTCGCCAGAAAAGATCGAGCGCCATCGTGTTCGAGCTTAGGGAAACCATCTGCGGGTTTCCCCCTTTGATCTCTGTACCTTGAATCACGCCGGCAATAATCCTCGGAATCAACTCGCCCACGGAAGCGAGAGAGTATTCCAGTCTCGACGACCAGGTACGCTGCTCTGTCCCGAGCCGGAGAAGCTGGAGTCGGAGAAATGTTTTTCCTTGGTCCTCATCGAATTGCACCAGTAAGGCAAAATCGACGTTGAATTCCTTTGAGATTTGAGAAAGCGATAAACTTCGCAAGCGAGAAGAGATAACACTCGACGGCGCAATTACCGAGAGATTAGCCTGTCTTCCTAACTCTTCCGCAAGGAGGGAGGAGAATGACGTGGTAATGTATCGCTGATCCTCAGGAGTGTTGAGGGGGTCATTCGGCAGAACCACGATGGAAACGACCTTTGGGAAGAAGGTCTGTTCGATGGTTGGATAGAGGAGAATTCCGCTCCCGATGACGGTAAGGGTAAGAACCCAGCCGATGATCTTGCCCCAGGGGATGTATCGCTTGCGGGGTCGGAAAACCGTTTGGGGGCGAGGTCGCTGGGTGACCTGGGCGGGGATTTCCTCTTGCGTAACAATCTCGGCAGGTTGTGGAGCAGCTTTGAGGTCCTCCTTTGCTTTGATTGCCTGATGAATCATGGTCTCCAGTTCCCGCCCCGCTGGATGATTCGAATCTATTGCAAAAACCTCCTGCAAAACTCCAAGCGCTTCGTCGAACCGTTCTTCCGAGGAAAGCTGTTGTGCGCGTTCGATAATGCCTTCGATCTTCTTCTGCTTCTCATCTAATTCTTTTCTGGCTTCCTCGGCTCTTCGAACTCTCTCTTCCTCCTGTTTCTGGAACCGGTAAGCGTCGATCTTGAGCTGGAGAGACTGCGCCCCACCATGAACGGGAACGTATCGGAAGACCTCCTCGATCTCCGCTTCTGCCTCTTCAATTTGTCCTTTTTCGAAAAGCCTCTCGGCCTTGGCAAAATGCTCCTGTGCCTTTACTGCCTGCTCCTCTTCGTGCTTTCTCCTCGAGGTCTGGATCCGCTCGGCTTCTTCGGCCTCTGCCTTGGCAGCAGCCTCGGCTTTTCGCAGCTCATCCGCTTGAAGTGCTTTCTTGGATGGTGTCGAGAGCTCGGGGATGGATTCGATAAGCAACTCGAATACCTCAATCGGCTCGGAGATGTTCTTGAGCTCGACCTGGCCTATTCGTGCGGCTTTGATGGGGAGCTTATTCTTGATCTGACTAAAAATGTCCTGCGATACGCAGATCCGGTTGGGTTCAGTGATGGATTCGATTCGAGCCGCAATGTTCACGCCATCCCCGTACACGTCATTCCCCACGTCGATCACATCTCCTAAGTGAATGCCGATGCGAATCTCAATCTTGTCAAAATCAGACTTGTCTTGATTATACTTCCAAAAGGTTTCTTGCGCTTCGATCGAACATTTTACGGCGTTGACGGCGCTTGGGAAGTCCACCATGAAGGCATCGCCCACGGACTTAATCATCCGGCCGCCGTGTTTGACAACGATTTCTTTGAGAATAGTATCATGATTGCGCAGGATTTCGAATGCCCGCTCCTCGTTTTCCTGCATCTTAAGGGAAAAGCCCTTCATGTCGGTAAACATGATGGCCGCTAATCTGCGGGTGCCGTGCTCTTCTGGACCGGGCATGGGGGGGGTTAATCAGCTCGTGGGTTTCTGGCCTGCACGTGAATGGAAAAAGTCGCGATTGGCAAGATATTCAGGCATTGTTTGAATGTCAAATACAAAGAACACGCTCGTTTCGATGCTTTGAACGAAACCGACCACCGATTCGCACACGCCAGAACAGTCTATGATGCCGACAAGTAGTATTTCTTGACGTATTCGGCAACCATCCGTTCCGTGTTGTACGTCGAGAGCAGTGTTCGCATAGAGTTTCGGATACGCTTGATCCACTTTCTCGGCATTCCAAGCTCATCCCGCTCGTAAAACTCCGGAACGACCTCGTTTGCGAGGACGTTTATGAGCGCCTGAAAATCCTTGTCGTCTTGCTGCTCCATGTCGGTATCGTTGCTGTCGTCGCCAATTGACCATCCGTTCCTACCGTTGTATCCTTCTCGCCACCAACCATCCATGATACTGAGGTTCAGTCCGCCATGGATAAGGACTTTCATGCCGCTTGTTCCGCTTGCCTCGAGGGGTCGGCGGGGAGTGTTCAACCAGACGTCGGCTCCGGCAACAAGGTAGCGAGCAACGTTCATGTCGTAGTTCTCGATGAAGATCACTTTGCCGGCGAGCTCGGGCAGGCGCGAAATCTCGATGATCCGCTGAATGTACTTCTTCCCCTCCGCGTCACGAGGGTGTGCCTTCCCCGCAAAGACCATTTGCAACGGACGTTCGGGATTTTTGAAGAGGGGGAGAATCATGTCGAGGTTTCGAAAGATGAGAGGGGCCCGTTTGTAGGTGGCAAATCGTCGGGCAAAGCCTATCGTGAGCGCGTCGGGTGAGAGGGGGCTGTGGTGCGGGCCAGATTGTTGCTGAAGGCGCCGATGAACGAACTCAACGAGTTCGCGACGGAGAACAAAACGAAGTCCCCAAAGCTCTTCATCGCTGGCAATACCGTTATTCTCCAGTTTTTCCCAGTAGTCCTTATCCATCAGTTTTCTCGTCCAATCGTACCCAAGACGGCGATTCCAGAACTGGTGAGCACGACTTGAAGCCCAGCTTGGTGTGTGTACCCCGTTCGTAATATGCCCGATCGGGATCTTCTCCACCGCTTTGCCGGGGTAGAGGTCTTTCCACATCTCTCTACTGACTCTTCCATGGAGTTCGCTTACCCCGTTGGCCCCTCGAGACATTTTCAACGCAAGGATGGTCATCGTGAATGGCTCGTCGTGATGCTCAGGATGGATTCGTCCATAAGCGAGAAGATCGCCTGGGGAAACGGGGAACCCCGACCAATACTTCTCGAATGTCTGTTGCATCAGATCGGGGGCGAACCGGTCGTGGCCCGCCGGGACAGGAGTGTGAGTGGTGAAAATGCATTTCTGGCGGACGGACTTTTCAGCTTCCGCTTTGGACTTTCCGGCTGCGAGTTCTTCACGAAGAAGTTCGAACGTTAAGAAAGCCGAATGACCTTCATTCATGTGAAAAACTGCGGGATCTATACCGAGCGAGCGCAGCAATCGCACACCACCGATCCCCAGAAGAGTCTCCTGGCCGATACGCGTTTGAATGTCGCCACCATAGACCTGATCGGTGAGGACCTGAAAACGTTGATCGTTCTCGGGGATGTTTGTGTCGAGGAGCAAAAGGCGGATCCGCCCGACATCGACCTGCCAGGTCTGAAAATAGACTGTGGATTGACCGATTTCCACAGAATTCAAAAGCCGGCCCCCCTGCTGGTTCTGAACGAGCGTTACGGGGAGCCGTTCAGGATCGTTTGTCGGAAGCTCTTCTTGTTGCCACCCGTCCGGCGTGAGCCGTTGCTGGAAGTAGCCGTGGCGATAGAACAGACTTAACGCAACGAAGGGGAAGCCAAGATCACTGGCCGATTTTGCATGGTCCCCTGAAAGCACGCCCAAGCCGCCAGAATAGATCGGGAGGGATTCATGCAATCCGAACTCGGCGCTGAAGTAAGCCACCGGTCGTTTGAGCTTTGAAGCGCGCACCGCTCCCCATGTCCTTAGTTGTTTCATGTACGAGTCAAATTCCTTCAAGACTCGAGTTACTTGCCTGAGAAAATCGTCATCATGAAGTCTAAAGAGGATCTCCTCCAGAGAGACCGACTTGATAACGGCTACTGCGTTATGATTTGATTGTTCCCATACGAGGGGCGAGAGCTCACGGAAGATTTCCTGCGCCTCCGGATTCCATGTCCACCATAAGTTATAGGCCAATGCTTTGAGCTGTTCGCATTGACGCGATATGACTTCTGTATTCTTCTTTCTTAGCATTCGTTCCGATTCTTGTGCGAAAAAAAGACATATCGATTCCAATTCGGATGCAAAGAATGCAAAAAAATGGCTTGAAATGCTATGCTCAGGAGAGCGAATGAATGGAAATTCATGGAAGACCGGAAGAAAAAAGAAGGGTGAGCAAGATGGAAACATGCTCACCCTTTTGAAGGCAAAGCAACGACTAATACCCGCCAGCGTAGACGGTCAACTTTGTTGTCCGAGGACGGTTGTGTGAAACAGTGTTTCTTCCGTCGGCAACGAGTCGATCTCGCACTTGCTGCGGAGACTGGTTGGGGTTTGCCGAGAGATAGAGCGCGGCAGTTCCGGCAACATGTGGCGCAGCCATCGATGTGCCGCTGATGGTTCGGGTAGAGCTGCCGATCCAGGTGGAGAGGATGCTGACACCTGGCGCATTCAGATCCAACACGGAACCCCAGTTCGACCAACTCGCTAACCGATTGTTGCTGTCGTATGCGCCGACCGTAATCGCTTCCACGACATGCGCGGGGCTGTAGTTTTTCGCGTCGGCTCCGTCGTTACCCGCGGCAATCGAGTACACCACGCCGGCATTGATGGAATTGACAACGGCATTATCGAGCGAGTTGTAAGAACTTCCTGTTCGAGCGCCCAAGCTCATGTTTGCAACAAACGGAATGCTTGGATTGGCCTGTTTCTGCTGCGTGACGTAATCGACGCCGGCAATGACCTGGGAAAAGCTTCCGCTGCCATCATCACCGAGAACTTTGACGGCGTACAGCGCGACGCCGGGAGCGACACCGACCACGTGAGAACTGTTGTCGATTGCGCCGACGGTGCCCGCAACGTGCGTGCCGTGGCCGTTTCCATCATCGGCAGTACCTTTTCCTGTGAAATCGACGGAACCTGCAACGTTTAGATCGGGATGGTTAAGCTGAATACCCGTATCGATGATGTACACGCGAACGCCAGTCACCGAGCCTGACCCGTTGCCGGCAAGCGTGGAGCTGATGTCGGCATCAATCCGGTCGATGCCCCAGGGGAGAGTTTGCGCGAAAGCGTAGGCGATATAGTTCGGCTCGATGTACGCGACGCGTGAGTCATTGCGCAACTCTGCAAGCTGATCCTGTGATATCGTTGCCGAGTATCCCCGCAATGCGTGCTCGTACACAAACTCGACGCTGGCCTTGTACGTTCTGGCCATTTGATTGACCTCAGAACGTACATCCTGAACATTCTCTTTGAACACAACGATATACGAGTTTGGAACAACCCCCTCAACAACCTGGCCAGGGGATTTCTGGACAGACTGCGGTTCCGGCTCGGGCGCAAGAAATGTTCCTTGATCGGAACAGCCCGCAAGAACGACCACCAGAATGGTGACCGCAGCAAGAGCTAGGTGGCGTGTTTTTCTCATAGTACCTCCTTCTTGAATATGTGGCAGGATAGCCGCTGCATGAGTTGGCGGCAATAACCAAAAACAATGGCAAACAATTACAGATTCAGATTACGAAACTGGAATCTCTCCCCTGGCAGTCCTAAAGAGAACGACAGACCGTCGGAATCCTAACGGTCTGTCGTTTTGCGACGGATTACGGTCTCACCAAATAGAATTCGTAGCTCCCGCTGCCGCTGTAGCTATAGATTCGCCAGCGGTAGTATCCTGCAGTTCCGTTGTAAGTGATGTTCTCGCTGGAGGTCACGCCCTCGGAGCGAGCAACTGTTGCCCAGTAGAGGCCATTCCATTTTTGGAGATAGAGGTCGAAGTCTGCATTACTGGGTCCACGCAAGCAACCGCTGTGAGTACCGCTCACTGAGCTATAGTAGTATGATCCGTTCGGTTGATATTGCGATGCGCCTGTGCCTGAGAGGGAGCCTGTGTAGAGTGTGCCGGGGCATGGTGCCGATGAGCCGGTCGTAAAGCTCCACGTGGCGGACCAGGAGCTTGTTCCGGCAGAATTGCTGGCGCTGACACGCCAATAGTACGTCGTGCCGCTTGCGAGGCCGGAGACTGTTACGGATGTTGTGCTGACACTCTGGTCGAACACGGTTGTAGAGAACGAAGAGCTTGTTGAGACTTGCGCACGGTACGAGGTTGCGCCGCTGGAGGCATTCCAACTCAATGTGGGACTTGTTGAAACGTTCGTTGCACCGTTGGAGGGCGAGACCAGTGTCGGCGCCGATGGTGGAGTCGGTGACGACCCAATGAAGAGCGTATAGAGAAGTCGGTTCGCGGTTCCGGATGGAACTCCACTGATCTTGTTTGTAGATGCATTGTTGATCAGCGCACTCGCGACTGTCGAGGGTGTGGCAGATGGGTTTGCTTCGAGATATAGCGCAGCAGCTCCCGCTACATGGGGCGTTGCCATCGAGGTGCCGGAAATCGTATTTGTTGCGGTATTGGAGGTATACCACGCAGATGTGATGCTCACGCCGGGTGCGAGAATATCGACGACTGAACCAAAGTTCGAGAACGAGGCCCAGCCATCGCTGCTGTTGGTAGCGCCAACAGTGATTGCCTCGGTCACGCGAGCAGGAGAGTAATTCCCGGCATTCGCGCTGGAGTTTCCGGCGGCGACTGCGTAGGTTATCCCATCAGCGATAGAACGCCGAACTGCATCATCCAGTGCTGTTGATGCACCACCACCGAGAGACATGTTTGCAACAGCCGGGGTTGTTGTATGGTGCGATGTTACCCAGTCGACCCCAGCAATGACTCCCGATGTCGTCCCGGATCCATTGTTATCGAGAACACGTACTGCAATCAGACGCACGTTTTTTGCAACGCCGTAGGTTGTACCTCCAACAGTTCCTGCAACGTGTGTTCCATGTCCATTTCCGTCGTTGCCGCTTCCACCGAATGCGTCATACCCGAAGACTGCACGACCGCCGAATTCATTGTGGGAAAATCGAATGCCGGTGTCGATGATATACACATCAACCCCTGTTCCAGTCTGATTGTAGGTATATGTCGTGCTGAGCGGCAGATCTCGTTGATCGATACGATCAATTCCCCATGTGGCATTGCTCTGCGTTGGAAATGCTTGCACGATTTGATCCTGCTCGATGTAGGCGACGTTTGGGTTATTCAATAAACCATTCAACGCCGCTTCAGGTACTCCAAGAGAAAAACCCTTGATAGTGTGCAGGTATCGATACTGTACACGTCCTCCAACTTGCGTTGCAAGTCGATCGGAGAGTCCAGCAACGTCCGTAACATCGTCTTTGAAGACAACGATGTACGAATCGGGCACGCGTAAATCAGCCGCCGCCTTGTGGAGCATCGGTCGTTGCATCTGCGGCTGGGATTGTGACACGGGTGTGTCAAGCGTAGGCTGACCTTCGCATCCTACAAGGAGAAGCGTAACGAGGATGGAGCCGACCACCACACGGGTGAGATGATGGTGCATAGTACACCTCCTTGAGTGAGTGAAAGGGGATGGGAAAAGTAAATCTAAAAAATCTCTGCGAATATAGAAGTTTGTTTGCGGTTTGTCAAGACCCTGAAATCAAAGGATTTTGCAGGGAATCAACCGGATTCGGGGAAGATTGGGCAGAGAGAACGAAGCCATCCGCTCTTGCAAAAACCGCGTTGAGCCATTCAAGCGTGGCTGGAGGATGGGACTCTATCCAGCAGCTCGACTCAGAGAGACGACTTACAAGTTTGTAAACCTCAATCGGAGCGAATTCATCACTACACTCACCGAGCTGAATGCCATTGCCGCCGCTGCATAGATGGGATTGAGCAATCCGAATGCTGCCAAGGGAATGCCAATGACGTTGTAGATAAACGCCCAAAAAAGATTCTGCTTGATTGCTCGGATCGTGTTGTGCGACAGTTGAATTGCCTGTGCCACACCGCGGAGATCACCCTTCATGAGCGTGATATC
>DATMBF010000042.1:0-8769 GCA_035559595.1 Bacteroidota bacterium | reverse complement strand
ATACCTGCCTTCCGGATGTTCGCGTCTACGACCTTTTGGATACATCGGTGTTCCTCAGCCTGAGCCAAAATCCAAAAAGTTGGAGGAGGAGCTTCGGCCTACCGATCGCGCAAGTGTAATCGATGAAATCCAGCGATTGCCCGAATTGCTGCATGAAGTTCACGGCCTTATCGAGAAACGAAAGATCCATTTTTCTCTTACGGCCTCCAGTGCAAACGCAAACCGCTTGTGTCCTCGAAGTTCTATTTTTTTGACATCGGTGTAGTTCGGTCTCTTCAAGGACGACATGTTATCCCTGGATCGAAAGAGTAGGGCGAAGCATTTGAAACCTACGTTGCCCACAAGCTTCGCTCCTACTCCAACTATGTTTCCGGAGAACCAACCCGATTTTGGAGGTCTGCATCGGGCTTCGAAGTTGATTGCATTATCGGTGACCACAGCGCCGTTGAAGTAAAGGCAAAACAAACTGTGAGCCTTCAGGATCTCAAATCGCTCTCAGCGATTGCAGAAGAAAAGAAGTTGAAAAATTATCTTTGCGTTTGCCTCGACTCCGACCACGAACGATAGGGAAGATTCAGATCCTTCCCTATGAAGATTTCCTCGACGCGCTTTGGCAGGGGGAGTACGGTTAACAAAACGTAACACCAAGAAAATCATTATCGGTACCATGGAACGAGGAGTCGCAATGATCGGACAAACCATATCACATTATCAGATTCTCGAAAAACTCGGCGAGGGGGGAATGGGCGTTGTCTATAAGGCCCAAGACACCAAGCTCGATCGCCTCGTTGCGCTGAAATTCCTGCCGTCACAAGTTTCCGGAAGCGAGCAAGACAAAGCGAGATTTGTGCAAGAAGCAAAGGCGGCTGCGGCGTTGAACCATCCGAATATTTGCACCATCTACGGAATTGAAGACAATGACGGACAAATGTTTATCGCGATGGAGTTTGTGGAAGGGGATACGCTCCGGGCAAAGGGTTCGAACGTTCCGTTCAAACAGGCAATCGAGATCGGTATACAAATTGCCGACGGTCTCGCAGCCGCGCATGAGAAAGGTATTGTCCATCGTGACCTGAAGCCGGAAAACATCATGATTCAAAAAGATGGCCGGGTGAAGATTATGGACTTCGGTCTTGCCAAGCTCAAAGGCGCATCGCCATTGACCAAGGCGGGAAGCACAGTTGGCACGGCGGGCTACATGTCGCCAGAACAGGTGCAAGGGTTAGAGACGGATCACCGCACGGATATTTTTTCGCTTGGCGTAATCCTCTATGAGCTCCTCTCTGGCCAATCCCCCTTTAAAGGTGTGCATGAAACAGCGCTCAATTACGAAATTGTCAATGTAGAACCGGACCCCATTTCAACCGTCAAGCCGGACATTGATCCGGACCTGGACGTCGTCGTCCTTGATTGCATGGCAAAGGATGTTCGGGATCGCTGCCAATCGGTTGCGGAGGTGGCGAGGGACTTGAGACGATTCAAGAAGGAATCGAGTCGCGCACGAGTAAGCCGTGTGACTGGCGTTCGCCCGGCGCAAAAGTTTTCCGAGGTTCAGCCGGTAGAACGTATTCTCAAGAAGCTCCTTGGCCGCGACCAGCTTCCGTGGGCGATTGCGACCGTTGTCTTTTTTCTTCTGGCGGTTGCACTTGCTATGATCCACTTCGGTGAAGTGACGGAGGTGCGTGTTACTCGTGCTTCCATTCTCCCGCCGGAAAAAACAACGTTTGTTGCTACGGGAGGGGGGCACATTGCTCTTTCACCGGACGGTCGAACGATCGCCTTCGTGGCGCGAGATTCCTCAGGAAACGCCGTGTTGTGGGTTCGACCTCTGAACGCACTTTCGGCCCAACCGTTGCGAGGAACGGAGGGAGCTCAGTATCCCTTCTGGTCGCCGGATAGCCGCTTTCTTGGATTTTTTGCTGCAGGCAAACTGAAGAAAATTGAAGCTTCCGGCGGTCCCGGACAAACCATTTGTGATGCGCCGGAGGGACGTGGAGGAACATGGAATCGCGATGGGGTCATCGTTTTCGCCGCAGGGTTCAACGCTCCGCTTTCTCGTGTTTCGGCCGCAGGCGGTGTGCCGTCACTCCTGAGACAGCTCGACAGCACACGGAACGAAATAAGCCATCGTTGGCCTCATTTCTTGCCGGACGGTCACCATTTCTTGTATGTCTGTCGAACTCTGGTGGGAGGAACTGGAGAGGGTGATGCGATTTACGCTGCATCGCTTGATTCAACAATGCCGCACAAGGTCGTTGTGAGTGCAAGCTCGAATATGGCGTATGCCGCCGGCCAATTGCTGTTCATGCGCGAGCAAGCCCTTATGTCCCAGCCGTTTGATATCGATCGCCTTGAACTGATGGGGGAAGCGGTTCCTGTTGCCGAGCAAGTTCAATACGATCCTTCATTCAGCAGGGCTGTTTTTTCAGTTTCGGAGAATGGAGTACTCACTTACCAAACAGGGCTTACATCAGGAGGAAGACAACTTGTTTGGTTCGACCGTTCCGGCAAAGTGCTCGGTACGGTTGGGAAACCGGCTGAATACTTCACTCCGCGTCTTTCACCCGACGGCAGACGGCTTGCCGTTGATCTGTTTGATCCGCAATCCCGAAACATTGACGTTTGGCTCTGTGAAATAACCCGCAACGTCTGGACACGCTTCACGTTTGATCCGGGAATTGACCGAGATCCAGTCTGGTCTCCCGATGGTAGCCGCATTGTGTTCCGTTCAAACCGGAGTGGCCGCTTTCACCTTTATCAGCGGGCTTCAAGCGGTGAGGGGAGCGAAGAAATTCTTTTCGAATCCAATGACGATAAGGTTCCTACAAGCTGGTCCATGGATGGAAGGTTTCTCGCCTATCATACCCCCGGTAATCCGAAGACGCTGGCAGACCTATGGGTCTTGCCACTTAAGGCCCAGGAAGCAAAGGATGACCGAAAACCGATCCTTTTCTTACAGACAGATTTCAATGAAGTGGGGTCTGACATTTCACCGGACGGACGATGGATAGCGTACAGTTCGAATGAATCCGGCAGAAGCCATGTGTACGTTCGTCCCTTTCCGGGTCCTGGGGGTAAATACCAAGTCTCAACAACTGGCGGGTTGCGGCCAAGATGGCGGCTCGATGGGAAAGAACTCTTCTATTTGGCTGACGACAATAAGATGATGGCGGCGGAGGTGAAAGCCGGCGGGGCAACATTTGAAGTCGGCCAAGTCCGGCCGCTGTTCCAGACACATCCATTCTTGAGCGGAGCAGCGTACGACGTTACTGCTGACGGCCAACGCTTTCTCGTGAACACGATCGTAGGGGAAGAATCCTCTCCCCCCATCACGCTCGTCGTGAATTGGCCGGAAGAGTTGAAGAAGAAGTGATGAAGTAGGTGAAGTTTCCAACTTGACCAACGATGCTATGCTAAAAAGAAAGGGCAACGTATGATCGGCCAAACAATTTCTCATTACAAGATTCTCGAAAAACTCGGCGAAGGCGGAGTGTCCCAAAGTTGCCAAAGAGCGATTTTTGTCCCGGTTTCTGAATTCCGCTTGAAGGGCAGGATTCTAGAAGGCGGAACGGAGTGGTTGCAACTTTGAGGATCCCGATGGAGCGAAGCGGAATCGGGAGGCGTGGACTATGATTGGGCAGGTTATTTCCCACTACAAAATCCTTGAAAAACTCGGTGAAGGCGGAATGGGCGTTGTTTATAAAGCCCAAGATACCAAACTCGACCGCCTCGTTGCGCTCAAGTTTTTGCCGCACGACCTCACCGCCAACGAAGCCGAGCGGGCGCGCTTCCAGCGGGAGGCAAAAGCAGCGGCAGCTCTGAATCATCCGAACATCTGTGCCATCCACGCCGTCGGTGAACATCAACACCAACAGTACATCGACATGGAGTTTGTTGACGGCATCACGTTGCGCCAGAAATTCCATCCCATAGGGGCGATCCCGCAAGGCGGGACGTCACCCCTACCGGTGAATGACGCAATTGCGTGTGCGGTTCAAATCGCGGATGCATTGCAAGAGGCGCACTCGAAGGGCATCATCCACCGCGACATCAAGCCCGACAATATCATGGTCAACGCCAAGAATCAGATCAAGGTCATGGACTTCGGGTTGGCAAAGTTGAAAGGTGGTTTGGGACTGACTAAAACAAAAGCTACCGTCGGCACCATCCTTTATATGTCGCCAGAACAGATCCAGGGCCTTGAAGTTGACCATCGGACAGATCTCTGGGCGTTTGGTGCGGTACTGTATGAGATGCTCGTAGGAGAGCCTCCATTTCGAGGCGATTATGAGCCAGCAATCTTGTATGAAATCTTGAATGTTGAACCGAAAGCGATACAAACAGTGAGACACGATGTACCCGACCATCTCCAGGTGCTTGTCTCGAGATTACTCCAGAAAGATCCCGCGAAGCGGATTTCATCTGTGGCAGAGGTTATTCAGCAGTTGAAGAAGACGTCGGCCGAGGCTCCATCTCCCAAGGCTGAGAAATCCATCGCGGTTCTCTATTTTGAAAACATGAGCTCTGAGAAGGAAAGCGAGTACTTCTGCGCCGGGATGACAGAAGACATCATTACGGACCTTTCAAAAATCAAAGAGCTTCAGGTAGTCTCACGAACCGACGTTCTTCCTTTTCGCAACAAAGAAGTGAACACGCGTCAGGTTGGGGACATGCTGAGAGTCAACTATGTACTGGAAGGAAGCGTGAGGAAAGCTGGAATCAAAATGCGGATTACGGCACAGCTTATTGATGTCCGTACCGGCTTTCATCTCTGGGCGGAGCGATTCGACCGGCTTGTTGAGGATATTTTCGATGTTCAAACAGAAGTTTCCGAGAAAATTGCAGACGCTCTGAAGGTTTCACTAACGGAGTCGGAAAAGCAATCGCTCGGCAAAAAACCTACGGATGACCTTCGGGCATACGACTTTTACATGCGCGGCCGTGAACTCTTATATAAGCGCGGTAAGAAAAATAATGAAGCAGCAATTCAGATGTTTGAGAATGCGTTATCATTGGATCAGAATTTTGCCTCTGCGTACGCTGCTCTTGCCGAGGCGTACTCGTACATGTACTCGTTCTATGATGGTGACAAAAAGTGGTTAGGGAAAACCATCGAGGTCAGTCAAAAGGCTCTCGGCCTGGATCCAAACTCGATCGAGGCGCAGTTTGGCATTGGGATGGTATACCACCATCAAAAACGATTTGATAAAGCAAAACGAACATGGGAGAAGGTTATTCAGCAGAATCCCGGTTTTTACGACGCATATCGTTGGCTGGGAATCACATCGGACATCACCGGGGATTACGATGCCGCGCTGCATTACTACGAGCAATGTAACAGACTGAAACCGTACAGTGAAGAACCATGGATGCATGTGTACATGACCTATTTGAGAAAAGGCGACACAAACGCTTCTAACCAGGCTAAAAAGAAGTTGCTCGAAGTTGGCGAACGAAAACTGAAAGTCAATCCTGATGATGCCATCACGTTAAGCCGAATGGCGAACCCCTATATACAAGCTGGTGAACGCGAGAAGGCATACGCTGCGCTCAACAGGGTGCTCGAAATTGATCCCACCGATGGACTCGCCCAATACAACTGCGCTTGTACATACGCTGTCCTGGGTGACAAGAAAGAAGCACTGACGTGTTTAAGAAACGCCCTTCAGAGTGGTTATAGAAACGTGAGTGAGTGGGTGAAAAGCGACCCGGATTTAGTCTCTCTTCATAAAGATCCGGAGTTTGAAGCACTCATTGCGGAGATTGGATAGACTGTATGATCGGACAGACCGTTTCACGTAACCCTCACCCTCGCTCCCTCTCCCATATTGGGAGAGGGATGTCCCGATTTGTCGGGACAGGGTGAGGGTCAACGACACGGATAACATTAAATGATTGGTCAAACGATTTCACATTACAAGATTCTTGAGAAGCTTGGCGAAGTCCCAAAATCGCCGACGAGTGTTGCTCAAAGAGTCGTCGCGATTTTGAGGATCCCGACGTTCTTTGTCGGGACCTGATAAACTGGAGTCACCAATGATCGGGCAAACCATTTCTCATTATCATATTCTGGAGAAGTTGGGTGAGGGAGGAATGGGGGTAGTCTATAAGGCACAAGATATGAAATTGGACCGCCTCGTGGCTTTGAAATTCCTGCCTCCTCATCTTGCTGCCGATGAAAAAGACAAGCAGCGCTTCATCCACGAAGCGAAGGCTGCATCCGTACTTGACCACCCGAATATCTGCACCATCTACGAAATCGGCGAAACTCCCGATGGACAGACCTTCATCGCCATGGCCTGTTACGAAGGCGAAACGCTCCATGAAAAAATCGCCAATCAACCATTGACAATCGACAATGCAGTCTCCTACGCTATTCAAACCGCTGAAGGCTTGCAGGCCGCCCACAAGAAAGGCATTACGCACAGGGATATCAAAAGCAGCAACATCATGGTGACGACCGATGGGCAGGTGAAGATCATGGACTTTGGTCTGGCGAAGACAACCACGGGAACGATGCTGACGAAGACGAGAGCGACGGTAGGCACAGTTCCTTACATGTCTCCCGAGCAGGCACGGGGAGAGAAGGTAGATCACCGGACGGACATCTGGTCACTCGGAGTTGTCATGTATGAAATGCTGACTGGTCGCTTGCCGTTTGAAAGTCCGTACAGCGAGGCGGTTGTGTACTCTATCCTCAACGAAGAACCAAAGCCGTTTTCGTTGGTTCGGAGCGATGTGCCAAGAGACGTGGAGAACATCGTCAAGAAATGTCTCCAGAAGAACCCGGCCAATCGCTATCAAAACGCTGATGAATTAATTGTCGATTTGCGAGGAGCAAAAACGGAATCGGGCAGAGAAGTACTGCCGCAGAAAGTTCTACAGCCAACAAGGTTCCCGTGGCGAACATGGTATCTCGTTGGAGGTGCTTTGCTAGTTGTCGCTTTCCTTCTCTTTGTTTCACTTCCTCTCTCGACGGACAGAGGTGAGGTTATCCGTTCCATCGCTGTCCTGCCGCTCGACAATCTTTCCCGCGACCCCGAGCAGGAATACTTTGCTGACGGAATGACCGAAGCACTGATTACGGAGCTATCAAAGATCAGTGCGTTGAAGGTCATCTCACGCACATCAGCAATGCAATACAAGGGAGTCAAAAAAACGATTCCTCAGATTGCGCGTGAGCTTGATGTGGAGGGAATCATCGAAGGCTCGGTGTTGCGCGAAGGTGGTCGAGTCCGCATCACTGTGCAATTGATTCACGGTGCGACAGACAAGCACCTCTGGGTGCGGAACTTCGACCGGGAGCTGCACAGCATCCTTGCATTGCACAGCGAAGTGGCTCAGGCCATCGCTACGGAGATTCATGTCACCTTGACTCCAGGTGAGCGCGCGCAAACCACGCGCGGCCGCACCGTCAATCCCGAAGCTCATGATGCCTACGTCCGAGGGCGCTACCACTGGAACCAGCGCACACCCGACGGGTTCCAGAAAGCAGCAGAGTATTTCCAGCGGGCGCTTGATCTCGACCCCACCTACGCCCTGGCCTATGCGGGCGTAGCGGATAACTACCTCCAGCAGGTCACCTGGGGGATTCTGTCTCCTGAGGATGGCTATCCTCGCGTGAAGGCCGCTGCCACGCGAGCCTTGGAAATCGACAGCTCTCTTGCTGAACCCCACGTCACGCTTGGATACGTCCTGATGGATTACGATTGGGATTGGGAGGGAGCAGAGCGAGCGTTCCGTCGGGCTTTGGAGCTTAATCCCAACTATCCCACCGGCCATCATTGGTACGCCTTTTATTTATCAAGCGTCGGAAGGCACGAGGCGGCGATCTCGGAAATTCAACGCGCCCGGGAACTCGATCCCCTTTCGGTCATCATCAACAGCAACGTTGGTCGCATTCTCTACTACGCACGCCGGTACGATGAGGCCGAAAGCGCCGTTCGAAAGGCTTTGGAGATGAACGCTAACTTTGCTGAAGCCCATGCGAACCTCGGACTGATCTACTTAGCAACAGGCCGGGCGCGGGAAGCTGCGGCGTCTCTTGCCCGAGCTGCCGAGCTCTATCCCGCGAGGCCGGAATACCGGTCAGCTCTAGCTGAAGCGTACGTCTTAACGGGCCAGAGACAACAGGCCCGGCGCTTGCTGGAGCAGTTAGAGAAAGAATTCCGGGACCGATATGTCCCTGCCGGGCAGATCGCGCTGGTCTATGGGCGTTTGGGCGAGAGGGACCGCGTTTCCCAATGGCTGGATGAATGCTTGCGACAGCGCGACTGGTGGAGAGTACGAATGAAGATAGAGCCACGCTTTGATTTCCTGCGCGACAACCCGCGCTTCCAGGACCTCCTGCGGCGGGTGAAGTTCCCCATCTTCGAATCAGAGAACGTTGGTAGTCGGTTACCCTCGAGCAGACGAATGACTGAAGTGCCAGCCGAATGGCACTCTTCCATCGCCGTCCTGCCGTTCAAAAACATCAGCCCCGACAAAGAACAGGAATACTTCTGTGATGGAATGACGGAAGCCATCATTACCGATCTTGCCAAGATCGGCGAGCTGATTGTGATGAGTCCTGCTGCCGTCTCTCGTTATAAGGGAAAATCTACTGACCCTATCGAGATTGGGAGAGAGTTGAAAGTCAGATACATCGTGGAAGGAAGCGTTCAGAGGATGGGTACGGCACTCCGCGTGTCAGCTCAACTCACGAATACCGAAACCGGCGCGCAGGTCTGGGCCGACAGATTCGATCGAACGACCCGTGAGGTGTTCAAG
>DATMBF010000041.1:0-7392 GCA_035559595.1 Bacteroidota bacterium | reverse complement strand
GTTCGTGGCCAAGAAGGCGGTGGAGATGTTCCGAAAATTTGTTCCAGAGCAAAACGAACCCGCCAATCTTACTCCGCGTGAACGCGAAATTCTCAGCCTCCTCGTTGATGGCATGAATTACAGCGGCATCGCTGAGAAGCTCTTCATCAGCCTCGACACCGTCCGCAACCACATTCGCCACATCTACGAAAAGCTGCACGTCCATTCCAAATCCCAGGCCGTTGCGAAAGCACTCCGGCAGGGATTGATCTAATAGTTCTGTCCGCTGCACCATTCCCGTCTTCCCGTTCCGCGACGTTTCTTCTTCCCCACGGATACAGGCCGCAAAATGACATTGGTATGTCATTGTCTTGCGCCTCTTTGAGTCATAGTTTTGAACGCACACTTCACTGTAGATCCATTCTCACAAAACTCAAGGAGATGACTCAATGGTGCGGCTGTTACCGACTTGTTCACTAATCGTGGTTCTCTGGGGCAAGTTTCTTCTCGCCCAGACTCCGTCCTGGCAGTGGAGTTTGTCGGGGGGAGGAAAAAGCATAGACAACGCTTATCGGGTCGCTGCCGATGTCTCCGGAAATGTTTTCGTTGTCGGCTCTTTCAATTCAGATAGCCTGAGCCTTGGTGGGATAAAGGTCAAACGATCAGGTTCGATGGATTTCTTCATCGCTAAGTTGAACTCATCAGGCACGGTGGAATGGGTCAGAACCTCGGGTACCGCTCAAACATCCTTTGCTTATGGTGTTGCACTCGACGTTGCGGGGAATGTGTACGTCGCTGGAGGATTCATTGGTACCGCCGCGTTTGGAAATATTGTGCATACGACTCCGACTGCCGATGTGTTTGTTGCAAAGCTCGACGGCAGTGGAAACTACCTCTGGGTTCAGCGGTCGGTAAGCTCAGCAGGGAGCAGTGCAGCGGCGTATGATGTTACGCTCAACTCTACAGGACAGATTCTTATTGCAGGGTATTTCCTCGGCGCGCCGACGATCGGATCAACAACGCTTTCCCATCCGAGTAACGGACAAGGTTTGTTCGTCGCAACGATCGATGAACTCGGTTCATGGCGTTGGGTTGCGGGCGCGGAAGGGACGAGTGAACTCTGGGCAAAGTCCGTAACCGCAGACGATAGCGGTAATGTTTACGTCACAGGCCATTTCAAAAACACAGCACAGTTTTCCTCCGCGAACCTCACCAGCAATGGAGATCATGACATCTTTGTGGCAAAACTCAACTCTTCAGGCCAGTGGGTCTGGGCACAAAAAGGGGGTGGAAAAGGGCTTGATCGAGGCATTTCCATTACCGCCGATCGACAAAACAACGTTTATGTTGCCGGCACCGTAGCCGACACGGCAACGTTTGGCAATCACACGTTGCCGACAAGTCCCTTTACAGCAATCACCTTTCTCACAAAATATGATAGCCGAGGGATAGTGCAGAGTGTTGTCAGGGTGCCGGGGATACCCGGAAGCGAAATCGGCAACATCGTGACGACTGACGAGAATAACAATGTCTACCTGTCGGGAACGCTAAACTTTGGAACGGCATCGTTCGGAAGTACCGTTTGGCAGGGTACCGATGCGGTCGGAATCTTTGTGGCCAAGATGAACTCATCCGGCTCGTATGAATGGGCTCAGAAATGCGGAGCGTTTGGTAATCTCAACTTTTCCCTTGGCCGAGGTGCAGATGGCGCGATGTATATCCTTGGTTCATTTTCAGGCACAACGTCGGTGGGGAATAGAACTCTGACAAGCTTGGGTAGCTATGATTTCTTTGTCGCAAAGTTTGGTGGGCCCATTAGCAGTGTAAAGCACATCGACGGCCTCGTACCGTCATCGATCCAACTTTCTCAAAACTATCCCAATCCCTTCAATCCCAGCACCACGATAGCGTTTGACATTCCCTCGGCTGGGGCTGTCTCGCTTACGGTGTTTGACCTCCTCGGGAGGCAGGTGACAACGCTTGTGAACGACCATCTCCAGCCAGGACAGTATCAGACGACGTGGAACGCAACAGGGATGCCGAGCGGAGTGTATCTCTATCGGTTGCAAGCCGGGGGATTCGTGCAGACGCGCAAACTGATACTTCAGAAGTAGTTACCCGACCGGGTAACAATGAAACCGCCCGTAAATATCACGGGCGGTTTTGTGTTGAGGGCATTCAAAGGCGATGGAGAGCACCTCAGGATGTTTTATTCATGCACGTGGCGTCCGTCTCTCTGCTGCACCGACTACCTCTTCTTTCCGCGATGCCACTTCAGCTGGAACTCTACCTCTTCGCTTGCGCCTGAGCGCTCGTGTTCAACGCTCATGCTCGCGTTGGCAGGAACTCGAATTCTCTTTCCCGCCACCTGAATACGGAATCCGCTCCTCGTTTCCATTGCTCTGGCGAGGCGTCTGAGCTTCCTCACGAATTGTTTGACGGAGTATATCTTCTCGACGTCGCGACTGTGTTTGTGGGGCATAAAGGTGTTGCTTCGTTGGAGTTTTTGATTAAAACGGTCTCGTGAATCGGATAAAGAAGACCACCGGTGCTTTCACGTCTGTCCGCCACGCGAAACCGATGCGGAATGCCCCACTCTTGTTCGCAAACCCGAAGCCGAGATTGGTCTTGAAACTGCTGAAATGAAGTGTTTCGAATCCCTCACTCCAGCTTGCAAGTGAGTCGGCTGTTGTCACCCATCCTGCATCAGCCATAAAGAGGAAATTGATTCCGCGCATCAGCCAGCTTGGCCAGAAATCGAGATCGTGCAGAAAATCACCATTCAAAATGTACTCTGCATTAGCAAGAACAAGCCGATTTCCCGCATCGCTCTTGAAGCGATAGGCATGGAGTGTGCCGAGTCCGCCAATTTCAAACATCCGTTGCCGGGGAAGAAGCCCTTCTGAAGTTCCGACACGGAGTCGAAGGTTAAAATTGTCATACCGTCCCAGCGGCTGGTACCGTCTGATGTCTGCAACAAATTGTCTGAAGTTGAACTCTCCACCCCAGCTCGGCTCGGAAAACTCCGCCGTTCCATAGATGCTCCATCCTTCCGGACCGCTTATGGTTTTGGCGTAGGTGCTCAATCCGGCAGTGGCGATGGCGCTTCGCATCCTTCCTTCGTCAATGGCGGGATTAGGCCGGAACGTCTTTCTCCCACCGAAGAAAGCATACTCCGTCTCTTTCTCCAACGACTTGTATCGATCGATCAGATACTCTGCTTTGACCTGCCAGATTGTTCCGTTGTCCTGAGCTGTGTAAGCTCCATGGATTGTGTATCCATCCCGCCCGTAGTAATCTCTAAAATCTTCATGGATCAGTAGCGCTGCGGCTGTATTCTCGTGGACGTTGATCAACCATTCATCTTTTGAGTCCGTCAGGCTGTGCCCCTCGATACCGATCTCAATGAGTTCTCCTGATCCCGGTTCGTCGCTGATGATGGCAAACTGCCTGGTAACGCCGAGGTGGTAGCGCCATCGATGCAACTTGAATCCGTAGCCGACCGAGCCATACACATTGTAATTGCGGAATCCATCCCAATAATACTTTTTTTCCGAACCGAGACCGAGGAAGAGTCCCTCCACTCTATTATATCGGAAAATGAAGTTGTCGAGATTGGCTGTCTCGGGAATCCAGGGAGTCTGAAGCGTGTAGGCGGTCCTTCGAAGTCGTCTCACATCATCATTCACCGATGCCCTCGCCGTGCGGGTTTTGTCCATGTATCCTTCAATGATTCCCCCCTCATCACGTACGATGTCGCCGCGAATGACTCGAGCGTTTCCCTTGACTCGGCCGCCTTCTTTAACATAGAGGGTACCACCCACAACAAGCACATCACCGTCAACTTCGCCAAAAATGGTTAAGTCTCCTCCCTTGACGACGACGTCGCCATCAATGACCTGGTCGTTCTCGATTGTGGTGTTCCCGCTGAAGCTGTGCGTCTCTTTTGTTCGTCTTTCCTGCAGAGTATCGGAGCCCCAGTCTTCACTCTCGAAGGGTTCTCGACCGAACTCGTCGACAAGATCTTCAATGAAGTCGCTCAATCGATCTCCGAAGTCGCGGGATTGCCACTCGGTCTCTTCACGTTGGTCCTGCCGACGCTCTTGTGAAACGGAGAGCGTCGGTAGCACAGCGGTTGCAAGTAGAAGTGTGAAAATCACTTTCATACGAAGTCTCCCAAAATCGTCCTTCTAAAACTACGGCCAAAGGAAAGCCAAAGTTTCAACATCAAAAGCTACAATTGTTTCGGGAAAATCGCTATATTCACACGCGAAAAACACGGAGGACCCATGAGGCTTGCCGTTAATATCGATCATGTGGCAACAGTAAGGGAAGCACGAGGGGGAAACGAGCCGGATCCCGTGGAGGCCGCAAGGATTTGTGAAAGTGCTGGGGCAGAGGGAATCGTCTGTCACTTGCGTGAGGATCGGAGGCACATTCAGGATCGGGATGTGGAGCTTCTTCGGAAAATAGTCCGAACAAAGCTCGACCTGGAGATGGCTGCGACGAAGGAGATCATCGGAATCGCCCTCCGTATCAAACCGGACTTCGTCACGCTTGTGCCGGAAAAAAGGAAGGAGTTGACGACGGAGGGGGGCCTTGATGTCGTGCGACAGAAGAAACACCTCCGAGAGGTCATTAAACGATTTCATGACCATGGCATTCCCGTTAGTCTCTTTGTCGATCCTGTGAAAGCGCAGATTGAGACGGCACGAGCCATCGAGAGCGATATGATTGAAATTCATACCGGAGAATACGCAAATGCCCGCACTGAAGCGGGGCGTCAAAAGCATCTGGAAAAAGTGGTGAAGGCTGCAAAGCTGGCTCGATCTCTGGGTTTGCATGTCAACGGCGGCCATGGATTGAACTATGGGAACGTGAAACCAATCGCAGCCATTCCGGAAATTGAAGAGCTCAGTATCGGTCACGCTATTATTACGCGTGCGGTGTTTGTCGGACTGGAAAATGCTGTCCGCGAGATGATCAGTCTGGTGAACACCCAATCGTAGGGAAGGAGAATCTCATGAAACGCATCTTCTCTCTTGCAGTTGTGTTCGGTGTGTTTGTCTCCTCTTGTGCGATGCAGGCAAAGGATCCGGCATCGCTTCCGCTGCAAAGCATCAAGCTTCCCCCCGGGTTCAAGATTGAAGTGTACATGGGAAACATTCCCGACGCTCGGTCAATGGTTTTGAGTCCAAAAGGAATTCTCTTCGTTGGAAACCGATCTGGGGATAAGGTCTATGCGGTTGTCGATCGCAACAACGATCAGAAAGGGGACGAGCTTTACATCATTGCATCGGGATTAAACATGCCCAACGGAGTGGCCTTCCGCAACGGCTCACTGTATGTTGCAGAAGTGAATCGCATCCTTCGGTTTGACAACATCGAGGAGAATCTCAAAAATCCGCCGAAGCCGGTTGTTGTCAACGATTCCTATCCGACCGATCGATGGCATGGATGGAAGTTTATTGCCTTTGGGCCGGATGACAAGCTCTACGTTCCCGTCGGTGCACCGTGCAATGTATGCGAGCGGAAGGATGAACGGTATTCTTCGATCACGAGAATGAATCCCGATGGGAGTGGCGTTGAAGTGTTTTCGCATGGTGTGAGAAATACGGTGGGTTTCACCTGGCATCCGCAAACGAAGGAACTCTGGTTCACCGATAACGGTCGCGATATGCTTGGGGATGACATTCCACCCGACGAGTTGAATCACGCGCCGCGGAAAGGGATGCACTTCGGGTTTCCCTACGTTCACGGAAAGGCGATTCTCGATCCTGAGTACGGACGCAACCGTAAACCGGAGGAGTTCACCCCGCCGGCAATGGAGTTGGGACCACATGTGGCCGCGTTGGGTGTCAAGTTCTACACCGGGACAATGTTCCCTGAGGAATACCGTAACCAGATTTTTATTGCCGAGCACGGCTCCTGGAATCGCAGCACGCCCATTGGCTATCGGGTGACACTGGTGCGGGTGAAGGGGAACAACGCTGTGAGCTATGAAGTGTTTGCAGAGGATTGGTTGCAGGGAAGAGAGGCATGGGGACGACCGGTTGATCTGCTCGTGATGCCGGACGGAGCAATGCTTGTTTCAGATGATAAGGCAGGAGTGATTTATAGGATCAGCTATGAGGGATCGACGCGATAAATTTATCATAGACTGATGAGTTTGAAGGGGTTCCAAACGAGGGAGGATTTCACTGCATGGAAACCGCGCCCGTTATTCTCTTTGTAGGCCTGTTGGTATTTCTCGCTCATTGGTTCGCGGGAATCTTCAGCCGCACACGGATTCCGGATGCTTTGATGCTAATTGTTATTGGACTGATCCTTGGGCCGGTGGTGAAGATCGTGCGCCCGGAGCACTTCGGCCAGGTTGGTCCCGTCTTTGCGACGATTGCCCTTGTGATCATTCTCTTTGAGGGGGGTACGGATTTGCGGACTGAGGTGCTGAGGAAGTCCTGGCAATACACCATCCGACTCTCCGTTGTTGGATTTGTTGCGACGGCACTTCTTGTTGCGTGGGTGACTGTTACGTCAACGCCCCTGGGACCTGTTCGCTCTCTCATGCTCGGTGCAATCGTGGGAGGAACGGCTTCGGCAATCGTCATTCCGCTGGTCAAACAGCTTACGTTGAAGGAAGAATCCCGGACCGTCCTCGTGCTTGAGTCCGTGGTGACGGATGTTCTCTGCATCGTCGTGGCGTTAGGTCTCTTCGAGGCGTATCAGTTCGGGGAGGTTCGGCCGGGATTGATCCTCGGCCATCTGATTGCATCATTCCTGATGGCTGCGCTCATCGGCGTGGTAAGTGCATTCGGCTGGTCGATTCTCCTTCACCGCGTTCGAACACTTCAGTACTCGATTCTGACAACACCGGCTTTTGTGTTTGTGGTCTTCGGCATCGCTGAAATGCTCGGGTACAGCGGTGCAATTGCATCACTTGCTTTTGGCATCGCTATCGGCAACACACAGTTATTCCACCTCAAAGCCATTCGGCGTTTCGTCAGGACCGAGCCAATCTCGTTGAACGAAACCGAAAAAGTGTTGTTCGGCGAGCTGGTATTCATTCTCAAGACCTTCTTCTTTGTCTATGTCGGTCTTTCGATTCAACTCAATGACGTTGCTTCCGTCTCTTTCGGTCTTCTTCTCACCCTTCTTATCTTTCTTGTTCGAATCCCGGTACTGTGGATTTCGCGTGATAGACAGACGTCGCCATCGGACGCGAGTTACATGGCCATCATGGTGCCGAAAGGACTGGCGGCGGCGGTTCTGGCCTCGATCCCGCTTCAACTTGGAATACCGGGCGGGGATCTTATTCAGAAT
The DNA here is from genome assembly GCA_035559595.1 of Bacteroidota bacterium. GTDB lineage: Bacteria > Bacteroidota > Ignavibacteria > UBA10030 > UBA10030 > DATMBF01. The sequence goes on along the minus strand of DATMBF010000041.1, from coordinate 93 downwards.
GTGACGTTTGCTGTGTTGCTGTTCAGTATTTTGCTGAATTCGATTCTCGTTCCGCTTGTGGAGAGAACTGCAGTCGGTGCCTTCTACCGCTGG
>DATMBF010000040.1:0-10917 GCA_035559595.1 Bacteroidota bacterium | reverse complement strand
AGCGTTCACGGTCAAGCTCTGTTGGTGAAGAAAGACCTCGGCGCGCCGGCGTGCAATTCCTGCCACGGCAATCACGGTGCAACGCCGCCGGGCGTTTCGTCCATCTCGAAAGTCTGCGGTACCTGCCACGCGCTCAATGCCGACCTGTTCGCGGTGAGCCCGCACAAAAAAGCGTTCGACGACCGGAAACTGCCCGAATGCGAAACCTGCCACGGTAACCACGCCATCATCGCGGCGACGAATCAGCTTCTCGGTGTGACCAGCGAAGCCGTCTGTAGCCGTTGCCACTCGGAGAACGAGAATGCAAAGGGCTTTGTGGTTGCGCGCGTGATGCGGACGCAAATCGACAGTTTAGAGGCGGCTATCGCGCGCGCGGCGTCGCTTGTCGATGAGGCCGAGCAAAAAGGGATGGAAATTGGCGAGGCAAAGTTTAAACTACGGGATGTGCGGCAGGCACGGTTCCAATCGCGGACGATGATTCACTCGTTCAACGAGGCGAAGTTTCGCGAGGTCGTGGAGCCGGGGTTGTCCACGGCGACCATCGTGTCCGAAGAAGCCAAGGCCGCCGTCGAGGAATACTACTTCAGGCGACAGGGGTTAGGCGTTGCGACGTTGATTATTACGGTGCTTGCTATTTCGTTGTTCTTATACATCAAACGCTTGGAAGCAAACCAGGAAAGAGACAAACAACAATCGACTCATTATTGAGGAGGTTTTATGAGGAATAGACAAATTGCGCTAATAGTGCTGGCGACAGTATTTCTCTGGAATACTGCTCTCAGCCAGAATAAGTATGTCGGCGTCAAAGCGTGCCGACCGTGCCATTTTACAGAGAAGCAGGGCAAGCAGTTCGACATCTGGTCGAAGAGCAAACACGCCGGCGCCTATAAGACCCTAGCGACGGATAAAGCGAACGAGATCGCAAAAGCGAGGGGGCTTACCAAACCGGCGGCGGAATCGCCGGAGTGTCTGGAATGCCACACGATCACGGCGGATGCCAAGCTGGTCGAGAAGACGTTCGATATGAAAGAAGGCGTGCAATGCGAAACGTGCCATGGTGCTGGGTCGGGATACAAAACTATGCCGATTATGAAAGACCGGGCAAAGGCCATCGCCGCGGGGATGAGAGAATTCAAGGATGAAGCGGCGATTGAAGCATTCTGCAGGACGTGTCACAACGAAAGAAGCCCCAGCTTTAAGGAATTCAATTTCAAGGAGTCGTGGGACAAGATCAAACATCCTGTTCCTAAAGCAGGATGAGCTGTACGAAAAGGTAGATGATGAAACAGACAACACGGCGCTGAAGAAAGTCTCAAGCGCCGTTGTTGCTTATGGCAAATACTGAGCGGCCGGTCTTTGATACCCCGGTATCTTGCAGACGAAGAACGGCGCTCAAGGAGAATACTATGGAAACAAAACATGAAGTTGAAAACACAAAAAAGAATGGCGAGGGGACGAAAATCGATACTCTGAAGATTACCGACACGCGAACCGGTAAGGAGTACGAAATCCCCATTACCCACGGAACCATCAAAGCGATGGACCTTCGGCAAATCAAAGTCAATGCCGACGACTTTGGGCTGATGACGTATGACCCGGCATTCATGAACACCGCGTCGTGCAAGAGCCGCATCACGTTTATCGACGGTGATAAGGGTATCCTGCGGTATCGCGGCTACCCCATCGAACAGCTTGCCGAAACCTGTTCCTATCTCGAAGTGGCGTACCTGATCCTCTACGGCGAGCTCCCGACCAAAGCACAGCTCGAGGAGTGGACGGAACATATACGTCTGCACACGTTTCTCCATGAGAACGTGAAGCGGTTGATGGAAGGCTTCCGATACGACGCGCATCCGATGGGTATCTTCGTCAGCACCTTGGCGGCGCTCTCCACGTTCTATCCAGAAGCCAAACAGGTGCTCGATCCGGAGGTTCGCCGCAAGCAGGTCTGGCGGCTCATCGGTAAAGTCCCGACCATCGCCGCCTTCGCGTATCGCCACAGCCTCGGCATGCCGTACGTTTATCCGGATAACGACCTTTCCTACACGGAGAATTTTCTCAGCATGATGTTTAAGGTGGCGGAGATGAAGTACAAGCCGAACCCGACGCTCACCCGCGCGCTGGAAGTACTATTCATCTTGCATGCCGACCACGAGCAGAACTGTAGCGCGAACGCGATGCGCTCGATCGGCAGCTCGCAGGTCGACCCGTACTGCGCGGCGGCAGGGGCAGCGGCAGCGTTGTACGGCCCACTCCACGGCGGCGCCAATGAAGCGGTACTACGGATGCTGGACCAGATTGGCTCGAAGGATCGTGTACCGGCATTCATCAAGGATGTGAAAGAAGGAAAAGGGCGATTGATGGGTTTCGGTCATCGTGTGTACAAGAACTACGACCCGCGGGCGAAGATCATCAAGCGGATGGCCGATGAGGTGTTCGAGGTGACCGGCCGCAATCCCAAGCTCGACATCGCTCTGGAACTGGAACGGATTGCGCTGGAAGACGATTACTTCATCAAACGCAAGCTCTACCCGAACGTGGACTTCTACTCCGGCTTAATCTACCAGGCGATGAAGTTCCCGGTCGATATGTTCCCGGTGCTCTTTGCCATCCCGCGGATGTCGGGTTGGCTTGCGCAGTGGGAAGAGATGCTGACGGATCCCGAGCAGAAGATTGCTCGGCCGCGGCAGATCTACCTCGGTTACGACCTGCGGAATCTGAAGCGGTAACGGCACGCGTTTCTCCGGTGATCGGTGCGGCGCTCGTCAAAGAGCGCCGTGTCTTTTATCGGGAAGACCATGCAGGGTTGGACTTCTTCAGATGAAAAAACTGCTATCCCCCCCTGGTGTCTGGTGACAAGGGAATATCCCTCCTCGTTGCACATTGTCGTAGAGAATAGGGGTTGAGGTGTTGTAGACATCCGATGTTTCGTAGGAAAATTTCCTTGCAACCCCTTTCTTTCGTACCTATTTTTAGAGTCGTTTGCAACGAACGACACTGACCCACCCTGGGAAATATCATGACCCTCGACATCCTCTGGCTCAGCGCCTTGAAAGCGCTTTCTGATCTGATCCCCGGTCCGTCATATGCTTGGACGGTTCTTGCTATTGCGGGCCGACTTGCGTATGTCGGCTACATTTGGGTGATGCTCAGCCGGCAAGTGAAGGATCCTTGGTCCAGCAAGGATCGTCGGCAGAGAGCTTACAGAAACTTTCGGCGCGGTGCTGTCATTGTAATGAATCTTGATGCGATCTTGTTCATTGTCGCAACAGTGAGAAACGCAAATGAGATTCCCGCTTACCATTCGTTGTTGTTGTCTGTCGGAATAGTGTTGCTCCTCATCGGCATCGTGGTCAAGATTGCAGCGTTCAAAGCGCTTGGCTCACACGGATACTACTGGGGCGATTTCTTTCTGCCCGAAAAGAATTCCGGCCCGGTACGAAAAGGGATCTATCGGCACTTGAAGAATCCGATGTACGACGCCGGTTACCTCCACGCCTACGGATTCGCTTGTATCTGTTTTTCCTGGACCGGCTTAGCGTTAGCAGGTCTCATGCAACTGACGATAAAACTTTTCGGACGTTTTCTCGAAACGCCAAATTTCCACCGGGTCTACGGAAACCTGCAGCAACGAGTTGATAGCGAGACCGGTTGGCAGCCATCCTTGAATGACAAAAGGACGGCACAATGACAGGAACCAAACCAACAACCGAACAGAAGCACCCCTCGAACCGCAACAATGACCTGTGTCTGCTGCCAGGACCTTCATAGAAGGTCGGTCAATGACCGGCGTGGATTGAACACGGCAGTCAAGACATGCGAACCCTGCCACACATCCAAAGTCGTTCGCATCACTTCTAGCGAGCGGCGCTCCTCCTCGACGTAAGCAAGGATCTTTATCGGATCATTCGACCTTGCGGCGAACGCTGCCGAGGAAGTGGTGTGCATTGTGAGTGCCGAGGTGCTCAAACACGAGAAGATACAGAGTCTGTAAACGGTTCAACCTTCACTCACGCAGTTTTTGCCTTTCACCGCAACGGTGCTCTGATGAACCTGGAGAGCCGTTTGTGTCTTGGCGATTCCTTCCATCTCTTTGAGACCTGAAAGGTCTCCTGCCACCTTTTGTTCCTGAGAGGTCGAACCTCATCGGTTTTTGCTCTTGGGAAAAAAGTCGAGCCGATCCAAGGTTCACCTTCCAACGATTTGCTTTGAATCGTCTGCAATTGTTTCTATATTTTGCACGATGTCTTCTGCCCAACAACATGAACGGGTCGAACCGAGCATCCTCCGGCAGGCGGCGGAGGGAGACGAGCGCGCCTTTGCCAAATTGGTTCACGGTTACGAGGAGCTGGTCTACCGCTTCTCCTTTCAGGTATGCCGGGATAGAGACAAAGCCGCAGAAACAGTCCAGGATACATTCATCAACGTCTATCGCAAGCTCAAGCAGTTCGACGGACGCTCGAAGTTCACCACCTGGTTATATAGCATCGTCGTCAACAACTGCCTGATGAAACGGCGCCGGGGGAAGCTCCAGCAAGCTACCCTTGCGATCGGGCCAACGGAAGGATTCCGTGATGAGCCGCTACGGGATGAAGACGGGCAGGTCATCCAGACAGTTCCTTCGTGGAAGGAGACACCGCTGGATTCGGTGATGAATAGCGAATTGAAATCGCTTCTCGACAAAGCGATCCTGAAGCTCCCCATGGACTATCGCATTGTTTTCGTTCTGCGTGATGTCGAAGGTCAGCCTGCGGAAGAAGTGGCAAAAGTTCTCAAACTCTCCGTCCCGGCGGTGAAATCTCGCCTCCGCCGAGCGCGCATGTTCCTGCGAGAGCAACTGCATGAGTATATGAAGGCATGAAGACCAAACTTCCCAAATGCTCCGATGTCGTCAGGCACATCTGCGAGCAGCTTGACGCCGACATAAATTCTCGCCAGTGTCGCCAGATCAAGCGCCATCTTGAACACTGTCCCAACTGCCGCGCGTACCTCGAAAGCCTCAAGAAGACCGTCCAGCTCTACAAAGCTTTCTCTCCTCCGCCTATGCCTCAGCGCCTGTTGATTCGATCGAAAATCCGCCGGGCTCGCAAAGCTCACTGAGCTTCATCGTAGCTAAACCGGCGGAGAAAAACGCCGGACACCTCCATGCCGTCTGCTTGCTTCTCGCGCTGCTATTTGCATATCGGTAGAGCGAACCTTGCCAAAAGCGTATTCCCTGATGAGATTCAGACTGCAGATGGTTATGTCTTAAAACGTCCTCTGGAGTGGGGGTGAGTTACGATCATCGCATTAGTTCCCAGCATCCCAATCCCTTGCCCGACCGCAAAGCGCCTGCCCGCCGATGCTCACGCAGGCGCGTTAGAGGATGTCGTCTTTTGCGCCACAGGCGCATCCGCCTCAGGCGGAGATGCGCTCACTCCACACACTCTGGACAACTCCAGCCGCAAGTCGCTCCACACCCCATCGTGCATCTCTGCAGTGTGTGAATCCTTTCTCTCTTCCCTGCATCGTACAGAGTGACCGATATTCATTTCACTCACTCATCAGAAAGGAGTTTGCCATGAAACAGAACATGGGTTCTGCTGACCGAATCATTCGATTACTGGCAGCGGTCGTCATCGGGTATCTCTATGCAACGGATCTGATTTCCGGAACAGTTGCCACAATCCTTGGGATCTTTGCCGTTGCGTTCGTGGTGACGAGCCTTATCGGCTGGTGCCCGCTGTACACGCCTTTCAAAATTTCCACGAAGAAAGCCGAGAAGGTCGCCTGAGAGAGTTCGATTATCGGGCAGTTCATTCACCATTCAGCAAATCCGCTGATGGAGGGACTGCCTTTTTTCTTCTGAGGCCAGCCATGAAACGGAGAAGACGTTCTCGAGACGTGCCGTGCCGGACGGTTGCGCGCCACGTGTTGGACGAATTGGATGCGCAACTGTCCCAGCGACAGTTTTCTTCTATCAAACTGCATCTGAGGCACTGCCCGAATTGCTCCGCGTATCTGGATAGTCTGAAGAAGACCCTTCAGTTATACCGCGCCTATCCCATTCCTTCGCATACGCCGCTTCGTGTACATCTTCATTTCCGCGCCGGTCGCTGAATCTTTTCTACGGTTTCCTGCATCATATCTGGTGAGAATGTTCACTCTTCACCAACGAGGATACGTATGAATTCCAATATCATTGTAACGACAGACGCCACCTTCGATCAGGATGTGCTGCAATCGCCCATTCCGGTTCTTGTCGATTTCTGGGCTCCCTGGTGCGGTCCCTGCCGCATCGTTGGGCCGATTGTCGAAGAACTCGCCAACGAATATGCCGGTCGCATCAAGGTTGCGAAGTTAAATACCGACGAGAACCAACTGACGGCGGCAACGTACGGGATTCGCGGCATCCCGACGTTAGCAATCTTCCGTGACGGACAGATCGTTGACGGCATCGTTGGCGCAGCGCCAAAGAAGACGCTCAAGCAGTTATTGGAGAAACAGCTGACACCTCACGCCATAAACTAAGGAGAGACAGATGTCTGCTCAACACAGAGTCGTCATTCTCGGTGGAAGTTTTGCGGGACTGACGGCAGCGTTTGACCTGAAACGGAAGTTGAAAAGCCGTGTGGATGTCACCGTCGTCTCACGCACCGATAAGTTCTGGTTCATTCCATCGCTCATCTGGGTGCCGTTCGGGCGGAAGAAAGCAGAGGATATCTCTTTTGATCTGAAGCCCGCCCTGGAGCGCAAAGGCATTCACTTCTTGCACGAAGCGGCAATCAAAATTCTCCCCGAAGAAAACAAAGTCATCACCGAGCATCGTGAGTTGCCGTACGATCACCTTGTCATTGCCACGGGTCCCGCATACAATTTTAAGATCATTCCCGGACTCGGACCGAAGGATGGGTACACGCATTCGGTCTGCAACATCAAGGAAGCGGAAGAGGCAAAACGTGCGTGGGAAGAGTTTCTCAAAGATCCGGGCGACATCGTTGTGGGAGGAACACAGTTTGCAAGCTGCTTTGGCGCCGCGTATGAAGTGATCTTCAACGTCGAACACGCGCTTCGCAAAGCAAAGATTCGAAAGAAAGTCAACGTCACCTACATCACCGCCGAGCCGTTCTTGAGCCACTTCGGGATCGGTGGAATGCGGGGCGCTAAGCCGATGATCGAGGCGTTCTTCAAACTGCGTGGTATCAGGGCAATCACGAATGCCGTGATCAAAGAAGTGAAGCCGGGCGAGGTGATCCTGGAAGATGGCCGAACAGTGCCGTTCAAGTATGGAATCATCATCCCGCCGTTCGTAGGTGCGGATGTGATTCGGAATTCAGATGGCATCGGAAACGAAAAAGGATTTGTGGAGGTGGATGAGTACTATCGCCACAAACGGTACCCGAACATTTTTGCGGCGGGCGTGGCGGCGGTTGTTCCGAGCCCCGGCCCAACACCCGTTCCTATCGGTGTGCCGAAAACCGGCTACATGTCCGAAGTGATGGCGCGCTACGCGGTCAAAAACATCATTGCCGATATCACCGGCGGCGTGCATAAGCCCAAGCCATTTCAGAAAATCACGCCGCTGTGCATCATGGACGCCGGCGATATGGAAGTGCTGATCGTGGGAACGAGTATGTTCCCGCCGCGGAAGTTCAACGCCCTGATTCCGAATCCCTTCGGTGATTGGACGAAACGACTCTTCGAGCCGTTCTATCTGTGGAAGATGAGAACGGGAAGAACCTGGTTACCGTAAACTCGTTTTAGGAGGTTCACGATGCCGATTTTTCAATATCGCTGTCACTCGTGTGGGAACGTGTATGAGATTTTTCACAAGGTGCGAGAGATTGCGGAAGACGTCATTTGCCCGTCGTGCCGCTCAACATCGTACACGCGACTGATTTCCGCTCCGATGGTGAAGACGGAATCGGCGAGGGAAGACTTCAATACTTCGTGCAGCACCGGCTGTTGTGGCGGATCATGTGGAATCAACTGAGAATATCTCACACGAACGCCGTCGAGCGCGTGAACAACACAGCCGAGAAACTGAAACGCAAGACCGCTATTCGTAAGGAGATGAACCAGTGAATCAGGCAAGAGGGACATCACAACCGAATGTTCGCTACAAGTCTTTCCGATACCAGACTGGACTTCGGTGGCTTGGCAATAAAGCGGGCGAGCTTTCATCTGCAGACAAGCCGTCGTTCCGCGTTGCCAGTCCGCCGGAATTCAAGGGCGAGGCGGGAGTGTGGACGCCCGAGGACCTGTTCGTGGCGGCGGTGGATATCTGTACGATGACGACCTTTATGGCGTTCGCACAGCGTCTGCAGTGGCCGATTGTTTCCTACACGAGCAGTGCTGAAGGTATTCTGGAGTTTGTGGATGGTGGCTACCGCTTTACCAAGGTTGTGCTGCGGCCCCGGATCGTGGTTTCGACACCGGAGGCAATCGAGCAGGTGCGGAAGACCCTGCACGATGCACACCAAAGCTGTTTGATCGCCAATTCGATTCGTGCGGATGTCGTCGTTGAACCGACGGTCACTCACAAACATGAAACAGACCGATACCATGATTGACGAGCTGATTTCCGAAAAGCCGCTCGACCAGAATCGTCAGAATGAGCTGATCGCCAGGCACTGCTCAGATGCTCTGGAGCGCATCCGGACCGCATCGAGCAAATCTGAAGCGCAGAGGATTGTGGATGAATTTTGTCAGAAATTCGATCGCGAGTGCGACAGCAATCTGGTGCGGAAATTCCTGAAACAGTACGTCAATTCCTTGCTCGACCAGCATTGGAGGGAGCGCGTATGATCCGACGGGACATTTCCATTGAAGAGTTAGTGACGATCCTGCCCGAATCTGTCCGTTACCTGATGGATCGCGGCATCAAGCCGATCGTGTGCGGCGAGCCGATCTGGGATACGTTGGAAGGAGCGGCAAGGGCGAAGGGCTTCTCGGATGAGCGTATTGACGAAATGGTTCGAGAGCTTGCCGAGCTTTTGCAGCAGAAGCAGAACGTCTTGCATCCGTAACGATGGAATGCTAACTTCGGTCAGCAATGTACACACAGTCAATACGTCTCGGCACAATTCTCGGCATCCCGTTCGGCGTCAACTACTCGTGGCTGGTGATTTTCTTCCTTGTCTCGTTGTCGTTGACGACTCAATTTACCCAATTGCATCCCGACTGGTCGTTTGAAGAACATCTCGCCTTCGGTGTTGCAACAAGTCTTCTTTTCTTTCTCTCCGTGGTTCTGCACGAACTCGGCCATAGCATTATGGCCTTGAAGTATCGCATTCCTGTCAAGGCGATCACCTTGTTTGTGTTTGGCGGCGTAGCGCACATCGCAAAGGAGCCGGAGAAGCCATCGCACGAATTCAACATTGCCATTGCAGGACCCATTGTGAGTGCCCTTCTCGCCGGATTGTTCTCTCTCCTCGCCCTGCTGATGCACAACAGGGCTGAGGGTCTTGTCTCTCTTGGTGAATGGTTAGGTCGGATCAATCTGACGCTTGCCCTGTTCAATCTGATCCCCGGCTTTCCGCTTGATGGTGGACGAATCCTCCGCGCCGTTGTCTGGAAGTATACCGGCAGCTATGAACGCGCGACCGTCGTTGCAGCAGGAGCAGGACAGGTGTTTGCCTACGGGTTTATCCTGTTTGGACTCTGGGAAGCGTTGACGAGCAACGTGGTGAGCGGCTTGTGGATTGGCTTCATCGGCTGGTTCTTGCTTTCCGCGGCGCAGATGTCGACGGTACAACTTCGGTTTCGTACGGCACTGCGGGGTATCACAGCGGGCGATGTGATGACGCAGGAATGCCTGAGGGTCCCCGGCTCTATGAGCGTTGCGGAGTACGTCGAGCGGTACCTGCTGAAAACCGGCACGCGTTGTTCGATGGTGACCTGGGGCGACCAGTTCCGCGGCCTGGTGACACTCCATGAAGTAAAGGGAGTGCCACGAGAAGAGTGGGACACGACTTCACTCCAGGCTATTATGATTCCGGAGCAAAGTCTGTCGGAGGTTGATCCCGAGACACCGATCGACGTTGTTCTTCAGCGCATGAACGAAGAGAACGTCAATCAAATGCCCGTGGTGAAAGATGGGAAATTGCTCGGAATCATCGGTCGGGACCGCTTGCTTGCTCTCCTGCAGGCGCATATCGAACTCAAGGCGTGAGGCGCACCGAGAAATTCCAACGGAGCGAAGAAAACGACTGCAAAAACAGAAGCCGCTGTGAACGAACAGCGGCTTCGTCGTTGCCGGCTGTCATCGCTGAATCTCAAGTACGTCTCGCTTCTTCTTTCGCTTCATGTGTTCGGGAATGGATTGCAGGATGGCATCCCGCAGCGCGTCAAGGAACTTCTTCTTCACGAAGTTTCTGTGAGTAACCACACTGACCTCGCGTACCGGCGCCGGCGGCTTGAAGTGCCGCACCATCTTCATTTGTCGCGGGGTCAGGTCGCGCACGGCCAGCTCGGGCAGAATCGTGATGCCGTTGCGTGATTCGACTAACTTCTTCAACGTCTCAACGCTTCCCGCCTCGTACTGGAAATTATTCCCCTCCGTCGCACGGGTTTTCAACTCACAGAGATGCATGATCTGCGAGCGCATGCAGTGGCCCTCTTCCAGAAGCCAGAGATGGCGCACGTCAATGTCGTCTGCCAGAACGTAGCGCTTCTTGTAGGCCGCTTCGTCGGGTGAGACGTACACCACGAACTCTTCGTAGAACAGCGGCTGCTCGGTGACACCGTTGACTTCCAATGGCGTCACAAGCAAGCCCGCATCGAGCACGTTCTTCTTTAGCTTCTCCACAATCACGTCCGTGGTCAGTTCGGTGACGTTGAGATGAATCCCCGGAAAGCGTTTGAGGAAGTTCTTGAGAAACAACGGAAGAAGATACGGTGCGAGGGTTGGGATGATGCCGACTTTGAGTTCGCCAA
>DATMBF010000039.1:0-25422 GCA_035559595.1 Bacteroidota bacterium | reverse complement strand
GAGATTCCACTTCGTCACGTTGGTCATGGTGAAGAAGAGGTTCACGATGAAGATCAGAATGGCGAGTGTCACAAGAGAGGCCGAGGCCGTAAAATGTATGCCGACATTGAAGCCCCAGAATCCGTACACCAATCCGAGAATACCCAGGACATACAACCAGAACTGAATCTCCCCCAACGTCGCGCTGAACAGTTTCACCTCCAACACCACCGGCACAAGCTGATACATGGCGCCAAAGATAATCATCGAAACCCAGCCGAGCGTTGCAATGTGCGTCAGCGCGAGAAGCTTCGGCTGAAAGTGATGCCCGTGAATGTCTGCCGAAAACAATACCAATAACCCCGCAACCACGACAAAGGAGGCAACGGCAGCAATAAAGTACTTGCTCACCATTGAGAAGGGCGGCGAGAGACTCGATGCGATGTTTGTCGGTGTCGTCATTCCCCTAGCTTTCGATGTAATGCCACATACTCAATGATCAAGCGTCGCACTGCCCGCTGACGCTCGTTCTCGGTTTTCAACAGAAGAATCTCTTTTTTCTGCTCCTCCAACCACTCGCACAAGTTTGTCTCCTTCTCAATATTCTCAAGAAACCAGTTTAACTCATCGATCGCTGACATTGTGTTTGTTCCCTTCAACGTCCTTGTTTCCGAATGACAACTTTGTAGTACTCCTCCCCCACTTTTTCGGTCACTGCTTGGTACCCCCTCCGTTCGAGCTTTTCATAGAGAAGCATCGGCTCGCGATGATGGTGGACGAGCAGAATCGTACGCGCGTCGACCTCAGGGAGTTTTTCGAGAATCTTCATCATCGGCTCGGGCGGAGCAAGTCCGCGCACATCAAGCTCGATGATTCTCTCTTCTGCCTCGACGGGTTCTGTTGATTTGCTGCTGTCTGCTTGCTGTTCCGTCGTACGGGATCCCGCTTCGCGGGACAAGCTGTTTGTTCCATCGTTTGACCGAAAGAACCAGACGTGCCACACCCCCATCACGTTACGCGTGAAATGCTGAAATCCTTTATCGCCGAGAACCGAATACAACGGAATCGGCTCGAACGAATTGATCAGATGCAACGCTTGACCCTCCCGAAGCCCTCGCACTGTTTGCAGAATCGTCTTGAGTGGATCGGAGCCAGAGGAAATGATGGGACGGACATCAAGCACCACTTCCTCGCTGGCAATGGTTTCGATGATTGCCTGATTGACGCTCTCGAACTCATCCTGCAACTCTTGAGTCTCATTCGCCGGTGTGTCGTTCTGAGGAACATACTCAAGACCAACGGCGGCGTTCAGGTTCTTGAGCAGCTCATCGACATCAACACCACCGATTTTCGCCGCCTGTAACACCGTCACTCGCGATGCAAGCGCTTTTCTCAGCAATGGATTCCGCAGCTTCTTGAAGTGCGGCGTTGCAGCCACAAATATCTCCAACGTTTGCGGGTATTCCTCCAACACTTTCGAGACTTTCCAGTCTTTCGTAATCATCTTTGGCGATATCATTTCTGACGTCATCATTGTTGCACCTTCACCGAGTCTTTCGTTTCGAGATAACTGATGATTTTCAGAATCGTGTCATCGGTAAGGTTGTATTGTGGCATCTTCGTCCCGGGCTTCACCGACCAGGGAGATTTAATCCAGCGAAAAAGCTCTTCTCTGCTCTTTCGCTCCTTCACACCGTTCAGTGCCGGACCGATCTGTCCGCCGAACCCATTTACAGCGTGACAGGAAAAGCAGCCGTTGCGCTCCATCATCACACGCCCTTCGTGGATGTCGTTCGCCGTGGGGTTGAATGTTCGCCACGGCGTCTCTGCCGATCCATTACTCCCCCGCGCAAGACTGTTCACAACCAGCAGCACGACGAGAGAGGCAAGGAACAGGCTCCCGAACTTCGCAAACACTACGGCGCTTTCGCGGGTCATCATTTCACCTTGGTAATGTTGACACGCCACACGGTCGGACCCTGCTCTTCGTACGCCCACTCAAATTGCCCGGGACGCTCGAATTGAAACTGGTAGAACAAGGGCCGCGGCTCGTGGTCGTTGATGAGCTGAAACGTTTCGCCAACAGCAAGCCCGTCAAACGTCTGAAAAATGAGCGGATGCTTCTGCAGCGGCGGGACAGGTCGAATGTCCAGTAGTTTGGTCGTGTTCATAGCTTTTCCCTTTCGTTCATTTCTTTCCATGCTCAAAATCTCTCTCCATGCGCCTCTCGCAGTGCACTTCCCGCAGCGCGAATTCGTCCCCACATCGAGAATGCATACAAGCCAAATGCAGCCACCTGGAAGAAGGATGCCGCAGCAATGATCCACCGAAGCTCACGAGCTTCGATGAATGCCACGGTCGTCTGCGCCAAAAATCGAACCGCCGTGGCGAGAGTGATGATCCAGTAGGCGACCCGGATTAACTCCGGATTGTACCGTGTGTCCTCCGCGGGCGCTTTGGGAAAGAGCCAGAGCGCTACACCCATGATCATCATCATCACGGTGCCAACCAGAATGACATGAGCGTGGGCTGATATCAGGTCGGGTGGAAGTCCCCACTCAAACAGATGTCGCACGACCGACATGTACAGCCCCGTCGCGATCCCGACGAAGAGAAACGTCAGACTCGTTTTGATAAAGTATCGTACCGTTGAAAACATCTGCTATCCTGACTTTCGAGCTAATATCACCAGGTTTGTTGAAGTTTCCGGATGAAACTCCTCCATGGAGATGCCACCGAAAGACTTCACATCATCGAATCCGATCTCCCCCAGCAACGTGATGAGCTCGGTCTGAAGCCACGGTCGAAGTTCGACGGACTGCAACTTCTGTTCTATTGAGCTCTTGGTCTTTCCGATTGTGAGGAGATTAAAGACAATTGTCTCTTCTCCGTAATCGTAGAATCGAATGAACGTCGTCCCGTTGGATTCTTTGATGCTCTGCACCCGTTCTTTTTGTGCGAGAATTCTGTCGTAGTTGAGGGTTTGAAGAAACACAATCTTGCCGGGTGTAAGCATCTGCGCGAACCCTTTGAGTGTCGCCCGTAGGTCCTCCATCCTCAAAACGTGCGCCAGGGAGTTTCCAAGACAGAAGACGGCGTCAAATTGTTTCTTCTTGAGGGGAGTCTGGAAATTGGCCTGCAAGAATTCAACCTTTACCCCAAGCTCTCGTGCATGCTGTTCGGCGCGCCTCAACATATCGCGCGAAAGGTCGATGCCCGTAACCTTCACTCCTAACTGAGCCAGCAGCAACGCGTGGAATCCCGTTCCACACCCGGCATCGAGCGCGGAGGCAATGCCGTACTTCTCCACAAGGAGCCGGAAGAACGGTTTCTCTTGAACAAAGCGCTTCTGAAAGCCGGTCATCTCATCATAGTTTGGAGCGAGTGCGTCGTAGAAAGTCGCCACATCCTCCGATGCCGAACGTTTAGTCGTTTGGGCCATAGGGAGGAACCTCTCCGCGAAAATGTTGATAGACGGGCGAATCGAGCTGTTGGAATCGTCGTTGATATTCTTCCCGTGAAATGCCGTTCTGCCAGTTGCCGGTAAGCATGGCGAGGCCTGTCACGGCAACAAACACTCCGGCAACCAGTGCCCCGAAGACCCAGGTCGGTATCGGCTTCGTGTTCTGTGCTGTCCGCATCTCAAGCGTTTGTTTTACAGGGCAAACCTCCACACAGTGCAAACAGCTCATACACTCATCACTCCAGACGCGTTTCAGCGCGTGCACCTTAATGTTCGCCGGACATGCCTTCGTGCATAACTCGCAATCGATGCAGATCGAGGCGTTGCGCGTAATCTTCAACGGACTGAGAACACTGATGATGCCAAGCAAGCCTCCGTACGGGCAGAGGTACCGACACCAGAAATTCTTGATGAAAACCGAGAGGAACATCAGAATCAGGATCGTCCAGAGCGCAAACGAGGAAATGTTGGCAAAGAACTGGTACATCTTAATGTCGGCTACTTTGTTGTAGGGACTGTAGATGAAATTTCTAAGCGCGGGGATATCCATCTGCCAGATCGAGTACAGAAAGTAAAACAGGAGCAGATACTTGAGCGAGCGTAGCGGATAATCGAGCCACGGATGGACGCGGAGATTCCGACCGAACAGCTTTTGTCCAAACATCCAGAGAGATTCGCTCAACGTACCGATGGGACAGAGCCAACTGCAGAATGCCTTCTTGAGAACAAGACTGACAGCGACGATGGCAAGAAGGATGAAGATCGATGCGGGATGAATCTCATTAATGATTCCTGTCTGGAACCAGTATTTGAGACTGATCAATGCACTGATCGGCAGAAAGCCTTCGACGCCAGGAGGTCGACCCGGGTATGTTCCCACTCCGCCCGATTCCCCCCACTGCACGAACAGGTAGAACTCAATACCGATCCAGATGCAGAGGAGAGCGAAAGCAAGCTGAACGGCCGACCGAAGGAACTGCGAATCTTCCCGCAATCGCCAGAGGAGCCGTTTGTACCAAACCGGCTCGAGTGAGAAGTTGATCTTCTTCCGACGCAGCTCAGGCGGAATTTTCTTGACCTTCGGGCGAATACTTCCGTCTCCACCCTGTTGAATGTATGTCTCAACCGGACTTGCAGAAACAGTCATCGCACACTCTACTTCTGCTCCGCTCGTTTCGATGTCAGTTCGATCGTTCTCTTCGTATCGCATCAGTGGTTACGGTTAGTATCAGACTATTTTATCCGAAATAGAACCAAAAAAATCAGTCAACGAACGTGCGGTACTCGGGCTTCTTCATCTCTTTGGCCATTTGGGCAATGTTCTTACTCACCAGCATGTCATAGATCTGATCGCGTAGCCCACCCCACTTGTCGTGCACCGCGCAGGGATTTTTTCCCGAGCACTCCGGAAACCCCAACACGCACTTGTTGGTAAAGTCGACGCCGTCAATCGCCTCAACGATATGAAAAAGCGTGATGTCCTTCGGCTGCATACCGAGAGCAAATCCCCCCGAGGGTCCCTTTTGCGACTTCAATAGTCCTTTGTACGTGAGGTCCTGGAGAATCTTCGCGAGGAAGTGATACGGGATGTTCAACTTCTTCGTCAGCTCTTTGATTGACGTCATTTCCCCTTCGGGTTTCAGCGCGAGATACATCACCGCTTGAAGGGCGTATTCACATTGTCGGCTAAAAAAAATGCTCATCGTATTTTCAGACTCTTTTGTCTTAAAATATCTTTCTGTTCCGTTATTGTCAAGCGAAAAGTTTGGCTTATCCTATGTGCTCGAGGGCATTTGAGAGGTCGTGGATAACGTCTTCGACCTTTTCGAGTCCAACTGAAAGACGAATTCCCCCCGGATCGATTCCTTTTTCCACCTGCTCTTTCAGCGGAATGGCTGAATGCGTCATTGAGCTTGGGTGTTCGACAAGTGTCCGGATATGACCGAGGCTAACCGCAAGCGTAATCGTGTAAGCATTCTCGGCCAGGAAGTTAATGAACTTCTCTCCCTTGTCATGCCGGGCTTTCGGGGTTTTCCCTTTTACGGCAAAATACAACAGACTCCCGGGCGCAAAGTTGTCGTCATAATCTCGCATCTGCCGTTGCGCCAGATCATGCTGCGGAAATGATGCCAGACCGGGATAACAGACATACTCAATACGCGGATCATGCTGCAGAAAAGTCGCAATCGTCATAGCATTTGCCATTTGCTGCTTGAGTCGTACGGGGAGGCTCGACAGGCCGTAAACCATGATCGGCCATGCACTCTTTGCAGCGAGTGTTCCACCAAAGTCTTTGCGGTAGAGTAACAGTCGATCGTAGCTCCAACGCCCCCCCACGACCACGCCACCCATATCCGTTCCAAATCCGCAGATCGCCTTGGTCAGTGATGCCACGACAAAATCTGCCCCGAGGCTCAACGGACGCTGGCAAAAGGGGCTTGCGAACGTGTTGTCCACCACCACGTAGAGCTTGCGATTCGCTCTTCGGTGGCGGTTGATCGTCCGGGCGATTTCCGCCACCTCTGCAATATCAATCAACTCCATGGTGGGGTTAACCGGCGTTTCAAAATACAGAACTCGCGTACGCTCGGTGATCGCTCTCCGAATCGCCCCAGCATTCTTGAAGTCTACAAACTGCGTCTTGATATTGTAGCGTGGATACCAGTTCGTGAGCAACGAGTAGGTGCACCCGTACAACGTACGGTGGGCAACGATCTCATCGCCATAACCGGTCAGTGCGCCAAGGGCTGCCGAGATTGCCGACATGCCGGTCGAGAACGTGAGCGCCATCTCTCCACCCTCTGCACTCGCGAGGATTTCCTCCAATAACTCCTTGTTCGGTTCACCAAGGCGGTCATAAATGTAGATAGGGCATTTTGATTCAACAGACACATCGCCGTTGGTGTGGGCAAATTCTGCAAACCCCTGTGCCCCCCGTTTGGCGGTGTCAAGCCGAAATGTCGATGATGAGGAAATCGGCGGAATAACATGATGATTGTAATCCCATTTCTTGCTGACTGATTCGCCATAGATCAGTCGCGTTTGGAGGGAATAGCGATGGTGAGATTCTTTCTTGCTTGCCATTGTTCTTCTCCAAGAAACGAAGTCGACATTCCTCGTTCATGGGGAGTTCCTCAGTAGCATAGGGACCGGACTCTGCCGCCAATCAGAAGCGGCAAACGCTGTGCCATTTTGGTCTTGCAGGGAATTTCGACTTTCAAAAGGGGAGGGAAGGATTCTTCTTAAGAACAGGACAACGCGAGAGTGATTTTCTCATGAATAAAAAACAACGCGGGGCAAAAAGGAGGAGGGAAATGCCCCGCGCTGGAAGGCTTTACGGAAGCAGTGCCTGATATCTTCTCTAACGGCACCTATGCCCTTGTAGGAACCGTTGAAATTTAGAGATCGACATCAAGGAGTTCCGTAAAGTGCTGCAACTCTTTTTCGTTGTTGGTTGTTCTCTTGCCCTCCTATCGTCCGGATTACAGGGATTCGAAACTCGCGTGGATGCCGTCAAGGGTCTGACTCGTTGCCCGGAGTTCGTTCAATTTTCCAATAATGCGCAGGATCGATTTGCTCTGCCGTTCCATGATGTCTTCGACGAACGCATTGACGTCAGGATAATCGCACTCACGATGCATGTGCTCATAGAACCTCAGGAGCGCCATCTCCAGCCTGAGGGCTTCGTTGAGCATTGCACAGGTGTTCCTGCATGCATGAGCGCAATGAATCATATTCTCTGCCATAACAATTCCTTTCTCTCTTACGACTCCGTCGGGAAGAGCACCGAAGGCTCGTGACGCGACTTCTCCGCAAGCTGACGCCCAACCCTCAATCCCTCCTCGTTCAATGGGATCATGTGATGATGGCGTTCAGGTAAGCTTTTCTTTAGGGCAACGAGAACAGCGTCAAGCGACACAAGGGGTCTTCGCGCCAACAGGGCACCCATCATGATCATGTTACCAATTTGCTTCTTGCCAAGTCGTATAGCTTCTCGCACGGCCGGCACGGGAAGAATGTCGATGTCTTCTCTATACGGCGGATTGATGATACCGTCCTGTTCGTAGAGGAGAAGTCCGCCTTTCTTTATCCTTGGATGAAACTTGTCAAGCGATGGCTGGTTGAAAACCACCGCCGTATCAAACTGTGTCACGATTGGGGAACTGATCCTCGTTGGGGAGATAATCACGATGCAATTTGCCGTTCCCCCTCGCATCTCCGGGCCGTAGGAGGGCATCCAGCTCACCTCTTTGCCCTCCATCATTGCCGCGTAAGCAAGGATTTGTCCGAATGAGAGCACACCCTGACCACCAAATCCTGCGACGACGATTTCTTCACTCTTCATACTTCTTCCTTTACCTTGGCATCTGGTTTCGTAGCCGACGGGATCTTCAGATCCCCCAAGGGGTATGCCGGAAACATGTTCTTTTCCATCCACTCATTTCCTTCGAGAGGAGTCATCTTCCAGCCGGAAGGACAGTTGGAGACAATCTCAATGAAGGATGTTCCAAGCCGTGACCGCTGATATTCGAACGCAGACCGAATTGCCTTCTTCGCTTTCCGAACTGCTGTTGGGGTATGGACTGCCTGACGAGTCACGAATGCCGCCCCCGGCAAACGCGCGACAAGCTCCGTTATCTTAAGCGGATGACCCATGGTAGCAACGTCTCTCCCGTACGGAGTTGTCGATGTCACCATCCCTGGCAACGTCGTCGGCGCCATCTGTCCCCCCGTCATCCCATAGATCGCATTGTTGATGAAGACGATCAGGATGTTCTCCCCGCGATTGACCGTGTGGATCGTCTCAGCTGTTCCGATAGCGGCAAGGTCACCATCTCCTTGATAAGAGAAGACATAGCGGTGAGGCAACATGCGTTTGATTCCCGTCGCCACTGCGGAGGCTCGACCATGCGCTGCCTCCTGCATATCGATATTCATGTAATTGTAGGCAAAGACCGAGCAGCCGACGGGTGCCACACCAATGGTCTCGCTCTGAATCCCCATCTCATCGATAACCTCCATAAGGAGCTTATGCACAACGCCGTGACTGCAGCCGGGACAGTAATGCATCGGCGTATCGGTCAGTGTCACCGGCCGTCGATACACAAGCTCCAGACCGTTATAGGCAATTGGCGGATTCATACTTCGAGTTTCTCCTCCGCGACTCGATACTCTTTGGCAAGTGAAACCAGTTCCTCGAGAATTTCCTCAGGGGTAATGATCACACCCCCCATCCGACCTTTGAAGTGTACCGGTCGACGGCCATTCACAGCCAGACGAACATCCTCGACCATTTGACCTGAGTTCAATTCGACCACGAGCACGGCTGTAGCTGTTCGCGTATACCTTGCAATGACATCGGACGGGAAAGGATAAAGAGTGATTGGCCTTAGCAAGCCGACTTTCAATCCTTGCTCACGAGCAAGCTCGATAGCTTTCTGGGCGATCCGCGCCGTGAGACCGTAGGCAACGACAAGAATATCCGCATCTTCAACTTCGAACGCCTCGTGCCGAACTTCTTTCTGGAGCTGTTGATATTTTGCCTGTAACTGGAGATTTACCTCTTCCATCTTTTCGGGTTGAATGAAAAGCGAGGTAATGATGTTCCTCTCTCTCCATTCTGGCTTCCCTGTCGTTGCCCACGGTTTGTCGACCATTGGCAACGTTCCTTCAGGCGGAAGCACAACTTTTTCCATCATCTGACCAAGCGCGCCGTCGGCAAGAATCAAGGCAGGATTCCGATACTTTTCGGCAAGCCTGAATCCTTCGAAAACCAAATCTGCCATTTCTTGAACCGATGCCGGCGCAAGAACGATGAGCCGATAATCTCCGTGTCCGCCCCCTTTTGTGGCCTGAAAATAATCTCCCTGCGAGGGCTGAATCGTGCCGAGGCCGGGTCCACCCCGATTAATATTCACAACAAGGCATGGAAGCTGCGCCGATGCCATATAAGAGAGACCCTCTTGCATCAGACTTATTCCGGGGCTTGAGGATGAGGTCATGACCCGAGCACCTGCTCCGGAGGCTCCGTAGATCATATTGATCGCCGCAAGTTCGCTTTCCGCTTGCAGAACAACGCCGCCGCGCTTAGGTAACTCAGCAGCGAGGTATTCGAGGATCTCCGACTGAGGCGTGATTGGATAACCAAAATATCCCTGCAGGCCGGCACGGATCGCTGCCTCGGCAAGGGCCTCGTTCCCTTTCATCAATCGCGGTTGCTCGGATTGCTGCATATTCATACCTGAGCTGTCGATTTCTGTTTTATACTCTGTTTGGATTGCCGGTACACGGTGATTGCCGCTTCAGGGCACACAAGGGCACAGTTCACGCAACCGGTGCAGTTATCCTGAACCAAGATGGCGTACCGATAGCCGATGATATTCACCTGGTCGGAAAGTCCGATACTCTCTTGCGGGCAGGCCTGGATGCAAAGCTCACATCCCTTGCAGATGGTCTCGTTGACGACAATAGTACCGCGGATCATGCGAGCTTCCTCCTCTTTGCGGACAGCGTCATTGAGGCAACCGCAAGCGGTATGCCAGAAGAAACAATGCGAATTCGGCCAAAGTGCGCCTTCCATTGTTGCCAAAATCAACGGATTTGGCAGAATTGGGAATGATGGAGGAGGGGGTTTCCTGAAACTGGTAAGGGCATGTGGATTTTCTCAAACTCCACCTTAACACCAGCCGCGGGCAGAACGATACCTGAGAGATCGTCTCTTCCATACCATCGCTTCGATGACTCTCGAAGAAAACTGAGTCGCAGGCGTGTGTTTCTTTGTCTCCTGCAATCGTTTTTCCGTCGTTGGCCCAACGACGCTCTATCCTCAAGCACCACATGCGCCGAAGTGCGCCTCACGAGCATTCTCTCCAAGCTTCCCGATAGATCTTGTCGGTGACATGCATTAGTAAACTCCAGCACTCTCAGCTTTGTCGTTGCTGCGCTCTCGCTTCGGGAGAAGCCGGTTGTTCCCCTTGCCGCTGAGCTTCATACACACTCATCGCAGTAATGTTGACAATGTCATTCACCTCATTGCTTGGAATCAACAGGTAGACCGGCTTTCGTATGCCGAGGAGAATCGGGCCGATCCCTGTTGCTCCTCCGAGTTTCGTGAGCAACTTTGTGGCAATGTTGGCCGATGTCAGATCGGGGCAAATCAATACATTTGCCGCGCCTTTAAGAAGGCTGAAGGGATACAGCTCGTTGATGATTTCCGGCGTCACGGCGGCATCAGCTTGGATTTCGCCGTCAACGATGAGTCCCGGGTTTTGTTGGTGCAAAATAGCAACAGCTCGCTGCACTTTTTCCACCAAGGGATGGCTCGAACTTCCGAAGTTACTGAAGGAAAGCATTGCAACACGAGGTTCAATATCGAGCTGCCGCACCTTTTCAGCGGCGAGCTGAGCTATCTCTGCGAGGTCTTCTGCCGTGGGCTCGATATTCACCGTCGCATCTGCTATGAACATCGTTTGGTTCTTGAAGACGAGCATGTACATGCCGGCAATCTTGCGCACTCCTTCTTTCTTGCCGATGATCTGAAGTGCAGGACGCACGGTATCCGGATAATGCTGCGTGAGGCCGGAAACAAGTCCGTCAGCATCACCCTGGCGGACCATCATCATTCCGAAAACATTGTGTGTCCGAACAAGTCGCTCTGCATCGTGCCGCGTAACCCCTTTTCGTTGCCGAAGGGCGTAGAAGGTGGTCGAGTATTCATCATGCTTCAAGGACTTTGATGGGTTGATGATCTCGATCCCGTCCATCTCAAGTCCAAGCTCTTTGATCCGCTGTGTGATTTGTGTGCGGCTCCCGAGAAGGATGGGTATGGCAATCTTCTCTTCGACGATGATTCGGGCAGCTCGAAGAATCTTCTCTTCTTCCCCCTCTGGGAAGACAATCTTTTTCGGAGCCTGCTGGGCACGGTGAATGAAGACACGCATTACTTCGCGCGACTTCCCCAGTCTTGCTTCGAGCGAATCACGATATGCCTCGAAGTCGCTTATCGGCATACGCGCGACGCCGGATTCCATTGCCGCACGGGCGACTGCCGTCGCTTCCCAGAGCAACACACGCGGGTCGAAGGGCTTTGGGATGATATACTCACGACCGAATTCAATTCTTTTCCCTCCATATGCCCGCAGAACCGAATCCGGAACATCCTCTTTTGTGAGTTTTGCCAGGGCATGTGTGGCCGCAATCTTCATCTCGTCATTGATTGCTGAGGCACGGACATCAAGCGCACCACGAAAGATGAAGGGAAACCCGAGAACATTGTTGACCTGATTCGGGTAATCTGATCGACCGGTTGCCATGATGATGTCATCCCGGACACTCGTCGCCTCCTCGTAAGTGATTTCAGGATCGGGATTTGCCATGGCAAAGACGATCGGGTTATCCGCCATCGATTTTATCATTTCCTTGGTAACAATGCCTTTGACCGAAACACCGCAGAAGACATCGGCACTGTTCATCGCGTCGGCGAGCGTGCGGGCATCTGTCTCGATCGCAAAATATTCTTTGTAGGAATTCATCCCCTCTTTCCTCCCCTTGTATACAACCCCCTTGGTATCGACAAGCATCATATTCTCCCGTTTCACGCCAAGTCGCTCGTAGTGCTTTGCACAGGCAATACCGGCAGCGCCGGCTCCGGAGAATACCACGCGGATCTCATCGATCTTCTTCCCCACGAGTTCCAATGCGTTCAATAATGCAGCTCCGCTAATGATGGCGGTTCCATGTTGATCGTCATGGAAGACGGGGATGTTCATCGTCTGTTTGAGCGACTCTTCGATGTAGAAGCACTCCGGCGCCTTGATATCCTCAAGGTTGATACCGCCAAACGTGGGCTCAAGGAGCTTCACCGCACGAATGATCTCATCGGGATCGCGGCTGTTCAACTCGATGTCGAAGACATCAATATCGGCAAATCGCTTAAAGAGCACGCCTTTTCCCTCCATCACGGGTTTGCCTGCCAGAGCACCGATATCACCGAGCCCCAGCACGGCGGTGCCGTTGGAGACGACGGCAACGAGATTCCCTTTGGCGGTATACAGGTATGCATCATCCGGGTTCTTCTCAATTTCAAGGCACGGTTCAGCAACACCGGGAGTGTAGGCAAGCGACAAGTCTCGTTGTGTCTGACAGGGTTTCGAGGGGACAACCTCAATCTTCCCTCTCCGACCCTGGAGGTGATACTCTAAGGCATCATGTTTCTGAATCATAAGTTCTTTCTCACTTTCTTTTTAGACAGCAGAAGTTCTTTTCGGCAGGTGTGGCAAAGCTCTGCTACTGGGTTGTGTTGAAGGGAGCGAAAGGAAATCGGTTTGAGACAACGGAGACAGAGTATCCGGCCGGCGGATCTCGCATCACTATGGACACTCTCGAGAACATCTAACTGCGTTTGATCACGGGCTTTCCTCAAACAGAATGCTCGCGGATTCCCGGCGCAGACTTTGATTTTGAGATCGCACGTTGAACAGATGTACTCCTCCCCTTCTTCCGTCTTCTGAACTGTAGCAAGGAATTAGACTTTTGATAGAAGAGAATGGATTTCGCGGAGGAAAATACCTTCAGTCGGCTTTGCGATATCGGCGGTCAAGCGTTTCACGATCCACCACAATTCTCCCCCAACGATCAAAGCGCCCTACCTCACAGAATCTGAGAATTGTTCCATGTCGGCTGTGATGAATCCCCCTTTTCTTCGTTGCAGAAACCAGATTTGGGACGAGACATATCTCAAATCTGGCAGCGGCCGAGGGAGTTTTTGCAGACTCAAACCTATCCACACAAGCCGGAGAAGTAATGCTCGATCGGCCTGAAATATGTGCGGGAACCAAAGTGATACGAAACGACGAGGCCGTTTTGTTCAAGGACTTCGAGGACAGCTTTCATCTGATTCAAAGGGATGCCAAATGAAGCCGCAAGCTCGTCGACCGTCATCGGCCGACGATGCAAGATCCCAAGGATGCTCTCGACGTGCGGGATTCCTTGCGGCAGATTCTCCGGAACCGTGGAAGCGATGATCTCGCACCGTTCACCCAACAGGGATTGGATTTCCCTCATCCTTTCCATTTCGACCGGTTGCGCCCATGGCTCCGAGGGTGGGCGAAGAACCGTATTCAGCTGAATTTTATCCGGGCGGATCTCTTCCACAATATCTTTGATCAGCAGGACCTCTTCCGTGCTGTCGTTAAGTCCTTTCACCAACAGGATTTCGAGCCACAATTGACCTCGATATTCGCTGCGAAACATCTTGAGTCCGGAGAGGATCATCCCGAGCGAGAGCTTTGGATGAGGCCGGTTGACCTTGTAGAACATCTCGTTTGTCACGGCATCCAGAGAGGGAAGTACGATATCAGCTGCAAGGAGATCTTCTCTTACATCCGACTGATAGAGCAATGTTCCGTTTGTAATGACGGCAACAGGCACGGATGTCATGGTTTTCACGGTGCGAATCACCTCCCCTAGTTTGCTGTTGAGTGTCGGCTCGCCCGAACCGGAAAAGGTGATGTAATCGACTCGACCGACCTTTCCCACCACGTCTTGTAACTCGGCAATGATCTCTTTTGCAGCGAAGTACTCTTGTCGCTTCATCGCTCGCTTGTCAGTACGTCCCAGTTCGCAGTAAACACAATCGAGATTACACAACTTCTTGGGAATGACGTCCACACCAAGGGACAATCCGAGCCGCCTGGAAGGGATCGGGCCAAACACATAGCGCCGACTCGACGGAGGAGATTGAGTGATGTCACTGAATGGAAAATGCTGATCCATAATTAATTGACAACAACGACTTGCTCCTGCTTTTCTCTCTGCCGCACAGCCCGTTCTAATTCCGCTTGAAATGCCGGATGCGCGATGGCAATCAATGCGTCATAACGCTGCTGGAGGTTCTTGCCATGGAGCGATGCGATACCGAATTCGGTAACAACATAGTGAACGTCGGCACGCGTGGTGACCACACCGGCTCCCTGTTTCAATTGGGGCACAATGCGCGACACCGCGCCGCCTTTGGCCGTCGAAGGAAGTGCTATGATCGGTTTTCCGTTTTTGGATGCCGCTGCTCCACGGATGAAATCCACCTGACCGCCAAAGCCGCTGTAGATTTTCGGTCCAATCGAATCGGCACACACCTGTCCGGTAAGATCAACTTCGATCGCCGAGTTGATGGCGACCATGTTGTCATTTTGGGCGATGATAAACGGATTGTTTGTATAGTCACACGGGTGGAGTTCAAAATGAGGGTTATTATCGACGTACTCATACAACTCCTGCGACCCAAGGACGAAGGTAGCAACCACTTTGCCGGCATGGATTGTCTTCTTCTGATTCGTAATGATGCCCCGATCAATGGCCTTGATAACACCATCGGAAACCATCTCTGTGTGAACACCCAAATCTTGCATTCCATCAAGTTCTGAGAGAACAGCATCAGGAATGCCGCCAATACCGAGTTGAAGTGTCGCACCGTCTTTAATGAGTTTCGCGACATGAGTGGCAACCTTCTTCTCTACATCGCTTGCCGCAGAGACGCTTAACGTCTGCAAGGGTTCGGAACATTCGACGATCTTGTGCACGCGCGAGACGTGGATGAAGACATCCCCGAGGGTTCGCGGCATCCGATCATTGACCTGGGCGATGACGATCTGCGCACTTTCCGCCGCTGCTTTCGAAGCAGCACACTCCACGCCGAAGCTCATGAATCCGTGCTCATCCGGCGGTGAGACATGAATCAACGCCACGTCCAGAGGAATAACCCGCTCGTTGAAGAGCGGGGGAATCTGCGAGAGATGAACAGGAACATACGCCGATCTTCCCTCGGCGATCGCATCGCGGTCGGCCGGACCTACGAAGAGGGAGTTGTGACGGAAGTGCCTTTCCATACCGGGCTTTGCCAGAGGATCGTCACCCAACAACAACACATGGTTCAATTCCACATCAAAGAGGCTGTCTTTTCGCTGGGCCAGCCCTTTCATGAGCAGCAACGGGGTGGCGGCATTGCCGCTGATGAAGACGCGGTCGCCAGACTTCACAAAAGAGACAGCCTCATCGACCGACACGACTTTCGATTTATAGAGTGGGAGCCAGTTCATACGTGAGGATGCTCTTTCAGTGATTCAACCAGGGATTTGGGGGATTTCGATTGTCGAAGTTGGCGACCAGATTGCCTTCGACAACTCACTATACTCGAAGCCAAGTGCCTTTGCGATTGCAGGCTGAACACAAGCACCATGATACGTCACAACACCGCGGGCAAACCCGCCATCACTCTGAAGCGCTCGCTGAATCCCCTGTTCGCCAACAGCAAGGAGATATGGGAGAATCGCATTCGTTAATGCCGTGGTGGCAGTTCGCGGTACTGCCGAAGGGATGTTTGGAACACAGTAATGCACAACCCCGTGACGCACGAAGACAGGATCCGCCAATGTCGTCGGCCGGCTTGTTTCCACGCAACCGCCTTGATCGATCGAGGCGTCCACAATCACCGATCCGGCTTTCATCTGTTGCACCATGGGTTCCGTCACTACGTACGGCGCTCGTTCTCCTTTCACCAGAACGGCCCCGATGAGAACATCTGCATGCTTGACGGCGCGGATGATTGCATACTCCGTGGCCATGCCGGTTGATACACGCCATTGAAACAAGTTTTCGATTTCTCTCAAGCGCCCAAGGTCCTTATCCAGCACGGTCACTGAAGCACCCATGCCGAGTGCCACACGGGCTGCCGTTCTTCCCACAGTCCCCGCACCAAGGATAACAACCGAAGCAGGGGCAGTGCCCGGCACGCTCCCAAGGAGGATCCCCCGTCCTCCGTCTCTTGCCTGGAGAAAGTGGCCTGCGATCTGCATGGAAAGCTGACCGGCAATCTCACTCATAATCTGCAGAACCGGAAGCTCTCCCCGTGAATTCTCAATCAGTTCATAGGCAAGAGCCGTAATCTTCCGCGCAAGGAGTTCTTCGATCGTCTTTCGTTTAGAGGCTCCAAGGTGCATAAACGCAAAGAGCACTTGGCCTTCATCTAGTTCTGTCAGGTCATGGGGTAACGGCGAAGAGATCTTCAAGATGATGTCGGAACGATTGACAATTTCCTCACGGTGAAACCCGATCGTCGCACCGGCATGCTGATATTCCTCGTCCGTGAATTGTGCCAACTGACCTGCTCCCTTCTCCACATACACCGTATGACCTGCTCCAACCAGCGATCTCACCCCTGCAGGCGAAAGGGCAACTCTTTTCTCGTTGATCAAATCTTCTTTCAGAATACCGTACTTCATACCTATTTCTCCGCCGGCTGAGGCTCCCGATCTTGAGATGGTGGTATTGTTTCTACGACCTCGGCCTCTTTGGCCGGCCGACGCTCCGGTCGTTGCTTTCCTCGCCTTTGCTGATCCGCTCCCTCTTCACGTGAACGACGGTAGAGGGCTACTCCAAACCCTGCGAGAATCAGCAGCGCACCAATCCAGACAAAATTGATAAAGGGCTTGAGACTCGCCTCGATCACGAGCTGTTCGGGGTTCTCGGCCTCAGTGTGAGACGATTGGTCGTCCGGCAGACCGAGAACATTGATCTGGATTCGCGACGGCTCGTTTGCATCGCCAACTTTCAACCCATAGAGTTCGAAGCTCAGAGGTCCTTTTTTCATTGCGGCTTTTTGGGCCTCAGGCTGCTTTTCGGTGTGGTACAGCGTTATTGGAGTAACAGTTTCGATCTTCCCGCCCTTCTCGATCTTCAAGACAGCGCCGATGGCAAACGATCCACCGCCAGCCATCCCGGCGCCGGCATGGGAACTCATGTCGAACCTCTCGAATGTTATGTTGTAGCCGCCGATGGATTTCATTTCCCCTTTTCGCAGCTCAAAAAGAGAGTGCGAATGCTCAGCACGGTCGTGGCCGGCCGGCTCAAACGAAACGGGTTCGATGTAAAAATCCTCGGTGATACTGCTCGAATAATCCGGGTTGCGCATAAGGCTGTTGTTGTAGTCACTCATGAACATCACGGGTTTGAGCGTGAATGTCGTGGCCCCTTTCCGTACGTCGACGATGAAGCGCGATTTCCCATCCGGTAATCGCTCCTCTCCTTTGTACGTCACTTCATATCCGAAGAGAGATACCGGCTGATTCAATCTGAGTGCCGTAGGAACTTTCTGGCCATAAAAGCCGGATCCGATGATCCCAAGAAACATCACCGCAATCCCAAGATGCGCTAGCGGAGCACCGATCAGCTTCAAATCTTCTTTGCCCATGATGATAAGAAGGCGAACCGTGATCGCCAGAACAAACAGAGCACCGGTGGCAAAAATGAGCATTTGAATGTCTTTCAATCCGAAGACCCAGAGAACAGCTGCGCCGACAATAGCAACGCCAAGCGCAAGAGCGCTTCTGCGGATGATCTCCTCTCGTCGCTCTTCTCCCCATCGTGTGAAGAGACTTACCCCAAGGAGCAGTGAGAGAACAATGGCAATCGGAAGGTTCGTTTTGTCGTAGAATGCCGGTTCCACGCTCGCCTGTGAGAAGATCGGCCAGCTCGTGCCGACAAGAATAACGAGGGCGCTAAACGCCAGGGCGAGAACGCCGAGGGAGAGAAGAGATTCGCGCGTCCAGCTACCAACACCAACGGTTTGACTTTTCAATTCTTTCCATCTCAGGGAAAGCGCTGCTGCCCCCAATCCCACCATGGAAATGATCCAGGCGACGAGCAGCAGATACACAAACTGTCCGGGATCGACGAATGAGTGGACGGAGGACTCTCCCAGGATCCCGCTGCGCGTGAGAAAGGTGCTATACACCACAAGAACGAAAGAGAGGATTGCCAGAACGAAATTTGTGCGCGCAAGTTTTCCCGTCTTTTTCTGAATCAAGAGCGTGTGAAGCAGCATCGTAACAACAATCCAGGGCACGAGTGAGGAGTTCTCCACCGGATCCCAGCCCCACCAGCCTCCCCAGCCGAGCACTCCGTATGCCCAATATCCTCCGAGAATTAAGCCGGCGCCGAGTGAAAGTGCACCAAACAAGACCCAGGGAAATGCAGGCAAGACCCATTCATCGTATCGTCGACGCCACAGCGCAGCAACAGCAAGGGCAAACGGAACTGCAAGGGCTGCGAAACCGACGAACATCACAGGCGGGTGAGCGATCATCCAGAAATTCTGAAGAAGAGGATTAAGACCGCGTCCGTCCGGCGGTACTGTGCCGGGCTGGATTTGGTCAGGATAGGCCTCCCAGATGAATTGAAACGGAGACTTGGCTGTGAGGAGAACCAAGAGAAAACTCACAATAAAAAGATAAACCGCCATGACTTCGTACTCGATTCTCTTCCGACGTGTGTATATTTGAAGAGCAACACCGATCAACACGGCACACAGCGTCCAGAACAAAAAGCTCCCTTCCTGACCAGCCCAGAAGGTGGTGATAAGCAGTTCGATGGGCAAGCTCCTCGAGCTATAGCCCCAGACGTACGAGAACTCGAATTGATGATACAGAATGGCGTAGAGAAGAAAAAGTGAAGCAGCGACGACACTGATGACGGAGACAATGAAGCTTCGCCGAGCGATGATTGGTGAGCCGCCCCGGTGAGTGGCTAATCGAAAGTAGGTAACAGCTGAAAGGACAGCGGCGGCAAATCCAACCCACAGACTCAATGATCCTAGCATGAACTCCTCCTTAGAGGGTGAAAAAGAATCTCGTTGATTGTTCTTCTGCGATTGTACCTCAACTGCGGCAAGTTCTGTACCATATGTCGTTTGGTAATCGACGAGAAAAAGGGGAGAAACTCAGGAGAGAAACCAAAACTGAAACAGCCTTTTCCTGCCCGTGGGAGTGTCTAACGCAGTTTTCTTAAGATTGGGAATTGCTGGTGGGCACCACCTCTCTGAGATCATTCGATCAAGGTGGCATCCATTGATCTCAGAAAGGAAATGGGGCCCACCATCTCGGCAAAGTCGCAGTAACGGTGGACTCCATCTACAAAAATAACGAGGGGCAGTCTCTCCTGAGCATCGGCCAGGATTGTTTCACCCTCACAAGGAAACGATTGAGACTGCCCCTCAGTTGTGCAACGAAGGGTTTACGGCTTCTTCATTTCTTCGATTGAGGACTTCAACAACTCGATAGAGTACTTTGAGTTATGAATTCCGAAGCTCAAATCGTGCTCGAGAAAGAAGTAGTTGTACAGCGCCCCTGCTTTTAACGCAGGGATCTTCAACGGCGCCGATGTGCTTGCTCTGACCAATCCCGTCGAAGGATTGATATAGTTCTTGTTCACCAACAGTGTGTAAAGCGTATCAAGATACATTTGCACGTACTGCCTCGCTCCAAGTCCGCCGGTAAGCGTCGAAGAGGTACTCACATAGGTATCGACATTGGTCATCGTCGCGTGGCATCCTGAACCCAGGCAACCGTTGGTGTTCCAGGCTGTCTGACCGGAGGTGTTCGTGTAGCGAATGTTCATGGTGTGGCCGCCTGCAATGCCTGATCCCGCATTGGAAGGCGCCATATGGCAAACGACGCATCCCTTTTGTTTGATGGCGGCCAGCGTCGAATGGGGCGAATTCCCTGTGTACGTGTAACCGGGGAATTGAAAACCGCTCGTCCCGGAAAGCATCATCCCTTGCACACCATAGTGTGGATACCAGCGGCTGTTCGTAATCGTGAGGCTATCTGTTGCAGCCGGCGAAGCGGGCATCACGGGGCTCAATGGCCTTGGCTGGTGGCATGACAAGCACATGTTGCCGGTTCCAAAGTCCATCGCCGGAAGGGCTGTGCTCAACGGAGAAACGGGCGTGACCGGACTCGTTGTCCGCAAACTGAAGTTCGCGTTCGAATGTGGCGAATGACACGAGAAGCATCCCGGGGGCGATGCATCGGGCTGGTTTGTGACAACACCTGACCAGTTTGTCGTCGTGAGGGCCGGATTCCCTCTTCGCATACGCTGGACGTATCCCTCAGTCGTATGGCAACCCGAGCATGGCGCCTGATTCCTCTCAAAGTCGCCACCGTAGAAATGCTTGGACAGCTCCCATTGATACTTCTTTGCCCACACATAATACACCGTATCAGTATCGGTGTTATGGCAATCGCCGCATTTGATTCCAGCAGCGAAACCCTCAAGTTGGAGGATCTTTGACTCGCCCGGAGGTCCCGCTGGTCCTTCTGGGCCTTTGCATCCGGCCACAAGCACGAGCGTTGCAACCAGGGCGAACCCGATTCCTGCTACTGCTGAGATTCTCATTGCTTTTTCAACCTCCTTGTCGATGTGTTGTTGACGGAATATGAATGATGATTCAGAAATCTCTTTCTGTACCGAAGACGTTGAGTTTTCCGTTAATATGTTTGCTTGGGTTCACGAAGCTCAACGAAGCATTGACGACATCACCGTGACAGGTGGAGCAATTCGTCAGGTCCGGATGTGTGCCTCCATTGGCCGACGTTTTAGGAAGCGCCCGCTCGGCCAGCGTCGCTTTGTTTGGATCACCGTGGCATGTCCCGCATGCGGCAGCGGTTGAAGCAAACCCACTCCACGTCACAGCGTTTGTCGGATTCCCATTGGTGAAGTTCCCATGACAGTAGTTGTTGGAACAGGTTCCTGTTGCCGAGGAATATGTTGGCGTAAACCCTGTTGTCGATTTGCTTGATCGGAATCCCAGAAATTCCACTTCCGCCGGAAGTTCGGAATCCAGATGCCCCGCCTCGTACGTGCTCGAAGGAACTTTATGGCAATCTGTGCACACAGCGTTCGCCGCTCTTGTTGTACCGCGAATGTGCGTCTGGTGAGCGCCGACGCCGCGAGCCGAGGTTGCTGTGTTCTTCGAGATGTCTCTCGGCGGCGCAGGGTTTGTTGAGCCGTGACAGGTTGAGCAACTTTCGGGTCCACCGGCATCCGTGTGACAGGTTGTGCACGAAATGCCGCTCACACCGCCACGATAGTTCTGCCCATGGCAGCTCTGGCACGATTTCATTTCCCATTTTGCCTGCCGAACGGCAGTTCCATGAAACTCTCCCGAGGCTGTATCCTTCCATCCCGCAGGATGGATCTTTCGTTCGGCTGATGATGCACTGGGAAGATCGTCGCGGAGCTCGCTGCATGCCGCAACAAACACAAGACACATCGCTGCAAGCGCGAACCGTATTCCTGAACGTCGATGTTCGGTTATCATTGTCAGAGATCGATTAGTTGTGACAGTAGCCGCAGAAACCGTTTCCTCGAACGCCACCGGCACGCGCGTTCGGATCAGTGTGACAGACAAAACATGTCACGCCTTGATCCGTGTGCCAGGGCCCGTTGACCCTGCTCAAGAATCCACGTTGATGGGTTTTGGGGTCCGTCCCGCGAACGCCGTCGGTGTCTGAGTGACAGGTCGTGCACGTCGGATCGGTTGCATCGACTCCGTGACAGGAGGCGCAGCTCTCGAGATCCCGTCGCGCCATCTGAGCGTGCTTTCCGCCTCCACTCCCAACACCGATCGTGACAAACCCGGTCTCTTGGTGCGTCGCAGGCTTGAAAGCACTTTGGTTCACATTGCCCCCCGCAGCATGGCAACTGGAGCAGAACTCTTCTGCCCGGTGACAGGTTTGGCAGTCGGCAGACTTCCCTTTGGCGAGGATACTATGTGTGAACTTGAAGTTCAGATCGTGTACAAACGTCAGGGCCGATGATCTTCCACGATCGATGGTGCTGATACGCGGTGAGCGGCTCGTTCCTCGGTCGCGACCGCTCTTATCCGGAGCGGTGAGACCTGCAGTCAGATGACAATCATTGCAGCTCTCCTGGGTGTGACACGTTGCACAATTTGTGCTTCCTGATCGCACCAAACGTTTATGCTCACGCTGAAAGTCCGTTCGATCGTGATCGGCCGGCCGGAGATTCACGAGATTCGTGTGGCAGCTTTCGCACGT
Source organism: Bacteroidota bacterium (assembly GCA_035559595.1). Taxonomy (GTDB): domain Bacteria; phylum Bacteroidota; class Ignavibacteria; order UBA10030; family UBA10030; genus DATMBF01. The sequence goes on along the minus strand of DATMBF010000039.1, from coordinate 3,090 downwards.
GTTCGATTGCTGCACGCCGTTGTGGCAGGTTGTACACGTCGCCATTGCAGGAACAAGCTCGCCGATGAAGTCTTTCTTTCGGTCGAGATTCGAATGGCAGGTTTCGCATTTGATATTATTTGTCTCCAGCACGTGCTGTTGATGGGCAAAGATCAGCTCGCGATCGACTGTGGCGAGTTTCTTATACGTTGTTGGGTCGTCGCTGGTGTGGCAAAAGGTGCATTGCTCGTTCAACTGTTCTTCGTGGCAGGATTGGCAATTCGTTTTGGTGCTGAGGAGATTGTCCGAAGAAAGCGTACTTCGAAGAGCAGCGTCGTGGCATTCCACGCATTGGATTCCCGCACCTGTCACGTGCGTTTCGTGAACGAACTTGAGCCCGCCGGTCTCACTCTGCACCTCCGTCGAGCGTGACCCAACGGTCACAACAAGAATGAGAGTCAACAGTGCAACGAAACCGAGAAACGTGATTCGGTGAGCGTTGCCGGTATGGACGTCTTCCTGGTTCATGGCCTGTTAGAAAAGATTGAGGTTTTCGAACACGCTGTAGCTTGCTCGTATGAACAACCTGGTGTCGCTCGCGTAAATGGTGTTCCGAATCCACTGCACCTGGGCATCGACCGCAAGCGTTGACCAGGGTCGGCAGACGGCCCCAATAGCGCCGCTCAGGGCACTCGTTGAAGGTGCCTGATCACTGAGCTTATACTGTGCAAAAGAGAAGAGCACGGTCGGTGTAACAAGGCCCTCAAACATCGGATACCCTGCACTCAAAAAAGCACCGCTGAGTTTGCCGGCATAGCCGATGTTGTGCGAAAAACTCAGTGATCCGTACGATCCACTCACGCCGACCGTGATGCGATTTGAGTTTTCGTCACCATAGGAGACATACCCGAACTTTCCGAAGACCTGTCGGACAAGAGTCGAGGTCTTCACAAAAGCGTATTCCACACCGGCCTCATACTCGTTGATCGTGTTGTAAGTGAAGACGGAAAAGATAGAGTTGTACGACAGTCGGGGCTCGCGGTAGAAGTACTCCCCCGTCACACTGATCCGATCGTAGACGTTTCCTCTGACAAAGGCCTGAATGCGGGAAGTCTTCTCCCAGAGCAGATCATAGTCATAGCGAAGTGTTGCGGAAATCAACTCCCCATCATCAAATTCCAAGTCACCGCTTAGATACTCCTCGGCTGTCGCGTTGGGACGGATTTCAATGGGGAATGGCTGGAAGAGCGAATCGCGTCGAATGGCCGTGTACGATTGAGGTTGGATCTTCCTCTGCATGTAGCTGCCAGAGAAGCGAACCTCATCGATCGGAGAGAGAATAAGCTGCCCCCCCATCATCCGATTATTCTCTCGGTCTTTCGTTACTTCAAACTTGTATTGAGGTGGCGGGAGAATGCCGTAGTATCCGACAAAACGAATGCGTGAATCCCACAAGCGCAAACCTGCCATTCCACCATCGATGGTCCCAACTCCCACGCCGGCAAAAATCGTCTGCCTCCCAATCGCGAGATCAACCATTTCGAAAAGACTTGAAGCTTTGAAAGAGACCGAATACAATCGGTACGAAGGATCAGTATAGTCCCTACTGCCGAAGTTCTGAAAGCCCTGTCCGTACGCATGGAACGAGAACTGATCTTTCGCCAGGGAGAATTGGAGAGATTGATGGGCATAGAAGTTTTGCGAAGCCCGCCCGATAGTATCCTGCCTCTCCCATGCATATCCGGACGTAACAAAACGAGCTTGAATGACTTGAGCGATAACTGTGGAGGGGAGAAGGACGAGACCGAGGAGAGCAATTCTTGTTCTCATAGGAGTATCTGCCTGATTTCGAAGTATCCGCTTGTTGTCGCGAGTGCAAGAACAATAAACGTACCGGACGGCGAATTACCGTTCGTTGTTAAAATCGCCTCGGAACGCGGTTCCTGAGCACTTGCCCCGATGAGGTTCGCAAAAAGGGGAATTTGTGAGAGGGAAACTTCTAAGATTTCAGAATGGGCACGGTTATCGCGGACGTTTGAGGGGCGTTGAAAAACTCAACAGACCAGAAAGCTGAATTCCGTTTTCAATCGTGAACTATCCGATTATCACATGGCGTAAGGAAGGAACCAAATAGGCGAAGAACAACAAAGCCGCTGTGCGTTCACAGCGGCTTCTGTTTTGTGCGGTTATTTTTTCAGCCGGGAGAGCTCGGAACGTTCTTGGATGATCAACAGTTTCCGTGCTGCTAGCCGACCCGATCGTCGAAATCGCTCAGGCTCTCGCCACATCGAACCGATCTAACATCATCACCTTGTTCCACGCGGCAACGAAGTCGTGCACGAACTTCTCCTTGCCATCCGCACTGCCGTAGACTTCGGCAATTGCACGCAGTTCGGAGTTGGAGCCGAAGATCAGGTCAACCCGCGTCGCAGTCCATTTGACCTTGCCCGTCTTCCGATCGCGCCCTTCAAATAGCTCTGCAACGCCATTCCCTGAAACCGGCTTCCACTCTGTGGTCATGTCGAGCAGGTTGACGAAGAAATCGTTGCTGAGTACACCCGGCCGCGTGGTGAAGACGCCGTGCAACGTCCCGCCATAATTGGCACCCAATGCGCGCATGCCGCCAACGAGCACGGTCATCTCCGGCGCAGTGAGTGTCAGCAGTTGCGCCTTGTCCACCAACAGGAACTCCGCCGGAATGCTGGACTTCGCTTTCATATAGTTGCGGAAACCGTCGGCGAACGGCTCGAGTACGGCAAACGACTCAACGTCCGTCTGCTCCTGCAGCGCATCGGTGCGACCCGGCGTGAACGGCACCGTCACGTTGTAGCCGGCGCTCTTCGCGGCCTGCTCCACCGCCGCGCATCCGGCAAGCACGATCAGATCGGCGAGCGAAACGCGCTTGCCGTCCTTTTGTGCTCGATTGAATTCATTTTGAATGCCTTCCAGTGTCTTCAGCACGTTTGCTAATTGCTTCGGCTGGTTGACCTCCCAGTCCTTCTGCGGTGCGAGCCGAATGCGCGCGCCGTTGGCACCGCCGCGCTTGTCGGAACCGCGGAACGTCGAAGCAGACGACCATGCCGTGTACACCAGCTCGGACAGCTTCAGCCC
>DATMBF010000038.1:0-9898 GCA_035559595.1 Bacteroidota bacterium | reverse complement strand
GAAATGAAGAGAAGCTTAGACCCTGCGGCGACGGTGAACAAGATGCATATTCCGGAGACGTGCGGCCAGTGTCATGGGGAAATCGCGCAAGAGTTCAACGAAAGCGTCCACGGTAAAGCGCTCGTGAGAGGCGTCAAGGATGCTCCTGCATGCACGAATTGTCACGGCGAGCACAACATTCTTTCGCACGACGACCCGCGCTCGCCCGTCGCGCCGCTGAATGTTTCCGGCAAAGTCTGCTCGCCCTGCCACAGCTCGCTTACGCTTTCCCAAAAGTACGGTATCTCTGCCGATCGGTATAAAACATTTTCGGACAGCTATCACGGGCTGGCGATTCAGGCCGGCTCGGTGGAAGTTGCCAACTGCGCGAGTTGCCACGGCGTGCATACCATCAAACCGTCGAGCGACCCGACGTCAACCATTCACAAAGAGAACCTTGCCACGACCTGCGGCAAGTGTCATCCGGGCGCAAACGAACGGTTTGCACAGGGTTCCGTCCATGTGGTTATAGCCAAAGAAGAGGAGCCGATCCTGTACTGGATTGCAACGCTCTATGTCATCCTGATCGTCACGATTGTGGGAGGAATGTTCGTCCACAACGCGCTTGATTGCTTCCGCAAGACTCGTCGCCGGCTTCAAATTCGTAAAGGGCTTATTGCGGAAGAACATACGGGACGCGGACTGTATCTCCGCATGACGCTTAGCGAACGATTACAGCACGGGACGCTGGCAGTGAGCTTCATCCTTCTTGTCATCACCGGCTTTATGCTCCGGTATCCCGACGCGTGGTGGGTGGTTGCCATCCGCAATCTCAGCGACAGTGTGTTTGACCTGCGCAGTCTGATTCACCGCATCGCTGCGGTCGTGATGATTGGCGCAAGTCTGTATCACATCTACTACGTCTCCTTCACACATCGGGGTAGGCAGTTGATCAAAGATTTACTGCCGGTCCTGCAAGATGCTCGCGATGCGATCGCGGTGATGAAGTACAACCTGGGCATTTCCAAACAGAAGCCTCGATTCGGGCGGTTCAGCTATATCGAAAAAAGCGAGTACTGGGCACTCGTCTGGGGCACCATCGTCATGACTCTCACAGGCTTCGTCATGTGGTTCGATAACACGTTCATCGGGCTGTTTACCAAGCTTGGCTATGACATCGCCCGTACCATCCACTTCTACGAGGCCTGGCTTGCGACATTAGCGATCATCGTCTGGCACTTCTATTACGTCATTTTCAATCCTGACGTTTACCCGATGAGCCTCGCCTGGCTCACCGGCCAATTATCTGAGGCAGAAATGGCCGAAGAACATCCTCTCGAGCTTGAAGCAATCAAACAGAAGCAATTGATGGAAATCGTGCTGGAAGTTTCAGAGAAGGGAAAAGTGGAGGAACAGGTTTCCCGAGAAAGCAAATCAAGTCCCTGAAACAACTTTGGTACACGTCATGCCCATGCAACCCACATCTGGCACCTTATGTAAAGAGTCTCACGTATGCCACTCATGAACTCAAAAACCGGATCAGTACGAAAGTACTACACGCTGAAGGAATTAGAGCGTGCCTCGAAACTCTTGCGCGGTTACGATCTTGCCTGTCTTGCTGCGGCTGGATCGGGACATTCAGGAGGCACACTCTCCATCATGGATATCGCAGCAGCGCTCTATCTTTCCGTCGCATGGCTCGATCCGGAAAATCCTCAATGGAATCGACGCGACCGCATCATTTGGTCAACCGGACACAAAGCCCCGGCGCTCTATCTCGCACTCGGGATGGCGGGATATTATGATATCGAGGAGGTCGCAACACTGAGAAAACTGTGGAGTCCATTTCAAGGTCATCCTCATTGGCTCAAACTGCCCGGCGTTGAGGCCTCCACCGGTTCGCTCGGACAGGGATTGAGCATTGCAGTCGGCATGGCGCTCGGCTTGAAGCTGGACGGCAACACGGAGTCGCGAGTCTATTGCATCATGGGAGACGGTGAGCAACAAGAAGGACAAATCTGGGAGGCGGTGATGGAGGCGGGACATTACAAGCTCGACAACCTCATCGGTATCATCGACCGGAATCGACTTCAGATTGACGGGTGGGTAAAAGATGTAATGGATGTGGAGCCGCTGGCTGAGAAGTATCGGAGTTTTGGATGGCATGCGATTGAGATCAACGGGCATGATATGGAAGAAATCCTGAAGGCATTCGACCGTGCTCTCAGTACGAAGGGGAAACCGGTGGTGATTATCGCCGACACGGTGAAGGGGAAGGGCGTGGATTTCATGGAAGACATCGCCGGTTGGCATGGGAAAGCTCCTTCGATTGAGGAGATGTGGAAAGGTCTCAAACAGCTTGGAGTGGAGAACGAAGTCCCCGTCGAGCGAATACTGCTCAAGGCAAAGAGCTATCAAGAGAACGTGAATGTGGAGTTGGAGAAGAAAATGCCGAAATTCGAGCGCGACTATTGGTGGAATGCGGATGAATGGATGCGTGTGGAGATGGAGCCGACGCGCAAGGGATTCGGCAAGGCGCTCAATGAGCGTGGTGGTGATGAGCGCGTTGTGTGTCTGGGGCTTGACATCTCGGGCTCGATTACGATCAGTGATTTCTATGCGAATCATCCCGAGAGGAAGAAGCGGTGGTTGAGTGTTGGTATTGCCGAGCAGAGTGCTATCAACGTTGCGGCGGGTTTGTCGCGTGAGGGAAAGATTCCCGTGCTTGGAACATACGGAACGTTTGCTGCCGGCCGTTGCTTGGATCAGATCCGCACGACGGTCTGCTACGGGGAGCTGAATGTTTTGATCGCCGGAGCGCACGGGGGAGTTTCCGTCGGACCCGATGGTGCAACACATCAAGCCCTTGAGGACCTGTTCCAGATTTGCGGACTGCCGAATATGCATGTTGTTGTCCCTGCCGATGTGGTCGAAACAAGGAAAGCTACGGAAGTGCTTATGTTCGAAATCAAAGGTCCGAAGTACATTCGTTTTGCCAGAGAAGCAACGCCGGTGATTTCGACGTATGCAACACCCTTTGTCTTTGGCAAGGCCAATGTCATTCGATTCCGCGGCCCCCAACCGAAGTTCATCGATGCGTTTGAGACTGTCCTGGCTTCGGCATACACCAATGAGCACGAAGATCTCACCATTATTGCGTGCGGACCACTGGTACCCGAAGCCATGCGCGCAGCATTCATTCTGAAAAATGAATACGGACTCGAAACTCGCGTCATCAATATGCACACGGTGAAGCCCCTTGATGAAAGCGCTATCATCAGCGCCGCCCGGGAAACCGGAATCGTGCTGACGGCGGAAGAGCATCAAATCGGCGGCTTAGCCGATCGGGTGTGTCGTATTATTACTGAGTCGCCGGAGCTGTATCACTTGCCCGTAATCACAGGCTCGATTGGCGTGAAGGATCGTTTTGGGGAATCGGGGGGGCCATGGGAACTGATCAAGGAGTTTGAGGTGAGCGGAGAGCATATCGCGAAGAAGGGCTATGAATTGTTTGACCTAAAACGGAAATCGGTGGAAATGAAGTACAGAGGGGGAACTCGGAACCAGACACTCGAAACTCGAAACCTATAACTTTCAAGCTATCGACTATGAACCTCGCATCGCGTGTATCCCGATTAGGGACAGAAACGGCGTTTGAAGTGCTCGCCGAAGTGGAGGCCCTGAGAGCGCAGGGTAAGGACATCATTGCCCTTTCCATCGGTGAGCCTGCATGTGCCACCCCGGCATTCATCAAGACTGCCGCAAAAAAAGCGCTCGATGAGAACCTCACTCACTACAGTCCATCCGCGGGCATCATGAGCTTCCGCAAAGTCATAGCGGAGTACGTATCACAGACAAGGGGGATTCCGGTCTCACCGGAGGAGGTTGTTGTCGTTCCTGGCGGTAAACCGATCATTTTCTTCAGCATTCTTGCTTGCGTGGAGGAAGGAGACGAGGTCATCTATCCCAATCCGGGCTACCCGATCTACGAATCGATGATCAATTTCGTCGGCGCAAAGGCTGTTCCGCTGCGGCTGCAGGAAGAGCGGGGATTCAGTTTCGATGTGGGGGAGCTTCGCGCGAAGATCTCGGACCGGACAAAAATGGTCATTGTCAACTCGCCGCACAATCCGACTGGGGGAGTGATTCCGAAGACCGATCTCCACGAGATCGCCGAGCTTGCGTTGAAGCATGATTTTTGGGTCTTGTCGGATGAGATTTACTCCCGCATCGTGTATGAAGGCAAGGCCGAGAGCGTCAGTCAATTTCCCGGCATGAAGGAGCGGACGATCATTCTCGACGGACATTCGAAAACCTACGCGATGACAGGCTGGAGGGTCGGATACGGTGTGATGCCGAAAGAGCTTGCAACGATCGTTGCACGGCTCATGACGAACTCAAACTCCTGCACAGCCACCTTCACGCAATACGCGGCAATGGAGGCGCTGCGAGGTCCGCAAGAGGAGGTGGACACGATGGTGGAGGAATTCCGCCGTAATCGCGACCTGGTCGTGGATGGGCTCAACGGTATCGACGGATTCTTCTGCCACAAGCCGGCAGGGGCCTTCTACGCCTATCCGAATGTCACACGCGTCTGTCGGAGAAAGGGGTTTCGCGACTCAAAGGAACTGCAGCGCTTTCTGCTTCACCGTGCTGGTGTCGCAGTGTTGGGACAGCAATGTTTCGGGTCGCGAATGGCAGATGAAGATCAGGAGTACATTCGCTTATCGTATGTCTCCTCCGCACAGGACATTGCAGAAGCTCTCCGCCGCATCGAGCAAGCTCTCGCCGATGACAAGCTTGTTGAAGAATTCATCGAAGAGGAGAGGATGAAGGAGAGGGTAAAATTGGGAATGAACAGATGATTGGAATGACATCGAGTATTCCCGTGACAAACGAAGGAGGTCATCCTATGATCAACCGATATCGGCAGGCTCTCATGAGGAACGTCTGCATGAAGTGTCTTGAGCGGACGGGTCAGGCGGTGTGTGGGGGCGGCACCACCGAAGATTGCACGCTGATGCGCTTCCTGCCGGAGGTCGTCAGCATCGTGCAGAACATCAACAGTGCCTCGATGCACGATTATGTGCACGAGTTGCACAACGTCGTGTGCGTCTCCTGCCGCGAGAACGACGACGGCAACTGCACCCTCCGCGGAACCACGGAGTGTCCGCTGGATTTTTACTTCCCCATGATCGTCGAGACGATAAAAGAGGTCCAGGCGCAAGAGGCACGAGTGGGTTTTATTCCGTGACGGTGATTCGCTAACTACGACCTCGATACAATCCGATTAACCAAGCGGACTAACTACTCCACTTACGTTACCAGTGAGACCCCACTCACTCTTTCCCCTAAAAGGGGAGAGGGTCAGGGTTTTGGCCAGCTTAGATCTTTCTAGCCTGTCCCCCGCTCAGAGGGACTCCAGGGGGCTCGCATCTCTTTTGAATCCTGAACGCGGATCGGTGATCTGCTTCTCCAACAAACACCATTTGAAACTTCGGCAGTAATCTAATACCTTTCAGTCCGCCTTCAAACGAAGAGTTGTTCCATTCTAATGTAAGGAAAGGGACATCCCTATGCGCACTATGTCGTTCTTGTTGATTGCGATCGTTTTCTTTTCGTGTACTCCGCGCGAGGATCGCTCAGCCCTCGATTATTTCAAAAGCACGGAGACGGGGATCAAAACAGGGGGAGTCAAACTCATTCCGATCGAAACCCCCAAGGGGAAGTTCAAGGTGTGGACGAAGCGGTTCGGGAACAATCCGCGAATCAAAATCCTCCTGCTTCACGGAGGTCCCGGCGCAACACATGAATACTGGGAATGCTTCGAGAGCTTCATGCCTCAAGAAGGGATCGAGTTCATTTATTACGATCAGCTTGGCTCGGCCTACTCCGACCAGCCGAAAGACAAAGACCTGTGGGTCGCCGAGCGCTTCGTCGAAGAGCTCGAGCAGGTGCGAAAGGCGCTTGGACTGAACAACGAGAACTTTTTCCTCCTTGGTCATTCGTGGGGTGGCATTCTGGCCATGGAGTATGCGCTCAAGTATCAGGAAAACCTGAAGGGTCTCATCATTTCCAACATGATGTCCAGCGCGCCCGACTATGGAAAGTATGCAGACGAGGTGCTGGCGAAGCAGATGGATCCGGCTGTGCTCAAGCAGGTTCGTGCGATGGAAGCACAGGGAGACTTCCAGAATCCGAAGTACATGGAGCTCCTGATGTCGCACTACTACGTCAGGCACGTCTTGCGTTTACCGCTCGAGCAGTGGCCCGATCCGGTTCTCCGTAGCTTCAACAAGATGAATCAGGAAGTTTACGTCCTGATGCAGGGTCCAAGCGAGTTCGGCATTGCGGGAAGGCTAGCCCAATGGAATCGTTCGAAAGATTTGTCGAAGATTGCCGTTCCCACACTAATCATTGGTGCGCAATACGACACGATGGATCCCGAACATATGAAGTGGATGTCCACGCAAGTGCAGAACGGAAGTTATCTCTACTGTCCCAACGGCAGTCATATGAGCATGTGGGATGATCAGGAGACGTACATGCGGGGTGTGATCAAGTTTGTAAAAGCGATTGATGCTGGAAGCAAGACGGTGCTCTTGCAGTAGTGAACGTCCCGGTGCTGCAAGGCGAGCCTTGGTTTCAAGAAATCTTTCGGTGGCCGAACTTCCGTGAATCGCGATCTCACTATCGTTCTCCTGACATCATGTGTGCGGTCGATTGCGATCAGTGCGCTGAGCGTGTTCTATGGATTGTATCTTGCGGCACTTGGATTGAGCGAAGTCGAAATCGGCTTCCTCATTGCTTCCGGTTTGCTCGGTATGGCTGTCGGCACGCTCATCGCGGCAAGGTTTGCGGACAGCGTAGGTCGACGAAAAAGTCTCGTCATTCTTACACTTGTCATGGCAGGTTCGGGACTCCTTCTGGCTCTGGCATCCGACAAGTATGTTCTCGTAGGGGCATCATTCGTGGGGATGATAAATGGCATGGGCCGTGATCGGGGTCCCCTACAAGCTCTTGACCAGGCCATAGTCGCTCAATGCTCGCCAGGGGAGGCAAGAACACCGATGTTCGCCCGCTACACATTCCTGATGGATCTCGGAGGCGCCGTTGGCGCTTTGTTCGCAGGGATTCCGCAGTCACTGAATGAATACCGAATTGGCTTGACTCTCTATGCAATGGCACTCGTGGCCCTTGTGCCGATATACTCTGCGCTCGGTTCGGGCATCGAATCTGCCAAAAACCCCCTCAGCACAGCCACGTTTTCACCGGAGACTCGAAGGCGTATCGTTAGATTTGCCTCTCTCTCGACGCTCGATAGTCTGGGCGGTGGCTTTATTACACGCTCGTTGTTGACGTACTGGTTTGTCCAAAGATTCACCGTTGAACAGTTTTGGATTGGTCCGCTCTTCGCGGCCGCAGCGATCATGAACTCTTTCGCATACTTCGTTGCAGCGTGGTTGGCGAAGAGGTTTGGGCTTGTGAACACTATGGTCTTTACCCACATTCCGTCCAGTATTTTTCTCATGCTTGTTCCACTCGCTCCTTCGTTTCCCGTGGCAGTTGGGTTGTTTCTTGCAAGGGAGTTCTTTGCCCCAATGGATGTTCCGACACGGCAATCATACCTGGCGGCGGTTGTGCAGGAGCATGAACGTTCCGCCGCTGCAGGAATCGTCAACATGACGCGGAATGCTTCCTGGGTAGTTGGCCCGACATTGGCCGGTTGGGCGATGACATTCTCATTCTCAGCTCCGTTGTACTTTGCCGGCATTCTGAAAATCGTCTATGACCTCTCCCTTTGGAGGGCGTTTCGAAAAATTCTTCCACCGGAGGAGATCGTTCAGAGACACATGAAGCATGCCGCCGACATCGTTAATCACATTGACAACAAACCCAGAAAACGGAGAGTTTGAGCATGAAGATCATCCCGGTTATCAAATGCATCAAGATGGAGGAGTCAATCTCCTTCTATACTCGAATCCTGGGCTTCCAGATAAAGAGTGGCGGATTCGCTCCCGAATCCCCCGTTGTCGATCTTATCAAGGGGGAATCGGAACTTCAGCTTTCGACACTGAGCGGGGACGGAGTACTCGGTTCTGCCGTGAATATCCTCGTTGACGATGTTGACAAATGCTTTCAAGAATGCATCCGGCGAGGATTAGATACTTCCAGAAAGAGAGAATCGCCGGTTCATCAAGGTCCGGTGAACCAGACCTGGGGGAAGCGAGAGTTTTACGTGCAAGATCCCAGCGGCAACACTTTGAGGTTTGTTGGTCCGATCAATTAGGACGGTCATGGTGGATCTTCTCAGATCGCATATCCAAAAGCGCGTGAACATTTCCGACGAGGAATTTGCTCGCTGCAGAACATTCTTCAGCCACAAGAAACTCCGAAAGAAACAATACTGGTTGCAAGAAGGGGATGTGTGCCGCTCTATCGGCTTTGTCCTCAAGGGCTGTCTCCGAAACTATACTGTCGATGCCAAAGGGGAAGAGCATATCATCCAGTTTGCCATTGAGGACTGGTGGGTATCGGACATCTATAGTTTCTTGAGCGGTACTCCTTCCAAGGAGTTCATTGACGCGCTGGAGGATTCCGACCTCCTGGTGCTCGACCGCAGTTCTCGCGATGCCATGCTCGATGCTGTTCCAAAGATGGAACGCTTTTTTCGGCTCTTGCTCGAAGCCAATCTTGTGGCGACACGCAGGCGAGTGGCCAGCCTCATTAGCGATTCTGCAGAACAGAGGTATCTCGATTTTCTCAAATCGTACCCAAATCTTGTTGAACGCGTGCCTCTGAACCAGATCGCTTCATTTCTGGGCATCACTCCCCAATCTCTCAGCCGTATCCGCAAAGAACTTTCCGAAAAACGGTAGCTTTCCTGTTACCATACGTTAAGGCCATTTTTTAACCTCCGTGAAGGTGTCCGACGCGGCGGGGACGTATATTCGTGCCGTCATTGTTCAATCAATTCTTTCAGAAGGAGCGTATCTATGGCGATTTGGAAAATCGACCCGGCACACTCAGAGGTGACTTTCAAAGTGAAGCACCTCCTGGTCTCTACTGTTCGGGGATCCCTGACGAAGTTCGATGCAAAGATCGAAGGTGAGAAGGAAGACTTCAGCGATGCACGGATCACGTTCGAGGCTGATGTCAACAGTATCAATACAAAGAACGAACAGCGGGATGAGCACTTGAAGTCGCCTGATTTCTTCGATGTGGCGAAGTACCCGACCATTACGTTTGTCTCTAAGTCCGTCAAGAAGATTTCGGATTTCGAGATGGAAGTAAGCGGCGATCTCACGATCCGAGGCATCACGAAGGAGGTCAAGCTCAATGTTCTCTACAACGGCACCGTCACTGGATTTGGCGGCACACAGGTGGCGGGATTCGAAATTACGGGCAAAATCAATCGGTTCGACTATGGTTTGCAGTGGAATGCGCTCACGGAAACCGGCGGTGTCGTGGTGAGCAATGAGGTCGTCATCGAAATCCAGGCGGAGTTCACCAAGGTTCAATCCGTCGCGGTCGCCGCTTAACGAACATCTAGTGCTCTTTGGAAGGAACAATGCCATGAAACAAATCACCTCACTTGTTGCAACATTCATGATTGCTGTGAACGGGCTGTCCGGACAAACGATGTGGATCGTTGATAATGCCCATTCAAAAGTCAAATTTGCTGTAACGCACCTCGTCATTTCGGAAGTGGAAGGAAGCTTTCGCCTCTATTCCGGATCGATCCGATCTACAAATTCCGATTTCATGAATTCAACCGTCGAATTTGTTGTGGACGTCAACAGCATCGATACCGAGAATGAAATGCGTGATAACCACCTCAAAAGTGGGGACTTCTTCAATGCTGCCCAGTACCCAAAGATGACGTTTAAGAGTGTTTCGTGGAAGAAGATCGACGACC
>DATMBF010000037.1:0-32549 GCA_035559595.1 Bacteroidota bacterium | reverse complement strand
GATTGTCGTTCCGCTTTCCATCTTCATCATCTTTGTGTTGTTGTTTACGACATTTGGAAACATACGACATTCGATGCTCATCCTGTTGAATCTTCCATTCGCACTGAGCGGTGGAATCTTTGCGCTGCTGATCCGGGGGCTACACCTGAGCGTATCGGCTTCGATAGGTTTTATCGCCCTCTTTGGCGTTGCAGTCCTGAACGGCGTTGTGCTCATATCGTACCTCAATCAGCTTTTGAAAGAGGGGCATGATCTTGAATTTACAATCATCAAGGGTGCCTCTGACCGATTGCGGCCGGTCCTGATGACGGCGCTTGTTGCAAGTCTCGGTTTCATCCCGATGGCTCTCTCACAAGGAACGGGCGCCGAGGTTCAACGACCGCTCGCAACGGTTGTCATTGGCGGGTTGATTACTTCGACTCTGTTGACCCTCTTTGTTTTGCCCGTAGTCTATCGTTGGATCGAAAGTAAGAAAGCAAAGGTGTCCTGAGTTCTGGTAGTTAAGTTTTCTTGCGGCGGATAGTTCGTTCCAGCTATGGATTTGGGATTCTTTTTCATGGTTTTCACGGGTTGTATTGACGCTCTCGTGTGCGTAAGGTATCAAAATCTGAAACCTTTTGCAACTGAGAGTGTTGTAACAAATGGAAACAGGTCAGTAGAGCGGAAGGTGAAGAGTTTTAAAACACCAAATCTTCGGTATGCGCTATCTTCCTTCTTCCGCTCCTTCATGCAGGCGTAACTTTTGTGATCCTGGAGGTATTTGATAATGGCGTCCATAGAGTTGAATCGAATTTTCTGGACTTGATGTAAACGCACAGAAAAAAAGAGTCAAGTCGGGTTAACCAGGATGGCGGCTGGAGGCATGAACAAGGTCATGATGGTCGATGATGAAGGATGGGGTTCTGTGAGAAAGGATAGAGCGTTTGAAAGATGGCAATGACCGCTCCACTCAGCGGGTTTTGATAACTATGGAATTTTTCATATCCTAAGGCAGCTCTAACTCAGTGATGACAACCTCATCTACTGGGTGCAGAGAGTTGTCTTTAGGGCTACGCAACCACCTCACTTCGACGTTCTTCAAAAACATGTGATAAACAAGATTCCTTTCTCTTACGACTTCAAATAACTTCTCCTCTGGTCCCGCACCCAGTTTGCCGTTCTTGATAAGGATCGCCAATCAGCGTACACGATGTTCTCAATATTTCTTCTTCTCGAACTACTTCTCCAAATGATAGACTGCCAGATTTGTCCAGAGTGAAGTCAATTGCGTGTCACTCACTTTTGTGACTTTGATGTAGGCGAACAACACGGGTAAGCTGCCATCGATTTCAGCTCGCGCCTCGCCGTTCGACTCCGTCCGAACCATCGTTGTTTTGCCATGTTGTAGAATGCGAACCGGAGCGTTAGCAACGGTTTTGCCTTTGTCGAGAACGCGGAAGCGAACTACGGTTTTCCCCGGCGCTCCGTTCTCCCAGGAAACCAAAACCAACTCTAGCGGCAATCCAACAATAGAATCTTTCGGCGACGGCTTCGTGCCGCCAACGGAAACGACCGTTTTCAAGAACCGGCTGTAGGTTTCGTGAAATTCTTCAACCCCCGGCGTGAGATAGGTGGACGCCTCTTCTTTGGTAAGCCCGAACTCTTCTGTAAGAACCAGTTGCGCCAGATCGCGCTTGAGTTTGATCTCTCGTTGCTTGACGCCTGAAGTCGCTATGAGCACAGATGCAGGAGAGACCGTCCCGAGGATTGTTGAGTCAGATGGATCTCCTTTGAGTGGCATCCTGCTGCCGCCGGGAGTATACGCCGCCGGATCGATAAAGCGGCTCCAGTCTTTAATGGCCTGGCCGTCGGGAAACTTCTCGGCAACAAGGGGCGAAATCAGAACACGGGTTTTGGTAGAGTTCCATTTTGCCGCTAGCCAGGCATCATGGGCGAAGCTTTGCGTTGCCATCAAAACGATGGCGGCAGAAAACATCAGGAACAGTCGTTGTGATCCCATGGGACAACCTCCTTTTAAAAGTTTGGATTCAATGTGTTATATAATAGTACCAACCTTTGGAAAAAGATGCGAGCGCAATTCTGACCCTTCTTTCCTCCCTTCCACCACGCTAATAGTTCAACGTAAACCCTGCGCCAAATCCCATATCGCTGTCGTAATGCGTGGAAAAGGAAACATATTTTGTTACGATGTACCTGAATCCCGTCAGATATTCTTTGTCCGTATTCAGCATGAGATTCAACCGCAAGCGACTGGTCAGGGGTATATCTTCTCTCCCCAGCTGCAAGCGCAATTTTGCGTCGCTATCTATTCGGAAGTCGGCCACAAACAGCAGCGGTAACGTATAAGCGATGCCTGCTGTCACCGCTTTGCGGTGAAGTTTGTTGCTCTTTTGTCCAAACCAGTTGTTTTCTTCAGAGCCAAAAATGTTTTTCGGACTACCCTCCAGACTGAAAACATTCTTCGGCGGATTACCTTCCCGTTTGAAGTGATAGTCCAAGCCAACGTACGCGAACCACCACTGCATCCGGTCAAGATAGCGGCCAACAAGTGTTTCCACTTCGTAACCATGTTGGTCATGATAACCCATGTGCCATATGGTTTGTAGTTTCCAGCGAGTATTTGTGTACATCGCTTCACCGTCACTCCCGTTGCTTTCTAAACCCACTCTTCCCATGAGATGAAACTCACGGTCGTCGTCAAACAGCTTTTGGAGAGCCTTTGTGGGATCCGGCAAATCGGGATTTGGTGGAGAATGTTCGTAACTGAAGACCCTGCCCATCCCAGACATCATGTGGTAAAGAATATGGCAATGAAAAAACCAATCGCCACCCGGCTCTGAAGCAGCGAATTCTATGGTATCCCTCTCCATGGGCATGATGTCGATGATGTTTTTCATGGGGGCAAATTCACCGTGACTGTTCAGCACTCGGAAATCGTGCCCATGGAGATGCATCGGGTGTCGCATCATGCTGTTATTGAAAAGGATAATCCTCAGGTTTTCTCCTTTTTTGATAAGAATCTTATCGCTCTCGGAAAGCGTCTTGTTGTCCATCGACCAGACATATCGATTCATGTTCCCGGTCAATTCAAATTTCAGTTCTCTCACCGGTCCTGCAGGCAACGTCGTCGTGTGAGGTGAACGCAACATGCCATAGTTGAGCGTTACAATATCTCCATTCCCTTCATCCATCCCTCTCATGCTATGGCCGTCATGGCTCATCGGCATTGGTCTGGCATTCACGTTCATGCTGTTTGCATCCGTGGTGTCTTCCGGATTCTCCGGTCCTGTGATTTCCGGATACATGATGGTATTCATGTCCATCTCCTGGTTCTGCATCCTCATTCCCTCAATTTCAATGATGTTGCCGTTCATGTCCATCATGTCGTTCATCATTTCCATTCCGGCGAAGTACTTCAACTTTGGCAATCTTGCCGCCGGCACTTTCTCGCCGCTGCCGAGCCA
Source organism: Bacteroidota bacterium (assembly GCA_035559595.1). Lineage (GTDB taxonomy): Bacteria > Bacteroidota > Ignavibacteria > UBA10030 > UBA10030 > DATMBF01. The sequence goes on along the minus strand of DATMBF010000037.1, from coordinate 29,085 downwards.
GAGTGAAGCTGAGCCGGTTCGGTCTTCGGGGGTTGCGAGAAATTCATAACTCTTGTTGTCCGGAATGGTTACAACGACGTCATACGTTTCTGACACGGCGATGATCAGCCTGTCTACTTCTACCGGATCCACATCATTGCCATCGCTTGCGACCACAGTAATCTTGCCGCCGGAATAGGTGAGCCAGAAGTAGTCGGATGCACCCGCGTTGATGACGCGAAGTCTTACCGTATCTCCTTTCTTGAATTGCGGCTGCACATCTTGGTTTTTCCCGTTGATCAAAAAGGTATCGTAGTACACATCGCTCACATCCATCGCGTTCATCCTTTTCCATTCGTTGGTGAGTTTTGTTCCCAGATGCCCGCTGAGCAATGCTTCGCCGTAGCTTTGCGTCGTACCTTTTTTGATGGCAAACCAGTCTGTGGCGGCTTTCAAGCTGCGGTGTACTTCTTCGGGGTCCATGTCAGTCCATTCGCTGAGAACAACGGGCAGTGTTGGGATGTCCCATTCCTGTTTCTTGTGCATGATGAAGGCACCGTACATGCCGATTTGCTCCTGGAACCGTGAATGACTGTGGTACCAATGCGTGCCATGTTGAATGATCGGGAATCTGTACACATGTGTTGTGTGGGGCTTGATGGGCATCTGGGTGAGATACGGTACGCCGTCGTACCGATTCGGCAGGAAGAGACCGTGCCAATGCAGTGATGTCTCTTCGTCCAGATTATTGTGGACATAGATTTCTGCCGTGTCGCCTTCCGTGAATGTCAACGTGGGCATCGGAATCATTCCGTTGACGGCGATAGCACGCGTCGGCTCCTTGCCGAACGTCACAACGGTATCAGCAACGTATAAATCGTATCTCACCGTTTTTTGAGCAACAAGGTTCGTCGAAGTCCAGAAGAACAGCACAAGAAGAATCGGTGTCAGTTTCATAGGTCCTTTTCTTTTTCTTTGTAAGAAAATTCCAAAAAGCTCATTGCGTCGAAGAGTCATCGCTGGGATGCAAGCGTATCTATCGTCTTTCGAACCCAATCAATGAGCCGTTGCCTTTCTGCTTCAGTCAGCCGGGCGCGCGGGTGCATGAGTTGATACATCGGCAAAGGCATCGTGCCATCCTTAATTCTGTTTTCAACATTCTGCCATTTGCTCATCTGCCTTCTTGGCGAAAGCGATCCAAGCTCGCTGAAGTTGAGTTTCGCTTTGCCATCGCGAATATCTTTCTCGATGAGCCAACCCACTGGTTGAATATTGGAGTACCAGGGATAATCGGTATCGTTGCCATGGCAATCGAAGCAGGCATTCCGGAAAAGCGAGAGAACAGTATCGGGCGCATTGAATGTTGCCGCAATGTTCAACTGTCCGGCCTGCTCACCATGATTGCGGGCAGGCCGGATGAACTGGATTACGATGAAGAGAATCAGTAAGGTGAAAAGTATCTGTTTTATCCGTTTCATCAGACTACTTCAGTTCTTCCTGAAACTCGCCGCAGGTGAGCATTTTTTTGCCGTAGTACGGATTCTTTATCGTCTTTGTCTCGCTCAACCAGATTGCCCCTTTTTTATCATTGTACATCGGGCAGAAGTTTTTGTACAACAGCTGACCGGCGCCGAATGTTTTGACAAGATCGTACACATCCTGGCTCAGCACCGCAAAATGTTCACGCTGATGCCCGATGTTCTTGGCATTTTCACCTATATGCTCGGCGTGCTCGCGTGCATCCTCACCGACATCCTCGTAGAGTTTGGCCTGTTCGGTTGTTAAGAGAGACTTGTCCAATGTTCCCAGCGCCTCAACTATTTCCTTCCCGGCCTTGGCGGCATCGTTTGACTTGTCGCTGACAAGTGCATTTTTGAGCTTCAAGTATGAGGCGATAATTTGTTTCACTGCTGCTGCGTTTTTTGCGTTGACGCCAGCCGATTCTTTTCTGTTCTGCTGGATACTTGATGAATCCTGACTCGTGGACTTCGCCTTGTGATCTTGATGCTGCGCAAGACTGGCTTCGGTTGCGCCGTACAGAGAAGCGACCATCATTGCGAAAACAACTGCATATTGTCTCATGCCATTGCACCTTTCTTTGATTACTCAGTGATTGATGAAAATTCAGATTGCCTCCATACACTGTTATGGAGGGTCTATATCGGGGCGTTCAGTTATTGATCGGTAAAGAGAAGAAAAAATCGATGCCTGTCGACGACAAGCGGGGGTAATCAGATAAGGAAACTGCAGAAAAGGGCACACTTATCCCCTGAAGACGGATGTGCTTCCTTTTCCGCGGTGTGAAGGACTGCGGCTGATCGAAGAGCAGGGAATGAATCGAACGCGGCGTCGGGGATGACAGAGCACACGGTGAGCGATGCAGCGCGCTCAGCCGGAGGGGAGATCGTGAACTCGTCATCCGAGCCAAGCTTCAGAAAATGAACTTCATGATATGTCGATGGCTTGCTGTGCTGATTCTCACTCGCCTGTTTCCCGTCTGGCTCTTGGGTTTGTTTGGGAGAAGAGGTCTCAATCGGGTGATCGTGATGAACCACGATCGTGATTCCCGAGAGGCTGAGGAGAAGAACTCCAACGATGCAGTGTCTGACTATATTTTTTGCTTGTAGGAGCATCGCACGATAGAACGACGACAACAATATAATGGTTCCCACTGCCAGGATCAAGTTTAGGTAATGACATCCTTCATAGTACCCGCCTGGGCCGAGCGTATTATGGAGTTTTGCTGAGATGATATAGAGAGCCGCTGCAATCGGCATCTCACTATGTGGGGAGGTTAGAAAGGGACGCTGCCGACAGGAGCGAACGTCGTTGCACAATGCACGCTGCCGGCAGCATTTCCCTGTGTGTTCAAAATTGTGTTGCCAAGCCAATGTTGAGACTATTGTTGCGGAAATCGTAGTACGGGTCGTTCGACTTGTTACGTTGATAAAAGTAGCTCAGACTGATCGTGAACCCGTCGAAGAACTCCAACGCCTCACCAAGTCACAACTCTTGTGGCTGCCGTTTTGTTTTGTAGCAGGTATTCGAGTTCTGGTGTGGCAGCGGGGATGCGGCGGTTAGGGACGCAAGCCTGCTCTCAGCAATCCCTCTCCGAAAAAAAACCTTGCTATACATAGAACTGCTATGTATCTTGAGTCAACACACGATCACGCCTCAGAACGACCTGCACAATCATGCAATTCAACAAAGACCTGATCGCTGCATCCTCAACCCCCATCGTTCTAGCGATTCTGGCAGAGGAAGATAGCTACGGCTACGCCATCATCAAGCGAGTTCAGGAGTTGTCCGGAGGGGAAATGGAGTGGACGGACGGAATGCTCTACCCTGTTCTCCATCGGCTTGAGAGGCTTGGCTACATCAAAGCGCGGTGGGAGGAAACTGAGAGCGGACGCCGTCGCAAGTACTATCGGATCACCACCCGGGGCAGGGCCCAGCTTGAAGAGGAACGTAAACAGTGGCAAACGGTGGATGCAACGTTGCGGGGACTCTGGAGGTCAACCTCCAGAGAGAAATCGCAAATGACAAGCACGAAGTTCGAGACAAACGCCAATGACCTGATAAGAAAGATTCAATACTTCCTCCGATTTGAATCATTTGCCTTCGACATGTTTGGAATTTCTTTAGCATGAGGTGCCTGAGATTTCGTGCTACCACAACCGTTCTCACTAAGCCAATCAAGGAGTCTGAACAATGCCGACACCGGCGAACGATCGATCACTCGAAAACCAGATTGACCAATGGCGGAGCTACCTCCTTCGACGACAGGCAATCCATTCCGTCGACGTCGCAGAGCTGGAAGACCACTTGCGCGAACAGATCGCGGCTCTGGTCAAAGCCGGGCTCTCCTCCGATGAAGCTTTTCTTGTTGCAGTGAAACGCATGGGCGCTCTCGATGCCCTTTCACGGGAGTTCGCGCGTGAGCATTCGGAACGCCTCTGGAAACAGCTTGTTGTTCTCTCCTCCGATGCCGGGGGCCAAGGAGCCCAGACGCGCCTCGATGCCTTCATCATCTTTGTTCTTGCCGTGGCTGCAGCTGTGTTGGTCAAGTTGCCGGAACTTTTCGGAATGCGAATAGGAGAGGATGATGGCTTCTACGCACGCAACGCAAGCCTTTTCGTGCTTCCCCTCCTGAGCGGCTATTTCGTCTGGAAGCGACAGCTTGGCATGAGCATGGTGCGCTGGCTGGTTGTCGCGTTTGCTCTTGGGGCTCTCTTTGCGAACCTCTATCCCTTTCCTTTAAAGAGCAACACCGAGGTCCTCTCCGCGCTGCATCTGCCAATAGCGCTTTGGGTCGTGGTAGGGATCGCCTACGCCGGTGGGCGCTGGGGTGAGGTGGCAGGACGCATGGATTTCATTCGCTTCTCCGGCGAGCTGTTTATCTATTATGTGCTGATTGCCCTTGGTGGTGGAGTTCTCACCGGATTCCTGGTAATGATGTTCGAGATGATCGGGATGAACGCGGAATGGTTTATCCAGTCGTGGCTGTTACCGTGTGGGGCTGCGGGAGCTGTCTTGGTCGCCTCATGGCTTGTGGAAGCCAAGCAGAGCGTCATCGAAAACATGGCCCCTGTGTTGACACGGCTCTTCACCCCCATGTTCGCCATTCTGCTGGTCACGTTTCTGGCAACGCTCCTCGTAACAGGTCGCGGCATGAACATCGAGCGCGAAATCCTCATTGCCTTCGACCTTCTGCTCGTGGTCGTCCTGGGACTCCTCCTCTACTCCGTCTCGGCCCGGGACTCCTCCCTCCCTCCCGGAATCTTCGACGGAATGCAAGTCCTGCTGGTCATCAGTGCGTTGCTGGTCGACGTGGTTGCGCTATGGGCTATATCCGTCCGTATTACCGAAATGGGCTTTACGCCAAATCGCGTTGCCGCCTTGGGGGTGAACATCATTCTGCTGATCAACCTCGCCTGGTCTGCTGTTCTGTACCTCCGCTTTCTGAGAGATCGCGGACCGTTCACCGACCTTGAACGATGGCAGACGAATTATCTCCCCGTTTACGCCGTTTGGGCAGCAATCGTCGTGATTGTCTTTCCGGTCGTGTTCGGATATATCTGACCGTGCCAGGAAGTCCTCATCAACCTTAAAGTTGACTCCCACTGCTATGAACGCAGAGAGCCCGTCCTAAAGGATGGGCTCTGCTGTTATTGCCGCAATTAAAAGAGGTTGAGCACAAGCAGGTCGCGCTTTGCGTCCTAAAGTCTGCCTAACTGGCCTCCCCCTTCCTCTCGGAGATGCGACGCAGGACATTGTGTACGATTCGATCACAGCGGACAAGATCGAAGTGGAACACTTCGGCATCGTGATAAAAACCGCTGATGAAATCTCGCAACATTTCCTTGGCTCGGTTGAGCCGCACTTTCACATTCGTCTGGGTGATATCGAGAGATTCGCTCGTCTCGGCAATACTCATCCCCTCGATCTCTCGCATCACAAACACTGACCTGTAGTTTTCAGGCAGGCGGTCAACAGCTTCTTCCAGGATGTATTTCAGTTCGGAGTTCATGAGTGTTTCTATGGGGGTTTCGTTATTCTGCAACGGCCCAATGGCCTCAATAACATATCCGGTGTCGTCGGACGCTGTGTCGCCGATCGGAGAAAGTCGCTTCCTCTGTTTTACGCGCGCCAACGCTTCATTGATCGCAATACGTATCACCCATGTTGAAAAGCTCGACCGCTTCTCGAAACGGGGCAGCGCTTCGTACGCCTTGATGTACGCTTCCTGGATGACATCTTCGATTTCATCCTCATCGGTCAGGTATGAGCGGACTATTCTGAACAACCTCGGATTATACCTGCGCATGATCTGCTCGTACGCCGCCGTTTCACCGGCCAATACTTTCGCAATAGCTTCTTCATCGCTCGTAGCTTGCGCAGCGATTCGTTTCTCGGTTTCCATGCGATTCCGCTCCGGAGGGTTCTGTCTATTTGATTGCACTGGCCCGAAAACGTTACACGAGAATGTGCAAATTTTTCCTGTAACCTTTTAGAGCCTTCCGACTCTAATGAGTAATCCGACAAATATAGAAAGGAGACGTTATGTTAAACCGAATTATCAATCCAATCGTTCCAATCATCGTAATGCTGACCCTACACACGGGTATCGGGAATGCCGCCGGGAAAAACAATCAGGCCACGGCGCACAGAGACGAGACAATTGACAAATGCGCTTTCCAAAACGAAATGCGCAGGCTATGGGAGGACCACATTGTCTGGACGCGACTTTACGTCATCAGCGCGTTGGAAAACCTGCAGGACAAGACGGCAACGACCAACAGGCTGCTTCAGAACCAGACAGATATCGGCAACGCGATCAAGACCTTTTATGGCGAGGCGGCCGGTAATTCGTTGACAGCCCTTCTCAAGGACCACATCCTCATAGCAGCCGACCTCATTGGCGCCCTCAAGGAGGGTAACGCAGCAAGGAGCGGGGAGGCTAGCAACCGTTGGAACACCAACGCCGATGAGATCGCAGCATTTTTGAGCAGTGCCAATCCGAAACACTGGCCCCTGGCAGAAATGAAATCCATGATGCGCGGCCATCTCTCAGCTACAAGCGCGGAAGTCGCCGCAAGGCTCAAAAAAGATTGGGAGGGAGATATCCGGGCGTACGAAGAAGTCCACAAACAGATTCTCCATATGGCGGACATGCTGAGCAACGGGATCATTAACCAGTTCCCCGCACGCTTCAAGTAAGCACAACACAACCCGCAGGGGAGATTTTTCGCCCCTGCGGGAGTTTCGCCCTTCCTGATGGAGAAAACGTTATCAAGGAAAGCGTAGGCACATCAATGGCCCCACAAACTGTACTGATGCACATTACCTCAGAAAACGGACTCCAGACAGGTCAGACTGCCAAAATCGAGATGATCGTACCGCATCTTTCCGCAGTGCTGCGTATCTTGGGGGTGGATTTGGAGAGCGAAGGTCTCCGGGAAACCCCACGGCGTGTGGCAAAGATACTCGTCAGGGAGACATTCCGAGGAGTCGATCCGGCCTTGAAACCGCAAATGACTGTCTTCGAGAACACTCACGGCTACAAAGAAATGATCCTGGAGAAATACATTTCGTTTTACTCGTGTTGCGAACATCATCTTGTTCCCTTCTTCGGTCATGCACACGTCGCCTATGTACCGAAAGAGCGTCTTGCGGGACTCTCGAAACTCAATCGTCTTGTACAGTATCTGGCCAGCAAACCGCAAACCCAAGAAGGGTTGACCGTCGAAATTGGCCACGCGCTCCAGGAGGCACTTGAGACACCCGACGTGGCGGTTGTGCTGGAGGCGACGCATCTGTGCATCGCTTCCCGCGGTGTGAAAGACACGAACAGCACAACGAGAACTTTATTCTTCCACGGTGCGTTTGAGGAGCACGAGAAGAAAAACGAATTCCTGCGACAGATTGACGCGAGCTAACCGCTTGGAGGAGTGTGACCATGCCAGAGTATGAGTTTCTCATCATCGGCGGCGGAATGACAACGGACGCTGCCGTCAACGGTATCCGCCAGATGAACACATCTGCGAGTATCGGCATCATCAGCGAAGAAAACCATCGGCCGTACAATCGCCCCCCTCTCTCCAAGGCGCTCTGGAAAGGCGAGCCGCTAGAAATCGTCTGGCGGAAGACATCCTATGAACAGGTGGACTTCCACCTATCCCGAACAGCGACGAGGATCGATCTGAAAGGCAAGGTCGTTGTTGATGACCGTGGAGCGAGCTACTCGTTTGGAAAGCTTCTTTTCGCTACGGGTGGAAGAGTGCGCCGGTTGCCCTATCCGGTGCAGGGAATTATCTATTTCCGCACGCTCGATGATTACCAAAACCTGAGGACGCTCACTCAGCAGGGACAGCGGTTTGCTGTCATTGGAGGAGGGTTTATCGGATCAGAAATTGCCGCGGCTCTGGCGCTCAACGGAAAATCGGTCACGATGATCTTTCCAGAAGAGGGTATCGGCGCCCGCGTATATCCTCCGGCTCTTTCACGGTTTCTCAACGGTTTCTACCGGTCAAAAGGCGTTGAAGTTCTGGCGCAGGATTCTGTTGCCGCGATTGAGCAACGTGGCCAAACCTATCGTGTAACGACCGCAGGCGGAAAAGAGCTTTCGGTCGACGGCGTTGTCGCCGGCATCGGGATACAACCGAATGTCGAGCTTGCCCAGTCCGCCGGAGTAGAGGTAGGAAACGGAATTGTGGTGGATGAATATTTACGGACGTCGATACCCGACGTCTATGCAGCCGGTGACGTTGCCAATTTCCATAATCCGGCGCTTGAAAAGAGAATACGGGTTGAACACGAAGATAATGCCATAACAATGGGTGAGGTGGCCGGAAAGAATATGGCGGGAGACAAAACCCCATACCATCATCTTCCTTTTTTCTATTCCGACCTCTTTGAGTTAGGATATGAAGCAGTTGGCGAGCTCGATGCTCGCCTCAACATTGTGGAGGATTGGAAAGAGGAATTCAGAGAAGGTGTTGTTTATTATCTGGAGAATCACAGGGTCCGCGGTGTGCTCTTGTGGAACACCTGGGGACAGGTCGATAATGCACGAACTCTCATCGCCCGAAAGGACCTTCCCAAAGGACTGGGTCTTAGGGAATTTTTGAAGGGACGAATTGGTGGGTAAACTGTACGTTATGCGGAAACGTGTACAGGCTTGTCGCCTACAATGAAAATTCCCTCTGGACTTGAAAAACAAACTAAGCCAGCACTGCGTCTAAGGCCTATTGACTTTCACCAACCATTTTCTTGACCTCTCTGCCACTTCCGGGCATCACGACCACGCTCGCTGAACTGACAACCACTTGGGCTCGCAATTTACTCGATCGTATCTCTCAAGCACCGTTTCCCGATTCTTGCTCTCACGCTTCCTTCTCTTTGAAGAAAAGACGTAAGAGGCGAGCAACAATACTTTTCTTCTTTTGCCGCAGATTTCTGCCTTCAGAGAAGAAAAGTGAATATATGTTAGGTTGCAAAAAAAACAGTAGACTAGACTCCCAAATATCTTCTCGTTGAACTATGAACTGGCTTAATCCATAAGTACGCTGAGCCCTTCGTTACAACTTTGCAGAGTTTGTGAAAAACCTCCCCCGTAATTGGGGGCTTCAACTTACTTTCGAAAGAATAAACTCCCTATTCAATCGTGCGATGTGGCTGACGGAAATCTCTTTGGGGCACTCCGCTTCGCACGCATAAGTATTGGAGCAATTGCCGAATCCCTCGGCATCCATTGCCTCGATCATCCGCTCGACACGCTCCCGGCGTTCCGGCTTACCCTGCGGGAGCAGAGCGAGATGCGAAACTTTTGCTGCGACGAAAAGCATTGCGGATGAGTTTGGACACGCTGCCACACACGCCCCGCAACCAATGCAAGCCGCGGCGTCAAATGCTTCGTCGGCAATCGGCTTGGGGATCGGTATGGCGTTGCCATCGGGCGCACCGCCGGTTTTGACAGAAATATAGCCGCCTGCCTGCATGATTCGATCGAATGCCGTCCGGTCGACAACGAGATCTTTCAGTACCGGGAAGGGCTTTGCCCGCCACGGCTCGATGACAACGGTGTCACCATCCTTGAACGAGCGCATGTGCAGCTGGCATGTCGCTATCCCGCGACCCGGCCCGTGAGCGCGCCCGTTGATCATCATCCCACAGCTTCCACAGATCCCTTCCCGGCAATCGTGATCGAAAGCAACCGGATCTTCACCCTTCTTGACAAGGTCGGTGTTCAACACATCGAGCATTTCGAGAAACGACATGTGGGGATTCACATCTTTGACAACGTACGTCACAAACCGCCCGGCATCGTTTCGGTTCTTCTGTCGCCAGATTTTGAGAGTGAGGTTCATGAGGGGAAGTAGTTATTCTTTAATGGTTTGTTGGTTTTTGAGACCGGTTGTTGTTTTGCTTTCTGTAAAGAATTGACATAGCCGTTCAGTATTTTAATTCCCTTGTTGGTAAGCTCTCTCCGTTCATCAAGTGCTTCATCAGCAATGTACCCCCCCGTCAGAAGAAGCGATAAGCTGATTCTTCTCATGGAAATCACTTGACAAGCTTCATCACAAACCATTCACCTCAGTGTCGGCCTTCCCACACTCCACTTCGTCAAAGGATTATATCTTTCTACTTATAACTCCTCTGGCTCGGTTTCACGTACTCGAACACCAGCGGCTCTTTGTTCAACTTTGGAGCTTTTTTTTGGCCACGGTATTCCCATGCGGCGACGTACGAGAATTTTTTGTCATTACGCTTGGCTTCCCCCTCCTCGGTCTGATGCTCTTCGCGGAAATGTCCGCCGCACGATTCTTCTCTGTGGAGGGCATCCAGCGCCATCAGTTCTCCAAGCTCGAAGAAGTCCGCAACGCGCATCGCCTTCTCGATCTCCGCATTGATCTGCTCATCGCTTCCGGTAATCTTCACCTCTTTCCAGAATTGCTCCCTCAGCGCGGGAATCATTGTTAATGCCTTCTTCAATCCCGACCGATTCCGTCCCATCCCGACATAATCCCACATGATCCTTCCAAGTTCGCGGTGGAACTCATCCACTGTCTTCTTCCCGTTGAGATCGACCAGTTTCTTGATGCTTTTTGCCACAGCGGCCTCGGAATCTCGAAATGCGGCATGATCCGTTGCCACGGGTTTGAACTTCGTCGTCGCAAGGTAATCGCCGATGGTGTATGGGAGAATGAAATAGCCATCCGCCAACCCTTGCATGAGGGCACTGGCCCCTAACCGGTTTGCGCCGTGATCGGAGAAATTCGCCTCGCCAATCACGTACAGCCCCGGAATCGTGCTCATCAAGTTGTAATCAACCCACAACCCACCCATGGTATAGTGGACGGCGGGATAGATTTTCATGGGGACTTCGTAGGGATCTTCGGCAGTGATTTGTTTGTACATGTCGAAGAGATTCCCATACCGCTCCTCGATCGTCTTTCTTCCCAAACGCTTAATCGCATCGCGGAAATCCAGATAGACCGCCTTGCCCGTTTCACCAACGCCGTGCCCCTCATCGCACATCCGCTTTGCCGCGCGGGATGCAACATCGCGCGGGACAAGATTCCCAAAGGCGGGATAGATCCTTTCGAGGTAGTAATCGCGCTCGGACTCCGGAATGTCGTTGGGATTGCGAGTATCTCCCTTCTTCTTCGGCACCCAGATGCGCCCGTCGTTACGAAGGCTTTCGCTCATCAGCGTGAGCTTCGACTGATACTCTCCACTCTGCGGAATGCAGGTGGGATGGATTTGGGTAAAGCAAGGATTTCCAAACGCGGCTCCTTTTTTGTAAGCGCGCCAGATCGCCGTTGCATTGCTCGCTTTCGCATTTGTCGACAGGTAGAAGACGTTCCCGTAGCCGCCGGTGGCAAGAACAACGGCGTCCGCAGCATAGGATTCGAGATCGCCTGTCACCATGTTGCGACAAACGATGCCTCGTGCCTGGCCGTCGATGACAACGAGATCCAGCATATCCCGACGCTCGAAGAACTTTACCCCCCCAGCGTCGATTTGCCTGCAGAGAGCCGAATAGGCACCAAGCAGCAATTGCTGACCGGTTTGTCCACGTGCGTAAAACGTTCGTGCAACCTGGGCGCCGCCGAACGACCGGTTATCGAGGTAACCTGCATAATCCCGGGCAAACGGAACCCCCTGCGCAACACACTGGTCAATGATGTTGTTGCTCACCTGGGCAAGCCGGTACACGTTCGCTTCCCGCGCGCGATAATCTCCCCCCTTAACCGTGTCGTAAAAGAGTCGCCAGATGCTATCACCGTCATTGGAGTAGTTTTTCGGAGCGTTGATACCACCCTGCGCCGCAATGCTGTGTGCGCGGCGAGGCGACTCGTGGAACGAAAAGGAGAGGACTTTGTATCCGAGTTCAGCCAGGGAAGCAGCCGCAGAAGCGCCGGCAAGACCGGTTCCTACAACGATGATGCTGTATTTTCGCTTATTTGCCGGATTGACAAGCTTCAAGTTGAAGCGGTGTTGATCCCACTTCTTTTCAATTGGTCCGGAAGGAATTTTCGATTCGAGAACCATGTCAGTGTACTCCCATAGCGTAAGCCCATTGCCCGTAGCGACTCATCCAGTAGAAGTAGATCGGAATCGTTGCAAAGCCGAGGGGAATAATCAGCCAGAATATGGCTGCAGCGGTATCAATGAGCTTGTTGTATTTCGTGTGTCGAAGTCCGAGCGACTGAAACGCCGACTGAAATCCGTGCTTGAGATGGTAGCCAAGAAGAACGAGGGCTACGAGATAAAAGAGACTGTAGCTGAGACTCGAAAACGCCTCTTGAATGAGGCCGTACGGCGAGGGATGAACATCGCCAAAGCGGAGAGGGACGAAGAATGTGCGAAGGTGGACGATAAGAAAGAGAAGGATGATCGTTCCGCTCAACATCGTGATACGCGAGGCGAGCTGCGTATTCTCCGCAAGTTTGTAATCCTCATAGGATGTCGATCGCGCCTTCCGGTTGTGGAGCCAGAGAAGGAATCCAATCAGTGGATGGAAAAGAAGAGCCGCAAAGAGTCCGATCTCGATCGTTCGGATGAGCGGATTCGCAACCATGAACTCCGTGTAGGCGTTATAGGTCTCCTCTCCCTTGAAGACCAGCAAATTGCCGATAAGATGTTCAAGCAAGAACGTGCATAAGAAGAGTCCTGTAAGACTCATGATGATCTTCTTACCGACGGATGATTGGTAAAACCGAAGGAGTGCATTCATACGGATGTGCTGGAGACGTTTAATGCCGTCGAGACGGGGCCGACCCATCAGGGCGGCGGAAGATACAGATTGAAATGTCGTGAAACGAAAAAAGTTTAGGAAAGAATTGCAGAAAAAGCAATTATTCTGTAACACCTTCCCCGATGAACCGTCTGATGGAAATCATGCTTCCCAGAATACCGAGAAGGCACCCTGCGCCGACAATGGAGCCGTAATAAACAGGATCGACTCTCACAAACTCACTGAGGGGGATCGACACCCACCGTTCAAGATATTCAAAGACGATATAAACAATTCCGGCCGCGCCGATCCCACCAATGAGACCCTGAAAGAATCCCTCGAGCAAAAAAGGAAATCGAATGAACGACCGGGTAGCACCAATGAGCTTCATGGTTTGGATGATCTTCCTCTTCGCGTAAATAGCAAGCCGGATGGTGTTTGCAACGAGAAAGATCGAGGAAATCGCGATAAAGACTCCAACGCCAAACGCCAGCCAGAGAAATGTCATTGCACGTCGATCGAGCATCTCCAGCAGTGTTTTTCGGTAAATCACATCATCGATGCCTTTGATCTCGCGAACCGCCTTTGCAACGGTTTCGGCTCCCGCCGCCGTCTTGTAACCATCCTGGAGAAAGATCTTCAGCGAAGCGGGGAGCGGATTGAAGTCCAGCACCTTGTGAATATCCTCCCCAAATTCCTCTTGAAAGATCTTTGCTGCTTCTTCCTTGGAAATAAAGCGAACATCGCCGACACCCTCCAACGCCGCGACCCGGGCGCGTACAGCATTAGCAGCTTCCGGGGTCAGATGGTCTGCAAGAAATGCCTCCATTTCCACACGATCACGCAGCGATTCAACAACAGCATTGACGTTGACAAGGAGAATGGTGAAGAAGCTCAACAGCAGAAGAGAAATCGTGACAGTCACAATGGCGGCAGCCATGGAAAGTTTGGCACGCTTGAAACCCGAGAAACCTTCCCGAAGAACGTAACCGATCTGCATAGATTATGCCTCGACTGTTCTTCCCTGTGGATAAGAGCCGAGAACTCTCACGCTGGTGCAGAGTTCCTTGAGATGATCAATCGCCCCCAGGAGTTTTTTCTCGCGAGTCGACCCTTCGACATCCAGATAGAAGAGATACTCCCACGGCTTCCGAATCAGAGGGCGAGACTCGATCTTGAGTAAGTTAATCTCACGCAGTGCAAACACGCCGATCGCTTTAAACAATGCACCGGGAACATTTCTCACGGAGAACACGAGGGAGGTTTTTGATTTCGAAGAACTGACATCCAGAGCCTTGACCCTGGTGGTTCTCGAGAGAATGAGGAACCGTGTGTAATTCCGGTGTTGCGTTTCAACATTGCGCTTCAGAATTCTGAGACTATACACTTGAGCTGCCCGTCTGCTTGCGAGAGCACCGACGTCTCTAAGGCGTTGCTCCTTGATGATTTTGGCCGAGCCGGCAGTGTCATAGTGAGGAACAGGCCTCAATTTGAACTTTCGCAAGAACTGATCGCACTGCTTCAACGCTTGCGGATGAGAATAGACAGAGGTCATCGAACGAAGTTTGGAGCCGGGGAGCGCCATGAAATGGAGATGGATTCTCAGCTTAATCTCACCAATGATACGCAGGTTGTGCTTGAGGAGCAAATCATAATTCTCCAGAATGCTTCCGGACGTCGAGTTCTCAATCGGCACTATGGCCGCTGAGCGGGGGACCCGAGCGGCAAAGACAAACACATCGTCAAAGGCGGCGAACGGTCGGAGTTGAACACCGCTTCCAAAAAATGCTCGGGCCGCCTGTTCACTAAATGCACCGGGTTCTCCCTGATACGCTACTTCCATTTCACTCCAACAACAGTCTGCTAAAAATTCGACTCGTCCTTCCAGCGAACGATTCGCCAGGGATGTTGACTGTTCGGACGAACAAGAGAAAGATTGGCGTAACCGTCGACGCGAATGATGTCGCTTGGGTTGAAGGTCACCGTGAGATTGAAATTCCTGGTCACACTCGAAAGCGTTCCTGCCGAATCGGTCGATAGCGCAATGATGTTGTTCCAGACAAGATCGAGCCTCTGAACATTCCGAAACAGTTCGTGCGTTGCACGCATCTCCTCATCCCTCCCCCATGTCACATCCACACCTCGATCATAATCGCGAAAGAGAAACACAAAATCTCCATCAAGCAACTGCCCGTAGATGGTCGTATCCCGAAATGTGTACGAATACTTGATATTCTGGAAGACACCATCGACTGTCTTTTGATCGCCAAGCAAAGACTGAACCTCACCTGGCGTGTCGTCAAATCCCGGTGCAAAGGGATTGCAGGCAACGACAAAGACGGTCATGACCGGAAGAAACAGAATTCTCATGCGTTCGATTTCGACTAACGACCGAATGCTCCCTTCAGCTCGCTCCAGGTCACATCTTGCTGATTCAGCGGCAGGTCTACCCATCGCCAGATCGACCAGTTACGGGAACGATCGACAACGAGAAAGAATTGAGAATGGCCGCGAGCTTCCTGAGCTACAGAGGGCTGTGTATGGGGAATAACGAGTCGGTACGTAGCCTCGAATTGAGCAGAATCCGACTGGATGATCTGAACAGAGAAGGAGAGCTCGAGTGTAGCGACGGAACCCTGCGGCACTCGCGTGCGAAAATTATCAAAGTATTGTTGTTCCGATGTTCTGGTCCAACTCTGAAACAGGTCGCCGTATTTTGATTGCGCCTGCGGCGTCGGCTCGAAACGATACGATCGGTTGGTGGCAGCCGAGTCGGAGAATGAGCGAAGATAATTCAACGAATTGAGATCACGGAAGGCGTTGATCATATTCGAAAAGACGATCGACGGCTCTGTAGGAGGTTGAAAGCTGGAGCTTGATTGTGTAGGTGGTTCGGGATCGCGTGTCTCAAAAATATTGCAGGAGAGGGCGGAGAACGCCAAAACAATAGTCCATCCGGAGATTCGAGTCACGACCTATACAGCGATGCGCCCTTCCAACGCACGACTCAGGGTCGCCGCATCGGCAAATTCGAGATCGGAACCGACGGGCAATCCTCGCGCGATTCGAGTCACTTTAACCCCCAGCGTCTTCAATAACTTAGAGAGATAGAGCGTTGTCGCTTCTCCCTCCACATTCGGATTCAGCGCAAGGATAATCTCTTGAATCCCGTTCTCCGAAGCGCGGCGCAACAGCTCCTTGATCCGCAATTCCTCCGGACCAATTCCATCCAGCGGCGAGAGTGCTCCGCCAAGAACGTGATACAATCCCCTAAACTCATTCGTCTTCTCAATTGCCAGCACATCGCTTGGCTCTTCCACCACACAAATGACGGCACGATCGCGGCGAGTGTTTGAACAAATGGCACACGGGTCGTTCTCGGTAATGTTCGAGCAGACCGAGCAATACCGCACCTTATCTTTAACATTGACGAGCGCTTTCGCGAGCGTGACGACTTCGTCACGATTCATCTTCAGGACGTAGAGGGCTAACCGGTGGGCGGTCTTGCGGCCGATACCGGGAAGCTGAGCGAATTGCTCGGCAAGGTGTTCAACGGATTCTGCGGTGTACATTGCTGAGAGGTCTTACAAGCCGGGGAGATTCAGACCCGGGATGTTGGGGATCATTCCGCTGGTTGCTTTTTGCATGTGCTCCTGAGCCATAGCGGAGGACGCTTCAAGGGCTTTGTTCACGGCAGCGGCAACGAGGTCTTCCAACATCTCTTTCTCTTCAGGGTTAATCACTTCTTTTTCGATTTCGATCTTCACAATTTGCTGCTTGCCGTTGGCCGTCACTTTCACCATCCCTCCGCCCGCCTCGGCGCTGACAGTCTTGTGCTCAAGTTCCGCTTGAACCTCGGCCATCTTCTCCTGCATTTTCTGCACTTGCTTCATCATCGACTGCACGTTCGGCAAACCTTTCATCATTCAGCGCTCCTCAATCAGTAAAGGAATTCGATTGAATATAGATGGAAAAGGAGGGAAAGTCAACGAAAGCGTTTTGCTTCGTTGCAAAGGGAAATGGGTTTGTAAATGGAGAGAATCTTCCTTATCTTTCGTGTCGAATTTTTCACGAGGATCATGCGCGCAATCATTCCTGTTGCGGGGGTGGGAAGCAGGCTCCGCCCCCACACCTACACAGTCCCCAAAGTCCTTCTCAACGTTGCCGGTAAGCCGATCATCGGACACATCATGGACAAGCTCGTTGAGAGCGGGTTCGATGAAGTCACGATCATCATCGGCTATCTCGGTGAGAAGATCAGGGATTACATCCTCAATCATTACAAGGTCAAGGTCGATTTTGTCGAACAGGAGGAGCGATTGGGAATCGGTCATGCCATCTACCTGTCGCGTCATACGATCTCACGTGACCCCATTCTCATCATCCTTGGCGACACCATCTTCGATGTCGATCTCCGATCGATGATGAAGAATGAGCATCACGTCCTCGCCGTGAAAGAGGTCGAGGATGCCAGAAGGTTCGGCGTTGTGGAAACTCGAGACGGATTCGTGGCGCGCTTGATTGAGAAACCTGAGCAGCCGCAGAGCAATCTTGCAGTTATCGGCATTTACTACATCAAGAATCCGCAGATCCTGATCGAGTGTCTGAAAGAGATGATCAAGAGGGACGTGCGTACGAAAGGCGAATACCAGCTTACCGATGCCCTTCAAATGATGATCGAAAAAGGAGAAAAGATGAAGACGTTTACCGTGGAGGGTTGGTTCGACTGCGGTAAGCCTGAGACACTTCTTTCGACCAATCGGCACCTCTTAAAGCAAATGCCCCCGCCCAAACTGGGGAATGGAATTGTCATCCAGCCGCCGGTGTTTGTCTCGCCAAAAGCGACCGTCAAGAATGCCGTCCTTGGTCCTTTTGCTACCATAGCAGAAGGAGCGACCGTTGAAAACGCGATTGTGCGGAATTCCATTATCAGCGAAGGTGCGGTCGTTCAGGATGCTTTACTGGAGGAATCGATTGTTGGAAGTAATGCGATCGTGCGGGGCGCCTATAAGCGAATCAATATCGGCGATTCCTCGGAACTCGAATTCTATTAAGACTGCTGCTGCGGATCATCTCTCCACAACCCCATCAAGCAATCACAACGGATACCAGCAAGGGAGATTCTATGAGGTACCTCTTTACATCCGAGTCGGTTTCAGAAGGCCACCCGGACAAAGTCTGCGACCAGATTTCTGACGCCGTTCTTGATGCTCTTCTCGCACAAGATAAGTATTCTCGTGTAGCCTGCGAAAGCTTCGTCACAACGGGTCTTGCATTAGTCGGCGGAGAGATTACCACGAAGGGTTACATTGAAGTGCAGGATATCGTCCGCGATGTTATCCGGCAGATCGGCTACACGAAGGCGGAGTACCGGTTTGACGCAGACTCATGTTCTGTAATCTCGGCCATTCATTCGCAATCACCGGATATTGCCCGAGGCGTCGATACCGGCGGGGCCGGGGATCAGGGAATGATGTTCGGCTATGCGTGCAATGAAACACCGGAGTTGATGCCGATGCCGATCATGTTCGCGCATCAGATCGTACGACGGCTGGCGGAGATACGGAAATCGCAGAACGGAGTGATGGCGTACCTGCGCCCCGATGCCAAATCCCAAGTCACCATCGAGTACGAAGGACACAAGCCGCTGCGCGTGGATACCGTCGTCGTTTCGACGCAGCATGACGCTGAAGTTTCGCAAAAGCAAATCAAAGAGGATGTGATCGAGCACGTTGTCAAAAAGATCATTCCCGCTGGAATGCTGGATGGGAAAACCAGGTACTTCGTTAACCCCACCGGAAGATTCGAGATCGGTGGTCCGCACGGAGATAGCGGACTCACAGGTCGGAAGATTGTTGTGGATACCTACGGCGGGAGAGCGCCGCATGGAGGCGGAGCCTTTTCAGGCAAAGATCCAACGAAGGTCGATCGTAGCGCTGCCTATGCAGCTCGTCATCTCGCAAAGAACATCGTTGCTGCCGGATTGGCAACGGAATGCCTGATTCAGGTCGCTTATGCCATCGGTGTAGCAGATCCGGTCTCAATTCACGTGCAGACGTTTGGCACCGGCATCATTCCCGATCACGAGATTGCCCGTATTGTTCAGAAGAATGTCGATATGACACCTCGCGGAATTATCAAGCGACTCGATTTGCGCCGACCGATCTACCGGAAGACGGCCGCCTACGGTCATTTCGGACGAAACGAAAAGGAATTTACATGGGAGAGACTCGACCTTGTGAAGATGTTTAAGAAAGAAGCATCACGCTTCGGCGCCTAAGGTCGACCGACAACTTCACTTAATCATAAAGGATAGGATCAATCGACGTTATGGATGAAAAGAAAGGTCAATACAAAGTTAAAGATCTCGGACTCGCAAAAGCAGGTCGTATGAGAATCGAATGGGCAGAATCCCGCATGCCCGTCTTAATGGCACTCAGAGAAAAATATCGAAAGACAAAACCGCTGAAGGGATTCAAGATTGCCGGTTGTCTGCATGTTACGAAAGAAACTGCAGTTCTGGTCAAAACATTTGTTGAAGCAGGGGCCCAGGTAAGCTGGAGCGGGTGCAATCCGCTTTCTACGCAGGATGACATCGCCGCGGCGCTTGCAGCCGATGGCATTCCGATTTTCGCATGGCACGGAATGAACGTCAAAGAATTCTACTGGTGCATCGAAGAGACCCTCAAAATGCAACCCAACCTCACGCTGGATGACGGAGCCGATCTGATCTTCACGATTCACAATAAGTATCCGGAGATGGCAACGAAATCCGTCATCGGCGGAACGGAAGAGACAACGACCGGTGTGCAGCGCCTTCGCGCCATGGCAGCCGATGGAGCCCTGCATTACCCCGTTATTGCGGTGAACGATGCCGAGACAAAATGGGATTTCGACAACGTGTATGGGACCGGCCAATCGACACTCGACGGCATACTTCGCGCCACGAGTGTCCTTCTTGCCGGAAAGAATGTGGTTGTAGCCGGATTCGGCCATTGCGGAAAAGGCGTGGCCATACGTGCGAAGGGACTTGGAGCGAATGTCATTATTACCGAAGTGAAACCGACCGCCGCCCTCAAAGCCACACTCGAAGGATTCCGCGTGATGCCGATGGACGAGGCGGCAAAAATCGGAGATGTCTTTATTACAGCCACAGGGGTGAAGGATATCATCGTTGAGAGACATTTCAAGATGATGAAAGATGGCGCCATTGTTTGCAACACCGGCCACTACGATTGCGAGATCAATATCAATGATCTGAAAAAGGTCTCCAAGAGTGTTCGGGAGATTCGTGCTGAGAATGAAGAGTTCACGATGAAGGATGGAAGGAAGATTTATTTGCTGGCAAAAGGCAGGCTTGTGAATCTTGCTGCCGCAGAAGGACATCCGTCAGAGGTAATGGACATGTCGTTCGCGAACCAGTTCATGTCGCAACTGCGGCTTGCAGAGCTTCACAAAAAGGGACAGCGGCTGGAGAACAAGGTCTATGATATTCCCGCCGAGCAGGATCAGGAAATTGCGCGTGTGAAGCTGGCCACGATGGGTCTCAAGATCGATACGCTCACAAAAGAGCAGATCAAATACATGTCCGACTACTCCGCCGGCACGTAGCGTTTGTATTGACTTTCCTTCGTTTTTCGGATATATTTTGTACGAAATCTCGGCCACAACTGCCGAGATTTCTTTTCTTTCCACAGTAGCTCAATGGTGGAGCATCCGGCTGTTAACCGGAGGGTTGCAGGTTCGAGTCCTGCCTGTGGAGCATGATTTGGAGTCTGAGTTCCGACGCTTTTTTTCGGAACGAAATCCCGCCACTGTTTGGCGGGATGGAGTCCTGCCTGTTCTATTCGTGTCCACCCCCCTAAAAACAACAAAGCCCCGGCATTGGCTGGGGCTTCGTCATTTCCACTCGAGTCTATCGTTCATCCTTCCATCTCAATCAATCTTCCATACAAGAAATCAAAGGAAAAGGATTTTCTGGTCGTTCGTTGGTCCAGATATTCTGCCACTTTTTGTAACCGCGCGGGGATCTGCATGATCTTCTCCTGGGCAATTCTTCCCACTTCATTAAGTCCCTCCAACACTTCAACCCGCCAGAACTCCAGCAGCTCCTCGACAATCCTCTTATAATCCCATGGACCATAAATGCCAACACGTCTGACGACATCCGCCATCTCTTTGAAGTGCGGAATCGTCAACCCGGGCATTTCTATGGAGGGTAAGATGGAAAGCGCCGATTGGAGAGCCCGATTCACATCGACCTCCAGGAGGCCTTTGAAGACCCTCCTATAAAAAGCGTAGTGGCGCGCCTCGTCGGCTGCAATGTTCGTGAGGATCCCCTGAAGCGTAGGTTCGTACTCCCCCGCATGCTTGCCCGTATTCGCATGGGCAACCTGTGTGGCTCGCTCTTGCAGAGATGTGTAAACGAACACCTTGTAAGGATCCTTATCCCAATCGGGTGTGAATCCGGAGACCTGATAGGCAAATTGCATCATTTCGACCTGCCGGAACTTGAAGAGTCGTGCCTCGCGAGCATAGTCCCGAAGAATGCCGCCATGCCGATCTTCTTCCGCCGTCCACATGTAATTCCATTTGCTCCAGACGCTCTCATCCCCCAGATGCGTTGCGAGGATCCTGTGAAAATGGGGTAACCCCTCTTCAGTGAGAAGGTTTAACGTCACCGAGACTCTTACCGCATCACTCATGCCGCGAGCGCGCTCCCTCAACTGTTTTGCTTTCGCCTCATCGTCGTCGCTCATTTGCTCATCGGCAGGAAGGAAATCGCTCGGAAACCACAATCGGCGCTTCTCAAGATGCTCTTGCATCAACGAATCGACCAGAGGAGAGAGGCAGGCAAGGACCTCAGCCTTGCTCTTTGTTTCATGCTCCGCACCCGGATGATGAGAAATGATAACATTCATAGTTCTTCTCCTGCAAGATGGTTCGTGCGACGGAACTGAGGAGCTTCAACGAATCGAAGCGGGGCGAGCTGGTGTCCAAAACTGCTGGCGGGGGCGAAAAAGGAAGGCCACCCTCTTCCAGCGGGAGATTTCACAAACTCGGGATGCTATCCAATTAACAAAATTTGGAGTGAAGAATCAAGGGCTCATATTGCTTTTGGAGCGCTTCTTCTGTAGAATTCGGCATTTCACAACCACGCGATCGACCATGCCAGTGTTAAGATCCCTCCTCCTCAAGATGTCCGAAAGCCCAACGCTTCGGCAAAAGCTTCCACGGTATCAATTCGTGAAAAAAGCTGTGAAGAGATTCATGCCCGGAGAGGAGCTTACCGACGCTCTCAGAGCAGCAGGAACCCTCCACGACAACGGTTTCCCGACGATCTTGACGAAACTGGGAGAGAATATCGACCAGCAGAGCGAGGCAGAAGCAGTGGCACAGCATTACATCGAGGTCCTCGATCAAGTCCACAGTCGATCACTCGACTCCTTTATATCCGTCAAACTTACGCAGTTAGGCCTTGATATCGATCGTGAGCTTTGTTACAAGCTCGTTCGCCACTTGGCTTCCAGGGCAAAACAGCAGGGAAATTCCGTCTGGATTGATATGGAGCAGAGTCGCTATGTCGATCACACGATAGGGCTGTATGAGCGAGCGCGGACAGAGTTTGACAATATTGGGATCTGCCTCCAATCTTACCTCTATCGAACCGAGGCCGATCTGAAACGGCTGCTTTCCATAAATGCCCGTATCCGACTCGTGAAGGGAGCTTACAAAGAACCTGCCGACATCGCTTTTCCCAAGAAAGCCGATGTCGATGCAATGTTCCTCACGTTAGCGCAACAGTTGCTCGAACACACACGATCCACAAACATCCTTCACGGAATCGGCACGCACGACGTTCGATTGATTCGGAAACTTATAGGCATCGCCCAGAGGAAAGGAATGCAACCACACGAGTACGAATTCCAGATGCTCTACGGAATCCGAACGAGTGATCAGGAACGACTACGGAAGGAAGGTTTTCGTGTACGGGTGCTGATTAGTTACGGCTCGTACTGGTACCCTTGGTATATGAGGCGGCTAGCGGAACGACCTGCAAACGTCTGGTTTGTGCTGAAGAATATGTTTGCTTAACGTTTTGTTGAGCCTTCGCTTTCGACGCGTTGAACTCTGGCAAACCTCCACAATCCAAATGTCAACGTTCCTACGATGACAAGAACAAGCACCATCCACAAAGCCGCCGTCGCGTTCGGTCCAATCGAAGAGAGCACTTGGCGGTAGAAGAGCACGAATACGGCAAGGACGATCACTGTTGGAGTGAAGAAAACCCAGAATTGCGTCCCAAAACCCGTCACCCGAAGGAGTGTTCCGCAGCTCTGACACATGAGATAACCCCGAATGGACTTTGCGAACGAGACCCCCTGAAAAGAAAACGAATACCGGAAGAAACTTGAGGCGAGCTTATTACAGGACGGGCAAATCATACGACCCTCCTTTCTTTAAGGAGAAACACATCTGCATCCACTCAAGCCAATGCCTTCTCGAGGGCGTCTTCAGTCGTTGGTTGTATCTTCCGTTCTCTGAGGTAGCGATCGATTGCCGAGGCGGCAATTTTTCCATCACGCATTGCAAGAATCACTGTTGCACCGCCGCGCGAAAGATCCCCCCCGGCAAAAACTCCTTCACGGCTTGTCCGTTGGAATTCATCGATCTCCACAACACCTCCCTTCCCTGTTCGTAAACCCGGTGTTGTTGTCTGAATGATCGGATTCGGTTGTTGTCCGATAGCTTCGATCACGGTCTGGACAGGGATAACAAACTCTGACCCATTTACCGCGAGAGGTTTCCGGCGGCCCGATTCATCCGGCTCGCCAAGCTCCATGCGTTGGCACTCGATACCCATCACTCGCCCGTCTTTATCTCCTAGGATTCGTACCGGGGCCGTCAACATCAGAAATTCTACCCCCTCCTCCTCCGCATGATGAACCTCCTCCGCACGGGCAGGCATCTCTTGACGCGATCGCCGATAAATGAGCATCGCGTGCTCAGCGCCGAGCCTCTTCGCCGTTCGAACGGCGTCCATCGCAGTGTTTCCACCACCAATCACTGCAACATTCTTGCCGATCGTTACCGGCGTATCGTATTCCGGAAAATCATACGCTCGCATCAGGTTAACGCGAGTAAGAAACTCGTTCGCCGAGTAGACTCCCGAAAGGCTCTCGCCCGGAATTCCCATGAAATGCGGTGTTCCGGCCCCGGTGCCAAGGAAGACCGCGCTGAATCCCCACTCGTCCATCAACTCGTCAATGGTTGCCGTCCGACCGACCAGAAAGTTCGTGATAATCTCGACGCCAAGCGCCTTAATTCGCTCTGTTTCCAGATCGAGGATCTTCCGCGGAAGCCGGAACTCAGGAATACCGTATCGCAACACTCCTCCTACGGCATGCAGTGCTTCGAAGATCGTCACTCGGTAGCCCATTTTGGCAAGCTCCGCTGCGCATGTGAGTCCTGCTGGGCCCGATCCGACGACAGCCACTTTTCCCGCTTTCTTTTCTGCAACGGACGGCGGTACAACACCATCATGCCTCATTTCGTAATCGGCAACAAAGCGCTCGAGTTTGCCGATCGCGACCGGCAAATGCTTTTTGCCCAGTGTGCACATAAGTTCGCATTGTTCTTCTTGTGGGCAAACGCGACCGCAAATGGCGGGCAGAGAGTTCGCTTCACGAATCTTGTTGACTGCGCCGGCATAATCTTTCTGAAGGATGAGCTGAATGAACGAACGAATGTCGATGTTCACCGGGCATCCGGTTATGCAAACGAGGTCATTGCATTCCAAACATCGGCTCGCTTCAAGAAGGGCTCTTTCTTCATCAAGGCCATGAGAAACTTCGAGGAAATTCCGACACCGCTGGAGCGGATCTTGCTCAATGGAACCCTGACGCGGAATCCTCATCCTCTCCGACGGCTTCATGGGGTTAACGCGCTTCATGTCATCACCTCCTGACGCGCAGCACAGTGTTCCTGAAACCGTCGATCAGCAATCCGTTCCAGTTCCACGTACGTACGGTTTCGCATAATGAGTTCGTCAAAATCGACAGAATGCGCATCGAATTCCGGCCCGTCAACGCAAGCAAATTTGATCGTCCCATCGATCGTCACCCGACAACCGCCGCACATTCCCGTGCCATCCACCATGATCGTGTTCAGACTCACGTACGTCCTTACTCCGTGTTCCTTTGTCAGGTTCGATACAGCTTTCATCATAGGAAGGGGACCAATGGCATAGACGGTTTGAATTCCGTAAACAGACTTCGTGAGAAGTTGTTTCACCATGTCTGTTACGAGTCCCTTATGGCCGCACGACCCATCGTCAGTCGTGATGAAGACCTCTTCGGAACACTCATTCATTTCCTCACGGAGGATAAGAAGGTCTTTCGATCGAGCTCCTATAACCGAGAAAACCCGATTTCCTCTTTCTTTTAGAGCTCTCGCAATCGGAAGCAACTCCGCAGTCCCTACTCCACCGCCGACACAGACAACAGAGCTGTGACTCACGATCGGCGTAGGATGACCAAGGGGACCGACAATATCAACCAAAGAATCCCCGACTTCTTTCGTGCAAAGCAATTTCGTCGTTTTGCCGATTGCCTGGACAATCAGCGTTATCGTTCCTTCTGCGGGGTTGCTATCGACAATCGTCAACGGGATGCGTTCACCCGTTTCGACCACACGAACGATCACGAAGTTGCCGGGTTTACGTTTTGGAGCAATGTAAGGAGCTTCAATGACAAATTTTGCTATCGTCGGGGCAAGGAATTGCTTGCTTCGAATTCGAAACATGGGATCTCCGTCAACTACAGTGTTTCGCCATCATCTTTGATGCAGTCCATCGGGCACACTTCCATAGCCTTCCAAATGTCCGCTTCTTCACGGGGATCCTTCGGTTGCTGGTAGACGAAGTAGTACGATGAATCATTGCTATACATGAAGTTCTGAATCGCATAGGCAAAGCAAATCCCGCATCCGTTACAGGCACTTGTAACATAGTATTTGCCCGGCGCGTTATCGGTTAATCGAGTGGCTGTCGCTTCCATACCTTCTCCTTTCGGTTGAGCTCAAGGTGATTGACATGTCTGCAAAAAAGTGCAAGATGTGTGCCATTGTCCTTGGCAATTAGAAAGCCAGACTCAAGTGGTGCGGTAATTTCCAACCCTTGTATGTCGCAAAATTGGGAAAGATGGCCGGGTTTATCTTATTTCTAACAAATAGAAAGGGATTCAGAGGAGGCTCTCTGAATTCACTCACTTCACGAGAAGCATTTTGATCGTTTGGGTAGAAGTGGTAGGAGGCGAATCCTTCGTCGTCGCTGTGATTCGACAGAGATAGGGCCCCGAAGGAAGATCCGGCTCCCATCGCAAGCTGTGCAATCCGGCTTCGCGTTCGTGTTCTTCAAGTGTTTCGATCCGAATGCCGAGAACATTGAAGATCTCAACACGAACTCGACTTGCTTGAGGAAGCACGAACTGGAGAGAAGTCGATGCGTTGAAAGGATTGGGGAAATTCTGAAAAAGAGAAAATGAGGTTGGACGCGCATCCAGCGTGGAAACGTGTGTTACGGTCGCCGTTTTCAAAAGCCAGCTGTTCGGGTCCACCTCGAGTGACGAGACAACAAACGATAGAGGGATTGTATATGTCGTGTCTGAACTCCGCACCCACACTGTGATTAACGTATCCTTATCCAAACTCCATAGTCGCAACTCAATTGGCATTACAAAAAACTGGGGATTCCCCGAGCGGGGAGGCTGTGCTATTCTCACTTCAACAATCGGACCGCTTTGTCCCATGCCATTGCGCCAGTTCACGTTGAAATGTGGATAACCAGAGCCGTAAACCCACTCATCAAAAAAGAATCGAAGGTCTAGACCGGTCACATCCTCAAAGACGCCTCGAAGGTCCTCGGTGGTCGCCGTCTTGAACCGAAATCGTCCGTCGCCCGCGTACGCCTTCAATCCAGCAAAGAATAATGAATCGCCAATAACGTTCCGCAGCATATGCAAGACAGCTGCTCCTTTCGCGTAGACGAGGTTGCCGTCAAATAAGCCCCAGAGATTTGTTGTGTCCGCGACAAAAAGGGGGGCCGTTGTATTGAGCGCACTGCTCATCTGATTGAGCATGTAGCTCCGGTATGAGCTCATCCCGTAGCGGCGTTCGCGATAGAGGGCAACGGCATACGTCGCAAAGCCCTCATTGAGCCAGATATCGCGCCAGCTTTTGAGTGTGATCATATCCCCGAACCATTGATGTGCAAGCTCGTGCGCGACGAGACCTTCGGAGAGGATTCCGCTAATCGACGTCATGGTTTGATGCTCCATTCCTCCACCCCATCCAAATTCGGCGTGACCGTACTTCTCACTTACGAACGGATAGAGTCCGAACATCTCCGAAAAGATTTCAAGCATGGGAACTGTGGACTGGAGAATTTGCAACGTGGTCGTTGGAGGAGCGAGAAAGTAGTTCAGGATCTCCATCGAGTCGGTGGAAGAGTATTTGAACCAGTCGGAAGAAGGGCTGTAATTGCCGATCGCGAGCGAAACAAGGTAGGTGGCAATGGGATAACGATGTTTCCACTTGTAGGTCTTCGTGCTGTTGCCATTGTCGGCCACTTCTGTCAGAATGCCTTGCGAACCAACCCTGAGGTTTTCAGCCACAGTGACCCAAACGTCAAGCGAATCGGCTTTGTCTGCCGGATGATCTTTACATGGCCACCAGTCCCTCGCACCATACGGCTCACTGAGCGACCAGACCCACGGCGTCCCGTCGACATTCGATGTGGAAAATGTAAAACTTCCAAATCCTGATGATGACGGTTGTCCCCCATAATAGATGGTGAGATCGATGATTTCCCCCTGTTGATAGGCGCGCGGCAATGTAATCGCAATTACCGAGGGCTGCTGCAAAATCGTCGCTCTCACCCCGTCAACGATGACCGAATCGACAATCATGGTATTCCTTAGGTCAAGCGAAATCGTAAATAGACTGTTTACGAGACTTGTAGCAAGGAGACGAACTGCACCGCTCAAACGGTTGGGGAGGGTCGTGACCCGGAGGTTGAGATGATAGTATGTGACATCGATTAACGAGGTTGCGTTGGACGGAGTCGTCAGGAGAGATTGCACTTTGAGACACCGTTGGAGTTCTTCATTGGATGGATCAATGTCACGTTCCGACTGCCTCGAATGCAGGACCGTAACGACCACTGTAAAAGAGAAGAAGCAGTAAGCAATTCTTCTAAGCATGCTCGGCAAGAGTTGCAAGGGACGTGCCAGCCGAGATGCCGCACGAACCGGCATTTTTCACCGGGAATTCACCCGGTTGAAGTCCTGCCCTGACGCTGAAATTCTTAG
Organism: Bacteroidota bacterium; assembly: GCA_035559595.1. Lineage (GTDB taxonomy): Bacteria > Bacteroidota > Ignavibacteria > UBA10030 > UBA10030 > DATMBF01. Next base: position 996 of record DATMBF010000037.1, on the reverse strand, counting down.
GCTTGGGAGTTCGACATTCGGGCACGTGTTGATTTCTTGAACACTGTTTGTTGGCCGAGCATTTCTGGAACGATGAGGTGGGGAAAACAAAGAGACAAAAAAAATCCCCCTCCCCAAAACCATATTTTTGGGGAAAGGGATTGAATAGGGAAGGACGGAAAACTTAGGAAGCTTTCACCGTCAACAGCTCTTCTTCGACGGCCTTCTTGAGGATATCTTTCGGAAGCGCGCCGACGGCCATCTTGGGTTGACCTTCCATCGGAATAAAGAGAAGAGAAGGAATGCTTCGAATGCCGAATGCGCCGGCCAGTTCCTGCTCCTCATCCGTGTTCACTTTGTAGAAGGTGACTCTCCCCGCGTACTCCTTCGAGAGCTCATCAATAACGGGACCGACAACACGGCAGGGTCCGCACCACGGCGCCCAGAAATCGATCACTGCTGGAAGCTCGCCCTGATACTTCCACTCTGTGTTCTTTTCGTAATCAAAGACTTTCTGAAGAAATGTTTCCTTCGTTAAATGCTCGGCCATTGTGATTCATCCTTTCTCTAAGTTATGTAAACTTGTTCTGCTTGTTGTATCGAATGTATCGAACCGCAAAGAACGCTAAGAACAGAAACTTCTATCTTCTCCTTCTCCTTTGCGTTTCTTTGCGACCTTTGCGGTTTAAGTTCTTGTACTATTGTTTGTACGAATGTATCAAACCGCAAAAAACACTAAGAACAAAAAATTCTATCTTCTCCCACTCCTTTGCGTTCCTTTGCGACCTCTGCGGTTTAACTCCTTGTACTGCGGAATCAAATCTGCTTGATAACACGTTCGAGCCGCTCTTTCACCTGCTCGGCGATCTTGAGTAACGTCGGATTGTCTGTCAGCTTCGTCATTGCCAAAGGGTCAAATGCAGCAACGACCGTGCTTTCCCCTTTTTCGTACACAATCACGTTACAGGGGAGGAGAAGTCCAATCTCTTCTTCGGCTGTCAGAGCCTGATGGGCAAA
>DATMBF010000036.1:0-5070 GCA_035559595.1 Bacteroidota bacterium | reverse complement strand
AGAAAACTCGTCCGATCCAACGTTAAGGGCTTTAGGCTTGTGTGGGCAGGATATGCTCTTATCATGCTCAATCTGATCGTCGGCTCTCTCTTTCATGGCACCATGTTGCCCGAAGAGTGGAAGCATTCGTTCCTCTATGAGGTGGGTTTTCTGACAGGCTATGTTGGACAAACCATCGGGCTTCTGTTAGTTCCGCTGGGAATTTACCAGGTCATGCGCTTTCTCATGCCCCGGCTGAACCAATCGGAATCGCTCTATGAGGAACTCGTCCACTCTATCAACGGGATCGTCTATGAAGTCGACACCCGCGATTTCCGTTTCACCTTTGTAAGCAATAAGTGCCACCAAGTGCTTGGATACACTCCCAAGCAGTGGTTAAGGAACATTACTTGGGAGAAACTAATCCATCCGGGCGATCTCAATCGTGTTATTGAGTACTGTGTTGCAGCGACCCGTGAAAGAAGGAACCACAGTATTGAATTTCGGGCACTTTGTGCAGACGGCCGCGTGGTTTGGCTTAGGGATGTAGCAACGGTTATTGTTGAGCCCGATCAATCGGTAAAACTACGCGGTGTGTTGTTGGATATTACCGAAAGAAAAAGTGCCGAGCTCGCATTGGAAGAAAGTGAAAAACGGTATCAAATGCTTTTCGACTCCAGTCCTCTTCCGATGTGGGTATTTGACCTAGAATCACTTGCGTTCCTTGCGGTAAATAAGGCCGCCATTAACCATTACGGTTACAGCAGGGATAAATTTCTCGCCATGACCATCAAGGACATCCGCCCGTCCGAAGAAGCCCAAGCACTCATCGAGGATATTGTGAGGGCGAAAGGAGGCGAAAGTCATCACCGGGAGCTATGGAAACATCGAAAAAAGGATGGCACTCTCATCGATGTTGAAATCACCGCGCACTCCATTGACTTCGGGGGCCGGAGAGCTCGACTCGTGCTTGCTAACGATGTTACCGAACGCTTACAGGCAGCACAGGCTCTCCAGGAAAGCTAAGAGCGCCTGCGAACCATCATCAATGCTGAGCCACAATTCATAAAGCTGCTTGCCGCTGACGGGACACTTCTCCAGATAAACCCCGCCGGCCTTGCGATGATAGAGGCAGAAAATGAGGAATCAGTGCGCGGACATTGCATGTATCCCTTGGTGCTGGCTGAGTACCGAGACTCATTTCGCATGCTCGTCGAAAGCGCATTTCGCGGGGAATCGGGAGCTTTGACGTTCGAAATTGTTGGTCGAAGGGGAACGCGGCGATGGCTTGAGACGCATACAGTTCCGCTTCGCAACAACCGTGGCGACGTCGTTGCTATGCTTGGAATTAGCAGCGACATCACCCGGCGGAAATCCGCTGAAGAGATGAGCAAACAAGCTGAGGAAGTGTTGCGCCGGCGTGAAACCCACTTCAGGAACGTTATCGAACAGATTTTTGCATTTATGCCTGAAGCCGTTATCGTCCTCACGGAAAAGCTCAACATCTACAAACACAATAAGGCCTTTAATGACATTGTCGACAAGTATGCAGCACAGTTACATTATACAAAGGAAGAACTGACACAACGAATTCTCTCCGAAATAAAAACCAAGATATTGAACGGAAACCGGACCGAAATACGAATCGCTCAAAAAGCAACTGACATAGCAAAACAAAGCCGCTGATGTTCTCTCCGAATGAACCAACGAACCGTCGGTAAGATCATCCTTGCCAAAGTACTCGAAATGCCGCTCAGCAAGTATCTTGCGTATATCGAAAGGATCACACAGGAACGATCAAACTCTTCTCACAGAGAAGTCGCTCTCGTCAAGAAATCCCACAGACCTCGACGACCTGTCCGCCAGAACACGGCAACCTCGCGAGACCATCGGGTCGAGGCCCCGGAACAGGTCTTTGGAACGGTCACGATCCAGCGGGGCAAACTCTGTTTTCGGATCCGCGACGACCGACTGGTTAGGATATTCCCAACCGGTCACCTTACGGATGATAGGATGATCTGCTCATTGAACTGGATCAACACCAGAAATACATTTGCGCTGCACATTGTGAACAGCCTTCTTCAATACCAGCGTCGCTACTGGATCTCCGGTAAGGATGTCCACCTGCGTCCGCTAACGTTTCAAAAATTCCTTACGATGTATCCCTTGCGGTATCTCGACCAGAGCCGTCTCTCGCGTCTGGTGCCAAAATTGTTTGTGCGTACCCCTCATCATGAGATAATCAACCTGAAAAGTCTCTTCCCGTCGCCCAAGCGAATCTATGCCTGTAGGATCAAAGAACTGATTCACAGCACCGAGCGTCCGTTGAACGACAGGCAGCTCCAATCCCTTTTAGCTCAGGAGGGAATCCATCTTTCACATCGCACCGTCTGCAACTGCAGAAAGCTCTTGAACATTCCCAATTACAAAGAACGAGCTGCCTGTTATTACGGCAGAGACATTGCCTTCAGTGAGTATCGAAAATTGTCGGAAAAGAAATTCAATAGAATACCCTCCGAGCCTGGTGTGTACGAGCTCAGTATTGCGGTGAAACTCAACTATGCAAGATACAAGAGCGATGTCATTTACGTCGGAAGCTCCCGTGACCTGCGAAAGCGGATCGCAAGCTACTCGGGGAACGGAGTTAAAAACGACCAGCTCAGTCATTTTCTGAAACAGCACGAGGTCTTTGTCCGCTTCAGTCGCACCGAACATTATCGAATACTGGAGAGGGAGCTTCTCAACAATTTCAAAAACAACTACGGCGAATTGCCAAAGTGCAATAGTATTGGAGGATAACAGTATGGAATCTTATCGCACAAATGTGGAAGAGCTTATCCTCGAATACGACGTGGCAAGAATATTTCTTGCAGAAGAAGAAGAAGAAGAAGAAGAAGCGAGTATCGTCGTTTCGCTCAATGATGTCACCGAGCGCATGCGTTCACAGGAAGCTCTGGAGCGCGTTGCCGAACAGCGCAAGCAACTGCTCGAAATATCCCAAGTAATGCTCTCCACGCTCGATCTGAATGAGGTAATCCATCAAATTCTTCAGGCGCTCCGAAATGTCTTGCGTTACGATACCTGTGCATTGTATTGGCTTGATGACCATGCCGCAGTTTTGAGGCCATACATCTTGATTGGAACCGAGTGGATTTCGCCGGACCTTGATCAATGGACTATTCCTTTGGGCAGTGGTGTCGCCGGCGCTATCGCACTGTCCGGCAAAGCTGAACTGGTAAACAATGCCCACCTTGATCCTCGTTCACTGTATCCTGAAGGGGCGTCCGTGACTTGTGAGCACCTCATCAGTGTCCCGATTCGGTCGAAAGAAAAAGTCCTTGGCGTCTTTAACGTGGCCCGCAAAGCGGACCCTCCGTTCACTCAGGACGAGTTCCATCTTGTTGAGTTGTTTCTCACACACGGCTCGCTGGCCATAGAGAATGCAAGACTCTTTGAGAAAACGAAAGAGTCCGAAACCAGGTATCGGACACTGTTCGAAGAGTCTAAGGATGTTCTATTCGTGAGCACCTCGGACGGAAGATTTCTCGATATCAATCCTTCCGGCGTGCGGTTGTTTGGCTACGCTTCGAAGGAAGAGCTCCTCACTGTTGACATTGCAAATGACCTATACTGGGATGCAGGTCAACGGGAAAAGTTTAAGCAGATGATGCAACAGAAGGGATATGTGAAAGATCTGGAATTAGAATTGAAGAGAAAGGATGGGAAAAAGCTTATCGTCCTAGAAACGGCCACGGCGGTTCGGGATAAGGATGGTAATATCGTCGCGTATCGTGGATTCATTCGAGATGTTACGGCGCAAAGGGTTCTTGAAGAACAGTTTCGCCAGGCACAAAAGATGGAAAGCCTTGGCACGCTGGCCGGAGGAATCGCGCACGACTTCAACAATATTCTGGGGATCATCCTCGGCCATACGTCGATCCTTGAACGGCCGGCGGAAAAACCGGATAAAATTCGCTTTAGCGTACAAGCAATCACGAAAGCCGTACACCGGGGAGCCGAATTGGTCAGACAGTTACTTACCTTCGCGCGCAAAAGCGAGGTGCTGATTGAATCCGTTCGAGTGAACGATGTGGTGGAGGAATTGATTCAGATGATCAAAGAGACGTTTCCCAAAACCATTAGTTACTCGTTGGAATTGGAGAACGCTCTTCCCACCATCCATGCTGATCGGAATCAGTTATATCAGGCGCTCTTAAACCTGTGTGTGAACTCTCGTGATGCAATGCCATCGGGAGGCAAACTCTCGATTACCACCACGACCATACCGGGGGAGAGGATCATCGAACGATTCCCCGACGCCAAGGAAGAACGCTATGTGCGTATCACCGTCAAAGACACGGGGATGGGAATAGAACAGGCAGCACTGAGCCGCATCTTTGAACCCTTCTTCACGACCAAAGCCCGAGGAAAAGGATCGGGTTTAGGATTAGCGATGGTCTACGGTGTTGTCCAGAGCCATAAGGGGTTCATCGAGGTGGAAAGCGTAGTCGGACACGGAACAGAGTTTCATCTCTACTTTCCCGTCCAACAGCACACAATGGAACCGACCAGCGTGCAGACGAAGGAATACACCGAAGCCCCAGCCGGAACAGAAACGATACTTGTCGTCGAAGACGAAGAATTGCTGCGGACGTTGGTTCAATCCCTGCTTGAAAAGAACGGATATACGGTACTCACGGCTAAGGATGGTGAGGAAGCAGTCGAACTGTATCGACAGGTCAAAGACAAGATTGATTTGGTCTTGATGGATGTGGGTCTGCCGAAGTTGGATGGACGAGGAGTGTTTTTCGGGCTCAGGGCATTGAATCCTAACGTGAAAGTGATCCTTGCAAGCGGGTATCTCGAACCGCATATCAAGGCAGAATTAATGAATGCAGGTGCCTGGGAGTTCGTCCAGAAACCGTATATTCCGAATGAGGTTTTGATGAAGATCCGCAAGATTATCGACAGTTGAGCGTGCCCGGGAAACGTGATGACGGCGGGGAGCAGCCGGCTTTGGAAGAATCAATCCAATTACCGCGAGAATGCCTTGTGAGGCAATTCGGGGTAATGGAGTCCCTCCCCATCGTT
>DATMBF010000035.1:0-6738 GCA_035559595.1 Bacteroidota bacterium | reverse complement strand
GGGGAGTTGGTTTAAGGACGAACATTCTATCATTCTCGGCTCCGAAGTCGCGCGCATCGAAAAGCGTAATGTGGGGGATAAGATTTACATCGAGACTCTCGACGCTGAGTTCGAAGTTGTCGGCATCTTGGAGCGAACGTTTGGGCAAGATGACGGATTCTACTACCTGCCAATCAATGTAGCCCAGAAGCATTTCCGCAAAGAAGGGAAGCTGACTGCTGTCGGTGTCCAGCTCTATGATGTTTCCCAGCTACAATCAGTCAAGAACAAGCTCGAAACGCTCCCCGATGTGTATGTAGTCCCTGCGGAAGATATGAGCAAGAGAATCCTTGAGCTTATCGGCGGCACCAAAGCGCTGATGTATTCTGTGTTGCTTATTGCCCTTTTCGTGAGCGGACTTGGCCTTTTGAACACCATCCTGATGGCGACGTTTGAGAGACAAAAAGAATTTGGCTATATCCGCTGTGTGGGTGCTCAACCATTCGATGTCCTCAAGCTCGTTACCATCGAGACGCTCATTATCTGTGTTATCGGTATCGCAAGCGGAATCACCGCAGGCTTCTTGTTCTCCTCGGGTGTAGAACAATGGATCCGTCAGTTTCTGCCTTACATTCCCGCAGGCAAGCTCCTTCGCCCAGACATGTTTGTTGTACTCATAACAACCGGAGTAACGCTAATACTTGGGGCTCTTGCAGGCTTATATCCATCCTATCGGGCATCCCGGATTTCACCAATGGAGGCGATCAGAAATGAATAACGTTATTGAACTCAAAGGAGTTGTGAAGCTCTACCCGCGAGGGGCGGAGAAAATTCACGCCGTTGAAGCAGTGAGTCTTTCCATTGCACAAAGCGAGTTTGTTGCAATCGTTGGTCCTTCCGGCTCGGGGAAATCTACTCTGCTAAATCTGATTGGCTGCGTGGACAAACCGACCTCCGGTGTCGTCACCATTGATGGTGTGGAGACATGGACTCTTGAAGAGAAAGAACTCGCTCGGATACGAAACAGCAAAATCGGATTTGTTTTTCAACAATTCTTCCTCTTGCCAACGCTGACTGCACTGGAAAACGTTCTACTACCGTCTGTTTTCAGTCGCAATGGCCAACGGACGGAAAAGGCTAAACGAGCAAAAGAATTACTGGGTCTGGTCGGCCTGGCTGAGAGGGCGAATCACTTGCCTTCTCAACTCTCAGGCGGTGAAATGCAACGGGTAGCCATTGCACGAGCGTTAATTAATGACCCGAAAATTCTTCTTGCAGATGAGCCAACGGGGAATCTTGATTCAACCAACGCCCAAATTGTCTATAAGATATTCTCCGACCTTCTCCGAATGGGTCTGACAATCGTGGCTGTGACGCACAATCTCGATCTTGCAAGAACCGCAAAAAGAATCATCAAACTCAAAGATGGAAGAATCCTAGATTAGGTCAAAAACAACATTTTGATTTTGAGGTATGATTTCTTACATTGGTCAGGCATGATACAGGCATATCAGAGACATATCGTTCCTTTCGCGGCACTGCTTATTGCGGTCGTGTTCACGCTTTCCCTTTTCTGGTGCGGTGACCCTGATTGCCTGACTGGAAACAGCAATGAGGATTGCGCCTCACTCATTTGCTCGTTGCTCGACAAGCACGACACTTCGTCTTCAACTTCCGGCGCCAGTTCAAACGATTGCTCCTGTGTGTGCCACGTTCCGACGATTGCCGGCGGTTACTTCGATGTTGTTTCCTATTCTTCTCAGCAATACTCATTTCTCCCGGCAACGACGGCACTCCCCTTCGGCTTTGACCGTCTCATCTACCGTCCTCCGGTAGCTTCATAACGTTCTCCCTTTCGTAAGTCTATCTCTAAGGTGACGATCTCGCATATCTGATCGCGCGCCTTTGAGCGTACTTCGCGCATCATATCTCTATCAACTAAGACGAGGTCAAACTTGAAACAGATTTTCCCAACAGTCGGGATGATCTTTCTCCTTTTCCCTTTTATGGCATTCGGTCAGCTGGCACCGAAAGCTTCAGGGAAAGCAGAGAAATTATCCCTACAGGATGCCATACGCTTGGCGTTGAATAACAACCCTGAACTCTTGCGAGCGCAAAAAGAGATCGACGCTGCCAGCGGACGCGTCCTTCAAGCCGGCAGAATTCCCAACCCGGAACTTGGATTCGGCTGGAGTGAAACACCGTTGAATTTCAACATTGCTGACGCTGATGAGAAGGATATCGGAATCGTTCAGCCAATCGAGTTTCCAACAAAGCGCTCCATCCGGATCGACGTTGCAACCTCCGATAAGCAAATCGCTGAGCTCCAATACGAGCGGGCAAAGATTGTTGTTACCGCGCGCGTGAAGAAAGCATACCATAACCTCCTCTTCAGTAGGCACATCGCTGAAAATCTTCAGGAGCAGGCGATGCTGCTGAAAGATTTTCTCGACGTTGCCAATGCTCGCTTGAAAGCCGGAACGGGGACCTATCTCGATGTCATTCGGGCAAAAGTAGAGCTTACACGGCTTAACAATGATCTTGTCGAGGCTCAGCGCGACGTACAGGCGCGAAGGGTTCAGCTGAACCTCTTGCTCGGAAAAAATCCGGACCAGGTGTTTGAGTTAACGGATAGTCTCTTCTATTCACCTCTTGGTGCAGAACGAGACACACTCCTTCAACGCTTGATGAATCAGAGTGCTATCTCCAGGATTGCCCAGCGTGCCGTTGCCAGACAACAAAGCACGTTGTCGTTGGCGAAAACAAGCTATTTGCCGGATTTGACCGTTGGACTGTTTCGGCAGCGACGGGCAGAAGAACCGCCGTTCAACGCGAATCAGTTTACCGGTACAACATCAACCAGTTTGGGCATTCAGCTCGGACTTTCGATCCCGCTCTGGTTCTGGCAAGAACCAAAGGGCCTTGTGCAAGAGGCTTCCGCCGGTGTGAGCATTGCCGAACTGAATCTTTTGTCCACGCAACGTAGAATTCGTGCAAGCCTTCTGAATGCCTTCAATCGTGTCGATGTTGCCGAGACACAGGTCAAAGTCTTCGACGCAACCCTGCTGGCTGATGCTGAAGACATACTCAAGAACGGCATTGCACAGTATCAGAACAATCAAATCGATGCGCTGAATCTGATTGATGTCTATCGCACATACCGAGCGACAAAAGTCGAATACGCTCGCGCCCTGCTTAACTTTGTCAACGCTGTTGCCGATCTTGAGGCAGCGGCTGAATTACAATTCGACGATCAATAACTGAACTGGAGACTGTATGAAGTATTTGACATCTGCAACACGAACGTTCCTGACCGGGATTCTTGTACTTCTCCTGGTAAGCGGATGCGGGAAAACAACGGATGAAGGGTCGGAAGTGAGCCATACCGAAGATAGGTCTGAATCAGCAGAAAACAGAATCGTTCATCTGGACAAGCACAAGGTGCTCCATGCGGGAATCCGGGTCGAGACGGTGCAGAAGAAATCCGTTGCCATTCCATTAACTCTGCCCGGGAAAGTGAGCTACAATGAGCGAAAGCTTGCTCGCATCACAGCTCGTGTCGGGGGGCGCATCGAGAAGGTTTATACTTTCATCAATGACAGAGTCACGGCGGGCGAAGTCTTGGTCGAGATCTTCAGTCAGGAGTTTCTCTCGATGCAGTCTGAGTTTCTCCAGGCGGTCGAACGGCTGCAACGCTCAGAGAGATCGGGCAGTGAGGAGCGATCAACAGCTCAATCGATTTATGAATCAGCTACGAGAAAACTTCTTGTCACCGGCGTGACAGATGGTGATGTAAGAGAAATTGAATCAAGCCGGGCACCGAAGATATACCTTCCTGTTCGCGCTCCGTTTGCCGGAACCATCGTCGACAACAGCGTCCGGCAAGGGGCAGCTGTACAAACAGGCTCCGAGTTGTATGAACTTGCCGATCTTTCGACGCTTTGGGTGCTTGCCGATATCTATGAAAAAGACCTGCCGCGTATCCGGGCAGGGATGAAGGCACGTGTTGAAGTGAGCGCCTACCCTGACGAGTTCTTCGAGGGCCAGATCTCCACTGTTTACGGAGTTCTGGACGAGAAGACACGCACCGTGAAGGCACGTATCGAGGTTCGGAACAAAGACAGCAAGCTCAAACCAGAGATGTTCTGTAACGTCCACATTCAAACGGAGCTTGGCAAGGAAACGATCAAAATCCCTGCGAGCGCCTTGTTAGGCGAAACAGAAAAGCACTTCGTTTTTGTAGCTGTGAACGACACAACATTCGAAAAACGGGATGTGCGCACAGGAGTCGAAACAAGAGAGTTTACAGAGATTCTTGACGGCTTGCTCATCGGAGAAAAGATTGTCATCAAAGGGGGGTTCTTTCTGAAATCAGAGCTGGCGAAGGAAACATTCGGAGAGGAACATTGAAATGAGGAATTCAACATTCAAGTAAAATCACGTCCAGCATTTGCAAATGAGGAAACAATGAAACGCACTGAGCGCGAAGACATCTTTGAGGGTAAATGGTACACCCATCCACCGATGCGAAACGCCCTGATGGCGGGGGGTATCACGGGGATTGCTTTTGCCCTTGCTCATGCTGAGCTGCTGAATCCCAGTATGGAAGTTGCTCTGTATGCCGTTGCGATTGTCCTCGGTGGATATCATTGGATCCGTGAGGGAATTGAGGAATTGATCGAGGAGAGGGAAATCGGCATCGAGATCCTTATGCTTGCTGCCACCGTAGGTTCTGCAATTCTCGGTATGTGGGATGAAGCAGCTTTCCTCGTGTTTCTCTACGGTGCGGCGGAGGGCTTGGAGGAGTACACGTATGCGAGAACACGCGCCTCCATACGGAAATTGCTGGACCTAGCGCCGAAGGAAGCAAGAATCCTAAAGGATGGTCAAGAAAGAGCTATTCCCGCAGAAGAGATCGCGGTTGGCGAAATCCTTGTCGTGAGACCGGGTGAGTCTATCCCGACCGACGGTGTTATTATGGAAGGAAGTTCCAGCATCAATGAGGCTCCGGTAACTGGTGAGTCTATTCCCGTCGAGAAGAAAGAAGGAATGAAGGTTTTTGCCGCCACCATCAACCAGGAGGGTGCATTGAAGATTCGGGCAACAGCAACGTTTGCGGACAACACCCTCTCCAAAATGGTTCACCTCGTTGAGGAAGCACAGGAACAGAAAAGCAATACACAGCTCTTCATCGATCGGTTTGGAAGGCGATATTCGCCTGTGGTTCTTCTCTCCTCCTTGCTTCTCGTTATCGTTCCGCCGCTCCTTGGTGTTCCGGTTTCAGAATGGGCAACGCGTGCAGTCGTTCTTCTCGTTGCAGCTGCACCATGTGCTCTTGTCATGTCCACGCCTGTGGCAATCGCCGCAGGAATTGGGAGGGCAGGCCGATCCGGCGTCTTGATCAAAGGAGGTGTTCACCTTGAAAACCTCGGTAAGACCAAGGTGGTTGCATTTGACAAAACAGGGACGCTAACGAAGGGCAGACCTGTCGTCACTGATATCATTGCTGTGAACGGCGACACCACAAGCGTTATCGCTCTGGCATACAGCGTTGAGAGATTTTCCGAACATCCTCTCGCACAGGCCATCGTTGAAAAAGCAAGGGAGATGGACGTTGAAGGCCCCGTGGCAACCGAATTCAGCGCCCTTGTTGGTGCAGGGGCGAAAGCACGGGTCGGAGACAATGTCGTGTATGTTGGAAAACCAGACTTGTTTGGAGAGCTAGGACTGAATCCTGACAGAATCCCGGATACTGAGAGACTTACAAATGAAGGAAAGACGGTGGTCCTTGTCGGCACAAGCAAATCCATTGCAGGTGTCATTGCGCTTCGTGACGAGGTGAGGGACATGGCAAAGCGTGTGATCGGCGAGCTCCATGCGCTTGGGATCAAAGTAGCGATGCTGACGGGCGACAACAGTGTGACTGCGCGTGCGATTGCGAAAGAACTCGGCATCGATGACGTCAGAGCCGATCTCAAGCCGGAGGATAAAATCAGGGCAATCGAGGAGCTGGAAAGAGAGTACGGGCCGGTGGCGATGGTTGGAGATGGCATTAATGATGCGCCCGCACTTGCACGGGCAACTGTTGGAATCGCGATGGGAATCGCTGGATCGGATGCGGCGATTGAGGCGGCCGATACAGCCCTTATGGCAGACGATCTTTCAAAAGTAGTCTATGCCATCTCACTTGGGAAGAGGTCAAAAGCAATCAGCTTTCAAAACATCGTTTTCTCTTTGCTTGTATTGGCGGTACTTATCCCGTCGGCACTTGTTGGCATTATGACCGTGGCTATCGCCGTATTCTTTCACGAGGCCTCTGAACTCTTGGCGGTTCTGAACGGACTCCGTGTAGGACAAGGCTGACGGGCTTATCGAGCGGCACGATTCTCTATGATTAGAATATTTCATCTGAAAGGAACAACCAATGCAAACAACAAACTATGCTTTCAAAACAACCGTGAATCTTTCCTTGGAAGAAGCAGTCGAAAAGGTCACGGAAGAACTCAAGAAAGAAGGATTTGGGGTCTTGACGGAGATTGATGTCAAGGAAACGCTGAAGAAGAAGTTGGAGGTGGACTTCCGGAAGTACAAGATCTTAGGTGCCTGCAATCCGTCAAACGCCTATAAAGCACTTCAGGCTGAAAGAGATATCGGGTTAATGCTTCCCTGCAATGTCATCGTCTACGAAAGTGAAAGCGGTGAGACTGTTGTAGCAGCCATTGATCCGGTTGCGGCGATGAGTCCTGTAGGCAATGTTGC
>DATMBF010000034.1:0-93224 GCA_035559595.1 Bacteroidota bacterium | reverse complement strand
GGTTGGTATTCATTCGACCAACCAGTCATTATGGCGAGATTCGACCAACCCAAACCTGAACACGAATCAGCTACATCTAAGTTCGAACCCGTTACTGTAACTGTTCTGGCTGGTCAAATGTCATTAATTCTCGATGGTCAGGTGGGGATACGCTTTCTCAGTAGCGATCTATCTAAATCCTCGCTCGCTTTTATCGGTTTGAATGCTGTGCTCGATGCAGAAGGGAAACCACTCTCGCCAGATAATGTTAGAGTTGCGGTCAATGATCAACTTCAAATAATTTCATCTACTGGAGACAGATACCACCTTAAAGTGACTAGCGAGCTAGGAGATAGAATCACATTACTTATCACACAAGCTTCAAAGTAGTAGCTGACACGATGACATACGACTTAGACATAGGGTTTGTCGGAGTGCCATACCGACAAACCTCACTTTTTCTTAAAGAATTCATGTCGGAGTGTGTCGGAGTGGTCACTTATCACTCCGACACATCCACCGTATTTCCTAAAGAATCCACTGTCCTACAATCTCAACTATCTGGCACAGCTTAACTTTTAAGCTCTATCCTTGTCAACACATCTCAACTTCGTGGCAAAAAACCCCCGTAAGTTATTATAAATCAACACCTGTATCGAACAAAAATTCTCACATCCCTGTCAACTTGCATCACTCAAGCAATTCCGCTTTGCAGACCTATGGTGCGGCGGAATTTTTCTTAAGCTTGCGGAAACTCTAAACACTTTAATAGTTTCTACAATCAGAGGCAGACATGGCAGAATTGCGAGATAGAGAACGGATCATTGAGACCGCCCGGGACAGATTCTTTCAAAGTGGCATCTCCAAGGTCACGGTTGATGAGCTGGCCGAAGAGCTTGGCATGAGCAAGAAGACCGTCTATAAATTTTTCCCCAGCAAGGATGATATCCTCAAAGGCGTCGTGAGGTTCATGATGAAATTTATCGAACGCAAAGTGGAAGCTATTGTGGAGTCCGACAGGCCTTTCGAGCAAAAGATGACGGACCTGCTCTCCCTCATCGGCAGTCTGATGAGCAAGATCAGCCTGCAATTTCAAAAAGACCTCCAACGCTTTGCCCCCGGTCTTTGGAAGGAAATGGAGGACTTTCGTCGCGAACATCTCTTCACCAAAATCGAAAAGATGTTCATTCAGGCGAAGCAGGAGGGGGTTTTCCGCAGCGATGTTGATCACGCCCTCTTCATGCTTGTTTTTCTTCACTCTATGCAGGGCATCATGAATCCTAAGACCCTCTCTGAAAACGCTTTCTCCCCCGAGATTGCGTTCAAAGCGATCTTCAAGATTCTTTTCGAAGGGGTGCTGACCGATGATACCAGGGTGCGGTTTCACTTTTTTGAACCGACGTATTCCAAACAACTCTAGTCGAGGCCTTCATGAAATCTCTCCTCATAAGGTTCACCATATTGTTTCTCCTCGCCGGTTGCGGAGACAACGACGATAACACAATATCCGCATCAGGGACTCTCGAAGCGACAGAGGTAACGGTGGGTTCGCTTGTGGGAGGAGCTGTTTCTCGTGTCGTTGCCCAAGAGGGAATGCCCGTCCAGGTTGGCGACACGCTCGTGCAACTTGATCCGACAGATGTTCTCCATCAGCTGCGCCAGGCGGAGGCAGGGCTCGAGATAGCTGAGGCACAGTATCGCCTCGCCGTCAAGGGGGCGCGTGAAGAAGATGTTATCCAGGCTGAAGCGAATTACAAAAGTGCTGAAAGCGACTTGAAAAGAATGGAAGAGCTTTTTGCGGCAAAGAGCATCTCGCAAAAGCAGCTGGAAGATGCACGCACAAGATATACCCTGGCACAGCAGAATTTCGAGAAGTTGCGAAAAGGCTCCCGGTTCGAAGAAATACAAATGGCACGTGCGCGTCGTGATCAAGCGGCGGCTCAAGTCGCGGCGCTTCAGAAGAAAGTTGCAGACTGCACCATCGTGGCCCCGATTGGGGGTACGGTTACGACGCGCTTTGTGGAGGTTGGTGAGATTGTCGCACCGGGAATGGCCGTAGCGAGAATTGCGGACTTAGGGGAGATGAACGTCACGATTTACGTTCCGGAAGCTTCCTTACCAAGAATCCGGCTAGGCAATGAAGCATCAGTTATGGTGGATGCCTTTCCGAACCGAAGCTTTCGAGGACGCGTAACGTACATCTCGCCGATGGCCGAATTCACGCCAAAGAACATTCAAACGAAAGACGAGCGCACGAAGCTTGTCTTTGCCGTCAAAGTCGCAGTTGACAATCAGGACCACGCCCTAAAAGCCGGCATTCCCGCCGATGTCGTGATCAGGCAGGTAACAGAATGACCCAAACAAAAGAAGCCGCTGTTCTCTTCGAGAACGTCAGCAAGACCTTCCCCAACAAGCAACACGTGGTTGTGGCGGTGGATGGGCTTACTCTGCGAATCAATCGTGGCGAGATCTTCTCGCTCGTCGGTCCGGATGGCGCCGGGAAAACGACAAGTATTCGTATGATGTGTGGTGTGCTTCCTCCAACGGATGGGTTGGTGAGCATTCTTGGGCTTGATTTCAAGACCAACCGTACCGAAATCAAGCACCGCATTGGCTACCTCTCGCAACGCTTCAGCCTCTATGGTGATCTTACCATCGACGAGAACATCGATTTTTTTGCAGAGATCCATAAGCTGACCGACTTCAAAAAGCGGAAAGAAGAGCTTTTGGAGTTTACGCGCCTGACACCGTTCCGCAGTCGCTTGGCAGACCGACTTTCCGGCGGCATGAAACAGAAGCTTGCCCTTGTCTGCACACTCATTCACACGCCTGACATTATTTTTCTTGACGAGCCGACAACGGGGGTCGACCCCGTTTCGCGTCGGGATTTCTGGAGAATTCTTTCTGCTGTCCTAAAGACCGGTGTTACGATTGTTATGAGCACGCCATACCTCGACGAGGCCGAACGCAGCACACGTGTCGCACTTTTGCATCAGGGCAAGTTGCTGGAGTGTGACACGCCGGAACGTGTTAAGGCCTCGTTCCCATACCGGATCGTCGAAATCCTCTGCTCCAACCCGCGCAAAGCCATTTCGGTTCTTCGTGAAAGCAAGAGTTTGAATCGAGCGGAGTTGTTCGGCGACCGTATTCATGCGATTTTCGGCAAATCATCACGTTCGCTGGAGGCTGTCATCAAGGAGCTTAGGAAAGCGAACATCACCGTTTCCTCAGCAAACGTAGTGGCTGCATCGCTCGAAGATGTGTTCATTCACCGAACAACTGCTTCACCGTGAGGGAATCATGAAAACGTTCTTTGTCAATACACTGTTCATACTCACTTTCTCCTTTAGCGGGATCGAGCGGATCCTCGCGCAAGAGCGTCTTGGCGTCACTCCGGGTGAGGAACTCCGTCTGACCCTTACCGAGGCCATTGGGCGTGCCGCCGATCAACATCCGACACTCAAAATGGCACAGGCTCGTATCCTGGCAGCAGAAGCCAAATATACGGAAGCACGAAGCGCGGTGCTTCCTCAATTGCGGCTTTCAAGTCGCGCGGTACTGCTTAGCAGTGTGGAGGAATTCGCCATCACGCTTCCGGTCATCGGACGACAGACGTTGTTCCCCGTCGTCACGCACAACTATTCTGCTCGCCTCTCACTCCAGCAGCCTCTGTTTACGGGCTTTCGACTCGCGAAGAGCATCGATATTGCCGATTATCAGGTCAGCGCGGCCAGTGAGGAGTTTGCGAGAGATCGTTCCGAGCTCGAACTGAATGTTACTGTTGCCTACTGGAATCTCTACCGTGCAAGAAAACTGGAGGAAGTCCTTGCTCAATCGGTAACACAATTGAACGAGCGCCTGAGGGAAATCAGAAACTTTGCCGATCAAGGTTTGGCCACCGAGGGAGATGTGCTGAAAGTTCAGGCCCAACGTTCCGATGTGCAGCTTCGCCACGTAGAGGCGCAAAGCGGGATTCGTCTTGCTGCGATGGTGCTGAATAGCATGATCGGTGTGGCGTTGGAGACTCACACGATTCCCGTAGACACGCCTGTAGTGGCCGTTCGCCAATCTATTGACGATCTTGCCACTCTCATGAAGAAGGCACGAATGGAAAGACCCGAGCTCAAAGCCATGGTTCATCGGCATTCAATGAGCAAGGCCGGTGTTGTCGCCGCTCGAGGCGGCTGGTTTCCGCAAGTGATGGTGAGCGCCGGCTATGACTATGCAAGGCCTAACCCTCGCATCATTCCCCCGAAGGATCGGTGGGAGGGATCGTGGGATGTTGGCGTGAGTCTGCAATGGAATCTCTGGGACTGGTTGGCCACCTCTGCTCAGACAACGCAAGCGGAGGCAATGCTTGCACAGACGCAAGCCAACCTCGCGCAACTGGAGGACGCAGTGGCACTTGAGGTTGCTCAGCAGTACTTCAAGCAAATGGAGGCGCGAGAGAAAATCTCTGTCGCTGAGGATGGACTGAACCAAGCGACCGAAAGCCACAGAATGACATCCGAGAAGTTCAAGCAGGGATTGGTGACGAATGCCGAGATGCTTGATGCGGAAACGGCTTTAATGCGGGCGAGAATCTCGTTCACGAACGCAATGATCGATCATGCTCTTGCTACTGCGCGGCTGAACCGAGCAGTAGGAGCAACTGTCAGGTAAAGAGGATAATTCCTATACTTCTGCTTCAGGTTTGAGCGTCAGATTGATGACCCCTTCACACCATACGAACAATGATTTTGCCGTCATCGTCCGGAACCTGACGAAGCGGTTTGGCTCGTTTGTTGCCGTCAACGACATGAGCTTCAGCGTGAAGAAGGGAGAGATCTTCGGGTTTCTTGGTCCGAACGGCGCGGGGAAATCAACGACGATCCGGATGCTGTGTGGCTTGCTTGAGCCGACATCGGGCGAAGCCTTCGTCGGGGGGATCGATGTGCGCAGGAATCCCGATGATGTCAAAGCCAACATCGGTTATATGTCTCAACGGTTTTCTCTTTACGAGGATCTCACCGTCGAACAGAATATCGATTTCTACGGAGGCATCTATGGCCTCACCAATACGCTTTTGAAGAAGCAAAAGGATTGGGTATTGGAGATGGCAGGGCTGGTCGGCAAAGAAGATGCGTTGACGAAAACGCTTTCAGGGGGATGGAAGCAGCGACTTGCGCTTGGGTGCGCGATCCTCCATGAGCCTCCGATTGTGTTTCTTGATGAACCGACGGGCGGGGTCGACCCGGTCTCACGGAGGAACTTTTGGAATCTTATCTATGAGCTTTCCGACCGCGGTGTTACCGTTTTTGTAACAACGCACTATCTCGACGAGGCGGAACATTGTAGTGTGATCGGACTTGTCTACGCCGCGAAACTCATTGCTCTCGGCTCACCATCCGAACTAAAACGCGAGCTGGACAAGTACGCAATGTATGAGGTTACCGCGGATCGCCCTGTTGAGGCGATGGAAATCCTTCAGCAAGAGGATTGGGTGGTTGAGACATCAATTTTTGGATCGGCATTTCACATCAGCACGCGAAAAGAAGTTGACGCAACGACGGGCATCAAGAAGATCTTGAAAAAGCACCGGATCAACTACGGGCGTATCGACCCGATTGCTCCTTCGTTGGAAGATGTTTTTATTCATTTGATTGCAGAAGAGGACGCAAGACAACAAAGGGGAGGTCGGGAGGAAAGTCTTGCTCCCTCTTGAGAATCTGACAAGGGAGGCAGGCGTTCTCGACTGTCCATCTTCGCAATGGCGTTTCATCTTGGCGGACAGGACGGGAGTCCTGTCCTACCTCACAAGTTTATGCCAGCAACCACGATTCTCCCGATAGTTCGAAAAGAGTTCAGACAGATCGGACGGGACAAGAGGATTCTCGGTGTTCTGCTCTTCATTCCCGCCCTCATGCTCCTCATGTTCGGTTATGCGCTGAACTTCGATGTCAAGCACACCTCCATTGCGGTCTATGACCAAGATCGAAGTGCAGCCAGCAGAGCGTTTGCGCAGCAATTCTGGAATTCCGAGTTCTTCGATTTAAAGCGCCACGTCGAGAGCCCTCGCGAAATCGACAGGCTGCTTGATGCCGGGGAAGTACGCGTAGTGCTGGTGATTCCATCGACATTTTCGCGTGATTTGGCCCGGGGGAAAGAGGCAAGTATTCAGGTTCTCGTCGACGGAGCGAATTCCTTTACAGCCTCCACGGTTCTCGGGTACGTGAATGGAATCATCCAGCAATATTCGCTCCGCGTCATAGCATCGGGATTTCAGCGTGTGGCCGGAGGGAGCTTAACCATCCCAATCGACCTCCAGCCGCGGGTCTGGTATAATCCTGAGCTGAGAAGCGCAAAATACCTAGTGCCGGGTTTGATTGCGTTCATACTCATGGTCGTGGCGGTTGTATCGACTGCCCTTTCCGTTGTACGGGAGCGCGAACTTGGGACAATGGAGCAAATGATGGTTTCACCGATTCAACCCCTCGAGATGGCAATCGGCAAAACCATCCCCTATACGCTTATCTCGCTCCTTGCCTCGGTTTCGATTCTGCTTGTCGGTTATCTTCTGTTTGATGTGGAGGTGCGGGGGAGTTACCTCTTGCTCTTTCTCGTTACGCTCATCTTCCTCGTTGGAAGTCTCGGATTTGGTCTGCTGATTTCCACCGTTGCAGAGACGCAACAAGTGGCGTTTATGATTGCAACCCTTTCGACGTTACTCCCGACCTTCATTCTGTCAGGTTTTGTCTTTCCGATTCGGAATATGCCCGCAGTTGTTCAAGGCATAACGTATTTCATTCCCGCGAAATACTTTCTTGTTGCTTTGCGCGGCGTCATTCTGAAAGGCGCCGGTCTCAGTGCTTTCTGGGATCAGCTTCTCATGTTGGTCGCTTACGCGGTGTTTACTGTTGGATTAAGTTCTCTTCGCTTACGGAAGATTCTTCATTAACGATCATGCAAACGATACTTCATATCGTTCGGAAGGAATTTCTGCAGCTTCGCCAAGATCGGAAAATGTTCGGCATGAGCTTCATTGCGCCAGTCATTCAGTTGCTCCTTCTGGGTTATGCCGCCAATCTCGATGTTAGCGAGATTCCGATGCTGGTGATGGATCTTGATCGTTCTGAGGCAAGTCGGGGTTTCGTCGCGCGCTTTACGAGCACCGGATACTTTCGGATTGTCGATTATGTGGAAAAAGACTACGAGATCGATCATCTCATGGAGGATGGGCACGCCTCTGTTGCTCTGGTGATTCCCTCAGGATTCGAGCGAAAGTTGGGTCAAGGAAGGCCAGCACCCGTCCAAGTAATTGCCGATGGATCAGAGACAACCTCAGGTGGGGTGGGACTAAGTTACGCATCACAAATTGCAGGGAGATTTTCCCAGGATATTCTTATTGAGAGAATTTTCCGCCGCGGGGGAGCACCACTTCCGCCGAGGCTCAATGCGGAGATTCGCGTTTGGTATAACCCGGAGCTGAAAAGCCGCAACTTCATGGTTCCTGGTGTTCTTGGACTGTTGTTGATGGTGATGACGATGTTGCTGACCTCCCTTGCGATCGTGAAGGAAAAAGAGCTTGGTACACTCGAGCAACTGATCGTTACTCCTATTAGTCCCCGTCAGCTCATCATTGGAAAGATCGTACCCTTCCTCATGATCGGTATTGTCGATGTGTTTTTGGTGGTGGGTGTGGCAACGTTCTTCTTCGACCTGCCTGTCAAAGGTGGTTTTTGGCTGCTGTTCTCTCTTTGTCTCATCTTTCTGCTGACCACACTCGGTCTCGGTTTGTTCGTCTCGACCGTTTCGCGCACTCAGCAGCAGGCGATGATGACAGCAATTTTCTTCGTCATGATGCCGATGATGTTTTTCTCCGGTTTCGTCTTCCCGATCGAGAATATGCCGACTGTTATCCAGTATATCTCGCTTGCGATGCCACTCCGTTATTTCTTTGCAATTGTGCGCGGGATCTTCCTCAAAGGAGTTGGCCTCGAAACGCTCTGGCCTCAGGCTGTTGCGCTTCTTGTGTTTGGCATCACAATCTTCACGGCGAGTGTACTGAGATTCAGGAAACGGTTGAGTTAAAGCACGAGCATCACGTTGAATGTTGGCACGGTTTTTTTGATATTGGAATGCAATCGGGAAACCCCCAATCTTAACACGAAAGGATTCACAAATGCAGAGATTGACACAGTATCTCATCATCGCACTTGGGACGTATGTGCACGTCGTCCTTGGTCAGAATGATTTTGCAGTGTTGTCTTCTGTTCCAGTTAATGGTGCAACAAGCGTTGCACTGCAAGGTTCGGTCAGTTTCACTTTTTCAGCACCGCTCGACACATCGTGGCGCTTTGGAGATCATCAACTCCCTATCGGTTTCATCGCGGCGGATCCTGGAGATTCGGTTCAGGTTGATTCCGTGCGACTGAGTAGTGATTTCCGAACCATCACACTCTACGTTCAACACAGCGCGAATACGGATTTCGTGTGGATTGTCAGCGCCGCCAACAGCATGGATGGGAGTATGCTGAGTACTCCGTACGTGCTTAATTACACGACCGCGACTTCAAGCGGCACACAAAGCGTGAGCGGGACCGTGACATTGCCGGCGACTTATCAAGAACTTTCGAACAAAATCGTTGTAGGGCTGCTCGATAACCCGGTGTTTTCGCAGGGTGACATCAACGTGCGCCGGGCAGCCCTTGCTGCAGGGAACGGCACATACTCTGTCTCCGGCGTGCGGGATGGCATTTATTGGCCGACGGCGGCGGTCGATGTTGATCATGACGGCGATATCGAAGATTTCGGGTTCGTGGATCTCATCGGATTCTACGATCCAAACGCCGATGGTATACCTGATAGTGTCGTTGTCAGTGGGAACAATCCGACGGGAATCAATATCGCATTCCCGGAGCTTACGCTGACCACGGCACGCAATGTCAAACCGCGGGCAGATAATGTGGCCGGGAGGTTTGCGAATGATCAACAGCTCAAGTTCGTCGGAACCATTCCGGTGGACTCGACCGGGAAATCGATCTTCTGGATTTACGGATACTATTCGCCTACTCTCCAAACAGGTACTTATGTCTTTGCAACGACAGCCTTTGCCTTCGGCGATACGGGAATTGTCGGGTCCCCCGGAGGGCAAAGTTCGAGAATCACGGAGATGTCGAAACGAAAGTGGTCAGCCTCTCCAAAACAACCCACTTCGTTCGTTTCTTCTTCTTTGAGGCGGACAGTTGAAGATAGTCTGGCCTTTCCGCTCGCAAATATGTTGACTATCCCTTCGAACTTCGTGGATAGCGATAGCGCAGTTGCTGTTGCGGAAAGAAACGGAGGAAGGACGTTCCGCAACCAGTATCAGTCGACGCTCGGAATGATCTTCGGCGGGAATTTCAAATGGGTATATGCCGCCGACACGACAAAGATCTTTTGGGTGGTCGAGTATTCCGCCTACGCGAACGACACTAGCTATGTCAGGTTCATAGCCCTTGTCGATATGACGAACGGCCAAGTACTCAATGCCGGGACGACTGATGTACCCAATATTGTGGCTGGCTCGCCTTCGTCATATCAACTTTTCCAGAACTACCCAAACCCCTTCAACCCCGAGACGGTAATCAGCTTTGAACTTCCTCAGAAACAGTTCGTAACCCTGACGGTGTACAACATCCTCGGTCAGGAGGTTGCGCAACTCGTCAACAGCGAGCGTTCGGCAGGACACCATACTGTACGGTGGGACGGGAAGGATCTCCTCGGGCGTCAGGTCGCGACCGGGTTTTATCTCTATCGCATCAAAGCAGGAGAGTTCGAACAAACGAAGAAGATGCTGCTTGTTCGTTGATTCGGCATGAATCCCAGGATTGAAGCCCGGTTTCTCCACAGGAACCGGGCTTTTTTGGGTTGACGTAGCGCAAGATTGCCGGCAGGGAATGGAAGGCCACTTGACTTGTGGTTGGGAGTTTCCTAAGTTTGAGAGGAATGTTCACGATAACGGGGAGCGAATGAGTCTTTGGTATCGAGTTCTGATTCTTTCCATATCGTCCCTTGCCTCCTTTCACATCGTAACGGCGCAGGTCGTCGAGAGGATCTCCTCCGAGCTGAAGTTTGTCCGCGGTCAGTTAACATTCTTAGTCTCAACACCTGGAACCTTGCGTTGGGATATCGGAGGCAAAAGCGATTATCTCCCTCTCATTCTTACTGTCCGATCCCTTTCGGGCTCTGCGAGGGTGAGCATTACCGTTGTCGATGTCGATTCCGCGCCGATCAAAGGCGATGGTCTCCCACCTGAGATTCTCCGTCAATACTACCGTATCGTTGCAGGTTCCGGCCTCCGATCTTTTACCGGTCACGCGACGATAACGTACTCTGAAGACGATCTGGCATCGGCTGGCGGGATCGTACCTTCCTCGCTTCAAGTGTATCAACGACAGGGTGAGCGGTGGGTACCTCTCAGAACAATCTCGCACGACGTAGAACGCCATGCAATGACCGTGGAAGTCTCAGGCTTGTCCGATCTGGTCATCGGGGGACCGGCGTATTCGTTTGAGCCCCGGACCCTCAACTTTGGAACGTTGAAGGCGCGATTGGTGAAGAGAGACAGTATTGTTCTCAGAGGCCTGACTCTCGATGCGGTAACCATCGATTCTGCCCGCATTACGAACACACGCTTTGCTATTCAACAAGGTCCTACCTCAGAGGACGGAAGGGAAGCATGGCTCTATGTCGACTTTCGTCCGGAAGAGGATCAGTCAGAAGAGGGGCTGCTGATTGTTCATCGCCGCGGGAGCGTTATTCCCGATACATTGATCGTGCGGGGAGTGGGGAGAGCGCCGGTATTCGTGCCGCCGAGTCCCGTCTTGATCTTCGAGGACACAAAATTACGCCGACGATCTACGGGGAGGATCGACATTGCTAACGCCGGTTCTGATACGCTTGTTGTTTCTGCCCGCTCCACTGATCCATCGTTTGCCCTTTCTCCGACGATTCTGACGGTAGCGCCAATGTCCTTCTCCTCGTTTGTGGTTTCTTTTTCGCCAAGGGCCATCGGTGAGCATGAAGGAGAGATCGAATTTACGCACAACGCGCCGGGTTCAAGGGCGGTGATTCTGGCAACCGGTGTTGGCAAGGCACCTCTCTTTTCCGTGAGTACTCGTGAGGTCTCGTTTGGAAACGTGCAAACTCGAACGACGGTGGCGGGTCGTATTGATATTCGCAATAGCGGGAACGATTCATTGACGATACAAAGAGTGTTTTCGCCTCAACCCTGGATCTCTGTAGGTGGAGGAAATGTGGTCGTGCCTCCGGGGGATACGGCCTCATTTTCAGTGGTTGTGAGGGCGGGGGAGATCGCCGGCGTTCGGTCGGGCTGGGTGGTCTTTGAGCATAATGCCCAATCGAGCCCGGACAGCGTGGGCGTTGAAGCAATTGTCACAGAGCCGATCGAAGAGGATGTCCATCTCGTACCCGGGGAATTCTTTCTTTCAAACAATTACCCCAACCCGTTTAATCCTGTTACCACCATCGAATACGGCATTGTCGAAGAGGCTCTCGTCACACTGAGAGTGTACACGATGCTTGGCGTAGAGGTGCGGACACTGGTGAACGGCTTCCAGTCCCCTGGGTTCTATTCAGTCACGTGGGATGCAAAAAACGATCGTGGACAGGAGGTGGCGACGGGGATGTACTTCTACCGTCTCGAAGCACATGTTCAAAAAGAGGGGGAGAAGCCTTTCGTTCAGGTGCGCAAGATGCTTTTCGTAAAATAGGGCGCGGATTCACCCGGATTGTGCACGGATTCTTACAGATGTGTATAGGAGAATGATTGCAACCTCGACCGGGCACTGCGGGTATGGATGGAGTCCACCTTCGCAGTTTCCACAAAGTGTGGATTTGCGCAGGCAGGCTCCATCTTTCTTGATTCACTGCGGATGCACATTCAGCGAAGTAGAGCTTTGCTGAGCAACGAGATGGTGGGAACAAGGGCTAAGAAATGGCCGGAGTGGACAGTCGTCTCGACTGTCTACCCTGCGATCCTTGTGTTTGCTCGGTGGACAGAGCGGGAACGCTGTCCTACCAAGGCAGGTCGTAGAACGGTGCGGCCTGAGCTACGCAAGCTTGGGTTTCGACGCCGGGCCACTCTTGACTTTCAAATATTCGCTTTTTAATATTCCGCGAAATTAGAAAGGGGCACGGACACACACCGCATCTTGGGGCGGTTTCTTTTGGTAGTAATCTCACCTGATTTCAATTAACAAATCTGCTAAAATCTTCGCCGTAGGAGGATGCCATGAGGGGAGTTATCATGTCGTTTGGGGTGGTGGTGATGTTTTCTCTTCTAAGTTCGGCAGTGTGGGGACAACCTTGGCGTTATGACTTTGGCACAGCAACAGGGAGCCACACAGGTGGAGAAAGCACGACGTTTTTGCCGGCACCAGAGATAGCCGGTGGAATTGCGAGGGTCAGAATTGGGGCTGGCGGGGGATCATTCAATCTGGACAATCCGGGTGTTGCTGATCTTGGTAGTGAGTCAGAGCTCCGTGGTGTTGCTGCATCATCCCTGTCGGTTAACAAGTTCAGCATTTATGATTACACGGCGGGAAAGGCAGTCACAATTCGATTCACCGTGCGGTTTGGTGGCGGCGCATCCGGCAGGTGGCACTTCTTTAACGGTGATGGTGCAAATTTCGCGGACAACAATGACTTTTCAGGGAATCAAGTGTTTACCGGGATTCGATGGACATTTGGCGCCGGCGACACGATTACCACAGAATACAGAAGTGGGAGCAATTGGGTATCGCTTGCAAGCAACCCCTTTATGCAAAATCAAATTTTTATTGTCGATATCTATGCAAATAACACGAACGGCGCATTGGGTTATACGTATGGAACCTCGCAATCTCTAGCTCCCAACAAATGGGATTTGTGGGTTAACGGGGTGTTGGTTGGAGATGATCTCACAAAAGCACTTTTGGCGGATGACGTAACCATCGACTCGTGGATGTTTTACGGAATAAGCAGCGCTTCTAATGTGGCTACCATGTACCTTGATGATATCCTTTACACGAACGAAGTTTCAGCTAATCCTCTCCCTGTACAACTAAGTTCTTTTACAGCCACAGCCAATCGCCTTGGTGCCACCCTTCGCTGGTTAACAGCCAGTGAGGTGAATAATTATGGGTTTGAGATAGAGCGGCGTCTCGTCGGTGGGTTGGGTCTCGGGGTTCGAGCCTCCAACCTCGAACCACAAACCTGGAACCGTATCGGCTTCATCCCTGGTGCGGGAACGAGCACAAGTCCGAGGGAATACACCTACGTCGACACAAAGCTTAAGCCGGGAAGATACGCCTACCGAATTAAGCAAGTCGATTACGACGGGAGCTATGCATACTACGCTGCCGCAGAGGTGGAGATCGGGTTAACGGAGAAAATGTTTGACCTCCAACCCAACTATCCGAATCCTTTTAATTCGGAGACAACCATTGAGTTCACGTCGGCAGAAGTTCACAAAGTGGTGTTGAAGGTTTACAACACACTGGGTCAGGAGGTGGCGACCTTGTTTGAAGGGCAGGTGGAGGCAGGCGTTCTCCAGCAAATTCGGTTTGATGCCTCCGGATTGCCGAGCGGAGTGTATTTTGCGAGGCTGGAATCCGGGAGGCAGCAGACGGTGAGGAAGATGTTGTTGATGAGATAACACACACATTCACGCCGATGGGCGCGGATTCTCTCAGATGTGCACGGAGAATGAATGCAAGCTCAACCGGGCTCTTCAGGTGTGGAGTGGAGTCTACGCGTGCGAGATGCCCGGACGGTGCACCTCATCCACTTCATCCTTTGCAGGGGACACAGTACTGTGCGTTGGGTACAACCTCCAGCCGCTCTCGCTCGATTCGCTTATTGCAGCGAGTGCAGATCCCGTAGGTACCTTCCTCGATGCGCTTCAAGGCTGCGTTAAGTGATTTTAAGTATCGCGTCTGGCGATCAATAAGGAGCGCTTCGTGCTCCGATGCCGCCATTCCTGCCGATTGATCATAAAAGGTGAGCCCAAACTGATCACTCCCGCTCCCGTTATCCAACCTGCCGGCTGCCGCCATCGAATGCCGCAACACCTCGAGATCTTCCAATACTTCAGACCTCTGTTGAAGGATCAGCTCTTTGAAATACGCCAGTTCTCTCGGCGAGTACCGTTTCTCGCCGATGTTCTCAATACGTGTTTTGTTCCGTCTCATTGCTGATACACCAATGTTTTTTGTGTTGTTCATGGTCGCTCCAGGTTCTCATCACGCCGCTTTTCTCCTCTGACTTTTGGGATTGTTTTCGGTCCCGACCGGTTCTTGACCCTGCTCGCCCCGTCTTTCCGATGAGCAAACAGGGCAAACCCAAAACCCCAGGCTCGTTCCTCTTCGCTGGACGTACACCATGGTCAGTCCGCAGTTCGTGCAGATTTGGTTGTAGATGCCTCTCATGATACACCTCGACTTTCTCCATTATGAGAGTGACGCAACCTGCCGCTGGCGGGCTGCATCGAGTTAGTAAGAAAGGTGATTGATCCGGCCGCTCAGAGCAGCCGTTCAGGGGAGTTACCGGGAAGGACTGCTTTGCGGACGGAAATTATGAACAGGTATTTGTTCTGCTGGTTCCACTGCTTTTAAGGTAGAAAAGGATTAGAGTTCTGTCAAGCGAAATCGGATTACGGGATACGATTTTTGTTTGAGCGCAGATTGACACGGATTCTCACAGTGCATTGAAATGATTGCAAGCTCAAGCGGCTTCTGCAGGCATATAAAGCGCAACCCCGTTTTCACTTTGGGTGCCCGCTCAACGAAGCTGGGATTTTCTCAACAGTCGGAAGATGGCGCCCGCCCTCCCTCCTGCAGGCATGGGAGCCGGGGACCAGTGTCTATTTTTGGACGCGGAGGAGATTGACGATGGCCGCAAACAAGAAGATCAGATTGGCCAGCCAGGCGGTGAGGAAAGGATCAATATCACCGTTGTACCCGAAGACCTGGCTTGTCTTCATGAAGCCAAGGTAGATAAACGTTACTGCCACAGCAATACCAAATTCAATCGCGATACCGCTCCGCCGCTTGTTCGCAGCGAACGGGACACCAAAGAGTACCACGATGATGCTGGCAAAAGGAAAGGAGATTTTCCCGTAGAAATCCACCAGCCACCGCGAAACGTCCTGTCCCGCAAGACGCTGACTCTCAATGAACTCCTTAAGTTCACTATAATTCATCTCATCCGGACGTCGCTGC
Source organism: Bacteroidota bacterium (assembly GCA_035559595.1). Classification (GTDB taxonomy): domain Bacteria; phylum Bacteroidota; class Ignavibacteria; order UBA10030; family UBA10030; genus DATMBF01. The sequence goes on along the minus strand of DATMBF010000034.1, from coordinate 78,003 downwards.
TTTTTCTCGATTTGTTCCGGAGTAATTGTCAACCTTCCGATCGGTTCTCTGTCGAAACGATGAAGCACTTCTCCCGCGCCGGTGAATTCACGCCGTGTTCCGATCGAGAGGACCCAGCCGGTAAAGGATGTGTCGCCCAATTTCCGGTTCGCTTCCACCCACTCCATCTCATGCGCATCGTAGCGGCGGATCAAGATGGTTGGATCGTTCTCGTCAAATTCTTGTATGCTCACTCGTGACGCAACCCCGCGAAGAATATCGAAGAAGCCGATCGAAACGAGTCTTGATCGTCCGTCAAGAAAGAAAATGTTGAACCGGTTTGTTGCCTCGAAGCCGCGCTGGAGGTGAGCCCGCTCTATGGCGAACTTCTTCACGTTGGCGTTCGGCACCACCCAGGCATTGAAATACACTGAAAGCAGACTTACCATCAAGGCAACCCCCAGAAAGGGAAGAAGAAGGCGATAGAGACTCACCCCACTGGATTTCATGGCAGAGAGCTCATTCTGGTTCGTCATTCTTCCCATCACAAACAGCGCCGCAAGGAGCATTCCCACCGGCGTCATCAGCTTGATGATTTCCGGCATGAACGAGACATAGTATTGCACCACTGTTTCCTCCGGTACCTGTGCGTCGATGAAGTCGTCGAGTTTTTCCATCATGTCGATCACGAGGAAGATCAGCAAGACAGCGATCATGGCAAAGAGGAAGCTCATGACGAACTGCCTGACGACATACCGGTCGAGAATTTTCACTGCGCGGGTTGCTCTTCTTGTTCTGAGCGCCATTGTTTCGGGACTAGACGGGCCATGCGAGACCAGTCGATTGTCAGATTTTCGCGAGCCGTTCTGATTGTAAGATACACGCCAAATACGCCGAGGACGATGTTGGCTACCCACATGCCGAACCACGGGTCGATGTATCCACGGTCTGCCAGTTTTTCGCCTCCGATGAGGCATGCCCAGTAGAGGAGGAAGAAACCGAGACTGATACTTGCTGCCACACCGAATGTCCCGCGACGCGACATAATGCCCAATGGTGCCCCGATGAGCACGAACACAACGCACGCGACCGGTATGGCGTACTTCTTGTGAATTTCAACCAGGTACTCCCTGATCTGTCTCTCGTAAAGAGCAATGCGGTTTTCCTCGTGCGAGATTCTGCTTTTGATTGTGGCGATCCGGTTTTGGGCGGCAATCAAAGAATCGCCTGCAGCGCGATTCGGTTCCGGTTGCTTGAGGCCCCGGAAGATTGCATCAACGTCTTCTGCTATGATGGCGTTTGATCGTGCCCGTGCCTCTTCCTGAAGTCGCCTTAGGCTATCTGCCCGGAGCTGCATCTCATGGGCACTGAGTTCACGGTCTCCTCTGGAAAAAGCGCTTTCCTGTGATCGTTGAAAATCGAATCCCTCCGCGTTCATCGCAATTCGGTGCTTTTCGAAACGGATCTTTCTGTACTCATTGAACTTCGCGACGTTGACCTCATGGATCTCACCATCCCTCAAATCCATGATCAGCTTTCGGTAGTCAGGAGAAAAAGAGATTGAACCGAATCTTGCTGTAACAGTGGCATGGACATTTGTTTTTGTATAGTCGAGAATCGTCACCCCTTCGAGGTCGTTGGAATGTTCGAATGTTTTGCGGACGAGGATACTGTAACCCGGGATGTTCTGCGAGAATAATCCCGGTACCAACGAAAGCGTCGGCTTCTTTCTATAAATGTCTGTGGTGAGGATTTTTGCCTTATGGTTGGCGTCCGGGAGGATTTCGTTGTTAAACTGGATGAGGAGAAAACCGACAACAATGCTTGCAACAAGCACCGGCGCAATCATGCGATACAAACTCACGCCGCTTGCACGCATCGCCGTAATCTCATTGGCGGATGCGAGGCCGCCGAATCCCATCAGCACGGCAACGAGCACTCCCATCGGAACGGCAAGAACGACCATCCAGGCAAGATTGAGCACAATGAGCTCTGCAATCACCATCGCACTCAGTCCTTTTCCTGCAAGCTGATCCATAAATTTCATGATGAACTGGAGGAGAAAAATGAACATCAGCACGAGAGTGGCGAAGAAGAAGGGGATGACATGCACGCGAAGAATATGTCGCCAGAGAATAAACATCAGCTTCAATATAAAGAGATTGCTGAGGGATTACAAGATGAGCCGATGGGCGCCCCCTTCTTGAATTCTTCTGATGTGGTGTCAATCTCACGGAGATGGAGCCCACGGCTTTGTGAGGCTTGGTAGGTGGACTCGATGAGCTTGAATCAGCAGTTTCCCGTGGCTATATTGCAGCGGGTTTTGAAATAATGATTGAAACGAAAAACATAGCACAATTGCGTCGGGAGTTTTCCGGTCGACCCTTGCGGGAAGAAGATGTTCTTCCCGATCCATTCACACAATTCAAACAGTGGTTGCAGGAAGCCATAAACGCACAGCTTCCGGAGCCGACGGCAATGACCTTGGCCACCGCCACGAAACGCGGGAAGCCTTCCGCTCGCGTCGTTCTCTTGAAGCATGTGGACGAACGAGGGTTTGTGTTCTACACGAATTATCTGAGTCGAAAAGCGGAAGATCTCCGGGAGAATCCATCCGCCTCATTGCTCTTTTACTGGGAAGAATTGCATAGACAAATTCGCATTGAGGGGACAGTCGAGCGAACGTCACGAGAAGAAACTGAGGAGTATTTTCGAACGCGCCGGTATGAAAGTCGTATCAGTGCTTGGGCGTCGAAGCAAAGCGCGGTGATCCCCAGCAGAGAAGAGCTCGAAAGGAAATTTATCGAATTCCGGCAACGCTTTCCCACGGACGATGTGCCGGCACCGGAGTTTTGGGGCGGATTCCGACTTATCCCGGAGAGCTTCGAGTTCTGGCAGGGACGTGAGAGCAGGTTGCATGATAGGATCCTCTATACGAAGAAGGGAAAGGAATGGGTCATTGCGCGCCTTTCCCCCTGAGGGTTGCACTTCGTCAGCGTTTTGCTTATGTTTTCTTTGAGCATGAACAAATCACCGAATCCGATTCCCCCACATCAGCATTAACCCTATCGACCTGAGTTCCCCAGAGCCCTATCGACCGATTTGCTACCGCATGGGTCCGCTTTCCCGGACAGCATTCCCGCTACAGTTTTAACGTACGGATAGTCGAGTTAAATGAACCAAACGAGTAGAACGGCATCATGGAGGGTGGCGTGTCCTTACTCCGGCGCTTAGCATTCCATCGAATAGCACGACGGCAGATAGCGTTTTCTCTCTCTTCCGTTGGATTTGTCCTTTTGCTCATTGGTATCGGCAGGCCCCTCCAGTCGTCGCCGCTTCAGGATCCAAAGCAATCCGCGACTGTTAGCAATCCCGACACGATCAGACAGATGCAGGTGGGGCAGCTCTCGCGACGGGCAAAGGCTCTTCTGCGCCGGCAGGGAAAATCTGAGCAGGGGGTCGCTCCGGTAGATACCATGGGGGCACTAGCAGCCATTCGTGCTATGGTGCGGGACTCTTCCGCTCGACTGGCGCATTTTCACCACGTGCGTCGCGATCCTTTGACGACTTTTCCCTTTCAGAAACGTACCCACCCCCTCTATGCTCGTCTCCCCGCGAGTCTTCGGCTCACCCATCAGCTTGATTCAAGCGATATGCAGTATCGTATCGAATGGAAGGTCGCAGGGAAAGATGCACGATTGCCGATCGATCTCTCATTCGAGGAGTATCGTAACTACCGCATGGAGGAGACGATACGACGGAATTGGGAAGCTCTGGCCCAAGTGTATGAGTTAGAGGAGCAGAAGAAAGAGGGATTGGGCGAAATCTTTGGTCAGGTGACCAACATTGAAATTCCGGTTCCGAAGAATCCTCTCTTCAGCATTTTCGGACCCAATATCATCAAGCTTCAGATTAACGGTGCGGTCGATATTCATGCGGCATTTCGAAACACAAAATCTGATCTCATCACGGCAAGTCCGCTCGGCCAGGTACGCAATGAACCGGATTTCAACCAGGAGGTGCAGGTCAATGTGAAGGGGGAGATTGGAGACAAACTGACCATCACGGCAGACTGGAACACGCAACGAACATTCGAATACGAGAACCAGCTGAGGGTTCGTTACACAGGGTACGAGGATGAGATCATTCAAAGCGTAGAGGCGGGGAACGTTTCTCTCCCTACAACCTCACAATTTATCTCCAGTAGCCAAGCGCTCTTTGGTATCAAAACGGGGATGCAATTTGGGCCTTTGCAGCTCACGGCGGTGGCTTCACAGAAGAAGGGGCAGATCAAAGAACTGACAGTATCAGGCGGTGCACGGGCAACCCCATTTGAAAAAAAGGCACATGAGTATTCACGGGATCACTTCTTTCTCGACCTGGTGTATAGAAGGCAGTTTGAAGAGGCGTATAAGACTATTCCCCTTACAGTGAACCAGGACCTTGTAGTGCAAGATATCGAGGTTTGGCTTTCCTCCGTAGGAACGCCCGATCCTAATGATCGGGATGTTGTCGCATTCATCGAGGTGGATTCGGTCTTAAGGTATCAGGTTGATCCGCAGGCTCGGCAGCGGGAGTTTGTTGTCGAGCAAGGGAGAGTCGTGGTTGGCAGATTCCTCAAGCTTGAGGAGGGAAAGGACTTCACTTACGACAAGTATCTCGGGTACATCTCGATGAACCGATCGGTTCAAGAGCAGCAGGCCATTGCTGTGGCTTACACGCTTCCTTCCGGAGATATCGGCAATTTTGGCTCGAAGGATACCACAGCGGCAACCAAATTGGTTCTGAAGCTTGTGAAGCCACCCCAACTTGGTCCCCACATGAGGCCAGCATGGGACCTTATGCTGAAGAACATTTACCCACTCGGCGGAAGGAACATCAAGAAGGAAGGGTTTGAGTTGGACATCTTCTACACAACGGCGGGCAAAGAACCTGAGCCCTCAGTTGCCGGCTTTAACTTGTTGGAAATGTTTGGGCTTGACCGGTACAAGACAGATTACCAGCCGGGTGCGGATGGGAATTTCGATTATATACCTACATTCACCATCAATGAGGCACGAGGGGAGGTGATCTTCCCCAAACTTGAGCCCTTCGGTGACGGGATTCGCGATTTCTTCCTCGCTCGCGAGACTGACCCTCAGCGAGCGATTGCTCTCGCCGATTCGTTTGCGTTTTATGTTCTCTATGACACAACGTTCAACGGGGCGGCAAACAACTTCAAGAACAGGTTTACAATCAAAGGAAGCATTACCGCCGCAATTGCTTCTTCGTATAACCTTGGTTTTAATGTTGTCGAAGGGAGTGTCGAGGTTATCGCCAATGGCAATCGAGCCACGCCGAACGTCGACTTCAGTGTCGATTATCTTACAGGTCAGGTGACCATTCGCAACCCGAGTCTGCTTGTTCCTGGTACGGATCTGCAAATACGATATGAACAAAACGACCTGTTTCAGCTTGCTTCGAAGTCACTCCTTGGTGCACGGGGACAGATGAACCTTGGGGGTAAGTCTGCGATTGGCTTTACCGTTATGAACCTTAATCAGCAAACCTTGAGCGACAAGGTTCGGTTAGGAGAAGAGCCAATCAGTAACACGATCCTTGGCTTCGATGCCGCCTCAACGTTTGAGTCAGAAGCTCTCACCCGAAGCCTTAACGCCCTCCCCGGGATCACCACTTCTGTACCTTCCTCGTTTTCGATCCGTGGAGAAGCGGCTTACATGCTTCCTGACCCGAACACGCGCAAGAGTACCATTCCGCAAGACGAAGGGCAGGGGATCGCTTACCTCGATGATTTCGAGGGAGCCAGAAGAGTCATTCCGCTCGGTAGCACATTTGCACAATGGGCGGCTGCGAGTGTTCCCTTCTATAGTTCTACTCTGGACGCATTTACGCCCGATGTTCAGAAACGCGTTCCGACATCAGGCATCGGCCCCGGCCTTATTCTTCCGGACACAACGAAAATGGAGTATAAGGCGAAGCTGGTCTGGTTTAATGTCCTGCCGAGCGATGTGGCAGTCGGCGACATCTGGCCGAATCGGAGCGTGGCGACGGAACAGCAACAGGTGACTGTTCTGGACCTCTACTTTGATCCCAAGATTCGTGCCCCGTTCAACTATTCGATGGATCTTGAGAATCGCCTCTTTGCGAATCCGCAACGAGCCTGGTCTGGTGTCATGCGTCCGTTAGGAACAACGGCCACGAACCTTCTTGACGAAAATATCAATTTTATTGAGCTGTGGATCTATTTTGAAAAAACCCAAGCGACGGCGAAGCTCAACATCGACCTTGGGATTATCAGTGAGGATGTGATACCGAATCGGCAACTCGATACGGAGGATGGAATTCGAAGTGGAATTCGCAACGGCACGTTGAATAATGAGGAAGATGTCGGCCTCGATGGACTCACCGATGCAGAGGAGCGCATCCGCTTCAATCAGTTCATTCAGAAGTATCCGCAGTTTCAGGGTGATCCCTCCGGAGATAATTGGGGAGGGGTTCCGTTCGGTTCAGCCGACCCGCTTGATCATCTCAGGTTCAACGGAACGGAAAACAGTGCGCAAGCCGAAGCCAACCGCTTCCCGGATACGGAAGACCTCAACCGCAATAACAATCTTGATCGCGTCAACAGCTACTTCGAGTACGAGCTTGCCCTCGACCCGAACAGTCCGGAATTCCAGCGGTGGGTTACGGGAGGCAATCCAGCATCGGGTTGGTATCAGGTACGCATCCCGATCAATGAGTTCACGAGACAAATCGGCGATCCGACATTCACGATCATCGAATCAGCACGACTTTGGATTACCGGCGCTCAGGATGTTGTGCATGTTCGAATGACCGAAATCAACCTTGTCGGCAACCAGTGGGAAGAAGAGGTGAAGAACGACAGTACATTACGTGTGAGTGTCGTGAACATTGAGGATAATCCCTCCTACACGAGGCCGCCGGGCGTTCGCCGCGAGCGTGACCGAACGCGTCCTGACCAGGAAATCTTTGGCAACGAGCAATCTCTGAATTTGATCATCCATCGGCTGAAGGATGGAGATTCGAGGCAGGTTTTCAAGCGTTATCAATCACGCCCACTCGATTTGTTCAGCTATCGGGTGATGAAGATGTTTGTTCACGGTGATGATCGACTCGCAACGCGCTTTCGCTACATAAACACAACCGATTACGATGCAGAGATCTTCCTCCGCTTTGGCGCAGACACCTTAAACTTCTACGAGTATCGCGCACCGATACGACCCGGGTGGGATCCGTTGAACGAGATCGTCATCCGGTTCGACGAGATTACGGCAATCAAACTCGTGCGCGACAGCGCCACGGTCATTGCTGAGGTTCCCGTACCAGACGGTCCGCCGGGAGCGGTCTATCGCGTTCGCGGCCAGCCGTCGTTGATTAGCATTCGGTTCATAGCCGTCGGAATCCACAATCCGTCAGGCAAAGGAACGGATGAGTTGAACGGAGAAGTCTGGATCAACGAACTTCGTCTGACCGATGTTGACGATACACCCGGTTGGGCCTATGGCTTTGAGACAAATCTTAAACTGGCAGATATTGCTTCGATAAGCTTCAATATGCGCGAGCAAGATCCTTTCTTTCACGGACTCGAGCAGCGTTTCGGATCGAGGAATATTGACCGGACATGGTCTGTCTCGACCTCCGTGGGACTGGAGAAGTTCTTGCCGCAAAGTTGGACCGGCTCATCGCTTGGATTCAGCTACAGTCACTCCGAAGGAATGCAGCGTCCTCGTTATCTGCCCGGAACCGATATTCTCGTTGAAGAAGCCGCGGAACGAACTGCCGCCCTCACAGAGCAGAAAGGCGCCCCTTCCGAAGACGCGCAGAGGGCGGCGGATCAGGTAAGGGAGCAGAGTCGTACCGTCAGCGTTTCTGAAGCGTACGCTTTTCCGAATATCAAATTGAACCTTCCTTCAAGCTCATGGCTTGTGACCGAAACGATCAACCGATTGACGCTTTCATTCACGTACAACACCACGAATCGAAGAAATCCGACAACGGAGTTTTACCGGGAGTGGGGATGGAACGCACGATTGGGCTACGGACTGCAATTCGGCAATGAGAACTACGTTAATCCGCTGTTCTTCCTCAGCAGGTCGTTCAAGTTCTACTATCTGCCCCGCTCACTGAATGTCGGTACCACGCTTAGTCGTCGTCAAGCGCGGGAGAAAGTGAGGGCGCAACCAGAGCCCAGGCCGGTTGTTCGCAATCTCAATGCTTCTCGCCAAATGACCTTCAACTGGCAGTGGACGGAGGGGGGTCTGTTGAATGTCGGTACCGACTACGCCCTCGATATTCAAAGCAATCTTGTCCATCTCGAAGTCGATCAGTTCGGGCGTCAACGTTCGTTTGGAGAAATCCTTGGTCACATCCTGGGGGGTGAAAAGCTCATCGATTTCGGTATCGATCAGAACTACGGTCAGAGTATAACGTTTAACTCGCGTCCCCTTGTGCCGTCGTTTTTCAAGATGGACAAGATCATCTTCCCGACCGCGCGGTACAGTGTCCGCTACGACTGGACGAACAATCTCCAGGCGGGAAAACTCGGCAAGAGCGCGCAATGGAACAGTAATTTCAGTTTGACGATGGATGTCGCCCTTAAGCCGATTGCCGATGAGATCTGGGGATCTGCAGTGTCCGCTCCACGATCACCGGCTGATACCGGCAAAAACGTCTGGAAGCAGTTGGATCAGATCACTCGTGTATTATTGAAAAGCCCGTTTTTTGATTTCGACAGACTCAGCGTTTCTTTTACTCAGTCGAACCGTTCACAGAACAGCGGTGTTGTCGGCCGACCCGGATTCTCGAACCTCTTTGGTCGTATTCCTTTTGCGCAGGAATCGCTCCCTGAGTATGGCCCCTCGCTGTTGTACCAACTCGGTCTCGCTTCAGATCCTCACGGAGATGTTGTGCTGAAAACAAAGGATCGCTTTCCGTTTTTCGGCGGTCACACCGTTCCCGGCATCCGAGCCGCGCTGGGGAACCTCACGGATGTCTTCAACCAATCAAACAAAATTACGATGCGCACCTCGCGTCCTCTCTGGGAAGGTGCTCGGCTCGATCTCAACTGGAACGTCGGATGGTCGTACAGTCTTAATCGGACGATCACCACCGACAGTCTCGGCATCCCGAGCGAGCGGAGCCGTGTCGTTGGCGGCGACGTCGAACGGTCATTCCTCTCGCTTCCGCCTACCTTCATCTTCAAGATCTTCAAAACAAGCGTCGAGGAGGTGAACAAGCGGTATGAGCGTCTGAAAGCCGAGAGATCGGATGCTCGGACGAACGATGCCAAACTTGCGCAGGCGTTCGAAGAAGGAATGGAGGCGCTTCCCATCACAAAGAAGATTTTCGGTTCTCTCTTTCCAAGGCTCAATTGGTCGATTCGTTGGGATGGCTTGGAGAAATTTGCACTGTTTTCCTCCTTCGCACAGCGCGTGAGTTTTGATCATAGCTATACCTCTACCTACAGGCGTCGGTTGAAGTATCCTCCGGGAGGGGCTGAAGTAACGGAATCCCAACAGATTCTCTATTCGTTTTCGCCGCTCGTTGGACTCACTATCACGTTCAAGGAGCTCTTTAAAGGGAGTTTTGGAGCGACCTTCCGATATGGAACTTCGAATTCGTTCGATCTCGTCCCTGCCAACCAGAAGGTCACTGAGTCTGCCACAAGCGACATCACGTTAACGGCAAACTTCAATCGTCGCGGCTTCGAAATACCGTTCTTTGGATTTTCCCTCTCGAACGATCTCGATATCAGCTTCACCTACAGTTATTCAAAGAATGCACGCATCCTTTACGACCTGAAAGAGAATTTCAAGCCGGAAGGAACGCCGCAAGACGGCTCGACGCGGACAATCATGGAGCCGCGTATCCGGTACATCCTCAGTGCCCGCGTCACAGCTTCACTGTACTATAAGTACACCAAAGTGAAACCGGATGAGGGTGGATCGAGAATCCCCGGTTCGACAATCAACGAAGGCGGCCTGGACATCCGCGTTCAAATTCAATAGCTGAGGGAGTCTGCCTTCGTCTTCCCAAGGTGGGGAATTCCTCGCAGCCAACGCTGGGTTGTTTTAGACTCGTTTAATGGTTACTTTGAAAACGATGAGTTGCACTCAATAATGAGAGAGAACACGGTGTGAAGAAGAGAATTCTTTGGGTTGATGACGAGATCGATCTCCTGCGTCCGCATGTTCGGCTGCTCGAAGAAAAAGGCTATGCTGTCGAAACAGCTTCAAATGGAGAAGATGCGGTGGAACTGGTGAAAGGAAAACCGTATGATCTTGTGTTTCTGGACGAAATGATGCCGGGGATGGGGGGGCTCAAAACTCTTGCGGCGATCAAAGATGCAGTTCCCACACTTCCGGTAGTGATGGTCACGAAGAACGAAGCAGAAAGCCTGATGGAGCAGGCGATAGGGAGTAAGATCAGCGACTATCTCACCAAACCCGTCAATCCAAGCCAAATCCTCCTCGCATGCAAGAAGATTCTTGAATCACATAAGATCGCCGGGGAGTACGTCTCCCGCGATTATGCAAAAGAATTTCAGGAGATCGCGACGACATTGATGAGAACGCCGGACCACAATGGCTGGGTTGATCTCTATCTCAAGGTGACCTCGTGGGACCTGGAGTTGGACGAGCATCCGGAGCTGGGGCTTCGGCGCACTTTGGTCGACCAAAAGCGAGAATGCAATGTTGAATTCGGGAAATTCATTGAAAAGAATTATCAAGGGTGGATTTCAAGTTCGGCCGACGGTCGTCCGACTCTCTCGACGGAGGTCGTGGAACGATTTGTTATTCCCGAGCTTGATTCACCCGGTCCGGTTTTCTTGTTTGTCATCGATTGTCTCCGGCTTGATCAATGGATGGTTATGGAGCGTGTCCTTTCTCCCCTCTTTTCTATGGAGAAGCAATTCTATTACAGTATTCTTCCGACCGCCACGCCCTATGCGCGCAACGCGATCTTTAGCGGTCTTTTCCCCCTTGAAATCGAACAGCGATTTCCCGAGATCTGGCAATCGGGAGAAGATGATGAGAGTAGCAGGAATCGCAACGAGCACCAACTTCTCGATAAGTTACTTGAGAGAAAGAAGATACTGCTCAAGCCGGAATCGAAGTACGTGAAGATTCTCGACCCGGAATTCGGGAAGCAGGTGGAGAATACGATCCTCTCGTACTTGAAAAGCAAGCTCACGGCTGTGGTGGTAAACTTTGTCGACATGCTCGCCCACGGGAGATCCGATTCACCACTCCTTAAGGAGATCGCGCCGGATGAAGCGGCGTACCGGTCGCTTACAGCCTCCTGGTTCCAGCACTCTTCGCTCTTAAACATGTTCAGAACCCTTTCGCAGCAGAAGAATGTGACGATTATCGTAACGACCGATCACGGAAGTGTCCGCTGCCTCCGCGGATCGAAGGTTATTGGGGATCGCGAGGCCTCAACCAATCTTCGATACAAGTTCGGTCGCAACCTCAAGGTCGATGAGCGACAGGCATTATTCATCAAACAACCCGCAGATTTCAAGTTGCCGAGAAGAAGCGTTACCACGAACTACATTATCGCCAAGGAAGATTACTTCTTTGTTTATCCGACGGACTATCACAAATACCTCAATCAGTACCGCGATAGCTTCCAGCACGGCGGCATGTCGATGGAAGAAATCATCTTGCCGTTGGTCATCCTGAAGTCGAAAGCCTGAATTGCATCATGCGGAAGTTCACCAGCACGTCTGAGCTTCAGACGATCGAGTTTGCTGCGGAATTCGGGCGAGGTCTCAGGCGCGGTAATGTCGTTGCCTTGTTTGGGGACCTGGGCAGTGGAAAGACACAGTTCGTGAAGGGAGTTTGTCGGGCGTTCGGGGTCAATGAGCTTGTGGCGAGTCCGACTTTTGTTCTGCTGAATCGTTATGGTGGACGCGATTCATCGGGGGAGGAGCTCCTCATCTACCATTTCGATCTGTATCGTATTCAATCGCTGGATGAAATCTATGATCTGGGTTATGAAGAGTTTATTCGATCGAATGGAATTTGCTTGATCGAATGGGCAAACGTGCTTGGTACGCTGTTGCCAGCAACACGCTATGAAGTGCATTTGGCGTTTGGAGACAATGATGAAGAGCGAGTCATCAGCATCAAGACCTTAAGGGGAAACGAAACGATCGGGGGCGGTGCGTCGCGTTCCGCTTCGATGAGAGCATGAAAATTCTCGGGCTCGAGACTTCGACAGAAATCTGTTCGGTCGGTCTGCTCGACGATGAGGGAAACGAGTGGAGCGAATCGATCGTGGAGGCGCATGTTCACTCAGAAAAGATTCTGACGATCACTCGGCAGGTGTTCGAGCGATCGGGAACCGCGTTTGCGGAACTCAGCGCGGTGGCTGTCTCTTCGGGACCGGGTTCTTTCACGGGATTGCGTATTGGCATGAGTACCGCGAAGGGGCTTTGCTTTGCGCTCGAGATTCCCTTGCTTGTCGTTCCGACATTCGATGGGGTAGCGAAGATGGTATTTGAGAAGCACTCGGAGATTCATGATGTTGTTATTCTGACAGACGCAAAACAGGGGGATTATTACTTCCAGCGCTTCACGCGCCGTGATACCAAACCGATCGCCTTCGCTGAACCGACGATGGTGAGAAAGGAAAATGCCACCAAGAAGGTGTCAATGAATGCAACAACGCTCTACGTGGTTGATCGAGACGAAACACATCAACAGATAACAGCAGAAGGCGGCAAGAGTGCGCCATTGGCCGATTTCTTGAGCGGAATTACTGTTGCTCATCTCGGATTGAAGAAGTATCTTGCCAAAGAGTTTGCCGATGTTGCCTCTGCCGAGCCGATGTATTTGAAGGACTTTGTTGTCAAGACTCCGATCCGGTAGAAGGCAGCGAATCAAAGGGAGATCACAGAATGGCCTGGTTTCGACGATCAAAAGAGAATATTTCCACCGAAGGGCAGAGAAAAGACATGCCCGACGGCCTCTGGACGAAGTGTGCAGGCTGCGGTGAGATCATCCACCGAAAACAATTAGAACAAAACCTTTTCACCTGCCACAAGTGTGGATCACATTTTCGTATCGGCAGCAAGGAGTACTTCGATATCCTGCTGGATGACGGGTCCTTCAAGGAAATGGACAAGAAAATGCGTTCCGTTGATCCGTTGAAGTTTACAGATACAAAACCGTATCCGGCGCGATTGGACGAAGCGATAAAGAAGACCGGTTTGAACGAGGCTGTCCGGACAGGTGAGGGAAAAATCAACGGCCGTGCAGTTGTGATCGCGTGCATGGATTTTGCATTTATCGGTGGAAGTATGGGATCGGTGGTGGGAGAAAAGATTGCACGGGCTATCGATCAGTCTCTGAAGACGAAGAAGCCGCTTATTATAATCTCCTCCAGTGGCGGTGCCCGCATGATGGAGGGAGCGCTCTCGCTCATGCAGCTGGCCAAGACGAGCGCGAAGCTTGCTCAACTTTCGGATGCAGGTGTTCCCTATATCTCTGTGCTGACCGACCCGACCACGGGCGGAGTGACAGCGAGCTTTGCGATGCTTGGCGACGTCCATATTGCAGAACCGGGTGCGCTGATCGGTTTTGCGGGTCCACGCGTTATTCGCCAAACGATCGGTAAAGACCTCCCGAAGGGATTTCAGCGTTCTGAATTTCTCCTGGAAAAAGGGTTTGTCGATCTCATCGTCCATCGCAAAGAACTCAAAGAAACACTTTCGAAGATGCTGAGTCTGCTCGAAGAGTAGCCGGCTCACTCTTGTCTCAAAGCGACAATGTATGAAGATCCATATCCTCGGTGTTCCTATGGACCTTGGCGCCGGTCGTCGTGGCGTCGATATGGGTCCCTCCGCAATTCGAATCGCCGGCGTGGCGGACAAACTCCGCTCGCTGGGTCATACGATCTTTGACGAAGGCGATATCCTCGTCAAGCCCCCCGAGCAACAAAAGGTTGCCAACGAGAAACTGAAGTATCTACCCGCAATTGTTCGGGCGTGCACACTTCTTGCTGGAAAAGTGGAGAAGATTGTCTCGGGCGGAGGTTTTCCTCTGGTGCTTGGAGGCGACCATTCCATTGCTATCGGCACAATTGCCGGGATTGCCGCTCACTGCAGAAAAGAGGGGAAGAAGCTTGGTGTGCTGTGGATCGATGCGCATGGCGATCTGAATACGCACGAAACTACCCCTTCGGGAAACATTCATGGAATGCCGCTGGCGGTTGCTCTTGGTCTTGGGGCAATCGAACTGACGTCTGTAGGGGGAGATTTTACGAAATTGGATCCCAAGAATGTCGTGCTCATTGCCACGCGCGATCTGGATGATGGAGAACGTGCCCATATTAAAAAGCTTGGCGTGAATGTCTTTACGATGGAGGAAATCGACAAGCATGGGATGGCAGTGGTCATCACAAAGGCGATCCGAAAGTTGCGTGGTGTGGATTACCTCCATGTGAGCTTCGATCTTGATGCCGTTGATCCTTCCGTCGCGCCGGGGGTAGGGACTCCAGTGAAAGGTGGACTGAACTACCGCGAAGCGCATCTGATCATGGAAACACTCAACGAATTTGGGAAGATGACATCCCTTGAAATGGTTGAAGTGAACCCCATTCTCGACAACCGCAACCAATCTGCCGAATTTGCGGTCGAGTTGATCCAGTCTGGATTTGGGAAGAAGATTCTGTGACCATGGAAGTCATCTCTTCGCTGAGGGTGGTGCAAGAGCGCGCTGATCGACTTCGCCGCGAGGGAAAGCGGATCGGAGTTGTTCCAACGATGGGGTATCTCCATGAGGGTCATCTCAGCCTCATCAAGCTCGCGAAACAACAATCGGACGTTGTGATTACGACGATTTTTGTGAATCCAACCCAATTTGGCCCCGAAGAGGATTTTGAGCGCTATCCACGCGACCTCGAACGGGATCGCAACTTGGCACAAGAGGCGGGCACGGATATCCTCTTCACTCCCGAAGCGAAAGCAATGTATCCGGAGGGATATCGAACGTACGTCGAGGTGACAGAAGTTTCGTCGATTCTTGAAGGGAAGATTCGGCCCACCCACTTTCGAGGTGTCACAACGGTCGTCGCAAAGCTCCTCAATCTTACAAAACCCCACGTAGCGGTGTTCGGACAGAAAGATGCCCAGCAGGCGTTCATCATTCGACAGATGGTTCGCGACTTGAATATCGACACGGAAATTGCGGTGGCGCCTATAGTACGAGAGGCCGACGGACTCGCTATGAGTTCGCGGAACGTCTATCTTTCTCCTCAACAACGCAAGAACGCTCTTTCACTCTACCGTTCTCTGCAATATGCGAAAGCAACGATTGAGGCTGGCGAACGCTCCGTGAGCGCGTTGCGAAAAGGAATGGAGGACCTTCTCAGGAAAAGCGAACCGACAAGAATCGACTACATTGCTTTTCTCAAGCCGGAGACCTTTCAGGAGGTCGAGCTGCTCAAGCCGCCCTCTGTGTTGATCGCTCTTGCTGTCCGGTTCGGATCAACGCGATTGTTAGACAACATCCTGATCGACATTCCATCATGAATCGCGTCGATTCTCAACGTAAGATTGCCGCAATTATCATGGCAGCGGGGAAGGGTACTCGAATGAAAGATCCCTCCAGAGCTAAGGTTATGTACGAGCTGCAAGGTAAGCCGATGGTTCATTATGTTGTCGATCTTGCCTTTGAACTTCAATGCGATCGCGTTTTGGTGATTGTAGGATATCAACGAGAAACGGTAACAGACTATGTGATGCGGTCACATCCGACCGCTGAATGCATCGTGCAGGCCGAGCAGCTTGGCACCGGCCACGCAGTGATGCAAACAATTTCGGCTCTTCGCGAATTCGCGGGTGATCTTCTTGTCCTCTCCGGTGACGTCCCATTGCTCAAAGCATCAACGATGAAGAGGCTGGTCGATGACCATAGAAAGACGGGGGCGAAGGCGACGATTCTCACCGCTGAGCTTCCAGATCCGACTGGCTACGGTCGCATCGTGCGGAATCCAGACGGTTCGGTGAAGAAAATCGTCGAGCATAAGGATGCGTCGGCGGCAGAACTGCAAATCCGGGAGATCAATTCCGGTATTTATGTTTTTGAGAAGTCCACCCTCTTTGATGGCCTCCAGCATATTGATGCTCATAACGCGCAGAATGAGTACTACCTCACTGATGTCTTCGAGTATTTCTGGAAGCATGGATGGAAGGTCTCCGCTGTGAAGGCGGATGATGCCAATGAGATTCGGGGCATCAATACTATCGATCAACTCAAAGAGGCCGAACGCGTTATGGAACTTCGCATCCGTAAGGCCGTCTTCTAATATGGCGACCTTGACAATTCATGCAGTTTTTGGTATCATTTGATCAGTTGTGCAAACGAATACGGAGGAATCGGCCATGAAAAAGCTTCTTGGTTTGGCAATTGTTCTTGTCGCGGCAGGTTCAGTAGCGTTCGGACAGTTCAAAGCGAACATTGAGCCAAAACCAACTGTGAGCGAATCGCTGGTGCGACCTGATGATGGTCTGATCTTCGGTTGGTTCGATCCGAGCCGTCTTACGATGCGGCATAGTTACTCTCTTTCGTACTCGAGCTTTGGCGGTCGCGGGCTCTCCTTAGGCGTTTACACAAACAGTCTCTACTATCAAATCTCTGCGCCCCTGGATGTGCAGTTTGACATTAGCGTTATGCACTCCCCCTTCAATTCATTCGGCAAAGAGTATCAGAACCAATTGAGCGGAATCTATTTAAGTCGCGCGCAACTCAACTATCGTCCTGCAGAAAACATGTTGTTCCAGATTCAATTCCGGCAAGTTCCCGCGATGTACTGGATGGGCAATTACGGTTACGGTTCGTGGAACAGTGGATTCGGCCGGATGCGCGACGATGATCGATAATTGATGAGTCATAGTAAGCGCTCTTCCTTCATGAGCCGAGCAGGTTTCGCCCCACGGGGCGGAAGGTGCTCGGTTCTTTGTTTTGTTGAGGATTTTGTGGGAGCCGACGCGCATTGAGTTCCCTCCAAACTCCTGAAGGCAATTCGCCGCGCCGCATCGATGTTTCTTCCTCAACGCCCCGCCGAAGAACAGTTTTACTCGGAGGACTTCTCGCAGCGGGAATGCTCGTTGTCACGCTTCGACTTCTGTTTGTTGGCACGGCATCCGAACCGCAGATTGTCCAGAACGGCAGGGTGCGAGCTATTCAGCTCGATGTGCTGAACGGGACACAGGAGACGAAGCTTGCCCAGCGAGTCACTGATTATCTCCGTATCCGTGGATTCGATGTTGTCGAGATCGGCAACTTTCGCTCGACTGCCGTGGAATCAACGCTGGTGATCGATAGAATCGGTGACCCGGAGGCTGCTCGACAGGTGGCTGAAGCGCTCGGAGTTCGCGAAGAAAATGTCCGGCGGCAAATTGACAAAAACTTGTTTCTCGATGTTTCTGTGATCATTGGAAACGACTACAAAACACTCAAAGCATTTCGATAAGGTGAACGATTGACACCACGAGCTTTAGCAACCAAACTGGCGGAATTTGCCATTTCTCGAAAAGCCTCTGATGTGGTAT
Source organism: Bacteroidota bacterium (assembly GCA_035559595.1). Taxonomy (GTDB): domain Bacteria; phylum Bacteroidota; class Ignavibacteria; order UBA10030; family UBA10030; genus DATMBF01. The sequence goes on along the minus strand of DATMBF010000034.1, from coordinate 60,443 downwards.
TGATGGATTTGAAAAAGTTCAGCGGGCCTGCCGACTACTTTGTCATTTGCACGGCCGACTCCGACACGCAGGTGAAAGCCATTGCCGATGCGGTAAGAAGAGGAACGGAAGAATTAGGAATGCCGGTCTGGCACGTTGAGGGACTACAAGCCCTTTCGTGGGTATTACTCGATTATGTGGATGTTGTGCTACACATCTTCTTGCGTGAGACACGGTCGTTTTACAACCTCGAGCGATTGTGGAACGATGCAAAACTCTATCCTGTGATCGATACGCCGAACGGCGTGAAGGTCTCACGGAAGTCCGTGAGTCTCACACAGACCAACGGTGATCGAAAGCGCAGGGTGGGAACGCTGCGGGCGTCATGAAAGAATACCTCGCTGAAAAAGTCACAGAAGCGCTCGTATCGCTTCGCTATCACAACGGCACCAAGCTCACCTTTGAGAAACCCAAAATCGCCGCGCACGGTGACCTGACGACGAACATTGCGATGCAAATCGCAAAAACCGTCGGGAAGAATCCGCGAAGCATAGCGCAGGAGATCGTAGAAAGGCTCTCGTTGGAATCCGATCTCGTTGCTCAGGTGCAAATCGCCGGTCCCGGATTCATCAATTTCTATTTCACCGACAAATTCTTCACGCAAAGCTTGAAGCAAGTGCTTGAGCAAGGAAGTTCGTTCGGTCGCTCTTCGGTTGGTGGAGGAAAGAAGACGCAGGTCGAGTTCGTCAGCGCTAATCCCACCGGTCCACTCAGCGTGGGTCATGGCCGGCAGGCGGCAATCGGTGACACGATTGCCAATTTGTTGGAATGGACGGGGCATGATGTGACGCGGGAGTATTATTACAACAATGCCGGCCGGCAAATGCGACTCCTTGCCGAGTCAACGTACGCACGATATCAACAATTGTTCGATCCGAATTATCCGTTTCCGGAGGATGGATACCAAGGCGAATATATAAGAGACATCGCCGTTGCGATTCGGGATGAGAAGGGAGATTCTCTCCGCTCGTGGGAAAAAGAACGGGCGTTGGAGTATTGCAAGACGAAGTCGGAAACCATCCTCTTCGATGCGATCAAGAACGTTCTCGCCCGAATCGGTGTGAAGTTCGACGTCTTCTATAATGAAGACTCACTGTACAAAGAGGGGCATGTTGCGGAGGTCATTGAGGAATTTCGTAAGCGGGGATTGGCCTACGATCATGAGGGGGCCGTCTGGCTCAAAGCGACAGCACTCGGATTGGAGAAGGATCGGGTCATTGTCAAGAGCTCCGGCGAGCCGACGTATCGGCTTCCTGATATTGCCTATCACCGAGAAAAGTTCCGTCGCGGCTTCGAGCTCATCGTTGATATCTTCGGTGCGGATCATATTGCGACAATTCCGGATGTCCTGGCAGGGCTCAAAGCTCTCGGTTACGATACGGAGAACGTGAAGGTTGTCATTCACCAGTTTGTAACGTTGATGCGCGACGGTCAGCAAGTGAAGATGTCGAAGCGCGCCGCGACCTTCGTGACCCTCGAAGAGTTGATTGATGAGGTTGGGCCTGACGCTGTTCGATTCTTCTTCCTGATGCGCTCGATTTCGAGTCATCTGGAATTCGATCTCAATCTTGCCAAAGAACACTCTGAAAAAAATCCGGTCTACTATCTTCAGTACGCTCACGCGCGGATTGCCAGCATCCTTCGATTTGCAAAGAGCGAAGGGATCATTTCTTCCGATACAGAATTACTTCCGACGGCGTCGCTTTTTCCTTTGCTTCATGAGAAAGAAGAAATTGCCCTTGCGAAGTTGCTTCTGGAATTCCCCGATGTTGTTGAATCGACCTGCTTTGGTTTCGAGCCGCATCGGCTGACGACATACTTGCATGAGGTGGCGACCGCCTTCCACAAGTTCTACCATGAGCATCGTGTCGTGATTCCCGAGCTTGATCTCTCGCGAGCGAGGTTAGGCTTGTGTTTTGCCGTCAAACAGGTACTCGCTAACGGATTTGCTATCCTTGGTATTTCGGCTCCGGAGAAGATGTGACGGTTCGTTTGACTGTTGCTTCTTTTTTGTGTATGTTCATTCACATCAATCACAGATTGAAAGTTCGAATATCTCCGCTTTGCTACCTGCTGTCCGACACGCCGTAAGCTGCACATCGTTATTCCAATCCTTTGTCCATTGAGGTTTCAAGAGTCAGGTGAAGCGGTTGAGTTTTGACATTCGGAAGGCTGTTTCATAGATTTCACATCATAGAACATGAAAACGAACAAGCGGGTTAGAGGCGATGTGCTTTTTCAGAACCGGTAGTATTTCTCAACTTGACTGAACATTCATGACGATTCTCGTAACCGGCGGCGCTGGATTCATAGGAAGTAATTTTGTCCATTACATCCTTGGCAAGTACTCGGATTACAAGATTGTCAATGTCGACAAACTTACCTATGCGGGAAACCTTGAGAACCTCGAAGCGATCGAGAACAACCCGCGTTACACCTTCGTCCGCGGCGATATTTGTGACCAGTTGACGATTGAGGATCTCCTCCGGACGCATAACGTAGATGCGATTGTAAACTTCGCTGCCGAGTCGCATGTGGATCGAAGCATCATGGGGGGAGCGGAGTTTGTCCGCACAAATGTCGTCGGCACCCAAGTCCTTCTCGAAATCGCCAAAGTCTACTCGCTTAAGAAGTTCGTGCAGGTCTCAACAGATGAGGTCTACGGGTCGCTCGGTCCGCAAGGGAAGTTCACCGAACACACCCCATTGCATCCCAACAGCCCTTACGCGGCAAGCAAGGCATCGGCCGACCTGCTGGCGTTGGCGTACCATCATACGTTCAATCTTCCCATCGTCATCACTCGTTGTTCCAACAACTATGGGCCATACCAATTCCCAGAAAAACTCATTCCCCTGATGATCGCCAACGCCCTCGGCAACAAACCGCTTCCGGTGTACGGTGACGGAATGAATGTGCGAGACTGGCTGCATGTGACCGACCACTGCGCTGCCATCGATGTTGTGTTGCATAGGGGGCGAACCGGCGAGGTGTACAACATCGGTGGGAATAATGAGATGAAGAATCTCGAGCTTGTGAAGTTGATCCTGAAGCATCTCGAAAAGCCGGAATCGCTGATCACCTTCGTGAAGGACAGACCCGGTCATGACCGCCGGTATGCGATCGATTCATCCAAGATTCAGCGAGAACTTGGATGGAGTCCGAGCTATACGTTTGAGCGCGGCATAGAAGAGACGATTCGGTGGTATCTCGATCACCAATCCTGGTGGAAGCGGATTGTCAGCGGCGAATACAAAGAATACTATAAGAGAATGTATGAAGAGAGGTAATAGCATACCCAACTTGCGATTCGGAATGCTGATTCTTTTCTGTGTTGGCTTCGTCTCATGGACAAAGGGGCAGATTGAAAGTCAAGAGCCTCGTGCGGTCGGCCGTGCGCGACTTGGTACAGGAACAACCCTGCAATCTATGCCCGAGATCGATACTCGAACGCTTCAATCGTTGATGGCGACCCCTCTTGAAGAACCGATTAATCCCGAAAAATATATCGTCGGTCCGAACGACATGTTTCAGATCGGGATTTGGGGTGGGGCAAACGTTACGTATCCCGCATTTGTCTCGCCTGAGGGTTCAATCATCATTCCAACAGTTGGTGAAGTTATTGTCGCCGGACAAACGCTTGCTGAGGCGAAGCGGATGATTCTGGATCGTATCCGAAAATCGTACCGCCTTGCAGAGGTGACGGTAACCCTCGTTGCGCCGCGCAGGTTTGTGGTGACGGTGCTGGGTGCAGTGCGTGTGCCGGGACCATACATTGTTTCTTCGGCCTATCGTGTCGACAAAGCGATCAGTTTGGCGAATTCGCCTACCGAAGGTGCCAATCCCGCAACACCGCTTCCGGATTTTTCTCGCCGGCGCGTGAAGTTGCAGCGTCGCGGCAGTGACCAGCTTGTCGATATCGAGCGCTTCTACGCTTTGCGAGACGATGCAGATAATCCTTTTCTGATGGAAGGGGATATCATCGTGGTTCCTCACCGGAACTTCAATCAAGGATCCGTCAGCATCTATGGCGCTGTCAATGCCCCCGGACAATTCGAGTATCGGGAACAGGATAGTTTGATGACACTTGTGCGTCTTGCTCACGGGCTCACGGAGAATGCCGATCCCTCCAAAGTCGAAATCACGCAATTGAGTCAGGATGGACGAACCGCCAACGTACGAGAGGTCAACTTGACCGATATTCTCGCAAGAACTGCGGGTGATATCCCTCTTCGCCCAAACGACCGCGTGGTTATTCGAGAGCGAGTAAACAAGCAGAGAGACTACAAGGTGCATGTGCGAGGAGAGGTTGTTTACCCCGGCACGTATCCGATTACGGCTGACAGCACGCGGTTAACCGAGATAATTCGACGGGCGGGTGGATTCACGAAGTCAGCTTATCTCCCAGCGGCAGAAGTGGTTCGCCGGCAAGTCACAGCGGAAGGCGAGCAGGTGGATTTTGGCCATGAAGCACAATTGAATTTTCGGATGAACGATCAAATCGTCACACCGGAAGAGCGCCAGTATTATGATCTCGAATCGCACCTTCGTCGCGGTACCGTCGCCGTGGATTTTGTTCGACTCTTCGAAAAGAATGAGAAATCGCAAGATATCGTTTTGGCTGATGGGGATGTTATCAGCATCCCCAGTTCGTATAAGACGGTCTACATCTATGGTCAAGTATCAAGGCCGGGATTTGTCGCTTATCAGCAAGGGGCCGATGTGCGCTATTATATCAGCCAAGCCGGAGGCTTTGGCGATGAAGCGGAGAGTGGAAATGTCAGGGTGATCAAGGGAAAAACGAGGGAGTGGGTACATCCTTCCGATACCACAATCGAGCCCGGCGACTACATCTGGGTGCCCAAGGTGACGAAGTATCCCTTCTCTTATTATATGAACATCGCCAGTCAGGCCGCAAGTTTGGTGAGTGTGGTGCTGAGTATGACACTCATTGTGTTGCAGTTGACGCAGAACTAGTGACGCTTCCAACAAATTCTATGGTATCATGGTCGTCGAACTGTGCACAGTGGAGCGGCACTGAAGCGATAATTGTCAGAAGAAAAAGGCACGAGATTTCTTTTTGGAAGTGGCATTGGGAGTTTTCTCACGCTCATGAAGAACCGCCAGAGAGACGGAGCAAAGACTAACGGTCATTCCTCTCAAGTGGGAACAGATCGTATCGAGGAGATCAATCTCTTCGACTATCTCCACGTGATAGTGCGCTGGAAACGATTCATCGCATGGAACGTCGGAGTCATCGCCGTTCTCACCGTGATAATTGTGCTCATCCTTCCTAATTGGTATAAATCAACCGCCACAATCATTCCGCCGAAACAAAAGAGTACACTCCCGAGCCTCGGGCAACTCACACGTGATCTTCTACCGCTCGCCTCCTTAAGCCGATTAACGGCATCGCCAGATGCGTATAATTATCTGGCGATTCTCAAGAGTCGGAGTGCGATGGAGGCGGTCGTTATACAATTCAATTTGTTTGAAGTGTATGATATAGCGGATCGATCAATGGAGAAAGCTGTCAAAGCGCTTGAGGATAACGTGAAGTTCGAACTTGAACAGGAGGGGACGATCTCCATTCAAGTGTGGGACAAGGATCCGCAGCGAGCGGCGGACATGGCGAACTTTTTCGCCCAACAGCTGAACGAGATCAGCATCAGACTCGGAACGCAGGAGGCGAAGAACAACCGGGAGTTCATCGAGCGCAGATACCTGCAGGTTCAGGTGGATCTCGCGGCGGCAGAGGATTCGATGCGCACATTTCAGCAGAAATACGGCATCTATGCATTACCGGAGCAAACCAAGGCGGCTGTCTCCGGAGCGGCCGATCTGAAAGCACAGGCGCTTCTTCGTGAGGTGGAGCTTGGAGTGCTTGAGCGCACCGCAGGGAAGGAGAATCCGATCACCCGGTCAAAAGCTCTTGAAGTGTCGGAAATCAACCGAAAACTTCGGGAGATGAAATACGGAACGGGGGAGGAGTTCACGCAAAGCTCCCTCGATCTCTTTGTGCCGTTTGCAAAGGTGCCGGAGCTTGGCCTTCAGTATCTGCGCCTGTTTCGTGAGGTGGAGATTCAAAACAAGCTGCTCGAGTATATTCTTCCACTCTATGAACAGGCCAAAGTTGAGGAACAGAAGGAGGTGCCGGTGATTCTTGTGCTTGACAAAGCGGTGCCGGCAGAACGGAAAGACCGACCTCCGAGAACGATCATCGTTCTCTCGACCACAATTCTCGCATTCTTCTTTTCGTTGTTGTTTCTGTTCCTCATGGAGACCTATCGGACGCGCCAGGCGAGCACGAATCCGCTGGAGAGCAAACTTGCCGGTTTGGTAAACCGCGTTGCCCGCCGCTACAAGATCGAAGTCTGACGTTTGCCCGTAGCCGACCGGAGGCAAACCCCTGCATGAAGTCCGAATCCCAGAAGATAGCACGGAATACCCTCTACAATTCCGCCGGAAAGCTGTGGAATATCGGCGTCAATCTCGTCATCATTCCTTATATCATCCATCGTCTCGGCATCGAGCAGTACGGGCTGTGGGCGCTTGCGATTATGGTGGGCGTCTCGTTCACGATGGTTGACTTCGGCATGTTTGCGGGGATGAGCCGTTTCATTGCCCAAAGCGTAGGAAGCGGCAGCGCAGAGAGAATGAGTCGCGTGGTCGTGACGGGACTTTTGTTGTATCTCATCTTCATAAGTACTGTGGCTCTACTTCTTCTGTTCGCAGTTCCTTTCATGGTTGATTCATTGTTTCAGGTTCCTGTCGGGCTTCGCGAAACCGCATTTTTCGTTTTGCGGTTGAGTCTTCTGCTCTTCTTGCTCACCGGATTGTCGACAATCCTCCATTCCATGCTCCACGGCATCCAGCGAATGGATGTTGCCAACGGAATCCTCGTTGGCGTTTCGATTGTGCAGGCGGTGGCGACGGTGATCGTTCTGGAGAGCGGATGGGGGTTGACAGGGCTCATTGGCGGGCAAGTGGTTGCTGCGTTCCTCTCTCTTTTGGCAAACGGGAGTGGCGTTGTGAGACTGATTCCGAGTGTTTCTTGGAGTATTCGTTTTGCTGATTGGGAATTGGCGCGTGAGATGGTACGTTTTGGCTGGAAGCTTCAGGTTGTCTCCGGTTCCGGATTTCTCACCGATCATCTTAACAAAGTTTTTGTCACGGCGTTTGCCGGCTTGAGCGGCGCTGGATTGTTTGACGTATCGATTAAAATTCTCACCGCTGTTCGGCTTCTTCCTTTGCTCCTCTTTTCGGCGCTGGTTCCTCCGGTAGCGGAGTATCAAGCCAAAGGAATGCATGAACACCTGCGACAACTCTACGCACGAGGAACCAAATACACTATTGGGATCACTTTTCCGGTCGTAGTCACGGCCCTCCTTGCCACACCGTCGTTTGTAGCTCTTGTGTTTGGGCCTGAGTTCGACGCAGTTGTGCTCACAGTGCAAGTTCTTGCTATTGCGTATGCGGTCAATCTTCTCACAGGAATGGGTACTTCAGTAGGGAGAGGGATAGGCAAGCCGGAACTGGAGATGCAGTATGCTCTTCTTGTGGGATTAGGTAACATCGGACTGGTTCAAGTATTTGGCTCGGTATATGGATACTTTGGAGTAATCGCGGGAATGGCGATAAGCATTGTCGCTGGAAGTATTTATTACCTCTGGAGGTTCCACACAACTTTCCAGGGAATAGTTGGAGGATTCCAATCCACACTCGGCCGAAATCTTATTCCAGCTTCCCTGCCAGCTTTGTTCGTTCTGGGTATTACCTTTGGAGGCAGGGAGCTCGACTTGTGGCGTCAAGAGATCGCACAGTGGTGGAATCTTTCGTTAGCAATCATCATAGTCCCAATCTACATCCTCTTTATGTATCGCTGGTATTTCGACGAGTATGATCGTCGATTCGTAGCATCGATGTTACCCTTTCGAATAAAGGCAACGACGTAGATTGGCCATGCGCGTCTCTTTCTTGCTCCCTCACTTCCCATGGCGACCCATCGGAGGATTTAGGGTTGTCTACGAATATGCATCACGACTTGCAATGAGAGGCTATGAGGTAACCGTAATCCACTCTGGGCAGTTGAGAAGCTCCCAGCTTGAAGGTGAAGGTCTTCCCAATGCTGTGTGGCGTGTTGGAAAGAATCTTGTGAACCGATTCTTTCAACCAAAAGTCGGTTGGCATAATATCAATCCATCTGTTCGGATGAAGTTCATAAACAAGCTCTCAGAGAGGACGATTCCGGAGTCCGATGTTATTGTGGCAACAGCGTGGCAGACTGCAGAGCTTGTAATGAGTCTTCCTCCTACAAAAGGAAAGAAGGTTTACCTTATTCAATCCTACGAAGATTGGTCCGGTCCTCGAGAACGCGTTGACGCGACGTGGCGATTCCCAATGAAAAAGGTTGTGATCGCGAAATGGCTTTTAAGGAAGGGGATCGAATTGGGAGTCAGCCCGAAAGAGATGTTTTATGTTCCGAATGCGATTGACACGGAAAAATACAGAATCCTTTTCCCAATTTCGGAAAGAAAAAAGCATGTCTCGATGGCGTACTCTCCGTTGGCAGTGAAAGGAGCCGTCGACGGAATCCGGGCAATAACCTTAGCAAAGGAACTAGTTCCTGAAATGGAGGCAACCGTCTTTGGAACCTCGACTCGTCCGAGTCTGCTTCCAAAATGGGTGACATACCGAAGAAATCCAAGCCAGACTGAGATCGTGAGCGACATCTACAATTGGGCAAGTGTCTTTGTGAGTTCCAGTTTAATTGAGGGATGGTCCTTGCCGGGCGCTGAGGCGATGGCTTGTGGGTGTGCCCTTTCGTCCACGGATAGCAAAGGAGTTCGTGAGTACGCTGAACACAATGTTACGGCATTACTTTCACCGCCTGCAAGTCCTATCGGGCTCAGTGAGAACATCGTAAGGTTGTTAAGGGATGATCACCTGCGCCAAAGGATAGCTGAGAACGGATACATGAGAATTAGAAGCTTTTCGTGGGACAAGAGTGTTGAGATGTTTTGCCAGGTAATTACTCAATGAAAGCAACCGAAGCTGTTCGAACCGATATTCGCTGGCAACGTATTTTCTCCGAGCAAAGGGTGCTTGGGCTGATCGGTTTGGCTATTGTGCTGACCCTCCACCTCCAGGCAATGCCCGTCGAGCTAAAGATTCAAAACTTCTTCATTTCCTCGGCGATAGCTCTTTTCGCTTTTCCGTTTGTAATGCGTAAAATCCCAAAGAGTCCGTTGCTGACGTCAATTCTGGTTTTCTCCGCATTCGTTTTTCTTCACTCTGTTGTCGCACTAGTTGCGGATTTCTTTGTTACGCCATACGCAGAGATTCGATTTCTTTCTTGGATGAGACAGTTTTTCGCTTTGCTGGCGGGAGTTATGACCTTTCTAGTGTTCCGCGCAGTTTTCCTGCGAGTGCCCTTGCAGAAAGTGCTATTCCTTCTTCTCATTGCAGCTATTCCCGGTTTGGTCCTGGCCTTCATGAACATCCTCTGGGGGGCTTTCCAAGTCCAATGGGCACGCGACATTGTTGTTGGCGTTCGATCGGTTCTCACTCCGGAAGGATCGACCTCTGCACTACGCGCCTCCGGATTTGCAATGGAGCCTTCATCGTTCGCGGCTTTGCTGGTTATCTTGTTTTTTCCGGTGTTGTTTGTGCGCCTCCTCAATCACAGTATGCGGCTCAGGGATCTCCTCTTGATTGGCCTCTCCCTCCTTGCATTCAGTTGGACGTTCAGTCTGACTGGTGTCTTATTGTTGATGGTTTTTGGGGTTTCCGGTTTGATCTTCGGACCTCGTCGGCCGCTGTTTGCCCAAGCCCTCATGATAATTGCGGCGCTAGTTATCGTCTTTGTTGTTCTCTTTCCCAATAATCAGATCCTTCGTCATGCGGGAGTGCTGATTGCAGGAGGCGCGAATGTTTCGTTTACAGACCGATGGTATGGACTTGCTGCACCATTCCTTGCCATGTTCGACTCGTATTCCATGATTGGGTACGGTCTCGGCGGGGTCGCGACGCACTTCGATGAGTTGGTACCAAAAAGCGTTCAAGCCGAAATTCTTGCCGTGAAATGGAAGGAGTTTCCCAACCTTGCAACGATCATCGGAAGGATCTTCGCGGAAGGTGGAGCAATCGGGCTTATGCTCTTCCTCGCGATCTTTTGGGTAGCGTTTCGACAAGTTTCCATTCTTATCAGACACGCAAGGGAAGACGGGTCCTTCATTACGTATGCCACGATACGGCTTTCACTCCTTGCGGTTCTGGCCAGTTTATTTTTTGCAACGGGGTCGTATCACACACCGTTTATTTGGTTGTGGCTGGCGATGGCTGATTCTGAGTATGTTTCCCATAGATTGGAAAAGTCATGAGGTTGGGATTTGCTTGCGATTGGAAGGCCTGATTTCATGAAGACAACGGCGAGCGAACATGAGAAATCACGCGTTGTTGCTGTAGTCTTGAACTGGAATCGATTCGAAGAAACGAAGGAGTGTGTTTGGTCACTGCTGAAGACCACATACACGAGCCTCGAAGTACTTATCGTCGACAACGGTTCTACGGATGGAAGCGCCGAAAAGCTCAGAGAGACATTTCGACAACTGATCCTGCTTGAGCGAGCAACCAACGGGGGGTATGCAGCCGGAAACAACACTGGCATCCGATACGCTCTTGAACATGAGGCTGATTACGTTCTCATTCTCAACAATGATACCACCGTTGAACCCAATTTTCTTCAACCGATGGTCGACGCCGCAGAGGCAGATCCGGCAATCGGTATTGTAACGTGTAAAGCGTATCTTCAATCGAATCCGACTCAAGTTTACGGAACTGGTGGGAGAGTCAGTCTTCTCCTTTGCTCCGGCGTTCCACTCAAACGAGGATTGGTGGATCGTGAATGCGAAATCGAATACACATCCGGTTGCATTCTCTTGGTTCGGCGACGTGTTTTTGAAGAGATTGGATTATTCGACGAGCGGTTTTTTATGTACTTCGAAGATGTTGAATTCTCCTTAAGGGCGAATAAACGTTTTCGTCTTTTTTACACTCCACAAGGTGTTATCTATCATAAGAGTGGAGCCGGCGATAGCTGGATTCGCTACACACCAACCTATCTGTATTACAGCGCACGAAACAGGTTTCTGGCCTTTCGGCATATGCCATTCCCGTTTAAGGTGTATTTGTTCATCTATAGTGCCCTTAACGGAATTGGAAAGACGGCGGCCATCCTCTGGTCGGGCATCTCACACTCAAGCACTCATGACGTCGCAACTCGGATCAAAGCTCTTTGGAATGGTTTTCTTGATGGCATTGCCGGAAGATCAGGGAAGGTAGAAACGATCGGTGGATAACTTGAAAGAGGTTCTTTCCGTTCTCTTGTGGGTGTCCTTTTTGCTTATCCTCTATACGTACGCTCTCTATCCTTTTCTTCTGCTCCTGATTACTCGACCACAGAATTCCCAAAAGGATGTCCAATCAAAAAAAAATGTTCCTTCCGTCACCATCCTGATCTCCGCACACAATGAGGAGCAAGTCATCTCTCAACGAATCAGCAATCTCAAAGAGCTCGATTATCCGAAAGAGAAACTGCAGGTGCTGATCGGATCGGATGGTTCAACGGACGGAACAAATGCACTCATGACAAAGGCCAAAACTTCACACATCAAGCTTGTAACGTTCCAACAACGGCGAGGCAAGGCTGCGGTTCTCAATGATCTCATGACACAGGCACGAGGAGAGATCGTTATCTTTTCCGACGCCAATACAATCTTTGACCCGGGGGTTGTCAAGAGACTCGTACGGCACTTTTCCGATCCACAGGTCGGGGCAGTTTCGGGAGAATTGAGGTTAGAAACAGATCGGCGATCAGTCGGTGGCGTCGGTGAATCGTTCTACTGGCAGTATGAAACTCTTGTGAAGAGGCTTGAGAGTCGATTTGCATCCCTCGTAGGAGCTACGGGGGGAGTGTACGCCATCCGTAAGTCCCTCTTCGAACCACTCCCCATTGGGAAGTCCGTCAATGATGATTTTGTCATTCCCCTGCATATCCTGAAGAAAGGATACCGCGTGGTTTATGAACCGGAGGCCGTTGCGTTCGAGCATGTGGCGGGGTCAGTTCGGGGAGAATTCAAACGCAAAGTGCGCATCGGCGCCCAGAATTTCGCCAGCGTTTGGCTCGTGAAGGACATGCTCCATCCGAAAAAAGGGTTCCCCGCGTTTGCTCTTTGGTCTCACAAAATCCTCCGCTGGTGCGTGCCGTTTTTCCTGATTATCTTGTTCAGTTCAAGTCTTGCCCTTTCGTTGTATGATGATTCGTATCGCTCGTTGTTCTGGGCTCACGTTGTCTTTTGGGGGTTGGTCGTGATCGGATTCACGGCAGAACAAATCGATTGGAATATTGGAGTCGGTGGTTTTCCTTACTACTTCGTTGCGATGAACGCGGCTCTTTTCGTTGGCTTCATAAAGTTTCTCGCAGGAGTGCACACGGCGGCATGGGAGGTAACGCGATAAGGTCGGGCGATGTCCAAACAAACAGAACGATATCTCCTCCTCGGGATCGATTTCCTCTCCATGAACGCGGCATTCGTTGCGTACTATTGGCTCCGCGTGGAGAGTGGGCTGATCGCGACAATCATCGAACCGGAATTTCTCCTTCCGATGTTTGTCATTTACATCTACTGGCTCGTCTGGTTTGGCATTTTCGGCCTCTACCGGTCATGGTACTTGCTTTCGCGTCTCGATGAGGTCGTCACGCTTTTTCGGACGACGGCGGTAGGAGTTTTGGTTCTCTTTTTTTTGATCTTCCTCGATGACGAAGCAACAAACGCTGTTGCGACATCGCGCCTTCTTATTGCTGCGTACTGGGGAGTCTTGTTCCTGTTTGTTTCTGGAGGGAGGTTGTTCCTGCGCGGCTTTCAAAAGCGGATGCTCGAACGCGGCATCGGCCTTCGCAATACGCTGATTGTCGGGTTTACCAAAAAGGCGCAGGAGCTTTGTGAAATGGTGATGAAGTATCCAGCGCTCGGATACAAGGTGGTAGGATTTGTCGCCGCCAGTGGTTCGAGAACGCCGAAATCTTCGTATCGGAACATCCCCGTTGTGGGGAGAGTGAAGGATTTGCCGGAACTGCTTGAGCAGAGGAAAGTGAACGAGGTTCTCGTCGGTCTCGATTCGACCGAGCACGACAAACTTCTCGAAATCATGAAGTACTGCGACGGACGACCGGTGGGAATGAAGATCATCCCCGACCTCTACGACATCGTCAGCGGTCAGGCACGGATGAGCTCGATCTACGGTTTTCCGCTTATTGAAGTTACCCCCCAACTCATGAAGCCGTGGGAGGAGGTTGCGAAGCGTGCCGTTGACGTGCTGGTTGCCTTGACTATCCTTGCCGCAGGACTGCCGCTGTGGATGATGATTGCGGTTCTCGTCAAACTCGATTCTTCCGGTCCGGTGTTTTACAGGCAGGACCGCGTCGGAAGGAATGGAAGAATCTTCACCATGCTGAAATTCCGATCGATGGTAAAAGACGCGGAGAAGCGGTCGGGACCGAAGTGGGCCGAGAAAAACGATCCCCGCGTAACGCGCGTAGGGCGGCTCATCCGACGTCTGCACTTGGACGAAGTTCCGCAATTCATCAATGTGCTTGTCGGCGACATGAGTCTCGTGGGACCGCGACCGGAAAGGCCATTCTTTGTTGAAAAGCTCTCAAAGGAACTTCCGCTGTATCGACGCCGTCTCAAAGTGCGGCCGGGCATCACCGGTTGGGCGCAAATCAAGCACACGTACGATCAGTCGGTAGAGGATGTGCGAACGAAAGTAAAATACGACCTCTTTTATATTGAAAATATGTCCTGGCGATTCGATCTGAAGATCCTGTTCAATACGATATATGTCATGATGAGAGGAAAGGGGCATACGTAGAAAGGAATTGAAGATTGAAAGATTCAAGATTGCAGATTGAAGATTGGGCGATTTGTGCATGGCACAATGACGCAGCGTACGACGTGTCGCTGATTTACCGACAAGCTGATTTACAGCCTCCGTTAGCTGCTGGACTCCTGATTCTGAAAGGAACACCATGAACTTACAGATGGTCGATTTAACGACACAGTACAAGAAGATCAAGTCTGAGATTGACGCGGCGATTCATCGAGTGTTGGAGTCCGGCCAGTTTATTCTGGGGAAAGAGGTGCGGGATTTTGAGGATGCAGCGGCGAAGTATCTGAACGTCAAGCACGCCATCGGCTGCGCTTCAGGCACGGACGCTTTACAAGTGGCGATGATGGCATTGGGAGTCGGTCCGGGTGACGAAGTCATCTCCACCCCGTTTACTTTTGTCGCAACCACGGAGACGATCGTTCTGCTTGGAGCGATACCTGTTTATGTTGACATTGATCCGAAGACCTATAACATCGATCCGAATCTCATTGAGGCTGCGATTACTCCGAAAACCAAAGCGATCATCCCGGTCCATCTCTACGGCCATGCTTGCGATATGGATCCAATCGTTGAGATTGCACAGAGGAGGAACATTCCCATCATTGAGGATGCCGCTCAGGCGATGGGAACGGAGTACAAGGGAAAGAAAGTTGGAGGAATCGGAACGATGGGGTGTATCAGTTTCTTTCCCAGCAAGAACCTTGGTGCGTTTGGAGATGCGGGGATGATCGTTACGAACGACGATGCGCTTGCGGAGAAACTTCGGATGATTGTTGTCCATGGCTCGAAGGTTCGCTACAAGCACGAAGTGGTTGGTGTGAATAGCAGACTCGATGCCTTGCAAGCAGCGATCCTGAACGTGAAGCTGAAATATCTGGAGCAATGGCACGAAGCTCGTCGCAAAGCAGCAACAAGATACTCAGAAATTCTCTCTAACGTGCCGGTCGAGCTTCCGTTTGAAGCCTCGTACACCCGACATATCTATCACCAATATACGATTCGTGTCAAAAACAGAGATCGCGTTGCACGGTCGCTCAGCGACCAACGAATTCCGCACGCCATCTATTACCCAATCCCTCTTCATCTTCAGGAAGCGTTCCGGCATGTGGGGCGGCCAAAGGAAACGTTTCCGAACACCGAACGCGCCTGCGAGGAGGTCCTCTCACTCCCGATGCACACTGAGCTCACAGATGACCAGCAAATGTTCATTGTGTCGGCCCTTAAGAAGGCATTGAATTCATGAAACGCTCTCTCGTTATCATTCCGACATACAACGAAGCGGAGAACGTTCGCAAGCTTATCCCTCGGATCCTCAAGCTTGGCGAACACTTTGAGGTCCTCATTGTTGATGATGCTTCGCCGGACGGAACGGCCGACGTGGTAAGGACAATGCAGCGCGAGGAACATCGTCTGCATCTGATCGAGCGTGAGAAGAAAATGGGACTGGGGACAGCCTACGTCGCCGGCTTCCACTATGCTCTTGAAAAAGGCTTCGATTTCATTTTTGAGATGGATGCCGATTTCTCTCATGATCCGGACGAGTTGCCGAATCTTCTCTGGAAAGCCCAGGAATGCGATCTGGTCATCGGCTCCCGTTACCTCACCGGCGTCAATGTGGTGAACTGGCCGATGCGTCGCTTGATCCTCAGCTTCGCCGCAAATTATTACACAAGAGTTATTACCGGCATGCCCGTCCGCGACACGACAAGCGGTTTCAAATGTTATCGGCGAAAAGTGCTGGAAAGTTTTGATCTCAACTCGATCCGTTCGAACGGTTATGCATTCCAGATCGAGACGAATTTCCTCGCCTGGCGCAAGGGATTCAAGGTGTGTGAGGTCCCCATCATTTTTGTCGATCGCAGCCACGGTGTGTCGAAGATGTCGAAGCACATTGTGTGGGAAGCCGCGTTCATGGTCTGGAAACTGAAATTGAAGAGTCTCTTCGATGGCCGCTAAGACCTCCAGCCGTGGGTCATCCGTTCAGCTCTCCGTCATTATTGTCAACTACAATGTGAGGGAATTCCTCCATCATGCGCTCGTCTCTCTCAAAAAAGCCATGCGAGGAATACGTGCTGAGGTTCTCGTTGTTGATAATGCTTCGGACGATGGAAGCGTCCAGATGCTTCAAAAGGATTTCCCGTGGGTTCGTCTGATCATCAACAAGAGCAACGAAGGGTTTGCGCGGGCAAATAACCGGGCATTGCGACGGGCAAGGGGGAAATATCTTCTGCTGATCAATCCGGATACGGTAGTTCAGGAAGATACGCTCAAAGTTATGCTCCGCTTCTTTGAGGAGAATCCCGACGTTGGTTTAGCCGGTTGCAAAATCCTAAATCCCGATGGCACGTTTCAACTTGCCTGCCGGCGGAGTTTTCCCACGCCGTGGGTTGCGTTTACGCGACTGACAGGACTGAGCAAGCTTTTCCCGAAAACCCGCCTGTTGGGCCGCTACAATTTGACCTACCTCAGCCCCGACGAGACCTATGAAATCGATGCCGTCAGCGGTTCATTCATGATGACGCGGCGGAAAGTCTATAACGAAGTCGGTGGGCTGGACGAGCGTTTCTTTATGTACGGTGAGGATCTCGACTGGTGCTACCGGATTCAAAAAGCTGGATGGAAGATCTATTACGTTCACTCGACGCAGATCATCCATTATAAGGGGGAAAGCACGCGCCGGAGCAGCATCGACGAAATAAAGATGTTCTATGAAGCCATGCAACTTTTTGTACGAAAGCACCTGACGCGATCTGTCCTCCTTGCAAGCCTCCTCAAACTTGCGATCGCATTCTCCTCACGTCTGGCGATGATCAGGGCTCATCTGCGACCGGTCCTGATTGGCATCGTTGACATTGTCTTGGTCGATCTGGCCCTGATGGTCGCTGAGTTCATTTGGTTGGGTGAGATATTTCATTTTCCCTCGTATGCGTATCCGATTGTCTACGTCGTTCCGGCCGTTATTGTCGTGGCCAGCCTCTACGTGACCGGCGTCTATACGCATCGTCGAATGTCCGTCTCGCGCACCATTGCCGCCGTCGTCGTCGCGTATGTCATCATCGCAGCGATCGTCTTCTTCTTTAGGTCCTATGCCTTCAGTCGGGCGGTTCTTGCGATTTCAGGGATGCTGAGTGTTATGCTTTTGCCCGGATGGAGACTCATTGCGAAAGTGTGGAGACGCGACCTTTCGACCGGAAGAAAAAGCCTCTTAGGACGACGTACCCTCATCGTGGGAGCGGATCGCGCCGCCCGCGAGCTTCTGCGGCGACTCCGCCAGCGCGTTGCTGATGGCTATGAAGTTGTGGGATTCATCGATTCATCGAGGAGAACGGTCGGCCAAAAGATCGATGGCCTTGCTGTGCTTGGAAGCCTCGACAACATCGGCAAAGTGATCCAGGAGCATAGAGTGAGCGATGTGATTTTCTCGACCCAAAAGGTGTCCTACGCAGATATCCTTGGTGTTATCGGGCGAACGCGCGAGCTTGCGGTCAACTTCCATCTGGTTCCAACAAAACTCGAAGTCATGATTGGCAAAGCCAGTGTGGATTCTCTCGATGAGCTCCCCCTTGTTCAGATCACGTATAACATCGAAAAACCGCTGAATCGGATTGCTAAGCGCATGTTCGATCTGGGTCTCGGAGGACTTCTCTTGATTTCCATCTATCCTTTCGTATATTTCACGAAGTCTTCAAGAACCGGATCAACGGCAAGCGTCCTTTGCCAGCTTCCCGATGTTGTTGCAGGACGAATGAGCCTTGTTGGTCCGCCTCCGGGCAGCACAACTGTCCACCTCAACGGTCAACCACAGCAGCCCCTCTTCATCGGTAAGCCCGGTCTTACAGGGTTGATCCAGTTGCAACGGGACCGGCAATTGACAGCAGAAGAGATCGAGCAATACAATCTCTACTATGCGAAGAATCAATCGCTTGCACTTGATGTCGAGATTCTCCTGAAGACTCTTATCCAACGCGAAAGACGAACGAATGCCGAAAGCTATTCTTGAATTCGAAAAACCGATCTACGAGTTAGAACAAAAAATCGAGGAGATGCGGAAGTATTCCGATAACCTCGATATCGCTGACGAGATCGAAAAACTCGAAAAGAAAGTCAATCAGTTGAGAGAGCAAATCTTTTCCAACCTCAGTCGCTGGCAGCGTGTCCAGCTTGCGAGACACCCCGATCGACCGTATACGCTCGATTATATCAATCTCATCATCGATGACTTTATGGAACTGCACGGGGATCGGCATTTTGCGGATGATAAAGCGATTGTCGGCGGATTCGGTAAACTCAGTGGCGAAACCGTGCTCATTGTCGGACACCAGAAGGGACGAGACACTAAGTCGAATCTCTACCGGAACTTCGGCATGCCGAATCCGGAGGGATATCGAAAGGCCCTTCGGCTGTTCCAGCTCGCTGCGAAGTTCAAGAAACCGATCATTACACTTCTCGACACACCGGGTGCCTATCCCGGTCTGGAAGCGGAAGAACGCGGTCAGGCGGAGGCCATTGCACGCAATCTCTTCGAGATGTCTCACCTTCCTGTCCCGATTGTTGTCGTGATCATCGGCGAAGGAGCTTCCGGAGGGGCTCTTGGTATCGGCGTCGGCGATCGCATTCTGATGTTTGAAAATGCATGGTACTCCGTGATTGCGCCGGAATCCTGTTCAAGCATTCTGTGGAGAAGCTGGGATTACAAAGAGCAAGCTGCCGAGGCGTTGAGACTCACTGCGCCAGACCTTGTAGAGCAGGGAATCGTCGATCGTATCATTCCCGAACCACTTGGCGGAGCCCATCGTAACCATGAGCAATCAGCGGCCACGCTCAAGAAGATTCTGATCGAGGAGCTTCGGGACCTGAAGAAGATCAAAACGGACAAACTCATCAAGCGGCGGATTGAGAAATTCGCGGCGATGGGGGCATGGAAGGGGTAGGTGCGGTGATTCGACAGCTTACCGAGATCCGCGTACGCTATGCCGACACCGACCAAATGAGGTTTGTCTACTATGCGAAATATTTTGAATACTTCGAGCAAGGAAGATCGGATTTGCTGCGGCAGATCGGTTTACCCTATAGCGAGATTGAACATCTGGGAATCTGGCTGCCGGTGATTGAAGCGCACGCCAAGTACATTCGCTCTGCGCGCTATGACGATTTACTGGTTGTGGAAACGGCAATGAAGGAAATGCCGGTTGCACGAGTGAGAATCGAATACAAGATCTTCCGGAATGGCGAAGATGAGCCGATTGTGGAAGGGTTCACCGTGCATGGATTCCTGAACGCAACAACGGGGAAGCCAACCCGGGCCCCGGGGGTATTTCTGCAAGCCGTCGAAGAGGCGATGCGGAAATCTGCAGATGTCTCTGTCGCCGCTCGCTCGTAAGACCATAGCTTGGTTCGCCGTAGCCGATCTGCCCTGAAATTCCGTCCGGGGGGTGGTCGAATCGTCAAAGCAAAAACATCTCTTGAAAAATCATTCGAAATAAACCATGCTTAAGAAGGAACTCCTCGACATTCTCTGCTGCCCTCTCTGCAAGGGTGATCTCGAGTACAAGCCCGACCAGAATACCCTTACCTGCGTGCAATGCAGTCGTGTGTATCAGGTGAAGAATGACATTCCGATCATGCTTGTGGAGGATCAACCCTGACGCTTCGTTGTGACTTTTCCAGCCGTCCATCCGTCTCAACGCGGCCGGCATAGCACATGTACGAGCGGATTCTGCGCCTCGGGAAGGATGCTTCGATCTACGGCCTTAGCTCCATCATCGGCCGCTTTCTAAACTTTCTCCTCGTTCCGTTTTATACCCACTATCTTGCCCCTGCCGAGTATGGAGTCGTCGCTACCCTTTATTCCTACATCGCCTTCGCTTTCATTATCTATGGCTACGGGATGGAATCGGCTTTCATGCGCTACGTTGCTTCTCAACAAGGGGAAGAGAGAAAAAAGATCTTTACCGTGCCGTTTCTCTCCGTGTTTGCAACGTCGCTTGTCCTCTCCCTGTTGTTCATAGCATTTTCAGAGTCAGTCTCGTTTTGGATTGGTCTTGGCACGAACGGTGCCCTGTATGTTCAACTTGCTGCAGCGATCCTCTTCTTTGATGCCCTCGTTATCATTCCGTTCGCCGCGCTGCGAATGGACCACAAAGCGAAAGCCTTTGCAGGGTGGAAGATTTTCAATATTGTTGTCAATGTGCTCGCAAATATTTTCTTGCTTGTGTTCCTTAAGATGAAAGTGGAGGGCGTTCTGCTGGCGAACCTCATAGCTTCTTTGCTTACGGTCGCTGTGCTTTCCCCTTCCGCTCGAATGCTGTTGACGTTCGATTTGCCGAAAGGCCTGTATTCGCAGTTGCTGAAATTCGGACTGCCTTATGTGCCCGCCGGACTTGCCAGCGTTGCCATGCATGTGGTGGATCGGCCTATCCTGAAATCGCTCACAGACGAAGCCACAGTCGGAATCTACCAGGCCAACTACCGACTCGGAATCATGATGATGCTGGTCGTGAGTATGTTTGACTACGCGTGGCGCCCGTTCTATCTTTCGCATTATCAGGATAGTGATGCCAAGCAACTGTTCTCAAAAGTTTTCACGTACTTTATGACAGGGCTTGGACTCGTATTTGTTGTTGTCACGCTCTTTGTAGAGGATCTTATTCGGATTTCGTTTATTGGAGCGTACTTCTTTCACCCCGAGTATTGGTCAGGGGTCGTGATTGTCCCCTGGATTCTTTTTGCGTACATGTTCGCTGGTGCGTATTCAAACTTTATCGTTGGCGTAACAATCGAAAAGAAGACCCAGTATTTGCCGCTGGTGACGGGACTTGGCGCTGTTGCCAACGTCGCTGCAAACTATCTTCTGATTCCTATTTACGGAATGATGGGCGCGGCATACGCAACGCTGATCAGTTATGTGGTGATGGCGGTCGGGATTTACATCCCCTCGAACCGACTGTTTCACATTGAATATGAGTGGGGGAAGATCTTCCGAATCGCTCTTGCGATTGTCGGAACCATCACCCTCTTCCTGACGTTTGCTCCTTCACCGATGACAGTTGAGGGGATTGCAGTGAAAGTACTCCTGATGGCAATGTTTCTCGTGTTGCTTTTTGTACTGCGTGTTATCGATATCTCGAGTCTTCTTCAATTTGCCCGTCAGGTTCGCTCGTCCAAAGATGCACCTGAGAATCTGTAGGGGCTGCTCCAATGCGTTACCTCTTTCTTTCCTTTGTCTTTCTTTCCCAATCTCTCGCTCAAACACCTGTTCCTGTTCACGACAAAGAATACATTTGTGGAACGGGGATTGCAAGTGATCCCGAGCTCCTCCAACAAGCGTGGGAAAACACAAGGCGGGCAGATCCGGGAATCTTAGCAGCAATGCAAAGATATGCTCTTCAGAAATCGGCACAACCTCTACGCATCGGCACTGAAGAGGTCTTTTGGGTTTACAACTTCAAGGACAATCGATTTGATACTGTTCGGGCGGAGTTGAAAGCAATTGGCACAATGAGTTACGTATGGGTTGCCCTGGGCGAACTCAGCAATGGCCATGTTACCCAAACAGAGGTGGATGCCATTCTCAGCGCCCTCGAGAATCGGACTCCCCCCACCTCTCAAGATACCACAAAGGGAATCCTCCCGCTGGAGAGGCGCTTCTTCGGCAATCCACCGAATATCAACTCCTCGTTCATCAGGGGTGCGGGAGATGGCAGAACGCATTTCTTGATTTATGATATCATTGACGGGTTTTCGGGTTCAGGCGGATTCGTTGCTGGATATTTCCATTCGAAAGATCAAGTCAATACCTCAAGCTCCAACAGGCGAGATATGCTCTACATCGATGCCACCCCGGGAATCTTCTTCAACAACACCCGTGATCCCAATCGCCCGTTGAATGTGCTCGCCCATGAGTTTCAGCATCTCATTCATTGGAATTACGATACCGGCGAATCGACGTTCATCAACGAAGGACTTTCCGAACTTGCAGAGCTTCTCTGTGGCTACGGCTTACGCTCACCCGAACGATATCTGAAGAACACCAATGTGTCACTCTTGGGTTGGTCTCAGACAACTGATGATCGGGTACTTGCCGATTACAGTCGCGCCGCGCTGTTTACATATTACTTGTGGGATCAGTTTGGAGAGGTGTTTGTTCGAAACCTGACACAAAATCCCGAATCGGGAGCTCTTGGGTTCGATTCCGCGCTTCTCCTCTCAGGCTATTCAGGAAACCTTGTTTCAACCGTTAAGAATTTTCAGATCGCGAACTATGTCATGGACCGGTCTGTTGGCCAATCATACGGCTATGGAATTCCTCTGCAGCGCCAACCGAGGCCGAAAGTTCATCTTGATACCTTCGGGCCGACCTCCTCTGGTAGTCGAACGAACATTCTTTCCTTGGGAGCTGAATACCTGCGCTTTCGTGTGATGGATACCGTTCGAGCAATGCTCACGATAACCTCGGGAATCGGTGACATCCAGGTTATCCGCGCATCGAGCGGTGGAACCACAGTTTCTTCCGTCCCGGCAGGCTTGCAATACGAATCTTCCTTCGTTGGGTCGCCGATCTCCGAAGCTGTCTTCGTGGTCCATAATACTCGCACGACCGGGAATCTTGCGTATACACACCAGACGACCGGTGCACTGAAATCAGGGGTTGCGTTAGAGCTGGCGCATGACGATGGTCGCACCCAGCGAGCGCCGAATACGCTCTTTCGGCCCAACGATACGCTTTCTGTTGCATTTGACGGTGTGAGCAATGCGAAGATCGATAGCGTGGCGATGTGGTTTCAGACAACCGGCAGCGCACGGTTGATGGTTCGTGACTGGAACACGGCGTACGATCTCTCTACGCAACCCTTGGGTGGACTTGGCGGAGCGGCAAGGATCTCATCGCCAATTCCATTTACGGTCACCGACACGAGCTTTCTGCGAACAGTGGTCGATTTGCGCCAACGGAACATTAGCGCCTCGAACGACTTCCTGGTTCAAGTGCTCTACGGCGCTGGAGCTCCGAATCCGCTCATGCGACGCGACAGCGGCCAATCTGCAGTCCGCAGTTTTCTCTTTCTGTCAAGTCAGCCAACGGCGGGGCGATTGATGTACGAAAGTACCGGTGATTTCTATGTTCGTGTCTATTTGGGTTACAGCGATCAAAGTACGATTCCCCCGCCGTCGAGTGGTGCCTTAGTGCTTCAACAGAGCTATCCGAATCCGCTCTACATGAGAGGATCGACCTCGACAGCCCTCTTGGAATACAGCGTTCCGATCGACGGAAACGTTCGTCTCGTTGTCTATGATTTGCTTGGAAGACCTGTCAGAGTACTTCTTGATCGGTTTCTGTTTGCGGGGTTTTATTCGATTGAGTGGGACGGACGGGATGCGGGGGGCGGTTTGGTTCCGAGCGGGGTGTACTTGTACCGACTTGAATCCGGTGGCGACGCACAGACAAGGAAGCTGATTCTGGTGCGATAGCCCTTCATTGCACCTCCTACGCATCTTTCGTATATTGAATCTCGATGAAATCAGACAATCCACAATCCAGTTGGGTTCCGACGAATCCAAAGTATGACCCCAATAAGCCGATGCAAATCGGCGGCCAGGCGGTACTTGAGGGTGTCATGATGCGCGCTCCCGGCTCCGTTGCCACCGCGGTTCGGCGCGCGGATGGGCGTATCACCGTCAAAGCGGAACCCTTTACCTCGCTCGTCGAAAAGTTCAAACTCCTGAACATCCCGGTCATTCGTGGCGCAGTTGGGTTGGTCGATATGATGTATCTGGGGATCAAGACACTCAACTGGTCGGCCGAAGTGGGCATGATGGATCTCGAGGAAAAAGAGCGGTCTGAAAAAAACGGACAAAACAAGGCCCCCAAGAAGCCGTCAAGTATTACCCTCATCGCCACACTGATTTTTGCTCTTACGTTGGCAATCGGTATCTTCTTTGTTACGCCCTTGGTGATAACGACCTTTGTCTTCCGATTCGAGCAGCAAGCATTCGAGTTCAACCTCACTGCCGGGGTTATCCGCATCGCAATCCTTCTGGCCTACCTCGCCGCCATCTCGTTGATGAACGACATCAAGAGGCTTTTCCAGTATCACGGGGCAGAGCATAAAGCGGTCTTCACCTTTGAACTGAACGGCGAGCTGATTCCATCAGTTGCGCAGAAACACACCCGCTTTCACCCTCGATGCGGTACGAGCTTTCTTCTTATCGTCATGTTTGTGGCGATCCTTTCGTTTAGCGTCCTCGATCTCTTTCTCATCAAATGGTTGGGAGAGTTGACACTTCCCATACGGCTTCTCACGCATCTTCCTTTCATACCAATTGTCGGCGGGATCTCTTATGAAATCATCAAGTTCTCCGCCCGTCATAGTACTACCTGGTGGGGGCGCATCCTAGTCGCTCCCGGCCTCTGGCTTCAACAGATTACCACCAAAGAGCCGGACGACTCCCAGCTTGAGGTAGCCCTCGTTGCCCTTCGCTGCGCGCTTGGCCAGGAAGATCCCGCCAAATACCCGCTTGTGCCTCTCCTCGACAAAGGACAGCTCATCGAAGCCTCGGAGGCATCCGAAGCGGTCGGTGTCCGATAGCTCTTCGCTTCTCTTTCGTTTCTTCATTTTCTCTTGCTGAAAACTCATGTTCGATAAACTTCAAAATATTGTTGAACGGTTTGAGGAGGTCAACCGGCTCCTTTCCGAACCTTCGGTCATTGCGGACCAGAAGAGGTTTCGGGAGTTAGGGAAAGAACTGCGCACGCTCGAACCGATCGTTAAGGCTTATGAGCGATACAAACGAATTAAAGCCAATGTTGAGGGGAGTAAAGAGGTGCTGGAGACATCGAATGACCCCGACATGAAGGCGCTTGCCCAGGAGGAGTTTGAGAGTTCGAAAGAGCAGCTCGCGCAGATCGAAGAAGAACTCAAATTTCTGCTCGTTCCCCGCGATCCAAACGATGATAAGAACTTCATTATGGAGATCCGAGCTGGCACGGGTGGGGAAGAGGCCGCTCTTTTCGCGGCTGATTTGCATCGAATGTATAGCCGTTACGCCGAGCGAAAAGGGTGGAAGGTTGAACTGCTGGATTGGAATGAAACGGGGCGAGGCGGATTTAAAGAGATTAGCTTTACGGTGTCCGGCGAGGGGGCGTATGGTCTCATGAAGTTTGAAAGCGGTGTTCATCGCGTTCAGCGGGTCCCCGAAACAGAGGCGCAGGGGAGAGTTCATACATCGGCCGCATCGGTTGTGGTCTTGCCAGAGGTGGAAGATGTGGAGGTGGAGATCAATCCGGCAGACTTAGAGTTTACGACGTATCGTTCGGGTGGGAAGGGGGGACAGAATGTGAACAAAGTCGAGACCGCCGTGAGAATTACGCACAAGCCAAGCGGCATCGTTGTGGCTTGTCAGCAAGAGAGGTCGCAGTTTCAAAATCGCGAGCGGGCGATGAAGATGCTTAGGGCCAAGCTCTACGAAATGAAGTTGAACGAGCAGCAGGCCTCGGTGGCTGCACAGCGGAAGTCAATGATCAAAACAGGAGACCGCTCGGACAAGATTCGCACCTACAACTTCCCGCAAAACCGCGTTACCGATCACCGGATCGGATTGACGCTCTACAATCTCTCCGAGGTTATCGATGGTAATCTCGATCAGCTCATCGATGCTCTCCGCATCGCCGACCGAACGGAGAAACTTCGGCAGGCGACAGAGTAATTTTCCTCGGCGTCCTCCGCGGCTCTGCGTTGAAGAACAAGAAATGCGGAGCCGCAAAGAGAGCAAAGAGACGCCGAGGATGAGGCAATAAAAAAGCCGGCGACCTCGAAAGGCCCCGGCTTTTTTGGCGAATCGGGACGCTCAGAACGAGTATTTCAATCCCAACTGCAACTGCCAGCGAGAGAGAATGCTCAAGTCGTCAACATAGGTCTTTGTTGCTGTTCCCTTGAAGTTGAAAACGGGTGCACCTTGAGCATCATAGCGGACCAGCTGGAGGGGCGCTGTTGCCGCAGAGCTCGCAGCTTGTCGGACGCCCCAATCGGAATTCAAGAGGTTGGCAAAGTTCAGAATGTCGATAGAGAGTTGGAACGTGTGTGGTCTCCCTCCGAAATCGAACGCGAAATCTTGAAGAATTCGCAAATCGATATTGGTAAACCAGGGATTTACTGCTCCAAACCGCTCTGCAATTTTTCCCCGATTCTCTTTGAGGTAATCATCCTGCTCGATAAATGCATTGAATGCAGCCCATTGCTGAGCAGCAGTGACCGTGTTCCCGGACGCATCGGTATAGGGATCAAAGAGAATCTCGTTTTGATTCTTGGGAATGTAAATCAGGTCATTCCCCCCGTTTCCATCACCGTTTACGTCGCCCGCATAGACAAATGAGTAGCGGTTTCCGCCGGCGCCGAGGAACCTGTTGCCTTCCGCGATTTCAATAAAGACCCCGAAACTCGTTGCGAGACTCTCCGACCATTTATGCCGATAGGTGGCGTTCCCAACGATACGGTGCCGGTTTCCAAACTCCGAGAAGCCGAGCTCCGGTTTGTTAGGATCTCCTTGCGTTGGATTCTCGGCCCAAAGAACGCTCGCAATCTCCGTTGATTTCATGACGTTCTTTGCTTCGAGATAACTGTAGGCAATCATGGTGTTCAGTCCGAAGTCAAAGTTCTTCCGTAACTGCGCCGTCACAGTAAAGTTGTATCCTTCATCGGTGTTATCGATAACATAAACGCCACCAAAGAACGGAATGGTATCGGTGCCCACAGGAACGAAGGTGTTCATTCGACTACCACCGTAGAATGGTCTTCCGTCCGGGAGCTTCCTCACCGGCGCCCCGAGATTGGCGTTCCTCACGAACACGGCGTTGATATCCTTACCGTAGATAATTTCCAGAGTTCCCAGCAAATCCCAGGGGAGCTTGTGGTCCACAGCGATGTTCGTCGTCCACACCTGCGGCCACTTGAATTCAGGGTCCATCACATTCACGTCGAACGATTGCTGCAGGACGGCATCATCACTTGTTTTGTGCGCTGCGGGTGGGGGGGTGACCTGTGGATAAAGGTTCGGGTTTGGACCTGGATTGGAGATATTGTTCCCGTACCACACAAAAGGAATTCGACCTGTGAAAATTCCTGTTCCTCCGCGCACTTGTGTTGAGCGGTCGCCTTCGACATCCCAGTTAAAGCCGACTCGCGGTGAGAAGAGAAGTTTCACATCGGGGAGTTTGCTTTGATCAAGTCGCTCCGGATTTCCGTTTTCGTCTCTAAGTTGAAGCGCGCGAGAAAACGGATTATCCACAGGTTCGGTGAAGTACATTGGCATATCAACACGTAGTCCGAATGTCAGATTAAGATTCTCAGAAATGAGATATTCATCCTGTACATAAAACGCCAGCTGACCGACGCTGATATCCTCTCCTTTGAACGGCCCCTTTCCAACCATTTCTCTTAATTTAATCGGTCCACCAGGTCGGTTTGGGTCTGTAGCGGCAAAGAATTCCGCAAGCGTCGGGAAAGTACTTCCCTCCGGAATTCCATCTCCCTGAAAATCGACAAAATATGGTAAGAAGAAGATTCCGTGACGAAAGATGTTGAAGGAATTGAAGAACGAAAAGCTTTCGTAATTTGCGCCGACCGTGATGACGTGCTTCCCCGAGAAGTAACTGAAGTTATTTGTAATCTGCCAGACATCCTGGTCGAGGATGTTATGAATCGAGAACGGTTCGTGACCGACGGTAGTATAGGTTACACCATTCTCGCCAATTTCAACAGTGGGAAAGGGTTGGCTGAATGGTTCCCGGAAATCGCGGAACCGATTGTAGCTCACGAAAAACCTGTTAGCAAATGTTTCCGATCTGCTGTTAACTTCGAGAGCGTAGGATTTCAATTTATTGTTGATGCGATAGCCGGAGTTCTGGAATGGGAGACTGTTTTCATTTGGCCCGCGTCCGGTGCTGTTGACGCTGAGAACGAAAGGATGTGGCGGCAAATCCCGGCTGGCATCCAGGAGGTTGAAACGGAATGACAGCGCGTTATTCTCGTTGATGTTCCAGTCGAGTTTTGCGAGAATCTTATCGTTGTTCGTTTCGTGGATGTACCCTTCGTAAGGCCCTGTCTCATACCCATAAACCGTTTTCATCCGGTTCCTGATTGAGTCCATTGTTGACGCCCGGACTCTGGACACGCCAAAAGCGGGGGATCCGCCGCTTCGGTTTGCAATGAAGTTCGTTCCCGGATCGTCCCGCCGTTCCAGCTCGGCGTTGAGGAAGAAGAAAAGAGTATTCGGAATGATTGGTCCGCTGACGGTGAAGCCGGATTGATTGAACGACAGGTCCGGTCGTGCAATAACCGGTTTCCCCTTTACTTCGTTTCCGAGTAAATTCTCATTGCGGACGAAGCTGTAGAGAGATCCGTGAAAGACATTCGTTCCACTCTTCGTCACCGAATTGATGTTGGCTCCTGTGAATCCACCCTGGCGTACATCAAATGGAACAAGCGAGACCTGAACCTGCTCAATGGCTTCGTAGGGCACAGGCTCAGCATTCGTCTGTCCACCCGGGGCCGGGTCGTCCAAACCAAACGGGTTGTTAAAGTACGAGCCGTCCAAAGAAATATTATTGTACAACCAGTTTCTTCCGCCGAAACTAAAGTTGCCGTCGCTCCGAGGGTCGAGTCTCGTCAGGTCGCGCGTACTACGCTTGATTGTAGGAAGCTGAATAACTTGCTCCGGACGAACGTACGTCGCCGCTCCGGTTCGGCCGCTATTCAACACTTCGTCTTGTTGTGCTGTAATCGTCACTTCACCGACGGCGATAGTCTCTTCAGCGAGCTGGAAGTCAACCCTCACCGTCTGTCCCAAACTTAGATAGATATCGCCCTTCTTTTGTTGACGGTATCCAACGAAACTCACCGTAATGGTATACGGTCCGCCAACACGCATGTTTGGGATGTCGAAAAGCCCTCCTGTTCGGACGGCAGTACCGTACTGCGTTCCACTTGGTTCGTGTACGGCAATCACATTTGCGCCGGGAAGAGCCTCCCCTTTCTCGTCCGTGACCAATCCGGTCAAACTTCCGGTCGTCACGCCCTGGCTGAGAGCCAGTAACGGCAGCAGTACCAAAGCGCCAGTTGCTCTCAGAACTCTGAGAACGATATTCATCATGACCTCCTTTGAGAGTTGTAAGTAAGGGAAAAGAAATTCAGAGATGGTAAAGTTCGAATTGTAGGAAGGATGCTCATACGGAAAAAGCTGCGGTAGAGTATGCAGAACGCTTTTTCGAGATGCAAGAAAAAAATGACTCGAGAGAATTAGGCCGTTTTTGCAACGGTTTGTTAGCGACTCTTGTGACAGTCGAAACTGTTAGGCCCTTGGTTTGTTTGCACCGAGACTTCTTACGCGTCCGAAGAATCCCTTGAGCAGCTCTTCACTCTCGCGATCGCATACGCCGGGAATAACATGGACGTTGTGGTTCAGGCGCTTATCCTCGACAATATTCAGTAATGTACCGCAAGCGCCCGCTTTGGGGTCGTACGACCCGAAGACGAGTGTGGGAATTCTCGAAAGCACAATCGCTCCCGCGCACATGGGACAAGGCTCAAGCGTGACATAGAGCGTGCATTTCTCAAGCCGGCGGGATTTAAGCGCTCCTGCGGCTGCGGTCAGCGCAATCATTTCGGCATGGGCGGTAGGGTCCTGCAGTCGCTCGATCTGGTTATGTCCGCGTCCAATGATTCTCCCATCATAGACGACTACTGCGCCGACAGGAACCTCATCTTCTTCAAATGCCCGCTCAGCCTCGCGGAGAGCCTGCTTCATCCATTCTTCGTGTGTTTTCATACGTCGTGCGGGTTTCGTCAATGGTTTGCTCGGGCTCGTAGATCCGTGATTTCGAGAACTCGGCAAGGGCATTGAAAATTCGCTGTGCGGCAGATGTCGCCTCCTGGAGGTTCTTCAGCGTCTCCGGCGAATCCTTCGCCGATCGCTCCGCGCGTCGCAGGTAGGCCAGGAGAATGGTAATCGGGTTGTTCAGATCATGCTGGAGCTTCTTGACGACTTCCTGTATTGCAGCAAGCTGCACCTGCTTGGATTTGAGTTGCTGCTCCTGCTCGAACTTTGCCTTTGCCTGCTCCTGAACCTGGGTTCGGTAGTTCAGAATCTTGATCATGACCCAGGCCAGCAGCCACATCCATAGAAGGGTATCGAATTGTTTGATATAATCAAAAATGCCGAGGTTCGCTTCTTTGAGGTGGTCGTAGAAATCGAGGGTTGTGATAAGAAAATAGAGGTAAATAACGAGACCTGCGACTAGGGCAGGGTAGCGGGAAAGGAAATTTTTTGCCTTTTGGAAGAAAGGAGATGAAGTATCCTGCATGTGGGAGGCGTTTCGTGTCAGGGTTTCTGTAACCCCGAAATCGTGAGGCGTGCTCGGTTACTGAGAAGTGGCCGTCGGGATCCCAACCACATCAAAAAAATCGCTATGAGCGCTCGCTCACAAACTTTTGGAGCACTGAACTGTATGAAAGTAGGCAAAGCTTCGGAATGAAGCAAGAATCTGGTTGCCGACTTCACGGAAACCCAGAGTTCTGGCTTATTCCTTGACTTTCATCATGGATTGGGGTAACTTATCGGCTGAGACGCCATATTTATCTCACCCGCTACAGCTTCATTGCCGAAACGGGAGTATTAGCATAACCGGCCTAGACAGATTGCCTCGGGAGGCGCTCTGCCAATTCCTTACAGAGTAACAGGGAGCAAATGATCATGACTCTTGATTCCACCGTGTGCTGCCGGAAGAGGCGCGTATACCTTCTGGCATCCCTTCTTTCGTTTCTCCTGCCCCAAGCAGTAATCCCTCAAAATCATGCCATTCTTCGAGATTCCCGGCCTGACCGAGTCGAATTTAATTTCGGGTCAAACGAGCTTCAAACCGGATTCTTGAAGTCGGTTCAGGGTTCCGTAAATCAATCAATTGCCGCTGACACCTGGGCATGGCAGAATCCGCTCCCACAAGGGAATGTTCTCGAAGCGGCGCAGTATCTCAGCGGGACGAACATTGTTGCAGCGGGATACGCGGGAACGATTCTCCGTTCAACGGATGCCGGGACGAACTGGACAGTGCAACACTACGTCGGGAATGTCCAAAGAGACTTCTACGGTCTTCATTTCCTGGACGCATCTACTGGAATGGCAGTTGGAAGCTTTGGAACGATCGCCAAGACGACCGATGGAGGGCTTACTTGGACCTCGCAATCGAGTGGGACAACAAACTATCTCCGAGGTGTTCGCGTATTGTCTACGACGAATGCCATAGCTGTAGGTGCTGGCGGCATGATTGTGCGGACGACGAATGGCGGGTCAACATGGTCAACAGTCACGAGTGGAACAACAAATGATCTGCTGGGATCTGGTTTCGTTGATGTCAACGCAGGTTTTGCCGTCGGTCGCAACGGAACAATCTTGAAAACGACAACTGGCGGTGCGTCGTGGACGGTTCAATCAAGTCCCACATCACGGGGGCTATGGAATGTCCATTTTGTCACATCCACGGTGGCATACGCCGTGGGGGATACAGGTGTGATCATTAAGACAACTGATGGCGGGACAACATGGGCCACCCAGACGAGTGGGGTTACGACAAATCTTCGAGGCGTTCATTTCAGCGATGTCCTGACGGGTTATGCTGTTGGTTGGTTCGGTATCATTCTGAAGACTACCAACGGGGGGAGTAGCTGGACATCTCTCTCAAGCGGCACGCAGGAAGCATTGATAGGGACAAACTTTGTGAGTTCAACAAGCGGCATAGCAGTGGGAGATGCGGGAACGCTTCTTTTGACAGGCAACGGGAGCACATGGACAAACAGGCTTTCAGGAAATACGTGGTATCTCCGAAGCGTTTCTTTTAGCGACAACACGACCGGGTTTGCAGCGGGCGGCAACGGAACAATTCTGAAAACCACCAACAGTGGGTCATCATGGACAACACTGTCGACCGGCACGACAAATGATTTGTGGGGAATTCATGCCATCAGCTCTACAGTGATAACAGCTGTCGGAAACGCCGGGACCATCATTCGCTCGACAAATGGCGGTACGTCTTGGGCCGCACAATCCAGCGGAACGAGCACAAACCTCCGCGGCGTACAGTTCATCGACACCAATACTGGAACAGTGATCGGGCAAACGGGCTTGATTCTGCGGACAACGAATGGCGGAACGACGTGGTCGAGCCAGGTCAGTGGCACGAGTACTAACCTTTATGGTATCTCGTTCGTGGATGCGAATACGGGAACGGTTACGGGCAACGCCGGCGTAATTCTCCGGACAACGAACGGAGGAAGCACCTGGACCGCTCAAACAAGCGGAACGACAAACGATATTTGGGGAGTGTATGCCTTTAGCAGCACGAATGCGATCGCGGTTGGTGTTGATATTTTGAGGACGACAAATGGAGGTTCAACCTGGACCGCAATAACGAATCCAACGACAGACTTTTTGACTAAAGTAGCCTTCTATGATGCAAACAACGGCATTGCCGTGGGTGACAACGGAACTGTGGTGAGAACAACCAATGGTGGGACCACCTGGGCCACTGAGCGATCCAATACCGGAAACGTCCTCTATGCTCTTGCTCCCCATTCGGGAGGAGGGTTTACCGTTGTCGGTGATCATGGCAACATCCTGCGTTCGACACCTTCCACTCCATCTGGCGCACCTAGTATTACCTCATTGACACCAACGTCGGGTGCAGTGGGAACGTCTGTCACCATCAGCGGCACGAACTTTAGCGCAACGCCTTCAAGCAACATCGTCTATTTCGGTGCCGTGCGCGCAACGGTGACTTCAGCGTCTGCTACGTCGCTAACCGTAACAGTGCCAACAGGAGCAACGTACGCGCCGGTCTCAGTCACTGTCGGTGGATTGACAACATATTCGCGTTTACCATTTGTCGTGACGTTTGCAGGTGGTACAATTTCGACATCGGCCTTTGCGACGAAAGTCGACTTTACGGCTGGGTCAGCTCCGAACGGTCTTGCGAGCGCAGATTTCGACGCCGACGGCAAAGCCGATATCGCTGCGGTGAATACCGCCAGCTTCGCGATTTCACTCTTTCGAAACACGAGCAGCGCAGGTAGCATAACAGCAGGATCTCTGACATCGGCAGGGTCCCTGAGCACAGGTGATTCACCAAGGGAAATCTCTGTGGCTGATTTGGACGGTGACGGTAAGCTAGATATAGCTGTTGCAAACCAAGGAAGTTTTACGGTTACGCTCTTCCGAAATACGAGTACGAGTGGCTCGATAAGCTTCTCGAATGCCGGTACCGTGGCGACACGCAACTCGCCCCTGAGCGTGGCCATTGGGGACATTGATGGGGATGGGAAGCCAGAACTTGTCGTGCCGAGTTCTGCGAGTGATACGGTTTCCGTGTACCGGAACCTGAGCACCGTTGGATCTATCTCGTTTGCCCCCGCAGTGCATTTCCCCACTGGGGCAACCCCCCATTCTGCGGTTGTGGCCGATTTCGATGGGGATGGGAAATCCGACGTCGCAGTGTCGAACAATGCGGCTGGAACGATCTCTGTCTATCGTAACACGAGTACGACGGGATCAATAACGACGAGCTCCCTTGCTGCCCCGGTAACGTTCCCAGCCGCAGCAAATCCTGCCCATCTTGTGGCCGGCGATGTCGATGGAGATTCGAAACTCGATATCGTTGTCTCCAACACCGGAAGCGCCGTCATTTCAGTTCTTCGCAACACGTCAACCTCAGGCTCCATCACAACATCATCCTTTGCAACCAAAGTTGATTTTCCCGCCGGAACCAACCCCCTCGGAATTTCTCTGGGGGATGTTGATGGGGATGGGAAGATCGATATCATCGTGGCAAATGTGAATTCAAACACATTCTCTCTTTATAAGAATAACAGCACCAGCGGCTCTATCTCTCTTTCAACGCAAGTGACGTTCGGCACGGGAACCGGGCCGGCGTATTCCTCACTGAGCGATGTTGATGGAGATGGGAGATTGGATGCCATCGTAACGAATGGCACGAGTGCCACAGTGTCCGTCCTTCGCAATACGACAGTAACGGCACCCGGCACTGCGCCGACTCTTTCCTCTCCTGCAAACGGCGCGACGGGGCAATCGACAACCGTCAGCTTTTCATGGGGTTCTGTCTCGGGCGCCTCGAAGTACCACTTCCAGCTTTCAACAAGTTCTGTGTTTTCGACGCTCGTCGTCGATAGTCCTAACGTATCGACAACGTCCACCCAAGTCAGTGGCCTCTCTGGAGGGACAACCTATTATTGGAGGGTTCGAGCGGGCAACTCTGAGGGGTATGGCCCATATTCATCCACGTTTGGTTTCACGACAGGAACCGTTCCCTCCGCCCCGACGCTTTCCTCACCGGCCAACGGCGCAACGGGTCAATCGACATCGATAACGTTTAGCTGGACTGCTTCAAGCGGTGCCACATCGTACCGTTTCCAGCTTGCGACGACAAGCGGGTTTGTTCCGACAGTCCTCGATACGCCAATTGCGAGTACTTCAATTCTCATTTCAACTCTTGCCTACAACACCACATACTACTGGCGCGTGGCTGGAGTGAATAGTTTCGGCACGGGGTCGTACTCCGCTTCTCGAACATTTACAACAACGGGAAGCTATACGGTCTCTACCCCGACAACCGTACATTCCTTCCCGTCGTCCCCTTCACAGACAAACTATCGTCTGTTCGGGATGGTGGGGACAAGTCAGCTCCCCTTCAGCAATTTCGTCTCCGGCGCGCAGGGAACTGACTACCGTATTTATGCGGACAACGGTGCCTCGACAAACTTTTTGGTTGAACAGAACGCCAGCAATACGATGCAGGTAGGAAAGGGGTATTGGATTCTCAAGAAGACCACTCTCTCGGTGAATTCCGGCTCGTATCCGATGCCGCAACTGACCTCTGATGGAACGTATTCCATAAGCGTCACGCCGAATGCCTGGAACTTAATTACCAATCCCTTTGATCGGGCAGTCACATGGTCGAGAGTCTTGTCGGCCAATGGATTGGCCTCCAACACGAATCTCTGGGGCTGGTCGGGAAGCTGGGCTGCAAGCACGACGCTTCAGCCCTATATCGGCTATTACTTCTTCAATAGCAGTACGACCTTAACTTCGTTGAAGATTCCCTATCCATTTACGGCAAGCGTTCAGGAGCCGGATCCACTGCCGTTGCAGTGGAAAGTTTCTATGAAACTCGAAGGCATGGAGAACATCGACGAGGGGAACTTCATTGGTGTCGCAGAGCAGGCATCGGAAGGTCTGGATGACTATGACATGCGAAAGCCGCCGCTGTTTGGGGATCTCGGCTATCTTTATTTTGTGCGAACGGAGTGGGATGAGAAATTCCCGCGCTTTAGTTCCGATGTGAGGCCTACCATAGGGGACGGTCAGGTCTGGAACTTTGAGGCACGCAACGAGCGGGGATCGAAATCAAAGCTGCAGTTTACGGGTATCGATGAGATACCGGCGGAATATGAAGTCATGCTGGTCAATTTGTATAACTCCGAGCCGATCGATCTCAGGAAGATATCGGAATATTCCTTCACGGCGGTCAGTGAGAAGATGCCGTTCCGGTTGATTGTGGGGACGGGCGAGTATGTCCGGCAGGAGGTGTCAAAGCTGATTCCTTCGGAATTCGCCCTGGAGCAGAATTTCCCGAATCCGTTTAATCCTTCGACGTCGATCACGTTTAGAGTTCCGACTGAGTCGAACGTGCGGCTTGAGGTGATTAATATTCTTGGTCAGGTGGTCGCAGTTCTTGCTGAGGAGACTTACCGGCCGGGGACGTACACGGTCGTGTGGAATGGGAGGAGCGGACGTGGTGAGCCTGTAGCCAGTGGGGTGTATTTCTCGCGATTCATTGCCGGCGACAGGGTTGTTCGTGTCAACAAGATGCTTTTGATGAAGTGACGATGAGGATGGAGCGGGTTTCTCGCACGTGTACGCTACAATGACGAGACGTTAACACATCGGAATACCGTTACCGTCGCATTAAGGAGGAGATATTAATGGTCATGGAGCGGCGGTTGCTCCTCGTGATCATGATGCTTGTTTGTGGTGGGGCCAAGGTATGTTCGCAAGGCAAGATTCTGCCGGCCGGAATGATAACGAACCAAGATTGGCGCGTCGAAGGGGATTGGGTGATCATCACCTACGATCTTGTGGGTGCGCAAAATAAGGTTTATCAGGTGTATGTGGAACTGTTGAATGAACGGAACGGTGCTTTCCGAATGATTCCGCAAACGGTCAACGGCGATATCGGCGTTGTTCAAATCCCGGGTCCTGGCAAAGAGATCCGCTGGAACTACAAAGCCGACGTTCCGGGGGGCCTGAAAGGAGAGGGGTATTACTTCATCTTTGTCGATGATGGTCCGCCGCCAGACTTCGTCCCGTTCGATGAAATTGCCACACCGATAACGGAGGTAAGGCCGAGCTACCCGCCGGTGCGGAGACCCGTCGAAGGAAGTGTTTTGGCGAAGGCCTGGGTTGGGAAAGATGGTCGAGTCAAGGAGGTGCGGGTGATCAAAAGTGATTATGAACCGTTCAGTGAGCCTGTTATGGAGGCAGCAAAACAGTGGGTCTTTTCGCCGGCGCGATTCCGGGGCGAGCCGGTGAGCGTGTGGGTAACGATCCCGTTTCGATTCAAAACCAAGTGATGCATAAACAAGAGTCAACGATTGTGAAAGGGTGATCCTATGCTATCAACCAGACGATCGATCTTCTTCAGGTCGGTGTGTTTCATGCTGATTCTCTCGGTGCTGATGACGACGTTCGTTCAGGCCCAACAGCGTCAGCAGCAGGAAGGCCAGATCAGAAACGAAGACTGGAATGTCCAGGGTAACGTCATTGTGATCACCTATGATCTCTTTGGATCGCCGGGAGAGTACATCATTAAGTTGGCCTTTAAAGAGGAAGGGAATCCGAGCTTCAACGTCACGCCGAAATCCGTTACGGGCGACATTGGAGACAATGTGCGACCGGGCACGGGGAAGCGGATCGTTTGGAACTATCGTCAGGACATCCCTGGTGGACTTAATCCACAGGGCCTTTATTACGTTGAGTTTTCACCGCCTGTGAGAGTCCAGCCTGCGCCCGTCGTTCAGACTCCCAAAGAAGAACCCAGTGGTGGTTTTCCATGGACACTGACGATTCTGGGACTTGCGGCTGTTGGGGCAGGAGTGTATTTTCTTACACAAGGTGGGGAAGAAGGTGGCGGTGGCGGGGGAGGATCAACTTCACTTCCTCAACCGCCGGGTCGACCACCAACACCGTAACATGAAAAAGAGGTTTCCGCAAATGGGGGAAGGAGGCAGATAACCATGAAGAAGCTCATTCTCATTCTATTCCTTTTGACGGGATTTGTCGTCAAGGAGGCGTTTGCTTTCCAAACGAGGTCGCGTGCAAAGCCGCTCACGACGCAACCGGCGGAATCAACCACCAAACAGCAACCAGAGAAGACACCGCAGGAGGCTGCAAGGACAAAGACGGGGGCGTTTGGCCCGGTGGGTCAGCAGGAAACGACTCAGCCGCAGGTTCAGCAGGTTCAAGGGAAAAGGACGAAGGCAAAGTCCTTTTTCGCGATGATGACCTACAAAGATGCGCAACAGAAGTTGAACGAGCTCTATGCCCAGAAGCTTGCGCTGCCTGCGGAGATTCAGAAAGAATATGAGAAGGCTCTTCGAACGCAGGTCGATAAGAGTCCACGTGGTGAGTTCGAGACGTCGGCGATGTATCAGGAACGTCTCCGGCGGGAGGAAGGCAAAGCGGAAAGATTGCGGCAGGAGTATGCGCAACAACAGCAGGAACGACTGGACGAACTTGATCGGCAAATCAAGGCAATCTTAGACAGAACATTTGATATTTTTGATGCGACGGCGAGCATTGGCAAGTATGAAGCCGACAGCGGCTACTTTCCGGTGTTCCTGACGGCAAACGGGCAGACCATTGAGGCGAGATTGTTCGTCAACCTCGAGGATGCACGGACGGTGAAGGAGAAATTCGAATCGATGGAAAAGACCATTCGAGGTGCCTTCAAACATGATGGCGGATTGATGCTGACTGGTCTGACAGTGAAAGGAGAAAAAGCGGAATATCTGGGTGCAGTTGATCTCACAGGTTCCGGGCTTTCCGAAGCGGTGGTGCAGGCGGGGGCTGCCGGCGTGAGCAAATCGGGCCTGCCACCGGATTTGAAGGCAGAGATTTCCTTTAGTGAGCCTTCAGGAAACCTCGCTCTCGACGCAAACGAGACGGGAAAGTTCATAGTGAAGGTGACGAATAACGGTCAGGGGAGCGCGTTCGGATTCAGGGTCGATATTACACCTTCGGATTTTCCACAACTCGATTACAGCGCTGTTTCGTACTTGGGTGAGATTCGTCCGGGGGAAACAAAAACTAAAGAAATTCCGATCAAAGCTTCCCTCGATGTCGCATCTCAAAAAGTCCAGATGACGATTTCCTTTACCGAAAGCAACGGTTTCGAGCCGGATCCTTTCATTCTCTCGTTTGAGACAAAAGAGTTCTCTCCACCCAATCTTATTCTCGCCGACGAAGGCATCGAGGATCCCAACGGCAACGGCCGGATTGAGCCGGGTGAGGTCGTCAAGGTGACGGTGCGAATCCAGAACATTGGTCAGGGACCGGCCAAAGATGTTCGCGCCACGGTTAACCTTGGTGACAACGTTTTCGGCGTCGGCGAAAAGGGCCCCTTTGATCTTGGTGATCTTGCGCCCGGTGCGTTCAAAGATATCAGTTTCCAATTCTACGCGAATCCCAAGGCCACCGGAACATTAGCCAGGGTCGATCTCACCGAAGCAATGAACAAGTACTCTAAAACTGCGCAACCATTGAAGCTCGCGTTGAATCAGCAGGCGAAGAAAGCGCAGGAGATCATGGTGCAGGCCAGAGATTCCCGCATGTTCAATATTGCGAGTGGGCTCTCGATTGATGTAGAGGAAAATATTCCCGAAACGAGGTACAAGAATCCCGATGCTGTTGCCGTCGTTATCGGGATATCTCAATATCAACGGTCAGATGTTCCCGCAGTCGAATTTGCCAAACGCGATGCGGAGTTGATTCGGCAGTATCTTGTCAAGACTCTCGGATATGATCCGCAAAACATCCTGCCGAAAAATCCCGACGAGCAAATGACGGCTGGTACGATGAAGACGCTCATCAAGGGTCAACTGGCGAACTACATTAAGAAGGGGCGGTCGGATGTGTTTGTGTATTTCAGCGGACACGGGGCACCGAGCATGGCAAACAAGAAGGCGTACTTCGTCCCTTACGACTGCGACCCGAACAATGTGAACGACTTCAACGCCTACGCTATGGAAGAGTTTTATGAGGATCTCAGCAAGCTGGATGCCAAGAGCCTGACGGTCGTGGTTGATGCATGCTTTAGTGGTCAAAGTGGCGGAGACGGCAAAATGCTGATCAAGAACGCGAGTCCGCTCGCGCTTTCGATCGAGAGCGACCTTCCGATTACAGGCAACGCGGCGGTGTTTACAGCCTCGAAATCTGATCAGGTTGCAAACTGGTACAATGAGAAAAAGCACGGCATGTTCACATACTTTTTCACGAAAGGCCTTCAGGGCGCAGCGGACGCGAACAAGGACAGCGTTGTGACGGTCGGTGAGCTGGAGCAATATCTCCTCCATCCGGAGGAGGGCGTTCCCTATTGGTCGCTCCGCGTTCACGAACGGCAACAAACGCCGCAGGTTCTGGCGCGGGACAAGAATCGGATTATTGCTCAGTACTAATTGTATTGAGGTGCGACGTACCCGCCTCCGGCCTAGAGCGGTACGTCGCATCGTTGAGGGGGCGAGGCGACGCAACAAGATTCCCCACCTTACCATATTCACATTATGTTCTCGATCATTCGATTAATCCTCTCTTCTCTCCTTGTGCTGTCTTCTGTCGCAGCTCAAACCGTTCAAACGGTGACGACAAGCGGCATTGCTTATCTCACTCAGGATGTCACGTACGGTGAAGCGGAGCGTCGGGCGCTGGAGGACGCATTCTCTAAAGCGATTGCTGAGGTTGCCGGAGTAAACGTCCAATCGGAAATCTATGGGTCGAAAGCGGAGGTCTTAGCATCGAATCCGAATGAGAACGAGTTTCTCGAAGTGTTTACGGTGATTAATCGATCCGTTTCGTACGGGAGAATCGTTGGCCACAAGATTCTGGAGAAAAAGACCGAAACGACAGAGCTTGCTGGCGGAGCAGTTTTGCCCATTGTTCGTGTCCGTGTTGCGTGTGAGGTGGCGAAGGACGAGGGAAAGCCCGATCCATCATTTCGACTCGAGCTTGATCTTAATAACGAAGTGTTTTACGACCGGGGCGAGCGAAAGAAGAACGATGAAGTCATCGTTACCGTTCAATCGACACAGGATGCATACCTCACAGTTTTTGGCGTCACAAACGATACAGTGAACATTCTCCTCCCCAACGAGCTTATCAAGAACAACCAGCTCAAGAAGGGCGAAAAGTTCACCTTCCCATCGGAAGAGCTCCGTTCTCAAGGGTTTCGTTTGCGAGTGTCTGTTCCGGTGGGACGTGCGCGGGCTACGGAAATGGTGCTTGCTGTTGCCACAAAAGATCCGGTGGAATTTAAAGGCGGCAAGGTTGTCGGAGGGATCGGCATAGTGCCGACCTATGTTGCCGCTCTCGACGAGTTAAACAAGTGGCTCTCACAGATTCCGCCCGACCGACGGACGGAAGCACATAAGGTGTACGAAGTAAGGAGAAGATAAAAGTCATGGAAGTGGAGGTGAAGACACATGCATCTTAGGGTTGTTGTGGTCGTTCTGTTAGCTATTGATTGTCTTTTCGCAAAAGGGATTGAAGTCAAAGTTCTTTCTGGACACGCTGATGCTGTTACATGTGTTTCGTTTACGGTCGATGGCAACTATCTCATTTCGGGAAGTATTGACAAAACAATTGGGATTTGGGAAGTTTCAACAGGAAGATTGATACAATTCCTTGCCGGCCACACAAAAGGTGTTTCGACCATTGCAGTCTCGAAAAAGAACAAATACTTATTCAGCGGAGGCTTTGATAAAACAGTCAGAGCTTGGCCATTTTCTCTTTCGAGTGAGCACCTTACCGAAGGCTGGGTTCAGACAGAAGAAGCCGTTTTTCCGATCACGAGAATACTTCTTTCGGATAGAGAGGATGTGGGCCTTTCAATTGCTGGTTCAGTGATCAGGTTTTGGGACCCTTCAACCGGTAAAACTTTGGATATCTTAGAACCTGATGCTACCTACGTCCATTCGGTTTTGCTTCTACAGAGCCAGAATCAGATCATTCTGGGGAATGCAGATGGAGTAATTAAGTTCATTGACCGGTCGACCAAAAGGGAGGTGAAGAGAATTCGTGCTCATAGAGGAGCCATTAGATCGATAGCCTTTTCTCCGGACAACTCTTTATTGGCCTCTGGTGGTGAGGATGGGAACATTGCAATCTGGGAGATTACCTCAGGGAAATTGAGGCAACAGTATATTGCCCATGGTGGTGCTGTAACAGATGTGGCTTTTCTTCCGCCGGGAGATGCTATTGTGTCTTCAGGTACGGACAAGTTGGTGAAGATTTGGTCAGTTGCTGGAGGCAAGCCAACCCAAGTGCTCTCTGGGCATTCTGAAAGGATTAATTCCATTGCGCTCTCAAGTGATGGGGCGATACTCGCGAGTGCGAGCTCGGATAAGACGATTCGTCTTTGGTACTTAGGGGTCAATCTTTCAACAATTGAACGATTCGTTCAGAAACGGATTGATGAATGGCAAAAGAAAGGGAGGTATGAGAAGGTTGCCGATTACAGGAAAAGGATGGCGGAAAGGCAGACGCGAATGAGTGAATTCTTTGCTGAGGCCTTCTTGGAATTGGGGGTATGGAAAAGTGCAAGAATCCATGATTACGACCCTGAAAACGAAACGTTCAAGATTAGTCTTCCAGTGATTGGAGACATCGTTCTGCCAGTTCCGCTCGAATTTGCGGAGAAATTCGAAGCGGATTGGAGTAACTCTATTTTCAAGCCAGAATTTATTCAATCGGAGAAAGGGTATGTACTGAAACGTCTAGAAGTCAGAAATGGAAGTCGAACAACTCCATTTGTCTATGAGAGTGGCAAGGAAGTGGCATATGATCCAATTGCTTTTAATATCCAGGCGGAACCGATGACTTTTGAGATTGGAGAGATTTCTACGCCAGGGCCCGTCGTGGTTGATATCGAGACTGAAATACCGGAGGTGGAATTAAAGAATCCGGATGCAGTTGCCGTGGTTATCGGTATTTCAAAGTACAAGAACCGTAATGTTCCAGCGGTCGATTACGCCTCACGTGATGCTGCTATTGCTAAAGAATACTTCGTCAAAGTTCTTGGCATTGATAGCAAAAGAATTATTCATGCTATTGATGAGAATGCCTCTCTTGCAGATTTTAAGAGGATTTTTGAGGAGCAGTTGAGGAATTATGTTCGACCAGGGAAATCCGATGTGTTTGTTTACTACAGCGGCCATGGAGCCCCGGACCCCGAAACGAAGCAGGCCTTCTTTGTGCCACATGACTGTAATCCTGCCTATGCAAAATCAACTGGTTATCCACTTCAAGAGTTTTATGGACGTCTTGCCCAATTGAGAGCCCGCAGTGTTACTGTAGTGTTGGACGCGTGCTTCAGTGGTTCCAGTGAGAAAGGTGCACTAATTCAAAACATAAGCCCCATTTTTCTAAGTGTTGAGGCTCCTACTGTACAGATTTCAAATAGCATTGTGTTTAGTTCTTCGTCAGGCCAACAGGTTGCGACATGGTACCACGATATGAAAC
This sequence comes from Bacteroidota bacterium, assembly GCA_035559595.1. Taxonomy (GTDB): domain Bacteria; phylum Bacteroidota; class Ignavibacteria; order UBA10030; family UBA10030; genus DATMBF01. The sequence continues at coordinate 17,612 of DATMBF010000034.1, read as the reverse complement.
ACGGCTTGTTTACCTACTACTTCCTAAAAGGTTTGCGCGGTGATGCGGATGATAACAAAGATAAGAACATAACCGTGGAAGAGTTGGAAAAATATTTGCTCGCCAATGTTCCAGATCAGGCCCGTTACCTAAGTAATCGTGAGCAAACGCCCCAAGTCATTGCACAGGATAAGAAGAAAGTGCTGGTAAGATACTAAAGGAAATATGATGTCCCGGAACTACTACTCGAGGTACATGTGAATAAAATAAGAGTTGTGTTAGCAATTGGAGTACTTGGATTGCCGCTTGCGTATCTATTTTCTCAAGAGCGCGACGAGTACCAGAAGTGGTTGAAAGAGCAACAGCGGCAGTTCCAAGAATTCAAAGATCAGCGTGACAAAGAGTTCAGTGAGTTTTTGCAGAAAGAGTGGAAGGAATTCCAATCCTTCCAGGGTATCAAACCCTTCGAAAAGCCGAAGCCGACGAAGATCCCCGTGTACAAGCCAGAGTCGCAACGAAAGCCGCAACCCGAGGTTCGGCCTCAACCTGAAGTGAAGCCGCAGCCTGAGGTCCGTAAAGAGGAACCGAAGCCTCAACCGGAACCTAAGCCGCAGCCCGAGTCTAAGCCGGCGGCCGAGAGCCAGAAAGAGGAATCACCAAAGCCTCAGCCGGAGGCCAAACCTGAGCCTCAACCTGCACCCGAAACGCGCAAAGAGGAGGCTCCCAAGCCAAAACCGGAATCAATGCCCGCCCCAGAATCGATGCCGGAAACACGAAAAGAAGAACCCCCTCAACCCAAGCCGCAGCCCGAAGCTCGGCTGAAGCGTTCGGAGGAAAAAGCACCGGAACCCATGTCTTCCCCTGGAGCCGCTCTATCTTCGTTGACTGTAGATTTCTTTGGAGCTCCAGTTTCCGTAGAGCATGAAAAGGAATTCCGTCCACCAAGACTTGGCGGTAAAGTTTCGAAGGAGAGTATCAGCGAGTTTTGGGTTGCCATGAGCAAAGCGCCGCATGAAGGACTTCTTGCCGGACTCCAACGACAACGAGAGGAGCGAAAACTCAACGATTGGGGGTTTGCACTGCTTGCGTATCGAACCGGAAAAAAGATTTTCCAATCCACGAACGAAGCCGTGCTGTTCGTTTGGTTTGTGATGACGAAGTCCGGCTATGAGTCAAGAGTTGGTTTTCGCGATAACAGCGTCTACCTTCTCCTTCCCAGCGAGACAGTGATTTATCGCACTACATACTTCACGTTGGACGGAAAACGCTATTATGCTGTGAAGCTCGAGGGTGATCCCGATCCGCTGAGCGGTGCCATTTACAGTTACGACGGAAAATACCCCGGCGCCGAAAAACCGATCAGCTTTGCTGTCAAAGAACTGCCACGGTTACAGTCAGGGACAGCCACAAAGTCGCTACGGTTTATGTTCCGCGGCAAGGAGTATGACGTGCAGATTCAGTACAGCAAAGATGCAGTTCAGTTTCTCGAGTATTACCCCCAAACTGGATTTGAAGTTTATTTTGAATCGTCCCCGTCAAGCGAGGCCAAATCCTCATTGCTGAATTCATTGCGTCCGCTGGTTTCGGGAAAGAACGAGGTGGAGGCGGTTAATCTTGTGCTCCGGTTTGTGCAGACCGCCTTCGAGTACAAGACCGACCCCGAGCAGTTTGGCCGTGAAAAGCCGATGTTCCCCGACGAGACGCTCTACTATCCTTATTCCGATTGTGAAGACCGATCGATTCTCTTTGCCTATCTCGTCAGGAATCTGCTTGGGCTGGAAGTTATCGGACTTGACTACCCCGATCATATCGCCACGGCAATCCGGTTTACCACCGATGTTCCCGGCGATGCGGTGGTGCATAATGGCAAGCGATACGTCATTTGCGATCCGACGTACATCAATGCCGATGCCGGCGCAGCGATGCCTCAGTATAAGAATGTTTCACCCAACGTTATCGCAATTCGATAAACGCAAGGAAGGCTCATTTCGAACAAACTGCATTGGAGAGGTGAGTTATGAAACATTTGTTGGCATTTCTCTTTATCCTGTTGCTTGTCGGCTGTGGCCCGTCAAAACAGGTCTCCCGCATCAGTGAAGACACCACCACCGACTTAAGTGGTGATTGGAATGATACGGATTCCCGCCTGGTCGCCGATGAGATGATCCGCGATGTTCTGGGCCAACCCTGGCTTGAAGACTATGTGGAGGCAAACAGCAAGAAACCCACGGTCATTGTCGGAAGAGTCCTCAATCGCTCTCATGAGCACATTGAGACGAAGACCTTCATCAAGAATCTTGAGCGGGCTTTGCTGAATTCCGGCAAAGTGGAATTTGTTGCCAGTGCCGACGAGCGCGAGCAGGTTCGCACCGAGCGCAAAGAACAAGCCAAGCATGCCTCTGAGGAAACGGCCAAAGCGCCCGGGCAGGAAACCGGCGCCGATTTCATGCTGATCGGAACGATTACATCGATTATCGATCAGGAAGGTGGTCAAAAAGTGAAATTTTATCAGACAAATCTCGAGTTGGTCAATATCGAAACGAACAAGAAAGTGTGGATCGGAGAGAAGAAGATTAAGAAGATGATTTCTCAGGACAGGTATAAGCTCTAATCACATGTTCTCATTACGATCGTCATACGCACTCCTTCTTGCCTTCGGGCTCTTGGCCTGTGGTGTCAGTGTGGCGGTTTATCAGGAGATCGAGTCCAAGGCATATCGGGGCGACTTTGCCGGTGCAGTGGCATCGCTCGAACGCAACCGGAAAGAATATGAAGGAAAGAGCGAGGTGCTCTATAATCTTGAATCCGGATTACTCAGTCATTATGCCGAGGATTTTGAGAGAAGCAATCGACACTTCTTTCAGGCTGAGAAGCGGATGGAAGAGCTCTACACGAAAAGCGTGAGCACAGAGGCAGCTGCGCTTCTCACCAATGATAATCTCCTTCCCTATGAAGGAGAGGACTTCGAAAAAGTTTTCGTCAATCTTTTCCTTGCCCTGAACTTTGCTGAGATGGGCAACTATGAGGCCGCGCTCGTCGAAGCGCGGAAAGTGGATGTCAAGCTCAACCAGTACTCCCGCGCATACGAGGGAAAGAATGCTTACAAGGAAGATGCGTTTATTCGGTACATCATTGGACTTCTCTACGAAGCGGAAGGAGAGATCAATGACGCATTTATTGCGTATCGAAAAGCTTTTGAGGCATATCGGGAGTATGAGCGACTTTTCAAAACAGTGGCACCGAGTTTTCTGAAGAACGATCTTCTCAGAACGGCAGATGCTCTCCGGTTTACCGATGAAAAGGAAGAGTTTGAGCGTCTGTTCGGAAGGCGCTTTATTCCGCTCTCGCAGAAGCAGGGAAGCGTTGTCGTCATCATTCACTCGGGAAAGGGCCCGATCAAGGAAGAAATCAGTCTTCAGGTTTCGATTCCAGATACAGCAGGGACGGTACATACGTTCAAGATCGCGTTGCCGAAGTTCAAGTCGCGCGAGCGGTCTCCCAGGCGATATGTAGTCCAAGCGACGAGCACCAGTCCAGTGGAAGTTCCCACTGAAGTTGCTCAGGATGTTACGCGTATTGCGGAAAAGGCTCTTGATGATCGTTTGACATTGTTGTACCTCAAGTCCGGAGGTCGTGCATTGTTGAAATTCCTCGCGGCAGAGAAGGCCAAAGAGGAATACAAGAAGAAACAGTCCGACAAGGCAGCCAACCTACTTTTCAGTTCGTTGGTCGATATTGCTTATACGGCATCCGAGCAAGCGGATGTGCGAACGTGGAGAACGCTACCGGACAAGATTCAGATTGCGCGTGTAGATCTTCCGGTCGGAACTTATCGGTTGGCCGTTGTGGCGGAGGATGGGCGCCGGCTTGCAGAGGAATCTGTAACCATTCGACAAAACCAGATTCTGTTCAAGGTAATTCCTGATGTCAATTAATATGAGAATTCGATTCAGCGCACTGGCTCTCGTGATGATTGCTCACACGGCTCTTGCCCAACGGCCCGAATGGATCGGTGGCAAAAGCCGCGCTTACCCGGACGGCCAATTCATTGTCGGAGTGGGAAGCGGCTCAACGCGTGAAGCAGCGGAGAGTCAGGCGAGAGCGAACATCGGCCGCGTGTTTCGCGTGGATATCAAATCATCGATTCGCGTGACTCGACAGGAAGATCTCCAGAGCAAAAGTGGCTCGACGACGGGCGAACTCACCGAACGTGCCGTCGCGAAAGTTGACATCGGGTTGACGAAAACCCTGGAAGGCACTGAGATCGCAGACGTGTGGCAGGAACCTTCTGGGAAGACGTACTATGCCTTGGCGGTGCTGGAACGTGAAAAGGCGGCAACGATTCTGAGTGAACGGATTCGCGAAATCGATGACGATATCACGACGCTCAACGATGAGCTTGGGAAGACGGAGGATCGTTTGGCAAAGATGCGTCTGATGGTCCGAAAGAAGAATCTCTTGAACACGCAGCGCGAACTGAATTCCGATCATCGGGTTGTGACGGGCAAGACGTTGAAGACTGCGTTCACGTTCGAAAAAGAAATGGCGGCGATCGACCGGTTCCTGAAACAGGATTTCATGATTGGGATCGAGGGGAAAGGAGAGAACGTGGCGAAACTCGTCGACGACATTTCCAAACATCTGGCAAACCGGGGGATCACGGTTCGTCGCGTGACGGAGCGGAATAGAGCGAAGCTTGATGTGGTCATCGTTCTCGAGTTCTCGATGGATCCGGCGAAAGAAGCAGTCGATGATTGGTATTACTGCCCCTGGCAAGTGTCCATCCAGGCCGTTGATCAGGAATCGGGGAATGTTCTTGCGGCGGAAGTGAAGAAGGGTCGTTCGGGTCAACTCTCGATCGAGGGTGCGAAGAAACGGGCGCAATTCGAGGCATCGAAACAGCTCGAAAGCGCCGCCGCGGCGGTTGCACAAGGGTTATTCGGTACATAAGATCACTATTCTAATTCATCATTCTTTCACTCATATAACGGAGGTCGTTATGCGTCAGATTCAGACTCTCATGTTTCTTTCGCTCGCAGCGATGCTGCTCGTTGGTTGCGGCGGCGGAGCGAAAACCATGCAGTCGGCGGAAACGGGAGATATTCCCGATTGGTATCTCAATGTCCCGCGCGATCCTAACTATCTCTTTGCCGTGAACACGGCGACTTCACAAGACCTTCAGCTCGCTTTCGACAAAGCGATTACCGCTGCTCGTGCTGAGATCGGGCGACAAGTCGAAGTGAAAATCAATGCCCTCCAAAAGCGCTTTGAAGAAGAGACCGGAGCGGGGGCAGATGCACAGATCCTCTCTTCCTTCACGCAGGCCACCAAGACCGTCGTTTCCACAAGTCTCTCCGGCAGCCGTGTGAGCAAGCAGAAACAATTGCGTGACGGCAATATGTGGCGTGCGTATGTTCTCGTGGAATATCCGGTCGGCGCCGCGAATGAAGCATTGATGCAGCAGATCAAGCAGAACGAAAGAATGTACACCAAGTTCCGCGAGTCCCAGGTGTTCAAGGAGCTGGACGAGGAGACAAAGAAATACGACGAGTGGAAGAAGCAACAGAACCAATAAGCTGAATGCATTCCCTTCGTTTGAAATCACCCTTCTCCACGATGTCACTGGTTGTCCTGGCGATGCTTGTGGGGAAGGGGATTTGTTTTTCTCAGTATCCCGCATGGTTCTTCCAACAGGGAGAGCTTCTCTGCCATTCTGTTGTCGGCTATGCGAATCCCTCCATCTACCGTGACTCGGCGATTGTCGAGGCGGCTCGCAATGGTGCCGAGATCTATGCCCGAATGAAAAAGACAACCCTGATGGGGGGACAAGCATTCTGGGCTACGGAAGTCGGAACATACTGGATGGGTTCGAACTTCCGCGAGGAATTCGACACATCGCTGATTCTCTCCGGACGCACGTTGAACATTCTTGATAGCTATGTTTCGAAGAACATTGTCATTGTGCTCCTGAGCGACGGATCATGCTCGAAGGAAACGATTCGCTCCATGAGGGTGGTTAAGAAGCAGTCGAAGCCCGATTGGGTCGAATCACTTCCCGCGTCACGTGAGTACTACTATGGCGTCGGTTCCGCGCCTGAGTATTATTTCGAAAAAAGTTCGTGGACGGAAGCCGAGCGCCTCGCACGAAGGAATCTTGGGAGAGCGGTGGTTTCGGATGTGAAGGCACTGCAAAAGATGGGGGAGCAGGGGCAGGAAATCCGTGACGAACAGCTTCAAGTAACGCTTTCCAATATTCAGATTGCCGCACGGTGGAAGGATCCGCAAAGTTCGCTTTACTATGTGCTGGCACGGATGCGAAGGTAAAGAATGAGTGGCTCATGCAAGTTGCGTGACAGCCATGAGCGAGTTCCACATTGGTGAAGAAAAACAAATTCATATTCCTCGTCCTTGCAGCTGGTTGTGCCGCGGCTATTTCGGGTCTCTATATTCTCGGTGTTCTCGAACCGCTTGAGCTTAAGACTCTCGACCTTCGTTTTCGGCAGTTTGCCAAACCCGAACTTGCTGACACCAACGTTGTGCTCGTTGCCATCGACGAAAAGAGTTTGCGCGAGTTCAAGCGCAACAACATCGTCTGGAAATGGCCTCGAGATATCTATGCTGCGCTTGTGAATTACCTGCATCGCGGCGGGGCCAAGGTCGTGACCTTTGACGTGCTCTTCACTGAGCCGGATATCGACCGACTTACCACCGACGCCGAGCAGACCGACGGGGCATTTGCCGAGGCCCTTCGAAAAGCAGGCAACGTGATCTTGGCATGTCAGCTGCTCCATGAAGAAGATCTCCTCAGTGAATCGAATCCTTACGAACTACGGCCCGGGTTCAACGTTATATACCAAGGAGATGTGAATCCCCCGACCTACGCTTCCGCTCTTCTTCCGATCCCTCTGTTTCAAGGAGTGATCAAGGGTGCAGGAGTTGCAAATTTCCGTGAAGACCCTCAGGATGGAATCTGCCGACGCATGCCGCTCCTGTTCCGGTTTGGTGAGCACACGATTCCGCAGCTTGGGATGGCGGCTTATCTTGCGGCCGAGAATGTTAAAACCATTGAACTCTTGCCGGACAGGTCGGTCAAAGCGGGAGACCTCGTTATTCCGCTTGCCAGAGACGGACAGTTTCTCCTGTCATGGTACGGCAGAGGTGGGCCTAACGGGAGTTTCCGCTATTACTCGATTGCGGCGCTCGTCCAGTCGGCAATCGAAGAGGAGCGTGGTGTGAAACCGCTTGTGCCCTCCGAAACATTTCGGGGGAAATACGTCTTCGTCGGGGCTTCTGCAGCAGGTCTCTTCGATTCGAAACCAACACCGTTTACGGTTTACGAACCGTATCCCGGAATGGAAATCTCGGCCACGTTGGTCAGTAATCTCTTGAACAAACACTTTATTGTTCGATCGCCTGTCTGGGTTGCCTTAACCGCTGTTGTCGTCCTGAGTTTGCTCATTGCTTTACTCTTTGTTGTCTTCCAGAAGATTCGCGACATCATTCTTGTGACCCTTGCCGCCGGCGCTGTTTGGGTCGCCGCAAGTTTGCTCCTCTTCGACACGTTCACCGTTTGGCTCGACGTTATTGCGCCCCTGGCCGCAATCGTTGCAACGTTCAGCACCGCCGGCATCGTCAGTTATCAGACCGAAGGGAGGGCGCGTCGACAACTTCGTGCGGTCTTCAACAGATACCTCAGTCCTGCCGTTGTGAGGGAGATCGTCGACCAGAGCGAAGCAGTGGAGTTAGGGGGGAAGGAAATCACCGGCACTGCCTTCTTTTCCGATCTGAAAGACTTTACAACGATTAGCGAGCAATTGAAACCACGCGACCTTGTGACGCTTCTCAACGAATATTTCTCTATTGCAAGCGATGTTGTTCTCAAGAACGAAGGAATGCTCGACAAGTATTTGGGAGATGCGATCATGGCGATCTTCGGAGCCCCGGTGGCAACGGAGCGCCATGCGATCCTGGCCTGCAACGCCGCTGTGGAGGTTCAAAATGTCCTTCGTGAACAATGGGCGGCGAAGCTCGACCGATTCCCCAATCTCGAAACGCGAATCGGTATCAACTCGGGACTTATGGTTGTGGGGAACATCGGCTCGCAGCGGAGGCTTGACTATACGGCAATCGGCGATACGGTGAATCTGGCGTCGCGGCTCGAAGGGGTGAACAAAGTCTACGGGACAAACATCCTCATCAGCGAGTTTACGTACCGGTACGTTGCCGATCTCTTTGTGGTTCGCGAACTTGACGCCCTTCGCGTAAAGGGAAAGAAAGAGGCGGTGAAGGTTTACGAACTCGTAGGAAAGAATGAGGAAGTGCCCCGCGAGACGATTTCGACCATTCGGTTATTTGAGGAAGGGCTTGCGTACTATCGCGAACGAAAGTTCGAAGGGGCGCTTCGGACCTTTCAGACCATTTTGCAGAAGAAACCGAACGATGGCCCGGCTCATTTGTACGTGAAGCGGTCACAGCATTACCTTGCCACGCCGCCTCCTATGGAATGGGACGGAATTACAACTCTCGATTCAAAATAGGACAATCTCCCATGGCTCGATCTCTCGTTTGTCTTCTCACCTTCTCTCAACTTCTCCTTGTCTGTGCATTCGGTCAAACCAAGGAGTACACTCAACGCGCAAAGAATGATGTGCGCAAAGGGCCGGGGAATTACTTCGAGCTCATCTCCGTTCTGCCGAAAGGTGTTGCATTGGAGATTGTGAAACAGGAATCCGGCTGGGCACGAATCGTGATTGCCGACCCCGCTGTTGTGAAGTCCCTCGGTGACGATTTCCGGCGGAGAGACGCATGGATTTCCAAGAATTGCCTCGGCAAATCTGTGGCAAGCGGGTCGCTCAGCGGGGCTCAACTGGCCCTCACTTCGGCGAAAGCCTCGCCCGCTGCTGTGGCTGCGGCGATCCGTGGATTCGCCCTCAGATACGGCCGAACGACGTCGGCGGACGTCGATGAGTTCCTCCGGAAGCAGGATGTAACGTTTACTCCCGACGAATACCAGCGGTTCATCGCCGAGATCCCGAAAACAAAGTTCGTCTCTCCGGCGAAGCGACCCGGTGCAAAAGACGAGCCACCGGTGGAAAGCCCCTATGATTTCACCATCTCCGAGCAGGGAATTGGCGCTGGGATCGCCGCACGAGTTGCATCAAAAGGTTTGGTGGAAGACCCGGAGCTTGTCAAATATCTCAACTTGATTGCAGCATACGTCGTTCACTACTCGGGCTTCTACGACACACAATTCAAAGTGTTGGTGATCAGGGATGCTCAGCCGAATGCGTTTGCGATTCCCGGCGGCTACGTTTTTATCACCGAAGGAATGTTGGGCCTCTGCCAGAACGAGGCGGATCTGGCAGCAGTCATTGCCCATGAAATCGTGCATATCGTTGCCCGGCATGGGTTGCGCGAGGTCGAGCATCGGCGACCGCAAATCCGCGCCGACGAGGTGTTTGGGGAATTAGAGGAAGAGATTGGCGCAGAAGAGGATACGGTGGTTGCGGAGTTGGAAGATTACGCTATCGAGGCCTATGAAACTGTGATGAAGCCAAGACTGCAGGGGTATGAGGAGGAATCAGATCGTGGTGCGGCGCTCTTGCTCGTGCGTGCCGGCTACACCCCGACAGCCGTGCCGAACATGGTACAAAGAATTCAGGTTGCGGTGGCGACCAATCCGAATATCGAGTTCGAGAATCCATTTGCCAAACTCGATTTCAAAAAGCGCCATACGAGCGTGATGAATTATCTTTCCCGACTGAATTATCGGGGTGGAGTGACAAAAGAGGATCGATTTAAGAGTATTGTGAAGCGGTAGGCCTTGTGCGCCTGAAGGGAGTCGAACCCCTAACCCTCAGATCCGAAGTCTGATGCTCTATCCAGTTGAGCTACAGGCGCAGAGGGGAGAAATGGAGACTTGTGGAATTGAGAAGTGAACGCCCGAGGAGCGCATGAAAAAACAAAGCTTATGAGGTTTCTCCATTTACCCCTTTTATAGTTCACCCCATTCCACATTTCCGCAATGTTCTGTGCGCCTGAAGGGAGTCGAACCCCTAACCCTCAGCTCCGTAGGCTGATGCTCTATCCAGTTGAGCTACAGGCGCAGAAAAAACGGGTGTCAGAGAGGAAATCTTTGTTGAATTGGCAACGCACCCACAGAAATGCATGAGGACAAACCACCGGTCGTCCTCACTCACGATTCAAAAATACAGGAAATTGAGGTGAGATTCAAACGGATTCGGTGGGAACATTGCATCCATTGCCCGTGGGAGTTCTGCGATGACACTGAATGATGTTTGGAACATCAAGAACCCATTTCGCCACTAACAATGAGTCTCGTCCGAAATCCCCACCAGTCTTGCCGAGAGAGACTCAAGTCTGTTTGACGCAATAGAGTCAGCACAACTCTCGAACAAACCAGCTCCTTGAAGAAATGGATCTTCATCGATGTCAAGAAACGCCACATCATCGGTGGGAAAAAACATTGAGGGAGCGCCGAACCTTCTCGCCAAGATTCTGTTCCCTGCCACAGAGTATTATGAGCTAAGTGAGAAGACGCGGGTACTGGAAACTTCCGGTCGCACAGGAATACTGGCTTATCGACGTGGCTGAAAAGACAATAGAAGTACTGCAAAGCGCCGAATGGAGTGTTTGAGACCGACCTCCAGCGCCCGCGGTGAAGGAACTGTCCAATCGCGCTTACTCTTCGGCTTTGAGGTAACGCTCAGGCGGCTCTTCGCGAAGACAATCGCTTCCTCAAGGAGGGGCGAAAGGGTTTGGACAAAATAGCCGCAACGCCTGTGCTCCCCTTATGTGTCAATCTGCCAGATCCGTGACTTCCCCTTTCCACCAGGTGTTGTCGGCGTACTCGAGGTAATGGATCTCGACCTTTGCTTTGCGGGCGCGCGGATGGTTGTGCAGTGTAAGCGTCGTTGTAAAATCCTCTCCTGCCTCGATGGGAATTCGCGAAGTTGCTTGAAAGATGTGATTCCGCCCCCGTGTTCCCGGTTGCGGCTTGCCGGTGGCGTCAAAACAATGTACCCGCATTTTCACCAGCTCGATCTTCTTGTTGCTCAGATTAAGAATGGTCAGGCGTACCTGTGGCGGGCTTTTTGGTTGTGCGTGAAACGACGTGGTGAGAATGGCGATAGGGATTCGTTGAAGTTCGGATTTCTTTCTCAGTCCCGCAACGACATCTGCCTGAAGCTTTTCTTTCTTTTCTAACGCTTTTCGTTTCGCCAGCTCAATGCGAACGGCCTCGCGATCGATGTAACGGGAGGTGATGTCTCGTCCGGATGCGAGGAAGACGATTTTCTCGATTGACTGGTTCTCGATTTCCAGCGTATCGCCTTCAGTGGAGAGGACGGTGGTCGTGAGAATGTCCCCCCGGAGAATCTTGCATTCGAGCGTATCGTCGTCGGTAATAACAAGATGATCGGGAGCGACGGTGATGGTTGACCCGGAAGGCCCGCATCCAACCAGGATCAAAAACGTGGAAATAACGAATATGGTACGATGCATAACGGAGAGAGAATTGATTTGTGGGGAGCAAATCTATCGAAAAAGAGCAAGAGGAGCAAGAATGGGTGGGAGTGCATCAACCATCATTGTCCAGCGCCATCCGAATCTTCTTGAGAAGCTCTTCGGCCCGATAAGGCTTTTGAAGAAAACCAACTGCGCCCTGCTGGAGAATCTCCCGCGCGATGCCGTCCTGACTGTATCCACTGGAGAGAAGAACCCTGACATTGGGGTTGACCTGCCGAAGTCTTCCATACGTTTCCTGTCCCCCCATCTTTGGCATGATCATGTCGAGGATCACGAGATCGATGGATTCTCTTTCTTTTTCATAAAACGTTGCGGCTTCTTCACCGTTGGAGGCTTCGAACACTGTATAGCCACTGCCTTCCAGTACGTTTCTCACCAATCCACGAACATCATCTTCATCATCGACAACAAGAATCCGTTCGGTTCCTCCGCCAATTTCCTCTGAGGTATGCGCCGATTCGATGGCCTGCTTCTCGCTTGCGGGAAAGTACACTCTAAACGTCGTCCCAACCCCCGGTTCCGAGTAGGCCCGAATGAATCCCCCGTGGGTCTTCACAATTCCGTACACCATCGAAAGTCCTAACCCCGTTCCTTTCCCTTTCTCCTTGGTAGTGAAGAACGGGTCGAACATCCGCTGCATCGTTTGTTTGTCCATCCCCACTCCCGTATCGCTGACGGAAAGGACAACGTATCGCCCCACGCGTGCGTCGATGTGAAGCCTCGCGAATTCTGCGTCGGCGGTGATGTGATTCGTTTCGATGAGCAGTTTGCCGCCATTGGGCATCGCATCGCGTGCGTTGATGCAGAGGTTCATCAATACTTGTTGGATCTGGCTCGCATCCCCCTCAAGCGTTGGGAGCTTCTCGTCGAGTATGGTCTGTATCACAATGGCTTTGTCGATGCTCCGTTCGAGAAGGCCGACGGTCTCCTTGACAATCGCGTTGAGATTGAGAGGCTTGACGTCGTACTGTCCTCCGCGGGCAAACGCAAGCAGTTTGGAGGTCAGTTCAGCGGCCCGAAGCGCGCTGCGTTCGATCGTGTCGAGATGCCGGAAGAACGGATGTTCTTCATTGATTTTCATTTTGAGGTACGACGTGTAGCCCAAGATTCCGCCCAATAGATTGTTGAAATCATGTGCTACGCCCCCCGCAAGCAGTCCGACGCTCTCCATTTTCTGTGCTTGACGAATCTCTTCCTCGAGCTTCCGCTGCAGGGTGACATCGCGCAGGATGCCTCGATAAGCGATGGGCCGTCCGCTTGAGTCCCTCACGCAGGTTGATGTTTCCAGCACGATGATTTCCTCGCCGTTCTTTTTGCGGAGACGAATCTCCATGTCTTTGATTGATCCTTGCTCGTTCAGCGTCTTGATTAATGTCTGACGGTCGGCGGGGTTAACATAAAACGTGTGGGGGATGTCCTGGCGGAGGATCTCTTCTTTCGACGAGTATCCGAACAACTCGACTCCTGCCGGGTTGATATCCAACAGCTTTCCATCGGGAGTGCTGATATAGACGACATCCTTCGATTCTTCGAACAGCGCTCGGTACTTTTCTTCGCTCTGGCGAAGTGCCTCAGCTGTTTTCCGCCGTTCCGTTGTGTCCCTGGTAATGCCTAAGACTGCTGATATCTCACCGTTCGCACCGCGGAGCGGAACCATGTGCGTTTCCATCCAGCGGCGCGTTCCCTTAAGGCCGATGATTTCAAACTCGAGAATACCGCTTCTGCCCTGAATGGCTTCTCGCGCCAGACGACGGAATTCTTCACGATGCTCGGGGACAATCAACGGGTAAACGGCTTTTCCGCGCACTTCTTCGAGGACGCTTGCTTCGATCATCCGCAGTCCTGCCGGGTTCATCTCCAGGATATGCCCCCCCGCATCGAGGATCTTGACACATTCTGGCTCGGAATCGAGGACAGCCTGCAGACGTTCTTCACGTTCCTGAATGATCGATACCTTCGCGCCAACCTCTGTTTCGAGCACGCGTGACCATCGGTAGAACACAAAGACGATACCTCCCATCGTGATTACCAGCAGCGCTGTGAGGGCCGACCATAACCAGACCTGCCGTGTCGTCATTTCCGTATAGAGGGAAACGACATCAGCGCTGCGGATGGAAAGGATAACGCTCCCCAAATCGCTTCCAGCAAGTTGGAGCGGATGTACCACACACCATCGTCGCGCCATCTCCTGGCTTGCCTCAATCTCAATGAATGCCGATGTTTGCGTGGAGATGGCCTGTTGGATCGAGGCGATGACGGCTGTTGCATCCAGGGAGCCGCCAAAGACTTCGGCAAAATACCGCTCGCCCTCGAATCCGATGTACGTTCCATCACTCGCGGCGATAATCTGGCCCTCATTGTTCATGGCCGCCATCGGGTTTGGATTGAGAAATGCTGCATTCCGAAATGCCCGAACGGAAAACGCATCTGTTCGAATCAACATCGCTACTCCTCCCGCAAACGTTGGCCCGCTCGAGCCACTGCGAAACACGGGAACGTAGAGGGCAATGGCATCGAAACCTTGAACGGAAACAAACACTCCGCTCATCACGGTATCTCTTGTCTCCAAAAATCGCTGGACATGGGGCTGGCGGGAGATGTTCGCTCCAATGCTTTCTTTCTTTTCCGGATAGGTATAGACGAGAACGCCCTGTTCATTCACACGCGAGAGCGCGTACACCACATTCTGCCACCGCGAGAATGCCGCTTGGAACGCAGTGGAAATTTCGGGAGAAGATTCCTTGACGGCTGACTGCCGTGAAAGGGACTCCATGGTTCTGAGGAGATCGCTTGTCAGGCCTTCTATGTTTGCTGCAATACTCTCCGCCACACGCTTCTGGTCGGAAAGGTAGGTTTGCTCGACCGAGTGGATGCTGGAGCGAACGAACTCACTTGTCAGGATTGCGCCTACTGCAATGACACCGACACCGGCTGCGACGAGATAGACGACTCTCTGTTGCAAGGCCATTCTGGAAGAATAGAGCGGATCGCCCATCGGGCTGCCGCTGACGACGGGAAGGAGTGATGGAATCAAGCTGCGATAGACGAAGAATGTGAGCAACGCGGGAAAGAAGAGGGCCAGACTCCGCAGGAAGCGTGTCGGGATGAACCAATCGCGTCCAGTTCCAGCAGCAACAAACGCATGGGGGACAATCGAAAGAAGCACGAGACCTGCTGCAATCAAACATAGGAGATGGAGGAATCCGGACTTGCGAACGCTGCGCTCTCGAACGAGTCTGCCGAACTGAACATAGAGGAACGACAGCAAACTGAGATTCAGCGCATTAAGAGTGCTGTCCAGGATCGAGAGTGCCTGTGTCTGACCGATGGTATATTGTAGAACGATAGCCGCAACCGGGCCAAGGGCGATGAAACCGTAGCCGGGAATCCGCCTGGGCTTCTCGCTGCCTGTCGAAAGCAAATGTCGGAGCGAACTTCTTGCGCCTCCCATAACGAGGAAGAGCCCAACGAGAATAAGTCCATGCGATGTGAGGTGGAGCTGAATGGTTGGAGTAATGAAGATGCTGAGCCAGAAAACACTGTAGAGGAGAGCGATGACGATGAGTCCGCCGCCGAACAGAATCCGTTTGAATCCCGGCGGCCAGTCCGGCGTTTTCGATGCACGAACGCTGAGCGAAAGAAGAAGGCCGAGAGGGGTAAACCAGCCGGTGGCGTGAAAGAAAAATTCGAGGAAGTGGTCGAGAAGCATTCGAGAGCGCAGATGTCAATTAAAATGTTCAAAAGTGTTGGAAAAGAAGCAAGAAGTTCCTCTTTTGGATCGTCTGCGATTCTCAATCGTGCCTGTGTCTTGGAAATTCACGAATTTTCTGACACCGACGTTGATTCTCGCAAACGCCAGTTCTATATTGTTCAAGCATACCTCCCTCACGCGTTCCACTCCAGAACGAATTACTCTTCGTCAACAGGGAGTTCCTCGGAAAAGAGAAGAGATTTTACAATCTCGAGGTTCCTATGAACACCCCAGATCGTTTCACTTCACAGGCCAGCGGTGATCAACGTGTTATCTTCGACCGCATCACCGATGGCATGATCGCCTTTGATATGAAGATGATTTGCACCTATGTCAATCGCCGCGCCGGTGAGCTGTTAGGCCGAACGCCGGAAAATCTGATCGGCAAGAACTACTGGGAAGAATTTCCCGAAATGAAGGGCACCCCCCTCGCCAACGCATACGTCAACGCGCTGGAGACGCAAGAGGCAACAACTTTCGAGAGTTACTTCCAGCCGTTGGACCGCTGGTTCGAGCATCGCCTCTATCCTTCACAAGATGGTCTGACGATTTTCTTCGCCGACGTCACCGAGAGGAAGCAGAGGGAGCAGATACTCCAGGATCGCGAACGCCAGTATTCCGCACTCATCAATAATCTGCCGGGTGCTGTGTTCCGCGTCCGCAACGACCCCAACTACACCGTTGAATACGTCAGCGACAAAATTGCAGAACTCACCGGCTATCCGGCTGATGATTTCCGGGAGAACCGACGCAACTTTGGTGACCTTATGCGCCCGGACGATCGGGACCGTGTGTGGAGGGAGACTCGGGAAGCACTCGAAGAACATCGTCCCTACGAAGTGACCTACCGATTCATTGATGCTCATGGCAAGGAGAAATGGAATTGGGAGCGAGGAATGGGAATCTTCGATGCGAACGGTGAATTACAAGCGGTCGAGGGGTTTGTTCAGGACATCACCGAGCGTAAGCGGGCAGAGGAGGCACTCCATAGAAGTGAAGAAAAATTCTCAATCATCTTTAGAAAAGCCCCATATGCGGCCGCACTTGTGAACGTTTCCGAGAGAGTAATCGAGGATGTCAATGAAGAACACGAGAGGTTGTTCGAACTATCACGGGAAGAGCTTGTTGGCAAAACGCCAGAAATGTTAGACATGGTTATTGAGGCAGAACAACGAAAACGAATTGCAGACCTTATACGTGAACAGGGATTTGTTGCTAACGAGCAGCTCACCCTACAGTTACGGTCGGGCGCAAAGCTTGACATTCTGCTCAGTGCTAACTCGGTGCAGATTGATGGAGAGACTTACCTCTTGACGATTGCGAAGGACATCACTGAGCTAAAGCGGAAGGAGGAGGAACTGCGCCGTTCCCGTGAGCAACTCCGTGCCCTCGCAAGCCACTTGCAGAACGCGATCGAAGAAGAGCGTGCCCGCATTGCCCGCGAAATCCATGACGACATCGGGCAAATCTTCACCGCCATCAAGATGGATTTGTCCCTGCTCCTGCGAGCTCTTGAGGGAGTGAGTGAGAGAAAGGTCAAGACTGCGGCTGCGGAGGAAATTCGTGCACTCATTGGATTGCTTGACGGCGGTGTCCAATCCATCCGTAAGATTGTTCGCGACCTGCGTCCGGAGACACTCGAAACCATGGGATTACTCGCCGGCATCGAGTGGCAGGCGAAGGAGTTCACAAAACGAACGAAGATTGACGTCTCGCTCTCACTTCCAAAGAAAGAGCCGGAATTGGACAAGCAGCAGGCCGTTGCGCTGTTCCGTGTTGTACAGGAAGCGCTGACGAATGTGGCGAGGCATGCGGAGGCGACGAAGGTGAAGATCGAGATAGCGACGGAGGCGCGAGAGGTGCGACGCACTTCCAAGGAAGAATCTCATGTGAAAGTGCGTCGCACCCTGGAAACCCGCGTTGTCATCTCCGACAACGGCAAAGGAATCACGGAAGAGGCCCTGCACAAACCCGGGTCGTTCGGACTTCTCGCCATGCGCGAACGGATAGCAGCGCTCGGCGGAGAGTTGTCAATCAGCGGAAAACCGGGGAAGGGGACGAGGGTGGAGGTCGTACTGAAAAACAAACAATGATAATGGATAATGGTTAATGGTTTATGGTCAATGAAAGGAGGAAGGATGAAGATTACGAGTGTTGAGGAGATGCCGGTGTACAAGGTATTCTTTGATCTGTCGGTTGACATCGAGAAAGCGACGAAAGGCTTCCTGAAGGATTTTATTTGGTTGAGGATACAGATGCTTCGCTCATCCGAGTCGGTTTGTGCAAACATGTCTGAGGGATTCTATGCTCAATACAGTACGGAGTATCTTCAATC
>DATMBF010000033.1:0-124419 GCA_035559595.1 Bacteroidota bacterium | reverse complement strand
TCCGAATGCTGCCAAGGGAATGCCAATGACGTTGTAGATAAACGCCCAAAAAAGATTCTGCTTGATTGCTCGGATCGTGTTGTGCGACAGTTGAATTGCCTGTGCCACACCGCGGAGATCACCCTTCATGAGCGTGATATCTGCTGCTTCCATGGCGACGTCCGTTCCACTGCCCATCGCGATACCGACATCGGCCTGAGCGAGTGCGGGGGCATCGTTGATTCCATCGCCGACCATAGCAACAACCTTCCCCTCCGCTTGAAGCGCCTGCACCTGTTTGGCCTTCTCGTGCGGCAAGATCTCGGCAATCACTCGGTCAATTCCCGCTTCCCGAGCGATCGCTTCAGCCGTTCGCCGATTGTCGCCGCTCATCATCACAACTTCCAGCCCCATCTCCTTGAGCGTTGCGACTGCTTCTTTCGATGACGGCTTGATACTATCGGCAACGGCGATGATGCCGGCTAATCGTCCGTTCAACGAGACAAGGATTGGCGTCTTGCCTTCTTCGGCCAATCGCTGAAGAATCATTTCTGCCTCGGCGAGATTCACGGACGATTCTCGAATCAGCAAGAGATTTCCGACGAGAACAGAGTCGCCGTTGACGGTCGCAGTAATTCCCCGGCCGGTGATCGAGAGAAACGACTGCACGTCGGCGGGTGCGATGCCTTTCGATTGCGCGTATTCGACGATTGCCTGGCCCAGCGGATGCTCGGATCGCTTTTCAACGGAAGCTGCGCGCTGCAGGAGCGTCGTTTCATCCGCTCCGTTCGAGGAAATCACATCACTTACCGTCGGCCGTCCGGTCGTGATGGTACCGGTTTTGTCGAGCACCACCGTCTGAACCTTGTGTGAGCGCTCGAGGCTTTCTGCATTCTTGATCAGAATACCGCGCGTGGCACCGAGTCCGGTACCCACCATGATGGCTGTCGGCGTTGCCAGTCCCAACGCGCAGGGACACGCGATGATAAGGACGGCAATAAAATTGATCATAGCATGCGTAAATCCCGAACCTCCAACCACGAACCAGAGAACGAACGTCAGTACAGCAATCCCTATGACCGTTGGAACAAAGACCGACGCGATCTTATCGGCCAGCGTCTGGATCGGCGCCTTGGAACCCTGCGCCTCTTCGACAAGCTTGATGATCTGGGCGATGACCGTTTCCTTCCCAACCGCCGTCGCGCGAAACTCAATCGTGCCGTTCTTGTTGATAGTGCCTCCAATCACTTTCTGGCCAACCGTTTTCTCGACCGGAATGCTTTCGCCCGTCACCATCGATTCATCCACCGACGTAAAGCCGTTGGTGATCAATCCGTCCACAGGAATCTTCTCACCGGGCCGCACGATGACAACATCGTCATGCACAACCCGATCGATGGGGATATCAATCTCCGCTCCGTTGCGAATCACTCGCGCGGTTTTCGGCTGCAACTCCACCAGTTTCTTGATGGCGTCGGAAGCGCGCTGCTTGGCTTTCGCTTCGAGCAGACGACCCATTAAGATCAACGTCACGATTACAGCAGCCGTGTCGAAGTAGACGTGAGACTGCACGTCCGGCGGAAACCAGTGCGGAAACAGAACAACGAGAGTGCTGTAGAGATAGGCCGTCCCCGTCCCAACCGCCACGAGTGTATTCATATCGGAGGTAAAGTGTTTCGCGAGCTTCCATGCGATGGTGAAGAACCGCTTCGCGGAAACGACCATGACGAGCGTGGTTGCAATCATGAGCAGCTTGTTGATGTCGTCCATCGCGAGCGGCGACCTGACCATGAACCAGTCCGTCATCATCAGCATACTGACGGCCATAATCGGAATCGTCAGGATGGCGCTGAAGATGAATTCGCGTTTGAGCTTTCGATAGGCCTCTGCAGGTCCCCCGGGCATCTCGCTCTGACCTTCCTGAAGGGACAGGTCCGATGGTTTCTCCACAGGCACAACAAGCCGATATCCGGCTTCATCAACGGCACGTGCAAGCGTATCGAGCTGAACTTTTGCGGGATCAAAGGAGAGCGTAACTTTTTCCGTCGCTAAATTGACGGCTGCTTCCTGTACTCCCTCCACCTTTTTGAGGGTTTTCTCCACACGCAGCACGCAGCTTGCGCACGTCATGCCCTCGACGGGAAGCGTTAAAGTTTGATATGACTCTTTCTTACTCATGTATGGTTCAATCCTGCTTTCAACAATCGCGCATTCACTGCAACAACAATAGTGCTCAGCGACATGAGAACAGCTCCGAGCGCCGGACTCAAGAGAATGCCGTAGGCAAACAGGACACCGGCAGCGAGCGGAATCGCAAATGCATTGTAACCCGTTGCCCAAGCTAAGTTCTGGACCATCTTTCGATACGTTACCCGTGCTAGCTCAATCGTTGAAACAATATCCATCGGATTGCTTCGGACGAGAATGATGTCCGCTGTCTCCACCGCCACATCCGTTCCTGCGCCTATGGCAATGCCGACATCGGCTTGTGCAAGCGCAGGAGCGTCATTCACTCCATCGCCAACCATCGCTACGGTGAGCCCGCGCCCTTGTACGTCTTTGATTTTTGCCGCTTTGTCTTGAGGAAGAACTTCCGCAAAAAACTCATCAAGACCGATCTGTTCAGCAACCCACGCAGCAACCCGACGGTTATCACCTGTGAGCATCATGGCTCGAATTCCCATCTGCTTCAGCCGAGCCACGGCATGTCTTGATTCCGGTCTGATGATGTCCGCTAGAGCTATCGCTCCGAGCACCCTGCCATCAACAACAACGAATACTACGGTTTTGCCTTGAGCAGTTAGTGGATCGATTCTGGAGTCTTTGATTTCGAGATTGTTCTCGCGTAAGTATCCGGGACTGACCACCATCACCTTTTTCCCTTGCACCATTCCCTGCGCACCTTTGCCCGGAATCGCCTTAAAGTCCGTCACCGGCAATGGTTCGTGCGCCGCAGCAGTTATCCCTTTAGCAATTGGATGCTCGGAATGCGCTTCAACCGAAGCGGCGAGGAGAAGAAGCTCTTTTCCGTTTCTATCCTGGGTAAACGTGAGAACGTCGGTCACACCGAAGCGACCTTCCGTGAGCGTTCCGGTCTTATCAAAAATAACGGCCTGAAGATTGCGCGCCTGCTCAAACGCCACACGGTTTCGAATCAGCAATCCATGTTGAGCGGAAAGCGCCGTCGAGACTGCAACCACAAGCGGCACAGCGAGTCCGAGCGCGTGCGGACAGGCAATGACCATTACCGTAACGGTACGTTCAAGCGCAAAGGCGAAATCAGCATTGGCGACGAGTGTCCAGACAAAAAGCGTGAGCGCACCTCCGCCAAGCGCGAGTATCGTCAGCCAGAATGCGGCACGGTTGGCAAGGTCTTGTGTTTTGGATTTGCTCTCCTGTGCTTGCTTAACAAGTTCAATGACTTGTGAAAGGAATGATTCCTTCCCTGTTTTCTTCACTTCAACGGTTAGTGAGCCTTCTCCGTTCATCGAGCCGCCGATGACCGTCGCTCCGGCTTTCTTCGAGACCGGTTTCGATTCACCCGTGAGCATCGCCTCGTTGACGGATGATTCGCCCGAGAGCACAACTCCGTCGGCGGGAATCTTCTCTCCAGGTTTCACAAGTACTCGATCGCCAGACTGAAGCCGATCTAACGGCACATCCACCATCTTTCCATCATCCATAATCTTGTGAGCATCCGACGGCATCAGCGCGGCGAGTTGCTCGAGGGCTCTTGACGCCCCCATCACGGATTTCATCTCGATCCAATGGCCCAACAGCATGATGTCGATCAGTGTTGCCGTCTCCCAGAAGAACATCTCGCCTGTTAGACCAAATACGACGGAACTGCTGTAGAGATATGCTGTGGTGATAGCCACGGCCACGAGCGTCATCATTCCCGGCAGCTTCACACGGACTTCACTTACAAGTCCTTTCAGGAACGGCGCGCCACCGTAGATATAGAGAATAGTGGAAAGTGCGAAGAGCACATAGAGGTCCCCTGCGAAACGCAATGAGTCGCCAAGTCCCGCCCAATGCTGTAGCATGGGGGAAAGAAGAAGAATCGGGATGGTGATGATGAGTGAAATCCAGAACCTGCGCCGGAAATCTTCGATGCTATGCCCCTCGTGGCGGGAGTGTCCCTCGTGCTCGCGGTGTGCTTTGTGTCCCGACTGGTTTGGCTCTTCGCTCTTCCGATGATGGGCATGGCTGGAATGGTCGTGCTGCCTTGTCTGCACCGAATCATCCATCGGATGACCTGCATGAGATCCGTGATGACCGTTCATGATATTCTCCGTAGTCAATGTCATTGTCATGCCGAACGTTTCAGTCGAGCATCCTTCTTAATAGATTCCCGATTAAAGTGCCGCATTCTGGACTCCACCTCACAGGCGGGATTCTGAGAAGCGGAACATTCGGGAATGACAAGAGGAAGTGTTTTTTAGACCGTTTTTAGTTGGTTGAAACAACTCGATACCCGGCCTCTTCCACCGCTTTTGCGAGCTGGTCCGAAGTGACGGTTGTTTCATCGATCTGCAGTTTGGCGGTCCCAATCTGTACGTCTTCCACCGTTACACTGGCAAGTTTGCTCAGTTCCTTGCGCACCGCCATCACGCAATGTCCGCAGTGCATGCCTTCGATTTTGAGTGCGATTGTTTTCATATCCATCTCCTTTAGGAATCGGTTACTTACGATGCAAATATACGGCAGTTCTCAATCCGATGTTTTACAGAATGTTGAGAAAGTTTTGCATTGTTTCCAACCCTGCCGCACCGTTGGGCAGGAATCTAATCTCTCTCACGCAGTGTACAAAAGCGTGCCTTCTACCGTATTCTGAACGGCTGAAAGCACCTGCTTGATGCCTTCACGGTATGAAGGGTACGACGGGGTCCAGCCAAGTGCTCTGCGTGCGGCGGCGTTGGAAGCCCGAAGAGAAATCTGCATGAATTTCAAGGCATCACCGCCAACGACGAGACGCGCAAGCGCGGTTGGAATGGAGCGCGGAGACGGCGCATTGAGAATCTCGGCCAGACCGTGAACCAGCTCCTTCATCGTCACCGGATTCGAATCTACGATGTTGTAGGCACGACGAAGATTGCCGTTTTGAGTTTGTACGGCGGCAACGACTGCTCGCGCTGCATCATCGAGATGGATGAGATTCCAAAAATACTCGCCGCGGCTGATGACTGGTACCGCTCCACGACGAACGCCGTTGAGCAATGATTGTGTATTCGCCGCATCATGCCCATAGAATCCCCCGAACCGGAGAATGATCGCGGGCAAACGGTGCCGCGCTATCTCCTGCTCGATCACGTGCTCCATCGCAAGCGCAGACCGCAACGGAAATGGCGGATTCTCTAACAACGGCGCGCGTTCGTCTACCACTGCTCCATCAGTCCGATTGTAAAGATGAACGATGCTTTCCTGTACGTACACCTTTGCGTCCGATTCCAGCGTCGCAAGGATGAGATTCTGAGTGCCTTCCGTGCGTAAGCGGTCATTCATGTTCCAATCACTTCGGCGCGGTCGCGACTTTGTTGGGATTTTGGTTGCAAGATGAAGCACCGCGTCATGCCCATGCACGGCTCGAATCAGCGCGGCGCGATCAAAGATATCCACACGTGTGCTTCTTGCGTTCATCGAATTCAGGAACGCTTCGTTCTGCGGACTTCGGGCAAGGCCCGTAACTTCGTGTCCATGTTCGGTCAGCAGTCGCACGACACGTCTTCCCAAGACCCCGGTTGCTCCAGCAATGAAGATTTTCATGGCTTCTCCTCTAGTAGTCAATGGATAATGGTTGATGTTATCACTCGCAAAGCCGGAAAGGGCGCAAAGGAAGATTCTTCTGGGAACATTGCCTTTGCGTTCTTCGCGTCGTTGCGAGAAGCCTTTTTTCACAACTATGACAAGTGAGCCGGCGAAAACGTGACAGCGGGAGGGTTAAACGATCGATGGTTAATTGCTAATGTTAGAGCGGACGGGTGAATGAGGAGAGCTTGGCAGGGTTTAATATGGCAAACAGGCGGGCGATTCTGGAGCGTTTTCGGGTGAGAATGAACGCCGCTACAGGGCGCGACCCGTCATAAACAACCCATCCGGATTGCCCGTTGAGCGTGTGAAACTGTACTCTCGGCCGGAAACCCAACTTGCGACTGCTGGTAAGAAGAAGGTGAACCACTTTCTCTGCACCGATGATCGGTCGGGGTGATGAGCCAACCACGCCGCCCCCATCGGCTATGATGCGGGCATCCTTCGCCAGAATCTTGAGAAGTCGTTCCGTATCTGCGTCGCCAATGGCTTCCACGATCTCTTCGGCCAACCGCCGGTCTTCCTTCGACGGCGGAAGAGACGTTACCCCGCGATTCCGGATTTTCGTCTTCGCCCGCTTCAGAAGTTGTCGGGAGTGTTCAGCGGTCTTGTCTAACATCTCCGCAATTTCGTCATGCGCGTAATCGAACGCTTCCTTCAGCACAAAGACAGCAATCTCGAGCGGCTTCAGTTCCTTCAACGCAACCATCAGTTCGTAGGTAAGGACTAAGCGTTGATCGGCGGGATATTCGGAAATAACTTCTGCGTCGGGGATCGGCTCGGGAAGCCAGATGTTCGGGTAGGTGAGTCGCTTCTTGTGGGCGGACTGAAGATAGTTGAGCGTTGTATTGACAGCAGACTTCATCAAATAACTTTTGGCGTTCTCCAAGCGTGATTGATCGGTCTGTTGCCATTTCAGAAAGACATCCTGCACGATGTCTTCCGCTGCGGAGCGGTCCCCCAACATGCTGTAGGCGACGGAGAAAAGTGCGGGCTGGATTTCTTGGAACATTCGTAGGAGGGACAAATTACTGGTTCGCCTTCGATCTCATTGAAAGGTTCTGATGGCTGGTGTGTTTCATCCCCACCTGGTCAATCGGATGGCGATGAACTCCGCCTAACTTCTTGAACTGGCTGGGCGTCATGCCGGTAACCTTCTTGAATTGGTTGGAAACATGGGCTACGCTGCTGTAGCCCATTGTGTAGGCGATCTCGCTCAGTGTCATCTCGCCATACTTCAGAAGCTCCTTGACCCGTTCGACTTTTTGGAGAATGATGTACTGCTCGATGGTGATGCCTTCAACGGAAGAGAAGAGGGTGCTGAGCGAGTGGTAGTCCTGACCCACTTCGCGGGCGATGAATTCCGAATCCTTGATGCGAAGCGGATTTTTTTCGTAATCGTTCTGCACGAGCTTGAGCACGGCGTGCTTGATGTTCTCGATCGTCTTCACCCGCTTGTCTTCGATTAACTCGAAGCCGTTCTCGTGGAGGACGTGGCGAATGTTCTCCATCGGTAACTGGTTGCTCTCCCCGCTGACTTCAACTTCGCCAAGCACAACATTTCGCACGTCGAGACCCAATCGGGTCAACTCCTCCCTCACAACTCTGATGCATCGCGGGCACACCATGTTTTTGATGTAGAGCTTAGTAGACGCGGATTTCATTGATTCTCGCGGATTCACGCTGATGTGCACTTTAAAATCATTATCTATGTTTTTCCCCGTCTACAAGTCCTTCGACCGCATTTCGATATGCTATCGTTCCCGTCATTCCATCATCCATCATCCATTATCCATTATCCGTTATCCATTGATCCACCGTTCCATCCACCACCAACCTACCACCGTCTCGGCGCATTCTTGATGCTTCTGACCGTGTCTCGCGCGATGAGAAGTTCCTCATTTGTCGGAATCACGAATACTCGGACACGGCTTCCCGATTTTGAAATCTCCATTTCCTTTCCACTAGTTGCTTGCTGGTTCAGAGTCTCATCAATCCCGATTCCAAGCCACTCGAGTCCCGTGCAAATCCGCTTGCGGATTGTGGCCGAATTCTCTCCAATGCCGCCAGTGAAGGCAATCGCGTCGGTTCCGCCACATTCTGCCAGATAGGCACCGATGTATTTCCTTACCCGCTTGCAGAAGAGGTCAATGGCAAGTGTTGCGCGTCGATCCTTATGTTCCCGCTCTTCTTCCAATAACTCGCGCATGTCGTTCGTGAGTCCGGAAATGCCCAGAAGTCCGGATTGCTTGTTCAGCAGCGCGTCGATTTCAGTGAGCGACATTCCCTCCTTGTGTGCGAGAAATTCAATGATGGATGGATCCAAATCACCCGATCGCGTTCCCATGATGAGTCCCTCAAGAGGTGTCAGTCCCATCGAGGTGTCCACCGAGTCGCCGTTCCGGATCGCGCATGCGGAGCAACCGTTGCCAAGATGAAGCGTGATGAGGTTCGTCTCTTCCCGCTTTTTACCGACAATTTGCCGATACCGATAAGCGACGTAGCGATGTGATGTTCCATGGAAACCGTACCGACGAATCTTGTAACGCCGGTAGAGTTGGTAGGGAATAGCGTAAAGATACGACGTCTCAGGAATTGTCGAGTGGAATGCCGTGTCGAACACGGCGACCTGCGGTACCCCCTGTCCGAGCAACTCCCGCGCTGCATGAATTCCCTTGAGATTGGCCGGATTATGCAACGGCGCAAGTTCGATGCAGTCTTCAATGCCTTCGATGACGCTCTTGTCGATCACAACCGATTTGGAGAACTTCTCCGCGCCGTGCACAACGCGATGTCCGACGGCGTGGATATCGGAGAGCGACTGAATCCCCGGGATTTGCGCTTCGGGGGAGATGACCCACCGGAGCAGATAGTCGAGTGCAGCGCGATGGTCTCGCAGCGGAGCTGCCTGTTTCACCGTGGGGCGACCGTCTGCCTGCAGGGTAATCAGCGATTGACTGCCGATGCGCTCGATGAGACCCCGGGCTTTGCGGATATCGGCATTGTTCTCGATGAGATCGAGGTCGGTTTCGATGATCTGGAATTTGAGGGAGGAGGAGCCACAGTTAAGAACAAGGACATTCATGCGCGGATGCTCATGGATTTGTTCGGATTGAAGCAAATGCTGCCAACAGAATGAGCTAATGATTCAAAATGCTTGTTGCACAATGCGAACCAATGTACGACATTCAAACTGATGCCGCAAAGGTAGTTTCACTTTTGAAGCAAAATCTACTATCTTCTCCGACTAAAAGGAGGAGATATGATCATTGGACGACTTCTTCTTACTCTACTGCTCGCGAACCTCTCGGCGAGTGCCCAAACCTCTCAGTTCTTCGATATCGTCAACGTCGCTGACGGCGTCTATGGGGCCATCGGCAAACCTGGAGTCCTCAGTAATTCCGCTATCATCGTGACGGAGCGAGGTGTCATCGTTGTTGACACACACCTGCGGCCGAGCTGGGCGAGGGATTTGATTCAAACCATCCGCCAGATTACCGACAAGCCGGTCCGGTACGTGATCAATACGCACTGGCACGGCGACCATGTGCAGGGGAACCAAGCCTACCAGGCGGCGTTTCCCATCGGCACGGAATTTATCTCGCACGTCAACACGCGGGATGATATCATCGGCAAGGCGATCCCGAGTGTGAAGCAGAATCTCGACAGCCTGCCGGTCCAAATCGGGCGACTGAAAACACGATTGGCAGAGGGAAAGAATCCCGACGGGTCGATAATGACCGACAGTGCAAAGCAGGCTCTCCAGCGACAGATTGCCAATCAGGAATCGTATCTTGAAGAGCTGAAGACACTGCAGATCACAATCCCCAACCTGACGTTCGATAAGAGTCTTGCTCTGTGGGCAGGCGAGCGCGAAGCCCGCGTGCTTTATTTCGGCGAAGGTCACACCCGCGGCGACGTTGTTGTCTATCTGCCGAAAGAAAAGGTATTGATCTCTGGCGATATCCTCACCGGTGGGTTGCCCTTCATGCGAGACGCCGTGCCGCTGGCATGGGCTGCGACCTTGGAGAGCATCGGGAAGTTGGAGATTGAACAGATCATTCCCGGCCACGGGCCGGTGCAAAAAGGGAAAGACCGGCTCAACCTTGTTGTGCAATACCTTAAAGATCTCTATCCCGCTGTGGAGGCGCAGGTGAAAAAAGGCGCGACGGTCGAAGAAGCCGTCAAAGCTGTAGGCGATCAGCTTGCGCCGAAGTACGAGAAGGAGTTTGCAAACTTCAGACAGGCGTTAGGTGGACCGTTAGGGAATGTGACGAAAACCTACGAGGCTCTAAAAGGAAAGTCATAGTGCAGTAGAGAGTAACGGGGTGACGGGGCGGGGGTGAGTATGTACTCGCCGACACTCCGTCGTTCCGATACATTGTCGCAGAGATTCGAACGCAGCTGATTTTTCTCAACCTTCATGTTCACTCCTCGCCGCATTATTCCTGTCATCGTTGTCTCCCAATTTGCCGGAACTTCTCTGTGGTTTGCCGGGAATGCCATCCTGCCTGATCTTCAGCGGCGATGGAATCTCGATCCTGACGCGCTTGCCTCTCTCACATCAGCAGTGCAGCTTGGTTTCATCCTTGGCACGCTTTTCTTTGCACTCTTTGCCATCGCCGATCGATTCTCCGCGCGGTACCTCTTTCTGATCTCCTCCCTTTCTGGAGCGCTCATTAATGCCTGCACACTCTTTGCCGAAAGCTTTACCGTTTTCCTCGCACTTCGCTTCCTCACCGGAATCTGTCTTGCCGGTATCTATCCAATCGGAATGCGCATTGCGGCAGGATGGTATCGTGAAGGTTTGGGTCATGCCATCGGATTTCTGGTTGGCGCTCTTGTCGTCGGTACGGCATTTCCGCATCTGGTAAAGGGACTTCGACAGACACTCGAGTGGCAGGCGGTCACGATTGTGGTTTCCATTCTTGCAGCATCCGGCGGATTTCTCATGGTCCTTGCGCTGAAAGAGGGTCCACATCTCTCATCAAATAATGTCTTCACACTTCGGGCGATTCCGGCCGTCTTCTCGGAAAGCAAGTTCCGCTCTGCCGCATTTGCATACTTCGGTCACATGTGGGAGTTGTACACATTCTGGGCATTCGTGCCGTTTCTCCTTTCATTCTATCAAACACTTCATCCCACACTTCAGCTCAACATCCCGTTGTGGTCGTTTTTGATAATTGGTGCTGGCGCTGTCGGCTGTGTTGGAGGCGGACTTCTCTCGCGAAGAATCGGGAGCGCGCGGGTTGCCTTTGTACAACTTTTTGTCTCCGGATTCTCCTGTTTGATCTCGCCATTCATGCTTCACACGTCGCCAGAGATATGGTTGAGCTTTCTCATCGTTTGGGGAATCACTGTCGTAGGAGATTCTCCACAGTTTTCTTCACTTGCCGCAACTGTTGCCCCTCGGCAGTTCGTTGGAACTGCATTGACCGTCATGAACGGTATCGGATTCCTTATTACTGTCGTCAGCATTGCTGTTGTGGGGTGGTTAACGCAAGTAGTCGCATTCGAGTACATTTTTTTGTTTCTTACACTCGGTCCCGCTCTTGGACTTCGGGCCCTTTATCCGTTAGTCACCAAAGGTTCCTGAAGTCACTGCGGCGGTCGGATTTTTCGCCCTGGCCGTACTCGTTTGTCGGTACGCATCAGCGGGCATCTGTTTGGAATCTGCATCCATCTGCCCATGAAGAAGTATACTCTTAAGGAACTCCCGCACGAACACCTGCACCTTGTTACTCCGCAGCGGTTTTCCGTCAATTACAAGAACGATTTGAACCCGGCGCAGTACGAGGCTGTCACGTCTGTCAATGGTCCACATCTCATTATTGCGGGAGCGGGGACGGGCAAGACACGCACGGTCGTGTATCGCGTTGCGTATCTCGTTGAGTTGGGCGTAAAGCCGGAGAACATTCTGCTCCTCACCTTCACGCGAAAGGCAGCGCAGGAGATGCTTCGCAGGGCAGCGATCCTCCTCGACACACGGTGTGAGCGGGTCGCAGGAGGGACATTCCATTCGTTCGCGAACACCATTCTCCGCAAACACGCGACGCTCATCGGCTACGAGCCGAACTACACCATTCTGGACCAGACGGATGCGGAAGATGTGATGAATCTGATCCGGACGCGTCTGAAGTTTGACAGCAAAGACAAACGCTTCCCTCGCAAAGAGGCACTCTACGATATGTACAGCCGCTCGCTCGACATGATGGTGCCGGTGAAGGACATCCTTGCAAATGATTATCCACAATACCTCAATCAGGAGCCCGACATCCAGACGGTGCATGCAACGTATGTGCGATACAAGAAAGAGCACAACCTCATGGACTACGATGATCTCCTTGTCAACCTTACCATTCTGCTTCGCCAGCATGCAACAGTGCGGTTGTCATTGTCGGATCGTTATAAGTACATCATGGTGGATGAATATCAAGACACCAATCGCGTTCAGGCCGAGATCGTCAAGCTGCTTGCGACGAAGCATCGAAACGTCATGGTCGTTGGAGACGACGCGCAATGCATCTACTCCTTCCGCGGTTCGACGATTCGGAACATTATGGAGTTTCCGAGAGAGTTTCAAGATTGTAAGATCATCAAGCTTGAAGAGAACTTTCGCAGCACACAGCCGATTTTGAATTTGGCGAATGAGATATTGAAGAGGGGAAGCGGGGGTCTGAGGTCGGAGGTTGGAGATCAGCCTGTCCACCGGAGTGCAAACGAAGGCGGGGAGTCAGAGGTCGGCCCGAGCTAATCTCTCACCTATCACTGTTCAGCTGATGTACTACAAAGAACTCTACACCAGAAAACCCGGCGGCGAGCTTCCGCATCTCGTTGCAACGCAGGATGAGAACATGCAGTCCCGCTATGTCGTTCAGCGGATCCTCGAGCTGCGGGAGCAGGGGATCGATCTCAAAGAGATGGCAGTTCTCTTTCGATCATCCTTTCATTCTTTCGATCTCGAAATCGAGCTCGCCAAGGCGAACATTCCGTTTGTGAAGTTTGGTGGATTCAAGTTCATCGAGACTGCCCATGTAAAGGATTTGGTGGCCTATCTGCGTGTACTTGAGAATCCGCGCGACGTGGTGTCATGGAACCGCATTCTCATGCTCGTTGATGGAGTAGGCCCGCGAACGGCAGAGAAGATCATTGACGACATCCTGAAGCGCCGGGTTTCGTCCGATTCCGAATCGGACTCTACGTCCAGATTCTGGATGAAGTTTCAGGATTATTCCGAGAACGTACAACGGCTGTTTGATGTTCTGAGGCAAGTTGCAAAACCGCAGATTCCGCCGGCGGAAAAGAGTTATCAGATTCTCCAATACTACGAGCCGATCTTGCGCAACCGTTATGACGACTACATGAAGCGGAAGAAAGATTTGGAGATGTTCCAAACCATCACGGAGCGCTACGCAGATGTCAGTACTCTCCTCACAGATATTGCACTTGAACCGCCGAACGAGAGTATTACGGACATCGAGTCACCGGGACCTGAGGAAGAGTTCTTAACCCTGTCGACGATCCACAGTGCCAAAGGGCTGGAATGGAATACGGTCTTCATCATTTATGCCCTCGAGGGGAGATTTCCGACGATGCGTGCTGCCGCGAATGATGACGAGATGGAAGAGGAACGGCGACTCATGTACGTTGCCTGCACACGAGCAAAAGAGCATCTCTTCATTACCTATCCCATGAACATTTATGACAGAGAAAGCGGCTTAATCCTGACAAAGCCATCACGATTCATTGCAGGGATTGATGAGAAATTGCTCGAAGCTTGGGTGGTGGAATAAGGAAATGACAAAATGTTGAAATGGGGAAATGATAAAATGATGAAATTCTCCGTTACACCGAGCATGACAAGAGTAGATGGAGATGAATAATCCCGTTTATCTTGATCGCAACGAGAATCACTATGGCCCTTCGCCCGCATGCGCTGAAGTGCTGAAAACGATTCGTGGCGGTGATCTCGCGACATATCCCCGAGAGTACACGCGCGGTGTTAAGAGCCGCCTCTCTGAGAGGTTGGCCCGAGACCTCTCGCTTCCGGAATCCCAGATCCTGTTGAGCGAGGGAAGCGAAGACATGCTGAAGCAGGTCGTCCACTGCTATCTTGGAGTCGGTGAAGTCATGCTTTGTCCGCAACAATCATGGTGGTACTACCAGGCCGTTGCGTCTGAAGTTGGCGGGGTGACAATGACGTTCCCGCTCAAAGAACGAGGAAATCAATTCCACTACGACGTTCAGCGAATTGAGGAGGCCTATTGGAAGCATCAGCCGAAGGTTCTGCTTCTTGCCTCACCCAACAATCCCACAGGCAATTCACTCTCTGTGGCTGATCTCAAACGCATTCTGGGATTTGCGCGCAACAGCATTGTTGTGCTCGACGAAGCATACTGGGGGTTCGATGGAGTGTTAACGCAATCTAACCTTCAAATGGTTCGTGAACATCAGAATCTCATTATCATCCGCTCTTTCTCTAAGTTGTTTGCGCTTGCGGGGGCGAGAATCGCTTTTGCTGCCGTCGGTCACGATGTCACCTCCCTCACGAAATTCGCTGCTCGTTATCTGGGATATAACCGCATTTCCGAACTTCTTGCGTTGGCCGCGCTTGACTCCATGGAATATTATGCCGGAGTGAGCGCGAGAATCCGAGCCGAACGGCAACTGTTCTACGATTTCTTTTCTAAGAGAGACGATTTCACGGCCTTTATCTCCGATGCAAACTTTGTGCTTGTACGGATTTCTTCCGAAGATCGTGAGAGGCTCAAGAAGCATCTCGAGTCGGACGGGATCTTCATCAAGTTCTTTTCGGCTGATCACACGGGATTGAGTGACTACGTTCGAATCACTGTTGGAACGCCAGAGCAGAACAAACGCTTGTTGAATTCCATTGCATTGTTCTTGAAATCCCAAGCACACGTTTCTCCATGAAGTGTATCATCCTTGCCGCTGGAAGAGGGGAAAGACTTCGACCGCTCACCGACTCTACTCCAAAATGTCTTCTTGACGTTGGTGGAAAACCACTGTTGCATCGGACGATCGAACAGGTACTCCACGCAGGGATTTCCGAGATCGGAATTGTCCTTGGGTATCGAGCCGAAGATGTTCGCACCTTTGTGACGCGGCGTTTCCCCGCGACTCGCATTCGCTTCATCAGCAATCCTAAGTTCAGTGCCACCAACAACGCTTTCTCTCTCCTGATGGCGAGGGACTTCTACAAGTCGGAGGAGAAGAAATTCGCCCCTTTGCAGGAGTTGTTGCTTGTCGACTGTGATATCCTCTTTGCTCCCGAACTCCTCAAGACCCTCCTTGATTATCCTCAGCCCAACCGCTTAGCGGTGCAAGCACGCAACGTGCACCACGAGGAGGAGATTCGTGTGAAAGTGGACTCGAACAGTGTCGTTCGTTTGATCGGGAAGAGCGTGCCAATTTCGGAGACCTTTGGTGAATCGATCGGAATCGAAGTCTTTGCTGCCAATACAGCCAGCAGACTTTTCGATGTGCTGGAAAGGCGTGTTCGGGCAGGGGTGGGCAGGACGGAGTTTTATGAGGCTTCGTTTCAGGAATTGATTGATGATGGAGTTTCGATTCATGCCGTCGATGTGAGCACGTTTCCAGCTATCGAAATCGATACGCAGGACGACCTCCGTGCTGCGGAAACGATCGCCTCTCTGATTGACCATCCAGCCGATGTCTGATTATAGCTACCGCAAGTCCGTAAAATCCGATTTCTCCGACGAGCTCATCAATACGTACGTGCTTCGTCCAATTGCGGGGCTCGTTGTCCGCCTGTTGTATCATGCACCGATTACGCCAAACCAGGTTACCGTCGCTGCAATTATTGCCGGCCTGATTGCCGCAGGATGCTATTGGCAGGGAAATGCAATGACGACCGCGATTGGCGGGATCCTCGTCACCCTCAAAGACCTCCTCGACTCCGTCGATGGACAGCTTGCGCGGGCGAGGAACCAATTCAGCAGAAGGGGGAGATTCCTCGATTCGGTGGGGGATCTCATCGTCACGGTTGCCGTTCTTGGTGCAATAAGCTGGTCGTTGTATAAGGAGTCTGGTGATTCGGCGTTCTTCTTCCTCGCTGCTGCCGGAGCGCTGGGGGTGACTCTCCGTGTTTCCTACCATGTCTTTTATCAAGTCTCGTATTTGCATCTCCATCAAACCTACAGCGGGAACCGCATTGTTGAGGAAATCACGGACGAAGACCGTCGAGCAGATTCCGTTACGCAAATGCTTCAGCGCATATTCCTCATCCTCTACGGCTGGCAGGATCGATTCATGTTGAAGATCGATCGGTGGTGTTTGGGAGAGGTTGACGACGAATCTGGAAGAAGACGATGGTATGAAGACAGAGTCGGACTGTGGATTTCGGGGTTCCTCGGATACGGGACAGAACTGTTCGTGCTGACTCTGTGCTCGCTTGTGAATGAGATCGAGCTTTATTTGTGGCTCAACCTCTTCTTGATGAATGGGGTGATGGTGGCCGCAATATTCTATCGGAGGGTGGTGTTACGGCCGCGCGTGGCGATTAAGTCTTCTTGAGTTTCTTCTTCAACTGCTTGTAGCGGCGGAGTTTTCCTTTGATGACGGAGATCAGTGTTTGCTCCGAAAACGGCTTGGTAATGTAGTCATCGACCCCTAACTCTTTTCCTGTTCGAATGAGGACCTCATCCGTCAAGCCGCTGAGGAATACAAAGGGGACATCCTGGAGTTCGTCAATCTCTCTCACCTTCTCGTAAAAGCTGAATCCCCCCATTGTTGATGTCTCCAGATTAATGTCCGAGAGAATCAGATCGGGCATGGAATTGTAAATCGCCCGATAGGCCTCGTCCGTTGTGGTGTACGGATGGACAATGTATCCTTCCGCCGAAAGGGTTTCTGTGAGGAGGTCGAGCATTTTTTGGTCATCATCGATGACCATAATGACTGGCTTTTTCTTATTGGATTTGATTTCAGCAAGAACTTTCGCCTGAATCTCTTTGTGTTCATCTGGCGAGATTCGATATTGCTGCTGATAATCCGAAATCACTGGCGAGCTTTCCGATGTGATCAGTCCCGATGCCCAGCCGCGCTTGAGCTTTGCATAGTAGGTCTCCCGCTTCACTTCTGCCTGGAGAACGGCATGTTCTTCTAGAGTGATCGAAAGCGAGGCACGGAGGTAGAGGAGGCGGAGTTCTTCCTCTCGCGTCGTTGCGCCGTCGGTCCAAACGTCCATCAGGGCTTTTTTGTAGACCGCGATCGCTTCTTCGCGAGTTACATTGATAAAGTCGCTGACGGCTTGCGGTGCTTTTGTTGCCTGTGTCGGGTGCGGTTTTGCAACCGATGGCGCCTGAGTCTGCTGCTTTTCTTTAGCCTCGACTGCCGCTTTTTCTGCAGCGCGCCTTCTTTCCTCTTCGGCCTTCCGTCGTTTCTCTTCTTCTGTTTGAAGTCTGCGCGCTTCTTCGATCTTCCTGCGTGCCTCCTCTTCTTTTCGCTTCTTTTCTTCCTCAAGTCGACGTTGTTCCTCTTCCTGCTTTCGTCTTGCCTCCTCCTCGGCTCGCTTTGCCGCTTCGGCTTGGCGCTTCTTCTCCTGCTCCAACAGCGATGCTATTCTTTCCTCATACGCGTAGATGTACACATTCCGTGGGTCGAGCTGCTTGGCTTTGTTCAGCTCTGTGCCGGCTTGATCAAATTGATTCGTCTTCAGCAGGTTATCGACCCGTTTCAGAATCTCGCTGACAAGCTTCTTTGCGTCGTCTCGCGGCGTTAGCTCAGGCATCGTGGTTGGTCAGAGATATGGAGAAATCATCGCTGTAAAATCGGCAAGTCTTGTACCATTAGCAATGAGAAAAGGAACCACACAACATGAACGGCGTGTTTAAGGGGATCTCCTTCCAACCCTCGAACCTCCTGGCGTCCGGGCAGATTCTACAATCTACCATCGAGTTTAGAGGTTCTTGATGACTTTTACAACCCGCCACATGAAGGTAACATCTCGCTTTCGAATGACGATTGGCTCGTATTCAGGGTTCAGCGGAATGAGATGGAGGAACTGGCCGTCGATCCGGATACGCTTGACGGTATCTTCGTCATTGATCCGCACAACGCAGATGTCGCCGGTTCTGGTTTCGAGTTTGGGGCTGACGATGATGATGTCCCCATCCTCGATACGTGGTGCCATGCTGCTTCCCTTTACTTCCAGCGCAAAAGCACTCGGGTCGTTTACGTCGTCAACGGTGATGTACTTTTCGACATAGTCGGGGTGGAACATCAAGCTTGGAGCCCCGCCCGGAACTGAGGAGAGCAACGGAAGTGATGTCAGATCGACCTTGCGATACCGTCCCGTCGCCAGCGGAAAGATTTTGGGCTCCAATTCCTGTGGAAACATCGTTCCGTGGCCGGTAAGCAGCCAGTGCGGAGTGACTCCCGTGACCTTTGCGATACGCATGAGGTAGTTGCTGTCGGGAACCTGCTCTCCCTTTTCCCAACGCTGAACCGTTCGTGTGGCAACGTCGATGCGCGCGGCAAGCGTAGCCTGGTCGAAGTCTTTCTGCACACGGGCTTCACGAATGCGCTGACCCATACTCCGTTTCATGATCTCATCCTCCTCAAATACGCAAAGGAGACATTTTTGTCAACGCCCGTCTTTTCCATAGACATATTTGTCGGCTTATAGTACTCTTTTTTTTATACGCAATCAAGCCAAACGGCTTGTGCTTGAGAGCGTGCGGTTACCTTGATTATGCTGGCGTAATTCGCTATTATCAAACAAGATACGATCATGAAATCCTCCAAAACGTCATCGCGAAAACAGGAGCATGTCGAGATCACCCTCTCGAAAGATGTCTCCTTTCGGACGAAGAGTTCGGGGTTTGAACGTTTTGAGTTTCGGCACAACGCCCTCCCTGAACTGAATCTTTCCGAAATCGATCCATCCACTTCCTTCCTCAGCAAACGGCTCTCGATGCCGCTGATCATCTCCAGTATGACAGGCGGGTATCGCGACGCCCTCAGGATCAATCGCCACCTGGCTGAAGTATGCGCCGCAAAACGACTGGCGATGGGTGTCGGGAGTCAACGCCAAGCCATGGAGGATACAACATTTCATCGAAGCTTCAGTGTCGTGAGGGAGGTAGCGCCGGACATTCCTCTCTTTGGCAACATTGGCGGCGCTGAAGTTGCGAAACTCAAAGAGATTTCCGTAGTCCAGCGTCTTGCTGACTTGATTCGCGCCGATGCGTTTGCCGTGCACTTGAATCCTTTGCAGGAATTCCTGCAGCCCGAGGGAAACCCAGAGTTCCGCGGCGTTCTCGAGGGAATTGAACGACTCGTAAAGGGATTGAGTATTCCGATCATCGTCAAAGAAATCGGCGCCGGCATTTCGGGTGCCGTAGCAAAGCGACTCTTGAATGTTGGTGTGAGAATCATCGATGTCGCGGGCTCCGGTGGAACAAGTTGGGCCGGCGTAGAGATTCTCAGACGCAATGGAATAAAGTCCAATGGAAAGAGGGGACGATCGGGAATACGGTCATTTGCTGCGTCGTTTTGGGATTGGGGCATTCCGACAGTCGATGCGCTGCGTCAAGTTGCTGCACTGAAGGGGGAGTACCCCGATCTCACGATCATTTCTTCAGGAGGTATCTTTTCGGGCCTGGATCTCGCGAAGTCCATAAGTTTCGGGGCGAATGTCGTCGGATCTGCGCGACCAATGCTCAAAGCACTCGAGGAGGGGGGCACAAAGCGTCTCGAGCAAGAGATCGAAACGTGGGAAAAAGAATTACGTGGGGCAATGTTCCTCACCGGTTCCCGCACGATTGTAGACCTTCAATGTCAACAGTTAGTTCTGAAAGCATAGGGCGGGGGCAAGTGGCGGGGCTAGACTTTGAGCAGCTGTATCGACAGCACAAATCGCTGGTTGATACCTATCTCTTGGAATTCTCGAAGGAGACAAAACCGCGCTCGCTCTACCAACCCGTTCGGTATGTTCTCGGCGGCGGTGGGAAACGCATTCGCTCGGTGCTTGTTCTGCTTTCCTGCGAAGCTGTTGGAGGAAATGCGGCCGACGCCATGCATGCCAGTGCCGCGATTGAAATCCTGCACAACTTCACGCTCGTTCATGACGATATCATGGATCACGCTGCGTCGAGGCGCGGGAGACCAACAGTGCACACGAAATGGGATTCCAATGTCGCGATCCTTGTTGGCGACGAGCTTCTCGCACTTGCATACCGGGCGCTCCTGAAGACCCAATCTCCCCGCATACAGGAGATCGCGCGCGTCTTCACCGAGGGAGTCGTTGAGGTGTGTGAGGGTCAGGCCTATGACAAGGAATTTGAGCTTCGATCGCGAATAAGTGTTGACGACTACCTGTTGATGATCGAAAAGAAAACGGGAAGAATGGTTGCCGTCGCGACGGAAATCGGTGCGCTTATCGGTGGCGCCGGCGA
This sequence comes from Bacteroidota bacterium, assembly GCA_035559595.1. Taxonomy (GTDB): domain Bacteria; phylum Bacteroidota; class Ignavibacteria; order UBA10030; family UBA10030; genus DATMBF01. The sequence continues at coordinate 104,191 of DATMBF010000033.1, read as the reverse complement.
GGCAGAGGTGGACGCACTGAAGCGTTATGGGGAATTGGTGGGAAGGGCTTTTCAGATTCAGGATGATCTGCTGGATGTCGTAGGAGATGAAAAGCAGTTTGGAAAGACCATTGGGGGAGATTTGGTAGAGGGGAAAAAAACCTATCTCCTCCTCGAAGCATTACGAAGGGCGAAAGGGAAAGATCGAAGACAATTAAAGAGCCTGAGCAAGAATGGAGGCGTTTCACGGAAGCAGATCAAGGACTTTCAGCGCATCTATCGGGAAACAGGTGCAGTCGATGCCGCGCGCCGGCGGATCGAGGAAGACATTACCGCCGCAAAGGATGTTTTGGAAATTCTGCAAGCCGGGCGCGCACGCGCTATGCTTGCATGGTTTGCGGATATGTTGTTGCACAGGCAGTTCTGAGCGATTCACCATGGATCTGAATGATCGAACGCGAAGTAACGATTAAGAACCGTGCGGGATTACATACCCGGCCCGCAGCCACGCTTGTCAAATTAGCCGCGAAGTTCAAATCAGATTTCTTTATCGCCAAGGATGGATTTGAGATCAATGGCAAGAGTATCATTGGCGTTATGACGCTGGCGGCAGAACAGGGGTCGAAGCTCCGCCTTCGATTCTCCGGTGAGGATGAGGAAGAAATGGCAAAGGCCATTGTTGATCTGTTCGAGCGCGGCTTCGACGAGAAATAGCGTCTCAGAGAACCAAGCCTCTATCAAATGTCTTCCATCGTAAAACAGGATCAGATTCTCTTGAAGGGGATTCCGGCATCGCCCGGAATCGCCATCGGACCGGTCTTTTTGTACCGGAAGCAGGCGCCGCAAATTCAGGAAAAGACAATCAGTCCTGCCGAGGCCGATCAAGAAGTCGAGCGATTAAATGAGGCCATGGCCCGCTCACAGAAAGAACTGCGGAAGATCCTCGAGTTTGCTCAGTCGAAACTTGGTGATCAGCAGGCAAGGATTTTCGAAGCACAGCTCATGATTCTCGAAGACGACGTTCTGCTGCAATCGATTCTTCGTCGTGTGCGGGAGGAGTTGAAGAACGTCGAGTTTGTCGTGGAGAACGAGATCGGGAAATACCACCGCATGATGCTTGCCGCGCAAGACGAATACACGCGTGAACGAGCGCACGATGTGGAAGATGTGAAGAACAGAATTCTCCGCAATCTCCAGCAGGAGAAACTCGTCTCTCGCCTCGACGGATCGTACATCATCGCGTCGCACTCGCTGGCAGCAGCGGACACGCTGATCTTTAGCCGCAACGATGTGCTGGGGTATGCTATGGAAGTTGGCGGTGTGACGTCACATTCGGCCCTTCTCGCCCGTGCCCTGAAAATTCCAATGGTCGTGGGACTTCGTGACATCACCACGCGCCTGCAACATGGTGACGTGATGATTGTCGACGGCCACAACGGGATGGTGATCATCAATCCAACCGATGAGAGTATTGATGAATACGAGAAGCGGCGTGAACGCTACAGAGAGTTCCAACAACGTCTTCAAGTTCTGCGCGATCTTCCGGCCGAAACGCTCGATGGGAGGCGGATCCAGCTTGCAGCCAATATCGAGTTGGAAGAGGAGCTTGACTCTTTGCATTTGCGGGGGGGCGATGGTATCGGACTGTTCCGATCGGAAACCCTGCTGTTGGGGAAGGAGGTCTTTCCTTCCGAAGACGAACAGTATGAGCAGTATAAGCGACTTGTCGATGCCGTGTATCCGAAGCCCGTGATCATTCGAACGTTCGATATCGGCGGAGACAAGATGATGGTGCACGCCGGGAAAGAGAATAATCCCTTCCTTGGATGGCGAGGCATTCGTGTGATGCTTGCGAAAGAAGAGCTCTTCCTCGATCAATTGCGGGCAATTCTCCGCGCGAGCAGCCGGAAGAACGTGATGATGATGTTTCCGATGGTTTCGCATATCAAAGAAGTGAGGGAAGCGAAAGCGCTCGTTGAGGTTGCCAAGAGGGATCTACGCGAGCACAATATCCCGTACGATGAGGAGATCAAAATCGGCATCATGGTGGAAGTTCCGTCTGCCGCCGTCATTGCCGACGATCTTGCGAGGGAAGTGAGCTTTCTCAGCATCGGCACGAATGATCTTATTCAGTACTTACTGGCTGTCGACCGTACGAACGATATTGTTTCCGACCTCTACCAAGAGTTCCATCCCGCCGTCATCCGGTTTTTACGACGCATCATCGAACGCGGAAGGAGCAAGAATGTGTGGGTAGGCATGTGTGGCGAGATGGCAGGCGATCCACTGGCCACAGTGTTGCTTGTCGGGCTCGGGCTGGATGAGTTCAGTGTCGTTCCGTCTGTTTTGCCGGAAATCAAAAAGATCATCCGCTCAATCCGCTACGAAGAAGCGAAGAACGTCGCCCACCATGTGCTCTCGTTGCAAACTGAAGACGAGATCAAGGGGTATTTGAAGGAGTATATGAGAGAGAAATTCCCGGAGATTCCGATTGAATGATGGAAATCCATGAAGGTGAGGAGGGATGAAGACATTCCATAAGATTGTCATCGGTGATTCGCGGACAATGACGGACCTCAACGATGAGAGTGTTCATCTTGTCGTTACATCTCCGCCCTACTGGCAGTTGAAAGATTATGGCCACCAAGATCAAATTGGGTTCGACCACTGTTATGAAGAGTACATCAACAATCTGAATCTGGTATGGAAAGAGTGTTATCGCGTTCTCCACAAAGGTTGCCGTCTTTGCATCAATATTGGCGATCAGTTTGCGAGATCAGTGTATTATGGCCGCTATAAGGTCATTCCGATTCGCACGGAGATCATAAAGTTCTGTGAGACAATGGGGTTCGACTACATGGGGGCTGTCATTTGGCAGAAGGTAACCACAACGAATACAACGGGGGGAGCAACGATCATGGGTTCCTTTCCTTATCCAAGAAACGGGATCATTAAGATCGATTACGAGTTCATTCTGATTTTCAAGAAGCTTGGTGATCCCCCCAAACCGTCACGAGAAGCCAAAGAGCTCTCAAAGCTGACGATCAGTGAATGGAATGAATACTTCGCCGGCCATTGGAACTTCGGGGGTGAAAAACAGGATAAGCATCTCGCAATGTTTCCAGAAGAACTGCCGAAACGATTGATCCGAATGTTCACATTTGTTGGGGACACTGTGTTAGATCCCTTTCTTGGGAGTGGTACAACGACGCTTGCCGCCAAAAACCTCGCCCGCAACTCTGTCGGATATGAAATCAACCATGATTTCTTACCGATCATTCAAAAGAAACTTGGGCTTTCGACAAAGGGTCTTTTCGCAGAGGATGCAAATTTTGAGTTTGTCATAAAGAATGATCCGGCAAAGGACTATTCCAAGGATATAGAACGACTCCCCTATGTGTTCAAAGACAAAGTGAGCTTCGATAAGAAAGTTGACCCGCGCAAGCTTACGTTTGGATCAAAGATCAACGGACAGGAAGCAAAGCGACAAGAATATTATCGAATCAAATCTATCCTCTCTCCAGAGATCGTCGAGTTGAACTCCGGGTTGCGCGTTCGATTACTTGGGCTGCGGACGATTCCATCAATGAAACATGAAGCGATGGAGTTCTTGCGAGAGATGACGAAAGGAGAACAGGTCTTTCTAAAATTTGACGAGATGAAATACGACGAAGAACATCATCTCATGGTCTATCTCTATTTGAAGAATAAAACGTTCATCAACGCGCACATGTTGAAGAAAGGGTTGGTGGCGGTTGATCGTTCTCTTCAATACCGATTCAGGTCCAAGTTTGAAGAGATCGAGAAAAATCAGAAAAAGCCCATAGATGCCAAGTGAGAATCAAACTTAAGGAGAAAGAAATACGGCACATTCTTGAGATTGATTCCGAGGAATTCCCAAAGTACACAACGCAAATCATCAATCTTGCTAATCAAAATGCGCAAGGAACTCGTCCTCCAATTGTCGGGCAATTGTCAGATCTGATTCAAGAATTTAAAGGGCATTCTTTGGCTGAATGGCATGATTGGTATTTGAAGCGTTACCCCCATGCAATACGCGAGGCCACACAAAAGATTCACGGTATGGTCGTTAAGCTAAGAGAATCAATGCACCAGATCGATGAGAAGTTGATAGAGAAGTGGGTGAAGGATCTCGTGATCGTGAAGACCTTCTTAGGCCTTCGTTTTCAAGAGGCAATTCTCCGAGTTGTTGCCAAGGAAACCGGAAAGGCTTACCGACTGGCTGCACCGGCGGAAGAGGCAAAAGGCATCGATGGATTTGTGGGAGATACTCCAATCTCAATTAAACCGGTGACGTACAAAACCAAGTCAGCGTTGCAAGAGAAGATTCAGGCAACGATCATCTACTATGAAAAAGAACAAGATGGTATTACCATCGAATTCGAGAACCTGCCATGACCACTGAAGACATCAAACGGAACGACCCTATTGGGATGTATAGTTGGATTCTGAATTTTCCGAGTCAAATCGAAGAAGCTCTTCGCATCGGCAAGAGTGCCACCATCAAACTCAACACAAAAGGAATTCGCAACATTGTCCTGACAGGGCTCGGGGGCTCGGCAATCGGCGGGGATTTGCTTCGATCCTATCTCCAGCGAGAGCTCGCAATTCCGTTCATAGTCAATCGTCACTATGTCCTGCCGGATTTCGTCGATCGAAATACGCTCGTCGTCGTCTCCAGTTACTCCGGTAATACGGAGGAGACGATCTCCGCTCACAAGGACGCGATACGACGAAAGGCAAAGATCCTCTGCATCAGCACGGGTGGCGAGACGGCACGTATCGCAAAGAAACTAAAGCAGCCCTGGATTAAGATCCCAAGCGGGTTTTCCCCGCGCGCAGCTTTGGGATACTCATTTATTCCGCTTCTCACCACGTTTTCGTCTCTGAAGCTTGTTCGCAACAAAGATGGTGAGATCAGAGAGGCGGTTCGCTTGCTCAAGCCCAAGTCGGCAACCTTCGGAAACGTAAGTCTCGAAGACAACCCCCCGCTTCGCCTGGCCGAACGGATTCAGGGAAAAGTTCCGATCGTTTACTCCGCAACGGATCATTATGATGCCGTCAATCTGCGATGGCGCGGACAAATCGCAGAAAACGCCAAGCAGCTTGCATTTGGTCATGTATTGCCTGAGATGAATCACAACGAGCTGGTGGGCTGGAACCGATTGCCCGAGCTCATGAAACAATCCTATGTCATTTTCCTGAGAGATCGTCGCACCCATCCACGTGTTGCGATCCGCGAAGAAATCACCAAGCAGGTGATCTCCCAGTACGCAGGCGGAGTGTCGGAAGTCTGGAGCGAAGGGCGATCGCTCCTTGCGCGTATGCTCTATCTTGTGCATTTTGGGGATTGGGTAAGCTACTATCTTGCAATTCTCAATGGTGAAGACCCCACGCCGGTGAAGGTGATCGATTACCTCAAAGGCGAGTTGGCGAAGGTCTAACGAGGCGTTGATCATGAAGCGGATTGTGTTCATTGTTCTCCTGACTGGTGTTCTCTCTCCTTCCCTCTTTTCTCAATTCTATTACTTCGGCAGAAACAAAGTCCAGTACACGGAATTCGAGTGGCAGGTTCTTCGAACCGAGCACTTCGACATCTATTATTATCCGGAAATGAAGGAGCTTGCCGAAATCGGCGCTGCGTTTGCCGAAGAGAGTTATAAGACACTCGAGCAGAAGTTCAATCACAATGTTGCGGGTCGCATTCCACTGATCTTTTACAGCACGCACCTCCATTTCCAGCAAACGAACGTAACTCCCGGCTTTATCCCCGAAGGTGTTGGTGGATTCTTTGAGTTTCTCAAAGGGCGCGTTGTGATTCCGTTTGAAGGATCCATCGAGCGATTCAGGCACGTCATCAAACATGAACTTATCCACGTTTTCACCCACAGCAAGATCAATCGAGTGCTGCTGGATCATCGGCAGCCGCAAGACCGGACAGCGCCGCTCTGGTTCATCGAGGGACTTGCGGAGTTCTGGTCTACTGAGTGGGACACGCAAGCCGAGATGGTGCTTCGCGATGCCGTGTTGAACAATTACATCGTTCCACTTAACACCATTGAACGCATCAGCGGATCGTTTTTGATGTACAAAGAAGGGCAGGCAATTCTCGAGTTTGTTGCCGAACGATATGGCGAAGAGAAAATTCTTCTGCTGCTTGAGAACTTCTGGAAGGGAAAGACTTTCCAGGATGTGTTCAGACACACCATCGGGAAGGATTACAAAGAGTTTGATGAGGAATGGATCTATGCGTTGAAGAAGAGATATTATCCCATCATGAGTGGGCACGATTTGCCGAGCGGAGTGACGAAGAATATCATCAGCGAAGGATTCAACTCGAAGCCGGTCTTTTACAACGGCGAAAAGCGACAGGTCTATTTTATTGGAAATCACACGGGCTACACAAATATTTACCGGATGAATCTCGATGACGAGAAGCCGAAGCCAGAGGTTGTGATCGAAGGTGAGAAGACGGATGAGTTTGAGGCCTTCCATCTCTTCCAGAGCAAGTTGGGGATGTCGCGAGAGGGCATCCTTGCTTTCGTAACCAAAAGTGGAGAGAACGATGCGCTCCATCTCTACGACGTCAAGGGTGACAACCATGTGGAAACGATCCGCTTCGCAAGCCTCGTCATGATCAGCTCGCCAAGCTTCTCGCCCGATTCGAAGCGCATTGTATTTTCGGCTATTGACAAATCGGGAAGCAGCGACCTCTACATCTTTGAATTGGAATCACGAACGCTGATCCGATTAACGAATGATATTTACGAAGATCGTGATCCCGCCTGGTCGCCCGATGGGAAGAGCATCGCCTTCAGTTCCGATCGGACACCATTCGGTCACGATGGCGTGCATAACATCTTTGTCTACGACCTGAGAACATCCTCGATTGAATACGTGACATCCGGGCCGAACAGCTATTTCTCTCCTTCCTGGTCACCCGATGGATCATGGCTGGCATTCACCAGCGATGTTGACGGGGCTCAGAACATCTGGATGATGGATATGAGAGAGGATTCGAGGAGAGCCCCGACGCGTACGATGAGGAGAATTACATCCTTTTTCACTGCGGCCTTTGACCCGGCATGGGGAGAGAACGATGAGCTCATCTTCGCGGCGTTCGAGAAATTCAGTTTTCAAATCAAAACGATCTCGGATATTTCTGCCCGATACGATTCGTCGAGTGTCACTCACGAATTTCTGTACGATCAGGGACACGTGCGATGGAGTGTTCGCAAGCTCGAAGGATCGACTTCGGTAGAACTATTCCGCTACACCGGCGACTATAAGCTCGACATCGCCCAAAGCCAGGTCTCGACAGATCCGATCTTCGGAACTTCCGGCGGGGCAGTCTTTGCTATGAGCGATGTTCTCGGCAACGATCAATACTATTTTCTCGTGTACAACACCGCTCAGACACGCTCCGAGTTTCTCGAAAGTTTTAATATTGCTATCTCGCGCGTCTCTCTTGGGAAACGCGCAAACTATGCTTACGGCATCTTCCACTTTTCCGGGAACCGCTATGACCTGACGGACCCCGATCTATTCTACTACGAACGAGCGTTCGGCGGCTATTTTGCTCTCAGCTATCCGATCTCAAAATTCCGGCGCGTTGAAGCAACATCCACGGTAAGTAATTCAGACAAGGATGTTTACACGGGAACGCTTCCCCGCAAAGCGCTTCTTGTTTCGAATTCTTTGAGTTTCGTCTGGGACAACTCCCTCTGGGGACCGACGGGTCCGCTCGACGGCAATCGGATGAAACTCACGCTTGCCTACACAACCGATATTCAGTACTCGAACGTCAACTACTACACGATTATCGCCGACTACCGAATGTATAACAGGCTTTCGACCCGAAGCTCTCTTGCCTCTCGTGCACATATCTGGTTCAATGAGGGAAAAGAAGCGCGGAGGTTCTTCATGGGTGGAAGCTGGGATTTGCGCGGGTGGCCCCGCTGGCAAATCCGAGGTACGAAACTCTGGCTCACCAGTCACGAGCTTCGCTTCCCATTTATCGACGAGTTGGGAGTTCGATTTCCATTCGGCGGCATCACGCTTGGTTCGTTTCGTGGCGCAATCTTTGTCGACGCCGGGAGTGCGTGGGATGTGCACTACAGAGATACGAAGGGAAGTGTCGGAATGGGAGTTCGTATGAACCTCGGAGGTTTCCTGGTCCTTCGGTACGATATCGGCAAGCGTATCGAAAACGACATGGCCAAACTGCAGAAAGGCATCTTTCATCAATTCTTCTTCGGGTGGGACTTCTGATGCTGGAGCGAAACGGAATCATGAACGTCGTTTGCGTCGTACTGCTCGTACTCGTTGTTGCCGGGTGTGCGGGAATCAAGATCACACGTCTCTTCCGCCCGGGTCCGGATGATTGGACAATGTATGGGGGGACTCCCCAGCGAGCCAATGTCAGCCCCTCTGTTGTCAGGCCGCCTTTGAAAGAGATATGGGAGTACAACGCGATCGGCGGGATCACGGGCACTCCGGTTGTTCGGGACAGCGTAGTGTTGATCGGCACGCTGCATGGAGAGCTTCAAGCAATCAACATCCTTAACGGAAGACGGTTGGGGTACGTCGTCTTCGATTCCGCAATCAAAGGATCGCCGGTTCTGGATGGGAGCAACGTCATTGTTGCTGTCTCGAATGGCTCGGAGACGCTGATCTCGTATTCCCTTCGCTCGGGATCGCGCACGTGGGCGCGTGCGTACGGGGCCATCGAGTCAACTCCATTGTTGGTCGGCGATCATCTTTATGTGACAACCCTGGAAGGCTATCTCTATTGTGTGAGGAAGAATGATGGAATGGAAGTTTGGAAGTACGGACCCGAAAAGAACCGAAAACCTCTTCGCTCGTCACCAGCAAGCGATGGACAGACGATCTTCTTTGGCGGCGATGATGGTAGGGTTTACGCGGTCGGAACGGACGGGGCGTTGAAATGGAGTGTTCAGACGGGGGCGAGCGTTTTCTCAATACCGGTCGTTGTCGGCGACGTAGTGGTCATCGGCAATATCGGAGGGCTTTGTTATGGCCTCCGGAAATCCAATGGAGATGTGCTCTGGAGCATCAATACCGGCAGTCCGATATACGGCGCTGCTGCGGCGGTTTCCGGAAGAGTCTTTATAGCTTCATCAGATGGAACCGTCCGTGCTCTCTCAGCATTGCAGGGAGAGGAGCAGTGGAAATTTAGCGCCGGCAGTGTAATCAATTCTGCACCGCTCGTTGCCGGGCCGACTCTGTTTGTTGGCTCGCTGGATCGAACGCTTTATGCGATTGACCACGAAAGCGGGAAAGAGCTCTGGAAATACGCGGCCCCCGGTCGCATCAAAGTCTCCCCTGTGCTCTGGAAGGACATTCTCTTGTTAACGTCTGAGGACAAATACGTGATCGCACTGAAAGCAGAATGAGGACATGAAGATCATTGCTCTACAATGGCTTTTTTTCGTACTGTGCACACCGTTTGCGTTAGCGCAAGATGAACGCGAGGCGCGATTGACCATTCAAAGCAATCCAACCGCAGCAGAAGTATTTGTGAATGGAAATTTCATCGGGACCACGCCGCTTGACCGTGTCGCCGTTACAGCGGGAAAAGTTCTGCTTCGCGTCGTTTATCCCTCGGCGAAGGCGTGGAATGCTCTCGAGCGCACCGATACACTGACTCTTCAGCCAGGGCAGGAGTTTTTGCGCGATGTCGATCTTGGGGGCGTGTTTTCGCTGGTTTCGGTTCCTTCGGGTGCGACAGTATTCCGCGACTCGCAAGAGCTGGGAAGAACTCCGCTGTTCTGGAGGGGAGCAGCTCCGGTCGGCGAACTTAGGCTTCGCAAAGAAGCATACGAAGAGGTGACGTTGAGTCTTCCCACCGAAGGTTCGGTTGTTCGCTTGAAACCTACGACCACGGATATCCCGCCGGAGGTGCTGACATCAGAAATGGTAAATGGAGGGAATAACCGAATTCCGGTTTATGCTGCAGCGACGGCGATGATTGTATCCGGAGTAATTGCCGCTTATTTGAAGGATCAGGCCGATAGGGAGTTCGACGCGTACGTGCAAACCGCTCTCCCGCGACACCGTGAGACCACGAGGCGTCTGGATCGTCAGGCTGGAATCTCCTTCGTCGTTGCTCAAGTAAGCTTTGGGGCGCTTGCCTATTTGCTGTTGACGGAGTAGAATCTTTCTCAGGAATGATTTCCCCGGTCTTTGCCTCCGACTATTTCCTTGACTTTCAGTACATCGCCCGATATATTTAACGCCCACGGAGTCGAAATTACACCATTTCATCGGCTCATTTCGTTGATTCCTTTCACAACTGGCCTCCTGAATGACTGAGGAACTGAACTTCCTGCGGAATGTCCCCATCTTTGCCGAACTTGACGACGTTGAACTTGAAAAGATCGCCAAGCTCGGTGTGCGCAAGAAGTACAAAAAAGGGAACATTGTTGTCCTTGAGCAAGAGATGGGTGCAGCGCTCTTTGTCATTGTTTCCGGAAAGGTAAAGGTTGTCCGATCGGATGTTGATGGACGCGAGGTTATCCTTTCGATCTTTGGTCCGGGGGAATTCTTCGGAGAGATGTCTTTGCTCGACGGACTTGCACGTTCAGCAACCGTTGTGGCCATCGCGAAATCCGAGCTGTTTATGATCCATCGGCGGGATTTTCTCGAACTCTTGCATGAGTATCCCAAGGTTGCAATTTCGTTGCTGGCGGAGCTGACGATGCGGCTGCGAAAGGCCGACACGCAAATCAAAAGTCTCTCTCTCAAGGATGCTGCAGGCCGCGTTGCCAACGTGTTGTTAATGCTCGCAGAGGATGTTGGCGTGTTCCGGAAAGGGAAAGTAGAAATCCCCGACCTCCCCTTGCAACAAGATATTGCGAACATGGCAGGGACCTCACGCGAGACGGTCTCCCGTATTCTCCACCAGTTCATGAGGAAAGGGCACATCGAAATGACGGGGAATGTGGTGACGATTAAAGATTATGAGGAATTTCGGAAGCAATTTGTCTGACCAGCTGTTTTTTCCCACCGAATGGGTTAATCCCACAGGCTGATTCCGTTTGACTCCCGCTGACGGATCAGGTAGGCGCACAAAAACGTCATTGCTGGATAGAATAGAGCATGAGCGAAGTACACGGAGCGATGGAGGAGTTTGAGCATAGGGGAGCTGAGCGTGCAGGGAAGGAGGAGATGTTCGCGGATCCTTCCGGCAAGGCGGATCTTCACACCCACACCACATTTTCCGATGGCACCCTCTCGCCATACGAGCTCGTCAAAAAAGCAAAAGATGTCGGTTTGGTAGCACTTTCCATTACCGACCATGACAATGTCGGAGCAATCGACGAGGCAATGGAGTGGGGGAAGAGTATGGGGATAACGGTTGTCCCGGGCGTAGAGTTAAGCGCCACCCTCGGTGAAAAAGATGTCCACATCCTCGCGTACTTCATCGATCACAAAGATCAAACCTTCCTCGATTATCTCACCTTCTTTCGCATCGAACGACGCAAGCGCGCCGAGCGCATGGTCGAAAAACTCAATAAGATCAATATTCCGCTCAAGTTGGATACCGTACTTGATCGCGCAGGCATTGGTTCGGTCGGTCGACCTCATATCGCCCATGCACTGGTGGAAGAAGGATTAACGGAAACGTACCACGAGGCGTTTGAGAAATACATCGGGATGGGCGGACCGGCCTACGAAAAGAAATTTCAGCTTACGCCGGAAGATGCGTTTAAGCTGATCAACAAATCGGGAGGTCTCTCCTTCTTTGCTCATCCCGGTCGATCGGTTGGAGAAGCCGAGATTCTTCAACTGATCAAAGTCGGCCTCGATGGCATCGAGGTTGTTCATCCTTCTCATAGCGATGGGCAGCAACAGTTCTATCGCCAAATTGTGAATCAGTACTTCTTGTTGGAAAGCGGGGGCTCAGATTTTCACGGCGGAAAGCGGAACGATGACCAGACGTTTGGTCTGTACACCGTCCCTCTCCATGTCGTTGAAACAATGCGGAAACGGTTGTTTGCCTGACCACTGTGAATACTCCATCCGCCGCACTCCCCACGACAGAGGTCGATGCCACTCGATTTCGCTTTGCTGTTGTCGTGAGCAAGTTCAATAGAGCGGTGACAGGGAAACTGGAGAAGGGTGCTCTGGAGTGCTTTGCGCGACACGGTGTTCCACACGAGCACATCTCCGTGTTCTATTGCCCCGGAGCATTTGAATTGCCTCAAGTAGCGGAGAGGCTCTTAAGGACCAGCAAGCATGATGCGGTTGTGTGTTTGGGAGCGGTGATCCGAGGAGAGACATCGCACTTCGAATATGTTGCGAATGCATGCGCACGAGGGATTCAAGATGTCGCTTTGAAGTATTCAGTACCTGTGGCATTCGGTGTTTTGACCACCGATTCAGAAGCCCAGGCGATGGAGAGAGCCGGTGGGAAGCACGGCAACAAAGGATGGGATGCGGCGCTTGCAGCGATAGAGATGGCCGATCTTTTTCGGCACATAGCGCGTCAGCGGGCATTCGCATCGAAGCGAAAGAAGAGGCGATGAGAAGAGACGGCGTGATTGTGTTGATAGGATTATGCTCTGTGCTGATTGGCGATCCGTTGTTGGGCAGGCAGGAGGTGTATGGTCCCGTCGGAAGCTGGAAGAATTTCACAGATATGAAATCGGTTCGGGGCATTGCGGTTGTCGACGGTCAGATTGCAGCAGCAACGGGAGGCGGTCTCTTTCTTTATTCGATCTCGCAAAACTCTTTTTCAACCGTAACGACATCTGAGGGCTTGAGCTCCAACGATCTTTCTGCCGTGACAGTGACCAACAACGAACTTTGGGTTGGCTCGAGGAACGGAATGCTCGAATACCTGCGCGACGGGTCCTGGCGCTCACTTCGAGATATCAACGAGTCCCCTCGCATTCAAAAAGGGATTCGACGATTCGTTGCTTCCGGGACACGATTGTATATTGCCACGGACTTCGGGATTGTGGTTTACCGACTGGATAACCGTGAATTCGGCGATGCGTATGCGAATTTTGGATTTCCCACGCAGGCTGGCGTGAACGCAATTCTTATCCACAAAAACACCATCTGGGCCGCCACCGATCTTGGAGTGGCTTCCGCCTCGCTTTCGTCACCGAATCTTTCCTCTCCAACTTCCTGGACACGGTATCAGACGGTCCAAGGTCTCCCCTCAAATCAATCGTTGTCCATTGCGGAATTTCATGATACGGTTATCGTCGGAACATCGGCTGGCGCGGCATTCTTTAACGGCACGGGATTTCAATCGATCGGTTCTCGATCAACACACGATTTCGTCCAAAGAGGTGGATCTCTTCTCGTTCTCACGACAAGTGGCGGATTGTTCCGTGTCGAGTCAATGGATAACGTGGTCTCGCCGCCGCAACAACTTGCAGAGGATGCTGGGAGTGCGTCAGTGATTGCTGTGCATTCAGCCAGCAATCAGATCGTCGTAGGCACGATGAATCGAGGGATAGGGATTTCTGCAACTCCTTCCTGGCAGTTTCTCGCCCCCAATGGTCCGCAATCAAGTTTGTTCAGCAGTGTTGCGGTTGATGAGAAGGGGAGGTTATGGGCTGCTTCAGGGATTAGCGGGCGGGGGACAGGTTTTTATCGGTATGATCCGAATCTTCCGGAGCAGACAAAGTGGAAGAACTTTACGACGACCGTCTATCCTCTCATGGTGCACGACGACTACTACAAGGTCTCGATTGGAGTGGGCGATGCCGTGTGGATAAGCTCGTGGGGTCGCGGTGTCGTGGAGGTTATTGGTGACACGATTCGCCGGAGGATCGACCATACCAGCAAGCCCAGCCTCGCCGGTGCGGTTCCGCAAGACCCAAGCTTCGTTGTTGTCGGAAACGTTCGTCCGGACGCAAACGGGACGACGTGGTTTGTAAATCGGACAGCGTTGAACGGGAGATATTTGGCGCAGCTCGTCAACGATACCACCTTTGCGTACTACTCCAACCAGATCATGCCCACCGAGGGACGATTCACGGCCATGGTGATCGACGAATACGGGACGAAATGGCTCGCGAACTCGGAACCTCAGGATAAACCTCCCACCGGTCTCTTTTTTTTCAACGAAAACAACCGTGTGAGCGGTACGAGTCAGACCGGAGGGTGGGGACAGCTTACCACGGCCGAAGGTTTGCCAAATAATGCAGTCTTGTCACTGGCCGTCGATCGGGAAGGGGATGTATGTGTGGGGACTGATCTGGGCATGATGATCATTACCGATCCGTTGAATCCCCGTACACGGCGGCTGAGTTCATTTCCATTGCGAGAACAAGTTATCCAGGCCATTGCCGTCGATGCTCTCAATAATAAGTGGGTCGGTACGAAAGAAGGTGTTTTTGTCGTTAATTCAGACGGAACTCAGCTCCTGCAACACTACAATGTCTTTACAACCGGAGGGAGGCTTATAGACAATGACGTACGCTCGATCGCCATAGATCAACGGCGGGGAATCGTCTATATGGGGACAGAGCGCGGGCTCTCCAGTCTGCAGATTGCGGCGGTCGAGCCGGCGAGGTCGTTTACGAGGCTGGAATTAGGGCCGAACCCCTACGTGATTCCGAATAACCGTGATCTCACGATCGGGAATCTTGTGGAAAGCAGCACCATCAAGATCCTCTCCGTGAGCGGCGCATTGGTCTCTCAGTTTCAGTCGCAGGGTGGCGGGCGGGCGTTCTGGAACGGCCGGAGCATCGGAGGAGAACTGGTGCCGAGCGGCATTTACTTTGTTGTTGCCTTTGCGGAGAACGGCGAAAAGGTTGCCACCGGCAAGGTCGCGGTCGTACGAAAGTAGAACATGAATTCAATTCAACAGTTTCACATTTCAACAATAATTCCGTTAGGGAGGATATCACCTTGGAGAACCATACCTATAAAGATGAGATTTTTACCAAGCGTGTTCGTGCGGGGAAACGAACGTATTTTTTTGATGTGAAGTCGACCAAGTCGGAAAAAGACTTCTACATCACGATCACGGAGAGTAAACGCGTGGGAGAAGAAGAGTATGAGAAACACAAGATCTTCCTGTACAAGGAGGATTTCGAGAAGTTCCGTGACGCGCTTGATGAAACGGTCGACTATGTGCAGAGTCAACTTCTGGCGAACTTGCCATCAGCGCAGGGTGAGCCAGCAGCGGTGCCTGTTGAAAAGCCCTAACGCTCTTGTTTTCGATTTTGGAAGCCCGCGTCCGGAGACTTACAGCGTTCCGGGTGCGGGCTTCTTTCCTTTCACACAAAGGAGGAGAACATGAACCTCGCCAAAGTCATCTTTTTCCCAATCCTCATTGGGGGATTCCTCTTTGGGCTTCTTGGTTTCGTGCAAACGACAGCCCAATCCGATACCATGACAACGGTCAAGCTGTATTCAGGCGATAAGCTTGTTGCAACGTGGGAGAACGCATCCCTCGGCACGGTGGAAGGGAATACCTATGTTTTTACCTTGCGCCATCAGGGGAGGCAGGTTCGGATCTGCGGAACGTACAGTGTGGAAGTGGTACGCTAGAATCAGCAACCGAATTTCATCCTTGACTATCTGTCAGGTTCTCGCTATATTTTGACTGCTTTTTTCCGAAAATGAGCCCGTTTTTCGGAGTTTCAAGCGAGGTTTCGACCGAAAAGCGGGACGTTTGAGAAGACGAAGATCACAACCCCGGGCTGTCGAAACGTGAGCCTCTTGCGCCTTAATATTTCGAAGCTGTCGGAGGGAATTCACAAGCAGAGCTTGGAGGCACAACCCGACGAGATTGGGTTGGACGCACGCTTCGGCGAACCCGTAAGGGTTTCTGCAACACTCGAAAAGACCAGCCGCCAATTGTTTCTCCATGTGGAGATCGTGACGGCTGGATTGTTTTCTTGTGACCGCTGTCTGGATGAATTCCGGAGAGAAGTCCGAAACAGCTACACCATCGTCTATGTCTCCGATCCCCAGGCGGCCGAAGGTCTGGACGAGCAGGAAGTCCAGGTGATTCATGCCGATACCAACATGATCGACCTGGGTGAAGATGTCCGGCAATACACGCTGCTTGCTCTCCCCCTGAAGATACTCTGCCTCGAAGAATGTGCAGGGCTTTGCCCCGAATGTGGCATGAATCGCAATCGCGGTACGTGCCGGTGTGCAACGGTCACAACCGACCCCCGGTGGGAGGGACTGAAACGGTTTTTAGGGAATTAACACAAGGTTGAACGAGGAATCTTTCCATGCCAAATCCGAAACGACGCCATTCGAAATCCCGCAGCCGTAAACGTCGGACGCATTATAAAGCCACGGTTCCGGCAACAGTGGAGTGCCCGCAATGTCACGAGCAAAAGCTGCAGCATCGAGTCTGCCCGAATTGCGGCTACTATAACGGCCGTTCAATTATCGTTCCGAAAGAAGCCTGATCCGGTATTTTCGTTGCTCCTTCATGCCGTGGGAGGTTCGTCGAGAAAGAGAGAATCTGCTTCCCATGAAGGCCACAGCCGACAATTCTGCCCCAATCAAAACGATGGAGCCGGCCCCGAAACTTAAAATCGTTGTTGATGCGATGGGAGGCGACTTCGCGCCCGGCAATGAGGTCAAAGGTGCCGTGGACGCGTTGCGCCACTCGTCAAACCGTCTTGAGATCATTCTGGTTGGGAATGAACGCGCGATCCGCGAGCAGTTGAACGCTTATGGGGCAGATGGTCTTGCACTGTCTGTGATTGATGCTCCCGAGGTCATCTCGATGGAAGATTCGCCAACAGCCGCGCTGAAGCAAAAGAAGAACTCGTCGCTTTCCGTCGGTATGCGTCTCCATCAGGAAGGTAAAGCGGACGCCTTTGTGAGCGCGGGCAACACCGGAGCAGTGCTTTCTGCTTCGACGTTGATTCTCGGTCGAGTGAAGGGGGTAAGTCGACCCACCATCGGGACGTTCTTTCCCTCGGTCAAAGACCCGGTGCTGGTAATGGATGCAGGTACCAACGTCGATTGTCGGGCTCAGCACCTCTATCAATTTGCGGTAATGGGAAGTATCTACTACAAAAAGATCATGAAGAAAGAGAATCCGAATGTCGGCTTGCTGAATGTGGGAGAGGAGAAGTCGAAAGGGACAGAAGTTGTCCTCGAGGCGTACAAGCTTCTGTCGGAGAGTTCGCTCAACTTTGTCGGTAATGTTGAGGGGAGAGATATCCTCAAGGGGACGGTCGATGTCGTTGTTTGTGACGGTTTTGTCGGTAATATCGTATTGAAGTTTGGTGAAAGTGTTCCTCATTTCTTGAAAGCACGCTTGACAAGCGTTGCAAATCGGAATTTCTTCTATAAAATCCTCGTCGGACTCGCCCGGGGAGCGCTACGCACAGCACTGTCAGACATGGATCCCAACGAACACGGCGGAGTTCCGGTGCTCGGGGTGAACGGTGTATCGATTATCGGTCACGGCAGCTCAACTCCACGCGGAATCCAGAACATGATTTTCCGGGCAGCCGAAGTCGCCCGCATGCACCTGAACCGATACATCGAAGAAGCGCTCGCTGTGGTGACGCCGACGCAACCCACCGGTTCCGCACTCGCGACGGCTTCCTAACGCCAGCCTAAGTCTATGCCCAAACGCCGCGCGACAATTACCGCAGTTTCGCACTATGTGCCCGACAAAGTTCTCAGCAACGCCGACCTGGAAAAGATGGTCGAGACGAGCGATGAGTGGATACGCACACGCACGGGAATTCGTGAACGGCGCATCCTCGAACAAGGGGCGACTTCGGACCTGGCGGTGAGAGCAATTCAGCCTCTTCTGAGCCGTCGAGGGATCACGCCGGAAGATATCGAAGTGATAATCGTTGCCACGGTAACGCCGGACATGATGTTTCCCTCAACAGCATGCGTGATTCAAGAGAAGATTGGCGCCAAAAACGCCTGGGGATTCGACCTGAACGCAGCCTGTTCGGGGTTTCTTTATGCCCTGGTGGCCGGTGCTCAATTCATCGAGAGTGGGGCATACTCAAAGGTTCTTGTCGTCGGTGCAGACAAAATGAGTGCCATTGTCGACTACACCGACAGGAATACTTGTATTCTCTTTGGTGATGCTGCTGGGGTCGTCCTGCTCGAACCGTCTGAGGATGAGGCATACGGTATCATCGACCACAAACTGTATGTTGACGGATCGGGAGGTCAGTATTTATATCAAAGGGCCGGTGGGAGTCTCGTGCCGGCAAGTCATGAGTCCGTCGATAAACGATGGCATTATATTTATCAGGATGGGAAAGCTGTGTTTAAAGTTGCGGTCATCGGTATGGCAGAAGTTTCGGCGGAAATCATGCAGCGGAACAACCTCAAACCAGAAGATGTTGCATGGCTCGTGCCACACCAGGCGAATCTTCGGATTATCGATGCCACGGCCGATCGGATGGGGCTGGATCGCTCCAAAGTGATGATCAATATCGATAAATACGGGAACACAACGGCCGCAACGATTCCACTGTGTCTCTCTGAGTGGTGGGAGTGTGGGAAATTAAGGCGTGGACAGAATATCGTTTTGGCAAGTTTTGGTGCTGGTTATACATGGGGAGCGGTTTACGTGAAGTGGTCGTTGGTTAATCCGGCTAAGCCGTAGACCCGGATGAGTACGATCGCCTTCGTCTTCCCCGGTCAGGGATCTCAATATGTTGGCATGGGGAAGGACATTTACGAGAACAGCCCGACTGCGAAGGAACTCTTTGAGCGCGCCGATCAGCTTCTTGGATTTCCGCTGAGTCGCCTCTGCTTTGAGGGACCGGAAGAAGAGCTCAGGCAAACAAAGAATACGCAGCCGGCAATTTTTCTTCATTCGATTGTTCTCACAAAGCTCTACACTGCGTTTCGGCCCTCTATGGCGGCCGGACATTCGTTGGGAGAATATTCGGCGCTGGTCTGTGCGGGATCGATCTCGTTCGAAGATGGATTGAAACTTGTTCGTCTTCGTGGGGAGTTGATGCAGCAGGCGGGGACCGAACGTCCGGGGACAATGGCCGCAGTTGTTGGCCTCGATCCAGGCAAGCTCACGGAAATCTGTCGCGAAGCAGAGGCAGAGGGGATAGTACAACCGGCGAACTTCAATTCGCCGGGTCAAATTGTGATCTCCGGCTCCGTGAATGGCGTCCGGAAAGCAATGGTTCTTGCGAAAGAGCGTGGCGCGAAGCTTGTAAAGGAATTGCCGGTCAGCGGCGCGTTTCACTCACCACTCATGGAGTCGGCTCGTGAAAAACTCAAGGAGGCTCTGGACCGCGTTGAGATTCACGATGCGAAAATTCCGGTCTATGCAAATGTGACCGCGCGGCCCGTTCATAAGAGAGAAGAGATTCGCGAACTCCTCTGTCGGCAAGTAACGAGTCCGGTCCGCTGGGAAGAAACGGTCGTAAACATGATTGCCGACGGCGCAACGCATTTTGTTGAACTCGGACCGGGGAAGGTTTTGCAGGGGTTGGTCAAGCGCATCAATGGAACCGTCGACGTGACGGGCGTTGACAAGTTCGCAGGTCTTTTGGTTTCAACATAATGAGATGAGTGTTCTTCAAGATAAAATTGCATTGGTCACCGGCGGTTCGCGCGGAATCGGAAAAGCGATTGCTTTGGCTTTTGCTTCTGAGGGAGCTCACGTGGCGCTCACCTATAAGAGCGCTGCGTCTGCAGCAGAGGCCACGGTGCGGGAAATCGAGTCGCGAGGTCGCAAGGCGCTTGCTATTCAGTCGGACGCAAAGAGTTTTGTGGAAGCAGGAAGAGTGGTTGACGAGACGATTAAAACCTTTCAGCGGATCGATATTCTGGTGAACAATGCTGGGATCACGAAAGACACTTTGCTGATGAGGATGAGTGAAGAGGACTGGGACGAAGTCATCGACACGAATCTCAAGAGTGCTTTCAATTTCTCCAAAGCCGTTTGTAAACAGATGATGAGCCAGCGCTCGGGGCGAATCATAAATATAAGCTCGATTGCAGGCGTTATTGGCAATCCGGGGCAGGCAAACTACGCATCAGCCAAAGCCGGCATGATCGGCATGACAAAGACTCTTGCAAAAGAGCTTGCTTCGCGCAATATTCAGGTCAATGCTGTTGCGCCGGGATTTGTCGATACAGACATGACTGAAAAGCTCACCCCCCAACAAAGAGAGGCACTGCTCACTATGATCCCTTTGAAACGAACGGCAAAGCCGGAAGAGATCGCAAGCGTTGTAGTGTTTTTGGCTTCTCCGGCCTCAAGCTATATGACGGGACAGGTGCTGTGTGTGGACGGCGGAATTGTGATGTAATCATTTAACCCTACGGGAAAATTCAACTTTCAGAAAGGAGATTCTCATGGCGGACATCGAAGCAAAGGTCAAAGAAATCATCGTCTCAAAACTCGGTGTGGATGAAGGGCAGATTACGCCCGAAGCATCATTCACGAACGACCTCGGTGCCGACTCCCTCGATACCGTCGAACTCGTGATGGAGTTCGAAAAAGCTTTCAATATGCAGATTCCCGATGAAGATGCAGAAAAAATTTCCACTGTCGGGGATGCGATCAAGTACATCAAAGAGAAAACCGGAAAGTGACCCCCTGCGCCGCGCGTGGCAGGGCACACTCCCGCGCAGCGGCTCGTTGCCGTCAAGGGAGTAGCGATGTTTGCATGAGAGAGACGACATGAGGAATCTGATCATGGGAATGAACGGACAGCGACGCAGGGTTGTCATCACCGGATTGGGGGCCGTTACGCCCATCGGGCTTTCGGTGGAAGAATACTGGAAGAGCCTCCTCGAGGGCAAGAGTGGTGCAGGACCCATTACGTACTTTGATACAACGAACTACGATACGAAGTTCGCGTGCGAGGTGAAGGGGTTCGACCCGTTGAAATTCATGGATCGGAAGCTTGCGCAGCGGTGCGATCTCTTCACGCAATATGCTTTGGCGGGAGCCGAGATGGCGATTAAAGACGCCGAATTAAACCTCGAGAAAGAAGATAAAGAGAGGATCGGAGTTATTGTCGGATCAGGTATCGGCGGAATGTGGACATACCACAAGCAATCCGAAAACCTGTACGAGAATAAAGGTCCCCATCGCATCAGTCCGTTCTTTATCCCGATGATGATTTCCGATATTGCTCCCGGCCGGATTTCCATGAAGTATGGGCTGAAAGGTCCAAACTATGCAACAACGTCGGCGTGTGCAACAGCGTCGCATGCCATTGGAGATGCCTTCATGCTCATCCAGCGCGGAGACGCGGACATTATGGTGACCGGAGGCTCGGAAGCGGCAATCTGTCCGATGGGAATCGGTGGATTCAATGCAATGAAGGCTCTCTCCACACGCAATGACGCGCCTGAGAAGGCGAGTCGGCCGTTTGACGCGCAGCGCGACGGATTTGTGATGGGCGAAGGTGCTGGAATCCTCATCCTCGAAGAATTGAATCACGCGCTGGATCGAGGTGCAAAGATTTACGCCGAGATCGGAGGAATAGGCTTTACGGCAGACGCACACCACATCACCGAGCCCGCGCCGGGGGGCGAGGGGGCCGTCCGGTCTATGCGGCTGGCCTTGCGGGATGCAGGGATGAAGCCCGAAGAGGTGCAACACATTAACACTCATGGAACTTCAACGCCTGTTGGCGACAAAAGTGAAACGGCCGCCATCAAAACCGTCTTCGGTGAACATGCCAAGAAGATGGCCATCAACTCGACGAAGTCGATGATTGGGCATTTGCTCGGAGCCGCCGGTGCTGTCGAGCTCATCGCGACCGTCCTCGAGGTCAAAAACAACAAAGTTCACCCTACGATCAATTACGAAGTTCCCGATCCTGAGTGCGACCTCAACTACGTTCCCAACAAGGCTCAGGAGTGGGAAGTAAGTGCCGCCATTAGCAATACGTTCGGTTTCGGTGGACACAACGCTTCCATTCTCGTGAAGAAATTTCAGGAATAGGAGGCTGGGGCGCGGAGGTGCGCAGAGTTCTGTGTTAACAGAATCAATCCGAAATCTCATCCACTCATTTCTTCCCCGGCGTAGAGTACCAAACCGCATCAAGGATGATACGGTTCGCGCCCTCCTCAACGGGAAGCCGTTCCCCTTCCAGAAGTTTGAGTCCATTCTCCGATATCATCCAACAGAATGGAGGTATTTTCTCGAGTCGCTTCTTCATCGCTCGTACCTTCAGTTTACTCCTGCCGGATGGAACTCCAACGAGCGGCTCGAATTCCTTGGCGATGCCCTCCTGAATTTCATCGTGGCGGATTTTCTCCACAAACAGCATCCCCCGCTTGCAGAAGGCGAGCTCACGAAATACCGTTCCCGTCTCGTCAACCGCAAGATTCTCGCGCAGCGAGCAAGAGACCTTCAACTTGCCGATTTTCTCTTTCTCAGTCCAAGTGCCCTGCAATCTCTTGGCAGCGGTTCCGATTCGATTCTCGCAGATGCGTTTGAGGCTATCATCGGCGCTCTTTATCTTGACGGTGGACTGAAAGCGGCAAGCGATTTTGTCTATCACACCTTGTTGGAGAACGTCGACGTTGAGCATCTGGAGTCTGCCGATGACAACTACAAAAGCGCCCTGCTTGAATACTCTCAAGCCCATGCCCTCGGCATTCCAAAGTATTCGATTGTTCGCGAGGAGGGACCAGATCACGACCGCCGGTTCACGATTGAAGTTTACCTCGGGAACGAACAGTACGGTATCGGAAGCGGGAGAAGCAAGAAAGAGGCTGAGCAGGCTGCCGCTTTTCAAGCGTTAGAAAAGATTGAGCACATGCACGCTCATCAAGGATAATTCATGGCCGCAAGCAACGTATCGGTAGCTTCCTTGCTTATTGAAGATGATGTGCGAATCCGTAAGTTGCTCAAACAGGTTCGCACCATTGCGGTTGTCGGAGCATCGACGAAGCCCTGGCGGGACAGTTATCAGATTGCGCAGTTTCTCATTGACCGCGGATACAAGGTCTTCCCCGTTAATCCGAGCTATGAGGATGTCCTTGGGTTGAAATGCTATCCTGATCTTCTTTCCGT
Organism: Bacteroidota bacterium; assembly: GCA_035559595.1. Taxonomy (GTDB): domain Bacteria; phylum Bacteroidota; class Ignavibacteria; order UBA10030; family UBA10030; genus DATMBF01. The sequence continues at coordinate 81,189 of DATMBF010000033.1, read as the reverse complement.
GCCGGAGAGAATCGACCTTGTCGATATCTTCCGCAGACCTGAGGCGGTTGGGGAAATCGTTCAGCAGGCGATCGCAGTCAACGCAGGTGCCATCTGGATGCAGCTTGGTGTCTCGAATGAAGAGGCAGCAAAGCTGGCAGCAGATGCCGGAATACAGGTTGTCATGGACCGATGCATTGCTCTTGACTATCGCCGCTTGATGCACTGAAACTTTTGTTTTGCACGTCGGCCCCTTTCTGTTCTTGGAAAGGGGCTTTGCGTTCAAGCGATGTAGCGGACAAGCACTTGAAATTTCTAACGATCATAAGAACTTTCGTTGCCTTCCTGTTCTGCGGAGTTGCCTTTGGCCAATCCCTTCCGCAGCAAATCCCTGATTCGACCCTGATTGTACGGAAGATCGAGATCTTCGGGAATGAACATACGAAGGAGCAAATCATCCGACGGGAGATGTCGATTACGGTCGGTTCCGTCCTCACGGCAGAAGCCGTCGAACATGACCTCCAGCGCATTTACAGTCTTGGATTGTTCAATCGAGTGGAGCTCGATTCTGTCGTTGACGGAAAACATGTTGACCTTTCGGTTGTCGTTCATGAGCGCTGGTATGTCTTTCCATTTCCCATCTTAGGCATTAAGTATCGCAATCCCAAAAATCTCTATTACGGTGGAGGACTTACCCACCAGAATTTCCGCGGGTGGAACGAGAAGCTCTGGTTTGCGTTCGCCCTCGGCTTCGACCGTTGGGTTCAGCTTGGCTATCAGAATCCGAAATTGACTGCTGATGACGATCTTTTCCTCCGAGCGTTCGTCCGGTATGGAAGAATCCGGTCGCTCAGTGTAACTGATGAGCTTTATGATCAGACGCAGCTTTCAATACAATTGACGATCGGCAAGCGATTTGGCCTTTATCACTGGCTCATGGGGTGGATGAATTACGACATCTGGCAGGTTTCTGAAGCACGGTTGGGTCGAACAGTCTCGCCAACCGGCCGCGATGCGTACCTCACGACCGGAGTTCGCCTCGTCCTCGACACGCGCGATCTTCAAGAGTACTCCACGCGGGGATCGTACGCAACAGTAACGGCAAGCAAGTTCGGACTGGGCGAAAGCGACGTCGATTTCTTTAAGATGGGTTATGATTTCCGGAAGTATGTTTCCCTCATGGGGGATTTGACGCTCGGAGCGCGCACCTTCGGAATGTTCTCCGGCGGCGGGATTATTCCCCCGTATCGTCACGAGTATTTCGGATATGACGAACGCATCCGCGGTTACTTCACAACCGTGTTCCAGGGGGAAAATATCATGGGGAACAGTCTGGAGCTTCGCTTCCCAATTCTGAAGCCGCGGTATTACACCTTTCCGTATTCATGGTTGCCGGAATTTAGCGTCTGGAGATATGGGCTCTATGTGGGACTCTTTGTCGATGCCGGCAGGATCTGGGACCGCCATGAGCCGCTCTCGATGCGGGGGTGGAAGTCGGGTATCGGAGGCGGCATTCACTTCCTTCTTCCCTATAGCCTTGTCGCACGAACGGAATATGCAGTGAATAAAGAGGGGAGAGGAGAATTCTACATCGATTTCGGGGTGTCGTTCTAAGCGATGGATGTGTTTTACGTTTCGGAAGATGATATTCACGATTCGACGATTCTCATTCGCGGGGATGAATTGAAGCACCTCTCACGCGTGTTGAGAAAGAAGGTGGGGGAGCGGATTTTCGTCACCGACGGGAACGATCGAATGTATGAAGCGGCGATTCGATCCATTAATTACGACGAAGCCGAGTGTGAAATTCTCGAGCGGAAGCATCGTGTGAACGAGCCGAAAGTCGAGGTCACGCTTGCTGTTTCGCTCCTCAAGAATCCTGCTCGCTTGGATTTCCTTGTCGAGAAGGCCACTGAACTTGGTGTGCGGGCCATTGTGCCGATGCTCTGTGACCGAACCATTCCACGCCACGAGAAACACGAGCGACTTGAAAGGATTGCGCTTGCGGCGATGAAGCAATGCGGCCGCTCGTTTGTGCCACGAATCTTTATGCTCTCGTCGTTTGAGTCGATTGTTCATCATGCGAACGAATACCATCTCCGTTTGATTCCTCACGAGAAGATCGAACAATCTCAATACATCGGGGCGGTGATGCAGCATCATCCGGAGGCAAAATCCGCTCTTCTTTTGATTGGCCCGGAAGGGGGATTCACGGAAGACGAGCTTGAACTGGCTTCGGCGGAGGGATGTATTCCTATTTCGCTCGGTCCGCGAAGGCTTCGTTCAGAGACCGCTGCTCTTGTTGCAGTGTCCTCTGTCGTCGGAGGATGGTGAGATCTATAAACGGCGTTAAAGGAATTGTATGAAGATTATCATTGTCGGAGCCGGAGAAGTTGGACTTCATATTGCGAAGATTCTCTCCCAGGAACAGCACGACATCGTTGTCATCGATCTCAACGAAGCTCAACTCGCGAGGGTCAGTGATTCGCTGGACGTGATGACGGTTGAGGGAAGCGGAAGTCAAGCGCAGACGCTGAGCAGGGCCGGCGCTGAAGATGCTGATATGATGATCGCCGTAACGTCAAACGATGAGGTCAACTTCACAGCTTGTCTCCTTGCGGCCAAACTTGGCACAAAGAAGAAGATCCTCCGGGTCAACGATCCGGATTTTCTTGTGACCGGAAAACCCGTCGGCGCGGAGGACTTCGGCATTGATCTCACGATCTATCCCGAGGGTCTGGCGGCACAGGAAATCGTTCGCCTCATTCGTCGATCGGCGGCGACCGACGTTCTCGAGTTTGCGGATGGGCAGATTCAGATTATCGGTCTGAAGCTCGATGAAAAGAGTCCGCTCGTGAATCGAAAACTGCGGGATATTGTGGCGGATTTCAAAGACCTCCCCTTCCGTGCGGTTGCCATCAGTCGGGGTATCAGCACAATCATTCCCACAGGGGATGACGTCTTCAAGAAGGGGGATCAGGTTTTTGTGATTTCGAAGACGGAAAGCGTTCAGGAGATGCTGAAGCTTTCGGGAAAAGAGGGCGCAACGTTTGAAAAGATCATGATTCTCGGCGGCAGTCAAATTGGCAAACACGTTGCTGAAGAGCTTGAAGCGGATTTTTCCGTGAAATTGATCGAGCCCAGCAAGGAGCGGTCGCTCCAGCTTGCAGATCATCTCTCGAAAACCATGGTCATCCAGGGGGAGGGGAAGGATCTCGACCTGCTTGCAACCGAGGGGATTGTGGACATGGATGCGTACATCGCCGTGACGCGCGATGAGGAGGACAACATCATCTCATGTTTGATGGCAAAGCATTTAGGTGTCAAGAAGGCGATAGCACACGTTGAGAAGCTGGATTACATCCCTCTTGCGAACACTATTGGGATCGATGCTCTCGTGAACAAGAAGCTCTCTGCCGCGACGGCCATTCTTAAGTTCGTCAGGAGAGGAGAGATTGTCTCCGTTGCCACCCTGCACGGTGTTGATGCCGAAGTCATCGAAATGATCGCCCAAAAAGGCTCACCTGTTACCAAGAAACCGCTGAAGGATTTGAAATTCCCCGAGGGGGCGATTATCGGATGCGTGATTCATAACGGCAGTGTTAGCATTCCTACCGGGACTTCACGCATCAGCCCTCAAGACCGCGTTGTCGTGTTCACGACACCTAAAGCGATTCGAGAAGTGGAAAAGTTCTTTAGCTGATCCATGCGCTTCCGTCTCGTTGTTTCCATCCTTGGTGTGACTCTCTGCGCAGTCGGGCTTTTGATGTTAACCGCTGTTCCGATCTCGTTATTGTACGGCAGCAATGATGTGCGTGCCATATTATTCTCTTCCTTGATTACCACCGTCTTCGGTTTTGCGTTATGGATACTTTTTCGAACGGAAAACGGCGAGTTGCGCATCCGTGAGGGGTTTGCTATTGTTTCTTTCAGCTGGATCGTTGTCTCGCTCTTTGGATCCCTCCCGTATATGCTCTCGGGATCGATTCCGTCATTCACGGATGCATATTTTGAAACAATGTCGGGTTTTACCACAACCGGGGCGACGATTCTTTCGAACGTTGAAGCGCTCCCGCACGGCATCCTCTTCTGGCGGTCGATGACGCAATGGATCGGCGGATTGGGCATCATTCTTCTTTCAGTGGCAATCTTACCATTCCTGGGGGTGGGTGGCATGCAGCTCTTTCAAGCGGAAGTTCCCGGCTTGACGGTCGAAAAACTTACGCCACGCATCAGCCAAACCGCGCGGATTCTTTGGCTTATCTACGTCGGTTTGACCGCTGCTGAAGTCGGATTATTGATGGCAGGAGGGATGCCATTCTTCGACTCTCTTAACCATGCATTTGCGACTCTTTCAACAGGAGGGTTCTCGACGAAGAACGCCAGCATTGCGGCCTATCGGTCTGCATACATCGAGTGGGTGGTTATTCTCTTCATGTTCCTTGCCGGGGCGAGTTTCACATTGCATTTTCGTTTGCTGCGAGGAGATTGGAGTGCTTATCGGCGTGACGATGAATTCATCTTCTATAGCGCGCTGATTCTCCTTGCCTCCGCTCTTGTTTTCTTGGGGATTCCATCGGACGTCATCGGCGATGTTGGTGAGCGCATTCGTGCCTCATTGTTTCAGGTGGTGTCAATCACAACAACGACGGGGTTTGTCAGTGCCGATTATGAGCTGTGGGTGCCTGCCGTTCAGTTGATCTTACTCCTCATGATGTTTAACGGAGGTTCGGCGGGTTCAACGGCCGGGGGAATCAAGATTGTGCGCATCCTCATCCTCATGCGGAACGGTTTCAACCAAATGACAATGCTGGTCCATCCCAAAGCAGTGATTCCCCTTCGCCTCAATGGACGTGGTGTCGAAACAGGAATCGTTGTTGATATTCTTGCGTTTTTGATGCTTTACATAACACTCTTCGTCTTTGCCACGATAGCGATGACTGCACTTGGCATGGATGTGGTGAGCTCAGCCGGAGCGGTGGCTGCCACTCTTGGCAATATCGGTCCCGGATTGGGAACTGTCGGCGCTGTGGATCACTACGGCTTTGTGCCAGAAGCAGGGAAATGGGTCCTCTCGTTTTGTATGCTCACCGGCCGTTTGGAGCTTTTTACCGTGCTTGTGCTCTTCACGAAGACGTTCTGGAAGAGCTGAACCGGTTTACAGATCAGCCCAACGCCGAATACACGCGGGCCAGAGTTTTCTTTCCTGTCAATTCCACATTTGAGAGAATTGATTCCATTTCCTCGGTAGCGTGCTTGACAAACTCTTCATCCTGCAATGTTGCAATATTGATCTTGACGTTCAATGCTGCGCCCTGGCAGGCGGCTTGAAGCATCAAGGCCGCAACCCCCGCGTCGGAAATCGAATTGACATTCCCTTTCTCTGCTACCGTTTGCGCTAACGCAAGGCCGCGTTCGCATAACTCCATCACCTTCAACGGAACCAAAGCCGCGGCTTTTGTCGCTTCTTGAATTGAAACACTGCGCGCAAGCTTTTCCTGCTCTGTCTCCTTCGGTAAGCTGAAAGCAGCCATCACTCTGTGAAAAACCTGTGTGTCCTCATCGACAAGTGCAGTGAGTTGAGTGCGGAGTTGCTCAGCGGAGTTTGCGACTGATTCCATCTCGCTCTGAACATCCTGGTATTTCTTTTTCCCGATTGTTAGTCGGCACACCATGGTGGTAAGGGCGGTACCGAGAGCCCCGGCCATGGCAGCAACACTTCCGCCACCCGGCGCAGGCGAGTGAGAGGCAACCTCATCGATGAATTCGCGAACTGTCTTTGTGACAAGCATCGGTGGTCCTTTCACAGTCAAAGCTGGTATTCAATGATCTTCTTTTGCGGATCGAAGGGATCGAGCTGACTCAGGCCTAATCTGTCGATTGCCAGCGAAATAAGTTCTGCTTCTGTAAGACGTTTCCCCGCGGAGTTCTGAGACGCATAGAATTCTCCAGCCATCAGCAATGCCTTGAGGGGTGTGAGGCCGACTATCTCGCTTCCTGTGGCGTCAATGCCCAGGGAGCGAGCCTGTTTCTTCACTTCCTCGAATGCCACGTGTGGCGGCGTCAACTCAAAATCCACAAGATTAATCGAAACCTGAGCAATCTTGAATCGCTCAAGAAACACTCCCATTGCCTTAACCGCCTTCAACGAGCCGGGAATCTTGATCGCCTCACCTTTTTCATTCTTTACCGTATTTCCTGCTTCATCTTTCTTTGGTCTTCCACTCTCACGAATCCGTAAAGCAATCTCATGCGCAAGCGAAACATCGGGTGTGTTGAGGTTGACATTGTAGGCAATTAAGAACTTGCGGGCGCCTGTTACCGTCGCTCCTGACTTCGGATTAAAGACCGCCGGCCCAAAATCCGGTTGCCACAAGGGATCTTTGAGCTTTGAAGGAAGAGACTCGTACTCTCCCTTTCGAATGTCGGCAAGGTTTCTTCGGTGAGGTGCCGTAGCCGCCGCCTCGTATAAAAACACCGGAATACCAAGTTCTTTTCCCACACGTTCCCCAAATCGGCGGGCGAGTTTTACGCAATCGTGCATGGTGACTCCGGAGAGGGGGATAAACGGAACCACATCCGTTGCCCCAATTCGAGGGTGCTCACCCTTGTGTGTTGTCATGTCGATGCGCTGCGAAGCTGTCTTTGTCGCTTGAAAGGCAGCCTCTGCGACCGGTTCTGGTTCACCAATAAATGTAATCACTGTTCGGTTATAGTCCTTGTCCGGCTCAACGTTGAGCAGTTTTGCCCCTTGTACCGAACGAATACTCTCTGCCAGGGCGTCAATCGTTTCTTTGTCTCTTCCTTCGCTGAAATTCGGCACACACTCGACGAGGTTCATAGAAAATGGGAATTAGAATTCAAGAATAGTTCCACGTTTGATTACTTTGGCGACATGGTTCGTGCCAAAGAAGTAGGGAAGGTAGCGATAGTGGGGGAGATTCAAAAGAATAATATCGGCTTGTTTGCCAACCTCAATGGTGCCAACGGTATGAGAAAGTCCCAGAGCGGCAGCGCCATTGAGTGTGCAGGCGGTGATCGCCTCTTCCGGAGTCATAGACATCTGCGTGCAGGCGATTGTCATCATCAACGGTATAGAGAAGGACATGCACGAGCCCGGATTGAAATCGCTGGCGATGGCGACGGGAATATTCCGATCGATCAGTTTCCTTGCAGGAGCATAGCCATGATTGAGGAAGAAGGAGACTCCCGGCAGAAGAACACCCACAACCCCCGCAGTTTTCAGAGCCTCTATGCCGCGGTCGTCGACATACTCAAGATGGTCGGCTGAAAGAGCGCCAAGCTCTCCCGCGAGCTGGGAACCCCCTGACGCTGCAAGCTCCTCGGCATGGAGTTTAGCTTTCAATCCGTGGCGACGCCCTTCCTCCAAGATTCGTCGCGATTCTTCGACAGTGAAGTATCCCTTGTCGCAAAAGACATCGCAGAATACCGCCAGCCTTTTTCTGCCAATGTAAGGAAGCATTCTCTCGCACACAAGATCGACGTATGCTTCGCGACGGTCTCGGTACTCCGGAGGAATCGCATGTGCTCCAAGGAATGTCGGCACAATTGTCATGAGATGTTCCTCGCGCAGCTCGTTGATCGCTTCAAGCATCTTGATCTCATCCGGTTCCGTTAATCCGTAGCCAGACTTGATTTCGACTGTCGTTGTGCCGTGATGCATCATATCGTCGAGACGCCGAGAAGCGAGTTTCTTCAAATCCTTTTTCGTCGCTGCTCGAGTTGCTCGAACAGTCTTGAGAATTCCTCCACCTTGCTCGGCAATTTGCTGATAGGTCTTTCCCTCGGCCCGCATGGCAAACTCATCTTCGCGGCTGCCCGCAAACACGAGGTGGGTATGCGCATCGACGAAGCCAGGGAGAGCGATCAGATCGGTAGCGTCGATAACCGTGGCATCCTCAGCGAGCGGAAGGTTGAATTCACGCGCGCTTCCAACCCAGCGAATCGAGTCGGCCTCGATCAAAATCGTTCCGTCTTCGATAAGTCCGAGATCTCGCATGTCGGTGCCCGCTTTCCATGGTTTTCCCTTTGCGGCAACCGTTACGACTTGCCGGACGTTCTTGATCAAAAGTTGCATGCGAGAAGATACGGCGAGAGTTTCTTTGCTTCAACGAAAAACTGTAAGGAAGTTTTTTTTACAAAGAAGGGTTTGGCGGGTGGCTGTTCCGATTCAGCGGAGTGAAGCCGTTACAGGAGAGGACGGGAAGGCGTGGATATTTGGGAAAGTCGGGATTGACTTCGGATTTTCGGCAGAGAATGAATTCCGACCCGCGCACGTTCTGAATCGTTTTCGCGAAGGCACATTGCCGGCACAATCCAACTGGTCGATCAATGCTCGGCTGCACCGGGGGATTCCTCGTTCATTTGTGATTTGATGTTTTTCAGAAGGATCTCGGTTCTTTGAAATTCCTCCTGGATCTCCATGATTGTTTGCTCAACGGTGGCGAGATGATTTTGAACTGCGCCACGTTCGAGACTTTCGAAGAGCGAAGAAAGTTTCTTCAGTCCCATGTTCAAACAGCTGCCGCGAAGGGAGTGTGCGGCGAAGTGAATGTCGTCCGCTGAGCCCCGCTCAAGCGCTTTCGTAAGGACTTCCATCTGAGTTGTGGCGTACTGAAGAAAAGTGTCAATCAGGGTCGAGACAAACTTCGGATCAGAAGACAGGCCGAGATCCTCCAGCCGGTGAAGAATATCGTCCGAAGGATTATCTGATCTTTCGGGGAATTTCTTAGCGAAGTCCTCTGGAGTTTTCGCCCACCGATTCAAAACCGATTGTACAACGGCAAAATGTACAGGCTTGGTAATGTAATCGTCCATACCGGCCTCGATGCACCTTTCCCGGTCTCCCTTCATTGCTTCTGCCGTCATGGCGACGATCGGGGGGCGGTGTTCACGCGGGAATGCGTTCACGATCACACGCGCAGCTTCAAGGCCATCCATCTCGGGCATGTGAACGTCCATGAAGAGGAGATCAAATCGTTGCTTCTTGAGCGCTTCGATTGCTTGTCGGCCGTTCGAGACGATGTGTGCCTTGGCTCCGAGTTGACTGAGAATCTGCGTGATGACTTTTTGATTGATCGGATTGTCTTCTGCGACAAGGATCTTGAGAGCCGGTTGTTCTTGAGATGATGTGGGGAGTGGGGTCGACCGTTCTTGTTGCTTCTGCGGAGTGCCAGTGAAAATGTTCAGGAGAACATCGTGCAACAGCGATTGTTTGATCGGTTTCTCAATGAACGCCGCCAAGAGGCCCATCGAACTTTTTTCGAGGTGAACATACTTTCCTAAGGATGTCAGAAGAATAATCGGGAGTTGCTTTCCTGTTCGATGTTTACAAAGCTCGCGGGCCAGGGTCAGGCCATCCATCCCGGGCATCTGCATATCGACAATGGCCACATCGAACGGATCGCCTCGCTCAACCCACTTCAAAGCTTCTTCAGCGGATTGCGTGGGCCGTGGAATCATCCCCCACTGTTCCGTCTGAAGAGTCAAAATGTTGAGGTTCGTTTTGTTATCATCTACAAGAAGAATCCGTTTGTTGGCCAGATCGCTCTGGCTCCCCTTGAGGTAAATCCGCGGTAAACCTTCAGGAGGAGTAGCTGCCGCTGACCGGATCGTAAAATGGAATGTTGTGCCCACGCGCGGTGTGCTTTCTGCCCAAATTCTTCCTCCCATCGCCTGCACAAGTCTTGTGCAAATCGCCAGACCCAGTCCGGTTCCTCCATATCGCCGTGTTGTCGACGCGTCCAGTTGTGTAAAGGGCTGGAAGAGACGCTCCATGCGGTCTTTCGGAATTCCAATCCCCGTGTCTTTGACGGAACAATGCAGCTCTATCGTCTCGCCGACCTGTGAAGCTATTTCAACTTTCACCAGAATTTCTCCGTGTTCGGTGAACTTAATGGCATTGCCAACAAGATTGATGAAGATCTGGCGCAATCGAGTCACATCACCGACGATGAACGGTGGAACGTGGGGATCGATTTGATAGAGGAGATCAAGGCCTTTTTCCACAGCCTTGGGAGCAAGGACATCAAATGCGTTTTCAATGCAGGATTTGATCTCAAGAGGTCGTTCCTCCAGCTCGAGCTTGCCCGATTCTATCTTGGAGAAATCCAGAATGTCGTTGATGATAGTGAGCAACGCTTCTCCACTCAATTGTATAGTTTGAACGTATTCCCGTTGCTGCGGGGTCAGCTCGGTGTGCTCAAGCAGCTCGGTCATCCCGATAACACCGTTCATGGGTGTTCGGATTTCGTGGCTCATCATCGCGAGGAATTCCGATTTGGCTCTTGTTGCCTGCTCAGCAAGATCCTTGGCAACTCGAAGAGCATCCTCCATTTGTTTCCGTTCCGTCAAATCGATGAACGCCGCAATTGCATAAGCAACATTTCCTTCCGCATCAAAAACCGGTGTTCCTTCGACATGGAGGGGGATAGATTTCCCACCCTGTCGAACCTCAATGTCTTCGATGAATGATCGCTCGCCTCGAAGGGCTCGTACAATCGGTAACCGATCGGGGGGATAAAGCTGATCGGTGCCGATGATGTAGGCGGCATATTGCTCGGTAAGCTGATCAGGTGAAATGTTCGGGATGATTCCGCGGCCGAGGATTTCCTGCGCGGCCCGATTGGCGTAGTACGGCTTTCCATCAGCATTCAGGATGTAGATGCCGGCCGGAATCGCTTCGAGAAATTGAAAGAGCCGGCGTTCGTTCTCTTTAAGTGCGTCTTCTGCTCGCCTCCGTTCAGTAATGTCCCGTGCAATGGCCTGGAAACCGATGATAGTATCGCCTTCGAGGAGAAGCTGCACACGTTGTCCAAGCCATATCTCGCCGCCCGATTTCTTTACGACAGGGAATTCATAGTAAGAGTGGAGTTCGCGTGTCAGGAATTGCTGGAAGTAGAATCGCTTCACCCGATCTCTGTGATCTGCGCGCACAACGTCGGTAAAGTTCATGACACGCGCTTCCTCGAGGGAGTAACCCAGAGCCGATTCAGCAACCGGATTGATGTACGTAAACCGACCTTCTCTGTCCGTTCGATAGATGATGTCTGCCGCATGCTCAACAAACTGCTTGAATCGGCGTTCGCTTTCGTCAAGATCCTGTGCGATTCGTCGTCGCAGGAAGATCTCTTTCGAAAGGAAGACGAACATAAGAACAAGCAGACCAATGCTGAGGATACTCCCTAAGACAATCACGCCGATGGTGAGTTGAACCTGTTGCTGAACGTTGGCATTGCGACGTTCAAGCAGACGAAGCTCCTCCCGCTCCATTTCAGAAAGTGTGGCGCGAATCTCGTCGGCGAGTTGCTTTCCGCTCTCTGTGAAGATGAGATCCATTGCGGCTGATAACCCCCGGGAGCGTCGCAGTTCAATTGCCCTCGTCATGCGGTTCATTCGCTCGGCGACGAGCGGCTCAAGCACGGTAAGTCGTTCTTGCTGGGATAGATTATGAGAGGTAAGACGGCGCAGGAGAGCGATATCAACAAAGATCGAATCCCTCGCCATACTGAGAATTCGAAGATGACCTTCGCCTCCGGTGAGAACATAGCCGCGAGTCTCACTTTCCGCATTCGAGAGGAGGGAGAGGACGCTTCGTATGGTTGTAATGACCTCTTGCGTATGTGCAACCTGCCGGGTATTCTCGACAAGATTGTCAGTTGTGTTGTAGGATGTGAATGCTATAACCCCAAGAACGACAAGGGCCACACCAAAGCCGATGGAAATTTGAGTTTTCAGTGAGAGATTCATAACGATTTTCACAACATCGGAATCTGGACCCCCCACCTCTTTGCATTTTCGATCGCGCGCTCATAACCGGCATCGGCATGCCGAACGATCCCCATTCCCGGATCGTAAGTCAGAACGCGTTGGAGTCGTGCATCAGCTTCCGGTGTTCCATCGCAAACGACAACCATTCCGGCGTGAATTGACAATCCGATTCCCACCCCGCCTCCATGATGCACACTGACCCAACTCGCTCCGCCAACAGCATTCAGCATGGCATTGAGGATGGGCCAATCGGCAATCGCATCGCTGCCGTCTTTCATCTTTTCTGTCTCGCGATTTGGCGAGGCGACGCTTCCGCAATCGAGATGATCCCGCCCAATAACGATCGGCCCTTTGACCTCGCCGCGTGCAACAAGATCATTGAAGATTCTTCCCATCCTTGCCCGCTCCCCGTATCCCAACCAGCAGATGCGAGCGGGGAGACCCTGGAACTTCACCTGCTTCTGCGCTTTCTCGATCCATCGACAGAGAGGTTTGTTTTCGGGGAATGTTTCCATCACCGCCCGGTCGGTGCGGTAGATATCTTCAGGATCACCGGAGAGGGCTGCCCAACGGAACGGCCCTTTTCCGTCGCAGAACAACGGGCGGATGAACTCCGGCACGAACCCCGGAATATCAAAAGCCCTCTTGACACCTGCAGATACTGCTTCTCCGCGAATGTTGTTTCCGTAGTCGAAAACGATTGCCCCTTTCTTCTGAAGTTTCAACAATCCTCGCACATGTTCCGCAATTGATGCCCTAGCGAGAGCAATGTATTTCTTCGGATTGGTCTTCCGCAATTCACCTGCCCGTTCATAGGAGATGCCTGATGGGACATAGCCATTGAGCGTGTCGTGAGCGGAGGTCTGATCGGTAACGACATCCGGAATGAATCTGCTAGCGGCGATCTTCGGGATGACGTCAGCAGCATTTGCCAGCAGTCCCACAGAACGTGGCTGCTTCTTTTCCTTGGCTTCTCGAATCATTGCTAGAGCTTCGTCGAACGATTCGGTCATGCGGTCAAGATACTTTGTTTGCAGGCGTCGCTCGATGCGATGGCGATCGACCTCGACGACGAGACAGGCCGCGCCGTTCATCGTTGCAGCGAGAGGTTGGGCTCCACCCATTCCGCCAAGTCCGGCTGTAAGAAGGAATTTCCCCGCTAATGATCCTCCAAAATACTTTGAGGCGCACGCGGCAAAGGTCTCATAGGTGCCTTGAAGGATTCCCTGTGTTCCAATGTATATCCAGCTTCCCGCCGTCATCTGGCCGTACATCGTAAGTCCCAATCCCTCGAGGCGGCGGAATTCATCCCATGTTGCCCAGTGTGGTACGAGCATGGCATTGCTCATCAAAATGCGTGGGGCATTCGTGTGTGTTTTAAAAATGCCGACCGGTTTTCCGGATTGAACAAGTAGGGTTTCGTCATTCTCGAGATTCCTCAGACTTCGGACGATAGCATCGTAACACTTCCAGTTGCGGGCGGCCTTCCCCGTTCCGCCATAAACGATTAACTCATCCGGTTTCTCTGCGACTTCCGGATCGAGGTTGTTCATGAGCATGCGCAGGGCGGCTTCCTGAATCCAGCCTTTGCAGGAAATCTGTCCTCCCCGCGGCGCGCGAATTGTTCGCTGAAATTGTTCGGCTCTGTCTTTCATAACTTCTCACCATTCCTAACTACGGTTTATAGGCAATCGCGGCGATTTCGATCTTCGCCTTCCGAGGGAGGTTGGAGACCTCAACAGTGGTTCGTGCCGGGTAGCGATCCTCGGGGAAGAAACCACCATAGATCAGGTTCATCCGTTGAAAGTCATTAATGTCTTTCAGGAAGACGGAGCATTGAACGACATGACTGGAATCAAATCCCGCCTGCTTGAGGATGTTCATGATATTCGTGAGTGCTTGTCGTGTCTGGCTTTCGATGTCGTCCCCGGCTAATTGTACCGTTTCGGGATTGAGCCCAATCTGTCCCGAGACGAACATGAACTTTCCAAGTTGAACCGCGGGTGTGTAAGGACCAATGGGCTGGCCGGTGATGATGTACGTGGGAGAGAACGAGCGGGAGAATTCATCACGTACTAGCGTGCGGATCTCATCTTCCGATTTCCCGCAACCGGAAAGGAGGATGAGAGATAAAACAAAGATCATGGTGCTATGCATAGGTTGTCCCTTCCACATTTAGAGTTTATAGCCGATTGTTCTCAGAAACTCTTTCCGTTGACGGATCTCAGTCTCACCTTCAATGCCTTTGGTCTTCAGACCGTCAATCACCCCCATGATCCCGCGACCTTGATCGGTTTCTGCGACAATGACCTCAACGGGATTCGCAGTGGCGCAATAGATGGTGCAGACCTCTGGGATCATTTTGATTGTATTGAGAATGTTGACCGGGAAACCCCCGTTCATAAAAAGAATGAAGCAGTGTCCGCACGAGAGATTCATGGCGTTCTTCTTTGCGAGGTCGATCAGCGCTTGATCGTTTCCCGTCCATCGAACCAAGGCCGGTCCGGACGATTCGCAGAATCCCAGCCCGAACTTCATCTGAGGATTCGTCTGGACGACAGCTTCATGAATATCTTCAACCGTTTTAATGAAATGGGATTGGCCGAGAATGAAGTTCATCGTTTCCGGTTTTTCGATCTTGACAGTGTGGAGTTGCATCGTTCCTCCCTCTATTCTGTGAGATTCGGTTTCAGCGGAGTGTTTTCATGTGTTCCGATGTTATTAACCACTTCAAGTTTCCCTTTCCCGCTTCGATCGGCTTCGCGATTTCAACGCAAGCGCAGCTTGCTTTTTTCATTTCGATCTGGGCGGAAGTATCGCCGCATATAAGCAGTGAAATCGTCGTGCTCAGATGTGGCTCATGCCCGACCAGAAGGATAGAGTCGGCTGATTGGTTACTTAATAAATCGAACAACTGGTTGGGGTTACTGCCGGGGACAAGATACTCGGATTCGAAAGTCTGCTTCACCGCAAGCAACTCTTTTGCCGGTTGGGCCATCTGTTTGGCGCGGAGAAGTGGACTTGTGATGATGAGCCCAAACGATATTTTCGAGCGCTGAAAGAACGCCGCGGCGGTCCGGGATTGCTCGGAACCGCGTTCGGTTAGTGGCCGCTCACTATCGTGGAGCGTGGCGGAATCGACCGCATCACCGTGGCGGAGAAGGTAAAGGAGCATTTTGCATGGAGAGTTCGGGAAATGTCGATGCAGAGTATGACCCCTACATGCAACATCCCCGGTTTACGCTTGAATCACTCTTTGGTAAGATTGTACTGCTGAATCTTTGTGTAGAGTGTTTTAAGACTAATGCCGAGGATTTTTGCCGCGATATTCTTGTTCCAGTGGACGCCTTTGAGTACTCCCTCAATGTGCACCCTTTCGATCTCTCGCATAGAAACTGCACTTCCTAAAAGTCCGCCTCCTGCTGGGGATGGCGTTGGCCCGAGGGCGCCTCTTGCCCCGAGCGGAAGAGCAAGGTCATCGATGCGAATAATATTGTCCTGACACAGAATGGCTGCACGCTCGATGACGTTTTCCAACTCCCGCACATTGCCCGGCCAATGGTATTTCATCAATACCTCAAGCGCTTTCGGATCGATTCTCTTTTGTTCGTTGCCGGCAAACCGCTTCTTCAAGAAATGATCGACAAGCAGTGGGATATCTTCTTTCCGCTCTTCAAGACTTGGGATTTGCAGTGTAATAACGTTGAGCCGGTAGTAGAGATCCTCACGGAACCGTCCCGTTGCGACCTCCTGCCGCAAATCCTTGTTGGAGGCAGAGATCACGCGCACGTCTGCCTTCAGTGACTTCGTCCCGCCGACTCGTCTGTACTCCCCTGTTTGAAGAAAACGGAGGAGTTTTGGTTGCACCATGAGACTGATTTCACCGATCTCATCAAGAAAGAGCGTTCCACCGTTTGCAATCTCCACGATTCCCTGCTTAGCCGTTACCGCATCGGTGAAAGCCCCCTTTTCATGACCGAAGAGTTCGCTCTCAATGAGCGTCTCCGGAATGGATGCACAGTTGAGCGCAACAAACGGCTGATCTTTTCTGAGACTGTTCTTATGGAGGAATGTGGCGATCAGCTCTTTTCCGGTTCCGCTTGGACCCTGGATAAGTACCGTTGAATCCGTCGGTGCAACTTTCGAAGCTACGCTAAGGAGTTCCATCAACGGCCTGCTTTGTCCGACGATCTGAGACGAGAGTGCGTGGCGGGCAAGCTCGGCTTTCAGGACCTGGTTCTCTCTCACCAATCGCTTTCGTTCGAGCGCCCGATCGAGCACGGCAAGAAGTTCCGTCGCCGAATAGGGCTTGGTGATGTAGCTGTACGCTCCCATCTGCATGCACTCCACCGCAAGCTTTAAGTTGCTCACGCCCGTAAGCATGATCACCGGTGTTTCGAGGTAATGGTCTTTGATGAATTTCAGGACTTCAATGCCGTCTACACGCGGCATTTTGACGTCGAGGAGAACAAGGTCGAACGAGCGGGTTTGGAGGATGTTGATGGCTTCGACCCCGTCCTTCGCAGTCTCGATGCGGTAACCTTCGTGGGTAAGAACGTTTTCGAGGACGGTGAGGAAGGATTCCTCATCATCGGCCGCCAGAATTGTGGTCGATGGAGTTGCCATACATGGATCCCAAAAAGATACCTATTTCACGGGAAGTGCAAAGAAGAACGTCGCCCCCTTGCCGGGTTCGGATTCGACCCAGATCTTTCCGTTGTGGGCCTCGACAATGCGTTGGCAAATGATCAGGCCGAGCCCGGTTGTCTTCTTCTTGTCAGTTTTGTCCGAAACAACGTTGCGGAAACGATCAAAGATATGGGGGAGTTCTTCTTTCGGTATTCCGTCGCCACTATTGAAGATGGAGACCATAATGAAGTCGGCCGGCTGCTGTCCCTCTTCGATGACGAGGGCGACTTTTCGCGTTTGAATGACAATAGCCCCCTGTTGTGGCGTGTACTTGATGGCGTTGCTTAAGAAATTCTGCAGAACCTGCTCGATCTTCTCCTGGTCGTATTCGATGGCCGGCAGGTCGGGTTCGGTGAACACATCGAGGGTAATTTTGTTCGATTGGATGGGAACACGGAATTCCTGCGCCATCTTCTCAACCGTCGTCGCCAGATTACTAATGCCTTTGTTGAGACGCACACGCCCGGCTTCAAGTTTGGTCAGGTCCATCATATCATTCAACAGTAAAATGACTTTATCGATCGAGGTCGTCATGTACCCTAACAGCTCTTTCTGGTGATCTCCCAGTGGTCCCGCCATTCCCTTGAGGAGGTAGCCGATACTCTGTTTGAGTCCGGCAATCGGGTTGTGGAGGTCGTAGAGGAGTCGTGCGGTGTGTTCGGCCTGGAGTTTGCGGATGCGATCTTCGGCATCGCGGGTCCTGATCAGCGTGCGGAGTTGTGGCACGAGCTGATCCATATCGAGCGGTTTGGTGAGGTACTCGCGAGCGCCCAGTTTCATCGCTTCGACGGCCATGCTCACATCGCTCATGCCGGTCATCATAACGACTTCGGTGGGATTGGAGTTCTTCTTGATGTAGCGAAGAACCTCAAGCCCATTCGCGCCGGGCATCTTGATGTCCAGCAGAGCGATGTCGAAGTCCTTCGATTGGACCTTCTTGATTGCCTCAAGGCCATCGGCAGCTTGTTCGACCAGGAATCCTTCGTCACCGAGCCAGGCGGCAAGAGTACCTCTCAAGCCGTCCTCGTCATCAGCAATGAGTATGTTGATCGTATTTTGTTGATCCATGGGGACAGCGGGAACTCTCGAGTAGGGCAACGTTATCCCGCGACTCTCTATTCTTGCAGAGAAATGATAAAGAGAATCACCCCCAAAGTCAATTCTTGATTTGTGATCGAAATCGTGTTGAATTTCAAAAGACCCTCAACTACATTGCAAAACCGTTCAGGAGATGCGCAGCCTTCCATGAAACAATACCCCCTCGATGGTAACTCCCTCACGCTCGACGTCCTCGCGAATGTCGTCTATGAGCACGAGGGTGTCTTGCTTTCAGCCACTGCGCGCAAGCGGGTTAAGAAAGCGCAACGCCTCGTTGAAGAATGGGTTGCATCGGGCGAAACCGTGTACGGCGTCACGACGGGCTTCGGCGAATTCGCGAATGTTCGGATCAGTCGCTCTCACATCGAAGAGCTACAGGAAAATCTTATTCTGAGCCACGCCGCAGGTGCCGGCGATCCCCTGCCTCCTGACATTGTCCGGGCGATGATGGTGTTACGGGCCAATGCGCTGGCAAAGGGATACTCTGGTATTCGGTTGGAGACGCTCGAGCTTCTCGTTCGGATGATCAACCTCGACATTCTTCCGGTCATTCCCATGCAGGGCTCCGTTGGAGCGAGCGGCGATCTTGTACAGCTCGCACATCTTGTCCTTGCCATGATGGGAAAAGGGAAAGTATGGGTGACGACAGGAAAGGAACGAACGATAACCGATTCGGGAACCGCACTGCAACGGGCAAAGCTGCACCCTCTTCGGCTTTCAGCAAAAGAAGGGCTCGCGCTTATTAACGGTACGCAGATGATGACGGCCTATGCCGCACTTGCTGCCTGGCGGGGTCGCAATCTTGCCAAAGTCGCGGACATCACTGGGGCGCTCAGTGTTGAGGCGCTCCGCGGAAGCGACACACCGTATGATGATCGCATTCACCGCCTTCGTCCATACAAAGGCCAGAGGGCTGTCGCTCGAAACTTGAGAGCGATGATGAAAGGGAGTGAAATTCGCGAATCCCACCGATATGATGACCCGCGTGTGCAGGATGCATACTCTCTGCGGTGCATCCCTCAGGTGCATGGAGCGTCACGGGATGCCATAGAGTACGTTAGTCAGATCGTCTCGATTGAAATGAACTCGGCCACGGATAACCCCTTGATTCTTCCCGATGAGCGAATTCATCTTGAAGGGGGAAACTTCCACGGCCAGCCGATTGCCTTGGCGCTGGATTTTCTGGCTATCGGGCTTGCCGAGCTTGCAAATATTGCAGAACGAAGGATTGAGCGCCTCGTCAATGGCACGTTGAGCGGCCTCCCACGGTTTCTAACGGAGAAGGGCGGACTTCACTCAGGATTGATGATTGCTCAATATACGGCGGCTTCTCTTGTTTCAGAGAACAAGGTACTCTGTCACCCGGCAAGTGTCGATTCCATCCCCACATCCGCAAATCAGGAAGACCACAACAGCATGGGTTCGATTGGAGCCCACAAGGTGTGGAAGGTTCTCGACAATGTTCAAACTGTTCTGGCGATTGAAGCGCTCTGCGGCGCACAAGGGTTAGATTTTGCGCGAAGGATCAACGGGACGACGCCGATGAAGGCGGGCAAGGGAACAGAGGCTGCGTATCAAGCAATTCGAAGCCGCATTCCGTACCTTGAGGAAGACCGAGTTCTGTATGATGACATTCACAAAGCCGTGAAGCTTGTCAGAGATTCTTCCCTCATCAAAGCTGTTGAAAAGCACATTGGAGTACTGCAATAGTTCATTATTATGAAACTCAAAAAAGATTTCATCCGAACCTTGCCGAAAGTTCTTCTCCATGATCATCTCGACGGCGGTGTGCGTCCATCGACCGTTATCGAGCTTGCGAAAGACATCGGATACAAAAAACTTCCGACCACTGATGCGGGGGATCTGGCAGAATGGTTCCATCGCGGGGCTACGAGGGGCAGTCTCCCGCTCTTTCTCGAGGGCTTTGAGCATACCTGCGGCGTTATGCAAACTGAAGAAGCGCTCGAACGAGTAGCCTATGAAATGATGGAGGACATGAAGAACGATGGAGTCGTGTATGTAGAGACGCGATTCGCGCCCGTGTTTCATACACAGAAGGGGCTGCACTGGGAGACGGTTGTGAAATCGGTTCTCGAAGGACTTGAGCGTGGGAAAAAAGATTTCGGCGTTGAATATGGATTGATCCTCTGTGCAATGCGGAACATGAAGCCTTCTATCTCTCAAGAAATTGCCGAGCTCGCTGTGGATTTCCGAAACCAGGGAGTTGTGGGATTCGATCTGGCAGGGGAAGAGGGAGGATACCCGCCGAAGAAGCATGTCGATGCATTTCACTATATTCAGAGGGAAAATTTCAACATTACCATCCATGCAGGGGAAGCATTTGGGAAGGAATCAATCTGGCAGGCGATTCAGTGGTGCGGTGCGCACCGGATCGGACATGCAACGCGACTGATCGAGGATATGAAGTTGAAGGATGGCCAGGTGATGAGCATGGGAACACTCGCGCAGTACGTTCTCGACAAACGTATCCCTCTCGAAATCTGCCTCACGAGCAACGTTCACACGGGCGCTGTGGAAAAGCTGGAGGATCATCCGTTCGGGGTGTATTATCGCTATAAGTTTAGAGTTACGCTCAATACCGACGACCGATTGATGAGCAATATTACGCTGAGCGACGAATATGCTACTGCTGTGGATGTTTTCGGGCTGACGATAGAGGACCTCGAGAAACTGACCATCAATGCCATGAAGAGCGCCTTTATCCCCTACAAGCAGCGAATCAACATCATCTACAAAATCCTCAAACCTGGATACGCGAGTGCGAAGGAGAAGTTGAAGAAGAAACGATAGGCGAGGTGTTTCATGAACCACGACCACATCCACTGGTTGGGTCATGCAAGCTTTTGCATTGAGGATGGACCGAAGCGGATTTTTTTCGATCCCTGGAAACTCTCCCCGTCCGTTCCTCTAGCCGACTTGATTCTCATCACCCATTCCCACTATGATCATTTCTCTATCGACGACATACGTCGCATTACAAAGGACACAACCGCGATTGTGGCTCCTGTCGATGTGGCGAAACAATTGAAAGGAAATGTCATTGCTCTCAAGCCCGGCGAAACACTTTCGATACAGGAGTGGACTATCGAAACCATCCCTGCGTATAACTTAGGAAAGCAGTATCATCAGAAGGCCAACAACTGGGTGGGATACATCCTTACGCTTTCTCACGGACAGAGGATCTATCATGCGGGGGATACAGACTTCACGCCGGAAATGAGAAATGTCAGGAGCGACGTCGCTCTTCTCCCTTGTGGCGGAACCTACACGATGACGGCAAAAGAAGCTGCGGCGGCAGCAAACGCTTTTCGCCCGAAACTGGTGATCCCAATGCACTGGGGGGATATCGTGGGATCAAAAAACGACGCCGAAGAGGTCAAGAAAGCTTTTCAAGGGGAGACGGTGATCAAGAGTCCCGAGCGGTGATGCCGGACATTCGGGCGACGACGGCTTGTCAACTCTTGGTGTGTGTTCTTTCGGTCCTTGCCATTTCTTCCTGCGTCCAATCATACCCGTACCTCGTTCTCAACGATGAATGTCGCTGCGAGAATTATCACTACCGTGATCCGAGGCTCGGGATTGAGATCCACCTTGCCGCATCCTATCGTGTCAAAGACGTCGTAACTTCTACGATAGAAATCACGTTTGTCAACGATTCTGGTGACACGCTTACCCTCAAGCAGGGATTCATTAAGGCGACGTCGTTGAACGTTCGGTATGCAAACAATGACATGTTCCAGCCTCTGCCGTTTGTGGATGTTCAGCCGGGTAAGCGATTTGTAATGACGATTGAAGGGAGGGATACGGATCAAAGTTCCGATCCCTGGTTAAAGATTGCCGGTGAGCGTGTAACCATCGAGCTTAAGAGATTGAGGCTCGGGTCTCGAGACATCCCTCCCCTCCTCTTCAGACTCATGCCTGTGAACCCTCAGTTCTCCTTGTAAAGCGTCCCGTCTGGTTCCGGGATCTGATGTTGGGCTGTCCACTGCAGCACCCGCTCCCGCTCCTGCTTTCGAATTCTCACCTTAAGAATCACACTGTTATCCTCATACTGCTTTTCCAGCACTTCACCCGATTCATGAAGATAGGAGATAAGCCTCTGGTTGTCCTGCCCGACACGGAATGTTTCTTCGACAAATGATGAAGCGAGAAGCTTGAGGATCTCTTCTTTCAGTCCCAGAATGTTGATTCCTCGCGCAGCAGAGATGAAGACAGCTGGCGAATAGGTTTGGGCAAGTTCCCGGAGAATGCTTCGATCCGTGAGCCTATCGATCTTGTTGAAAACCATCAGAACCGGCTTGTCTCCCGATCGAAGCTCTTCAACGGTTTCCTGAACAGTACTGATCTGTTCTTCGAATCGTCGGCTTGAGACATCGACGACGTGGAGAAGAAAATCCGCTTGGGTAATTTCCTCCAGCGTGCTCTTGAATGAGGCTACAAGTTGAGTCGGCAGTTTACGGATAAACCCGACGGTGTCGGTCATGAGAATCTGGACGCCCTGGGAAAGCGGAACGATTCGTGTGGTAGGATCAAGTGTCGCGAAGAGGCGGTTCTCAACGAACACATCGGAACCGGAGAGGAGATTCAGGAGCGTTGATTTGCCCACGTTGGTATAGCCGATGAGCGCCCCCCGCGTGTACTTTGTGCGCCCTTTTCGTTGCGTGAGCCGTTGCTGACCAATGCGCGCCAGCCTTTCCTTGAGATGACCGATGCGGGCTTTAATCATCCTCCGGTCGGTTTCAATCTGTGTCTCACCGGGTCCTTTCGTGCCAATGCCGCCGTATTGCTTCGAAAGGTGTGTCCACTGGCGCGTGAGCCGTGGCAACAAGTATTGCAACTGCGCCAACTCAACCTGCGTTTTTGCTTCCATTGTTTTCGCACGTGAGGCAAAAATATCCAGAATAAGAGCGCTCCGGTCGAGCACCTTGCATTCGAGAATCCGTTCGAGGTTGCGCACTTGCACGGCAGTGAGATCGTCGTCAAAAATGACAAGAGGAATATTGTTTTCTTTCACCAGCGAGCGAAGCTCCTCAACCTTCCCCTTACCGATGAACGTGGCTGGATCCAGTCGATCCCGATCTTGTGTTATTCTTGCTACGACCTCGGCTCCTGCTGTGTCCGCCAGAAGTGCAAGTTCGTCGAGGAGATCAGCAAGCTCCTCTTTTGATGTCAATCGAGCCGGTTTCGACGAGCCTTCTGTGTGAGTGCCCGTGCGAACATTCAGTCGCGCTGAAACTCCGACGATTACGCAGCGCTCTCGGTCGGGTCGTTGAAGCTCGATCATGAGGTAGCTCCCTGTGGAAGCCTTGTCGGAACCTCGTCCTTTCGGTCGCGGGCAACAAGCATTTCGGCCACAGCAACCATGAGAGCCGCGATCAAGAAGTACTGCCACAACTCCACACCAAATCGCGATTGGAGAACGACCCTTTGGATCTCCTTGGCGTCGGAAAGAGCATAGAGAGACGAACTCCTTATGCCGAGACGTTCCAACATCTGTGCAATCTCTTTCATCTCAATCGGGGCGGTATTGGTTTCTGCCGGATCAATATTCACAACGAGACTCTTCAATGGTCGCATGCCATCCATGATGAAGTATGTGCCCGGCACGGTTGTGTCGGTATAGCGGATGATGGTGGTTGAACCAAATGTCGAGCGGAACGCCGGCACCTCGACATTGTCAGGTGTACGAATCTTCAACATTGTTGGGCCGATGTTTCCTGTAAGAGAGACAAGCGCCTCCTGGCCGGCCAGAACCTCCTCTTGTTTGGATTGTTCCTGCGCAAGATACGAAACTGCGCGGTGCACCAGTGGAACGAACAGTCCCTGCAAGGGAAAATCTGACCACACCAAATCCGCAGAGACTGCAAAAAGAATCGCCTTCCCCGATCCCAACGAATGCTCGAGGAGAAACGGAAGGCCGTTCGACAGGCGAACAATCGGCGTTGCTGAGGGAGTCGGGCTGAAGTTTGCAATCATGCGAATGGTAGGGGCCGGGATGTTTCGCGAAGGAGAGCGCAATCCTTTTTTTGAGAGATCTTCTTCGAACATTCCCTGAAAAAGGGGGTGTCGCACGTCCACCGCTTCGAACTCGGCCGGGGCGCTGAGATCGGTGGCATTCCCCAGACGCTCGATGCTACGGAGCGGAGGTAGCTGCAGTCCGGCGGCAATTGTGGAATTGTACTGAGCGGGCTGAACGGACGAGCCCGGGAAAACGACAATTCCACCACCGTTCTTTACAAAGCTCGCGAGCAATACACTTTGTGAAGCACTGATCGAGACAATGTTGGCAAGGACGACGACGTTGGCATTGACCAGCATATTTGGCGCAAGTCGGTCAAGAGTGCTTTCGTTGATTTGGAGAGCCGATGTTGCCCCCCGGGCTTCAAGCGCCAATCGGATGTAATGCAGGTCATTTCCCGAACCTAGAAGAAGTACTCTCGTTTGCTCGGGAAGGAACAGACTGAAAAATCTCCGATTGTCATACTCAGCATCATCCGCTTCGAGCTCAACAACCCCTTGCAAGAAACCAGGGGATTTTGGAACAATTGAGAATTCAACATCAATCGTCGAATTTGCCGGGATCGAAATCCCCTTTTGAGCCACTCTGTTCCCATTCAGGAAAACGCTCGAAAGAGAATTTGTCACGTCGCGATCTGAAGAATTCCGAATACGTGCCTTCAGCGTGAAGGGTTTGTTGACTTCGAGAATGGAATTGGCGATTGAGATTTCTTCAATGCCGAGATTGTGGAGTGATTCACTTCTGACAGGGATGAGGAAAACTCTTGTCCCTTCTGGGAATAGTCGTTCCTGCACACCCTGCTGGCGCACCGGGTTCCAAACGCCTTGTTGGAAGTCAGAAACGACATAGACCTCTTGATTCAGGTTCAGTGAGGACGAAAGAACCGTTGACGCTACTCGTAATGCCTCAGGCAAAGAGCGATAAATGGCTGAAGGGCGCATATCCTCAATAAATGCTCGAACTGCCGCGAAGTTCCGCTGTGGCGGGAATTTTGCTTGAACGCCAGATTGTATTTGCGATAGGGGAAGCACCCATGCCTCATCCCCTTCATGGAGCAATCCAACAACCGCCAAGGCTGCTTCCTTGGCTGATTGAAAGAATTCCCCGCTCTCGTCAGCAGCTGTCATGCTAAAGGAATCATCCAGCAGAATGAGTGCACTTGTCTTCGCACGCGTACCAACATCGGAAAGAAAAACACCCGTCATTGTGGGTCGGGCAAAAGCCAGAACAAGGCAAATGATGAGGAGTGTTCTCAGAATCAATAACAACAGTTGACGGATCTTGAGCCGCCGGATTTTAGTCTTTTGGAGCTCTTTCAAAAACTTCAAGGTGCTGAATTCGACCGTCTTCAGTCGTTGAAGGTTTAACAAGTGCAGCACGATCGGGATGGCGGCTGCAAGAAGACCAAGAAGAAGAAGAGGATTGAGAAACGTCATGGAAAAAGAAAATTGTTGACTAAAAAAACATAGCGTGATTCTGTTCGAAAATCAAGCTGCAGGCACGGAATCCATTGATTGAAATTCGGAGCTTATTTCGGTACCTTGATCTATAATGAGCAACACTTCGTTTTACAGAATTCTGTTGTCAATCGGTGTTTTGCTCGCGTCGGTTTGGACGATTGGAGCATCCCAATCAAACGATGGAAACCATGTTCCGATCGTTCTTCGTCCTGATGTTGTCGAGACCCGCCAGCGAATTCCCAACCTCGTTCCGACACGCGATGTCCGGCGTCCGAAGATCGCTCTTGTGTTCAGCGGCGGTGGCGCACGAGGTTTGTCGAGCATCGGAGTTCTCAAGGCATTTGAGGCGCATAATGTGCCGATCGATTATCTGATTGGCACGAGTATCGGCTCCATCGTGGCAGGGTTGTACGCTGCAGGCTACTCAACACAACAGTTGGAGGAGATTGTACGAACGACCGACTGGGCTGATGTCCTTAGCTATAGCGATGAATCCCAACGCCGTGATCTCTTCCTCGATCAAAAGTTGGCAAAAGATAAAAGTTCGCTGATCTTTCGATTTTCCGGATTCGAACCTGTGTTCCCGGCGTCGCTCTCCAGCGCGCAGCGGTTGACGAACTTTCTCAACATCCTGACGCTGCAGGGAATATTTCATCCTAATCCAAGCTTCGATAACCTCAGAATTCCCTTCCGTGCTGTTACCACAGATCTCGTTTCTGGCAAGCGTGTTGTGCTCCACGAGGGGGATCTTGCCGAGGCGCTCCGTGCGGCGGTGACGGTTCCCTTGCTCTTTAGCCCTGTTGTCAAAGACACCATGCAACTAATGGATGGCGGATTAGTTTCCAATATCCCCGTGGATGTAGGGCGCCAGCTTGGCGCCGATATTGTTATTGCCATTGATGCCACGAGTCCATTGCGCAATGCCGATCAGCTTTCCGCTCCCTGGGAAGTTGCTGAGCAGATCGTCGGCATCATGATGTTGTCCGCAAACGCCGACCAGATGAAGCTAGCGGATGTTGTTATCCGACCTGCAATAGGAAATCACCTCTCTGCCGATTTCACAGGACTCGACTCGCTCGTCCGTAAGGGAGAAGAGGCCGCTTCGGAAATGATGCCGGCAATTCAGCGCTTCATTCGCGAGAAGCAGAAAAGTGGTTCTTTCGACACCGCCGCCGGCCGTTCCTTTCCGCGGCCGAAAATTGAATTTGCGGACGGCGCGCTCGATGGTGAGTGGTCCAAAGCATTTTCCTCGCTTGGAAATCGGGAAACGATAACCGAGCAGGAGACGATAACCCTTCTCACCGATCTCTATGAAACCGGCAACTATGCCAGCGTGGAGATGGAGGTTCTTGAACAAGGCACCATGACTCATTTGCGACTGAACACACGCCAGTATCCCGTGTTCCGCGACGTTCGATTCATGGGGAATCGCAATATTCCTTCAGACACCCTTCGTCAGGTGTTTGAGCCTTTGCTTGGCCGTCGACTGAACAGCCACGAAAGCAGGAAGGCAATGGAAGAAATGTTGGGGATGTATCGCGACCGCGGTTTCTCTCTTGCCCGAATTCGCAATGCACAATTGGATCAGACATCAGGCGTGGCCGCGATTACCATTGATGAGGGGATCGTCTATCGCCGTGAAGTTGTCGGAACAAGGAAGACTCGTGACTATGTCATTTGGCGAGAGATGCCGCTCCAGGAACGTGAGGAATTTACGGTTGCGAAAGCTTCACGCAGTATCACCAATCTCTACAGCACCGGCTTGTTCGACCAAGTACTCCTTGGAGTCTATCAAACAGTCGAGGAAGGGGAGGAACGGCATATCCTCCGTGTGATGGTCCGCGAACGTCCTACCGAGCTCATCCGTGTCTCTCTCCGTGTGGACAATGAGCGTGGCGTTCAGCCGTCGATTGATATTCGTGATGAGAATTTTCTCGGCATAGGATCAGAATTGGGGGTGACAGCTCACGGCGGACTTCGAAATCGCAGTTATGTTGCGGAGTTCAAGGCAACTCGAATCTTCAATACATATCTTACCTTTAGCTTGAAAGGCTACTACCGTCTTTACGACGCTCATGTGTTCGCGGATGAACGACTCACCGATCCCGCTCATTGGAAGCGTGTCCGTATGGGGGAGTTTCGCGAGGTGAAACAGGGGGGATCGGCGGCCTTCGGCACTCAGTTGGAGCGACTTGGCACAGTGACTGTTGAAGGTCGCTTGGAGAATCACCGGTATTGGAGTATCTTCAATCAACCCGTCCAACCCGATGAATATAACATTGCTTCCATCAAAGTCGGCACGCGATTAGACTCGCAGGATGATTTTCCCTTTCCAACCGACGGAATTTCGATGAACTTCTTCTACGAGTCCGCCTTCGTGAGAGTGAAGGATGGAATCTCCTTTTCGAAATTCTTCTTTGACTACGGTTCTCACCGAAGCATCGCAAAAGGGCATATCCTCCATCCACGGATTGTCTTCGGATCGGCTGACCGCACGTTACCGTTTACGGAACAGTTCTCGATCGGCGGTCAGGGAAATTTTCTTGGATTACGTGAAGACAACGCCCGCGGTCGTCAACTTTTCGTGGCGAGCCTGGAATATCGCTACCACAGTCCAGTAAAGCTCTTCTTCGATACGTATTTCAAGCTCCGATACGATTTCGGAACGATTTGGGAAGGACCGGACCAGATCCGTCTCAAGGACCTCCGTCACGGCGTCGGCTTTGGGATGGCATTTGATACGCCGCTGGGACCGGCTGAATTTACCGTTGGCCAGAGCTTCTACTTCCGTAAGGAATTGCTTGATAACCCGTTGAGTCGTGGGCCGGTGATCGTCTATTTTTCCATAGGATATTCTCTCTGACCTGCGAAACGAAGCTCCTTCTCCTTCGTATAGACAGCTACGGAATGCCTCAATGAAACTTCTTGAACGCTCTTCTCCCAGGTTCATTCGCGGCTTCTTCACACTCGTGGCGTTGATCGTTATCCTCTTGACGGGGATGAATTTTCTCGATGTCATGATTTACAAGGCAACGAGCAACGACCAATGCGGTTGGCTGGAGCGACGCGACGGCAAACCCGGAGCTCTCATTGTCGATGTTGTTCCTGGGGGTGTGACCGATCGTGCCGGTGTTCGAAACGGCGATATTCTCCTCGCAATCAATGGAAAGACTTTTACCCATCCTTTCCAGGCGATGAATATCATTAACCCGCTCCCCCCGGGAACCTTTGTCACTTACCTCATCGAGCGCGACGGTGAACAGTTCGAAGCACAAGTCGAAATCCTCAAAGTCATCAACGTTCAATACGTGGCGTTTTTCCTTTTGGGGATGACGTTTCTCTTTGTCGGATATGTCGTGGTGATGACACGTCCTCAAGGTCGCGTCCAACGGTCTTTCGGCATTTTCACTCTCTTCTGTATGTTGTCTTTCGGACTGATGTCTGTGTCCATTAACCCAAATCAAGATCCATGGTGGAAGTTCTATCCTCTCGCACTCAGCATCGGGTTTTCTCGGGCAGTTGCGCCGGCAGTTTTTGTCCTCTTCTTTCTCACCTTTCCGTTTCGTCATCGAATTGCCGAGAAGCGATGGTTCGTCTGGACGCTCATTGGTCTTGGACTGTTGGTTACAGGTACCCTCTTCTTTGGTCTTGGTAGTTCTCTCCCTCAACCCGTTGTGCAGGTTATGGCTATGGTTCCTCTGCTCTCGTTTGTTACGGGTCTATTCATTTTTATCCACAGTTACTTTAAGCATGTGGAGAAAGAGAAGCGGGAGCAACTTCGTCCAATTCTCATTTCCATTGTTATCGGCATATCCGTCTTTGCATACATTGTTGTCCTCAATGCTGCCGATCCGTTTGTTCTGTTCACAAAGCCGTTCTTGCTCACGCCCACCGTCTTGATTGCCCTTGTGCCTGCCGCGTTTGGGTATTCGATCTTCCGCTATCGGTTGATGGACATCGATCTCCTCCTCAAGCGCAGTCTTATTTATGGAGCTGTGACTGCATCGATTGCCGCCATTTACATCGTAACGGTGTACGGCATTGGAAGTCTTATTGCGTATTTTTTGGGTACCGAGGAGAATCGAACACTCAATATCGTTGCCTTGGTTATTATTGCGTTTGCCGTCGATCCGTTGAAGCGCAGGTTTCAGGAATGGGTGGATCGAATTTTTTATCAGGAGCGGTACAACTACCACGCGGCACTGCGTGAATTCAGTCAGGAACTCCCTCGACTGATGAATCTCGAACAAATCCTGCACTCGCTTGTCAACACCATTTCATCTGTAATGCATCTCGAGAAAGTAGCGGTGACACTCTGTGATGTCCAGGAGGGTTGTTACACCATCAGCAAAGGATTGGACCAGCGGTGCTGTCAGTTCGAGGAGGCGTCGAATGGACTTCTCGCCCTCCTGCGAAACTCACGAGCACCGCAATATGTCGGACTACTGGCAACAGATTCGGAATCGATTCGCATTCATGAGGACGACAAACAGAAGATCCTTGAAGCTGGTATTGTTCTTGTCGTTCCCATGGTTCTCAAAGATCGTCTCATCGGTCTGATTGCCGTCGGGCCGAAGCGTTCCGAAAAAGTTTACTCTCAGGAAGATATCGATCTACTCTCCACAGTCGGCAGTCAAGCAGCAGTAGCCATTGAGAATGCACGGTTGCATCGTTCGGAAATCGAACGACAGAAAATTGAAGAAGAGCTTGCACTGGCGAGACGCATTCAACAGGGTTTGTTGCCCGATGCGAGTCCTGTCATCGAAGGTCTGGATATTACCGGTGTTTCGATTCCGGCTCTCACCGTGGGTGGGGATTATTTTGATTTTATTCAGCTTGGCCCAAAGAAGGTACTGGTGGTTGTCGCAGACGTTTCGGGGAAGGGAATGTCGGCGGCTTTGTATATGTCCAAAGTTCAGGGAATGATCCAGCTTGCCGCTCACATGTATGATAGTCCTCAAGAGATTCTCGTTCATGTCAATCGTCGGATTTACGATGGCATCGAGCGCAAGTCTTTCATCACCATGATTCTCGCGATGTTTGATCTGGAGAAACGAGAGGTGAAAATCTGCCGAGCCGGTCACAATAAGGCCTTAATCGCATCGAACGGCTCTCTGGAGTATTTGCAGGCGGAGGGGATTGGATTGGGATTGGAGCGCGGACCTGTCTTCGAGAGTCGATTGCAGGAAGTTCGACGCTCTCTGAACGAAGGGGACCTCTTTGTGTTCTATACCGATGGGCTTACCGAGGCAATGAATCCCTTGCACGAGCAATTCGGTGAAGAAGCGGTTCGCCATGTTGTCGCTTCACGTCGGTCATTGAACGCACAACAACTCCAGCACTCGATCATCACGGCGGTCGAGGAGTTCCGTGGTCCTGCAGAGCCGCATGATGACTTAACTCTCGTTGTTGCGAAGGCAAGGTGAACATCATGCCTCTCTTTTCTTTTGCGCGAAAAGTTTCTATATTCTCGCCGCACCGTAACGACAATAAAGGATCCTATGGCCACCAAACCACCACCGGCAGTTGCGGAATTCCCACAGGAGACGCCTGAGAAGCTGGCGTATTCGATTGTTGCGGATATCCCCACTGTCGAACCGAATGATCGAAATAGATTGGGCTATCACATCTGGGCTTGGCTGCGGGAGCGCAAAGGAACACTCGAGCAAGCGGTGAAAACCTCGGGGTCGCGAACCGAAATCCCGCTCGACGAGGTTTACAAGAAGGTCAAAGCCAGATTGGAAGAAAAGGGGATACGAGTAGAATGAACCGGCTTCCAACGCTTTTGCTCTGATTCTCTGCCGTGTCTATCGATCTTCAATCTCTTCTCCTTTCCTTCATTCCGCTCTTCGTTGCTATTGATGTGTTGGGGGTTGTACCCATCTTTCTTTCCCTCACCGATGGAATGGCGCTTGCGCACAAGCGCCGGCTTGTCACCGAGGCGACACTCACTGCACTCGTTGTGTCGGTGGTTTTCCTGTTTGGCGGGCGGGTCATCTTCTCGTTCCTCGGTATTACGGAAAATGATTTTCGTGTTGGTGGGGGAGTTGTTCTGCTGGTGCTTGCCGTGAACGATCTTCTCTTTTCGCCCGGCAGTCAACGGCGACCTGAAAGCTCGATCGGGATCGTCCCGATTGGCATTCCCCTCATTATCGGCCCTGCCGCTCTCACTACCATTCTCATCATCGTCGATTCGTACGGGCTTCTTCCCACCATTATCTCGCTGCTTGTGAACCTGGTAATCGTCTGGTTGGTCTTTCGTTACTCGAATGTGGTGATCAAAGTGATGGGAGAGGCCGGTTCAAAGGCCTTTGCCAAAGTTGCTTCCCTCTTCATGGCTGCGATTGCCGTGATGATGATTCGTGTGGGATTGACCGGGATGTTGCAGGGTTAGTTCCTTAAGACACTCTTACATAGTCCAAAAACGTGAACCCTTCGTGAGCTTCTTTCCGGACAAGAAGGAACTTCGAGCCGATTAAATGCTCATACGGCGGGAAGAACGTGTCCCCTTCGACCACCTGATCCACGAGCGTCAAATACCACTCATCGGCCTTCTCAAGTAACTGAGCAAAGATTTCCCCTCCACCAAACACAAAGACCCGCTCCTGATCCTTTAATGCTTCGAGAGCTTCAGGGATGGTAGTGTAGGTTTCGACGCCGGCAATAGATCGCGAAGTAAGGACAACATTGCGCCGGTTGGGAAGGGGCTTGCCGAGGGATTCGTAGGTCTTTCGCCCCATCAGGATAGTGTGTCCCGTGGTGAGGCGCTTCACGCGCTTGAGATCTTCAGAGATGTGCCAGGGGATTCTCCCTTCCTTGCCAATCACGCGGTTCTTGCTGAACGCCGCGATGATGGCAAGCTTCACACCGCCACCTCGAACCTAATCGGTTCGTGACATTCGTAACCGACGAGCTCAAAATCTTCGAACCGCAGCTCGTCAACCGGTTTCTTCGCAATGACGAGCTTCGGGAGGGGCTTCGGCTTACGCTTGAGCTGCTCTTTCAGTCCCTCAACGTGGTTGACGTAGATGTGGGCGTCGACGATGGTGTGACTGAAATATCCGAGCTCGAGGCCGACTTCTTGTGCGATAGCTTGTGTGAGGAGTGAGTACGCGGCAACATTGAACGGAATGCCGATGGCGATGTCGCCGGAGCGTTGTGTGAGGTGGCAATTCAGCTTGTTTCCCTGCACGTTAAAGACGAACGTATAATGGCAGGGAGGAAGCTTGCTGCGGAGAGCGTTGCCCGGTTCCCATGCGGTCACCACCATACGGCGGGAGCTCGGGTTGGTTTTGAGGAGCTTGAGGACCTCGGTGATCTGATCGATCTCTTTCACTTCGTATTTGCCTGTGGCGGGATTGATCTCCGCGCTGGGAAACCGTCGCCAGTAGCGACCGTAGGCAGTCTCGAGGTTCCCATTCTCATCCGCCCAAGCGTCCCAGATTTTGGTATGCTTGCGCAGGTTGCGGATGTGATCCTCGCCGGAGAGGTACCACAGGACCTCGTGGAGGAGCGCTTTGAAGTTCATCTTCTTTGTGGTCAGCAGTGGAAATCCTTCGCTGAGGTCGATCTTGTAGTACTCCGAAAAAACGGAGATGGTATCGACACCGGTCCGGTTGTGTTTGAGGGTTCCCTTGCTGAGCACGCGCTCAACGAGGTCTAAGTATTCTCGCATGGAGCTCCTCCGTAAACACGCACAGTCATGATTGCAGTAATCTTACTGAGATTGCGACTGAAAGTCAAGGTTACCGTGTCGCCGCGACGCGCTGTTGACTCGCTTTCTCACCGAACTCTTTTTTCAGTTGTTTTGTGAACGCCGAGTACTTCAGCATCTGTGTCATCAAGTCTTGCGGATAGCTTACCTTGACGTCAACGATCTCGCCGTTCGAATCCTTCACCGGCTCATAGTCCGGCATCACGTAGCCGATATACGATGCGATGTCAAGGTGTTTGATTCTCTCCAAAACCTCATCTCGAAGGCCGGTGTCGATCTTCAGGCCGTATGTGTCGATGAGCTTCTTCGCCCCCTGCAGATCGCCCTCGGCTTTGATGCGCATGACCTCGGCAAGGAGCCTGCCGACCATCTCCCGCATCTTCTCGTAGTTCACGACCTTCACAAAGGTCTTCCCGTCCCGCTTTTCCATTCTGATTGCATCGGAGTTCTTGAGAATATAGAGCGCGACCATCTGGCGGTTTTTCATGTGATCTTGCTCGATCTGGTCTCCGCTCGGAATCCGCCGGAGCTGTAGCAGCAAGGCATTGCGGACATACGCGTTGTACATCTGCCTGGCAACATCTTTGCTGGGGATGGAACCAAGCTCGATCAACTTATCATCCCAAATGTGCCACAGAGCAACCAAATCGGCACGGCCCTCTTCGAGAGTCGAGTAATAGCCGGGTAGATACTGGGCCGGATCACCCGCCACCATCGTCTTGCCCGAAGCGTGGCCAAGCACCTCGTGGAGCGCCGTCATCATGTTTGCCGCAAGCGTTCCGTGCTTGTATTGAAGATCTTTCTCTTCCTGGTCGAAAGCGAATTCATCTGTCAACACCTGTCCGCTCGATTTATCCGCCGCGTCAATAATGTTGTTGAGGACGACGCTCTTGCTGCCGTACTGTTCGCGGATGATCTGCTCGTTGGGAAGATTGATGCCGATAGGGCTTACGGGTCCCGTTCCGCCTGTGCTCAGCACGATGTTCACGACATTCGCAGCAAGCGGCTTTATGCCCTGCTTCTTGTATCGGTCATCCCATGGCATCTTATCTTCGAAATACTGGGCATTCGCGCCGATATCTTTGATGCTCTTGGTGAGCTGCTGATCGGACCAGTAAACGGAGGATTCGAACTCCGCTTTCTGTCCCCGCGGATCGAGATAGACCTCGATGAATCCATGGATCATGTCGATGGAGGAAGTATCACTGACCCAATGGATGTTGTATTGACGGAAATCTTCAAGGTCGCCTGTTCTGAAGTATTTGATGAGCTTCCTGATCGTTTCCTGCTGATGTGGACCCGAAGCGTAGGGAATGGCCTTTTCGAGGAAGGAAATCGAAGCCTCAAGGTCTGCTGCGTATTTTCCCGGTGGAACACCGTCGCCTCCGGCACGCCAGATTTCTTCCATAATCTTGCCGCCAACCTTCACAAGCTTGGAGTTGAGCGGATTTTTCTCCTTGCCGGACTTGCTATAGCGCTCAACTTCGGCAAGCGTCAGTCCCTCATAGAAATTCACCGCGCTTTCTTTGACCCAGTCGGCTCCGGGCGTTTTGTTCGTCAACATCGCATCGTATTTGGGATCGAAGAGCATCCTCTTGAGGCGATTGAGCTTGGCATCAAGGGACTCTGAGCCGAGTCCGAGATTGGCCCCGTTCTTCATGGCGATTTCTGCTGCTTGTCGAAATTCCTCCTCCGTGCACTCAACGACGAACTTTGTCGAGGTAATATTGTCGTACGGCCCATTGTTGATCCAGAAGAGTTTTGTGTAGGTGAGGATTTTCTGGTAAACGGCCGGGTCGATTCCCTCGTGGTGTGAAACGATGTCTTCGATCAAGTCGCGAATCTCAAGGGCGTTCCGGTGATGCTGATCGATCGAGATATCCCGTGCAGCGATTGCTGCTTGAGCGAGATAGTAGGCAAAGATTTTCTCACGCGTAGAGAGTTGTTCGAAGCCGTCCGCATAAAGCTGAACGACACGAGCAGGACCAACGCGCTCAAGTGAATATTTTCGTTCCATAGTCTCCTGAGGTTGACATCCGAAGAGAAACAATGCGACAATGATTGGGGAGAAGAAATGTCGGGATTTCATAGCGAACTCCGGGGATAGAAGGTGCACATCGAGGGCAGTGTTGGTGCAATAAGGTACGGCAAACTGTAAGGAGAAGCAAGGAAACACCCAGCGATTCCCGTAAGCCAACCCTTCGGGATCACCACTCTCGACGCTTCTGTGTTGAGCAACAAAACGGGAACGCAGAGGCGCAAAGGAAGCGGAGGTTCGCCGAAGGATGATCTTTACTAAAGCGCGTAGTTGAGGAGCTTTGAGATAAGCTTTGCGGTGGTGAGGTCAGGGTGGTGGAGGCCTTTGATCGGAGCGAGCTCGACGACATCGCAGCCGACAATTGTGCGGGATTTCCCGACTTTTTTGAGACATTGCATCACTTCAGCCCAGAAGAGGCCGTTCGGCTCAGGTGTGCCTGTCGCAGGCATGATCGAAGGATCAAAACCATCAACATCGAATGTGATGTACACGTGGTCGGTCAGCCTCTCGACAACGAGATCATCCCAGTATTTGAGAAAGCGTGTGAATTTTCCTTCACGAATCTCATGAGCATAAAACGTGTTCACCCCACGGTCTCGAATAAACTCGGCCTCTTCTTTGCATTGTGCCCGGATTCCCACCTGCACAACACGTTTGGGGTCAATGAATTCGCACACTCTCGCCATCACACACGCATGGCTGAACTTGCTGCCCTGGTACTCCTCCCTCAAATCGGAATGTGCATCGAATTGAAGTACAGATAAGTCCTTGTATTTCTCAGCGTGAGCGGCAATTGTTGCCGATGAAATCGTGTGCTCGCCGCCCAACGTAACGACGAATTTGTCGGCCGCGAGCAGATCGGCAACTGCATCGTGGATGAGCTGCAGAGCCTGCGCGTCCTTCTTCTTACCAAAAAGAATTGGCGGAAGCGTGGCGACACCTCGTTCCTTATGGATTTCCCGTTTCGTCTCTTCGTCAAACATCTCCACATACTGCGAGGCTTTGATAATTGCCGCAGGACCGTTCTTCGTGCCCCCACCGTAACTTACGGTATGTTCGTAGGGGGCGGGAAGAATGATTGCTTTTGACGTATCGAAGGAGGAGTATTCTGATTCGATGGCAAGGAAATTGGATCGCTGATCGAGGACTTTTCGCATGATCGTTCTTTCATCAAAATGTGCACCAATATAGCCGAAACACTGAGCAAAATCAATGAAGACGGCGCCGTCGCGATGCGAATCCCAGCTTGACAAAGTCGATTTTCCTCACGATAATGGCACTCACTTCAATGGCGCACCAGAAAGCATACGGGATTCTCGTCGCTCTCGTCGCGGCATGGTGCGGATTGATTCTGGTTGCACCGCTTTTGCGAAGCGAACAGCTTCTCCCAACATTCTCACAATCGCTTTATCAGTTTTTCTCCATTATCTGTCATCAGCTTGACGATCGCTCGTTTCATCTTGGAGGAGAGAAGTTCGCGGTCTGTATCCGCTGTTCGTCTATCTATTTTGGGTTCTTGATCGGTGCGCTTTTCCAGCCGCTTCGTCGGAAGCGGGGGGCCATTCCGTCGGTTTCCCTCCTCTTCTTCGCCTCTGCTCCGATGGTCGCTGATGTTGCCATGAATCTGCTCGGCATTCGCGAAAGCGATCTCTTCTCCCGCACGTTCACCGGGGGCCTCTTTGGCATTATTCTCCCTTCTTTCATTATTCCAGCACTTTCTGAAGCCGTCGGTCAGTTCCAGCGACAACTCTTTACATCAGGAGGCTTACTCAATGCTCGAAAAACCAAGTAAATACCGCGCCGCGTTTTTTGCCGGCATTGCAATCGGTCTTGTTTCCTCCATTCCCGGCCTGAATCTCATTAATTGCTGCTGTTGTGCCGGAATCATCCTCGGCGGCGTCTTGGCGGTCTATCTCTACAAGAAAGACCTTGAGCCGGGCATGCCGCCGCTCGAGGCATCAGATGGGGTAATCCTTGGCGTGATGGCCGGCGTTGTCGGTGCATTTGTGGCGGTTCTCTTTGATTTGATCCTCTTTGCGATCATGGGACCCGTCGCCATGGAATTCGTTCAGGAGATCGTTGATCGCGTGATCGAGAACATGGAGGAAAGCGGCAGCATTCCGCCGGATGTTGCAGACCAGATTCGCGATCAGATCGAGGAATCATTTGCCGAATCGAAAACGTTCGTCGGCATCTTGAGTAATCTTTTCTTTACGCTCATTATCTATCCAATCTTTGCATTGCTGGGCGGACTGATCGGATATGCAATCTGGCGTCAGAAGAAGACCATGGATCAAACACCGGCGCCGTCGCAACCGATTTCGTAGGATGATTCGGCTTGCGCTTGTCGGAGTCGTCTTCTGCTGGATTTCGTTGAACGCCCAGACACCCTCAGCAAGAAGCGAGATTAACGCATTGCTCAACGACCAAGTGGCCGCCTGGAACAGAGGCGAACTTGAGGGCTACATGGCGGGATACTGGAAGTCCGATAGCACCGTCTTCTCGAGCGACGGATTGATGATGCGTGGGTATGATGAGGTTCTCAAGAGGTATCGCGCGCGATATGGGACGCAAGAACTGATGGGGAAATTGGAGTTTCGCGAAGTTGAAGTTCAGCTTCTCTCATCCACAATTGCAGTGGCGACCGGAGTGTGGAAGCTTGAGAGGAAGAACGACACTCCGTGGGGGAGATTCACCTTGATCCTGCAGAAGAAATTCGAAGGATGGAGAATTACGCACGATCACACATCGAGTAGCAAGTAAGGAATCTATCGATTCAGAAGCTCCAGGACTGAGATTGTCAGAGTCTTAACCCCTGTCTTGATTGCCTCGTCGGGCACGGGCGCGAACTCGCTCGAGTGAAGCGAGGGGAGCTGGATCAATCCCTTCTGCGCTTTCTCGACCGCTTCGGGTGCCACAGCCCCCAGCCAGAACATGCAGAGGGGAATCTGATTTCCCTCCAGTGCAAACCGTCCGAAATCCTCGCCACCCATAACCGGATCTCTCTTCACGACCGCGTTCTTGCCAAGTTGTGCTTCGAGAGCTGAGGCAAGACGGCGTGTGAGTTCCGGAGTGTTGTAGGTTGCCGGTGTAAATTCTTCCTCGTTCACCGTTACCACCGGAAGTCGGTTTTCGGGCACACCCGCGGCTTCGGCAATGCCTTTGGCGATCCGCTTGATCGCGGCGATGAGCTTGAGTCGCACCTCTTCTTTGTAGGATCGAAGCGTCAACTGCAAATGCACCTCGTCGGGAATGATATTGTGCTTTGTTCCCCCCTGGATTGCACCAACGGTCACCACGGCCGGATCAAGCGGTGAAATCTCTCTGCTCACGATGGTTTGCAGTGCGAGCACGATTTGCGACGCAATGACGATTGGATCTTTCGTGGTATGCGGATAGGCGCCGTGTCCGCCAACCCCGCGCACGGTGATGTCCACGGAGTTTACATTCGCCAGCGCATAGCCCTCGCAGTAGCCGATCTTGCCGACCGGAAGCGTCGCGTCGGTGTGAAGGGCAATGGCATAGTCCGGCTTCGGGAATCTCGTATAAAGCCCATCCGCAAGCATGGCTTTTGCGCCGGTTCCGCGCTCCTCAGCGGGCTGACCGACGAAGACCACGGTGCCTCTCCATTGATCCTTCAGCTTGCTGACGAGCTTTGCTGTTCCAAGAAACGAGGTCATATGGAGGTCGTGTCCGCATGCGTGCATGACCCCGACCTCTTCGCCAAGTTCATTCTTGGTTTTGACTTTGCTGGCATACGGAAGTTCGGTCTTCTCCTCGACCGGCAGGGCATCGATATCGGTTCGAACGAGGATGGTGGGGCCTTGGCCGTTTCTCATAACCGCAACAACGCTGTAAGCTTTTCGGCCAGCGTGGTCGTATTTGCCCACGCCTTCCGTTACCTCGAATCCAAGCCCTCGGAGCTGGTCAGCAAGGTAGCGAGCCGTCTTTTGTTCGAAATGCGAAAGCTCAGGATTCGCATGGAGATGCTTGTAGCTTTCGAGAAGTTTCGGA
This sequence comes from Bacteroidota bacterium, assembly GCA_035559595.1. GTDB lineage: Bacteria > Bacteroidota > Ignavibacteria > UBA10030 > UBA10030 > DATMBF01. Next base: position 42,367 of record DATMBF010000033.1, on the reverse strand, counting down.
AGCTCAGCATCGACAAGGCTCTGGATCGATGATTGGGCCGATAAACTGTGCCAAAGAAATCCTGCGAGAAGAATTGTGGTGAAGATTTTCATAGGCGCCGATCTAATTGCGTGAGTTGTTAAGGAGAAGGATAAGTGCTTTGGTGAATTCGAAAGAGATTTTCAGCGCGTCGGGACTCATGTGAATGGACTTATCTTCCGGTGTATGCATGGTCTTGAGCACGACGGGAATTCTGGTAGAGTCCACCTGCCAGTTGTCTTTTACGGCTTGGGCGAGAAGGTCAACATCACCTTTTGGGACGACTGAAATCGAAATGTTTTCGAGCTTTGCGGCAGCGAACGATCCCCAATCCGAAGGCGGATAAAATTCCCGCGCTTGGACTTTGTAGCCGGTCTTTTGTTTTGCTTGCTCAACGTATTTCATAATGAACTCATCATCCCCACCTCCCACAGGTCCAACATACACTTCATCTCCCATTCCCTCCACGTCCAGATTAATCATGGCAAGATGGTTCTCCCTTTCAGCATAGTGCTTGACATATACAGCTGATCCGATCAATCCCATTTCCTCCTGGTCGAAAAAGCAGAAATCAACGGAGGTGTTCCAGCTGGAGTTTTTCAAGTCTCTGATCAGCCCAAGGAGAACTGCCACTCCGCCCCCGTTGTCATTCGCTCCGGGGGAGTTGGGGACAGCATCGAGATGCGCGCCAACGATGATGTGCCGGCTTCCACTGCCGACCCGCACAAGAATATTCTCACCGGAGACTTTCAGAGAACGCTTTCCGAAGGTCAGTGTGGTGTCGAACGACTGCGTTCGGAACGGAACACCGAAACGCCGAAGCTGTTGTTTGATGAACTCTCGCCGGCCTTCAGGTGATTTGCCTTCGATGCCCTGCACGTAGGACATGAGTTCCCTTCCCGTCACCTCCTGTGCAACGGCAGGAGTTCCGTGGAGAAACAGTATTCCGATGAATACAATGCTGTGCACTACTCCTCCTTTGTTTGGCTGGATGAAACTGACAAATTCATTCTCCGTAGCTTGAGGTTGCGTCTCTCAAACATTCGCGGCTGAACCCTGCAGCTCCTCCAGATGTTATTTCTTTAACCGAATCCGAAACGTCGTTCCCACTCCCGGCTTGCTTTCACGAAGCTCGAGCTTGCCGTTGTGATGGCTCTCGATAATACGTTGCGCGAGACTCAGTCCCAATCCCCAGCCTCGGGATTTCGTTGAGAATCCCGGGCGGAAGATATCCTGTCTGTACCGCACGTCGATCCCTTTGCCCGTATCGGACACATCGATCCACACCTCCCGTTGCGTTTGAGCGATCGAAACCGAGATTTTTCCCTCGCCATTCTCGATTGCATCGAGAGCGTTCTTGATGAGGTTCTCGATCACCCATTCGAACAACTCGCTGTTGACGCGCGCGGAGATGGGAGCGGTCGAGGCGAGGTGAAGAGCGACCTTTTTTCCGCTTTGGGGAATACGCCGTTCGAAATAGTGAAAGGTCTTCTGGATGATTTCCGTGACATCTACTTCTCTGAGATCGGGCTTGGAGCCGATCTTGGAGAACCGGTCAGCAATCTTTTGAAGCCGTCGCAGATCGTTTTCCATGTCCCGTAGTGTCTCAAGCATCTGCGGATTCTGCTGTGTCTGATGTCGCAGCAGCTCCACCCAGCCCATCATGCTCGAGAGTGGAGTGCCAAGTTGATGCGCTGTTTCGCGGGCCATCCCGACCCACACATTACTCTGCTCGCTTTTTTTAATGTAACTGAAGCTGATGTAGCCGATGAAAATGAAAATCGCGACGACACCGATTTCGATATACGGCAGCCAGCGCAACTGAGTGACGAGGGGAGACTCTCCAAAGTGCACATAGTTCAGAACAATCGTGTCGCGGAACGTCACCTTGAGAGGAGGGTGATAGCTATCGAGCTCGAGGATGAGGTTCTTGAGATAGGCTCTCTGCTCCTCCAGGCTCCACGTTGTATCAAGTTTGATATTTTTGGCGTTAGCGTGATATGGGGGGATCGGCTCGTTCGATGCGTCGGTCAGCACGATCGGGAAATCGATTGCCTGGATGACCTCCTCGAAGATGAAGCTGTAGTCGCCTCCCGTCTCGGTCGGTTCCGAAAGATACTGGAGCGATTTCGCATACAGGTCGGCAAGCTTCCGCTCGCGGGCAAGCAAGAGCTGGACGATTTCGTGCGTGTACCAGAGAGTTCCCGCGGCAATCAAAAACGCCAATGCGAGGAGGAAGATTTTGAGACGACTTGATCGAGGGAGCGTTCCTGAAAGCGGATTGACCATTGCAAGGGTTAGCGGACAAACAGCGTCTGATCGCGACGTGCACCGACGGAAACCATCCAGACGTCGGTTTTTGTAAGGCGGCCGATGGCTTCAATGTACTGGCGTGCGCGGGAGGGAAGGTCTTTGAATCGTCGGCAGTCGGAGGTCTTAGTCCTCCAACCCTTGAAGACCCGATATTCCGGCTTGACGGCTTCCAGCGTTTGCACATCGGTGGGAAACCGATCGAGGGTTCGACCGTTCAAACGGTAGCCGATGCAAACGCGGATCTCGTCGAACTCATCAAGCACATCGAGCTTGGTGATCGCAATCTTCTGAATGCCGTTCACACGGATGGAATAGTAGAGACTGACGATATCCAGCCAGCCACAGCGTCGCGGTCTACCCGTTGTTGCACCGTATTCGCCGCCGATCGATCGGAGCCGCTCGCCGGTTTCGTTGTTCTGCTCGGTGGGGAAGGGTCCGTTGCCGACACGGGTCGAATACGCTTTGACGACGCCAACAATTGAGGAGACAGAGGTTGGGGGAATACCGAGTCCCGTGCAAGCCCCACCGCTTGTCGGATTGGAAGAGGTCACGTAGGGATAAGTCCCATGGTCAACATCCAGGAGTGCGCCTTGGGCACCTTCAGCGAGAATCTTTTTCTTTCGGGATAAAGCAACGTTGAGGTAGGCGGAGATGTCCGTGATGTACTCATCGATCTGTTTGTCGAACTCCTGATACTCCTGAATAATCGCGTCGACGTTGAGTTCTTCAGAATGATAGATCGAGCTAAACAAGCGGTTTTTTTCTTCGATATTCTGCTTGAGCTTCTTGCAGAGAACGTCCCGATTGAGCAGATCGACCACGCGGATCCCTGTTCTCATGTATTTGTCGATGTATGCGGGCCCGATCCCTCGTCCCGTCGTGCCGATCTTGTTCTCACCTTTTTCCCGAATCGTATCCAGCAGTTTGTGATACGGCATGATGAGGTGGGCGTTGTGGCTGATGAGGAGTCGGCCTTTGATACTGACGCCGAGAGACTTGAGCTGTTCGATTTCCGACATCAGCGCTTTCGGATCGATGACCACACCGTTGCCGATGACACAGGTGACATGACGATGGAAAATTCCGGATGGGATGAGGTGGAGAACGTACTCTTTCGGCGCCGAGCCATTCTTGCCCGGGATAACGACGGTGTGTCCCGCATTTGCGCCTCCCTGATAGCGTGCAACGATATCCACCCGCTCGCTGAGGTGATCGACGATCTTTCCTTTTCCCTCATCGCCCCACTGGGCGCCGACGATGATTTGAACAGACATTGCGGGAATGAAAAACTAAAAAAGAAAAACGAAAAAACGAATTGTGGACAATGGATTGCTGGATTTGATGAGCGCTCAAAATGGTAGGGAAAAAATGTGCGAAACTCAAGGAAGCGATTCTGCGCAGCTAAACCATCTAAAATAGAAAACCCACGCCGAAAAGCGCTCGGCGTGGATGATCATGTTGCAGGCACGAAGTCCTTTGCGACTCTTTACGGTTCATATGTAACCGCCAAGAACGCCAAGCGCTTTGCGATTCTTTGCGTCCTTTGCGGTTATTTCTTTACCCTCCAAGAACCCTAAGAGCTGGCGGACCACTTGTTGAGTTGAGAAATACACAAACAACTTACCTCCATCCCGGTCTTCCTTGCATCCTCGGTGATGAGCACGCTCAAGGTCAAACAAATCCACTTCGCTCCCAGCAGTTCCTTCTCACATCTCTCCATTTTCCTCCACTCGTGAATGGTAGAGTGTCCCATCCTTCAATGCTCTCGTAAACTTTAGGAGATCGCCAACGGTCGAGTCATTGCCACGCGGCTGTGCGGCTTACGTTGCCTTTCCTGGCTTATTCACCTATATTGACACTGATTTTCGAAAGGATTTTCTCGTTGGATAAGTTCGTCATTCGCGGTGGAAAACCATTATCAGGCAGTGTAAATGTGAGTGGCGCGAAGAATGCATCGCTGGCGTTGATGCCCGCGACTCTTCTTGCTCCAGGCCGATACACGCTGCACAACACTCCCCTCCTGCGGGACATTACGACGATGTCACGGTTGTTGGAGACGATGGGAACAACCATCTCCCACTCGAACCACACGATGGTGATCGACTCAACGCATGTGACGCATTTCGAGGCGCCGTACGAACATGTCAAAAAAATGCGAGCGTCGATCTACGTGCTTGGTCCGCTCATTGCCCGCTATGGCGAGGCCAAGGTTTCACTTCCGGGCGGCTGTGCCTGGGGGCCCCGTCCGGTGAATCTGCACATTGAGGGACTCAAGAAGCTTGGGGCCGAAATCACACTCGATGGCGGCTACATCATAGCGAAATCAAAGCGGCTCAAAGGGGCTCGGATCGTCTTCGATGTTTCGAGCGTTGGGGCTACCGGCAACATCTTGATGGCAGCGGTGCTGGCGAAGGGGACGACGGTCATCGAGAACGCCGCATTGGAGCCGGAAATTACTGCACTTGCTGAATTTCTGGCAACAATGGGGGGAAAGATAAGCGGCATCGGCACGAACCGCCTCGAAATCGAAGGCGTTGACGCACTGCATCCTGCCGATGTCAACACGATTCCGGATCGTATCGAGGCAGGGACGTTTCTCGTTGCAGCAGCTCTCAGTGGCGAAAAAGGGAAGAAGATTCGCATTCAAAAATGTAACCCATCTCACCTTGGCGCCATTATCGCGAAGCTTGAAGATGCAGGGGCAAGAATCGAGATCGAACAGGATGCGGTCACGCTTGTGCCACCCGATGAGATTCGGCCGGTGAATGTAACGACGTCGATCTACCCCGGATTTCCAACAGATATGCAGGCACAGTGGATAGCTTTGATGTCGGTTGCCAATGGCACAAGTGTCATAACTGACACGATCTATTTTGACCGCTTCACGCACGTTCCCGAACTGAGTCGGCTCGGTGCAAATATCACCGTAAAGGAAAATGTTGCGACTGTGGTTGGCACGAGAAAGCTCAAGGGAGCGAAGGTGATGTCCACCGACCTCCGGGCCAGCGCCTCATTGATTCTGGCGGGTTTGGCTGCGGAAGGAACAACCGAAGTCCTTCGTGTGTATCATATCGACCGGGGGTATGAGGCAATTGAAAAGAAACTCCAATCATTAGGGGCAGATATCTCCCGCGTCAGCGGAGAGGAATTTTGAGCCCCCCGCAGCTCAAAGCGGGTCGTTCTTCTTGATCCCCTCATGAATCACCTCCGTGTAGTTTGGCCTCAACTTCGTCTTCCTGCCTCCGGTACAACTCTTGTTGCCCTTCTCTGCACGCAAGTCCCTCTCTTCAATTATCTTGGATTCGAATTCTCCGTACTCCTTGCAGCAGTCCTGAGTTTCCTTTCGGGACTCGTTGCTATTGCATACTTTCAAACAAGCACTTCACTTGCCGAGACTGTTAAGAAAACAACGCTCGCCTCAGCTGTTCTTCTGTTCGTCCCGTTGGTGATTCTCTCAGTGAACGCTCTTTTTGTCAAGAATTGCTCTTTTGTTGATGGAATCATCTACTATCTTCTCCTCCCTCTTCCGTCTGTCATCTTTTCCGTTGCACTTGCCTTTCTTCTTTGTGCTCTGAACGTTCGTTGGAAGAAGAGTTGGTTCGTTGTCGCTCTCATCGTCATTCTTTTGCAAATCCCTTACGTCACGTTTGCTGGGGTGCAGATCTTTGCGTTTAACCCGGTCGTCGGCTACTTCCCCGGTATCACGTATGATGAGAGCCTCGACATTCTCGATCGACTCATTCTTTATCGACTTGTCATTGTTGCCGCTGGCGCACTCTTTCTTCTTGCTGCTGTTCTGCTTGACCGAAAGAGAAGAGGGTTAGGTCTCCTGCGCCTCTCGAGGGGAGAGCAAATTGTCGCGGCAGTATTTACCGTGATTGTTGTCGGAGCTATTGTGTCGAGTCACCGGCTTGGGTTTTCTTCGTCGGAGGAGTTTGTGCGCGAGAGACTGGGCGGATTCATTGAAACCGATCACTTTGAAATCACATATCCGGTCGATGCTGTGGATGAAGAGCGATTGAACAATCTCGTCCGGCTTCATGAGTTCCAGTTCGACCAACTCACCAGAGAACTCCGTGTTGCGCCGCACAAGAAAATCAAAAGCTTCCTCTATGCCACCGCCGAGCAGAAAGGAAGACTCATCGGCGCCGGCAGAACGAACATCGCAAAGCCATGGCTCTGGCAACTGCACATTAATCTTGAGGATGTCGAACGATCGTTGCGCCACGAGCTGGTTCACGTGCTTGCGGCGGACTTTGGGTTTCCACTCCTCCGCGTCAGTTTGAACTCCGGACTGATCGAAGGACTTGCCATGGCAACCGAACGGACGGCCTTCGGGGAACATTTGCATCGTCTTGCAGCGATGGCGTTTGCAACGAATACCGAATTTGATGTGAAGGAACTGTTTTCCGTTACTGGATTCATGAGGGCGCATCAAGGGATGAGCTACACGATGGCAGGTTCCTTCTGCCGATTTTTAATCGACCGGTACGGACTGAGGCGATTCAAGCGAGTGTACCGCACCGGCAGCTTTGTGTCCGCATACAACAAAAGAATTGAAGACCTTGTCCATGAATGGCAGCAGTTTCTTTCGGGATTCAGAATCTCCCGGTCTCACCTCATGAAGGGTGCGTATCTCTTTCAACGCCCGTCGATCTTTCGCAAAGAGTGTGCGCGCGTTATTGCAGACTTGAACGAGACGGCCCGGACAATGTTCCAACAGAAACAATACGAACGCGCGTTTCGGTCCGCCCAAAAAGCGCTTACACATACCAATGCCGGCGAAAGCATCAATCTGTATGCGCAATCACTCCTGAGGCTTGGGCGGTATGAGGAGGTCATTGGGTTTGTGCATCGCTGGATTCAAGATTCGAGTGTCGGGCACACGTTGATTCCGCTCTATCTTGTGTTGGGAGATGCTCAGGTGGCGGTTGGCCCCGAATCCTTCGGGGTTGGTAATCTCGACCGTGCACGAGAATCTTACGAGGAGCTCATCACGGCCAACCTCAGTTTGTCACTCAGCGAAGAGGCGGCGATTCGCGTAGAGATGTTGAGGGACCCACTCATTGGGAAGACGATTTACCCTGTCATTCTCAAAACCGTTGAAGATTCGGTTGCTCTTCAGCTCCTCAGGCAGACTTTGGAAAAGCATCCATCAAACCAGGTCGTTCGATATCTTCTCGCCCGGGAATTCGCTGTCAGGAAGGACTTTGCGAAGGCCGTTGAGCTGTTCGAGTCGACCGGCAGGTTCGGCAGAGAAATTCTGGAGTATGCGCGTCAACGGCGCATTGCTCTCGCCTATTTTCAGAGCTCAAAATATCAGAAAGCCAAGATCCACTTCTGGCTTGCACTCAATCATACGCATAACGACGCCGATGCCATTGAAATCCGCGAATGGCTCGACCGATGCGACTGGTTCGAGAAGAACACGTATTAGGATTGGCGGGAAGGGCACTTGCATCCTTATCGCTATTCCACACTCTCCCGTTCCATTCAGATACTAAAACGCGGAGACGCAGAGCACGCCGAGAATCGCAGAGATTGATTTGCTCTCTTCATTGATTTTCCTCCAATTTTTGGCTTAATTGCTTCGCCCGCCGATCCGCGGACACGCCTCATGCGGGTATTCCTAATCTCAGATCCCGACTCTTTCCGGAGCAGTCATGAAAACGACAATCACCGATGTTTGGGCGCGAGAGATTCTCGACTCACGCGGTAATCCAACTGTTGAAGTGGAAGTGGAGTTGGAAGATGGGACCGTCGCTCGTGCTGCCGTGCCAAGCGGTGCCTCGACAGGCGAGCACGAAGCCGTCGAACTTCGCGACGGGGATGTTGCGCGATACAAAGGAAAAGGTGTTCGAAAAGCCGTCGCCAATGTCAATGATCTCCTTGCCGAGGAAGTCATCGGCTTCGACGCGCAGGACCAGGTCGGCATCGACAAGATGATGCTGCAGCTCGATGGGACGCCGAACAAGAGCAAGCTTGGCGCAAACGCAATTCTCGGAGTATCTCTTGCCGTCGCTAAAGCCGCCGCACAATCCCTTCGCCTGCCGCTCTACCGTTACATCGGCGGCACAAATGCCCGTATTCTGCCAGTTCCAATGATGAACATTCTAAACGGCGGCAAACATGCGGATAACAATGTCGATCCTCAGGAATTCATGATCATGCCGATCGACGCTCCATCGTTTGCCGAAGCACTTCGAATGGGGGCGGAGGTGTTCCATTCGCTCAAATCGGTGCTCAGCAAGAAGGGGTATAACACGGCGGTCGGTGATGAGGGTGGATTTGCGCCCAGTTTGAAATCGAACGTCGAGGCCATCGAGGTGATTCTTGAAGCCATCGACAAAGCGGGATATAAGGCCGGTGATCAGGTCTACCTTGCGCTTGACCCTGCCGCAAGCGAGTTTTATGATGTTGAAAAGAAGAAGTATGTCTTCAGCAAGTCCGACAAATCCGAGCGGACGTCGGAGCAAATGGTGAAGTTCTGGCAGGACTGGGTGAGGCAATATCCGATTGTCTCGATAGAAGACGGGATGGCAGAAAATGATTGGGAGGGATGGAAGATGCTAACCGATGCGATTGGAGAAAACGTGCAACTTGTCGGCGATGATTTGTTTGTGACGAACGTGGAGTACCTGGCCAAAGGGATCGATCAGGGAGTCGCGAATTCGATTCTCATCAAGGTGAATCAGATCGGTACGTTGACCGAGACGCTCGATGCTATTGAGATGGCTAAACGGGCACGCTACACGACGATTTTGAGCCATCGTTCCGGCGAAACCGAAGATGCTACGATAGCCGACATCGCTGTGGCGACGAACTCCGCACAGATTAAAACCGGCTCAGCCAGCCGGAGCGACAGGATTGCAAAATATAATCAGCTTCTTCGCATCGAAGAGGAACTGGATACCAACGGCTATTATGCAGGATTTGGAGCGCTGAATGTGAAGTTTGATTGAAGGAGGAAGTGATATGAAAAGGGGACTTTTCATTTGGGTTTCTGCGATCGTGTTGTTGTCTTGCGAAGATGGGAATCCGGTGGGCACCGGGTTCGCCCTGCCTTTTATGGAATTGAAGGTGGGGAAGACGTGGCGATACGCGTGGTCGTTAACGCTGAGGGACTCGATTGGCAATGTGAGATTTTCTGATGCGGATACAATAGTCGTATCCGTCGACGGTGTGAATGAGACCGTTGGGAACTTTAGAAACCTTGTCCGGTTGTCTTCATGGGAGAGCGATTTTCGTTCTTCTCATGTTTGGTATGCTCAGACCGATTCGGACTTTGTCGAGCTGGCTTATCGTTGGTCTGGAGGGAGGGAAGCGTTTCCCAAAATCATCTCGAAAACGGTCGATGAAGGGGCAAGGAAAAAACCATTCTTTCTGACTGAACCGGTAGCTGTGCAATGGATGAGAGCCCAGACGGTTCCTCAAGATTCGATCTTGCTACGCGAGGAGCCGAGAGTTGTTTATCGTTATCCGCTTGTGCCGGGAATGAGTTGGATATCATTCTCCCAGCCCTTTCTGCAGACCCGGGAGGCGATAGGCTTTGAGAGTATTACGGTAAACGGGAAAGGTTTCCATTCAATAAGAATTAAGACAACAATTCCAGATCTCGCTCCCGACTTGCAGTGGTATGATTACGTCACGCTTGAGGGTTTGATTCGAAGAACGCTGGATATGGAGATTCTCATCACGAGCGAGGATGACCCCGAAGTCGGTCAACGAGGCACAATCTCCGAACGACTCGAGCTGATCGGAATGCAATTCAACTAAATCTCTCATGACCACACCTATCAAATTTGGCACGGACGGCTGGCGCGGCAAAATTGCGGAAGACTACACCTTCGACAACGTCCGCCGCTGCACGCAGGGATTTGCCGACTATCTGAAATCGAAATACCAATTGGACCAACTGAAGCGCGGCGTCGTTATTGGTGGTGACAGGCGATTCAACTCCGAGTATTTCGCCGCCGCGGCGGCGGAAGTGCTGGCCGCAAACGGCATTCCGGTGCACTTCTGCGGAGGGGGAGTTCCTACGCCCGTGATTTCCTTCAGCGTCAAAGCTCGCAATGCCATCGGAGCCATCAACATCACGGCAAGTCACAATCCCCCGACCGACAATGGCTTCAAAGTGCGGGATGAAAACGGTGGAGCGATTGATCCTGAGGGGCTCAAGAGAATTGAACAACTCATTCCAGCCGATCTCTCGGGGGTCAAGCGCATCAAGTTCGACGATGGCGTCTCTTCAGGCAAGATTCTGACCTTCAATGCCGATGACAACTACATCGAGCAGATCAAGAAGCTTGTCGATCTCGAGCCGATCAAGCAGGCCGGATTCAAAGTGCTGGTCGATCCGATGTGGGGGAATGGTGCCGGGTGGTTTTCGCGATTGCTCAGTGGCGGGAAGACAGAGATCGTCGAGATTCATAGCGAGCGCAATCCCTCGTTCCCGGAAATGAGTCGACCCGAGCCGATTCCGCCAAATGTCGATGCCGGCCTCAAGAAGGGGAAAGAGATCGGGGCGGATGTTATCCTGATTACCGATGGTGATGCCGATCGGTGCGGAGTGGGAGACGAGAACGGTCAGTTTATCGATCAACTCCGCGTCTATGGACTGCTCGCTCTTTATTTGCTTGAAGTTCGGGGGGAGCGAGGGGCAATCGTTAAAACTCTTTCAACCACATCGATGCTTGAGGCGCTTGGCAAACTCTACAACGTTCCCGTGTATGAGACGGGGGTCGGTTTCAAGTATGTCGCTCCGAAGATGATCGAGACGAACGCAATGATCGGCGGCGAGGAGAGTGGAGGATATGCATTCCGCAATCACGTGCCGGAGCGGGATGGAATCCTCGCAAACCTCTTCTTTCTCGATTTCATGGTCAAGACGAACCTCAAACCCTCCCAACTACTTCGCAAGCTCTTTGATAAAGTCGGAGAGCATTACTACGGTCGAATCGACAAAGTCGTCGAAGAGCATCAAAAGCAGGAAATCCTTGGGCGACTCAAATCCAACTCTCTCAGGCAAATCGCCGGCGTGGATGTCGTTCACACCAATCTTACCGACGGCTTCAAATTCTTGCTCAAAGACGGAAGCTGGCTGCTCATTCGCTTTTCGGGAACGGAGCCGTTGATTCGTTACTACGCTGAGGCTGCTTCACGAAAGAACGTGGAAGAGCTGTTGAAGGAAGCGGTAATGCTGTAAATGGCAGGAAAGGTAGTGAGAGGGGATGTGGGGAGGAATGATGTTGCCCCCGCAGGGAATCTCCCTGTCTCCCCTTTCGTCTTTCGCAACGGATTTCTCCTAACCGTCAGCGACTCCACAAATCTCCCTACAATTCTCAAATTCTCAAGCACCCCCCCCCAACCTTTTCCCTTCTCTATAGTCTAACACAATGTGCACGGCAGACGCCTTATGAACCAGGATGATCGCGAACTCATTCAGCAGGCTCAGCGCGGCAACTTAGTTGCATTCGAACAGCTTGTCCACCGGTATGACAAGCGGGTGCTTTCGATGGCGGCACTGTATGTTAGCAGCGCCGAGGATGCCAAAGATATCTACCAGGAAGTCTTTCTGCGTGTGTATCGGGCACTTCCAAGATTCGAGCTGAAAAGTGAGTTTTCCACGTGGCTCTATCGGATCACAACGAACGTGTGTCTGACGCATCGCGCCCGACGCAAGCGGCATTCGCACACTTCGCTCGATCAGGGTTACGAATCAGACGAGGATCACACACAACGGCTGACCGACACACTGACAGACGGTGGAATGTCGGACCAGGCGGCGCTGGATTCCGAGATTACGGCGCACATTGAAACGGCTTTGAATGAGCTATCGCCAAAACAAAAAATGGTTTTTACGATGCGGCATTATCAGGGATACAAGCTGAAGGAAATTGCTGAGATCATGAATTGCACAGAGGGAACCGTGAAGAAATATCTCTTCACCGCCACGCAACGATTGCGCGAGCAACTGCGAGGCGTGTTTGAATAGAAGGAGGGAACCCATGAACCATCGCCAGATGAAAGAATTGCTTCAGCTCTCCCTCTACGGTGAGCTGACTGCGGATGAGCAAAGGACTCTCGAGCAGCACCTTCCCGAGTGTGCTGAGTGTCGGGCAGATCTTGCGGAGCTGAACAAGTTGAGTGCAATGTTGAACGAGAGAAAACATGTCGAGCCCGATGAGCAACTGCTCCGTGAGGCCCGCCGCGAGCTTCAAGTGGCGTTGCGCCTCGAGCATTCGCGCCGGTCGATCTGGCAGGAGATCGCAGATGTCATTCAGCAAAATATCCAGCCTCAGTATCGTGTTGCGTTTGGAAGCGTTGCGCTGCTTGGCGTAGGCCTGCTTGCCGGTTACATGATGTTCTCTGCGCCGTCTCCTTCCGACTCCTCGTTTGATGTGCTTGTCGGTCAGGCCGACGGCTCAAGCGAACAGGGAACAGAGTTTTCAGAAGTTGGCGATGCACGCATTGCCAATGTGCGTTTTATCGATCCCGATGCTTCCGATGGCGAAGTCGAATTCGTGTTTGAAGCGGTCAAGCCCGTCCGCATCAAAGGGAACATCAATGACAAGCAGATTCAGCGAGTGCTGACACACGCGCTACTCAACGAGCAGAACCCCGGTGTCCGTCTACGGACAGTTAACACCATTGCATCACAGGTTGCTCTCACGCAAGTATCGCCAAGTGAGCAGGTACAGGATATTGAGCTTGTCGATGCCCTCGTCGAGGCGCTGAAGTATGATCCCAATGATGGTGTCCGGAAGGAAGCGCTGAAAGTGCTGAGCCAGTTTCCCTTAACCAAGGCAATTCGCGACGCTCTGCTCTATGTACTCGTGCATGACAAGAATCCGGGCATTCGCGTCGAAGCGATCAAGAATATGGAGAAAGTCAAAGCGGCAACCAACCAGGTGTTCGATGAACAGGTGCTGGATGTGCTTCGGCAGAAAATGGAACAGGATGATAATAATTATGTTCGCCTTCGTGCGAGGGCAATTCTTCAGGAGGTTCAACAGCAATGAACAGGCACACGATGCGTTATGGAATACTTTTTCTCTTCATCGCGTCGCTGGCGGGCGCGCAGACGAAGGATGTCGAGGAGCGCGGCGTTCGGTCGAAATCCTTTAGTGTCAATAAGGGAGGCAAACTCGAAGTCAACGTCCGCAGTGGTGACATCCGGATCAGTCCCTGGAGTAAAAACGAAGTGTACGTGCAGGCCGAGGGAATTGACGAAGATGATCTCGACCGCTTGAAAATGACTCAGTCCGGCAACCGCGTGCGTGTGGAATTCCGACCACGTGGCTCACGATGGTCGGATCATGCGCGATTCGAAATTCACACGCCGTCGGAGTTCGATATCGAGCTGAAGACTTCGGGCGGGGATATCGAGATTACCGGGTCAATAAACGGTAAAGTCACCGGCTCTACAGCGGGGGGCGATATCACTCTCGCCGATGTAGGGGGGATGGTGGAGATGACGACATCAGGCGGCGATATTCGTGCACAAGAGGTGAAAGGCAATGCCAGGCTGCGGACCTCCGGCGGAGATATTGAGCTGAAGGCCGTAACCGGAGAAGCCGAGATCGGTACATCGGGCGGGGATATCAAGGTGGAAAGCGTTGGCAAACGGTTAGAAGCAAAAACGTCCGGCGGAGATATTCAGATCGGTGATGTGGGGGGCGAAGTGAAGGCCTCGACGGCGGGTGGTGATGTGAAAGTAGGAAAAGTGAGTGGCGGTGCGACATTGAGCACGGCCGGAGGCAATATCGAGCTTCGCGGGGCGAGTGGTACGGTAATGGCAAAGACTGCAGGTGGCGACATTCGACTTGAGAATATTACGGGAGCGATCGAAGGGAGAACGGCGGGTGGGGATATCCGAGCTGAGCTGATTCCCAGCGGCAAAGGTGGCAGTGAGCTGAAAACGGCCGGCGGCGATATAAAGCTGTGGATTCCTGAGAACGCCAAAGCCACGATTGAGGCGGTCATTTCAGTTGAGGACCGATGGGGTCGCCGGAGGAGCAAGTATGAGATCCGGTCGGACTTCAAAGCCGACTCGTATGTTGAGGATGAGGAGGCCGAGGAGATTCGCGCGAAGTATGTGTTGAATGGTGGTGGCGAGCTTATCACGCTCGAGACGGCAAATTCGAATATCGAGATTCGGAAGTTGAAGAAATAAGAGATCAGAGGTCGGAAGTCAGAGGTCAGATGCCCCCGGTGGAAACGCCGGGGGTTTATTGTTTCGAGGACCATCAATATCACTCTCAAGTCCTTTCTCATTTGTATCTCTTCCCATCTTCTCGTACCTTTTTGCCCAAAAACTCCAATGCAGAGATCAACCCTCACGTTCTTTCTTCTCTTACCTCCACTCATACTTCTTGCAGGGTCGTCAGAAAAGAGGGCGACCGCGGTTCGCACGTCAACTCCGCCGGCAATCGATGGAATTCCTCACGAGCCGGAATGGAAGAGGGCTCCAATCATCACCGGTTTTTTGCAGCGGGATCCGGACGAAGGTCTGCCGGCATCCGAAGAGACTGAGATCCGCATCCTCTATGACGACGAGGCCCTCTATGTCGCGTGTGTCATGCGGGATAGCGATCCTTCGAAAATCCTGGCTCGATTAGCGCGGCGTGACGATGAGATCGAATCGGACTGGATTTCCGCTCGGTTTGATAGCTACCATGATCATCAGACGGCTTTTGAGTTCACCCTCAATGCGGCGGGGGTCAAGACGGACATTCTCATCTTTAATGATGGGAGGGAAGAAGACGCGTCGTGGGATGCTGTGTGGGAGGCAGAAACAGCAATCACAGGTGATGGATGGACGGCAGAGTTAAAGATTCCTTTTAGAGCTCTCCGCTTTTCCCATGAGCAAATTCAAGAATGGGGCGTGCAGTTTATCCGCTATATCTCCCGCAAACGGGAGGTCCAGCACTGGGCTCTCATTCGCAAGCGAGAAAGCGGCTCCGTGTCGAGATTTGGACATCTGACTGGACTCGAGAATCTCCCCCAACCGTCGAACATCGAAATGCTGCCGTATGTTGTCGGCGGAAACCGGTTCCTTCCAAAATCTTCCGCATATCCGAATGGCACCGATCCGTCAACAAATATTGGTCTCGACGCGAAATACAAACCCTCGCCCGGACTTACCATCGATGCCACATTCAATCCCGACTTTGGTCAGGTAGAAGCCGATCCCGCGGTTCTGAATCTCTCGACGTTCGAAACGTTTTACCCTGAAAAACGCCCTTTCTTCATTGAAGGGTCACAGATTCTTCGCTTTACCACGTTTGGAGGCGAGTTCGGTCCCGGACTTTTTTATTCGCGGCGCATTGGTCGAGCGATTCGGGTGACACCTCCGGATGGTGGCTACGTCGAACATGAGCCCCGCTTTGCCACTATCCTTGGAGCGGCGAAGATTTCCGGAAAGACCGTTGATGGACTCTCAATCGGCGTGCTGGAAGCCGTGACGGCTGAGGAAACAGCTACTGTTGTTGATTCGCTTGGGAACCGAAGGAGGCAAGTTGTCGAACCACTGACAAACTACAGTCTCTTGCGCGTGAGAAAGGATGTTTTTGAGAATTCGAACGCCGGATTCATGCTCACGTCGGTCAATCGCGATGGGAGACTCCCGGCGATGACTTCAGGGGTAGATTGGAATCTTAGATTTCTCCAGAGCATGTACCGGATCGATGGATTTGTTGCCGGATCGCGCACCGTAAACTCGGTAGGCGAACGGATTTCCGGTTCCGCGGGGAAGCTTGCATTCAGTAAAGATGGCGGACCCCACTGGCGCGGGTTCATTTCCCTCGATTACACGACGAAGCGGTATAACATCAACGACATCGGGTTTTTTCGACGGCCGAATGACTTCGGCGGACTGATCAATGTGTTGTATCGAGACGATGAAGTCACGAGCTGGAAGCGAATCTGGAACGTCAGCATAACCTATCACCTCCGCCGCAACTTCGAGGGGGCAGAGTTGTTTAACTCGATCAGGATGGCAGGCTACATGATGTTACCAAGTTATTGGGAATTTCAAGCCGAGGCCGAGCGGGACTATGGAAAGCATGACGACCGTGAAACGCGCGGCAACGGTCTGTTTCGCAAGCCGATGAATGAGCGTGTGTCTCTTTCCGTCGAGACAGATCGGCGGCAGATTCTTGTGGCCGATGTGGGTGTCCGTTTTAGACGCGACAATCGCTCGATGAGCTCTATTGGTCTGGATACGGAGCTCGAAGTTAAGGCGGCGTCGAACATTTCGCTCGAGTTCAGCGTCTCGCACAACAAGGTCAATCGGCAGCTCGCATGGGTTGCGAATACCATCGATCCTGCTGTCTCAACCAGCCTTATCAGCGTTTTTGCCGATAGGACCACGAGTGAGTGGGACTTCACGACGCGAGGTTCGTTTGTTTTCACACGTAACCTGACGTTACAGGCATATCTTCAATTGTTCTTTGCCAAAGGGAGATTTGAAAACTATGTACGGATGACGTCGCCGGAGAGCTTTGTTCCCTACACGTTCTCGCGTCCCGACTTCAACCACTTATCGCTGAACTCAAATGTTGTTCTTCGTTGGGAGTATCTCCCCGGCAGCACCCTTTATCTTGTCTGGTCTCAGGCGAGGGATGGGAATGGCCGCGATTATCGTACATCGTTTGGCAGAGACCTGAGTGATCTCTTTGCCACACCGATGACGAATGTGTTGTTGTTGAAGGTGAGTTATTGGTGGAGTTTGTAAAAGTTCAAAGTTTCCGGTTTCGAGTTCTGGTATGGGCAATTCTGAGCGGATATGCTGACCCGAGGCGATGAAATACGGCTAACGATTGACGACGCGGCGTTCGAAGGGAAGACTGTTAGCAGAGTGGATGGCTTTGTTGTGTTTGTGGATGGCGCTGTGCCGGGGGATGTAGTCACGGCTCGTGTCATGAAGGTCAAGAAGTCCTTTGCCGAAGCAAAAGTGGTAGGTATTGTCGAGCCCTCGAAACTGCGGGTTACACCGCGCTGTCAGTACTTCGGCATTTGCGGTGGCTGTAAATGGCAACATGTGGACTACAATGCTCAGCTTCAGTTCAAGCACCAGCATGTTGTTGATGCCTTTGAACGCATAGGGGGATTCTCTTCCGTCAATATCCTTCCTATCATCGGGGCGAGAGACATCTATTTCTATCGCAACAAGATGGAATTCTCCTTTTCACGACAGCAATGGATAACGGATATTCTCAAACCCCAGACCTCGGATCTTCAAACCTTTCTCGGTCTCCACGTTCCGCAACGCTACGATAAGGTTTTGGACATCGAGGAATGCCATCTCCAATCGCCGCTTTCAAATCAGATCCTGAACTTCACACGGAGCTTCGCCATGGAAGAGGGTCTGCCGGTTTACTCTTCCGACAGTGATGAGGGCTACTGGCGTTTTTTGGTGATTCGTCAGAGTAAGCGGACAAATGAAGTGATGGTCAATCTCGTGACGTTTGATGATAGACCGGAAGTGATGAAGCGATACGCACGGCAGCTTGTGAATTCCATTCCTGCGATTACCACGGTCGTCAACACCATCAACTCCAAAAAGGCTCAGATTGCGTTTGGCGAGGTGGAGCGCATTTATCACGGCGACGGAATCATTCATGAAAAGATCGGCAATCATCTCTTTGTCATCTCGGCAAGCTCATTCTTTCAAACAAACACTGATCAGGCGGAGAGGTTGTATACCGTCGCAAGAGACTTTGCGGAACTTTCGAAGTCGGATGTGGTCTGGGATCTCTATTCGGGGACGGGAACGATTGCGATCTTCATTTCGGATGCAGCAAAGGAGGTTGTGGGGATCGAATCCGCAGAAAGCGCCGTGAAGGATGCTGAAAAAAACGCTCGTCTGAACGGGGTTGAGAATTGCTCGTTTGTGTTGGGGGACTTAAAAGAGAGGTTGATCAGCGATACAAACTGGATGAAGTCCCATCGTCGGCCGGATGTTCTCATCATCGACCCGCCGCGAAGCGGCATGCATCCGAAAGTCGTGGGGGAGATCTTTGCACTTGCCCCAGCTCGAATTGTCTATGTGAGCTGTAATCCCACAACGCAGGCCCGCGACCTCAAAACGCTCTGTGCCGCGCAATATCGCCTTGTTAAACTCCAGCCTGTCGATATGTTCCCCCACACCTACCACGTTGAGAACGTAGCGTTGTTGGATCGGATTTGACTATCGCGGCTTTTTTGTGAAAATCTGGATCACGCGATCACTTGTGCCGGGACCGAAGTTCGGAGCTGCGCCGACCCAGCGAGAGATTTCGATACGGTCGATCTGGTTGACCTCAACGATATGGTCCATCGCCCCGGCGATGTACTGAACGTACGTCCCGTCTAAGTAGATAAGGTAGGGAACCCGCTCAAGGTTCGAGATCCGTCGATTGCCGCGAGGCGAAATGCCCGGCCCGATACTAGGTTCAAAGGCTTTTAACACATCTGTAAGTGTTGCTGCGCCTGTGCGGCTGATCTGTTCCGCTGTAACAACCGTACTTGCGTATGTCTGATGAAGTCTCTCGGCATCGCGCCGTCGGTCGGTCACCGTGACTTCCGACAGTTCGATGGCTTGTTGCTCCATTTCGACATTCATGGTAACGGGCTTCTTTTCCTCGAGTTGCAGGACATGCATACGGGTTTTGTATGCCACATGTCGGAACTCGATGAGATACAGATCCGGTTGGAGGCCGCGGAGTTCAAACTTACCCATACTGTCCGTTGCCGCCCCAAATCGAGTATTCTTCACAATCACGTTCACAAGCGGTACGGGTTTGCGGCTTTCCTGGTCCACAATAATGCCTTCTATAGATGTCGCGGCGCTTCCAACGGTTGCACGGGACTCGGAGGTCAAAATGGGCATCGGCTGAAGCTCAACGGCGAATTGGGGCGTCACCTCTTCGGTGACTTCGAAAACATGAAGCCGGAGCTTGTAGTGCAGGTGAAAGACTTCAAGGATGTACATTCCGACGGGCACACCCCGGAGTTCGAACCTTCCATAGTGATCCGTGTCGGTTGAAAATGCGGTGTTCTTCAGGGAAACGTGTGTGGCAGGGATGGGTTCTCCCGTTGTCTCGTCTGTAACCGTTCCCCGGATCGTGGTTGTCGGTTGAGCAGGAGTTCCGGTAGAGAAGACGAACAGAGATAAAACGAGGAAGGTTAAGCGCGCCGGAACCTGCACTCGTGCGCAGCATGTTCTTTCAAAGTTTCGTGTTGTTATGGTGAAACCCATTGGATCACCATACAAGAACATGTCATTCCCTGTCTGGCGGAGTGCCACCTTCGCCTGGGGAGGTGGTGTGACCAAGGCTTTTATTCAAAAAGTAAATTGCGGTTCCAAAGCCTAGGATTGCAGCCCCGATGAGATACCACTTATAAGATCTGTTGGATTCCAGTTTTGTTTCGGTCAGTTTTTGTGTCATCTCCGGAATGGTAGAAGAGAGCATTCCCTCAAAGTCACCGCTGTGCTCGAGGGTTTCGTCAAAGAGTATATCCGCGCTCTTGGAATCAATAATGCGTAGACGGAATGTGTAGAGCCGCCCCCTTCGAATGAACAGCGTTTGGGCTACACGATCGGCACCAACGATCTTACCAAGGTCAGAAAGGCAATGAGAATACGTGCAGTTTGACAATTCCTGGAATTTGGCCTCTCTCAAGATGGAGAGCATGTGTTCTTCAGGTATTACATCGAACTGCTTGGACTCGGTGAGGGCTGTGCGAAAACGTTCCAGCGAAGCGACAGAGTCTTCGGGTGTCAGTGCCGTTGCCAACATCGGCACAACGACAATTTTGAGACGCCCCGTCTGCTTTTCGTCGAATTTCATGGCCGCGGAAAAGGAAGGGCTGAATCCTAAAAGGAGGCTAACTATGAGGCTGACTGCGCGAATCATGCGGGTCCATCCAACCTTGAATACTGTATAATATACGGGGGGTGACTGCCGATGTCAAGATACAAAAAGAAGAAGTCCCATCCGCACAGGGATGGGACTTCTTGGAATGAGGCTTCCCGTCTGCTATAGAACTTCGTTTCTCACTGTGCCGACATCGTTGCGTGGGCAGTTTGGGTTGGTGAACTGCTCGCTCTGGCCATAAATCCAGCGAACGGGAATGGAAGAACCCGTCGGCAAAACCGACAACGAGAACTCCGAGGCTCGACGCATATCATGATAGGCTTGTCCTTCAAGATGGAGCTGGATGTACTTCTGCTTCAACACCTCCGTAATGAAGGCTGCCGTCGACGCAAAGTCTAGGACGGTCCGCGCTGGTAGCCCTGCTGCCGTTCTGATCGCGTTGAGGTCTGCAAGAGCAGCGGCTGTCACGCCATTCACTCTTGCCTCGGCTTCGGCACGAATCAAGAGGGTCTCCTCATACGAAATGAGGGGGAATGGCTGACCGTATCCGCGGTATTTCAGCAGGCGTGCTGCGCGCGTTGTCGTGTTTTCGTCGGTCGTTGCACCTGCTTGTCCGTCAACGTTGTAGCCCGCTATAGTAGTTGTTCCGGCACCTGGTTGTAGGTATGCTGCAAGTCTCGTGTCACCTGCTTCGCTTCTCAGCTGGTCAACATAGAACTTTGCAGCCCGCAATGGTTCACCAGCCTCGGTTTGTGACCAGTGACCCCAGGGGGCGTACTCTGTCGATAGACCGGCGTTGAAGATGGCATTGACAGTCCCTGTTGCGGCGTTGATACCGTTTTGTGCTTCGGTGCGTGCAGCAGCATAGTTTCCAACGTGGAGGTAGAATCGAGCTTTGAGAGACCGTGTAGCCCTGATCCACCGATCTCGATGAGTAGGACTCACCGTGAGTGTTGGCGTTCCGAAGTTCAAATCCTGAGTAATCGTTACCGTTGAATCCTGGAACAACACGAGTGCTTCATCAAGAAGCGTTTGCACATAGGCATATGCCGCCGATTGACTGACAAACTGCGGTGGAGGATCCTCTGCCCGCTTGGCCACATCAACGGGAATAGATCCATAGAACGCAGCTGTCTCACCGAGTGCCAGCGCTTTGTAGAACTTCGCCATGCCGATCATTGTGTTTCTGGTCAAGCGGGTCATTCGCGTGCCATCAATCGTCGCGGTCCCCGGGAAGCTGATATTTGGAACGTTGGCGATGATGTCGTTTGCCAGCTTTACCACACGATAGGCTTGGATCCAAGCCCGGTCAACGTGTTCGTCACGGACCATTTTGTACGTGTTCCAACTGACTGGCTGGGGTCGTCCGAGACCCGGGGGTGCGCACATGTGGCGTGTCCAAACACTGGTGATTCTTGACCGCTCGTCCGGATACCAGTCGCCGGTCGAGACCTGCAGGTTGACGATGAGAGCCCGTGCGGCTTCCGGACGGTTGAGGTTCTTGTCCGAAATGGCATTGGGGCTTTGGTTGATTCCTGCAAGGTCGGAATCGCATCCAGAAAAGAGTCCCACAACCAGGGACCCCATCACTAGCAGAAGAATGTACTTTTTCATGCTCGAGTCCCTTTGGTTAATAGTTGATGGAAATACCGAATCGATACGACCGGACCTGCGGATAATTGAAATAGTCGTAACCGCGTCCCTCGGATTGGTTAAAGTGATTAACCTCGGGATCGTAACCAGGATAATCCGTCCATGTCGCAAGGTTGCGAGCAGAGATCGAGAATGTGATGGATTCCAGGTTAAAGAACGGTATCGCGCGGAGCCGGTAGGAGATCGAGAGATCACGCCATTTCACATATGAACCATCATAAATATGCGGTTCGTTGATGTTGAAGCCGTTGGCGTAGAAGCGATAATACACCTCACGTCGGAGTTGCTCGCCCGGCTGATATGTTCGCGTACCAATAGTTCGCGGAGTCGTTCCTGTATAAACAACAGGCTGACCATTCTCGTTGAACCAGAGGTCGTCGCGGTCTTCGGTGTCCTTTGCCGTTCCGAAGTTATAGAGAGCTCCGTTCGTCCCGTTCCAGACATCAAAATCCCACACGATATCAAATAGTGTGGAGAACGTGATGTCTTGGAAGAGCGTTAGATCCGTCCGGATTGCTCCGGTCCATTTCGGATTCGGATTGCCGATAATGAGTTGCGTTGATGAGTATCGGGGAGCGCCCGTGATGGAGCCGCCTAACACATTGTCAGCAATGCCGTTTGCCGGATCAGAATGGACGATCTTTCCGTCAGGCCCCCGCTCCCACCCCAATCCATAAAAGACGCCAAGGGGGTGACCTTTCTTGGCAATGTTGAAGATGCCGGCGAAGGCTCCCGCAAGAGTAACGAACTGATCATCCGTATATCCTTGCAGCTCGGTGACCATCGTCTTGTTCTGTGAGTAGTTCACTCCAAGCGTCCATTGTATGTCGTCCGTGAAAATTGGAGCAACTTCCAGCTTTACTTCGAAGCCATCTTTGTCCATGCTTCCTGCGTTACGAATCTGCGACGTGTACCCCGTTGATGGAGAAACCGGCGTAAACAGGAGCAGATCCGTAATAGCCTGTGTGTACCAGGAGAATTCCAGGTTGATCCTCCTGTCCATCATGGTGAGGTCAAAGCCCGCCTCGATTTCGGTCGTCTTTTCAGGCCGGAGCTGGTTGTTTCCGGCGGAGAAGCTGTTGCGGAAACCGGATTGACCCAATCGGTTCGAAGATGTTCCACGGCCCCACGGATCGAAGTTACCCGCTGAGAGATACAAGTAGTTTGTGACGTAGGCACCCGGTTGCAGGCCCGAGACACCCCATGCCCCCCGCAGTTTGAATTCATCGATGATCCCCTTTAGATCTCGCATGAAGCTCTCTTCGGAGATTCGATACGATACACTTGCTTTGGGGTACAGGAACCAACGCTTCTCTTCACCAAAAGTGGAGCTTCCGTCATAGCGCAAGGCACCCGTAACCGTAAGCCGGTCAAACATGTTTGCCGTTACCTGACCGAAATAGCCGAACACACGGGTCTCCGAACGCGACGAGCTTGCGCTGGGCGTTGACCCGGCACCAATCTCATCGAAGAACGGAAGCGTACTCGTGGATCCGGCGTTCGTAATATTGGTCTTTGTGAATGTGAGCTGTTGTCCGCCAACAAATGTCAAGAGGAAGTCGCTCGACAGCTGGTGTTTAGCAGTAAGGAGAAGTTCCGTGTTGACGATGTTGTTCGTTACTCTTCCGTGACTGATCGCACCACCGGCAGCCGGTGAGGCTGCAGCCCCCGTGAACAATCGCTGGAACAGACCCTGATCGTACCGATCAAGCCCCAATCGGCCGCTGAACCGTAAGCCGCTGAGGATATCCCATTCAAATCCGGTGGAATGAATAAATCGGGAAAGCTGCGACCAGTTTTTGTTGAAGTGCAGCGACCACAACGGGTTGTCATACGCCCCATAGCGGCGCTGCGTGACACCGTCATCCTCCAGATACTTCGTTAAGTCGAAGTTCGGCGGTGACCGGAGAGCAGAAAGGAGAATCCCGGACGTATTGCTGCCGTCTTGGGGGATGTTTGTGAGCGACGATACGTAGTTTGAGTTACTCGAAAAACTCAAATTGTCGAGAACAGTGTAAGAGAGGTTTGCTCGAATACTCCGCTTGTCAAGATCGGAGTTTATCACCAATCCCTGCTGGTTCGTAAGCGTTCCTGAGACCAGGTACTTGAATGCGGGGTTTCCACCGGAAACCGTCAGCGTATTCTCGTAGAACTGGCCACGCCGGAAGATGACTTTCGACTGATCAAAGATCTGTGCTCCGGCAGGTAAAGGGGCACCCCACGAATCCGTGCTTCCGGGTTGGTAGGGGGCATAGGGGATTCGCTGCCCGTACTTCGTTTGGAGCGGCCACTTCGATGGAACCTCCTCCGACGTAAATGACGTCGTGTAATTGATCCGAGCGAATTTCCCCGGCGCGGCGGCCTTTCCTGATTTGGTTGTTATCAGCACGACGCCGTTTGCTGCTCGCGATCCATAGATTGCCGACGCTGATGCACCTTTGAGAATCTCAATCGACTCGATATCATTGGGGTTGATATCCACACCTCGGTTGGCGGCTTGAACGGTTCCCAACTGCCACGTGGTGTTGTCGATAATGACGCCGTCGACAACATAGAGAGGCTGAGACGATCCCGTGATGGTGTGTCGACCGCGGATGGTCACATAGACGCCTGCGCCAGGTGTTCCCCCGCCTCTCGTCGTTTGAAGTCCGGGAGCTTTCGCCGCCAGAGCGTCCATGATATTTGTGGTGACGACCTTTTCTATCTGACTCCCTGAAATCTTGGAAATCGAGTTGCCAAGTTCGGCTCTTGGGATTTCGCCGGACAACCCTGTCACGACGACCTCGTCAATTCTCAGTACATCTTGGTCGAGCTGAAAATTGACTTCGGCGACTGCGTTGGCTGCAACTGTCACAGTCTGCTGACTGCGGACATATCCAACGAATCGTGCAACGATCGTGTATTGACCGGGAGGAAGCCCCTTGATACTGAAGGCACCCTCGAAGTTTGTCGTCGTACCTTTGTTTGTTCCAACGACGAGGATGTTCGCTCCGACGAGTGATTCGCCCGAAGCTCTGTCCTTCACGGTGCCACGGATTTCACCCGTGAATTCTTGGGCGAACACAATCGACGAAGCGATGGTTACAAGCGCTGCCATCAAAACAGCGCCAGCCCACAAACGTCTTAGCGATTGGTTCATATCTCCTCCATTCTGTGAGTTATGAGTTGTGGGTTAAGTGTTTGTGATGATCCGAAGTCTGTCTCTTCGGAACAGGATTGGTGTTAGGGGATGACACGACTTTCTGGAATGCAGGTGAACTTTGGGTCGTGCGACTGATCTCACGGCCATTTCCTCCTCCGAATTCGTAGAAAACCGTAACGCCAATCGCGCAATAGTTAGGGAAAATTAATACAAAAGTCAAGTGGAAGAGGATGGAAGGTAATGCCAAAGGGATGGTTTGGGGCAACGAAAGACGGTCGGGGAGATTGCTAGAATCGAATCTGAAGTTCGAACGTATTGTTCGCGTAGTTCCGTTCGAGGATGCGAAGCGTCGGATAGCCCGTAGAATTCTCCGGACCTTCGGTGTTAATATAGAAGCGGATGGGGTAGTGGCTAAGCCGTGTCCCAGGCGGTGGGAAATCCAAATCAACTCGAAGAACGAAACGGGTCACCTGCCCCGTTTCTAACAACCGATGTTCGTCATTAATCCTGATATGGTGCGAGTAGAGGTACTGCTGGTAGTCGTTCAGAGAGCGCGAGACACTGATGTAGAAAGGCTCCTGAAGATTCCGTTGACCGATGTTCTCTATTTGAAGAACGAATTCGTATTCGAGTTTTGCGAGGACGGGATCGCGTGGAGAACGGCGAATGAGCTGTTGTCGGTGAAGTTGCCGGTATTCGACTTTCTTAATTCGTAAATCGGGGAGGGGTTCTTCATTGACCGGTTTGGGAAGGTCTGCGGTTGTTCTGCACCCCAGCATCAGACAAACCACCACGGTAGTGACTCTTCCCATTGATCTTTTGAAAATAAAGAAGGCTCGCCAGAGGTTCCCTCCGGCGAGCCCCGTGCGTTTTGCTACGGCGTAATTCCCAAAGGAGATACGCTGCTGATGTTGGCTGCGATCACCTTGTTCATATCCCACTTAATGGTCACAACCAATCCGGAAACGGAGAAATGGCGCATCTCGTCGGTGGGTGGAATGTATGAGGGAACCACGACCGTCGTTCCGGGACCGCCGGCGACGACGTTCGGGTTTCCGTCGATCTGACGCTGCGTGACAGGGAGTCGAATTCCTAAATCGGTCATACGCCTTCCTTCAAGAAAGAAGATGTGTTGCCTCAGCAAGAACAGCGTATGGATATGTTCCGCCTTTGTCACCAGAGCGTCAATCATTGTGGTTGTGAGATACGTATAGGATATCGGATACGTCGTCACAATCGATGTGCCTCCACGACGCTGTATTAACCCTGCAACCGGTGTCGACGCCGAGTCAGCCCTGACCGTCATAGCGGGATCGTTTGGTCGACCGGTTCGTGAGTCGCGATCGTTAAATGTTCCTGTCGTTCTCGATCGTGCAAGGGTTACTGCATTTCTCATGGAAGCCTTTGCTCCGGCGAGATCATTGTTTGAAAGGGCTATCTCGGCCAGAATGAGGTGAGCCTCCTCAGACTTCAGAACCGGGATTGCTGTTGCGTTTGTTGTGAACTTCGGATCGAGAAAGTCGAGGCGCGGATTTGGCTGGATATCGTTTGACGTTCGGCCAACCATCGCAGCGTAGGTTGTTGCTGTCAAGTTTGCCGGATCGAATTGAGCCGAGAATACGTGATTCGTTCCACCCGGTAGTGCCAGTGCGGCATTAGCCTCAGCAGCAGCGTTCGTCTTGTCCCCTAACAACCGGTAGGCCCGGGCTCTCGCAAGCCGGCAGTTCACTCTCATCGGATTCAAGTTCGTGAGTGAGAGAGCCGTGTTAAACTGTGTCAATGCTTCGTTAAGAGCATCAGCGGCCGTTACTAGGGGCCCCTTTTCCAGAATCGGGAAGTTTGTAAAGAATTCGGCCAGAATGAGCAATCCCATACCTCGATAAAAGTACACCTCTGCCCTCTGCTCGTTTGTTGCCAAGGCATCATTCGGTATGATTGTATTGACTCCGAAAAGTCCCAGCGCATTCAGGCGCTGGGCATTGTCATACACATCGCCGTACGTGAATGTTGTCGGCTTGATTGTCCGCGGAAACGAAAGCTCATTCGCATAGAATGAGGTTCTGTTATCAAGATTATCCGAGACAAGGTCTCCGATAAACGATGAGATGCCGATCATTGCGGAGAAATATCGCCGCATACCGGTGACCAACGAGGTGGTTCCTCCGTTCGGATTAGCAAACAAGTTATCTGCTGTGATCTGGGGGTTTTCCACATCTGATGGATCCACCAGCTCACAACCTCCCATAAAGATGAGAAAGAAGATCGTCAATACACCGACGAGCTTCTGTTGAACTGTGATGTGCGTTCGCATTGTCATGATCTCCTCGAAATATTCAATTGTGCGAGCGTTTCGGTGGATTTAGAGTGTGAAATCGATACCGAACCGATACTGCCGTGGTGGCTCAACGGTAGCACCGACGATCCCGCCAACCTCGATCGTTGTGTTGGGGATAAAACTTGTCTCGGGATCGATGTCTTCTGCTTTGATGCCAAAACGAGCCACGTTGCGCACACTCGCCACTAACGTCATGCCATTGACGCCGAACAGCCATGTTCGAGGAACGCGATAACGAAGGGCAATCTCACGTAACTTGAACCAATCACCCGGTTCCACCAAAACAGCCGAGGCTGTGTTACGGTTGTATGGCGTAGAGCCCGGCTCAACCTGCGGAATTCGGGCAAGAACATACTGATAGAGATTAGGATTGCTAAGGGCATTCACCATTCGACGCGATATGGTCTGATTCAGCACATAATGGCCCCATGCGCCTTCAAGTAAACCAGAGAGTGTCAGGTCTCGGAACAATGTCACCTCGGCGCTGGCGGAAATTGTTCGAGTGGGGAAGGGGGAGCCAATGAACACCTCGTCTGAATTCCCTCGATAACCCATTCGCCCCGTCGCCGGGTCAACGACC
Organism: Bacteroidota bacterium; assembly: GCA_035559595.1. Taxonomy (GTDB): domain Bacteria; phylum Bacteroidota; class Ignavibacteria; order UBA10030; family UBA10030; genus DATMBF01. Next base: position 14,465 of record DATMBF010000033.1, on the reverse strand, counting down.
TCAAGCCGTGGCTTGTTTGCTCTGATGATCCCAACGGGTTTTCCGACTTCCACTCTCTGCGGAGCAAAAGCGAAACCAGCTATCGTGAATGGAGCAGCGCCTCCGAGGCTACTGACCACATTGTTAATTGTTGCAAATGAGCCTCGGAAGTTCACTTGCACATCCTCCATGTCTATCGGAGTGGCGCGGAGTGTAATCTCGATACCGTCATTCGTGATCTCACCGACATTCCTTCGCTGGAAGCCAAGACCTGCTGCCGGGTCTTCCGTCACGCTGAACATGGCGTCCCTTGTCACCTGTTTGTAATAAGAGAACTCGAGCGAGAACTTTTCGTCGAGGAATCCCGCATCAAAGCCGACATCAATCGACGTCGTTTTCTCAGGTTTGAGTTCTGAGTTGCCCGGGTTGCCAAACGTCAGTGCGGACTCATTTAGAAACTGGGATGCGCCAAAAGTCCGATCGCGAGAGAACGGCGGAGGAAATGTTCCGGTTTGACCCCACGAAGCGCGAAGCTTCATGCTCGACCAATATTCCTTGATGAATTCCGGCCAAAATGCCTCCTGGGAGATATTATAGGCCACCCCGAACTTCGGGAAGACTTGAATACCGACGTCTTTACCGAATGTGGAGTTTCCGTCGAATCGAACACCAAGATCGAGAAACAACCGATCCCATATCCCTACCTGATCTTGAATCAGGAATCCGTAGCTAAAAAGCTCCTGATTGCTTTCGAAAGCGGAGATGGTCGAGGCGTTGTCGAAATCTTTTGTTCCGGGAATGCGGAACGTTCGCCCTTCCCCCCGCACCTCGCGGTCATCTACGCGGAATCCTTGTGCGCCAACCGTGAGGACCTGTGTTATGTCCATAACTTCAGGAAGCTTGAACGAACCGGTATACGCAAGCGTAATGGTTTTGTATTCGCGATCTGCCCGGAACAAATAGCCGCCGACGGTTCCGATGAAAGTGCCACCCTCGAGAGGAACGTAGTGTCGGTTTTCGCTCTTCCGGTAATCGACACCAATGGTAAACTTGTTGTCCCACCAAGGAAATGGTGTATAGTTGAAGTTCGCAGAGGAAATAAAACGATTTACCTGCTCACCGAGATCCGGCAGGAGGAACTGCTCGAACAAACTATCCCTGTTCACGCCGGGGAGGTCAAAACGTCCTTCCGTCTCGAGACTGTTGAGCAGCGATGCAATGGCATTGTCGTTGAAGATAATCCCATATTGATTCCGTGTGTAGCTTGCCGATACCTCGATGCTGGAAAGATCTGAAGAAACGACACGCAATCCGCTGGACAGGTTGTAGAGTTTGTCGTCCAGTTTATCCCGAACGACAGTTCCCGTGTTCTGGGAAATCTTGCCGGAGACATTATAGGAGATCGCCTCGTTTCCACCTGTTGCTCCCAATCGATAGCTCTGGAAGATTCCTTTTTGGAAAAACTTCTGCTTCGTGTAATCGGAATAAATGTTGTCCAGAGGATGATCATCATATCCGGTAGTAATATTCCCGTTCCACCGAATTGCGCCGGGGATGCCTTTTTTCGTGAAGATCTGGATAACTCCGTTCGCTGCTTCGGCTCCGAATAACGTTGATGATGCTCCACCTTTTGTAATCTCAATGCGATCAATTTCGCCGGCAACGAGGTCATTGATTGAAGAGGAAATCTGTCCACCGGTGCCGGAAGAAAGGCGTCCCTGGTAGTTATTATCTACACGCACACCGTCCACGTAAATTACAGGTGTCGGCTGACTCAAAGCGGATTTTACGCCACGTGTCATGAGTCGCACGGATGAACCGGGCATTCCTCCATTGGAAAGCGCTTGTAGACCAGGAATGCGTCCCTGTAAGAGTTGCCCAACATCTTTTACCGGTGCGAGGTCTATCTCTTTTGATGTAATGCTCTCCACAGCAGTTGGAAGGCGCCTTCGCTCTGTTGCAACCCCCTGTCCCGTCACAATAACTTCATCCATTTGAAGGGTTGTTGATTGCAGAGCAAAGTCCACCGTAACAGTGCCCCCAACCTGAACGGTAACATCCTTGACGCCTGATTTGTAGCCGACGAACCGCGCGACGATGGAGAATTGTCCAGCGGGCACACGACGAATGACATACTCCCCATCGATATTCGTCGTGCTGCCGATTGCCGTCCCGGAAACAAGAACGTTGGCACCAACGAGCGGCTCCCCTCGTGTATCAACGACCTTTCCGCGGATCTCGCCTGTGCTTTCCTGCGCTTTGCTCATCGCAAATACTGCGAGCAGGAGGAACGCAGCCAAGAAAGCGCCACGAAGAAACGGAACATCGTGACTCCAACGCTTGAGCGATTGATTCATAGGTCCTCCTATGATTGTGGTGGTGGTGAAGGGGTGTGGAAATTCTTCCACGCCTACTTTGCGCGGAGCGTACTTCAGATTCGGATTATCAGAATCAGCGGTAGGAATCTAAGAGGAGAAAAACAACGCTTGACACGGCTATCTCCTCCTTTGCAGAAAAACCGCTTGTTGGATCACCCAAAGGTAGCAAAATTGAATGGAAAAAGTCAAGTGGAAGCAAATGGAAGGTAATGCCAAAAGATTGGCTTAGCGGAAGTGGCGGACAGAGGAGGAGAAAATAGTTCTGTGCTTGATATTCCCTGCGAATCCCTGAATGGTAACTGGTTCAAAAGGAAACGGGAAAACGGCTTCGATCTGCTCGGTCAGCGTATCTCCCTCGGCTAAATCGAATGAGGCCGGGATAACAACAACAGTATCAGGGAATGAAAACCACCGTAATGTTGCCGAACGAGTCGAGGCGGAGAATTCATAAGGTGATTCAAATCGCTCTAACGACTTTCCGCTCGCGACATACATGACGGTGAGATGATAAGGACGATGCTGTGTGTGTACTCGTGTCAAGAGTCGGTAGGATCGGGAGCCAACAGAGTCTGCTTCAAGTTTATGCTGTGCCTGAATCCATTGTTGCGTGGAAGTACTCCTTCTGCGGATTGTCGCTGATGTCGCCCATTTGGAGAACGTGGTGTCCATGTCGCCGATGGAGATACGAGTTCCGCCGAGATATTCTGTCGAGGCGATAGCAATCGTATTCTCCATGGTTTCGGAATTGATATTTTGAGTGATAGTAAGATTAGGCTGCCATAATGTGCTCGTCGAAGGTCGAGAAGCCAGGAAACCAACAAGCGCAACAAAAGCAACCACACTGACGGCGAGTCCGTGTCTTCCTCGCACAGATTTCAAAAAGAGGAGATTGGTCCTTGATTTCAAGGCGATTGCCGCGAACGCGGAAAGGAAGGGGAATGCCCAGAGCGAAAAGAAAAGAATGTAGATGAGATGGATGATAACCCCGGCTGAGATATCGCGAGGAGAACCAAGAACAAACGAGCGTGCAAACAACTCGAAGCCCTCCGAGAAGATCAATCGAAACATCATGTGCGGAGAAACAAGCCAGAAGAAGAGTCTGAGAATCGGCGGTCGAACAATGTATGCGAGACATAGAAAGAGAAGAGCAAAGGCCGGAGCTATTGCGGCTTTGATGCTGAGAGGGAGCAAGAGAAAGGAAAACACAATGAGAAAGACAGCACTCCTGAGGAAATAACCGACGCTCCAATGAGACAGACGAAGGCGTTGACTGAGCCGCAATGAAAGCCAGATTCCAACGCATCCGGCGATGAATCCCAGTGCGAAATAGCCCGTGAGGTCAGCAAGCCAGGGGAACCGATCTCCCTTGATCAATCCGACGACGTTTTCCGAAAGCCAGACACAAGTCTGAATGATCAACAGAAAGAAAAAGAGCTTCCAACCTGAATACTTCGGCGATGGTGTTGGTTTCGGTTCTTTCCAGTTTCTTGACAAAACGAAGATTGTCAAACCAGTCGCTACAACAAGGAACGCCCAAAGGAGCCACTCCGGGATGAAGAACGGTTCCGAACCAACATCGAAAAGGAAATATGAACTTAACGTCTGTTCAGGGATTCCGTTGTCGAATCTCTCCACCAATCTGTAGACCAGGTCGCCCGATCGTTGTAATCCCCAAACACGGAAATTCTCGTACGTATCCTGAGGGGTGTGGATTGGATCATTAACGTCCGTTGTAAAGTCGATTGCAGGAATTCCTCGCTCCAGAAACGGTACATGATCCGAACCAATCGCTCCACCAAACATTCCACTGAAGGTCATCAAATGCGTCGGAAAAGAGAGTCCTGTGTACCCGAGATTGTGGAACTCTTCATAGGCTGCTTTCACCAGCCATTCCGGCGAACTCCCCGCTTTTGAATCGACAAGGGGAAGAATCCACCCCGTTCCATTTGCCATATCCACCTGGAGCATTAATCTCACGCTGTCGATGTTGGGGAAATTCCGGACGAAGTGTTTCGAACCCTGAAGCCCCTGCTCCTCCCCGCCGAACAGTGCAAACACAATCGTGGACTCATTCTGGCGTTTGGCAAGGACGCGGGCGAGTTCGAGGACAACAGCCGATCCCGAAGCATCATCGTTTGCCCCCGGAACCTCCGGTTCTGAGGAGTCAATGTGCGCCCCTATCACAATGATTCTGCCCGACTTTCCCTTGAGTACCCCTACGGCGACGCCGCTATTCGTGTTGACAAGACCTCCCGCAGAGTAGCTTTGGGCGCTGCGCATCGGCATGACAGTGGCCTCGGAGAGTCCAAACTCCTTGAATTTCCCTACCGCGTACTCCATTGCTCGTTGCTCAGATGGAGACCCCATTGGACGAGAGCTGATCTCGACAGAGAAAGCTCTGAGGTAGGTGACTGCGCTATCCAGGGAAAACGGTGTTCTTGGCTCAGGAGCGGGCTCCACCGCTTGTGTTTGGAACATGAAGAGAAAGGTATAGAGGAGGATAGTCATAGTGCTCTCAAGTTGTAAATCAGCGCTCGCCGTCTTGCAAATGCTTGTCAAAGAAAGAAGTGATGCGCTGTTGATAGACATGGCCGCCGATCTCCCAAAGATTGGTATGATCGCCGCCGGGGATGAGCAGGATTTCCTTCGGCTCGTTCGCCCGCTCGAAGAGAATCTCGGAGTAGGTGTAGCGAATGAACGTGTCGTTCGTGCCGTGGATGAAGAGAATCGGTGCACGGAGTCGCTTCACATCCTCCAGCGGAGAAACGTGCCGCGCTTTGAATGATGCCAGCTTTTGAGAGCGCGAAAGATACACATTCCTGAGAAAATGCCAGGGAAGCTTGATGATGCGGCGCTGGTAATCAACCGAAATGGTTTTCAGATCGGTAAAGCTTGCCTCGGCAATCACCGCCGCAATCCGATTATCCAGAACAGCAGCCTGAATTCCCACAGCCGCTCCCATCGATGTTCCGAAGACTCCAATCTTTCCAATTTCCAGATCTGTTCTTTTGACGAGATAATCGATCACGGTGACCACATCATACTTTTCGTAGTAGCCGTAGGTGCAGTAGTCACCATCGCTTTCACCATGTTCTCGCGAGTCGTACAGAAAGACATTGTAACCGCGCGTGAAAAGCAATCGGGCAATGGGGATACCGGCGATCTTGCAGTCCCCCACCCCGTGGAGAAACAGAATTGTCCCACGGGCGACGGGTCCTTTGGAGACAAGCCATCCTTTGAGGTGCAAACCGTCATGCGTGGTTACGGTGATATTTTCCTGCGGGAGATCGGCGTCACGCGGCTCGACGATGGTTGTGAACCGTCTGTACCAGGCCTCGGTACGCCGCTGGGGCTGAAGAAGTATCAAAGGGCCGATGACAAGGACGGCAAAGGCAGATCCGATAAGAAAGAGGAGGAAGAAAAGAACAAGCGTGAGAAGGATCGACATGGGAGGTACTCTTCGGGCAAGCCAATATAAAAAGGAGAGGATGGGGAAGCAAGGGAAATGGGGAGTATTGTGATCGGTTATTGGTCGATAGCTGGTTGCGGTCTGGCGTCGATCGAAAAGAATCGACCTGATCTTTTCGCAACTCATCATTCCATCATTCTTCATTTCTTCGTATCATCTCTCATCATGAATCTTAGGGTTGCTCTTGTACAGGATTGGCTTACCGGCATGCGTGGCGGGGAAAAAGTGCTTGAGGTTCTCTGTGAGCTGTATCCGACTGCGACATTGTTCACTCTGCTACACAACAAGGGGGCAATGTCCGACGTTATCGAGAGGATGGAAATCCGGACATCCTTCATCCAAAACCTTCCTTTCAAAGAAGAACGTTACCGCAACTACCTTCCGCTTTTTCCGCGTGCCATCGAGTCATTCGACTTTTCGGAATATGATCTGATCATCTCGACAAGTCACTGTGTTGCCAAAGGAGCCCGTCCGCGCGACGGGGCCTTACATATCTGCTACTGCCATACGCCAATGCGTTACGTCTGGGAGATGTATGATGAATACTTCGGCCCCGGGAGAGCGGGATTGGTAACTCGTACTGCAATGAGGATCTTCAGACCAAGGTTGCAGGAATGGGATGTTCGGTCATCCGATCGTGTGCACTATTTCATCGCGAACTCTGAGAATGTGGCGCGGAGGATTCAATCGTATTATGGACGAGATTCGGAGGTCATCCACGCGCCCGTCGATTGCTCGCTCTTTGCCGTTACTGGCCGGGATGAAGGTTATTATCTGATTGTCAGCGCGCTGGTTCCTTATAAAAGAGTGGATCTTGCCATCGAAGCCGCGAAGAGACTCGGTGCGCGCCTGGTGGTCGTCGGAACGGGTCCGGATATGGAGAAGCTGAAGAAGAGAGCGGGTCCCTCAACGGAGTTCTTAGGTTGGCGATCGGCCACCGAGCTTGCGAAGCTTTACGCCGGCTGCAGGGCGCTGATCTTTCCGGGAGTGGAGGATTTCGGCATCGTGCCGCTCGAGGCGATGGCCTCCGGCAAGCCGGTGATTGCGTTTGGAAAAGGAGGAGCGCTGGAAACTGTCATCGACCGACAGGAGGGAGGAACGGGAATCTTCTTTTATGATCAGACGGTTGATGCGCTCATCGAAGCGATCCGGAAGCTCGAACGGTATCATTTCGATCAGAATTTCATCCGCAAACACGCTGAGAAGTTTGATCGAGCGGTGTTCAGCAGTTCGATCAGAGAATTCATTGAAGACAAGGTGCGAAATCAGTTCGGCAAGTAAAAATCTCACACATTCTCCCATTTCTGCAGAGAATGTCCAAGTTTTCTCTTTGACTTTCCCTCTTCTTTTCTTATATTTTCACGCGCTTTTCGAAGGTTTTTGAGCGACTCCCGCTGGAGTTCGCCCCCGTGAGTGAAGGTTGCCCGCCTGTCTGAAGAATCCCTTCGAGGCGGTTGAAATCATGCCGAATCAGCACCATATCTCCAAGAAACGTGGCTACACATTTGTCATCGTTCCGGAGGAGGACGCGGCTGATCCAAAGAACTACCGGTTTGAGCCGTGGCAGCTTCTGCTGATGGTCGCAGGGTTCACGGTGTTCATTGTCGCAACAGTCATTGTGTTGTTGCTCTACACGCCGGTAGGAACGTTGATGCCGATTCCGAATCCGGAGTTGGAGAATCGTTACGGAAAGCAACTGGTCTCGCTCAGCCAGCGGATGGAGTCAATGGCAACGCAGCTGGTAGAGCTGCGTGCTTACAATCTCAAGCTTCGAAAGGCACTGGGGGAAAAGGTTGTAGCCACGGATACGGGCGTCGTTGTGACGAGTCCGACTGTGAAGGTGGACGAGAAGACTCTCGCTGAGGCAGAGCAGTTTTCAAAAAGCCGGTTGCGTATCGACGAGCCGATGCTGAGGGATGTGCCAAGATCGACGCCCTCAATGCTGGTTGGCGCTGCAGAGCTTAGAGTCTCCTTTCCGGCAGTTCTTCCGGCGGAGGGGTACGTAACGCGGGGATATTCACCCCAAGAACGCCACTACGGCTTGGATATTGCAGCTCGGACGGGAACTGTCGTTAATGCTGCCGCGGATGGTCATGTCGTGTTTGCCGGATGGACAAGCGACGACGGGAATGTCGTGATCCTCTCGCATTCGAATGGCTTTGTAACCTTCTATAAACATAATCAGTCTGTCTTACGGTCGGTAGGGGAATATGTGAAGCGGGGCGAACCGATCGCGCTGCTGGGGAATTCGGGCAGAACAAGCTCGGGACCCCATCTGCATTTTGAAATCTGGAAAGACGGTTCGCCGGTCGATCCATCGGAGTTTCTTCTGAATCTGAACTTTTGAGGCGTTGCCGTGGCAAAGAATGATCCTGTTAAAGAGCTGAATCTTATCGGTCCGGGTACCGTGGTCGAGGGAAAAATCCGCAGCCAGGGAAGTGTGCGTGTGGATGGAAAGCTGATCGGGGAGGTTTCCGCCAGCGAGTCGCTCGCCGTCGGTGTGACCGGTGAGATCGAGGGAAATGTCAGCGCAAAGAATGTCCTGGTCGGCGGGAAGATTCGGGGCTCCATCAATGCAACCGAGAAGATCGTCTTTGAAGGAAAGTCCGTCGTCAAAGGCGATATTCGAGCTTCCAAGCTCATCATCGACGAAGGGTCGATTTTCGACGGCAAAGTGTCGATGTCAGACCGTTCCTCTCTCTACGAAGTAAAGCACGAGCGTTAAGCAGCATGTCAGATTCCCCACGATCGGATGGTTCGAAGAATCAGCCGATAGGGTTTCTGCGCGCCTACAAAGAGTTTGGGCCGTATCTCACACTCGGATTTCAGATGGCAGCGGCCGTGGTGATTCTCTTCTTCCTCGGCGATTGGGCGGATCAGTCGTACGGAACATCACCGTTGTTTGCACTTCTTGGCGTGGCTATCGGAACGGTCGGTGGGTTGATAAAGTTCTTCCAAAGCGTCATGCAGTCTGAAAAGAAATCGAAGGTGATGCAGAATTCGGGACGGGGCAGGGAATGAAAATCGATTGGGTGTTCTTCCGGCTTGCGATTCTCTGTTTTGGCGTTCTTTCAGCGGTGTCGTATTTCCCACTCTCTGCGTATGCTTCGCCGGAAGTCGTCAGGAGCGTTGTGACGGGGGGCGTCATTGCGCTGATCCATCTCGTCATGGGATATGTGGCGATTGAAACAGGGTTCGAGAAATCCCACACAAAGTTTCTCAAAATCGTCATCGGCGGAATGGGGGTTCGGTTATTCTTCATGGTGGCGCTGTTCTTCGTGCTCGTGCGTTTCTTTGAGTACGATTCGCTGTCGCTAACATTGACGCTGCTAGTGCTGTATCTTGTCAATCTGGGTCTTGAGGTCCACCATTTACAGAAACGGGTTTCTACCAAACATCCTACATTACAACTTTGAGAATTAGCTCCTCGACTACTTCCGATACGCTGCAGACCAGCACGTCTGATTCACTCCAGGCAGCCGGCACACACGGCGCCGCGGCTGACGGACACGGTGACGGCTTCGACTTCAACGAACTTCTTCATCACCTGTACGATTCGAGGGAGCTTGAACTTCCCGGTGGGGCTCACGTCGGACTTCCTCAGTTTCCACCGATTCAGCTTGGCGGATTGACGATCGACCTCTCGATTACGAAACACGTCTTCTTTCTCTTTGTTGCGGCAACGCTGTTGATTGTCGCCGCTACGCTCACAGCGCGGTCGCTTCGAAAGAAGCCCGTCCCCTCCGGCTTCGCAAATCTGATGGAGATCTTCGTTGTCTTCATTCGCGACGAGATTGTCATTCCGAACATGGGCAAAGCGGGGCTCCAGTACATGCCGTATCTCCTCACGACATTCTTTTATATCCTTATCATGAATCTGATGGGACTCCTTCCCTATGGAGCGACGGCAACCGGCAATCTCTCGGTGACCGCTGCCCTGGCGGCAATTGCGTTTGTGATGATCCAGTTCTCAGCCATCCGGGCACAGGGACTCAAACATTATCTCGCCCATCTCACGGGGGGTGTCGCCTGGTGGTTGTGGCCGATTATGATCCCCATTGAAATTCTTGGTCTCTTTACAAAACCATTCGCTCTCTGCATGCGGTTGTTCGCCAATATGACCGGTGGACACATCGTCCTGCTGTCGTTGCTGGGATTCATCTTCATTGCTCAGTCGTATGTCTTTTCTGCTGTTCCGATTGTTTTTGTCGTAGGGATCAGCATGCTGGAGCTCTTTGTGGCGTTCCTGCAGGCATACATCTTTACCATGCTCACATCCCTCTTTATGGGACTGGGCATGCCGCAGGAAGGTCACGCCGAGCATGGAGAAGGTCATCATTAATTCATCACGACATCTCATTCTCACGATCACTTTCAATTCTTAGGAGGAACACAACAATGGATGCAAACGCACTCGCATATCTTGCAGCCGGATTCGGTTCGGGGCTGGTCATTCTCGGTGCGGCTTTTGGTATCGGGAAGCTTGCTTCGGCCGCTATGGAGGCCAGCGGTCGTCAACCCGAAGTCGCCGGTCAGGTTCGCGTCTCGATGATTATTGCCGCAGCGCTGATTGAAGGTGCGACCTTTTTCGCCCTTGCCATTTGTATTCTTCTCGCTCTGAAGTAAACCATTCACCAACAATAATGGTCCCGCAAAGGACCGGAGGATTTGCATGTTTGAAGTCAATCCGGGATTAGGCGTCTGGACGACGGTGGTCTTCATCGTTCTCGTCCTCGTGCTGCGAAAGTTTGCTTGGCGGCCGATGCTGGAGGCCCTGGAGAAGCGTGAGCAGAAGATTCGCGATTCGCTGGAGCAAGCCGAAAAGGCCCGTTCCGAGGCGGCAGAGCTGATGAAGCAGAACGAGCGGAACATGGCTCGCGCCGAGGAGGAGTATCAGAAAATCATTCGCGAGGCAAAAGCGATTGGTGAGAAGATGAAGGAGGAAATTCTCGCGAAGGCCCACCAGCAGGCGCAACGAGACCTACGGCACGCCAAGGAGGAGATCGAGCGGGAGACCGAAGCGGCGAAACAGCGTCTCCGTATCGAGGTTGCCGACCTCGCGATTCAGGCTGCGGAAAAGATCCTCGATGAGTCGCTCGACGCAAAGCGACATAAGAAGTTGGTGGAAGATTTCTTGAATCAGATACCGAAGAACTGAGGGAACTCTTACCAAGGCAGTATGAGACAACTCCGCGTTGCGCGACGCTATGCGCAGGCATTAATGGACCTGGCCGAGGATACGAAAAGCCTCGACCGGATTACCGAGGATCTTGAGATGCTCCGTCGGATGATTCGGGAGTCGAGGGATTTCCTCCTCTTTCTGAAGAGCCCGGTCATCAAAGCGGATCGGAAGAAGGCCATCCTCAAAGACCTGCTCGGCTCTCGAGTCCATTCAACTACCCAGGCATTCCTTGAGCTCTTAGCGGAAAAGGGGAGAGAAGAGATTCTGGATCAAATCACCGAGCAGTTCTTCCTGTTGCGTGATGAGAAACTCGGCATCGTTTCGATAGAAATACGAGCGGCAACAGAGCTTGACGACCATCTGCGAACATTGCTCGAGGAGCGATTTCAGAATTTAACCAAGAAAAAAGTACGAACGGTTGTTCATGTTGATCGTCAGCTCAAGGGCGGCTTCCTTGCCCGTTTGGGTGACACGGTGTATGACGGCAGTGTGAAGCATCAACTCGAATTGCTCCGCGCCAGGTTTGAGGAGGGTGTCGGACACAATTGAGAATTATCAAAAGGAATACTTATGGCAGAAGTTAGACCCGATGAAATCTCCGCAATATTGCGGAGACAGCTCTCCGGATTCGAAAAGGAAGTCGATGTCTACGACGTCGGCACAGTTCTGCAGGTGGGTGACGGTATCGCCCGCGTCTATGGTCTCTCGAAGGTCATGGCCAGTGAGCTCATCGAATTCCCGGAGAATACGTACGGAATGGTGTTGAACCTCGAAGAAGACAATATCGGAGCAGTGATCTTTGGCGAGAGCTCCCACATCAAAGAAGGTGACACCGTAAAGCGCACGAAGCGCCTCGCTTCGATGCCGGTCGGCGATCAAATGCTCGGCCGCGTTATCAACCCGCTCGGTGAACCACTCGATGGGAAAGGACCGATCAAAACAGAGAAGTACCTGCCGCTGGAACGGAAAGCGCTCGGCGTCATTCAGCGCCAACCCGTGAAAGAACCGCTCCAGACCGGCCTGAAAGCGATCGATGGAATGATCCCCATTGGCCGCGGTCAGCGTGAGCTGATCATCGGCGACCGGCAGACAGGGAAAACGGCTGTTGCGATCGATACGATTATCAATCAGAAATACACGCACACGGAGAAGGCACGAAAAGAGGGTGTGAAGCCGGTCTTCTGTATCTATGTTGCTGTTGGACAAAAAGGGTCGACGGTTGCGCAGGTTGTCGCAAAGCTCGAAGAGCATGGAGCGATGGAGTACACCACCGTTATCAGCGCCACGGCGAGCGATTCAGCTCCCCTGCAATTTATTGCTCCATACGCGGGAGCAACGCTTGGGGAATTTTTCCGCGACAGCGGTCGCCACGCCCTGGTCATCTACGACGACCTTTCCAAACAGGCACAGGCATACCGACAGATGTCGTTGCTTCTTCGCCGGCCACCTGGACGCGAAGCATATCCCGGCGACGTGTTTTACCTCCACTCGCGCCTTCTCGAGCGCGCATCCAAGCTCAGCGAAGAGCTCGGCGGTGGAAGCCTGACAGCGCTCCCCATCATTGAAACTCAGGCGGGTGACGTTTCGGCCTACATTCCGACGAACGTCATTTCGATTACGGACGGTCAGATCTATCTCGAACCGGGTTTGTTTAACTCGGGTGTTCGACCGGCAATCAACGTTGGTATCTCCGTTTCGCGCGTCGGTGGAAATGCGCAGATCAAGGCGATGAAGAAAGTCGCAGGTCGTCTGAGGCTTGAGCTTGCCCAATATCGTGAGCTCGAAGCGTTTGCGAAGTTCGGCTCCGATCTCGACAAGGCGACGCAGCAAGCCCTCCGCCGCGGATCTCGACTCGTCGAGCTCCTCAAGCAGGGTCAGTATGTTCCCATGCCGGTTGAGAAGCAGGTGGTCAGCATCTTCATCGGAACAAACGGCTATCTCGATGAGATTCCCTTGGAAGACGTCCAGCGTTTTGAGAGGGAGTTTCTGGAGATGATGGAGCTGAAGCACAACGATCTCCTTGTGGCAATTGCCGAACAGAAAGATCTTACGGAAGAGATCCAGAACAAGCTGCATGCTGCGGCGAAGGAGTTCGTCGGCAAGTTCAAGGTGACGACAAAAGCTGCATAACGCATGGCAACACTACGAGAAATACGACGACGCATCACCGGTGTTAAAAGCACGCAGAAAATCACCAAGGCGATGAAGATGGTGGCTGCGGCAAAACTGCGTCGCGCCCAGGATGCAATCATTTCCACGCGTCCGTATGCGAACAAGATTAAAGAGTTGATGCGTCAGCTCGTGACGAAAGTCGATCCCTCCATCAATCCGTTGTTCGTCCCGCGCGAGGTGAAGAAAGTTGCCATCGTTGTCGTCTCGTCTGATCGTGGTCTTTGTGGTGCCTTCAATGCGAACATCATCAAGACAGCAGTTCAGCATATGAAGAATCATTATCCGGAGCAACTGGAAACGGGCGTTGGGTTGAAACTGATCACGGTGGGGAAAAAAGCGTTCGATTATTTCAACAAGCGAGACTACGAGATCTACTCCAAGCACGTCGGTATTTTTGCGGGGCTTGATTTCAACAAGGCCCGGTCGATCATGAACGAACTGACCGAAGGGTATCTCACGGGAGAATTCGACAAAGTTGAGATCATTTATAATGAGTTCAAATCTGTCATCCAGCAGCGGATCGTCGTTGAACAACTTCTTCCCATTCCGCCTCAAGAAGAGGCTCCGGCAGACGAACATCATCGCCATTCCTTGGTCGAGTACATTTACGAGCCCTCCGCTCATGAAATTATCAATGCGCTTGTTCCTCGCCATTTGAACTTCCAAGTTTGGCGAGTCCTTTTGGAATCCAATGCCGCCGAGCAGGGTGCCCGCATGACGGCGATGGACAATGCCACCACGAATGCCAACGAACTCATTCGGGATCTCACACTTTCGTATAACAAAGCGCGCCAGGCCTCTATAACCAAAGAGTTGCTTGAGATCGTAAGCGGAGCAGAGGCTCTGAAAAAGGCCGGATAACGAACGAGAACACTCACAACAACCCCTTCTTCCAGCGGTTTTGGGAGAAGGGGTTCTGTGTTTTTTGGGGATATTTTGGACTTGACAACGTTCGTAATTTTTCTCATACTCCCGCTGAAATCCACTTCATGTAGAACCGATTTCAAGGGAGCTTCAAAGCTATGGGGTTGGGGAACCGTTCTGGCCGAGGAGTCTGTGCTGGACTCGTCACACTTGTCGTTCTTCTTGGGTATTCCACCAGTGCGCAGGTCATAATTCGTGACACGGTTCGGATAGAACCGAGGGCGATTCAAGAGTCCCCAGCGTTTTCGACGGTGGGAGCGACGCTCCGCCGTGAGATCGATGTCATGGGAGAACTCGAGCCTTCAGCGAGTCATTTCATCAGTTTGGCAAACTGTGGTCAATCGGTCAGCGCAAGTGTTTC
>DATMBF010000032.1:0-97468 GCA_035559595.1 Bacteroidota bacterium | reverse complement strand
TCAGCCCAAAACACCTTCAGAGATATCTCACAGAGGCTGACGTTAAGCATAATCTTGGACTAAAGACTGATTTTACGGCTTTAATTCTAGCTCAGCTTATCGCAACAAGAACGGTTTTACCCTCTAAGTGATTCATTGCCTAATTGAAAAGGCTGATGGGTTCCGGCAGGGACACCGTAAATAGAGTCAAGCGAGGCTGCATGAAGCGCCGTGCGCGGGAAGCCGGCCTGTGGGTGGTAAGCGTCGGGATACTCAATGACAGACTGTTGAATCTCGAAGTTGAACTTCGGCTTCGTCTGTGCGCCCTGCTTCGTGAAGATCTGGATGACTCCGGCGTTTGCCTGTGTTCCATAGAGCGTGGCAGCCGCAGCGCCTTTGAGGATCTCCACGCGCTCAATGGCATCGGGATTGATGTCGTCAAGACGGGAGGGTTCACCCGCACCGCCAGCGCTCACTCCAGCAAAGCCTTGCGTTGTGCCGACGCGAACACCGTCAATGTAGACAAGCGGTTCGTTCAGTTGTGAGAGACTTGCGCTTCCGCGAATCCGGATTTGCGCACCTTCGCCCACAAGACCGCCGGAAGGGAGCGATTGGACACCGGGAACGCGACCCTGCAACACCTCAGCAAGAGTGCTGATGGGAGCCTCGCGAATCGCATTGGTGTTGATCGTCGCGACCGTGTTGCCAAGCTTCATCTTCTCGACAGCAGCGCCGGCACCGGTGACAACGACCTCATCGAGTTGAAGAACGGTGGGACTGAGGGTGAAATTAACCTCAGTGATTTTGGCTACCTCAACGTTAACGTCCTTCGTCTCCGTTCGATAGCCGACGAACCGTGCGGTCACCTTCTGATTCCCGGCGGGAACGTTGGTGATGGTGTAGTTCCCGTTAGCATCCGTTGCAGCGCCGAGAGTCAGACCTGCAATCTGGACAATAACGTTGGCTCCGGGAAGGGCCTCGCCGGCGGACGATGTGATCTTGCCGGCAATTGTCCCCGCCTGTCCAAAAAGTAAAGCGGGAACCATCAATCCCAGAAACAACCCGCACAGCAACAGCGTACCCTTTCTCATATCTCCTCCTTTTTTAAAGGGTGAAAGGAGTTCCTTCCTGTTCCTTGTTCGTGGTGGTGGACCAGAAAAGAACACTGTTGTGATGGGATGCCCTCACAAGCGACATGATCGCTTGAGGGTGTTGATTGTGAATACCCCCGTGTGGTTATAAACGCTTGTGGAGATACAGCTACTATGGTGCGATACGAGGAACGAACTACCTTTATTTCAACTCACTGTCAAAACAAACGTGCTCGAAAATAGAGGAAAGCGGCAACATTGCAGTTTAGGGCGTCGATTAGTTACCAAAAAGCGAAATCAAAGTCAAGAGTCGAGCAACGAAATCCGTAATGCGGCCGAAGGTGAAAAGAGTGCGTATTCGCAGGAATTTTGCAGATTACGAGTTAAGGCGTTATGTCAAGATGGTCATAACGTGGCCTTCAGATCGGCTCCCACAAAGAAGTTCCGCGGCAGCGAAGGCTCAATGTACGCCGGCAAGATGCGGTTTCCAGAAGCATTGCGGACTGTCGGATTGATAAATGCAGAGGCAACAACCTGGTTATTCAAGATATTTTGAACCCCGCCGAAAACCGTTATCGTAAACATCCCGACGCGCACACTATGACTGATCGTTCCGTGAACAAGGAGTGACCGGGGAACAGAGTGAAGGTTCTCATCATCCACGACATACTCACCGATGTACTCCACTCCCGCCTCTGCGGAGAAGCCATCTGGACGCTGGTAACGAATTCGGTTATTGAAGACAACAGGGGGAATTCCGGGAACCAGATGACCGGCAAAGTTCCCCAGCTCATTTTCGAACGATGTATAGCGTCCTTTCAAAAGTGTGAGGGCAGACTTAATCGTGAAATTCTCAAGAAGATCAATCTGGTTTCCCACTTCAACTCCAAGTCGCTCTGACCTCCCTGCCGAAAGAAACCACGCCCCGCCATCCCGGGGAACAATCTCGTTCCGAATTGCAATCATATATGCAGCAACGGAATACGAGAACCCCCGGACGATGCCGCTTGTCAAAAAGATCCCCTTTGTCCCTATCTCGAAGGTTGTTGAAGTCATCGGCTTGAGAAATGGATTGAGCTCGACATTTGGAAGTGTCGGTGGAGGATCGACCTCATTAAATGCAGGCGCCTCCAATCCTCCACTCACCGAAACATATACAGAGTGCTGTTGAGCGATCCGATAGAGAAGGCTTACGCGAGGAGTAAAATGACGAAAACTCAACTGCTCTTTGGTCGAGGTTACCCTCCTCCCCGCTGGATAGTTCTCGCTCAGGTAGCGTTGTTGATCGAATCTGCCGCCAAGCACAATACTCGTTCGGTCGAATGGATCGAGTTCGATTTGTGTGAAGAGTCCGAACGTTTCTGCTCCTTCACGCTTGTTGGTTCGTAACGAATCTCCTCTGTCGCCGTTGGAGAGGGAATAGAACAGAATACTCCCGTCTTGAAACGCTTCATCGAGTCCTGCAGTAATTCGTTTGATGAGCCCATCGGATGCTGTCCAATGGTAAAGGAGACCGGCACCGAGATGATAGCGATTGAAGTCACGGTAGGTGTTCCGCTCGGAGCGCCGTAAGGCTTTCGGCCCCACATAAACGAGCGCTTCGAGTTTATGCTGATCGGAAAACGAATGTGCAAGCTGTGCAGAAACCCTGGCTACGCGATTATGTCTGCGCTCGCGCCTCACAAGATACGTCGGATTCGCGGCAGCGGGATCTGAGCGATACTGCTCATTCGTGAGAGGTCCGGGGATTGCAAACTCATTGTCGGCTGCCGAAAGGATCAAAGATAATTGCATGTTGGAACCATCGACGACGAACGAGACTCTGGCAGAAAGGTTTTCCGAAGAAGAGTGTTGACGCCAGCCATCGAAGGCTGATGAGGTTGCGGCAAATGCCACCCGCCCATACGAGAGGGGGATGCCTGCCAAAATGGAGTTCCGTCGAAGCCCATAACTGCCAAAGATGTTTTTGGCAGAGAGAAAAGGTCGACGGAAAAACGGAACCGTTTCGATGTTGACAACGCCACCCGAAGCATTACCAAAAAGTGTGGAGGCGTTGCTGCGAACAACCTCGATTCGCTCGACGGAAGAGAGATCGATCATATCCAGGGATGTTCGACCGTCCGGTTCGGTCTCCGGAATGCCATCGACGAGCACCTTGATTCCGCGAATTGTGGCAGCATTCGAGCGATCGCCATTCCCTCGTGCCCCAAAGCCCCGCACCGTGAGTCGCACATCCTGCCCCCCTGCGCGGCTCTGGGCGACGACACCCGGCATTGCCCAAAGGGCATCGGCGAGACCCATATTCCGGCTCTTTGCGAAATCCCGCCCATCGACAACCCCCACAGCCATCGGCACTGCGAAGATCTCTCCACTCACTCGCGTCGCAGTGACAACGATTTCATCCAGATAGATTGTATCGAGGGAATCGCTGGGTGGAAGTTCTTGCGAGAGTGCAAAAGACGATGACAGCAGGACAAGAAAAACCCCTTCCGCAAGCCGCAGAAGGGGTTTTTGTGGACGATGGAATTTCATCAATCTTCCTGTTTCTCCTCAGCTTTAAGGAAGACCGCCGGAATGTCCTGCTCCTTCACGAGCTTGTTGAACGCCGGCAAGTCTGTTTCCATCACCTGCTTTAACGTTGCAAGTTGAGTCTCCAATCGAGTGGAGAGGTCGGCGAAAACATCAGCAGATTGCTTTGTGGGACCGGACTCAGACCCTTGCACAAGGTTCAGTAATGCAGCAAGTTTGTTATTGAGTTTGATGGGATAATTCAGAGCATCCTGATTACTACGGATTTTCACCTGAATAATCTCTTCTTCGACGGCAGAGAGTTTCTTATCAAGCTCCTTTGCGGCATCCGCCACTTTCTTTCCGGACGAGTGATCCTTCACGCGCTTCACCAGCTCCTCAAATTGCTTCCGCGCATCGCGAACAGCGTTGACTGCTTTGTGAGCTTCTGAAAGTTTGTTGAGGATCTTCATCGAAAGATCGAACTGTGCCTGATACTGTTCCTGAGTGGTCGGAATCCGCGGATCAGGCTTTACCTCGAACGATTGCGTGTAACTCTTTCCTCCGACTGTCAGCCGAACCTGATACGTACCGGGAACGCATAGCGGTCCTCGCGTCGTTCCCGACCAGAGTAACGCTCCGGGAACGGTCACTGCATCTGGATAACGGAAATCCCACACGAACCGGTTCATGCCGGCTTCTGCAGAAACTCGTTGCTGACCCTGTCCGCCGCCGAAAAAAGCCGCAAACTCGTCTTGCTCACCATCTTCCCGTCGTTCAATCTTACTTGAGAAGGACTTCACAAGCCCTCCTTTTGAGTCAAGGATATCGAGCTTGACCTCGCCTTCAGGTTTGCTCTTGAAGTAGTAAAAGATCACCGCACCGTTCGGTGGATTTTTCCCCACAGGAATTCCCGGAATGTTCGCACTTCCCCCCCGCATTCGATATGCATGACGGGGTTGGAAGAGATAGACATCCGCTTTGGCCAGCTCATCACCTATCTGATGAAGTGGAGTGAGGTCATCGAGAATCCAGAAGGAACGCCCGTGTGTCGCAACGACAAGGTCTTTTTCCCTCTTTTGTACGACAAGATCATGGATCGGAACGACCGGCAGATTCATCTGCAACGATTGCCAGTTGTTTCCATCGTCAAACGAAACATACACTCCTCGCTCGGTGCCGCAATAGAGGAGCCCTTTCTTGTGTGGGTCTTCACGGACGGCACGCGTGTATTCGTTGGCAGGAATGCCGTTGACGATCTTTTTCCATGTCTTTCCATAGTCGGACGTCTTAAAGATGTACGGCTTGAAATCATCCTGTTTATATCGCGTTGCGGCAACGTACGCTGTGCCGGGGTCATGTGGAGAGGCCTCGATAAGGCTAATGAGTGGCCAATCGGGAAGGTCTTTCAATGGAATCGAAACGTTTTGCCACGATGCGCCCCCATCGCGGGAAACGTGGATCAATCCGTCATCCGAGCCTGCCCAGAAAAGCCCTTTCTGAAGGGGAGATTCGACGAACGAGAAGATCGTGCAGTAATACTCGACGCCGGTATTGTCCTTCGTGATCGGCCCGCCCGATGGCCCCTGTTTGCTCTTGTCGTTCCTGGTAAGATCAGGGCTGATGATCTCCCAACTCATTCCATCATTGGTGCTCCGGAAAACATGATTGCCAGTGACGTAGAGGACTTTGGAATCATGTGGAGAAATAACGATGGGGAATGTCCACTGAAACCGGTACTTCATTCCTTCTACACCTCCCCCCATGGGATTTTCAGGCCAGACATTGATGGCCTGCTGCTGCCGTGTGCGATGATCGTATCGTGTGAGGTAACCCCCGTAGTTTCCGGCAAACGCTATGATGTTGTCGCCTTCTTCTCGCACCGCAATGTACCCGCTCTCACCGCCACCAACGGGATGCCAATCCGGTCGATCGATCCCGAACCCCGTTGTCCGACTGGCAATCGCGATCGTGCTGTTGTCTTGCTGTGCGCCGTAAACGTGATAAGGGAAACGATTGTCGACAAGGACGTGGTAGAACTGGGCGGTCGCCTGATCCTGATCTGTCCACGATTGGCCGCCGTTGTAGCTTACATTGGCACCACCGTCATTGGCATTAATCATTCTCATATTGTCGTTCGGATCAATCCAGAGATCGTGATTATCGCCATGTGGAACGCGCAGCGTTGTGAAGGTTCTTCCTCCGTCGATCGACTTCAAGAACTGAACGTTAAGGACGTAGACGAGATCGGGATTTTTGGTGTCAGCGTACACGTGCGTGTAATACCAAGCTCGTTGACGAAGCCTCCGGTCTTCGTTCACGCGTCGCCAGGTGTTGCCGCCATCCTCAGAGCGGAATAATCCGCCATCTTCAGCTTCGACCATAGCCCAAACGCGATCGGCTTTCGGATACGAGGCCGCAACGCCAATGCGGCCCAAGGTTCCCTTCGGCATTCCGGGGTTCCGCGAGATGTCTGTCCATGTGTCTCCCCCATCGGTGGATTTGTAGAGCCCGCTGCCGGGACCGCCGCTGGACATGAACCACGGACCTCGTTGAGCCTCCCATAGCGACGCGTAGAGAATGCGAGGATTGTTAGGATCAAGCACCAGGTCGATCGCCCCGGCTTTGTCGTTCTTGTGGAGAATCTTTTGCCACGTTTTTCCCCCATCTTTTGAGCGAAACACTCCGCGTTCGGAATTCGGTCCGAAAACATGTCCCAACGCGGCAACATAAACAAGATTATGATCTTTCGGATGGACACGAACCCGTCCAATGGTTTGCGTCTCTGCGAGTCCTACATGCTTCCATGTCTTGCCCCCATCCTCCGATTTGTAGACACCGTCGCCAGGAGCTACGTTGCCTCGGATACATCCTTCCCCCATCCCGACATAGATCACATTCGGATCCGACTCCGCCACTGCAATGGCTCCCACAGAACCCGTTTGAAACAACGAATCCGAAATGCAGAGCCAGGTGATGCCGCCATCCGTGGTTTTCCAGACACCGCCTCCGGTACCGCCAAAGTAGTAGGTGTAAGGCTGATCCGGATGTCCGGCAACGGCAACCGACCGTCCGCCACGGAAGGGACCTATTTCACGCCATTGCATTCCCTTGTAGAGATTGTAGTTGTACTTGAACGATCCCTTGGGTGGATTGACATTTTGGGCATCGAGCGGATAAAAAATGAGGAGTGTTAGAACTGCGGCCAAAAGGATGTGAATGCCGCGAGGCGAAGAGTGTGTGGTGGACATAGCTCTCTCCTTCTGTAATGAGTGGACGGTGAATGAACGAAGTATGCGGTCAGAAGTTTCTAAATCACACAGGCAAGCCGCGAGCTTCAAAGGGGAATTTTCTGGAACTTCGGGTTGCGAATCGATGCTACTTCATCGTCAATATTGCAGCATAGATTTCAATTCCCTCCCACAGATTCTGCAGCCTCAGATTCTCATTCTCGCTATGCTGGTTGTTATCATAGTTCACAATAGGAACACCGATGATCGGAGCACCAAAAACATCGGCCACGTGGACGAGAGGAACACTCCCGCCGAGCGTTGGCATCCGAACCACTGGTTTATTGGTGACCGAAGCAACGGCTGCAACGATGGACTTCGAAATTGGTAAATCCATAGAAGTGCGAACAGCACGATAGCCGTCGCGTGAGGTCACACGCGCAATTTTAGAAAACTTGAGTCGGGTCTGTTGATCAGGTTCTTTGTCGGTTATGTAATAGCCTTGGCTTCGAATGTGTTCTTTGAGCCGCTCGAGTTGACGGGCTGGGTCATTGCCGCGAACGAGTCTCATGTCTACGCGAGCCGTGGCTGTTGCGGGGATGATCGTCCGGGCTTGTGCGCCAACATAAGCGCTCGAGATGCCGTTGATCGTTAGAGAAGGTTGTGCGAGGAGTTCATTCAGAGATTTCCCGCCTCCTTCTGTCCATGCGATGCCAAGTTCATCCATCAGTGTCTTGTCGTAATCGGGAGCTTCGGCAAGGGCATTCCGCTCC
Source organism: Bacteroidota bacterium (assembly GCA_035559595.1). GTDB lineage: Bacteria > Bacteroidota > Ignavibacteria > UBA10030 > UBA10030 > DATMBF01. Next base: position 89,887 of record DATMBF010000032.1, on the reverse strand, counting down.
GGTTCGCCAAGCGGCTCTGTATCGTCATAGAATTTCGCAATGGTAACGAGGCCGTTGTCATCCTTCATTGAGGCAAGAAGTTGGGAAAGCATCAAAGCCGGATTCGGAGCCCAGTTTCCGTAATGCCCGCTGTGCAAGTCGCGGATGGCTCCATAGACCGTAATCTCTGCGGTAACGATTCCCCGCACACCGAAATAGACCAACTTCTGCCCGTTCTGGTGAACGGGTCCATCGCAAACGATCCAACCGTCAGATGAGAACAAATCTTTGTTTCGTGTAAGAATGTCGAGCATGTTTGGTGAACCAGCCTCCTCATCACCATCGAGATAAAACTTCACGTTCGTCGTGAGTGCAATCTTGTTTGCGCGCAACGCGTCGATAGCGGTGAGGGCGGCAACAATGGGTGACTTGTCATCCGAGGCAGAGCGTGCGTAGATGCGCCACTTTGGGTCGATGGCCTCACCGGCTTTCGGGAAGGGGATGATTGTGCCGCCGTTTTCGATGGCATCGGTTCGAAGCACAGGTTGCCACGGCTGGCTCTCAATCCATTTCGCCGGATTCGTCGGCTGGCCGTCGTAGTGCATGTAGAAGACAAGTGTTCGCTTGGCGCCGGGGGTTTTCAGCTCTCCATAAACAGCAGGCGGACCGCCGGCAGGTTGGGTTTCCAGCAGTCGCGCTTCAATGTTCCGTTGTTTCAAAAATCTCACCAGGGCTTCGGCATTCCGTCGTATGTTGACGGTGTCCGACGCGACGTTGGGAATAGAGAGGAGGTCCGCCAGTTCCTGGAGAATCTTGTGCTGATGAGAAGTAACGTACGAACGGATAGGGGAGGATTGCGAAAAGCCAACGGAACGCAACAGAAGCGAAATCAGGAAGAACAGGATCAATCGTATCATAGGTTCATTCCTTTAGAACTTTCTCGTCTCACCTGGTTTCATCATGCTCACACGCGCATCGTCCCGAAAGGCCTTCTGAACATCTTCCAGCGTGGCAAGGGGTGACCAGGTCATATAATGCATGGGGATGATGACGTCCGGTTTGAAATACTTCTTGATCGCGAGGGCCGCGGTCGTCGGATCCTGAGTGAATGGTCCTCCCCCAACGCAGAGCAAGATAATGTTTGGCCTATGAATCTCCTGGATAAGCGCCATATCACCAAAGATCCACGTATCACCTGTATGGTAAAGGGAACGGCCGTCGGCGAAGGTCACGACAAAACCAAGAGGTCGACCATCTCCTTCGTTAGAGTGTAGAGCCGGCACGAGTGCCACAGTGACATCACCGATCTGAAATTTCCCACCGACATTTCCTCCCAACTTCTGTCCGTCCTGAATATCGAGCTTCGAGACAAAATCGAACGTACTGATGACCGACGCGCCGCTGGATTTTGCAATCGCCACAGCATCAGAAACGTGATCGAAATGAGAATGAGTAACAAGAATAGCGTTGGGTTTGTATCTGCTGAGATCCTTGAGTCCATCAGGGGTTTTCGGGTTATCTTTGATAAAAGGATCAATGAGAATCCGCGTCCCGCCCGGTGAGACTATTTCGAACGCCGCATGGCCAAGCCAGGTCACTTCGATTTGCTTGGTTTGAGTATGGCTGGCGGAAAAGAAAAGAAGAGAGAGAAAAGTCATCATAGGTTTACGCATAAGTACCTCCTTTAACAAGTTCTCTCGTTGACAATAGTGCAATCATTTTGGAATTCCCATCAGCATGAATCGGCTAATCTGCCAAATCCGCATCATGGGCGTTTCCACCACATCACTCCCGTTGTTGCGTACGTCTTCGTCTTCCGCTCGAGTTCAGTCATCTCGTTCTTTGTCATTGGCTTGAAGTTTCTCGCCGTCTCCACATTCTCCTTCACTTCTTCCAACGTTCCCATCCCGACAATCGCAGTCGCAACGGGAAGCGACATGGCATACCGAAGGCTCTCAGAGGCATACTGTGTCACCCGTCCTGCGGCCAACACCTTCATGGCTATGACGCCAAAACGTTTTGCCTCAGCAAGTGGAAAAAGGATCTTGCCAAAGTCGTTGATCTGTGCATCAGTTGAGCTTAGCGGAACAAGCGTGGTGGCAAACGGATACCGGTTGAGAGCTTCTTTGATAACCTCCGGCCGTGTGTGCCCGGTAATTCCAATGTGTCGGCACATTCCGCTCTCCTTTGCGCGAATCGCCGCCTGCAACGATCCGTCAGGCCCAGTAATACGATCGAGTTCCTCGATCCGGTTAATTGAGTGAATTTGCAAGAGGTCAACATAGTCGGTCTTCAAGCGCTCAAGGCTCCTGTTGATCTCACGCCACGCATCTTCATAGGAGCGCTCAAGCGTTTTTGTGGCGAGGATGACCTCGTTTCGCCGGGATTTCAAGACTTCACCAACTTTCACCTCGCCGTTGCCGTACGAGCTCGCGCAATCGATATAGTTGATACCGGCATCAATACAAGCCTCGACAATCCGTGCTCCTTCGGCGACAGAGTGGGGTCCGTAGCCGATAGCAACACAGCCGAGTCCGAGAAGAGTAACTTCGAGTCCGGTGGAGCCCAAGGGGCGTTTTGGAAGTGGCGAAGGAGAACCGGAGGCGTGTGCAGGAAGGCCAAGACTCAGCGCAACCGTACCGGCTGCTGTTCCCTTGAGAAACTCGCGCCGTGTGATCTGTTGAGGCATGGAAGTTTCCCGGCGAGTGAATCGGCGGGGTCCGGATTATAGCAAATCGTTAAGCAAAAGGAAAGAGGCGCTATTCCGGAAAGATCTCGGATTGGATGACCGCAACCTTGAGAATCTTTGTCTCACCAGGTTCCGACATTTTGACGTAGGAAGAAGAACGAGGCATTTGCTCATGGATTTCCCTTGGAGTCAGTTTTCCCATTTCGTTTTGAGCCAGGATTCAAAGATGCTCTTCTGCAGGTCGGTCGGATTTTTGACACGTTGAACCGAGTAATACGGGACCTTCTCTTCCTGCAACGTCACTTCGAATTCCCGCAATCGATCTGCTCGAAAAACGGACACTCGGATCTTCGTTCCGGGTTTATAAAGGTTAACACGATCCGCCCAATCTGAATGCTTGACGCGCATTCCGTCGATAGCAATAAGCTCGTCGTTGATATCCAGTCCGGCCTCGTACGCCGGGGAGCCTGCGATAACTCTGTTGATTCTCGTTGTCCCCGCCGTTTCGGTTGTTCCGATGCCGAGCCACACCGAGTTTTGCTGTTGAAACTCCACAACCTCCAATCCAGCATAACCAAGGTACTGCTCCCACTCAAGTGGTCGTGTTCCGTGCACGTAATCGTTGAAGAACTGTTGCAAACTTTTGCCGGCAGCTTCTTCTGCCGCTTTTTGAAAATCATGCACCGTGTATCCTCCCTTGCCTAACGGAAAGCGTCGATACATCATCCGCATCACGTCATCGAGGGAGGATTTGTTGCCCGAGGAGCTTCGTATCTCGAGATCAAGCAGCAGGCCGACATCCGATCCTTTGTCGTAGTAATCCGTTTCGAAATTGTATGCCTGGGGATTTCCGCGCCAGTGTTTGACCCACGCATCGAAGCTTGCTTCAGAAAGCGACTGCCGGGTGTTGCCGGGTCGCATGCGATGATCCCGAATGTTTGCTCCGAGCGATTCGATGTACCAGGAGACACTCCGGAACCCACCGTGCACGAGAAAGAGAGCCGGATAGTACGAGGTAATTCCTTCCGCGATCCACAGTTCCTCCGTATAATTTTCTTTTGTATAGTCATACGGTGAAATCCCCTTTGGGCGGAGCTGCTTCACGTTCCATGTATGAAAAAACTCATGAGCCACTGTGGAGAGAAACCGTTTGTACGTTTCCGCACTCGCGAAGGTTGTCGGACGTGTGAGGAGGATGGTAGAATTGATATGTTCGGTCGCTCCGCTCCCCTGTGTGGTCAAATGGATCATGAACACGTAGCGATCGTACGGCAAGTCTCCCCAGAACTCTTTATGCTGCTTGACGATCTTTGCGAAATCCTTCTTGAGCACTTCAGGATCGTAGGGTCCTTCACCCGCTATTGCAATCACGTGTTTCTTCCCCTCCGCCTCGAATTCGAAGTCCTTATGATCACCAATCTCTAATGGACAATCAGCAAAGTAATCGTAGTTTGGCGCGGTGAATGTGTTCTTTTCTCCCTTTACGGCCTCTAAACCCGTCGTTACATGCCAGTTCTTGTATGGACTGATTATGAGGGTAAGAGGAAGAGAGCGAAACTTTTCCACATACATAAAAACCGACATCGGATCAACGAAGGCATGCTCGTCATTGAGTCCTTTTGTACGAAGATGGAATTCATTGGCGAACATCTTATATTGAATCCGTACCGTATTCGACTTTTGAAGATCAATGCGCCAAGTAGTTTTGTCCGTCTTTCTCCAGGGGAGCGATTTCCCCGACGCATCAGTAGCCCAGAATTCGTCCACGCCTCCGGCAAAATCGAAGACCACATAGCGTCCCGAGCGCCAGACGGGGAGAACCACCTCAAGCGATTGCTCGTTTTGGGGAAGATTCTCCAATGTCATCTCGATTTCGAACAGGTGTGTTGACGGCCTGGACATACCAAGTCTGTATTCAATGCGAGGTTGAGATTGTGCCATAGAGAAGATTAGGAGGATGAAAAAAAGACTGAGAGATTTCATGTGCACTACCGTTGACGTTGGAGGTACAGGATAGCAACAACGCGAGATTAATGATGTGGTTAAGAAGATGGAACAACCGCAAGCAGCTGAAAAACTTGAAGAATATGGGGATTATCGGCAAAACAAGCAATAAGAAGTTACGAATTCGTTTGTGTGATGACTAACAACGGGGGAGACGGGGAAAACGAGTACCCTTAAACCAACTCCTCCCGATAGTGTCCAATTCTCTGTCAGCGAACTCGTCTCACCATACCTTGGAGGCCGTTATGAAGCGATTGCACCTGCTTATTTTTCTCTGCAGCATGCTCGTTTCCGCAGTATCGTCTGCCCAGTTCCGCGTTGTCTCCAGCTCAATTGCAAACGGTGCAATCAATATCGGAACTCGCGATACAATTTCTCTCACCTTTTCCTCGGCTATTGACACAACTCGTGTCATATCAATTCGACCTGTCAATCGATTCATCCGTTATGCTCTTTCTCCAGCGGACACACTTCAACATGCAATAGCCTCCGTTTCCACTGATCTGAAGACGGTACGTATTCCGCTCTCTCTCTATCCTAACCGAGAGTACCTGTTTGCGATGTACGGCGCCTTCTCTGCTATAGGGGATAGTGTGGCAGTACCGTTCTTTGTGAAATTTTCGACTGGTTCGCTCATTTCCACGCGGACGGTCTCCGGCACAGTGACTCTAACAGGGGGCTCACCGGTCAATTCCGTTGTGCTTCTTGTTCCTGAGCACCGTTTTAAGGAGGAAATGTATCTGGAACCCCTCGAATATCCAGTCGCCGCTACACTTGTAACGGATCCGAACGGAACGTTCCAGATCAATTACGTTGCCCCCGGTCGCTACTATGCCATTGGTGTAAAAGATCTGAACGGCAACGGACGCTGGAGAATCTTCGACGGCGACGCACACGGGGCGTATGATCCGAACGCGGATTTGATTCCCGACACACTTCTCGTCCACGTTGGACAGGATCGATCTGGCATCGCTATCGGCCTTTCTCCTCTTGATATTACGACGACAGACTCTTCGGCCTCTCGCGCGGCAGCACGCGCACAAACATGGTCGGCTGATGCCAAGTTGCTTGCTGTCCACGCTCCCGACACGGTCGATAACACCGGTAGAGCACACGGATGGGTTTATACATACTACTCCGCACAGAGAAATGCTGTTCGGCGGATTGCGTACTCCGGTGCCCGGCTTCTCTACGTGTTTCAGCGATATCCCATGCCGCACGAACTGAATTTCAGAGAACTCCCCGCGAACTGGGTTTCAAGTGCAGTTGCGCTGGAAAAAGCCGGACTTGCAGGAGGAACGGCATTCAGAGCATCGCATACGAACTCCTTTATTACTGCCGGCGTGTATGGGGGCGGAACGAGCGGTGCTGTGGTCGACAAGCCGGTGTGGATTGTCATCTATTCGCACGTAACGCCATTGGGTGTGAAGCCGGACATCAAAGCTATCATCCTCGATGCTGCGACAGGTGATACCATCGGTGTTGCAAAAACCACCGCACAACAAGCAGTGGATCTTACTGCCGCGAGAGCAACTCGCTGGGCGTCCGATGCTCGGCTGATATCGGTGGGTTCTTCGGGAGCGCCGGACTCCGGACGATTTGCCGGATGGCTTGTATGGTATTATTCGGGGAGTCTCCGTCGTTCCAATGTTATGACGGTGACGGGCAATGATACGTCGAAGATCTTCGAGCGTGCCTATCCCGACTCTTCGTTCCACCCACGGCCGTCGATTCAAGCTGGATGGATCGACTCAAGAACAGCGCTTGATTCCGCTACCGCCTTCTGGCAGTTCCTGGCGACTCGTACGGAAGTGACTCTCTCCATGTTTTTGAAATCGGAGATCACACAGTTCCCGCAAGATACGTTGAGCTATTGGTACATCAGTTATACCGGCAAAGATAGTCTGGGTCGGCCTGGATTTGGTTTTGTGAGGATTCGGGCGGTCCCTGGTGTTTCAACAACTCGCGTATCGTCGCTTGCGTTTGAACTCAAGCCGACAGCGGATTCTATTGCCGCCTTGTGGAGTTCCGATGCGAAGTTGGTGAGAATCCACAGCCTCCGAGGGTACACTGTGGACTCGACCGGAAAATCTCCTGCGTGGGAATATTTCTATCGGGCTGATACGAAACCCAGTATTCTCCATATCAAGGTTGCCTCGCGCACGAGTTTCTTCTCGCGCGAGGAGCGGCTGCCGGTGAATGCACCGCTCCATTTTGCTCCACTCCCCCCGGCTGACTCCCTTGTGAACAGTAACGTAGCGGTCTCCGTCGCGGACGACTACGTGGATAGCGTGTTGGGATTCGATTACCGCCAGCAACTTCCGCTTAATCAGGTGGGCGCGGCGCTGGAGAATGTCCGCATTAATCGGGATTCCGCAAAGGCCATCTGGGTGATTCTCTATCCGTATTCCTCAGCCACGGCAAATCGGAACGTGCTTGTCGCGATCGACGCTCGTACCGGTGTTGTTCTCAATCGTGCGGTGAAGACGACCGAGCGGACACCGTTCCAGACCGCGCTTGTTGCAGCTAAGGAATGGTCGGCGGATGCTGTCTTCCGGTACGCAAAGGCGGATTCGGTGGACTCAACCGGACTTGTGCAATCGTGGCTCTTTGGCTTCTATAGCCAATCGAAAGCGCTCGCGCTCTTTATAGAAGTCACCGCCGGCAATACAGTCACTGACATGTACGAGTCTACAAGTCTCCCCCCGCGGTTCGCCGCTGCCGATTCCATTCGAAACTGGCTGGAGTCGAACATTGCCATTCTCCGGGCCGACTCTGTGCTTGGCCGTTCACTGCGACTGCAGAACCGTTTGGCTCGTGCAATGGCGGAGCTGGTGCGACTTGGTGTGCCGGGTGGGTCGAGTCCCGGCAATTCATTCCGGATTGGTGCTGCCTCCGATGCATGGCTCATTACCTACTACACAACGGACGGGCAAACGCTCACACTAACGATTGGGGAAACAGGTGAAGTTACCTCCGTCGAGGAAAGGCTCATTGTGCCTGCTTCTTTCGACCTCGAGCAAAACTATCCGAATCCGTTCAACCCCACAACGACCATTCGATTCGCATTGCCGGTGGCGAGTCGCGTTAAGCTCGAGATCTATAATATCCTTGGCCAAAAGATTACGACGCTGCTAGATGAAGAGCGTACGGCGGGAATTCATCCAGTTCAGTGGAGAGGGAATGTTGCTTCAGGAGTGTATTTCTATCGACTTGAAGCAACTCCGATCAACGACCCGCAGAACCGGTTTGTTCAGTTAAGGAAGATGGTGTTAATTCGGTAATTGCACTCGTGTCATAGAACGATGGAGCCTGCCTCCTTATCGGCTCTCCGGAGGTGAACTCCGTCGACACAAAGGCGACACGGGGTAAGAATGTCGCCTTTTGTGTTTTCTGGAGCCGGTGCTGCAGAATGAATCTCTCCTACAGTACTTCCATCTCAGGATGGGAGCCTCTTGCAAATGTCTTGGAGGGCTTATGATAGATGAAGTAGCTGTACCTGCCTTTTGGAGCATTCCCCAACACCCTTCTCGACTTCTTGTAAGCGAGATTGTGATAATGAGTTTTGAATATTCCCTTTTCCGGGAAGAGAAGAACAATGTTCTTCGATTCGGAAGTTGGTGTAATCCGCCAGCTGGCCAGCTTGCCGCGATAGACTTTTGCATGGGATGGAGCAACTCTGAACTTTCCCCTACCCCTGCCCTTATACGCGATGCTAATGACCTTCGATTGTTTTGGCATGGTGGCCTCCTGTGGTATAGTTGGAAGATGGTTATTTCAACGACCTTACGATTCTTTTGAATCGCGCGTCCTCTTTCAATGCCTCCAATCCCGGGATTCTCATAAACTCCTCGAGAGAGTATCCGTGCTTAAGTCCCAATTCAATGTGCTGTAAGGCAATATCTCGTTTGCCCATCTCTTCAAACGCCTCTGCCACACGAATCCTCAGATTCACATTCTCCGGAGCCAGCTTCACTGCACGGAGGCAGTGTTCCTCCGCTTTCTTCGTATCTCCTAACTTTACATAGTAGTTTCCGAGAAAGCTGAGGAGGTCCGCATCGCGTGGATTGACATTGCGCTGTTCTTCAGCAAGCTCGGCAGCGCGCCGGAAGGCCTGTCGCATTTCCTCTCGTTTCCCTTTGCTGCGATGCAAGGCCTCCCCAAGGTATCCCCATACCCGGTAGTTTTTTGGTTGAAACGTCAAAGCTTTTTCATAAGCCCGCGCGGCTTCTTCGTACTTCTCCTTATGATAGAGAATCGTCGCAAGGTTGGAGAATGCACGGTAGTTCGGCTCGATCTCAATCGATCGTTCGAACATCTGTTGCGCTTCGGCAAGCTTTCCCAATTGAAAATACGCTGTGCCGAGACTGTTGTATCCTTGCGCGTTGTCGGGCGTCAGTTCAACCACCTTCTTGTACTGTTCAAGGGCAAGATCGTTCCTTCCTCGGCGTCGATAAAATGTTCCCAGCGTGTTGTATCCCATCCAATCGCGCGGCTGATGCTCGATTGCTTTCTGAAGACTCTGCTCGGCTTCGGCGTAACGTTCGAGGCTCTCATAGGCTTTTGCCAGCTCGCGGTGGGCGTCGGCTGAGGAAGAGTCGCGCCTCAAGGCAAGCAGGAATTCAAGAATCGCATCCTCATACCGCCCGGTTGTTGTCAGAAGAATACCCTTTGTGATATGCGCTGCCGGTAAATCCTCGTTTATGAGGATCGACCGATTACAGCTTTCGAGAGCAGCGTTGACCCATTGAGCATCTTTGGTGAAATCGTATTTTCGGAGGTAGGCCTCACCCAAAGCCGCATGGGCAAGGGCAAAGAGGGAATCTCGTTCAAGAGCCTGCTTGAGCAGCTCGATGGCAAGATCGATGTTGCCGGATTTTTCGTATCGCGAGAGATAACCACGGGCAAGAAGATAGAAATCATTCGCCCGCTCGTCTGTTGTTTCGCCAAGCGCAGGTGTTAGGACTGAACTCTCTACCTCGGCGCCAAGGAGCGCCATGAGGTGCTCCGTGGCAGAGTTTTGTAGCGATGTGAGTTGAGCCGCCTCCATCTCCAATTCGCGTGAGTCGATTTGTCGTGGAGGGTCGGTTTCGTTGAGCGTAAGAATAACCCGAAGCCGGTTTCCGTTGCGCTGGATGCTTCCCCCTATGGCATGCGTGGCACCGAATTCTCTCCAGGCCTCACCTGCCGTGGCGATCTTGCGTTGGCGAACGTCGGCAGGGGGAATCATCACCGCTTTTTCTTTGAACGAAGCGAACTGTGTTACTCGTGCCGAGAGGACATCTGTCAGACCATCGGCCACCGCGGCACTGACAGAGTCGGGGCCGATAACGGCAAAGGGGAGAACAACCAGCAGTTGCGGGCGGCTTGACAAAATCGCTTTTATCAAGTCGGTAAGGCGATCACGAGGTTGCGGTAAGGCAAATAGCAGCACAAGAATCACACTGATAATCAAACTCAAAAGGATTTTCGAGGAGATGCGGATATGTGGGAGAATTGAGGGAAGCGGCGTTGGCTGTTCCCCCATCGCCACGTTCAAATCGTTCCACAACTCTATCGCCGACTGGTATCGTCTGGCGGGGTCCTTTTCAAGAAGTTTGAGAATGATCCGATCGAGCTCGGGGGAAATATCCGGCACAATGCTTGATGGAGGAGGGGGAATTGTGTTCACGATTGAATAAAGAAGAGCCGGTTCATGTTCGCCAAGGAACGGACGCCGACCGGTCACCATTTCGTAGAGGACAACGCCAAGGGAAAAGAGGTCGCTACGATGATCAGCTTCGTTGCCGAGGATTTGCTCAGGCGCCATGTAGGCGGCTGTTCCGGCCGTGGGCGCGCCGCGCGTTGCTTTTGTCTGGTCGGCAAGCTTGGCGATGCCGAAGTCGACGATTTTTATTTCGCCTCGTGTCGTAATGATGAGATTGGCCGGTTTGATATCCCGGTGGACAATACCCGCCTCGCTTGCGCGGCGCAACCCTTGAGCAACCTGAATAGCGATGTTGATCGCTTCCTGGACGCTCAGTTTCCCTTTTTCGAGGCGTTGCCTGAGGGTTTCTCCCTCATAGTAGGCCATGCAGATAAACGATTTGCCGTCAGGTGTTTCGTCGATGTCGTGGACGACGGCGATATTCGGGTGATCGAGGGAGGATGCCGCGCGGGCCTCCTGTATGAAACGGCGTTTGGCTTCGGCGTCGCGGGTGAGTTCCGGAGGGAGAAACTTCAAGGCCACCGTGCGGCGAAGCCTGGTGTCTTCGGCTTCGTAGACCACCCCCATTCCGCCTTCGCCTAATTTCTTCAGAATTCTATAATGGGAGACAGTGCTACCAATCATGGGAAAAATCCGATTTGAGCCTTGCCATGCTTCAGCGGACGGTCCGCTCTCGCCGTCTGCTTTCTGTGATCCGGTGGGTGTCCCTCAAACAGGGATTTGCTCCATTACTCCTCAGTCTCGGTTACCCAAACGTGGCTAAACCGTAATTCCATATTCTGCAACGTGAAGCCAAGATACATCCAGTGCTGCTGACCGAGGGTGTGCCGCTGCACGAGATTGACTTCAGGGTCGGCATTCAGCACGATTCGTTCGAGTGAGGTTGCCATCGTTCGAATCGACTTCATTAGACTGTCTTGTTGGTTGAAGTAGTGTACAGCCGTTTCCGTTATCATCCCAACATCATACAAATGGTGAAGAGCCTTGCCAAGGAGAGGGGCAGGTTTAACGGAGTACGACACGCGTCCCTTCACGAACATCTTCTCTCCACTGCTTGCCGTGCCACTTTTGATATACCCCTCGAATTCGAGCACACGCGCTGTCGGGATGGTTTCGTTCTTAAAGTCGGCTCCGGATTCTGCATCACTACATCCGCAGAACGAGAGAAGGCTTGCGGCGGGGAACATCATGAGGCGGGTTATGAAGCGAAGATGAGTCATGGGGGGTTCCAGCGACCGTAATATGCAGAATCCTCCATCCTCTGTCAAATGAGTCCCCGGACCTACTTCTTTTCAAGCATATTCAACTGCCAGAGGTTTCTGCTGCTGGTGTGGATGAAAGGATGCAGGGCGAGTGATCCGGTCCTCCCTATCGATTTCTCGAGATACTTCATTTCAGCAAACTTTTCCTTGATATCGGACGTGTCACTTGGAGGCGGCAGGCCTGCCTCCCGCATCATGAGAATCGATTTGGCCCTGATGGAGAGCTCGAGATAAATGCGAAGGTAGCAAAGGATGTCGGCAACAACTTCTCCTCTGAAACGACTCTGCAGAGTTTGCAAATACGTTCCAATCTTTGTGTGCTTGATGTTCCCTGCAAGGATCATCTGCAGCAAATCCATGTCCGTGTCGAAACCGACGCCAAGCCAGTTGCGCGTTGCCTTTTCGCTTTCATGATAGATAACGGCAAGCGTGAAGGGGAGGGTGGTGAGGATGATCAACGTCATCCAAAGCGGGGGGAGAATGAAATGATTGAAGATCGAGTGAATCACAATTGCGGCGCCAAGCCCGGGCAGAAACCATCGCAGGCTTGTGGAATCGTGACGGTCGCAGAAGTCTTTTGCAATAACCGCGAAAATGGCGGTCGTTCCACCGTGCATCACAGCTGTGCCAAACCCGCGAATAATCCAAACAACGATCGATGCGTCTTTAAGCGTCTGGAGATAATAGATGTTCTCGATGAATGAGAATCCGGCCCCCACGGCGAATCCATAGATCGCTGCGTCGACCATGAAGCCAATCTGTTTTGATCTGATAAGAATGATGATGTAGATCGCCTTTAACATCTCTTCAATCGCGGGAGCGCCGTATCGTGAGTAGATAACGAGATCAAGCTCCAAACGTTCGATGAGAAGTGTATTCAGGAAGTAAGAGATTCCCGCAACAACACAACCAAGCACTATGGCGATGAGAATGGAGCGAATAGGGACGAGCTTGAAACTGTCGAGAACAATCAAAGCGATCAAAAACACGAAGACCGGGATGATGCTCACGCCGACAGAAGTGAGGATCTGGAACATAGTGCCGACCATGGTTACTTGAGAATCTTAAGCGAAATCATCAGTTCATCGGTCTCTCGGTTTCCTTCACGTGCCATTGCATAGCCAAAGGACAATGTCGATTCGAACGACGAGAGAAACGAGATGCGGAAGTCGATCTGTCCCCCGACATTCATGAGGGATCGTTTCCGGTCGCTATCAACGTTGGTCACGATCCCCGAAGAGAACAACCCAATCCGTGCCCAGTTGCTGTACAACGAGGGGACGCCAAGATTCCGGAATCGAATTGGCGGAAGCGTCCATTCCAGCATCCCTTTCAAGTAGTTGGTTCCTCCAACGGCGTTCAGCTCCACGCCGGGGAAGCTGTGATCTTCCCGGTATCGCTTTGCGTCAAGGTAATCGATCCAGTTGTTTCCAAATCCTCCAAAATAGAAATTATCGAAAGGGTCACTCCGATTGCCCACGGCAACTCCACCGGAGGTTCGCAGCCAGAGAGAAGAATGATTGATCGGCAGAGCTATCCCGTAATCGATGGCGGCGGAAACCCGGGGATGCAATTTCGAAAGGACATAGGTGTTCCCCGATGTGAGCTGATAGAGAACTCCTTTTTCATCATCCACCGCACCGATCGAACGTTCAAAGTGCTTGTACGTGAGCGCAGCTTTGAGCGTGAAGAACCGATCGAACGTCCTTTTCCCCGCCTGCGGGCCGACATTCTGAAAATCCGGCAATCGCTCGAGTCCCCAGTAACCCATCCCGCTCAGCGTATAATCGAATGTCTTCGGGTCGTCGTAGAGAATGTACTTCTTGTACTGAATCCCCAGCGAATACCCTTTGCGACTCGCCTTCGTCGGTCCGAACAGATCGTAGAAATGTGCCGCATTGTAGGTTGCGCGGATTGTCCACTCCAAAAATCGGTGATGATAGAGCGCGTGAAATCGCTCGCCGGGCGAAAGCAAACGGTTTGGAGTGTAGGAGAGCGTAATGTCCATGTTGTGAAGCAGAATGATATCCGAGAAATTCAAGCGTACTCCGAACGCCGCAAAATCTTTGTATCCTTCAACGACCGGATAGACCGATGTCAAACCGACATTCCCGAACGGCTTGTAGTCGCCGGCGGCAAGTGTGTCAAAGGGAAATTTCTCCGGCGACGGCGAATCAAGCTTCCATTGAGCAATCACAGGGTGACGCTCGAGAATCTCATTGCCAAGGAATCGAATCGCTCCCACTTGCTGCACAGGTTGATTGGCAAGCTTCACCGGAATGAACCCCGCTGCGGTGTACCGGAAAGCAATCAACGAATCGTCAGACAGCGGAATCGGTCGGAAATAGCCCGTTTCGCAATTCGTCATAATCTCCATCGTCTTCGTCTCAAATGTGTAACGATAGATGTTCGAAGCCCCGGTGTAATACGAAGAGCCGTAAAGGTATTTTCCGTCCGGTGTAAAGACGAAATTGGAGGGAGTATTGAATTCAAAATCAAAGATCTCTTCATAGGTAAGCTTCCCCTTCCTCAACTCCTCCGTGTTCATCAGAATCAGTTTTTGCTGACCGCTGATTTCCGCAATTCCCGCAACCATCCATTTGCCATCTGCAGAAATGTCGAGATCGAACACATCTCTTCCGTACGGGAGGGAATAAATTTGATTCCACACTTTGTAAGGATAGGGGATCCGCACGATTGTTGAGATGCCGTAGGAATGTCGTACGCCCCAGAGGGAAGAGTCGGCACGGTTGAAAACGAGATCGCCGACCCGAATGTCATCCTGCAGCTCGCGGACTTTGCCGGTGGGAATATGCAGGGCGTTCAGATCACGCCAGTCGTTATTATCCGTTGTGAAAAAGAGTGTCTGTGACGATGGGTCGTAGGCAAGAGATGTTACGTAGTAGAGCGCTGCCCCTTTGACATCAGCCAGAGATTCAAATGTGCCGTGATCGGGGTGGATCGCCGCAAGTGTCGGAACCTGACCGGGATAGCGAATAGCGGTATAGAGTCGGTGCGTTGATGGATCGTAAAACGCTTTCGACATGGAACCGAGCGGGCGATTCGATAAAGGTCTATCGCCGGTTACCGGATTCTTTCGAATCGAATCGAGGTTCGCTCGCTGGAACTCCCGCTCCCATTGCAGCCACTTCTGCCATTCCGTCGCCAGCGGAATTCCATAGACTTTCTGAAATTGCGAAGCGAAGTATGCATTGCTTTCCTCGGCTCGTGATGTCCATTCCACGAGCTTCTCCGGCCCGTAGTGTAGTGCCAGGTAACTCATGAAGCGTGTGCCGTACATGTAGGAGACCGCTCCGCCCTGAAAATCAATTGCCGTACCCTCAGCTTCCAGTGCGAGGATGTCAAACAGTTCAGCGCTCTCTTTCACGCGAGTACGGAAAACCATTTCGTCGTACGATCCCATTGCGCGGCCGAGTCCGCCGGAATTCCACGTTTCAAAGAAGACCGCGATTCCCTCAATATACCATCGCGGCGAATTCCAGCGCGGACTGGTAAGGTATCGGTAGATCACCGAAAGAGGCTGCTCGGAGACCGGACCCGGCTTTCCAAAGAAAAGCTTGCGAAAGAATCTGTCTGATGGTCCTGGCTGGTCCATGGTAACGATATGCACCATCTCGTGGTTGATTGTGGAGTTGATGCGTTCATTCGCAGGCGAGGTTTCGAAAACATAGCTGTAGGGAGCGATGCTGAGGCTGACGAGGTTCCGCGGTACTGTGAGGGCGGCGGCATTCCCGTAGTCCCGCAAATCCTGAACGAAAAGATTCTGCCTGTCCCACGGTGAATAGCGATAGACTTTTTGGTAGAAGCTGAAGGCGTTTTCAAAACAGCGGATGGAATGCGGAACGATGTACTCGTTTGCCTTTTCCAGCGTGATTGTGCGGATGTTCTTCGTGTCGATAAAGGTGAGCTGAGCCAACAGAGGAGGCAGAGGAAATGTAACAAAAAAGAAGAGACCGGCTAAGCGTCTAAGCATGAGAATTGCCCGTTTCAGTGAGTAGGGGGTGGGAATCATGAAGTCTCGCTTAGAATGCGAGACTTTGAACTCAAATGCAAGTGGGAAGGTGGGAGGACTATAAAAACAGAGATGCCATGGCAAAGCGCCACGGCATCTCATCCCCCTTAAGGTACTGTATTGCTCTTAGTACTCCGACTTTGCGGCGGCTTTCATCGCTTCGCTGTTGAGCGCCTCGCGGAATGCCTCCGACGCCAAAGCTTCGCGGAACGCTTCGGCTGCTAAGGCCTCGCGGAACGCTTCGCTCGCCATTGCCTCGCGGAACGCCTCGCTCGCTAATGCAGCGCGGAATGCTTCGCTCGCCAATGCAGCGCGGAAGGCCTCAGAGGCTAATGCCTCGCGGAAGGCCTCGGCTGCCAACGCCTCACGGAAGGCTTCACTGGCCAATGCGGCACGGAAGGCTTCGCTGTTAAGGGCTTGGCGGAAAGCGGCACTCTTCATTGCCTGCTTAAAGGCCTCAGCATTTAACGCCTGTTTGTAGGCCTCGCTGTTCATCGCTTCGCGAAAGGCTTCACTGGCCAGAGCGTTACGGAATGCCTCGTTCGCCAAGGCCGCGCGAAATGCTTCGCTGTTGAGCGCCTGCCGGAAGGCCTCACTTGCCAATGCTGCCTTCATTGCCTCGCTTGCCAATGCCTCGCGGAACGCCTCACTCGCCAACGCTTCACGGAAGGCTTCACTGGCCAGAGCATTACGGAATGCCTCGCTCGCCATTGCCTCGCGGAACGCCTCACTGTTCATGGCCATCAAGAATGCCTCACTCGCCATCGCGGCGCGGAATTTTTCGTCCTTTGCGACCTTTTGAAATGAAGGCGTCTTCAGAAGCGTCTGAACTTTGTCGTTCTGGAGCAGGTCGCGGATCTGCGTGCCTGTCAGGACAACGTCCCGCTCTCCGATTTGTCCGGAGATCCCCTTCTTCGCCTTCTGTGCGCCCGCTATCGTGCCGGTGAGAGAGTTCTCATCCGTCGGCGGATAGAAGAAAGCGAAGTAACCGATCACGACGATCGCCAAGACCGCAATCGGTATGACGAGCTTCGCGTTCGGCCCAGTAAAGAGTTTCTTGAGAGTTTCTTGCATATCAACCTCCTATGTAGTGGTGAGTTAAACGCTGTGGTCCACGGTGAGAAATCTATTCTCCCTTTGCTCGTGGTGTTACTGTTTTTTCGAAAAGTACGGAACCACCCCGGACGAACTTCACGTTGAACGGCGTTGTCGCTCGTTTCTTGTCGGTAAAGAACAGAAGGTAGCGCTGATCGCCCGTTGTGGTGAGCCGGGAGGTATTCTCGTTGATCACCAACTGCCCGCTTCCTCCCTCAGCCTGTTTGAATGCACTAAAGCACATATCTACACCGTCGACAGTAAATACCACATCGACTTCTTGTTTGGAGTGAATTTCGAGTTCCGCCACGACGAGATTCTTGGAGGTCTTTGTGAGAAGATGCGCCTGAAGGTTGTCTAATTGAACTTTGAAACTATCTCCCCGATCGAAACTCTTGATCACATCATCGGCAATGATGGTGCCGGTGAGCCCCGCAGGTTCGGTCTCATCGGGGAGTTTGAGATCGAACACAAAGAACAACAAGAGGGCAGCAACGACAACCCCGGCAGCAAACGGTGCGACGAACCGAGGAGTACTAAAGAGGTCAAGGAGGTTCTTCATCGGATGCCAAGGACTCGATGCCGGACGAGGTTCGTACAGCGAGAAATCGATGGAGCGCAGGATGTTCGCCCGAAGGTTGACGGGGGGCTCAACTTCTTGAAGGTTCTTAACGGTGGAGCTGAGGAGCTTAAGGTCGTCAAAGAGTCTCTTGGCTTCGGGGGAACGATTCAGGTACGATCGAAGATCGGCTTCTTCATTCGCACTTAAGGCACCGTCAATGGCCCGGTGGATCAGTTCGAGGTAACGTTCTTCAATCATTTCGCTCACAATCCTTTTCGCATCAAGTGTCTTCGCAGCGCCTGTCGCGCCGCAAAGAGTCTCGACTTCACGGTCTTTTCGGGCAGATCGAGAATTTGCCCGATTTCGTGGTACGGAAGGTCCTGAAAATGCCGCAACACGATCACCACGCGATATTCCGGACTGAGTTTCATCAGGCAGTCGTTAATCTTTTCCGACAGATCAACATTGTTGAGCGAACCTTCGGGATCATCCTCTTCTGAAACGATATCCTCATTGAGCTCGGTTGTTCGCTTTCGCTGGTTAAGATGGTTCAGGGATTCATTAACCGCAATCTTATAAATCCAACTGAAGAACTTGTACTTAGGATTGAAGGAACGAAGGTTCTCAAAGGCCTTGACAAACGTCGACTGTGTGATGTCCTGTGCATCTTCGACATCCTTGACGATGCGGTACACAACGTTGAATACTGTGCGCTGGTAGCGGTCAAGCAGGACTTCAAAGGCACGTCTGTTTCCTTGAAGACACTGATCCACTAAACTCGCGTCTTGAGAGTCTGACATACAATACAATCGAGCGATGAAAAAGTTGATAGGGATTACAAAAAAAATCCCACGCCTGGACGTGGGAATCTAAGCAATTCTTCGGAAAACTGAAAATAACGCTGATTTTCCCTAACGCGTCGGCTCCGATTCTATCTCGAAAACCGTGTCAAAACGGGTATAATGGAAGATATCTCTAATGTGCCCGCTCATATTCACGATTTTAATCTTGTGCCCAGAGCCCATAAGCCGTTTCTGTGTTGCGAGGAGAATCCCCAGCCCGGCGCTGGAGATGTAGTCCAGTCCTTTCATGTTCAAAACGCAAGATTGGTCGATGGTATCAAGGATAGATCGAGCTTTCTCGACCTGCGCGGCATCGAGTCTGCCGCTGATAGTTACCTCTCCGTTTTCGGTCACTCGAATGTCAAACATATCAGTGCTCCACGTTCTTAACAAACGTTATGACGTTGTTTCCGTTCACATATTCATAATGAATTTCATCGACAAGCTTTCGTGTTAAAAAAATACCCAATCCTCCGGGAGTGCGCTCCTCGATCCGCTTATTGACATCGACTTCCTTGAGTTTGGTGAAATCGAAGGGTTTGACGCCGAAGTCTGTCATCTTTACGCGCAATCCTTTCCCGCCATGTTCAAGACAGATGAGAACATCGGCGGAGTTCTCAGGATTGTATTTGACCATGTTCGTGAAGAGCTCCTCAACAGCAAGTTTCACCGCATATTGTGCTGTTGTATCAATGCGGTGCTCTGAGCAGAACCGATCAATGAAATCAAAAATCGCGTTCAGCGACGCAATAGCTTTCGTGAAAGAGTTTTCGATCGTCAGACTGAACCTCCGGCGTTGTTACTGCTGGCTGCGTTTGACGTAATCGGTGAAGAGCCGTTCGATGTCGTCGATGCTGCTTTTCACAAAGTGGCGAAGCGTATCGCCAAAGGAATTCAGAATCACAATCGCATTCGCGTTGGCATCAAGCTTCGATGCTGCTGAAAGTCGTTGCCACATCCCTTTGTTGACCTTTGAAACATCCCGATAGGTGTCGATAAGTTTTTCGAGTTTCCAATCGGGCGTGCCGCCGTGACGCTGGATAAAGTACTGAGCAAGCAAATACATTCCGACGGAACGATAAACCGTTTCCGTTGTCGTTGCAAAAGGGAGATGAAAACGCACCATGGGCCGGAGTTGATCCATGATCGGGCAATTGCTCGTGACCATATAGATTCCCATGATCGAGCTCAGACCTTTTTGGAGGGAAGTTTCCTTGCCGTAGCTTCGTTCGGGACCATCGACGACGACAAAGACATTGTCCGTTGAGTTGTACATCTTGAATGAATCAACAAGCAAAGCAAGATTCACAGCGACTGGGCAATACTCGACCGAATTGCTCAGAGGACAATTGTCACATTGTTGAAAGGGGAGTTTTGTCCACTCCGGTCGGTTTGCGGGTGGAGACGTGCGTAGTTCGAGCGACGATCCATCGAGGAGAATTTCAAAGGCCTTCTCGGAACCATCCTCGAACTGAAACCTGTAGAGGAAACGAATTGTGCCGGTGTGCTGATCGTCGGGCATAAGCTGCGGTGTGTTTCCGTATCGGTTGCTCAATATACGGCTGGGGAGGGAAGGAAGCAACGCAGGCTTCGGGAGAGATTTTTCACGAATGACGCCGACTACCCCGTTCGAGTGATAACAATGCCAGTCATATCGTCGGTTTGCGGAGTTCCTTTTGTATGATTGTTCACGGCATGAAAAAGTTCATTGAGGAGTGTTGCCGATGGATTGTTTCGATGATTTTGCAGGAATTCAAGCAGCCGCTGTTCTGAGAATTCCTCTTCCTGGGAATTCATGGCCTCCGTGATCCCGTCGGAATACATCACAATCGTATCCCCCGGTTCGAGTGAAATAGTTCCCTGCTCGTAGGGGAAGTCATTCAGCATGCCAAGCACGATGCCGCCTGTTCCCAAACGTCGTACGGTACCTGAAAAGAAAAAAGGATTGTCATGTCCGGCACAGCAGTACTCGAACGTATGCTTGGCTGAATCGAGAATGCCAAGAAACATGGTGACGAACTTTTCGGGGCTTGTATTCTGAAACAGGATCTGGTTAGCCCGTCGGATGTACTCTCCCGCCGGCAGAGCATCAAGCGCAAGCGTGTGCAGAGTGGCCTGCGTGTTTGCCATGAGCAGCGATGCAGGCAAGCCCTTCCCTGAAACATCACCGAGACAGATCACAATCCTCCGTTCGTCGATACGGATAAAGTCGAAGTAATCTCCGCCGACAGCCTGGGCGGGAATGGACTTGCCGGCAACATCGTACCCCGGAATCGACGGATTGGTTTTTGGCAGAAGATCCGTCTGAATCCGGCCAGCAAGTCGAACTTCCTCTTGTATCCGCAGAAACGCTTTTTCCTGCTCGTAGAGGCGCGCGTTCTCTATCACCTGGGCAGATTGGGCGGCGATGATCGCGAGAAGTCGTTGATCGTCGTCCACAAAACCTTCAGCCTCCTTCTTGTTGTAAACTGTGAGAACACCACGGAGGGCAGCTTTTACCATGAGTGGGACACACACAAAATTTCTGATTGATGGATCCCAGGGGACACCCTGAAATCGCTCGTCGCTTTTTGGGTGGTTCACGATGATCGGTTTCTTGTTCAAATGCATCCAACCCAGAAGCGCCTGGTTGGCATGGAATTGCTCATGTTGACTTGTGCTGACCACAGCGCGAATCAATGTCTGCATCGGCGAATCTGCCTGCGCGTTGTCAACTAATGTGATGACGCCCTGCTCGGCATGGACTGCCTTAAGCGAGCGCCGGACGATGGCGTTCATGATTTCTGTCGAATTCAACGAGGCGCTGATCGTGCGGGAGAGCTCATTGAGAATGGAGAGCTCTTCGACGGCGCGCTTCAGTCTCTGATTCTCATCTCGAAGCTGGGCAAGAACGTCTTTGTCGGACATACGTTTGTCGTTACCTCATCCTGAGACAAAAAAGTTCGCTGGCGGAGAGAATTCTCGCCAACGAACTTACGAAAGTCAACGACCGGCAGTAACCCCCGGCCGAATCATCATGCGTTCTTACGATGCGGCCGCTTCTTTCGGCTTCATCCCGTAAATCATCGCAAGGACGACGCCGGCGATGATGAGCTCGAGCGTGCCGTACAAGAACCACTGCAACGACAGCGAATACGGGAAGGGATACAGTGCATAGGACCTGTATGCAGCAGGAATATTCACCATCAGCGAGACGTACAGTCCGTATCGTACTCCTTCGGCAATTCCCTTGCCTTCATATCCTTTCGAGAAGATCAGCGTGAAGAAGAAGGAAAAGAAGAGACCGGTGAAGGGAAACATCCACATTTTCGATCCCATGTCCGGACGCCAGATATGCTTGAGGGCGTCGGAGGAATAGATCGGTGAGAGAATAACGCCGTGGATGAGGTAATCGAGACCCTGCAGCAAGACGTACACCGCCACGAAACCGAACAACAGTTTTTTGTTCATGGGACCTCCATTCTGGTGTTGGCAGGTGATCCCCCAAGCGGAGCTAATCGTACGAAAGTTGGAGGCGAATGTCAACCATGCCTTCCGTCGCGAAAGTAGGAATAACTCCTTGTTTTTCCTCTACTCGGCCCGTGTGCTACTGGCGCGAATTGTGGAGCCAAAGAAGAGAGTATTCAGGAAGAGCTTACTCGTGCCGTACCAGAATGCCCTGAAGTTCGGATTATCCGTCATGAGTATGGCGCGCCCGTTTCCTCGCCCAACCGCGAGCACCGCTGCTGAGCCCCTCAGATGCTTCTCATGTCGTTTATTCAGATATCCGCTCACAAGCGGTCTGTCTGTGTAACGCACGGGTGTAGCATAGGGACTCTTTGACGGTTCGAGGAAGATTTGGGTGCTCCGAAAAACCATCAGAAGTGAATCTTGGTATCCGAACAGGAGCGGGTGAGTCCGGTCGTATCGGGCTTCGAAGATCGTCCCGGGAATTTCCAGCGCTCGAGTTGCAGCTTCTTCATCGACATACGGCCGTTGTTGAACGGTTGAATCCTTCTTCGAGGGTTCATCTTTCCGCAGTTGGGCGGAGACAATTTTATTATTGACTGCCCACTCGACCGCGTTCTCCATTGCCACAAGTACTCCGCCGTTGTCGATCCATCGCTTCAAGGATTCGCGCCCGCTCGAATCGATCGCACTGTAACTCCCCCCGGTCATAACAATGGTCTTGTAGCGGGCAAGATCCGTTCGATTAAACATCTGCACGTCGAGAAGGGTTGTTTCCATTTCGAATCGACGGTCGAGCAAGTGCCACGTCTCTCCGACATCAGTGAATGACACCCCCTGGCCGACGAGCAAGGCAATGGTCGGAAGCTCGACTGCTAGGAAGCTCGGACTGCCAAGATCGATACCGGACGCACTCTGCCCGGTCCGCATCGCATAGACATTGACACCGTCTTCGCGGGTACCTCTCTCAAGTAAACGATATAGTGTGTCGGCTTTTTCCGTCTGAATACCAACCGGGATAAGGATGGTCCCATACTCGAATGTTCTTCTCCCTTCTGATGTGACCGCTTCAAAAGGCCGTGTAGAAACCTTTGCTCGAATGCCTGCTTTCAAAAGCCGATAGAGCGTGCGCGGGGCATAATAAGGACTCCAATCAAAGAGATAGGCATAGGAGCTCCGACCACCGATCATTCTGCCAGTGGAGAATGTAGGCTGAGTTACCTCGTTACCGAGCAACGAGCGGTCGAGCGATCGCATCTCGGCAAACGAGAGATTGAATGCGAGCGGCAGAGTCCATGTCGAGATATCATAGAAGAGGCTGTCCTCAAATGCGGTGCGTCGCTCAAAAAGTGACGAGATGAGACGATACTGTGGTTGGTTGGTGGGGACGATGAACGCTCTTCCTGCTTCGAAACTCTTGCCGTCAAGTCGAGTACTCCGCGCAAGTTCGTACACCTGTATCTGGTGACCTCGAAGGATCTCAACGAGGTGCTCATTGCGTCGGGCGTCCGGCGAACCGAAGAGATACGCCTTGATCGGTGCGCGCTCAGCTTCTCTCTGCGCCGAAACAAAGAATTCCCGCTGGTGAGCAAGAAGTTCCTTCCTCAACGCATGCGCCGCTTTGACCGTGGAAAGTGACGTTGTTACCTGATTCCGAATCGTGAACGGAAAGCTCACATCTCCGTGAATGCTCTCCTGAAGGTGACCGCGGGAGCTCCCCTGCTCGAAGAGAATACCAACTCCGCCCGTGATGTCCGGATACGAGGACCCTTTGCCGATATAGAAATCGTCGAAGCCTTCCTCGGAATAATAAAGTGAGCCGATTTTCTCCAAGGCCTCGGCATGGTATCGTGCGATTTGGTTGGTGAGATCAACGACGTTCTGCGGAATAAGCGGATTGTTTCTCGCTGGAACACCGGGTTGGAAGAAAAACGTGCTGTTCGTGCCCATTTCGTGGTGGTCGGTCAAGAGATTCGGCATCCACTCATGGTATTTCCCCAACCGGCCGCGAGTTTCGGGATGCTGGAGCGGCATCCAGTCCCGATTGAGGTCGAACCAATAATGATTCGTGCGTCCGCCGGGCCAGACTTCGTTGTGCTCACGGCTGGCAGGATCAGCAACGAGGACCTTCCCTTTATGCATATTCGCCCAGGTGGCAAATCGATTCAGGCCATCGGGATTAATAGAGGGATTGAGCAGGATGACCATTTCGTTCAATTGCTTTTCGATCTCTGGTCCTTGCGCAGCGGTCAGGTAATACGCAACGAGCACCGAGGCGTTGCTTCCGCTTGGCTCATTGCCATGCACGCTGTAGCCCATCCAAACGACGACCGGCATCGTCTCGAGGTTCAAACCTCCGGAACTTGACGGCTCGTTCAACAACTTATGTTGCTGCTTGATGGCTGTAATGTTTCGATGATTGCTCGGCGACGTGATGGTGACAAGAAGCATCGGTCGGCTTTCGTAGGTGCGACCGAACTCTTCCACAGTTATGCGATCCGATGATGCCTCGAGTGCGCGCATATAGGCATGGATTTGATCCGGCGTGAGGTGCCATTCCCCAACCTGGAATCCGAAGAAGGATTGTGGAGTAGGGATTTGCGGATTGTAGTGAACATCTGGAGGAAGATAATAGGAAAGCGGCACCTGCGAAAACCCCACTTGGAGTAATGAAACAAAGATGAGTGAATACCGGCGGAGAGTTTGTGTTAGCACCATGGTCATCCGTTATTTGGTTATGGATTTCGTTACGGAATCGTCGAAGGTGAGCGAAGCAAGAGCACCGCTCAAGAGGTTTTACCTGAATTCTGAATCAGGAAAGTTATCTGTTATGACTTATCGATTATTCGTAGCGCTTTCGTCCAAACTTGAAACTTCAGACTTGAAACTCATAAACCGATCCCCCCGGTATCAAACCTTAATCCTCCAACCTTTTCTTCAAAATCTCCTTTATCGCCTGAATCGCCCTGGCTCTGTGGCTGATTTTATTCTTGATATCGTCTGGCAACTCACCGAATGTTTGAGCATAGCCGTCCGGAATAAAGATTGGGTCATAGCCGAATCCGTTGGTGCCTCGCGGCCCTTCGGCTAATCTTCCAACACAGATTCCCTCGACGACCTTTTCATAGCCGGGACCGACGAGAGCCATCACCGCTTTAAACTGCGCGCGGCGACGTCTCGGCGCAACACCTCTCATCTCCTCCAGCAGTTTCTTGTTGTTCGCATCGTCGTTGCCATGTTCCCCGGCATAATGGGCGGAATAGACCCCCGGCCTCCCGTTCAAGAAGAAGACTTCGAGTCCCGAGTCATCAGCAAGGGTGGGGATCCCGGTATGCCGAAAAGCTTCACGCGCTTTCTTCAGTGCGTTCTGGACAAATGTTTCGCCATCCTCTGTTGTGGGCGGGACTGCCGGGAAATCATCCAGAGAGAGAATGGTGAGATCAAAGTCGTTGAGGAGGGTTTTCACCTCCCGGACCTTGTTTCGGTTTCGACTGGCAAAAAGGAGCTGCTTCATTGTGCGGGGCGGGGAAAGACCTTATAGTAAAGATTAAGCACGACGCCTATGGTGGAGACGGAATTCAAGAGGAAGAAAACGTTGTCGCCGATGCTGAAGGCGTAGATGGCAAGACTGATATTGCCAATGAGCACGAGGAGGAGAAAGCCAAGGTTCACGGTGCATTTTCCAAGTTTGATGGTCTCGATCGATTGTGGGATCCACGAGATCACCAGCGTTGCGAGACCCAAATATCCAAGCCATTGCATGAAAGTCTTAATTCCTTGCTTAACTACAGCAGGACCTCAATTGCTCGCTCGACTCGATCGACCGGCACGATTTCGATCTCTCCTTGAGTCTTGACGGACTTGAGATTGTTCTGTGGAATAACGATTCGCTTGAATCCAAGTTTTGCCGCTTCTTGAATCCGCTTGTCGATCTGGCCGACGGTGCGGATTTCCCCACCGAGGCCGATTTCACCCACGGCGACGCTTGTTGCATCGACGGGGGCATCCCGCAGACTCGAAACAATCGAAGACGCGATGCCAAGATCAATCGCCGGCTCATCGATCTTCACTCCACCGGCGATGTTCACGAAGACATCGTAACCGCCAAGGTGGAGCCCGACCCGCTTTTCGAGCACGGCAAGCAGAAGGGAAAGCCGTCGATAGTCAACTCCTGTGGTATTGCGTTGCGGCATTCCATAGCTTGTCGTGGTTACCAATGCCTGAACTTCAACGAGGATGGGTCGCGAACCTTCGATGCTCGCGGTGACGGTTGAGCCGGATGAACCCTGCCTCCGTTCGGAGAGGAAGACCTCCGACGGGTTCAGCACTTCCCGCAGTCCGTTGTCGTGCATCTCGAAAATACCGATCTCGTTCGTCGAGCCGAATCGATTCTTCAGAGCACGGAGGATTCGATAGGAATAATGCGCCTCCCCCTCAAACTGGAGCACGGTGTCGACCATATGTTCGATGACGCGGGGACCGGCAATGACTCCTTCTTTCGTAACATGGCCGATGATGAAAACCGGGATTCCCCGCGTCTTTGCCAGCCGCAACAGCAGCGCAGTCGATTCACGGACCTGGCTCACGCTCCCGGGCGCGCTTTCGAGTCCCGGCCGGTACATCGTCTGAATCGAGTCCACCACTACAACATCCGGCTCGCCACGCTCGATCACGTCGAGGATGAGATCGAGATTTGTTTCCGCAAGGAGCAGGATGTTTGTTGCGGATGTTGCCTGCAACCGTTCGGCTCTTAGTTTGATCTGACGGACGGACTCCTCGCCGGTGATGTAGAGAATCGTGGAATCCCTGAGCTGCAACGCCACCTGCATCATCAGTGTGGATTTGCCTATACCGGGGTCGCCACCAAGGAGCATCAGCGAACCCGGCACGATGCCTCCCCCCAACACACGATCAAATTCGGCCATCTGCGTTTTAAGTCGTGGCACATCTTCCCGCTCGATCTCCTCCATGCGGACGGGCTCGATGTTCGATTGGATGCCGGACTTCTTCCGGCTGAGCTTGAGAGGCGTGGCGGCTTCTTCGACGAACGTATTCCACTCGCCGCAATTGGGGCACTTCCCGACCCAGCGAGGGGAGACATAGCCGCAGGATTGACAGGTGTATTTGGTAAGAGTTTTGGCCACCATGAATTCGGATGGGAATGACGGTGTTTGATCCGAAAAACTTCGGTCAATATACCAACGCTCGTCAAGAGATTCAAGAAATGATTGCATCAGCGAGATTCCTTTCCTAACTTTCTCTCCCACACAGTGTTCCTGTTTACTTCGTAGGAGACCATTAGCAATGGCACGCACGCTCATACTCTTTTCGTTTGTGATCATCCTTGTTGTCGGTTGTGGCCCCAGCGATCTGGACGTTGCCATTCAGCAGATTACCGCTGATGAGCTTCGCAAGCATATAGCAGAGCTTGCATCCGATCGCATGGAAGGCCGAGCTCCGGCAACGCGAGGCGACTCGCTTGCGACGGAGTATATCGTTGCTCAGTATAAGGCCATTGGCCTTGAGCCTGCAGGCGAAAACGGCACCTACTTGCAAAAGGTCCCTATCATCGGCACGAAGCTTCTCCCCGGCTCGAGCATCCAGATCAAGCACGGTGGAAGGACGATCCCCCTCCATGTTTCGAACGAGGCCGTGATCATGAGCGGTTACCATCAGACGAATGTGACGCTTAAGGAGTCAGACCTGATCTTTGTCGGTTACGGCATTGATGCGCCGGAGCAGAATTGGGATGACTACAAAGGTGTGGATGTCAAAGGAAAGGTTCTCCTGATGCTCAATAACGATCCGCCTTCTGACGATCCGAAGTTCTTTGGCGGCAAGGCGCGGACGTATTACGGACGATGGACGTACAAGTACGAAATCGCGGCAAAGAAAGGGGCGGCGGGTGCGATCATTATTCACACGAACGAGTCGGCCGGATATCCCTATCAAGTGGTACAGAATTCCTGGGGTCGTGAGCGTTTCGATCTCGATGCAGAAGATCCGGCAGGCAGAATCGTTCTGAAAGGCTGGACAACAGAAGAGGCAACGAAGAAATACCTCACCATGGCCGGCTTTGATCTCGCCAAACTGATCAAGGATGCAGGGAGTCGCGACTTCAAGCCGGTGCCGCTGAGATTGAAAGTCTCTGCTTCGATGAAGTTCACTGTCCGACGGCTCACAACGAACAACATCATCGGTAAACTCACCGGTAGCGATTCTGCGTTGAGCAAGCAGTATGTGATTTTCTCTGCCCATTACGACCACCTTGGCATAGGTAAACCGGTGAATGGCGACTCGATCAACAACGGTGCCCTGGATAACGCATCAGGCACGTCGATGATGCTCACGCTGGCCAAAGCGTTTGCGACAATGACCACGAAGCCGAAGCGTTCGCTCCTCTTCGTCGCCGTGGCGGCGGAGGAGTACGGACTGCTTGGCTCGCAATTTTACGCCCAGAATCCTACAGTACCGGTAGCAAGTATGGCAGCGAATATGAATATCGACGGAATCAACATCTGGGGGAAGACCAACGACATTACCTTCCTCGGATGGGATCGATCAAGCCTTGGAGCAGAGGTGGACGCAGTGGCAAGAGAGATGAAAATGGTCGTGAAACCTGACGCCTATCCGGAGCAGGGGTATTTCTACCGCTCCGATCATTTCAACTTTGCGAAGGTCGGCGTTCCCGTGCTCTACTTAGATACCGGCACGGACTTCATCGGCAAACCGGGATCGTTTGCCAAGGAGATGGTGGATTTGTACAACGAGAAACACTACCACCAGCCGAGCGATGAGCTTCGGGATGATTGGAACTTTGAAGGAGCCATTCAGCAAGCGGAGTTTGTCCTGCGAGTCGTCAAACGCATAGCAGACAACCCGGCCATGCCGACATGGAACAAAGGTGATGAGTTTGAGGCGGCGAGGCTGAGAGTGCTGGCAGAAGCGAAGAAGGAATGATGGCGTGGGAGATTGGAATGATGGAATGGCGGTAGTCAGGAAACTGTTATCGAAAAATGAATTGTTTTGGGAGGGATGGGGACCCAGCGGTGTTCGCATACCGGATAAGCCGGGGAGGAACTGACGACCCTGTTTCTATTTCCTCAACTGCTCGGATATCCAGCTCAAATACCCCTCCACACGGCTCAAGAAGTTCAGATACACAGTTGACCACTCTTGCGGATTCGTTGCTTGTGGTCTTCCGAGAGTTTCCTGAAAGATCTTAGAGACTGCAACGGCGATCTTCTGTTTGCCCTCCTCAATCATTGCTTCGACATCCGAAGAATAGAAAGCCTTCAGACTGTTGATATCCCAACGGATGCGGGATTCGACGGCGGATTTGGAAAAAAAGGTTTGTTCGGCTTTTTGGCCTCCAGACATTTCGTAGATGAGGAGATTCCATCGCTCCATGTTGGCCCGGAAGTCTTTCTCGTTTTGGCAGAGGTCGCGCGGAAGTCGTCTCGCTGCGCTAACCGTGGAATAGGACTGCCGGAACAGAAGAGGAGAGCCGAGGTACTGCGTGAGCAGATTCACGTCGGTCAGATACGCAAGCGCCCTCGTCGCCGCCTGAGCCGTTTCGAGCTCAACGTTGCGCGCTGCCGGCTGTGGTTTCTCTCCCTGCTGTTTTGAAAGCATCTTCATCTTCAGCGCCAACTCAGCATCCTCCTTTGAAGGCTCAGTCCCCTTCTTACTGACCGCCACGGCTCCGGTGCCGGAGAGGTCAAACAGCGCCAATCGCTTATCCCATTCCATCTCATCGAACTTCTTCACAGCAGGTTGATAGGCGACGACGGATTCGGATTCGCTCTGAAGCAGCATCAGCAGACGTGTCAGGAGACGATCCTTGTACACAGTCATGAAGTGCGACATATCCGCCACAACATAGAGATCCTCAACCACACACGACAAGACCGTGTTGAACATGCGGGCGATCTGATGCTCGCCGATCTTCCTGTCGTCGATATGCTTGATGGTGTAATCTACGCCAGCCATCACCATATCGAAGATGATGGCCTTCTTTCTCCTTCCGCGAAACGTCTGCGGTGTCCCCACTTCGATGTTGGTCATCCCGTTGAGCCGGAGCTGGAGTTTCGTGTAGAGGGTGGGTCCGTGGAATGGTAAGATCACTCCGATGTCGCGTGCCGAGCGGCCGGGCTCAAGTAATGCATGCTTTACAAGCTCGATAACCCGTCGTGTCTGCAGGTCGTTATACGGCAGAATCCGTTTTCGACCGAGGTATTGTTTGCACTGACTCTTGAGGCTCGACGTGTCGATGAAATACATGTGTCCTTTTGCCGTTGGCGACGCAAAGACATTGATTTTGTTGTCGAACAGGATGGAGGCAGCGAAAACGGAGAGCTTCGGTGTTGTCGCGAACTGCGAGGAGAGAAGGATAGCCCATTGCGGATGCTCCTCCGTCCAATCGAATAGCCGGTGCAGCTCGTTCGTCTGGGCAACGTGCAAAAAGATATCTTTCTGCAGAATATCATCCGCAAGCTGGTTGGTGGAGAGGGATCCCGGGCCAAGCTGGAATGGGTCGCCCGCCACGACCATCTTGTCTTTTGCAAACGTTGAGAGAGTAGCGAGAAATGGCAGGCCGATGGTTTCGGCGTCGTCGACGACAACAAGATCGAAGTGCATACCCTGAAGGCGCGGATCGGAGAGGGCGGTTGTCACTGTCGTGGCAACGAATTGTTTTGTGGAGAGCATACCTCGCTCGTCCTGAGCAATGAACTCATTCACAGCCTGAATGACCTTATCGAGTCCCCCTAACTCGTCGATACGCTTAAGGGTTTGCTGAAACTCCTTTTGCTCCTCGA
This sequence comes from Bacteroidota bacterium, assembly GCA_035559595.1. Classification (GTDB taxonomy): domain Bacteria; phylum Bacteroidota; class Ignavibacteria; order UBA10030; family UBA10030; genus DATMBF01. The sequence goes on along the minus strand of DATMBF010000032.1, from coordinate 59,448 downwards.
AGGGAATTGGCGCTTCGCTCTCCATCCGCACGGCCTCGGAGGTGAGGGCAGAGTGCACCGTCTGCAGGCGTTTTAGCGTTGCCTGCTTTTCGTCAAGCTGTTTTTGTGTTGCTGCCTGATCCTCTTTGGTGAAGCCCTTCTTGAGACGATCCATGATCGAGGCGTTCTGGATGCGATCGAGCGCTTGCCGGAGCTGGCCGATCTCCTGCGTCAGCCGATCAATCTGCGCCTTCTTCTCCGTCGCCTTCTGGCGAATCTCGGCAATCTTTGCGTACACATCTTCGTGGAAGATCTGCTTCACGCGCGTTGCAAAGTACTTCTCCAGGAGTTTCACACGTTCCTGAAAGATCTTCCGTTTTTCCTCTTTCTTTGTTTCCACCTGTTGCTCGAACGATACAGCCGCCAGCGCCTCAGAGTTTACGAGAAACGGAAGTCCGACCCGTGCGGCCTTCGGTGTAACATCGACGCTAAGCTGTTTGCCGATGTCGATTGTTCGGAGCATCATCGAGTCGACGCCGTCGTTGCTGTTCGAAAGGAAGAGCACCTTCTTGCCGGCCTTAATGAAGTTTGCCACGAGAAGGGCAAGGAGGTGCGTCTTGCCGCTAAGAATTGGTCCCCAGAGATACGTAATGTGATTCTGGAAGATCTTCTTAATCGCTTCTTGCTGATTCGGCGGAACCGTCGGAATCATCTCCGGCTCGAAACTGACTGCATGCCTGTTCTTCTCGTCGGTGGGGTGAAACAGAGAGGAAGGGATGGCTGATGTTGCATCGAGCGAACCGAGCGCAGAGACAATCGGCTGGAAATGATCTTCGTAGCTCCATTGACAGAGAGTTTCCGGCAACATGGGGCCGAGGTCATAGGGCAAGGCAATCGTCAGATATTGGTTTTCGAATCCGACGATCTTTCCGTTCATCGTCCACGGTTTGCCACGTCCGATGCTCAAACGGGCGAATTCGATCCGGTGCGCAAAGATTTCTTCGGGGATCTCGAACCGATAGTAATGCCAACCGGCAAACGAACCGACGCGCTCACCGTTGAAGAAAATCGCTTCACGCCGAGTCGAGGAGAGTAGCGCCAGCTCCTGCTTCAGAGCGTCGGCCATTTGAAGAAAAAGCGATTGGGGGGCGCTATGTGGTGGAGCACTCATGATGATACAAGGGGAGGTCCGCTTACGCAACAGAGCCGCTTTGGCGGATGAAACTGTAATCTGCCTACGCGATAGAACTGCTTCGGTGGAAGAATCTGCGAAAGCAGAAACAAACGCCTTACAAACCTACGAGAATTGTTCTGAAAATCAAGCAAACAAGATTATGCAGCGATAGCAGAGAAATTGCGAATGAGAGAATGGTGGAAAAGAATGACAAGGAATAAGTGAAAAGTGAGAGGTGAGAGGGGGAGACTTCGGGAGCGGTTCAGTACGTACTTCTGCGTTGCGGAAGGAGGGTGCCGAGAGAAACAACACAGCGGGAGGACTATTTAGGGTCGATCAGGAAGCTCTTCGAATGCGTCTCCGAACAACTCGTCTGCCACGGCAGTCGAGTCGAAGAATCCCTGGAACTCCGTCCCCTCCAGTGTCCGCTTGCGGAAGTAGATCACCAGCGCGGAAACGGTGGCTCCAGCGATGAGACCAAGGAGTATCAACTTCTTCATACGATCCTTTCATGTTGTTGTCACGAAGTTCTTTTAACTTCGCACGACTATAATATACATCTTTTTGTTTCTCCGGCCAACTATTTGGCATTCAACAAAAAGATTGTTCAACACAGCAAGTACGGAAACTGAAAGCTCGGTTAACAACGGTTAACGTTTGATGAAGCACTCTCCGCCGGTTGCAAACAGCCGGGCTCATTTCGACAACTGAAACCGTACCGCAATCGACAGCCTGACCTTCACCGGTTTCCCCCTCTGCCGTCCTGGGATAAACTTGGCTTTCTTTACGGCCTCGACGGCCGATTCATCGCATCCGGCCCCTATCCCTTTTGCCACTTCAGCTCGGGTTACTTCCCCCTTCTCGTTTATATAGGCAACGACGAACACCCTGCCTTGAACACCCGCCCGCACGGCGAGCTCCGGATAAACCAAGTTACGCATGAGTGCCTCCATCCCCCCAATGATCTCGGGCATTTCCTCGACGGCCACGAAGTATTCCTCCTCCTCCTCGACCTTCGGCGCGGGAGGCGCCACCTCCTCGCTTACGTTAAGCTCGGAATCACGCAGCAGGATGTCATCCATTACCTCATCTCCCGGGGCTTCAATAGGGATGGGAGGCCGGGGAGGCGGAGGCGGCCGGTTTTCCTGGCGTGTGTTTTCGATATCTTCGAATTTCACGAGCTCCTGCGGCCGAATCGAGATCTTCTGGGGCGGATGGACTTCCGGAAAGAAGATGAAGGCCCCAATGACAGTAAGAAGCGAGAGAGAGAACGATGCTTCGAAGACGGTAGCGGGAGATGCACCAAGATCAACCTTCGGATTGCGTTCGAACTTCGGCGGCAGTCCCTCCGGACGACGCATGCGGCTTAGGAAGGGATATTTGAATTTGTCCAGAATCATCGTTTGCAGTCCGACTTGAATAAGGAGGTGCGTACTCGACCTCCCGGAGCCCTTGAACAGTATACGGATTTTCAGCAAAAGGTTGGGGGCTGAAACCTTTGAATGTGGTTTGAACCACACGTTCAGCGGTTCTCAGGGTGGCCGGAAATCCTGGCTAGCAACATTTCAACAATCTTTTCCCAGGCTGCGATTTCGTGGTTGTAAGGTTGAATAACGTGGGGCAGACCTTCGGGGCGATTCGTCATTAGCCAAAGAGACTGGAACTCGTCTCGAAGCGTGCGGAGGTGTAAAGCCATCTCTCGACTTGATGAGATGTACTGTGGAAGGGGATTCACGTCTCTCGTTATGTTCTTCTCGTTAAGCTGTCTATTGATATCCCCTGCAAGCTTCATCTTGCGCGCAAACCAGAGGTTGAGGCGCGCCGCGAAGCTAAGGGTCTTGACGTACATTCTCTCTTTACCGAACGCCGCAGGAAGCTTAGAGATTTCGTTTAAGAAAAACGACATCGATGACGCAATACTCTGAATTCGGGCATGATGGTCAGAAGAGAGCGAAGGAATTTTTAGAGGATCGGTCCACAACTCATTCCAGCTGACCTGATGAGGAGGTTGAGAGAGAAGAAGTGTCCCCAACTGCCCCACGCGTGCCGTCTCCGTTCCCCCCAGAAGATCGGCGAAGAATCTTTCATCAAATCTGACATGGTCAAGTGGAATCGGATTCCACCCGCATTGTGCCGTCCATGCATAGCCGTAGAGGTTGAATTCGGCAATCGATCCGTCTCTGATGTGGCCCCACGAAGGGATAAGAAGTCCGAGCGCTTTCTCCTTTGCGAGCGTGCTTTGTTCGAGGAGTGAAGGAAGAAGAGAAAACAGAGGAGGGAAGGTACCACTCTCCGGCAGACGACGCATCGATACGATGATCCGCCCCTTCGGTTGTTTTGTCTCAGCGATTGGGAACTTACTCAGAGATTGGTGAAGGAAAACAATTTCTCCCTGAAGCTGGGCCGTAAGCCAACTGTCCACAGCATCGGCATCCATGATTACAATTTTCTGTTCTTTTCGGAAAGCGGCAGAAATCCTCTTTAGTGAATGGAGCGGTAGTTTCTCGCTTGCTCCGATGTAAACAGAGGATGAGGTGAATAGTCGGCTCGCGCGAATGATCCATTCATCGAGGCTGTTTTCTTTGAGTAGTTCAGTGGCCGCAAACTTCGGGATGATGTCGATGTACCGTTCCTTGGCAAGCGATTGAAGGTGCTTCAGTCTGAACACGTCGGTTATGGAATCGACAGAAATTACATACGCATTCAACTTGTATCGGCTGAGGAAGTCGACAAGTTTCTTGAAATGCTCAGGGTTTGGCCAGAAAGGAGCCGGGCTGTCTTCGATGATGCCACGAATGTTGAATGCTGGCCAATCGTGGATCGTTACTTCCGGAACGATAATGCTCCTCCTCTGGGGACGGAAAAGCTGAAGCAGAGACAGCACTGCGTAGAAACGCCCTTTGGGAGATTCTGAAAGAAGAAGAACACCGTCGGTTCGCACATCGAGGAGATAGCTTTCTGCGTCGAGTCGTGGCGCCTTGAGCTTTCTTTCCAAAAGTTGTTCTACTGCGAAATCGGATTTTGGAGAACCGATGAAGATGTAATTGGCTGGATGTTTTCGGAGGGATTCCTCGTGCGTAAGTCGCAGCTCGGTCTCGCGAAGATCTCGAAGCACGGTTTGAATGTGCTCAGAGGAAACAAGGTCCTCTCGCCCTCCTCTTTTGCCAAGGATGATACGGGTCTGGGAAGTTATTTTAAAGAATCTGTCGCGATGGTCGACAGATTGGGGAACGGGGAGGAGAAGGAGGGTGGAATCAGCCGGTGCGGCATGGGTTGAGACTGTGCCGAAAGCGGCAAGCATCGCGGCACAAAATAGTGGAAAGGTGGTCTTCCCCAGCCCCATAGGAGGTCCCCGCTTTGCTTAACGGTGAGGTCTCGAGTGCCGCGAGGCGGTTCGCGGCTACGGCATCCGTAAACGCTGAGAAGTTACGAGCCGGTTGTCGACGGTGCCTTTTTTTCTTCTTCCGACATCTTCCGTTTCATTTCCTGAATTTCATTCCGGATTTCCTGAGCTTTTCGTTTGAGTGCGGCCATGTGTTTTCGGACTCTCGTTCCGGCGGATTTGTTTCCTTTTACATAAAACTTCTCAAAATCCTTCCGAAACGTTTCGACCAAGTCTAACAACTCCTGGTGTCGGTTCATAGTTCTTCCCTCGTGTTGTTTGTGTTACGGTTTGTATCGTTTGAGTTGGATTGTCTTTGCACGTGCCGCGGCTTTCATGAGCCGGGCCATGAGTTCCGGCCGCCGGTCGTAAAGCCGTTTGAGCTTCCGAGATTTGCGCTTGGCAAGGGCATACGATGTCATGATTGGGAGAGCGACGGTGGAATCGAGATAGCAAACCACCGTATCCGGGAGCTTTTCGGGATCGATCTTTCCCCAGCTCACCGCTTCCGATGGGGTAGCTCCCGAAAGTCCGCCAGTGTCGGGTCGTGCGTCGGTCACTTGAATAAAGAAATCATGTCCTTTTTCATCGATTTTCAACACTTCCTGAATCTGCGGCTCCGTTTGGAGGAGGAAGTTCTTGGGAGAGCCACCGCCGAAGATCAACACGCCACTCTTGCCGCCCGTTTGCTTGGCATAGAGAACGATTGCGGCAGTCTCATTGACATCGGCTAAGACGTCGAAGGTACACCGGTTTCCATAGAGTGCCGTCTCTGCCACATTCATTCCGATCGAACTATCACCCGGGGACGATGTATAGACTGGCACAGCGCATTTGTAGGCGGTTGCAAGAATGCTGCTATGCGGAAGTTTCAGAACGCGCTCCCGTTCGGCAATATATTTTCCAAGCTTATAGTGGAATTCCGATGTGCTCATCGCTTTTTGAAATTCGGGAGCGGAAATGGTTTGTCTGTAGAATTCGTCGGTATCCAAGAGAACATTGTAGTCAAAGAGAATATCATAAATCCGAATAACCGCTTCTTTGCGGAGGATCCTATCGTCAATGAACGGGGAGCCGCGGTGAAGAGAGTGCCCAATCGAAAAGTGTGTATCGTGATAGAGATTTGCGCCTGTGCTGACGATCCAATCGATAAAGCCGCTACGAATCATTGGCACGATGCACGAGCCACCCAGGCCCGCAGGGGTCAGGGCGCCGGTAAGACTGATGCCGATTGTTACGTCGGGATCAAGCATCTTGTTGACGAACAATTGACATGCTTCCCTCAGCCGCCCTGCATTGTACGCCTGAAAATGACGATCGACCAGCTCGACAACACTGACGTTCTTCTTGATTGGGCGCGGATCGATTTTTTTCCCTGAAAGGAACTTTCGCTTGGATGGCATCGCCTCCCTTTCGAGTCAATTTTCAACAAGTCGAAAATTTGGAAAAATATAACGCTTTTGTCCTTTAAGTCAAGGAAGAAAATGCGAATTCGACAAATTTTTGGCCATTCAGGAGAGGACGCTGCCTCCGTTGACATTGATGACCGCACCCACAAGATGATTAGAGAGTTCCGATGCCAGAAAGAGAACAGGACCGGCGATATCTTCTGGCGTTGCAACGCGTTGCCGAGGAATCTCCGCCTCTATCCTTTTTCTGCGCTTGCGATCACGGAACACATGTGCTGTCATGTCCGTCACGACCCAGCCCGGTGCAACACAGTTGACGAGAACATTGTAGGGCGCAAGCTCAACGGCGATCGACTTTGTAAACGCAATGACCCCGCCTTTTGACGCTGCATAGTGAGAGTAAAACGCCTCACCGCGTTGTCCCGCCGTGCTGGCAATGTTGATAATCTTCCCGCTCCGCTGACGTTTCATGATCGGGGCGACGGCATTGCACAGGAGGTATGTCCCCTTAAGATTGACGTCCATGGTCTCATTCCATTCCTTTTCCGACATCGTGCCGATCGGGGCACGTTTCCAAATGCCCGCGTTGTTGACAACAATGTCGATTCTGCCAAAATGTTTGAGAACAGTCTTCACACCCTGACGCACACTCCGTGGATTCTCCACGGACATTTGAAGCACCATTGATTGTCCTCCTCGTTGTGCAATACGTTCGGCCACGGAACGAGACAAGGCGATCTTCGATGAGTAAGTGACAACTACACAAGCCCCCGCATCACCAAGCGCCTGAGCTATGGCAGCTCCAATTCCGCGTGATCCCCCAGTTACTATTGCCACCTTATCTCGAAGCTGAATCATATCGTTTTCCTTTCACAATTCGAAACAATAATGATACTAATTCCTAAAAAAGCCGTTTTTTAAATGAATTCTCTAATTTCTTCTTGACAAAAAAGAATAATAGGACTAAGTTAGTCCGACTTCGAAATAAGACCTTTAGAGTCTGATATCTAAGAAACAATTTCTTAATCTTAGGAAACGCCAAGTGTTTGAGTCACTTATCATCACGTTCCGGGAGGGTGTTGAAATTGCCCTCATTGTTGGGATTCTGCTGGTTTATCTGAGGAAGACGGAAAGAGATCATCTCAGGTTGCCGGTGTTTGTCGGACTTGGCACAGCATTGGTTTCGAGCCTTGCCACGGCATTGCTCCTTGAGTATCTGGCAATGGATTTCGAGCTCTTCGAGGGCTATCTCTTTTTCGTGGCGGCGCTGTTTGTCACGACAATGATCATCTGGATGTGGCGAACGTCGAAACATATCAAAAAAGAAATTGAACGGAAAGTCGACGAGGTCTCCGCGGCTGCAGGAAACAGTACAGCCGCTGCGTTGGGGATCTTTTTCTTTGTGTTTTTGATGGTGGTTCGGGAAGGAATTGAAACAGTAATCTTTCTGCGTGCGGTGGGGGTAAGCGAGGGATGGGGAAGTCTTTTCGTGGGAGCTTTTGCCGGCGTGTTGGGGGCAACGATCTTTGGAGTCCTCTTCGTGAAGGGAAGCTTGCGAATCGACATTGGTCGGTTTCTCAAAGTCACAGCAATTGTCTTGCTGATTTTTGTCGCGCAATTGTTGGTAAACGGCATTCACGAATTTTATGAACTTGGCGTCTTCCCGCCCGACCCTGATGCAATGGCCATTGTCGGACCGATTGTGAGAAACAACCTTCTCTTCATTCTGGCCGTCTTCAGCATTCCGGCCATTATGTTTGTGATCCCTCCCTCCAAGCGAGCTGAAGCTCCCTCGGGGAACCGGAACTGGCAGATTGCGGCTGGGCTCGTCTCCTGTGCTGTCATCTTCTTCTTGGGTTTTGACACCCTCTTTAGTTCGAGTCGGAAACCGGTAATCACACCGCCGGAGTTTCTCGAGCCGACGGAAGGAGTTATATCGATTCCCGTCAGTCGGCTGCTCGACGGAAACCTGCATCGCTTTGCGTGGAAGGATGAGGAGGGGACGGAGATTCGGTTTTTTGCATTGCGGACGGGCGCGAGCACGTTTTCAACGGCGTTTGACGCGTGCCGTGCGTGCTACAATTATGGTTTCTATTATATGCTTGATGACGAGCTGATCTGCTCGGTGTGCGAAGCCCCATCGGAACTCAGCAAACTGGCGGTGGTGACAGAGGGGGATGAGAATCAGAGCGGCTCGATGGAGGGGCTTGGGTGTGCTCCGTTGTATCTTCCTTCTCGCTTAAGCGAAGGAAACGTAATCGTGCGGGTGAACGATTTGCGAAAGAATAAGAAGTACTTCACGACGAGTTTTGATTACAGCTCGGGCATTCCGGTGCCGACAGGCGTGAAGCGGGATCTTCATTAAACAAAAAGTGCACTGCCCACCTTGGCAAGGCACCGGGCAATGCACTCATCTGAGTGTCACAGGAAAGTGACGACTCTCTGCGGCAATATACTGAAGATGCAGAGGGTTGTCAAGCTCCGATGCTGACTTTCTTGTGACGGCTGTCCATCAACGTCATCACAAGGAGGTTCGCAATGCATCGATGGCTTCTCCGTATACCGATGGCGGTATGCATTCTCGCAACACCGGTCGCGGTCGTTCCGGCACAGACACAACAGGATACACTGAAAGAGATCCAGCGCCAGATCGAGATTTTGACACAAGAATTGGAGCGCATGAAACTTGGTGAGGTGAGTGAAGAGCGTTACGAGGCTCAACGGGGACTCGGCCCCGCAGCAGCCAAGGTTTACCAGTTGAAGAAAACCGGCGTTTCGATTGCCGGGTACGGCGAAGTTGTTTACGAGAACTATGATCGTCAGCGGGACGATGGTGCAGACGCCAATAAGAAAGATCAGGTGGACTATCTGCGGAATGTTGTGTATGTGGGATTCCGGTTTAACGATTGGATTCTGTTCAACTCCGAGATCGAATTCGAGCATGCCAGCACGGGAAAGGGGGGCGAGGTTTCGATGGAATTCGGCTACGTCGAGCTCATGCTCTCGAAGGGATTGAACATCCGGGCAGGAATGGTACTTCCCCCGGTGGGTATTGTCAACGAAAAACATGAACCGTCGACCTTCTTTGGTTCATTGCGACCGTTGGTCGAACGATCGATTATCCCGAGCACCTGGCGAACAAATGGGCTCGGAGCGTACGGCGAGTTTGGCCTTTTCAATTACCGGGCCTACGTTGTCGAGGGCCTGGACGCTGCAAAATTTACAGACATAGATGGCATTCGTGGCGGCAGACAAAGCGGCGCGCGGTCGCTGGCTGAAGATCTCGGCATTACAGGGAAGGTCGAATTCACCGGTCTCCCCGGAAGCGTTCTCGGGTTCAGCTTTTACAACGGAAACTCCGGCCAGGGAAGAAAAGACTCCGCGGGCGCGACAATCAAAGCAAATACAACGGTCTTGAGCGTGCATGGAGAGTTTGCCTGGAAGGGACTCGAGGTCCGCGCCCTCTATGCTGCAAACTCGATTGATGAGGCAGAGAAAGTGAGCAAGCTTGCTGGCAGAACAATCGGCTCATCGATGACGGGTTATTATGTCGTTGCGGGCTATGATATCATTCCATGGATCGTGCCGGGTTCAGCTCATGCCCTTGTACCGTTTGTGCAATATGAGGCTGTCAACACCCATGCTTCCGTTCCGGCAGGCTCTACGGCCAGCAAAGCCGCGGATCGCACGGTTCTCACGCTCGGTTTTTCGTACAAACCACATCCGAACGTAGCGTTCAAGTTTGACCATAGTGACATCTCGAACAAGGCAATCACAGCAATCAACCAATGGAATCTCGCGCTGAACTATCTCTTCTAAAGAGACTTATTCAAAGTGCACTTCCACTTCTCCTCTTTTCAAACCTTCTTCAGGCACAGGTGTATCTTACAAGAGATGAAGCCCTAAAGCTTTCATTTCCGCAGGCTGCTTCCGTCGGGCGGAAAACTGTATTTCTGACGGACCGCCAGGTTGAGGCGATACAAGCGAAAGCGAAGGCGAAGGTCGAAAGCCGAGTGGTGACATATTACGTTGGGAAGGTGGGAGGAAAGGTTGACGGTTATGCTTTCTTTGAGACACATGTCGTCCGGACGATGCCGGCGACGTTCATGACCATTATTGATCCGGATAGTTCCGTGCGATCGGTTGAAATTCTCGCATTCTATGAGCCGGAGGATTATCTTCCCCCGAAGCGATGGTTGGAGTTGTTCAAAGCGAAACGACTGGAGAATGATCTTTTTTTGAAGCGAGGGGTCCAGAATATTGCCGGGGCTACGCTTTCTGCTCATGCCATAGCCGAGGGGGTTCGTCGAATGCTTGCGACATTTGAAATTGCCGTGCCAAAAGAGGAGTGATGACAATGAAATACCTTCAAAACGGCGGTTTTCAGAACAATCCCTACATGCGGCTTACGTTAAGCCTTGCTCTTCTCTTCTTAGTTGGGTTCGTCATCACGAACTTCCTCATCTATTTCGACCGGATGGATCTCTCACCGGAGTCTGTGGTGCGCTACTATAACGGCTCGGAAGAGGACTTCCGCCCTGCTCGCACATACCAGTCCATGATGGAAGTCACCCACATGCATCTGCCGATGATGGCGATGGTGCTGCTCATGCTAACACATCTTGTTATCTTCGCTCCATTCACGAGGGCAGGAAAACTGACATTGATTCTCGTCCCCTTCCTTGCCGGACTTCTTGGCGAGGGCTCGTCCTGGTTGGTGCGATTCGTACATCCGGGATTTGCATGGCTAAAGATTATGTCATTTGTTGCTCTCCAGGGAAGTCTCATCATTCTCCTTGGGGCACTCGCGATGTTTCTTCTTCGCTCCGGCCGGAACGGACGCCCCCCCGAAGAACGCTCTGAGGAATCTCCCGGTCTTCCCAAACCTCACAAGCATTCGGAAGAGAAACGTCGTCGTCGAATGGCGCTTACAACAACTCGCGAGCCGGTTGGCTCAGCGTAAGAGCCGATGAATCGACGTTTCGGAAGGCGAGATTTCCTCCGCTCGTCACTTCGGGCCGGAACCGGTCTTGCCGCTGCACTCCTCTTGCCTCTTCCATCCCTTGCTTCGGGCACACGTTCGTATCTCTGTCGCGCCCAGTACGTCATGGGCACCATCGTTACCATTGAGGCGTATGGGGAGTCTCGGTCCCACTGCAACACAGCCATGAGCAGTGCATTTCAGGAACTCCGGCGGCTCGATGGGCTGATGAGTGTCTACAACCCGGAGAGTCAGCTTTCTGCTGTGAATAGATTGGCCGGGAGGCAAATGGTTCCCGTTGATCAGTCGATCCTTGATGTGATTCATCATTCCCGACGCTTTCATGAAATCTCGGGCGGGGTGTTCGACATTACTGTCGAGCCGCTGATGCGCATTTGGGGATTTCGCGGCAGGCGAAGCCTTGTTCGCCCGTCGGAGAGGGAGCTTGATGAAGCACGGGCGGCCGTGGGGTTTTGCCAGATTGAGGTTGACGAGAAGAACCGATCCGTTGGACTCAGGCATCCAAATGCGGCGCTGGATTTCGGCGGAATTGCTGTCGGTTATGCTGTAGACCGGGTTGTTACCATTCTGAAATCGGCGGGCATTGAATCTGCCTTCATCAATCACAGCGGTGATGTTTACGCTCTCGGCGCTCCTAACGAATCCGACGGCTGGTCCGTCGGCCTCCCTGACCCTCTGGACCCCCGCCGAGTTGCCACAACGCTGGTGCTGAAGGATAAAGCTCTCTCCACGTCCGCTTTGTCTGAGAAGTTTGTCGAAATTGAGGGGAAGAAATTGGGTCATATCATTGACCCCTTGAATGGTCAACCGCGGCATGATTTTCGCAGCCTTTCGGTAATCGCCTCGACGTCGCTGGAGGCCGATGCCCTGTCGACAGGCCTCTTCTTCTTTAAGAACGATTGGCTGAAAGGCATAGTCACCCAAGCGAAAGCTATTACAGTAATTTCGATCGACGAGCATGGAGTTGTAACTCACTAAGGGAATGCGTACGTTATCTCCATCTTGCATCCTGAATCCTAACTTTACCCAAACCTCAAATCCAAACCATGAATTCATCCCCCCAATCCCAAGGAGTGATCACAGAAGCCCAGGTTCTCGATGCCCTTCGGGAATGCTATGACCCTGAAATCCCGGTGAACGTCGTCGATCTCGGTCTCGTGTACGGGATCACCATCGTTGACGACTGGGTCGGCGTGAAGATGACACTCACCACTCCAGGTTGCGGCATGGCGGATATGATCGCCAATCAGGTGAAGCAACGAATTCTGAAGATTCCCGGCGTTTCTGACGGTGATGTTCGGCTTGTTTGGAATCCACCCTGGAATCCGCAATTGATGAGCGAAGCGGCAAGAAAGAAATTGGGAATCGAATCATAAAGCGCACTTTCTGGCGAGTCGTGGAAGGCGTTCCACGAAAAAACGCGTTAATCCCATGACGCTGATCAACGTCAAAGATTTTTTCTTGCATGCCACTTGAATCTTACCACGAAGCTCTCTAAATTTTTCCCCCAATAGCCTCCCTCGCCGTTTCTCGTTTTATGAAAGAACCCTCAATGGAACGTCTCTCCGTTTTACTGGTAGACGATGAAAAGTCGTTTATCGATTTTCTGGCGATTCACCTCAGGGAGGAATTCGGATTTCTGACCACGCGGGTCTATTCCGGACCCGAAGCGTTGGCATTGCTCGAGCGGCCGAATCACGGCTTTGATGTCGTGGTGCTCGATTACATGATGCCCGAGATGACCGGCTTGAATGTTCTTCAACGAATGCTCGAGCAGAAGAATGAAACGCCGGTCGTGATGCTGACGGGAGCTGGTTCCGAAACACTTGCCGTCGAGTCCATGAAACTCGGTGCGTACGACTACCTCCGCAAAGAAGAAATCACTCTTGATCGCTTGGCTTCAGTGATTCAGGCAACGCACGAACGGCGGTTGTTCCGCATCTCGAAGATGCTGGAAGAGGAGCGGTCGCAGGAGATCCGGCTGAACAATGAGGCCACGGAAAAGGTCCGTGAGGTCTTGAACGCGATCGCTCCGTCGTTGAACGAAAGTTTTGCAGCGATTGCCGTGGAGCTGGACCAGAAAGTAGGGTCTCTCATTAACAATTTGTCTACCGAGCAGCGAAACGAGTTTGAGCGATTGTTTGAAGAAATCAGGAAGCATGTCGGTGTGCTTGAGACAGGCGTCCGCGGTTTGCTGAGCTTGTACCAGATTCTGCATGCCCACCACAGCGAATCCGGTGAAATCGAGCATATGCGGAAGGAACTGGAGCTGAAACTCCATCCCGTTCCGCGCTCCTGAGAGTTGCAACACGATGTCGGTTGAGTGACGATGGCGAATCTCTGGGTACGGTGGGGAAGCGATCCTGCTGATTATCCCGCGCTTCAACAGCCCGCAGAGGCAGCCTGCCCCAAATTGAGAAGGAGACTATTATGAATGGCGAACCACTCTCTGTCTTGCTGGTGGATGACGAAGGTGTTTTCATCAGCGTCATCGCCGAGCAACTAAGAACGGACTACGGTTTTAAAACCACTGTCGCGTATTCGGGTATTGAAGCGCTCAGGCTTCTCAAAGAAGGAAGAGAATCCTTCGATGTCATCCTTCTCGATTACAAGATGCCCCAGATTAGCGGCTTGAACGTTCTCCAGTGGATGTACGAGCAGAAGCTGGAAACGCCCGTTATCATGCTAACGGCGGCGGGATCGGAGTTCGTGGCTGTCGAGGCGATGAAATTTGGTGCCTACGATTATTTGAGAAAAGAAGAGATCGAGATACCTCATCTTGCGCTTGCCATTCGGGCGACGCACGAGCGCCATCTCTTTCGCATACAGAAGGCCATTGAGGAGGAGCGTGCACGAGAGATTCGATTGAACAAAGAGGCAACGGAGGTTGTCCATACGGTTCTCAACCAGATTACCCCTACGCTCAACGGCATGCTCGCGGGGATTGCGGCAGATCTCGAAGCAAAAGGGGCAGAGATCGGCAAGCAGATTCCGGGCGGGATTCACGAGAAATATGTCGAGCTCATCAAAGGGTTGAAGCGGCAGATGGCGGTGCTGGAGGGGGCGATTCAGGAAATTCTCAATCTCTACCGGTTCATGTATGCGAAGCATACGGACACGCCGGAGATTCAGCAGATCAAGGCACGGTGGGAGGGCAAGATGAAGGAGGTTGCAGAGCAGACATAGATGTGAATACGTTTCTCAGAAACGCAAAACCCCGGCCAGATGGTCGGGGTTTTGTGTTTTAAACCAGAGGTTCGACTCCTTGAGAAACGAGACTTCAATACGGCCTATTGTATCTCCCGCATGCCGGATTGCCCCGGAGCACGCAAATCCCGCGCCTTGATTTCGTGTGACCATCGCAGCTTTCCTGTATGATCCCAGCATTCCATCACCACCTTCCGATCCGTTCTCGGTCCGCTGAATCGTAGTATCCCGAACGTGTGCGCATCATTCACCAGCGTACCAGGAACCACGTGCGGATTCTCGCTCTCGTCGTACGTTGAGAGTCCCGCAGTGAGCGATGAACTCGTGTAATCATACAACGTGTAAAATGTGGTATCGCGAAGGTGAATGAGCTCCGTAAGATGCTTGTCGCCGGAGAGAAAAAGGACGCCCGGTATGCTGTTCTCCTTAATAAATTTCAAAAGCTTATCGTACTCGTGGCGATAGTTGTAGAATGATTCGCCCCCGGTTGTCGGATTGAGTATCTGATTCCCATTGACCACAATCTTGAATGGCGCATTGCTTGAAATGAGCCCGTCCATCAACCACTGGAGCTGCTCCTTGCCGAACATCGTTTTTTGCTCATCGTTCGGGGCACGATTGGGAGAACGGTGATAGCGGTCGTCCAGTAAAAAAAACTCCACATCTCCCCATTCGAACCGTCCGAAGGCGCCGGGCACGCCCTCTATTCCGTATGTCTGATTTGCCCAGAACAGCTTGTGGTTCTCGAGCGCCTCTCTTCTCAGCCGATAGCCTCTGTCCGAGTCGTTCGGCCCGTAGTCATGATCATCCCACGTTGCATAGTTGTGCGCTGCTCCAAGGATCGGCTGAAGCTCCGGCAACGACCGTGTGTGCGTCCACCGGTACTGCAAACCCGCAACGGTGTGCCAATCGACCTCCCGGTAATAGGTGTTATCTCCAATCCAGAGCATGAGATCGGGATTCTTGGAAGCGAGGATTGAGAGAATCTCAAAATCCGATCCGTACGGCTTCCCGGGACGATCCCACTCCGTCTCGTTTACATAGAAACATGAGCCGAATGCTACAGTGAATTCAGGCGGATCGGTTCTCCAGTGCCACAGCGGCTGTGTTTGAAATCGGAGGGGGTAGGGGCGTTTCACGACCTTTCCGTTGATCAGCAACTCGTATTCGAACCTCTTTCCCGGCTTTAATCCCTTGATCAGCACGTGTGCGACGTGGGCACGGTCTGAAAATGTCTTGACGGCGTCGCTGAGCAACGTTGTTGTCCTGTTGCCGACTTCCCAATAGCGGAACTGCACTGTAGCAGGTTTTGTCGTTTGCACCCAGAGCATCACCTCAGTCATCTGTCCATACCCGACCATGGGTCCGGATTGAAGAAGAGAAGACTGACCAAAGAGTCTTGCCCACGCAATAAAGAGTAGTGTGAAGGCAACAGTCGTACGATAAATTGCGGGAAAATGCTGAGAAGATCGTTTCATTGTTGAAGCCTCAGGTTTATTTGGACTGAAATGTGTTTGGAAAGTAGCAGAACAACAGGAGCAAATCAAATAAAAAAGGCCGTTGTTCAACCTGGCAGCAGGTGTGAGAAGAATTGATCTCCTCGTTAGGTCGGCACAAAATCCTTCAGGAAATTCGTAAAAAGGGAAGAGTTCCTTGAACCAGTTCGCGAGAAGAGTTACATTGAGCAGCGAACGTATGTACAAGAAGCTCAAACTCCATCTTATCGAGGAGAAGTTTGCGCTAAGCAAGCTTCCGCAATTCTCCGAAGTTCCGTTAACCGTCACGAAGGGAGATATGTGCTTCTTTTTTCGCACAGAGAATGAGCTGACCCTGTTGACGCCGGAGTTTATGGCTCCGAACAATGTTCAGCAGGAGATCGGCTGGAGATGCATTCGGGTGGAGGAAGAGTTGAAGCTCACGGAACCGGGGATTGTCTCATCGTTGACCGCGCCGTTAGCTGTTGCCAACATTCCGATTCTGCTCGTGACGACCTTCGATACGGTGTATACCTTCTTTCGGGAGGAACATGTGGTGCAGGCGATTCAGGCCCTGCAGAACGCCGGCCACGAGTTCAGGCACAAAGGGTGACAGAAAAGAGGATTACGAAGAGAGGAATTTCGTAAGGTCTTTCACGCTGATTGTCCCCTCATACAGAGCTTTTCCCACGACGACGCCGCTTACCTTCGCCTCCAGAAGTGCGTTGATGTTTTCCACAGAGGAGACCCCGCCGCACGCAATGAGCTCGATGTTTCCCGCCTGCGCAAGGAGACTCCTGCACATACCGATGTTTGCTCCAATCAGCATCCCATCACGGCTAACGTCGGTACAAACGAAGGTCTTTGCACCGTAGGTCTTCATTTGGTTCACAAAAGTGATCGGAGAGAGATTTGCTTTGTTTGTCCAACCGCTGTACGCGAGTTTTGTCTCTTTCACATCGACCGCAATCGCGATCCTCTCCGCCGGGAATTTCTTCAGCCACTCTTCAATGACCGAAGGTGACTGCACCGCGACACTGCCGACAACAATCCGCCAGACCCCCAGATCAAGAAGCCGTTTCACATCGGTTTCCGTTCGAACGCCGCCTCCAATTTGCACCCGTGCTCCTTTGATCGAAAGAATTGCACTGATTGAATCCCAATTCTTAATTGTCCCGTGTTTTGCACCCTCGAGGTCGACAACATGGAGGTGCCGGAGTCCCTGGCGGACAAATTCTTCGGCGACCGCCTTTGGTGAGTCGGAATACACGGTGCGCTCGTCAAACTGTCCCTGCCTCAAGCGCACACATTTTCCCTCGTAAATGTCGATCGCTGGAAGGATCAGCATAGAGACGCTGGCATCAAGAACGTGTGTCCGGAATGATCGATAGTTGCCGAGTTTGGTGCGCTAAAGTACTCACCTTCCCTCATTCTGTCAATGACGATTGCCATAACAGAGCCGGTAGAATGCAACTTTCGTCAAAATCTATGATGCAGAAATCAAAAACCACAAGAACGTGCCGATTTCCCGCTTCTCTTGTCCTTCAGAATCCTTTTCTCTACATTCACTCTCCCATGGTTGCGTTCCACGATATCAAGGAAGCTAGAGAGGTTCTCCGATCTGTCATTCATACTACACCTCTCCTCTCGTCGAGCTCTCTCAACAGAGAATCCGGCAACACGATTTATCTCAAGGCTGAGAATCTCCAGCGAATTGGTTCGTTCAAGATCCGGGGTGCCTACAACAAGATTCATTCATTAGAACCGGAGGAGCGACGTCGAGGCGTGGTGGCTCATTCCTCGGGAAACCACGCACAGGGAGTCGCTCTCGCCGCGCGCTTATTGGGCGTGAACGCGACAATTGTTATGCCGAAGAGCGCCCCTTCAATCAAAGTTGCGGCAACGAAGTCCTACGGGGCAGAGATTGTTTTCTGCGAGGATTCGACCGATGAGCGAGAGCGTGTGGCAAAAGAGCTTCAGGAGCGACATGGGTTCATCCCCGTACCGCCGTTTGATGATGATCGGATTATTGCTGGACAGGGGACTCTAGTCTTTGAAGTTGCCGACCAGCTTTCACGACTCGACTATCTCGTGGTGCCGGTCGGTGGGGGCGGATTGATTTCCGGTTGCGCGATTGCAGCGAAGGAACTCTTCCCCGGCATCAAAGTGATCGGCGTGGAAACACAAGCCGCAAATGATGCTTACCAGTCGTTTCGACAGAAGAAGATCGTGAAGATCGATCCGCCGAAGACGATTGCCGACGGCATGCGAACGCAATCCGTGGGTCAACGCAACTTTGAGATCATGATGAAGTATGTCGATGACATCGTGACGGTTACCGATGAGCAAGTGATTGCAACAATGCGGTTCCTTCTTGAACGGATGAAGGTCGTGGCCGAGCCAACAGGGGCGGTTGCTCCGGCGGCCATTTACCAAAATGTTTTGGGTTTGAGCGGCAAGATCGTCTGTGCTGTGATCAGCGGCGGAAACGTCGATCCGGCATTCCTGAAATCGATTCTTTAACGACTTGGAGCACCATGCGCGACTTTCCAGTGAAGACACAACCTCGATAGCGCAAAGGATATCCCGCTCCGATGGAACTTGATCGCTTTGTTGATACCCCTCTCCTTTTTGATGCATCTCTTACAAGCATTCGACTCCTTCGGAGTCAGTTGCCAGAAATTCGAGCGTATTCCTCGAGAGGAATCCAATGACACTGCAAAACTATCTTTCGTACATCGATTACATGGTTCACACCACGGACCATCTCTTCCGACAGATTCCAGCGGATAAGATCGACTGGAAGCCGACGGAGAGCTCTTTCACCATCGGTCAACAGTTGGCACATCTTGTCGGGGCGCTTGAGGTGTACGCGAAGGGGATGACCAGCGGAGAATGGGGCTTTCAGACAATACGAGAGCGTTTTTTACAGAATCGAAGAACACCAAGCGTGAGCGTTGACGAAGCGATCAACCTGCTTCACGAGAACCACAAGAAGTTCAAGAGTATTGTTGGTGCGTTACGGGAGGAGGAATTTCAGGGAGGCGAAATCGACACGCCACAGCTTGGATACAAAGCGCCACGGTGGCGCATTGGAATGCTCGCCATCGAACATCACCTCAATCATAAAACCGAGCTTTTCATGTACCTCAAAATGATGGGGGTGAAAGTGAACTCAGCGCATCTCTACCGAGGCGAGGAGAAGAAGTAAGCAACCTCGCTGATTGTGAAAATTCTTTCGAAAACTTGCCCGTTTAACAAAAGTTTCCTACTTTGACGTAGCAAGAGACAATTCCTCCAGTAACTCCACTGCTCTCATCATGAAAATCGTTGTTTGCCTGAACCACGTCCCCGATACGGCCACCAAAGTCAACGTCGCAATCGACGGTAAGTCAATCGATAAAACCGGTGTTAATTACATTATCAGTCCCTACGACGAGTTTGCCGTTGAAGAGGCATTGAGACTGAAGGAAAAGCACGGCGGGGAAGTCATCGGCATTTCCCTTGGGGGGGACTCTCACAAAGAGACCCTCCGCAAGGCGCTGGCGATGGGCATTGACAGAGCAATCCTTTTGAAAGATGACGGAGTACGGGATTCATTTTCAGTTGCCAGAGCCCTTGCGGACGCAACGAAAGAGATTTCACCGGATCTGGTGTTCTTTGGAAAGCAATCTATTGATTATGATAATGCAGCGGTGGGCGGCATGGTTGCAGAGATGCTCGGCTGGCCTTCCGTCTCCGTGGTCGTGAAGTTAGAGATTAGCGACGGGAAAGTATCGGCCGAGCGGGAGATCGAAGGTGGGCATGAGAAGGTTGAGACGAAACTCCCCTGCATCATCATGGCTCAGAAAGGACTGAATGAACCTCGTTACCCATCGCTTAAAGGCATCATGCAGGCCAAAAGCAAGCCCATTGAGGAGAGGCAGCCGACTCCGGCTCAGAACAAGAGCGAAGTTTTGAGTATGCGCAAACCTCCGGCGAAAAGTGCCGGCAAAATCATTGGCGCGGACGCAAGCGCCGTTCCTGAGTTGGTCCGCCTCCTTCACGAAGAGGCTAAAGTCATTTGATTATCAAATCACTGGTCTGATGGTCATCTTTCCTTATGAAAATCCTGGTTATCGCAGAACAGAGAGAGAACAAATTCAAGAAGCCGTCCTTTGAAGCCGCTAAGGCGGCAAAGGATCTTGCAGGGCAGTCGGGGGCCGAGGTTGTCGGACTTGTCATTGGAGAAAATGTCCGGTCGATTGCCCCAGAGCTTGGAAGATTCGGCGTGTCGAGAGTTATAACGGTGGAGAATCCGAAGCTTGGGCAGTATTCGACGACCGCCTATGCGAAGGTTGCGGCGGAGGTCGCAAAGAAGGAACAGGCAGAGATTATTCTCCTTCCCGCTACGGCAATGGGCAAAGATCTTGCACCTCGACTTGCCGTCAAGCTCGACGCGGGATTGGCTGTCGACTGCATCGCTCTGAAAGTCGACGAGGGAGCAATTATCGCTACGCGACCCGTCTATGCAGGCAAGGCACTGGTCGATGTGAAGATCACCTCTCAGGTCAAGATCTTCTCCCTTCGTCCGAATGTTTTCACGGCCGGCTCAAGCGACGGGACGACCGCAACTGTCGAGCCGTTTGATGTCCCCCTGTCCGACGCGGACTTTTCGGCGAAGGTGACGGGAATCACTCAATCTACAGGCAAGCTTGACGTTGCGGAGGCCGACATTATCGTTTCCGGCGGACGAGGGCTGAAGGGTCCGGAAAACTTCGCGATGATCGAAGAGCTGGCACAAGCTCTCGGTGCAGCGGTTGGCGCCTCGCGCGCCGTCGTCGATGCCGGCTGGCGTCCCCATGACGAGCAGGTGGGTCAAACAGGCAAAACGGTGTCTCCAAGTCTCTACATTGCCGTGGCGATCTCCGGGGCAGTTCAACACCTTGCGGGAATGTCCTCTTCAAAGTATATTGTAGCTATTAACAAGGACAAAGAAGCGCCCATCTTCCAGGTGGCTGACTACGGTATCGCAGGAGATGCATTTGAGATTGTACCGGCGTTGACACAAGAAGTCAAGAAGCTGAAAGGGAAGTGACGGGTTCAATTGCATGAAGGAGTTGTCTTGTGGAAGATAAAATCCAGGTCGACATCTTAGGGCTTTCGACGAGTCAGTCAGCGGGGGGAGCATACGCATTGATTCTGAAGGAGGTGAACGGACCACGCCGATTGCCGATCATCATTGGCGCATTCGAGGCTCAATCGATTGCGCTGGAGATGGAGGGGATCAAGCCGCCTCGCCCTCTCACACACGACCTGATCAAGAATATTATTGACACGCTGGGCACCACCGTGAATGACGTCTTCATCAATGAGTTGAAGGATGGAACGTTTTACGCCCGTATCAGTCTAGACAGTCAGGAGATCGACTCACGTCCGAGCGACGCGATTGCACTTGCCGTTCGATGCGGCGTGCCCATTTTCGTGTCGGATAAAGTGATGGAGGAAGCGGCGTTTGTTCCGGAGAATGAGGATGCAGACCGGCCACTGTCGGAGGGATCAACTGAAACGACCCCCACGAAAGAGAAGGCCAAACCGAAATTGAGTAAGCTCGAAGAATTGGAGCAGCAGCTCAAAGAGGCGATCGGAAAAGAAGACTACGAGCGCGCGGCAAAACTTCGAGATGAAATCCGAAAACTTCAAGCTCGCAACTCCTAACCGGAAAGGAGATTTCTCCCCCTATCTTGTTCCCGCGTTCTTAGAATCTCTTCACAAACAGATTCTGCACTAAGCTCATTTGATACCAAGACCTCCCGTCCTCGCGGCAACCGTGTTGTTGCTGATGGCAGCGACTGCCCTGCTGCATGCTCAATCCCCTCTTCCGCCGAATGGAGGCATCACGGAGTTGATTGCCGCCGGCGACGAATTGATTACCAAGGCATTTGATAATGAACGGGCTCTCCAAAAATATCTCGAGGCTCTCTCCGTAGATCCTTCAAACCCCGATGTGCTCTGGCGCATCAGCAGGGCCTACGTGGATATCGGTGAACACCTCCCTACACGGACTGATCAGGAAAAAGCTTCTCAGCTTGCGGCATATGAAAAAGCCCTAGAATTCGCGGAGAGGGCAGTCAGCGCGGCGCCGATGAATTCCATGGCCTACACCCGCCGGGCTATTGCGAACGGGAGGATTGCACTTTTTCGAGGAGTGTGGGAATCGCTCGAACTTGTGAAACAGGTGAAAGCAGACCTTGAGAAGGCGATCGAACTCGATTCGCAAAATGACGTTGCGTATTATGTGCTGGGGCGGACGCACGCCAAAGTAAGCGAGCGTCCTCGCGTGTTCCGCTGGCCTCTTGGACTAAGCTGGGCGAATTTGGATGAAGCTATTCAGCATTACGAGCGCGCCATCGCGATCAAATCGGATTTTATTATGTATCGGCTGGATTGTGCTCGCGCGTACGTTGAGAAGGAGGAGTTCGACAACGCCCGCCGCCATCTGACACTTATCGCCTCACTGCCTACGCTTGATGAGGACGACGAGCGGTTTAGAAGGGAGGCTAAAGAGCTGTTGGGGCAGTTGAAGGGAAAGTGAAGCCGCTCAGGAACCTTCCGACTCTTCCTTTCTTGCCTGAAGCAGCTCGCCGACAAAGGCACTCGCGATGGCAATAACAAATGCCGCTCCCATCCAGGAAAGCGCCTCAAAGAAACTCAAGAGACTTACCGAACCGCTGATCAATCGCTGTGTGCCGAGAACAAGGGCGAGGATGTAGAGGAGCGCAGAAAGCCCCGGCTCGACGATCGTGACCCCGCTCGACCGGTAGCCAATGTAAAATCCGATTACCGCCAGACCGGTAAACATCCAGATCGCAAATGAGGCAAAGCCGGTGTGCATTCCTCGCAGAGAAATCCCGAGTAACAGATATGTTGGAAGGAGGTGAAAAACGACGTAGAAACAGAATCCCACGCCGACCCACTTCCAGTCCACTCTCTTCGGCCATCGTAACCGCAGTCCGTTGCTCATACACGTTCCTCGCGAAGTCGTGAAGGATTAAAAGCTCCCGCCAAAGCTCCAGTGTCTGAGGTTCCCATCTGCCCCCAACATTACCGTGATGTTGCTTGCCGGATAGTGCTTGGAAATTCCCTTGAAGACCACAGATTCTTCGCTCACTTCAATTGTGAGATAGGTGCCGTTGTCCGTATCGGCAAGTCGCGGGGGGATGTTGTAGCCAAAAAAGGAACCCCCTCCGCCTCCCACAGTAAACGGCCTTGCCCGGAACTGCTGGGCATCGAAAGCAATCAGATTCAAGTCATGCAGCATCGCATCTTTTGCCTCTCCTACGGCCTGCGCAGAACGCATGCTTTGCGCTATTTGCGGCTGGATAATGGCGATTGGAATAGCCGGAATGGCAATGGGAAGCGTAAGTATGCCCCCGAAGAAGAAGGCGAGCGTCGTCAGTCGCAGCTGTCGGCGTTCTGCGGGTTGCTCTGTGAGAAACCGCCGCCACGCAAAGAGAAGGAGCGTTGGCCCAATGACAAAGCCGGCCAGCACACCAAAAAGAATCATGATCCGCGCAGCTGCTAAGGTTCCTTCATCAATGCTTTTTCCGCTGAATTCCTCAAGCCCCTGCTGGATGATAATGCCTGCGGCAGTAGTCCATGGTTGCAGGGCAATCCATCGTTCGGGACCGAACGATGTGGAGATGCGTTCGCTCCAGAAGACGAGGATCAATGTTGCGGCAGTAAGCGTGACCATCCAGCGAAGAAACCCGGGGGAAAACTCTGCATCACGTTCAGCCGGTGTCGCACTTGGGATGTGTTCCTGCGCTGAAGTCGATTCCGGTTTCCGAATCGTCCGCTTTCGCCTGACCGGTTTGCGAGGATTAGTTCTCTTGTTCATACATCACTCCTTTCGCCGTCAGGGTTGCTCGCGCTTGGACCCTCCCCACTCTGCCATTGTAATTCCTGAACCCGGGGTTCTTTCCCGCAACGAACAGAGATTGTCCAACGAGGGTCACCGTATCATCGGAAAGCTCCGCAACGTAAATCATAGTGCTGTCTTCGTATTCCTTGACCGGTCGAATGTTTTCTCCAATTCGGGCATTCGGAAAGGTCTGACGGAACAATGCTCCCAGAGAAACGCGTCTTCGTGATTCCTGTTTGTGATACCGCTCGAAGATCGGGAGCAGAAAGGTCGAATGGAGTTCCGAAGCAATAATACCGTGTGTGATGACGCCATTGATCTTTGCGAGCTGACTGCGCTGCCAATGAGATTGCTCATCCATTCCTGTCCATGCGCTATAGATAGCAATGCCGAGCACGAGGGAAACAGCATAGATACTCACGCGCGCACGAACGGAGAAGGGTCTTTTGACGAATGAAACAAGGAACGCGATAACATACAGAAGAGCAGCGATGCCGGCAGCGTTCAGTGCAGGCCAGGGATCGGTTCCCTGAGGGGCGAGGAAGTAGACAACGGAGACAAGCAGACAGCCACCAACGATCCAAAGAACCATGCAAGCCTCCCATGGATGATGAATTAGTGCTTGAAACCGCGCCGTGAGGGGAGCATCGGCTGAAGAATATAGAGAGAAGGCGGGAATGTGTCAAGGTGTGATTTGTGCAGAATTCTCGGGATTACAATGGGTGGTTGTGAGGCTCCCCCTTACCGAATCAGCACAACCTTCTGCGTCTTACGGAACGGTCCCGCTACACATTCGACAATGTAAAGTCCAGTCGAGACAGCTCTACCGGATTCGTCAATGCCATGCCAGGACACCTCGTATTCACCCTGATTCCGCTCTTCGTTTACGAGCGTGGCAACGTGCTGACCGAGGAGGTTGTAGATTCTGATTGACGCTCGCAACCGCTCCTTTAAGCCGAACACGATTTTGGTTGAAGCATTGAAGGGATTTGGAAAAGCCGGGAGCAAGTACGTCGTTGTCGGCAGTCCTCCCACCTGATGCATGACGGGTGGATGCTCGAACCGACGACCATCCGTGCGAATCTCCTCAAGTTGATAGGAGAAGATCTCGCCTCTTCTGACGTCGTTATCCGTCAAGTTTGTTCCCGCTATCGGTGCTGTGTTGAGTTTTATTCTTGAACCTGAAGAAGAAATGCGATAGAGATTATATGAGGCTGCTCCTGAAATCGGATTCCAGGTGATTATGAGCGCCTCGTTCTGAATGGTAAAACTCAATGGGGCGATGTTTGTTTCGTCCCATACGCGACCCATAACAGGTGTACGGTGATCAAAAGGAGAAATCGACCGGAGGTAGTTTGCTACGGCAACATCCGCTCCTATTGTTGTATCCCGCCGGCTTATGATCTGCACAAGTGGCAATCTTCCGATGAGATCGGCAATAAATTCATTGACTGTAATACTGTAAACGCGTCCGTTTTCAATTCTCTGGCCTTGGATCCACACGTCTTTGATCGTGGGGAAGAAACCGACACCCGTGAGGGTGTATTGAATTCCCGACCCCTGCACTGCTGGCCCAAACGAGCCCGCGCCTCCAAAGAAGTCGAAGGCGATTTGACTGCTGTTGGCAAGCAGAAAAAGGAGAGTCCCGCCGGTCATGGAGATGACCGAAAGCCGTTTTCCAAGGCCTTGCCGGGGATCATACGACCAGGCAAATGTCTGGCGTACCTCGCTGGTTGAGATTGCGCCGGCGTAGAACGGGATGCGAATAAGCGGGGCAACTTCAAGAGCAATGTCCGAACCTGTTGCAGCTCGATAAGCATCGGTGATGATGTTGAGCATTGGTGATTCACGCTCTCCGCCAAGAATGTTGATTGGCGGGAAATCCTGAGTTAAAACGCCAACGGTATCGGAGTAGACGGGGCCATAGGTTGTTGTGATGGAATCCATGTATTGCTGAATGACAGGCGCGAATACCGGATCGTCTGGCATGGGAGCTTTGATCGATTCAAGGGAATAACTCCAGGTCTTTTGCGACCCACTCAATGTTAACGTGAGCTTTCCAAGGTATTCCCACCGGGCTCCCGCCTGGACAATGATTGTTGTGTCTCCGTCGGGATTGCGCGAGAGCACCGGGTTGGTCAATGGAGTGTGTGAATGTCCACCGACGATAACGTCGATGTCATTGACCTGGGAGGCAATGATGCTATCCTCGCGAACGCCAAGGTGCGTGACCGCGACAATGAGATCGACGCTGCGGGCCTTGAGCGAATCCACCATTCTTCGGGCTGTTGCCGCAGTTGAATCGAATGTGATTGGGGCAGATTCTCCATAGAACGTTGTAGAGCGGGTTGTCAAGCCGAAGAGACCGATCTTGATTCCCCCGACGATTTTGATGGTGAACGGCTTTACGTATTGAGCAAGTCCGCTCGTGTCGTTGTTATAGCGGATATTTGATGAGAGGAAGTCGAAGGATGCACCGGAAGCAATGATGGCGTTCTTTAGTCGAAATGGCTTAAGGTCAAAGTCATGGTTTCCCAGCACCATTGCATCGACACCGATAGAATCGAAGAGCTCGAACTCCGCTCTGCCCAGAAATCGATTGAAGATGAGGTCGCCTGTGAAACTATCGCCTCCGTGAAGGAGTATCGGGTTTGTTGCCGTCGTTCGAAGATCAGTGTATCGCTTGATCCACCGCGCCGCAGCGCCGTTCTGCGACTGGCCGTTGACCTCCGGTCCCCAGGGAAACACATGACTATGGGTGTCATTGAAATGAAAGATGGTGACCGTCTGTTGCGCAGACAGGGAGGAAGAGAGCAACACAAGAAGGATGATCAAAAACGCGGGTTTTCGACTCATGCTACCGGAACGAACCTTCAACCTTCGAATGTTCAACATCCTACAAACAAATTTTTCCCAGCACTACCGGTCGCTTTGCACCCGTCACACTCGGCACATTGGCAGGATGTTCGCTCATGGTTTCATTGGCCAGCACGGCAAAGCAAATCGCTTCCTTTGCATCTGATGAGAAGCCGATGTCTTCGATCGGCTTCACCTTCGCCCGGTCGAAGTAATGATCCAATCCTTCAATGATGGCTTTGTTGTGTGCTCCGCCGCCACTTACGAGAATCTCGTCGGGGACCATACGCGATCCAACAAATCGATTATACTGGTCGAAGATCGTCAGAGCGGTAAACTCCGTCACGGTAGCGATGATATCTTGCTTCCGAACGCCCCGCGTTCGCTTGAGAATCTCTTCTGCAAACGGTTTTCCAAACACTTCTCGTCCCGTCGATTTCGGAGGGTGTTGATCGAAATACGGATGCGACATCATCCAGGCCATCAGCCCCTGGAGTACTCTCCCTTTCATGGCAACGGAGCCGTTTTTGTCAAAGGGTTTCCGATAGAACTTCATCATCAACGTGTCGATCACCATGTTTGCGGGTCCTGTGTCAAACGCGATAATATCCTTCACCTGGCAATTCTTCGGCAGTATCGTGAAGTTGGCGATACCGCCGAGGTTCAGAAGAATGCGGTTCTTCGTCCGGGATCGAAACATCAGGTAGTCGAAGTACGGCACGAGCGGTGCACCCTGCCCGCCGACCGCCATATCAGCATTGCGAAAATCTCCGACCGTGATAATGCCGGTGAGCTTAGCAAGCGTTGATGGATCTCCGATCTGGAGCGTTGCGCGAATCTCTTTCCCAAAGAGACGTGAGGGAGTCGGAAGATGGTGAACCGTCTGCCCATGTGAACCGATGAGGTCGATGTTTGACAATGGAACCCGAGCTTTGTGAGCTACTCGTCTTACGGCTTCAGCATAGAAGTGGGCAAAGAGGATGTTGAGTCTGGTAATGACGTCAACGCTCCCAGAGCCAGGGAGGGAGTTTTTGAGAACAAACCCACGGAGATCCTTTGGGAACGGGCGGCTATCAAACGCCAGCAGTTTAAGCCTTGTTGATGTGCCGCTACCGGAAATCTTCACCAGTGCTGCGTCGACCCCATCAACCGATGTTCCCGACATCAATCCAACGACGAGCTTTGTCTTCTTCTTCTGCAGCCGCTGAAGGATTGTCATTTAAGGCAATTTCTGTGTTGATTCAATCACAAGCTACGTTAAGATCAAAATCCATGGTCAAGGGCAGGCTGCCGCGTCAGAGTAGTCTTTTGAGATGAGCGCTAGCCCTTTGCAACAACCCAATCATCAATCACTCAATCACTCAATCACTCAATCACTCAATCTCCAATGACCCAATCATCAATCACTCAATCACCCCCTCCCCCAATTCTCCTTGGTGCTCATATGTCGATCGCCGGCGGTGTTCACAAGGCCGTTGAGCGGGCGATGAGTATCGGCTGTACGGCTCTTCAACTGTTTGTCAAGAACAATACGCAGTGGCGTGGTAAGCCGATCTCGGATGAAGATGCGGCAACATACAAAGAGCTGATCTCGAAAGCAAGAATTTCTCCCGTTGTTGCTCACAGCACATATCTGATTAACCTCTGTGCGGCGGACATGATATTTCTCCGAAAATCACGCGAAGCGTTCAGAGACGAACTCGATCGGTGCGAGCGGTTGGGTATCGCTTATCTCAACGTTCATCCGGGATCGCACATGGGAGCGGGAGAGGAGGAGGGGATCAAACGTATTGCCGAATCTTTGAATATTGTCCATGACCTGACGCCGGGATACCGCGTCAAAAGCGTGCTGGAATCGACTGCGGGGCAAGGGACAGCAATCGGCTACCGGTTTGAACACCTCCGGGCCATTATCGATCAGGTTGAGGACAAGAATCGCATGGCGGTCTGCCTCGATACCTGTCATCTCTTTGCGGCCGGGTATGATATTTCGGCTGAGGAGGGATACAACGAGACATTTGCGGAGTTCGATGCCGTTGTCGGTTTAGAGAGGCTTGTGGCGTTTCATATCAACGATTCGAAGCGAGAACTGGGATCGAGAGTCGATAGACATGAACACATTGGAAAGGGCAAGATCGGAAAGAGGGGATTCAAGCTGCTGATGAACGATCAGCGTTTCATTCGCATTCCCAAGATTCTCGAAACCCCGAAGGGTCCGGACATGAAAGAAGATGTGATGAACATGCGCACATTGAGAAGACTCATCAACCAACGTTAAACGTTGAACGCGGAACGCTGACCTTAAAACTCGAAACCGTTCGATCGAAACCCGAAACGCAGAACGTTCTCAATCCCCCACCCCCGTCTCACAAACACAAATGACTTGTCCGCAGAGAGGGCAGGGGTTCAGCTCAACCAGACAAGCTGCGCAGAATTCTTGTTCGGCAGGAATCTCCGTGCCGCACGAGGCACAAGACTTCTTTAGAATCTCTTCTTCCATCCTCTATCACCACCGAATAAATGTATATATGAGCATCGGAAGTTGCAAGTTCTCCAAAATACCGGCATTTGTTGTGCTGAAGAAGTTGACAAGACATCGGCGTGGTTGTACATTGTAGTCAGGTGCTTCTATGGCAGAGACGATGACATTGAAAGAACTCCTCACCGAACACACGAAGGTGGGCGAACTATACGTCGAGATGCCGGACAAGTGGGTGCGGTGCTTTGCGTGCGGACACAAGTGCAAGATTCCCCCCGGCAAAGACGGCATCTGCCGCGTTCGGTTTAACAGAGATGGAAAACTCTTCGTGCCGTGGGGATACGTCGGCGCGCTTCAACTTGATCCCATCGAAAAGAAACCCTTTTTTCATGCCTACCCTGCAGCGAAAGCTCTCAGCTTCGGAATGCTCGGCTGCGACTATCATTGCGCCTATTGTCAGAACTGGGTGACCTCCCAGGCGCTACGCGATCCGGTTGCGGGATCTCCGCCGGAGTATATGACTCCCGAAGAGTTCGTCGATCTGGCCCTTCGTCACAAAGCCAAAGTCGTGACCAGCACCTATAACGAGCCCCTCATTACGAGCGAGTGGGCGATCGAGATCTTCAAGCTGGCGAAAAAGGTCGGACTCGTTACGTCGTACGTCTCCAATGGTAACGGGACTCCAGAAGTGTTGGAGTACATCCGTCCCTGGGTTGATTTGTACAAAGTTGATCTGAAGGGATTCCGGCAGAAGGAGTACTCGCAGCTTGGTGGAGTATTACAGAATGTTCTTGATACGGTTACGGCTCTGTATGAGAAGGGATTCTGGGTTGAGATCGTCACTCTCATTGTGCCTGGCTTCAACGACTCTGACGAAGAGCTGAGGGAGATCGCGAGCTTTCTTGTGTCGGTCTCGCCGGATATTCCATGGCACGTCACGGCTTTTCACAAAGACTATAAGATGACCGATCCAGACAATACAACTTCTGCTCAGCTTATCCGTGCGGCGGAAATCGGATACAACGCCGGACTGCGATATGTCTATGCCGGTAATCGCTCCGGCGAAGTTGGGAAGTACGAGAACACGTTCTGTCCTTCGTGCGGGGAAACGCTCGTCGAACGATGGGGTTTCCATGTGAAAGCAAACCGATTGAAGAACGGCGCCTGCTTCAAGTGCGGGACGAAGATTGCGGGTCGGTGGGAGTGACATGGCCTTTGGGCAGGGTAATTAGCTCCTCGCATCTTTCCGTAGAATCCTTTATTTTCCCTCCGTTTCTATTCCATCCATCTCCTCAAAAGGTGACGCATGACCCTCCGCATTCTTTTTTCCCTTGTCCTTCTTTCACTTCCCTCCCTCTCTTTTTCGCAGGAAGGGTATCCGCTCTTCACAACCGACTTTCCTCCTGAGGAATTTGCGCGGCGACGTTCTGCCGTGTATGCCGCAATCGGCGAAGGCAATGTTGCTCTCGTTCAAGGAGCGCCGATGCCGGTTGGCTATGTCCGCTTTCGTCAGTCGAATGAGTTTTATTACCTCTGTGGAATCGAAACGCCTCACGCCTACCTTTTGTTAAACGGATCGACAAAGCGAGCGTCAGTCTATCTCCCAAACCGCAATGTCGCCCGCGAACGAAGCGAAGGAAAAGTCCTGTCGGCTGAGGATGACGAGCTTGTCCGGAAGCTTTCCGGTGTTGACGCGGTCTTCTCCACGGATGTTCTCGCAGAGCACCTTGCTCGAATGGCATGGACGAGCTCCGTTAAGACTATCTACACTCCTTTCCAACCGGCTGAGCGACTGGCCACCAGTCGAGATCTTGCCGTGAGGGTGATTGCGGATTATGCTTCCGATCCCTTTGACGGTCGCGGCTCGCGTGAGGCGCACTTCATCAATCTCCTGAAGGCCAAATTTCCTCAATTCGAAATCAAAGATCTCTCGCCGATTCTGGATGAGCTTCGGCTGATCAAGAGTCCCCGTGAAATCAGCATGATTCGAAAAGCGACGCGGCTTTCGGGTCTTGCGCTCATCGAGGGAATGCGCTCGACACAGCCCGAAATGTACGAGTATGAATTAGATGCGATGGCCAAGTACATCTACTATCTTAACGGTGCGCAGGGGGAGGCCTACTATTCGCTGATTGCCAGCGGCCCGAATGCCATGTTCGGCCACTACAATGCCGGAAAGCGGAAGATGCAGAAGGGGGATTTTCTCCTGTTCGACTTCGCCCCCGATGTGGGTTACTACATGGCGGATGTGACGCGAATGATTCCTGTGAGCGGAATCTTTAACGCGTGGCAGCGAGAACTCTACACCTTCTATCTCGGTTGCTACCGTGCCGTACTCAAAGCCATCAGACCCGGACTCACGGCACAGGCGGTAAAACAGGCGGCAGTGAAGGAGATGGAGCAGGTGCTTTCCAGGTCGAAGTTTTCAAAACCGACCTACGAAGAGGCAGCCAAGCGGTTTGTGGAAAATTACCGGCAGGGGGCGGCAAATCCGAACACAACGCTCGGTCACTGGGTCGGCATGGCGACGCATGACGTCGGAGGATACACCGGTCCGCTGAGACCCGGCATGGTGTTCACCATCGAGCCGGCGTTGCGTGTGCCGGAAGAGAACATTAATATCAGGCTTGAGGACATGGTGCTGGTTACCGAGAAGGGGATGGAGAACATGTCGGAATTCGTTCCGATGGATATTGAGGCAATCGAAAAGGTGATGAAAGAGGAGGGAATGGTCCAGCGGTACGCAAAAGAAAAGGATTGATGAAAGGAGAACGCATCCGTGGCAGGCAAATCCACTATTATCATTCCGGCTGTGTCCGGAGTTCTGGGATTTGTGCTCGCGAAAGCATTCGGTGTGACTGATGGATTAACGACGTTTCTTATTGGAGTTGGAAGTTTGGTCTTCATCGGTGGAGGCACGATCTTCATTATGAAGCGACGTGGCGGATGAGATGAGAAACAGAAAAAACCAGAAGAGACATGGTTTTCCCGCGAGACGGATCCCCCGGCTTAGGATGTTTATTGCGGCCGCTGGGAAAAACCTCGACGCGGTGTCGGGGCAAACTTAAAACCGAGGGGAACGTTTTCCTTTTTTGAGATAGCTTGCAGCAAAAGAAAAGCAACATTAGGACGAGGAGTACAATGACGAAACGAGAAAAGGTAAACGAGATATGGCGGAAGATTTTAATGGGGGAGCTGAAAGAGACTTGGCCTGGAAGACATCTGTTCGGTTTGCTTCCGTCAAACCCTCGCTGCCGTTTTTGCAACGCGCCGTTCAAAGGAATTGGAGCACCAATTGCTCGCCTTGTCTTTCGGAAACAACCCTCTCGTCTCAATCCAACGTTCTGTAATGTGTGTGATAGGTTTGTCTCCCAGCATCTGGGCGGTGCCGAGATCGAGCTGACCATGCTCTTTGCCGATGTGCGGGGTTCTACAACCATAGCTGAGGAGATGAATCCCATCGATTTCACGCGCATGATGAATCGTTTTTACGCAACGGCAATGAATGTGCTTGTCAAAACCGATGCGTGGATAGACAAGATGATCGGAGATGAGATCATTGGTCTTTATCTTCCGGCCTTTGCAGGTCGTGATCATGCACGACGGGCGATTGAGGCCGGACAGGAGCTTCTAAAGGTCACGGGACATCTTCGCTCGGAGGGCCCCTGGCTTCCCGTGGGTGTCGGCATCCATGCAGGTGTTGCGTTCATGGGATCCGTGGGCTCGGAAAAAGGGGTTATTCATGTGACCGTTCTCGGCGACTCCGTAAACACAACCGCCCGACTGGTCTCTAAGGCGCGAATTGGAGAAATCGTTGTGAGTGAACATGCCTGTCAATCCGCTGGACTTGCTTCGGAGAGGTACAATCGAAGACTCCTTAAGCTGAAGGGCCGTCGGAAACCTGTCGCAGTTCGAGTTCTTAACGCTCACTCGAAACTTCAATAATGGTGAAGCGGACGCTATGAATAACGAGGAGAGTAACGTGAGTTATAGTGTCCAAAACGTCAGTAGTCAAAAGGAAGAAGGAATCGTAGTCCTGAGAAGACGCCCATGAAACACCGCAATGCAATGTTTGCCCTTCTTTTTCTGATGTCGTGTGGTGAGAAGAAAGATGAGGTGGCGACCGAACTCCTGCAGGGGGTGAGAGTCGTGGAGTGGATGCTTGCGCCGATCAATCTCTCGAAATCATCATTTCCGGCCGTTCTGCCCGATGGAACGCCGAAGGAGTACGTGAGTTGGTTCTTCTCGGAGATGGGTTCCACCGAATGGCCGTCGCCGGAGGATTTCCCCGATGGGATGGGTATGGCGATTCCGACAATGCCGAAGGATGTACTCTTCAGGCATTCGGATGTGAGATCTGATGGTGGCAGACAGATTGTTTTGAAATGGGATAATCAGAAATGGGTCGTTATTGTTGAAGCGTACGACGATCCAGCGCAGCCACCTGTCGTGGTACGCGAGATCAAACTGGAAAAGGTCACTGCCGATCAGTTTGCACGTCTTTCTGCAGAAAGCAGCATGCGGCTTGGCATGAAGTATCAATCGTTCTGAATCGACGGCAGGTCGGCGCAACGGACATCAATAACTGAAAGGGTTCTCGAATGCGTAATCGTCTCAGTTTCCTCTTCATCCTTATGACGGGTAGCGCAACCTTCCTTCTTGGCGCCTATCTCGTCAGCGATCTCACGAAAGATGACATCGCATCGGCTGAAAAGCTTATCGGCTTGAGGTTCAACGATGCCAAGCGCGATTCAATGCTCGACGGATTGATGAACAATCTCAAGAGCTACGAGCGCTTGCGTGAAGTTCCGTTGGCAAACTCGGTTATGCCCGCTCTGCTCTTCAATCCCATCCCACCGGGTTTCTCGTTCGATACGCGCAAATCATCGTTTACGCCGTCGCCGGCTCCCAAGGTCAAACGTCCCGCGAATCTTGAGGACGTTGCGTTTTGGTCGGTCCGCGAGCTTGGGGAGCTCATACGAACACGACAAGTGACTTCCGAGGAACTTACGCGAATGTATCTTGACCGCCTCAAGAAATACGGTCCCGCCCTGCAATGCGTGGTGACGCTGACAGAGAGCCTCGCCGTCGCACAAGCCCGACGAGCAGACCGTGAGCTTAAGGTAGGAAAGTATCGAGGGCCTCTGCATGGAATTCCCTATGGTGCAAAGGACCTCCTTGCCACGAAGGGATACAAAACAACCTGGGGCTCGGTAGCTTACAAGGATCAAGTGATCGATGAAGATGCAACGGTGATCAAGCGGCTTGAAGCCGCCGGTGCGGTTCTCGTTGCCAAGTTGACGCTCGGCGAGTTAGCATGGGGTGATGTCTGGTTCGGTGGGATGACGCGCAATCCATGGAATTACAAACAGGGGTCGAGCGGATCGTCGGCGGGATCGGCTTCTGCAACAGCAGCAGGGTTGGTGGGATTCGCGATTGGCAGCGAAACGTGGGGGTCGATCGTTTCTCCGTCGACCCGATGCGGTACGACAGGATTGCGGCCAACGTACGGTCGCATCAGCCGCAAGGGAGCAATGGCGCTGAGTTGGTCCATGGATAAACTCGGCCCCATCTGCAGGACAGTCGAGGATTGCGCGCTCGTGTTTCAGGCTATTTATGGTCCGGATGGGCAAGATCCCACGGTTTATAATCTCCCCTTCCGCTACGATCACAAAGTCGATTTGCGAAAACTGCGGATTGGTTATGTGAAGATGGATTTCGACAGTGCGAGGAACAACAAAGAGAATAACGATGCTGTGCTGGCTGTTTTACAGAAACTTGGCGCGAAACTCATTCCGATGGAATTGCCGAAACTGCCATTCACGAGTCTATCCTTTCTTCTCTCGGCTGAAGCAGCCGCCGCCTTCGACGATCTCACAAGAAGCGGGCGGGATAGTCTGCTCGTTCGCCAAATCAAGAATGCCTGGCCGAATGTTTTCCGGGCAGCTCGATTTGTGCCGGCTGTAGAGTATATCCAGGCGAACAGAGTTCGCACGTTGGTGATCGAAGAGATGCAGAAGATCCTGAAGGACATCGATGTGTACGTCGTTCCGTCGTTCAGCGACAATCTCTTGCTTACGAATCTTACCGGACACCCCTGTGTGGTTGTGCCGAACGGCTTCAACAAAGAGGGGAGTCCGACAAGCATCACGTTTGGGGGCAAACTGTTTGACGAGGGGACTATCCTTGCGGTAGCGAAATCCTATCAGGATGCAACGGACTGGCACAAGAAACATCCCACATTGTTGACGCACGTGGAGTAGAGTTACCCCGGGGAAGCAGAATGGGCACCATGTCCAATTGATCAACAGTTTCGTGGTGCATCGTTCAGAGTTCAGAGCATGGAAGATGGAGCCTACCACGTGAGGAGCCCAGGAGGTGGATCCCCATTCATGCAATTACGCGGGTCTGATGCTCCGCCACTACGACCGGATTATTTCAAATCCAATCCACCATGGAGACAAAAACGCAACGCGGCTATCTTGTTCTTGCCGACATTTCCGGTTTTACGTCGTATCTTGCGAAATCTGAGCTCGACCACGCTCTTGGCATTCTTCGCGATCTGCTCGAAGTAACGAGCACAAGTCTGAGATCTCTCCTCGATCTTTCAAAGCTGGAGGGGGACGCGGTCTTTCTTTACGCTTCGGAGTCGAAAGTGCGTCGCGGAGAGACACTGCTGGAAGTTGTTGAGTCGACCTACGTCACGTTTCGGCGGCGGCTTGATGCTGTTCACGGTCGCACGAAATGTTCGTGCAAAGCATGTGGCAACATTCCGAGCCTCGACCTGAAGTTCATGACGCATTTCGGCGAGTACGGTGTGCAGACAATTGCCGGCACAATAGAGCTGATCGGCTCGGATGTTAATCTTGTGCACCGACTTCTGAAGAACCGTATCTCCGACACCGTGGGATGGAGGGGATACGCCTTGTTTACCAAGCAGGCACTTGAGCAAATGGGAATTTCGGCGGAGGGGTTCCTCCAGAACGAGGAAATGTATGACCATCTTGGATCTGTTGCGACGTATACAACACACCTCCATGAGCGTTTTGAGGAGCTCACCGCAGCCCGGCGCTTCTTTTTGGAGCCGAAGGATGCTCACATGAGCGTTGAGAAAGACCTACCGGCTCCCCCGGTGGTTGTTTGGGAATGGCTCAACGATCCTGCCAAGCGTGAGCTTTGGTCTGGCTTGACCGTGAAACCTTTGGTTCGTCCAAAAGGGAGAACCATGGAGGGGGCGCGCAATCACTGCGTCCACGGAAAAGAGGTTATTGTGGAAGATATTCTCGATTGGCGACCGTTCGACTATTTCACGGTAAGGTCTGCGGCACCGCTGGGAGATATTGTGACGACAATGACCCTTGAGGCCAACGGAGAACGAACACGGTTAGTTGATCGCACGCGGTTCGAACCGAAATCGCCGCTTCTCAAACCTTTCTCGAAGCTGCTGCTCCGAATGATGTACAGGGTATTCAAGATCGAACAACGGTATTCTGCGCTGGAGCAGAGAATCGCAACGTCCACGAAATAACGACCTTTGTAGTAGCCAACCCCGCCGAGAAAAGATGAGCCAACCTATGCTCGGTGAGGACACCTTCGCGCTAGTCTTTGATTTTCCACGCAATAACGCGGCTTTGGTGATCAGCTACCACGACGACGGAGACACGTAGGGGGACTCGCTTGCACGTCCGTTATACAGGTATGACTCCCAGCGCGGACACTACACGCCGCTTAATGCCAACCACTGCCAGATTATACGAGCTGATACTTGCTCTTCTTCTCACCTCGCCCATATCTCTGTATTCTCAGACCGTCATTCCCGGCAATGAGCGTGTCGAACGACTTTTTTGCGGATCCTGCGGGCGTGAAGAGGATATCACTTCCAAGTTCTGCTTTGATTGTGGTGCACTGCTCGATAAATCTGCACTCATCAGGCGGCTTCAGTCTCGCTTCACCGAAGCCGATTCCTTGAAAACCAAGGTGACGCTGACGCCGGACGAACTTCGCGTGCTGATTGATTACGAGACCGCTCGAAAGACAACACCATTTGGACGACCGCAACCGAAACCCGCCGAGGGATTTGACGCTTTCATGATGAAGATAACTCCCTTTGCCATCGGTTTGGGAGCGTTTTATATGGCAATGATTGCAACCCAGACCTTTACACGTTGAACGATCTCCAACGGAAAAGGAGTTGACGATGAGAACCGCTATGATCATTGTGGGCGTGATTGTTGCGTCTATGTTAACTGGCTTCGCTCAGAGCAACGACGAAATCCTTTGCTCTGTGTGCAATGGGCCGAATCTGATCTCCAACAATTTCTGCACGTCGTGCGGTTCAAAGCTTGTGGCGAAAACTGTTCAACGAGAAGAGTCGGTCGCGCAAGTTTATCGGCAACCGGCACGCCTCTTCTCTGTTCCGACGGCGACCGTCATACCGGAACTGACGCTGGGACTGACCCTCGGCAATTCATTCGGCCTTCAGGTTGGAGAATCATTTCTTGGCACGGCGAGCCTCGGCATGGGAGGAATCGCGGAGCTGGAGTTGAGCACAGTCGGACTGTTCGCCGGGCTTGCCACGGGGTCATCGGCATTCAAAACAGCGGGGCTGAAGGTCATCGTCCTCGGAGACCATGAGGTTCTTCCGTCAGTGGCGGTTTCCCTTCGAAGCTCAAATGACTGGGAACGCGAGCAGAGGGATGAGGGGATCATTCGAGCCGTGGATGAAGGAGCGTACGTCGAGGGTGTACGAGGACTCGATTATGAATCCAGAATAACCAATCTCACCCTTTCGTTCAGCAAAGTAGTGCGCGAACAAACGACTCTGCACGGGGGAATATCGTTTTCCGACATCCGGTATCGGAATGTCGCTTCCTATCATATGCTCAACGGCGCGAGGTATTTCACCGAGCAAACGCGGAAGACCCGATGGCAGGGATTTGCCGGCGTGAGCATCAGAATGAATCCGCGAACGCAGATTATGGGAGAAATCCAGACAATCCCGCTTTTTAACTACGACAGATCGACAGGGAGCATCAAACTAGACAAGTTGTACATCGGTGCCGCAGGCGTGCGTTTTTCACTTTCAACCAGTTGGACTCTTGATGCGGGGATTCGATATCAGGATAACTTCATCGGCCTGGCCGACACTCAGGTTCGAGTGACGTTGAACGGAGTGTTTGGGTTGTAGGGACTAGCTGGATAGGCACCACGTCTGTTGATTAACTGTGTCGTGTTCCATCTCTCAGAGCATTGGACGATGGGCCCCACCGCTCATTTAAACTGTGGACCCTCCCTGCTACATCCTCCAAGCAGACTTCGGAGAGGAGACCTGTCGGGTAGGGCAGTCCTGCCCCCTCTTGAGGATCTCACAGGGGCAGGGCGTTCTCGACAGTCTATACGGAGGCAGGTAGCAGGATGACGCGGGTCTGGTGACCGCTCCTACGATGGGATTGCTTTGCCAGAGGTCACCTCTG
Organism: Bacteroidota bacterium; assembly: GCA_035559595.1. GTDB lineage: Bacteria > Bacteroidota > Ignavibacteria > UBA10030 > UBA10030 > DATMBF01. The sequence continues at coordinate 21,109 of DATMBF010000032.1, read as the reverse complement.
CGGCACCAAAAACGGCTCGTTCACGGGATTCGGACCAATACCTCTTTTCGATTTCTCGACCATCTTTGCAACTTCCTCCATCAGTCGAGCATTATTGATCACGATTCCATCCTTGATCGTGTGGACGATTCCTTTCGTTCGGTACATCTTCCCATCGTTGTCCAACGTTAACGCTCCGAAGCTATAAAGGAAGCGCAGATTGTACATCGGGCTTCCGTCGACGATGATCAAATCGGCCAGATACCCCGGCCGCACGAGTCCAAGCTTCGGTTGTCTGAGCGTCTGCGCACTATTGTATGTTGCCGCCTTCAAGACCTCGAGTGTGTGCATGCCAGACTCTCTTAACAATTGCAGCTCGCGGACGTTTGAAAAACCCGGCGTTGCCCAGATGTAATTGTCATCCGTTCCGTACGCCACACGACCGCCTCTCTTGTTGAACTCAAAGATAAGCTTTGCCCACAGATCGAACGCCGCGTACCAGTAATACTCATCGTCTGATGTCCAGTCGTAATGATACGAGCCGTGGTAGGCCGGATTGGGGAGATTCCAGTTAATAAGCGCCTGATGAGTGTATTTTTCATGCCATGGGAGGCTTTCGGCGCGAAGGATGTCACGGTTCGCTTCATACACCACGCGCGTCGGCAACATGGTGACGCCGTAGCGCGCAAGGGAGTCAGCAATCTCGTTCAGCAGGCGATTCCGGTCGGTCTCCGTCCATACTTTTCCAGCATAACGGAAGCGATGGTTTTCGTTATCGTAGTTATAGTCTCGAGGGAAATCCTGTACCGTCCGGTCGAGCGCAGATTCGGAGTAGCCGTAATGATGTTCAATCATCGTTACCCCAAGCCTCGCCGCATCGATGGCGCGCACCATCGACATCGATGAAGGAGGGAGATGCACGGTGGTGATTCCTCCCGCGTCCCAGACCGCTTTACACACCGCACCGAATAGCGTCGGATTCCAGGCCAAATCACCAACGCTTACGACGTGAGCTCCCTTGGACACCATCTCACGAGCGATCTTCGGGGCGTTGGCAGGATTCTCGAGATCGGCCCTCGAGTAATTTGTCCCGCCTCCCCAGCTCCAGATCGGATACAAGCGCGGGGCGAGGATCTTGTTTTCCGCGCTGAGCTTCGCCTGTTGCATTGCCGCATCGCGACCGCGATCTGCCGCCGGAACCATTGTCGTAACGCCGTGCGCAAGCTTGAGGTAATACACATATTCGATCTCCATCGGCTCCTGACGCAGGTGGCAATGGAGATCGATCATACCGGGCATGACATACTTGCCGCCGGCATCGATGACGCGGTCGCCCGTCGGTCGCTCGCGCTGACCCGATGGGCCAACGGATACAGGATCGAACGGCACCATTTGCGTGATCGTATTGCCTTCAATGACGATGTCGTACGGGCCTGCAGGAGGTCCGCCGTGGCCGGGAATCACTATGGCGTTCTGGATAACAAGCTTCTTATACGGTCCTGTCGCAAGATCGCCGAATTGTGAGTGTGAGATCTGTACGAAGAAAGCGAGAAGGAGCAGAATGCGATTCATGTGGAACCTCCTTTGAAAAAAGAAACGGCCGGATTGGGTGGAAGCGATGGTACGAAGGAAATGGAAGAGGTGCAAACAAGGGATCAAGAACTCACACACACGACTTGTGTGAAAAGGACAGGTCGTGAGTCCTGTTCTACCTGGCAAGGTGTCGGGTTGGACAGTTGTCCTCGAATGTCCATCTCAAATTCGTATGGTTGCTCTCTGGACAGAGCAGGAGCTCTGACCTCCCTAGCCAATCTCTCGGTTACGATAGCCCTCTCGGCTATCCGTGTGTGTGATTTCCTCTTTGCCTATTGAGAACAGGAGGGAAGTCCTATCCTACCGGCGAGGTTCACACCTTCTCCCCGTACGCGAGGAAGATGCTTACATTAGCCTGAGCGGTGGCGCTTTGTGCTTGCGATGAGCAAATGGCATTTGCCGATTCTACGATGACGTTCTTCAATCCCACCTCCTCAAACCAACGCTTCACATCCTCCCGCTTGAAGCCCATCCAGCGATCGTGTTGTTCAGTGACGAGGAACTCGAAATGGTGTTCGTCGAGGTCGGTGATCACAAGCTTTCCTCCCGGTTTTAGAATCCGTGCCATTTCCTTGATCGCGAGGGCCGGATGTTCGACATGGTGGAGATACATGTTGGCAAAGGCGGCGTCAACGCTTCCTGATTGGAGAGGTAACTCCTCAGCTTCTCCTAAACGATACTCCACGGGAGCATTGGAGCCGAATTTTTTTCGCATAATTTCCAGCATCTGCTCCGCTTGATCGACAGCGATAACTTTTGCACCACGCTTCAGAAGTTCCTCGGTGACGAAACCCGATCCTGCTCCAAGGTCTGCAGCGACCGACCCGACTTTCACTCCCGCTTTTTCGACGGCTTTTTCCCGTACGCTCTCCGGAAAGAACGAGCTTCGCATTTCATCCCACTTGCCGGCAATATCCTCAAAGTACTGTTTGCTGCTCATACCGTGAATCCTTTCTGACGTGAAAGTGAATGTACAATGAAAAACTTTTGAAATCGACCATGTGTCTTGTCAATAAACGCCATTGCTTGTGGCTACGAGAAGCGTCATATCTGTGCTCGCGATCGACCAAATCTCTTTATTGCCGAGGCCTGCATTCGCGGCAACCCAGCTATTGATGTTTTGCGGCGTGTTGCCAAGATCACGTTGCTCGCGATTGAAGATCTCGGCTACGAAACGCCCCGGGGTTTCACAGCTTGAATTGTTGCGGAGACGATGAGGTCTTCGACTGGTGTGCCGGGTACCCACTCTTTGATGAACCGCTTACTCTCTGCTTTTGGAAGGATGTGGATATCTTCAAATCCGGCATCGCGGAGATTTGCTGTGAACTCCTCAATTGTGACGGCGCCACCGATGCAACCGCAAATGCGTGTCGGGTCATTTCTGATTTCGTTGGGCAAGGGGATGCACGCGAGGATGTCGGAGATTGCCAGCCGCCCGCCCGGTTTCAACACACGATAGGCCTCACGCAGAACCCGTGGTTTGTCCGGCGAAAGGTTGATGACACAGTTAGAGATGATGACATCGACCGACGAATCATTCACCGGAAGATTCTCGATTTCACCGAGGCGGAATTCAAGCTGTGGGTAGTTTCCTTTGCGGGCATTCTCGCGCGCACGGTAGATCATCTCCGGCGTCATGTCCACACCGATGACTTTGCCCGTGGGTCCGACTTGTGCTGCAGCAAGAAACGCATCGAAACCGGCACCGCTGCCGAGATCAAGCACAACCTCCCCCTCTTTCAGATTGGCGATTCCTTGTGGATTCCCACAACCGAGGCCGAGATTTGAGCCTTCCGGAGCCTGCGCTGCCTCAGCCTCTGAGTAACCAAGCAAGCTTGTGATACCGGTTGCTGATTCGCTCCCGCAGCAGCCGGACTGTGCGGCTGCGCCGGTGGACGCTGGCGCGCAACATGAGGAAACAGCCTGAGTGGCGATTCTGCCATACGTATACCGCACCTCTTCTCGAATCTTGTCTTTTTCCGTCGTTTCCATTGGTGGCTCCTGTGATAAAGGTGGTAATCGGCCGTGGACAATCGGCCATCCACAGACATAGACGGCAAATGGTCAAAAAGGACGCAAACGAAGAGTTACAACGAGAAGAGAAAACCTACCGCCGCTCCCGCCTCACTCAGGAATTCATCAGAGTAACCGATGGTATTGACCCCTGTAACATAGCGGTAGCTTCCGGCGGCGAAGAGGCGGAAGCTCGAGGAGACATTGGCAAGAAGAAGGACTTCGGGTTGGACGGTCACAAACATGTCGTACCTTCGGGCTTCTACTTGAGGATCACGATATCGCAAACCGAGTCCCCCGAGTCCGAACAGCACATTGACCGAGACTTCGAAGCCCTGAGTGCGGAGAATCGTGTAGCCGATGGTCGGTCCGCCATACATTACTTGAAACGAGTCCGCCCGAGAGGAGAACGAGCCCGAGAGGGGAGAGGTGGAAAGAAGCGTATAGAGGTTTCCTCCGATTGACACGTCGTTCCTGAATCTCCATCCGCCCCGCGCACCCAGGAAGATACGCGATTGTCTGCTGATCTCGGTGAATGCGAGCTCGGTAGCAGCGTAAGATGAGTGATACTGAGCTTGAGCAGGAGCTATTAAGGCAAAACCCAGAAGAGCTAATGTGATGAGACGGAAGAACATGAATGTAAACTTATCGTCCTGAATGGAGAAAATCAAGATTAGCATGCCTCTGCAACGGAATCCGAAGCCATGCTCGGCGTGGAGCCGTCGCCTTAGGGTTTTTCAAGGATGGGTGCCGCCTCCAACGTCGACCAGAGCGTGGTGTCTACCTTTATCATGCCGTTTGTCTACGCAAGCACCTGCCGTGCGAACGCAGCAAGCTTCGATTCGTCGAGCGCTCCATTCGTGCGGACGCCACTGCAGATGTCGAGCGCAAAGGGTTGCACTTGTTCGATTGCAGTTCGGGCGTTAGTGGGATTGAGTCCGCCCGCGAGGTAAACCGGGACTTTTACGGACTCCCGAATCTTCCGGCTGATCGACCAGTCATGCACGCGGCCAGTGCCCCCAAGCTCCTTAATCTTCGCTGTTGGATTGCCTGAATCGAGAAGAATGCCGTTCACATACGGCGCGACCTGAATCGCTTCGTCAACCGACTCCGGCCCTCGCACGTGTATAACCTGAACAAGTGCAATCCCATGAAGGGCATCATGAAGCTCTTTGTATGTCTCGATTGATACTGAATCGACCAGCTGAAGGGTGTTGGCGCGCGTCTTCCGCTGTTGCTGAATAATGGATGGTGCATCCTGCTTGCTGGTGAGGAGGAATGTGGCTATCCCCGCCGGAATCGTGCGAACAATCTCCGCGATGTGATCCTCAGAGATGGGACCGGGTCCGCTCGGCATAGCAGAAACAAGCCCGAGCGCCGTCGCCCCGTAGCGGATAGCCAACCGAGCTTCGTCAGGATTCTGGATGCAACAGATTTTGAATCGGGTCATGGTTTATATTCAAAGATGGATCAAGCGTCGCTTTTTTCCTGGAGATGCTGAACCGTAGTCTCTCCAGCACAGCAACAGCAGGAGATCGGGTGATAATCGATGATCGTCCCGTACTGATCGAATTCGAAATGACAGCACTTCATCAGCATATCACGCAGCATCGCCCTGGCCCGTTGGACTCTCGACTTTGCGCCGGAGAGGGAAATGCCAAGCTTTTTTGCCAGCTCCTTCTGTGACATTCCTTCGTAATCAACGTTGATGATGGCTTCTCGATACGGCTCTGCCAGCTGTTCGACAAAGACATGCATGCCCAACGCAAGGCGTTCCTCAGCCGTCAATTCATTCGGCTCGTCCGGGATGTCGGCCGGATCAGTCCTGGGAAGTTCCTTCTTCTTCCGGTAATGATCGATAATAGTGTTCCGTGCGATCTGATATATCCAGCTTTCAATTTTCTGTTCATTGTTCAACGTCTCGATCTTCTGATGAATCTTCAAAAAGACTTCATGCAAAATATCCTCCACCTCATCCCTCTCGGAGACCCGACTCAGAATGAATTGGCGCAAACGCTGACTGAAGCGCTTGTAGAGGACTGACGTGAGCTGGTTCTGTTGATCAGCCATAAGGATCTTCATTGCTTCGGAATTTCCATCATCATCAAATCTTCCAGCGGCAGAATCGGCATCGGCTTGCCGTTGTGGCGAAGATGGAACTTGATGAGATCGAGCGTTTGATCTTTTTCTGGGGGCGCCTCGATTCCGATCAACCTCGGCACAAAAGCCATCGGATTGAATAATCCAAGCCTTGGGTACTCCACAAGAGTTACTTCATTGTCTGCCAGTCCTGCCTTGGCCTTTGCAATCATGATCGCTGTCTCAAGAGTTCCCAGTCCGTCAACCAACCCGTTTTGCATGCCGTCGATACCGGACCAAACCCTTCCCTGAGCGATCGGTTCGATTTCCTCCGGCTTCTTTTTTCTTCCTTCGGCAACTTTCCCAACGAAGTCCGTGTAGAGTGTTCTGATAGAGGCTTCCACTCGAGATCGTTCCTCCGGGGTAAAGCCTCGGTCAGGAATTGCTCCGATCAGCGGAAGCCCGAAACCAAATCCTAAGTCTGCATGCTCACCAACTTTCACAAAGTCGGTAGAGAGACCGAGCGATTCTTTCAAACCGTTGTTATAGAGCCACGTCCCGATGACACCAATCGATCCGGTCACTGTTGTCGGAGCCGCAATAATGGTGTCGGCATACATCGAAAGCCAATAGCCGCCGGAGGCTGCGACGTTACCTTGGGAGACGATGATCGGCTTCTTGCCTTTTGCTTTCTTGAGGGCAAGTGCAATGTAGTCGGAGGCCATCGGGTCTCCGCCCGGCGAGTCGACACGCAAGACGATCGCTTTGACGCTGGGGTTCTCCACTGCGGCCTGCACATCCTTTACAAGCTTGCGCGCATTGATCCCCTCGTCCATCGCGCACACACCAAGCGCATAGATTACCGCGATCTGTGGCTTTTCCCCCCAGAAGTTGTCAGGCGGAAGGTTCGGTCGCTCCAGTCGATCCGCTGTGATATATCCCTTTTCGCTTCCATCAAGAGTCTTGATCATCTCTTTCACCCCTTCCCATCGGGCGATCGTGTCTGCGAGTCCATACATGATCGCCTCTTTGGGGAGGACAACGATATCTCTATTCACGATTTCGTCAAAGCGTTCTGGAGTCAGGTTGCGCGATCTGCAAATTTCGTTTCTCCAGTGGGTGTAGATGTCGTCGATGAGTGCCTGCCGCTGCTCACGGTCGGCGTCAGACATTTTCTCACGCGAGAACGTTTCTGCTGCGGACTTATACTTGAAGAAGCGCAGTTCATCGACACCGATGCCGATCTTCTCGAATGTGCCTTTCAGGAAGGTTCTCCCGGCGACGACACCCTGGATGCTCAGTTCGCCGTACGGGTCGAGAACGATCTTGTCGGCAACCGAAGCAAAATAGTATTGCGGGAATGTCACGCGGTCGATGAAGACAATAACTCTCTTGCTTGTCGCTCGAAACTCCTTCAATTTCTCACGCAGCTCATAGAGCAACTCGGTCGTCGCCATCATCGCGGACGTGTTGATGGCAATCCCCCCTACAGAGGGATCCGTCTTTGCCGCATCAATGGCATTCAGGAGGTCGGACAGCGTTTTGCGGTTGTCGAAAAACCTATAGCGTTGGTAATCGATCGGTCCCTGCAGGTTCAGTTCGAGGTACTTCTTGTTGCGATCGATGGTCTTTCGCACCATGGTGCGGTCGTAAGCACCCACCCGCACGCCGTATGTCATGTGACTATAATTTCCGTCATTGTCGTAATGAGCCTGTGTGCTCAATCCAACATTGCCTAAACTCAGTTGCAGTCCGACGGTCAGGGCGTTGTTCTCAAAATATCGTCCTGTAAGCCGGACTCCCGGGAGCGGCTCGAGCACGGCCCCCGCACTCCAGCGCGGTACCTCCAGGGCAATCCAACGTGCAGTTCCATAAAAAGGGAGAACAGGAAATGGATTGTTTGCACGCCAGTTATAATCGGCAAAGATTGTGAGAAGCTCGTTTCCAAAGGGCCGCAGACCGATATCGGCCGTGAGTTCGTAATCGTCACCGTCTATCGATGAAGTCCACACCGCCCCGACCGATACGTGGGGGAGTGGGCGGAAAAGAGTGCCGATGGCGTAAACATCCGGCCGTTCGAAGAAGTCCCCCGGTGTCCATCCGTACGAGAATCCGACGCCAACCATTCGGTTCCCGACGCCGAACGATGCCCGGTAGTTGGTGACCGAAGTACGATCGTGACTCTCGTGGACGGCCGAAAATCCGAAGTTTGGCCCGGCAGTGAATACCCCGTAGCGATCAATGACCCCTCCAAGGCCTTGGACATCGTTAGACCACATGAACGATAGATCGAACTGATGCTGGTAGTTCAGGAGAGCCGGATTGTCATATCCCCACAGGCCACTCTTCAGAGATCCGGACGAAGCGAGGAGGAAATCATTCCGCGCATAGAAATTTTGAAGAGAAGATTGAGCAATCGCTGAAGAAGAGAGGAGAACAAGAAAGATGAGTTTATTCGTCTTCATGGTAGCTCCAAGATTCCAAGTTTGAGTACAGACATATCACCCGCAAAGTTACGAACAAAAAAGGAGAAAGGTTACAGGATGAAAATCTCACTGGAATTCAAGGGAATGTCTCACAGATTGGTGCTGGTTATTGGGTCAGCACCAGAGAATGCCGTTGATTGACGCAGGAAGAAACTTTCCCTATATTGTCAACCCCGCAGACACAGATTCTTTACTAATCGAGGAGATCCAACCATGAAACGATATCTGAGCTTGTTTCTCCTTCTCTTCGTCAGCGCCGGTACGTTGTTCGCTCAGCTCCCTCCGCTGATCGACCGGGAACTGTTCTTTGATGATCCCGAAATCCTTGCCGGCAATATCTCGCCCGACGGGAAATACATCTCGTTTATCAAACCGTTTAAAGGCGTGCGGAACATTTGGGTCAAAGAGCGGTCTGCGCCGTTCGAGAGCGCAAAGCCGTTGACTGCCGATACAACGCGACCGATTCCTGCGTACTTCTGGACGCACGACAGCAAGTACATTCTCTATGTGCAGGACAAAGGGGGGGATGAGAATTATCGCATTTACGCCGTCGACCCGTCGGCAACAGGAGATCCCGTACCACCCTCAAAAGACCTCACACCGATGGAGAAGGTTCGTGCGATGATCATTGCCGTTCCACGAAAAACTCCAAACGAAATCGTCATCGGTCTGAACGACCGGCGGCCGGAGCTTCATGATGTCTATCGGCTCAACCTTGCCACCGGCGAACGGACACTTCTGCGGAAAAACGACGAGAACGTCGCGGGCTGGGTGACAGACCTCGATGGAAACCTTCGCCTTGGCGTTCGTGTCACCTCCACCGGTGGAACGGAAATTCTTCGTGTTGAGGGGGACACGCTCATTCAGATTTACGAAGTTACAGCCGAAGAATCGTGCAGCCCGGTTCGGTTCACCCCCGACGGCAAGAAATTTTATCTACAGACAAACAAAGGCGAGATAGACAAAACCCAACTTGAGCTCTTTGATCTGGCGACCGGCAAGACGACGCTTGTGGACAAAGATCCGCTGAATGAAGTTGATTTCTCAGGAGCGCTATTCTCTGATATAACCAACGAGCTTCTTGCAACGTTCTATGTGGGTGATCGTGTTCGCGTGTATCCGAAGCAGAAGAAGTTTGGAGAAGACTGGGAGAAGATGAAGAAAGCTTTGCCGGATGGTGAAATCTCGATCGCCGGATCAACTGATGACGAATCACTCTTTGTTGTCTCCGTTTCGCGAGACGTTGATCCCGGCTCGCGCTATTTGTACGATCGGAAGACGGGCAAAGCCGAGCTCTTGTATCGTTCGCGACCCAATCTGCCCATCGAGCACCTTGCGCCGATGAAGCCGATACGCTACAAAGCGAGAGATGGGGTGACTGTGCCAGCTTATCTGGTAACGCCGAAAGGCATTCCATCCAAGAATTTGCCAACCATCATGCTGATTCACGGCGGCCCATGGGCGCGGGTCTCTTGGGGGTATTCTTCCGAAGCGCAGTTCCTTGCCAATCGAGGTTATGCTGTGCTTATGCCTAACTTCCGCGGCTCAACTGGCTACGGCAAGAAATTTCTCAATGCCGGCAACAAGCAGTGGGGAACGGGATACATGCAGCACGATATTACCGACGGCGTGAAGTACATCATCAGAGAGGGAATTGCAGACCCGAAGCGCGTTGCGATCTTCGGCGGATCGTACGGAGGCTATGCGACGCTGGCGGGACTCGCATTCACGCCTGATCTCTACGCGGCCGGTGTTTCATTTGTCGGACCTTCAAACATCATCACCCTCTTGAATTCCATCCCCCCATACTGGGCACCGATTAAGAAAATGTTTGCTGTGCGCGTAGGGGATATGGAAAATCCCGAAGATCTGAAAATGCTCGAAAAGCAGTCTCCGCTGAATGCTGCAAAGAACATCAAGGCCCCGCTCCTCGTTGTGCAAGGCGCAAATGATCCGCGAGTCAAGAAAGCGGAGTCAGATCAGATTGTCGCCGCATTGAGGGAACTTGGGAGGCCGGTCGAGTATCTTGTTGCCCCCGACGAGGGACATGGATTTGCAGGCAGAGAGAATCGCCTGGCATTCTATGCTGCAATGGAGAAGTTTTTTGCCAAACACCTCGCCGGCCGGTATCAGGAGTCGATGCCACCTGAGGTGGAGAAGAAGCTTGCTGCCATCACTGTGGATGTAAGCACGGTAAAGATGCCGGAGCCACCGAAGCCGGCAGAGGCACCGGGCTCCATGCCGAAATTCAACGGTGCTCTAGTGAAACCTCACTCGGCGACCTACGCAATGAATATGAAGATGATGGGGCGGGATATTTCGACCACAACGAATCGAACTGTTTCGAAAACAACGTGGAATGGTAAGAATGTCTGGCGTGTGATCGAGGAGGGATCGGGCCCGATGGGAACATCGTCGGACACGCTCGATCTCGATGGTGAATCGTTGCTTCCACTGCGCCGCTCGGCGCGTCAGGGGATGGCAACGATCGTGCTTGATTTCAAGAGCGATGCTGTTGAGGGCAAGATGGTCGCCGGCCCTCAACAAATGCCGATCAACATTAAGCTGAGCAATCCGGCCCTCACCGACGGAGCAGGAACCGATCTCCCGCTTGCCACACTGCCGTTGAAAGAAGGATACGAGACGATCCTCCATACGCTCGACATCATGGGTGCAAAGACAAGGCCGATGACGTTGAAGGTTCTCGGCATCGAGAAAGTAACCGTACAGGCAGGCACGTTCGACGCCTACAAAGTACAAGTAACGTCGGATGATGGTGAACGAAGTACGACGTTCTGGATTTCAAAGGACGACCGACGCACCGTGAAGGTGGAATCGAAACTCCCGGCTCAAATGGGAGGCGGCACAGCTGTTGGCGAACTTGTGAAGTAATCTCGCAGGATGGAGTCCACCTAACGAAGAGCGAACTCTGAGTAGTGGGCTCCATCTTCAGAGCCTACTGGAGTGCAGAGACGGACCGTCGAGAATGACTGTCCTACTGACGAGTTCAACTTTTGCACCTCTGCTTTCTCTTTCCTACTTTATCACGCCGGCATTTCATCCCTCACGAAAGTTCCAGACCTCAATTCAAGGAGTTCCCCCCATGAGACAGATCAGGTTTCTTCGTTCGATAGTTCTTCTCATTCTCTCCATCGGCTTTGTCCGGATCAGTACTGCTCAAGAGAAAAAGCAGCTTACTGTTGAATGGATGTACAGTCGGGAAGCACGAGAGGTGACAGAACTTCCCACTGTTCGCTGGTTGCAGAACGGCAAGGCAATCCTCTACGATAGCCGGAAGCCCGAAAGCGAGCGGACACTGGAGTTGCTGGATCCCGGAACATTGCGACGTACAAGCTACCTCAACGCAGCGAAGGCACTCGAGAGCCTCAAGTCCCTTCTTGGCGAAGCAACACCCAGTGTCATCACGTTTCCGGAAGATATCGATCCCTCCGGCCGCCGTGCTTTTTATCTCTTTCAGAAGGATATCCTTCTGCTTGATATTTCCTCGGCAACGTTTACACGACTCACCAACACACCTGACGAGGAAACCTCCGTCAACTTCTCACCGGATGGCAACAAGCTCGCTTTTGTCCGAAAGAACGATCTGTATGTCTATGATCTTGAAAGGAAGAGAGAGGTGCGACTAACGACCGACGGAAGTGCGACCATACTGAACGGCACGCTTTCGTGGGTGTATTGGGAGGAAATTTTCGGACGGCGGGACATCGGCTATTGGTGGTCGGAGGACTCCAAAGCCCTTGCTTTTCTGCGCACGGACGAATCCGAAGTCAACATCGAAACATACGTCGACTTCAAGCCCTGGTCGCCGCGGGTCATTACCCAGCGCTATCCGAAAGTCGGGCAGAAGAATCCGGCCGTAAAGGTCGGCGTTGTGGAAATTGAATCCCAAAAGACTACATGGGTGAATCTCCACCATCATCCCCACGAGTACATCATTCGGGTAAAATGGCTGCCGGATAACAAGCGGTTAAGTGTGCAGACAATGAACCGGCTTCAGACCCAGATCGATTTATTCTTCGTTGACCGTGCGACCGGGGAGCCAACTCCCATCCTTCGAGAAACTCACAACACCTGGCTGAATATCTCCGACGATTTCTACGTTTTGAAAGATGGGAAGCACTTCATCTGGTCATCCGAAAGGGACGGCTACGAGCATCTTTATCGCTATACGATGGATGGGAAACTCGTCAATCAAATGACAAAAGGGAATTGGCCGATCAGGGCGTCGAGTGGAGGTGTGTTCTGGCTGCGACAGGCAGTTTGCAGTATTGATGAAAAGAATGGATGGATCTATTTTACGGCGCTCGAAAAATCTTCTGTCGAAAAGCACCTCTATCGTGTTCGCTTCGATGGAACAGGAATGACACGGCTTTCGAAAGAGGATGGAACTCACGGTCCATCTTTTAGTCCCGATTCGCGCTACTACTTCGATCGATTCTCGACGATCTCCAGCTTGCCGGAGCTCAGATTGCATAAGAATGACGGAACGCAGCTTCAGGTTGTCGGTGCGTCCAGACCGGAACTCGTTGCCGATTTCGATCTCCAGTTCTCCTCTATCTTCACGATCAAAGCCCGTGATGGATTTGAACTACCGGCGCAGATTCTGAAGCCCAAGGACTTCGATCCCACAAAGAAATACCCGGTCATCTTCTACGTGTATGGTGGCCCATCGGCACCGCAGGTCTCAAACGCATGGCAAAGCCCTTACTACGACAATATCCTCGCCCGAAACGGTTACCTTGTAATGAGGGTTGATCCGAGGAACTCGACCGCAATGAGCAAGCGGCTTGAAGATTTGATTTTCAAGCGGACGATGGGTGAGATTGAATTGAATGATCTGGTTGACGCCGTTCGATGGGCGAAGTCGCAGCCCTATGTCGATTCGACGAGGATCGGTGTGTGGGGATGGAGCGGTGGTGGCTCCTATACGATGCTTGCAATGAGCCGTTCGAAGGAATTCAAAGCAGGAATTGCCGTTGCGGGTGTTTCAGATTTCCGCTACTACGACACAAAGTGGGCGGAGGCGCTGATGCAGACGGAGGAAACGAACAAGGAGGGATACGAGCACGTTTCGCTGCTCAGGTACGCCAAAGATTTGCACGGCCGGCTCCTGCTTGTACACGGAACATATGACGACAACGTCCATATCGAAAACGCGTGGGCCTTTGCCGATGAGCTGATCCGTGCAAACAAGATGTTTGAGATGATGATCTATCCGATGAGGATGCACGGCATCTCCGACGTTCCTGCCAGAATCCACCTGTATAATACGATGGTGGAGTTCTGGAAGCGGAATCTCTGAGCAAGAGAGGATGGAGTTCACCGAGCGCAGATCTACCTCTTGAGAGGTGGGCTCCATCTTCTAAGGACTGGTTAAACGGACGCCACCCTTTTTTTCCTGTCTCCAAAACCTCTCGTCGAATCAACCCGCTCCATGGTGGGATAACCATCCAATACATCCTGAATGTTCTTTTTATGATACACCTACAACTCGAATGTATAGGTGTATTTCAAGAGAATTGCACGGTTGTCGATTGCGGGAAGCGTGGGGATTTCGCGGAAGCGGCTGGTGTTCAGCCCCTCATTGTACACAAAGTAGAAGTCGTTGCCCTCGCGTGGGTTATATCGGAGTCGGAAGTTTAACACAACGCTATGTGCAGCCGTGTTGGTCTGGACAAAAGCGATTGATGAGAGCTGCGTGCTGAGATTCGACTTTATTCGAAGTCGCCCAATGTGTGCTTCAAAAGTTTGAGCCCTTGTGGGGAAGCGAACATTGTTGTACTGATATTCGAGCGTGAAGTCGAGATGTTTTGATACACTCCATCCGGGAGAAAGGCCAATAGTGAATCGGTTGCCGTCGTAAAATGTGCCGGCCTCAAGGCTAAGGCCTGTTCGAACAGCAGATCCGTACGGAGACTGAAAGACGCCGCTGATCGTAGAGAAATTGTATCGTCCGATCGGTACGGAGACTTCGTCTGAGAGTTCGAAGAGCTCCGTGAGTTCTTCCGAAAACAACCGAGCTGAAACTTGAACGAAAGCGCCCGACTTGAAGTATGCAGACCATTGTGGACCAATCTCCGATGATTCGACCACACCTGTCCTCTTGTTCCAGAACGCATTGGCGAACATCGTAACGACAAGGCTTTGAAAAGGCGAATCCTTTCCCGGCCGCCAGCCGTAGAACAGGCGATCACCAAGCCTCCAGTAGTTTGTTCGTGGCGCGAAGCCCATTGCTGGATCGAAATGTTCTCCCGCGTAACTGTAACTCAGCTCATATCCAAACCCAAGAGATGATCGGCGTTCTGCCTGAAGGCGAACTCTCGCCACATTCATCAGTGTATTCTGCTTGGCGCGAACGACTTCATCATCGAAGGTCTGTGCCCAATTCAAAAGGAGATAGTCGTCGCCGGAAACACGGACAATGCCGTCGAGCCCATACGTGTAGTTGTAGCTTCCGTCGTTGCCAACGCGACTGGTCGCAAGAAGGCCGGCATACGAGTACTCATTGAGAATTTGCCGTCGCAAACGCAGCACACCGAAATTCTCGGAAGGGAGATCGATGCTTTTTTCTGTGTGCATGTCGAGAAAACCGAGATCCCAATCGCCGACTCTGCCGACGAGTCTGGCACCGCCATAGATGCGCACCGGGCCTTCTTCCGACAAACCGATTCGCCGACTATAGAACAGGCGATTCGGCCCACCCATCCCCACATCAAAAATACTTGATCGCTCCTGAAAGAAGAGACGCTTTTCCGGAAAGAAGAGAGAGAATCGTGTGAGATTGACCTGCTGGTCATCAGCTTCGACTTGAGCAAAGTCGGTGTTCGCCGTGAGATCGAGAGTCAAGTTGCTCGTGAGGCTGTATTTCAGATCGAAACCGATCTCACGCTCTGTTGTTCTGGAATTTCGATAGAGCGTGGAGTCGGACGTTAACTCCGCATTCATGCCGAGGCCACCCAAAAGGTAGGGGGTGAAATAGAGGGGATTTCGACTGACGATCCCCTCAAGCAGCACGTCCTCTGCGAGAGAAGGTTTGATCACTGCCCAGTCAGACTTCGGCGGCACATCCGGGAACGTGACAACCTCGTTCTTACGGGCATTATAGCGCCAGACGATCATTCCCATCACTGTTCGATTGTTCTTCGATTCGAACCGCAGACTGGAAAAAGGGATGCGCATTTCGACAAACCAGCCTTCGTCCGTTAGAGATGTCGCAACGTCCCAGAATGTATTCCAACTCGAGTTGAAGGGGAAGGGGGAGAGGAGCGGCTCCGCATCGTTGAAGATCGCCCAATCCTCCCTCAAACCGCCGGCATTGGTCAGAAATGCCAATCCGTTTTCGTTGTCGTTGAACGTGTCCAGCACGATGCCGAAGCTGTCATCGGTCGGACTGATCCCGTCACGGGAAAGTGATGTGACCAGGATGCCCGAAGGATCCGCGTCGTAACAACGGCCGGAGACGTACAGAAAATCATCGTCATAACCGACGCGGACTTCCGTTTTGTTGATTGCCGTGCCTCGGTACGTCGGAGCGAGCACTGTTAACGGCAGCGGCTCGATTTTTTCCCACGCCCGCTCATTGCTGTGGCCGTCGAGTGTAATGGGGCCGTCAACCCGCGGCAAACGGAACGGCTGCTGGGCGAACGATGCTGTGGCACAAACACCGATCAGCACTAGAAGTTTTAGTCCATTCATAAGGGGTGTACGTTGAGGTCGTTTCAGATGTCGTACGTGAATTGGATACGGCAGTCAATTGTAGTGTCGCGTCATCGACCAGATTTCGCTTATCGGCATTTTCGGTTCGCGGCAGAGAAAAATGGGCAAGTCCGATTCATACCGCATTGCCAAGGGATGCGAATGGGTCGCCACGTGCTCTACAGAAGCAAACACCCGTTCATGATCGGCTCGCCTGCCCCCAATGATGATCACCGTCGTCATGGAATCTGCCGGCGGTCCCCACCACCAATAGCTATTGTGTCCGGAGAAGACGGCAGGGAGGTTGTACGCCGAGCCGAAGAACTCCACAGCTCCTGCTTCTCCATAGTTTTGACCATAGATGACCGTCTTCGCTCGCTCCTCGGAGGGAAGCGTATTGAGAACTTTTGCAACGGCCTGTGCCATCTCTCTCCATCCGAATCGGTCCGCGAACGTCTGAGGAAGCTCCGTATCGGCGTGGCGTTCTGTCTTGACCTTCGCGATTCCGAACGGCGCTGCATAGCGGATGTACGTTTCAACGGGAAGAAGAGGGAGAACCAACGGCATCGTGATCAATCCGCCGATCGCGAGAACGGACGCATACCCCCTGAAAGCCCAAACCCATTGTTTACGAACGAAGAATTCGTCAAGCGTAATCGCCCCTGCAGCGACGAGTAACGGAAAGAAGGGTGAGAGATAGTACGGCTTTCCGCGCTGAATGACAAACAGAATGAAAAGAAAGGCAAAGGCATAACCGAACACGCGGTACGACTTAAGCCGCGGATGGAAAAAGAACGCGCCTAATCCGCCGATCCAGAGCGGGAAAGCAACGGGATGGTGAAAGAGAAGCTGTGCTCCAAAGAATTCGAGCGGCGACATTGGAAGGTTCTTCCCTTGCTGGGCATTCTTGGCAAACTCGAGCGTTGGCCAACCGTGCATCATCTGCCAGATGATATTGGGGAGAAAAAGAACGCCGGCAATGATTCCACCGAGCCAGATCCATTTGTTGGCAAGCTGTTTGTGTTCGGATGTGAGCAGAAGTCCAACGACAATCGCAATTCCAAAGAACGCCATGCTGTGCTTATTCTGCAGACCGAGTCCCGCCAGCGTGCCGAACCAGAGCCAGAGACGATGATCGCCGGTGTTGATGATCCGAACAAGCAGATATGCGGCGCCCGTCCAGAAGAGCGGCTCGAAGGCATTCATCGAGTAAAAATCGGAAAGAATGAGGAAGACAGGCGCGATGACGACAGCGAGCAGCGCGAGAACCTGTGCACGTCTTCCTCCGCCAAGTTCGTTGACAAGAAGACCGGTGAGCACGACCGTTCCGGCTCCCGCAAGTGCCGGAAGCAAACGCAGAGCGAACAGAGAATCTCCAAGAAGCAACCGATTCAGCCAAAGAATGAAAATAGAAAGAGGAGGATGGTCAACATAACCCCAATCGAGCCTCTCGCTGCAAGCGATATAGTAGAACTCGTCTCGAAAATAATCATAGCCACCCATTGCATTGGCGACGAGATGCAATGCGAGCTTGATGAGCGCGAAAATGAAAATAAGAGGATGTTCGCGGATAAATGTACGGATCATGCCAGCCTATTGCCGATGTGGGTTGTTCTCCGATGTGAGAAGGTCGAACGAATAACCCCACGTTTTTGCCGGCACACCGATGAGTTTTGCCGCGTATTCGATCAGCTCGGGCGAGAAGAAGTACCAGCGCTGTGAGACCACGCGGTTGTCCACAATGTCGAGCGCGATGATCTCGGAGAGAGCTTTGTCATGGTCGGTAGTTGTGCGAAAACCAAACAACACCGGTCTGCCGAAGAGTGTTCCGTACTCAACCCACGTTTTCTCTTTTTCCTGCCTCCAGTAGTACAGCGACGATTGCTTCATCGCGTTCACGCCATGCTCCTCCCAGTCTCCAACAATCTCATTCACCGCTTCTTCCTTCATCAACTGGACGAGAGCATCGGCATCACGCTTGTTGAACGCTTCAATATATCGCTCGATCACCGGAAGCGGCGGTTTGACGCCAGTGCGGACGGGCTTTATGTCCGTTTGTTCAACACTGGCTTGACTGCGTAATGTCGTTCTTGCCCGATGGAGCGCGGCTTTTACCGCTCCTTCTGTTGAATCTATCATGGATGCCACCTCGCCCGGTTTAAAATCAAACATATCGACAAGTAACACAATACTACGTTGACGCGGCGGCAGTGTTTCGATGAGAACCTCTAAAGCCTCCCGCGTTTCCAACGAATCGGGTTTTTCGTCACCCATCTCAAGCCGTTCGGAAGATTCAAATTCGTCTGCCGTAGCTTGCCGGCGGCGCACTGTATCAATCCAGCTATTTGATGCGATGCGAAACAGGTATGCCCTGATATTTACAGCCTGCCCTAACAGTGCCATACGCGAGAAGGCTTTCAGCATCGTCTCTTGCACAAGGTCTTCGGCATCCCAGGGCGAGCCGGTAAGTTTCAGACAGTAGCTCCAGAGCGCAGGGCGGTGCGCTGCAGTCATTGCCACAAACTGGTTGCGAAGCTCCCGCAGCGATTTTTCCAGTTGCTCGATACTCTGATTCTGTTCCATTCGAAACTCCCTCTTCTTGTCTGTTTTCTTAGAAGACGGATAAGCGCATGAAAACGATACGGTGAACGATAAAAACTAAGGAATCAATCCTTCCAATTCCACCCCGTAAGCAGATGTGGGTTGTGTCGCGTACGGGGGAATAATCAACAGCGCGGCAGAGCACAAAGGTCCTTCGCGATGCCCGGACTCATACCCGGAATTATCGGCAGGTCCCTCAAAAGGACTCCCTTCGTTATTCTCTTTTCCCACGCTGCATTTTTTCACCTTGTGTTTGCCCGGCTCAAGGAGTACATTGGCTTACCTTTCTCACATTCATACCATCCTAAAGGAGGAGATATGCGTAAACCAACCGTGTTCTACGGACTGGCTGCACTGGGTTTGACCAGCGCTGTGTTGGTCCTGGGAATCTCGCCTCAACAACAGGCCGCAGGCGCAAGGAAGCAGGCGCAAATCAAGCGAGGAGAATATCTCACGCACGCAGGCGGCTGTAACGATTGTCATTCTCCCAAAGTGTTTGTGAAGATGGGAGAGATGGTTGTGCCGATGCCGGATACCTCTCGTCTGCTCTCTGGCTATCCGGCTGACACAAAATTGCCGCCGGTTCCGGAAGGAGTCATCGCGCCAGATAAGTGGGGCGGACTGTTCAGCAACGACCTGACCGCCTGGGCAGGTCCATGGGGCGTCAGCTTTACCCGTAACATCACACCCGATGTTGCAACCGGCATAGGGAGCTGGACGGAAGAGATGTTTATCAAGACGATCCGGACTGGCAAGCACATGGGTGAAGGACGCGACCTGTTACCGCCGATGCCATGGCCGGAGTACGCTAAGTTGTCGGACGACGACCTCAAGGCGATTTTCGCATACCTGCAATCGATCAAGCCGATCAAGAACGCCGTGCCCGACCCGATCCCGCCGCCTCCGATGAAGAAGTAGGTAAGAGGGAGATCGAGGTGCTCAACCGATTGCTGATCCTGACGTGCCTTGTTCTCGTAGGAGAGCAAGGCACGTTGCTCGTTGCTCAGCGACAGTACCGTGAAGGAGCTGTGCAGAATGGCGGCGCGATTCGCGGAACGGTGACGCTCGCCGGTGCCATCCCCAGTCTTGCTGTAATGCCCGTAGCAAAGGATGAGAATCTTTGCGGCAGAAGCAAGCCCTCGCCGCGGTTGGTCGTAAACGCACAGGGAGGTGTACGGTACAGCGTGGTTTATCTCGAGGGGATTCGTCCCGGCAAGCGGATGAATCACCCCATGAAGGCCGTCCTCGATCAGCGTTCGTGCATCTACGAACCCCATATCGTTCTCGTTCCCGCGAACGGGACGCTGGAGATCGTCAACAGCGACCCGATTCTCCATAACGTCCATACCTACAATCTCCAGAAAGGCCTGACGACCGTTTTTAACATCGCCCAACCAATTCGCGGGCAACGGACGCCTTTGCCGACCTCAGCCTTCGACGGCCCGGGATTCTACCGCGCAACGTGCGACGCCGGCCACCCGTGGATGAGCGCATACATTGTGCTCATGGATCACCCGTACTACGCAGTGACAGACGAGAAAGGAGAGTACGTTCTAAATTCCGTCCCTCCGGGAACGTATCGCATCGTCATGTGGCACGAGGGAGTTCGCGTGACGCGCACCGATGTGGAGAAGGGCACTGTAAGGCAGTATAGCTATGAGGACCCGTACATCGTGACCAAAGAGGTTGTCGTTACTCCAAACAACGTCGTCACAGTTGACTTTCAATTTGAACTTCGGAAGAATTTGTAACTTTCACCCTCGTCGGTATCGGTGACAGCTTACCAGATGATCGTTCACCATTCCCACAGCCTGCATGAAGGCATAGCAGATCGTTGAACCGACGAATTTGAACCCGCGCTTTTTTAGATCCTTGCTCATCGCATCGGACTCTGGAGTCGTTGTCGGGATTTGCTTGAGCGATTTCCACCGGTTCACCTTCTGCTTTCCGCCCACAAACTGCCAGATATACTTGTCGAACGATCCGAACTCCTTTTGCACGGCCAGAAATGCCTTCGCATTCTGAATCGCTGCTTCGATTTTCAGCCGATTCCTGACGATCCCTTTGTTCTTTAAGAGCCGCTTCACTTTCTTCGTATCATATTGCGCAATCTTGTTCGCATCGAAGTTGTCGAACGCTTTCCGGTAATTCTCCCGCTTCTTCAGAATCGTAATCCAGCTCAACCCCGCCTGAGCGCCTTCGAGAATGAGCATCTCAAAGAGCTTTCGGTCGTCGTGAACAGGAACACCCCATTCGCGGTCGTGATACAGAGTGTAGAGTGGGTCGCTCGTTGCCCAGGGACATCGCGTCTCTGACTTCATTCTCTCGCTCTTTTTCGCCCGAGGCTCCTTCGTGCATTCAACGTCATCTGAAGTCATCCCCTCCTACTTCTTCACCTCATTCTTGTACACCGTTCCGCCCTTCATCACGAACTGCACGTTCTCCAGCACGGAAATATCCTTGAGCGGATCAGCGGTGACGGCGACAAGGTCGGCATACTTTCCCGGCTGAAGATTGCCCAGCTCGTTGGAATGTCCGAGCAACTCCGCCGCGACCGTTGTTGCCGATTGAATGGCCTGCATCGGCGTCATGCCGAGCTCGACGAGGAGCTTGAATTCCATGCCGTTCATCCCGTGCGGGAA
>DATMBF010000031.1:0-24662 GCA_035559595.1 Bacteroidota bacterium | reverse complement strand
CAATTACCGCCGTAGCGCGGGATTCGGCCGGTAATCAAGCCTCCACGTCGGTATCGGTGACTGTTTCGAATACAGCAAGCCTGCCGACCGATCTCGTTATCTACCATGACGGTCTGTCTTCGAACTGGATCAATTCCTCGTGGAATGCGACCGTTACGTTCCAAAGCTCGGAGCGTGTATCGAGCGGACTGAGCTCCATTAAGGTTGTCCAGAATGCCTGGGGTGGATTCCGTCTCCACAGCGGATCGTGGGATCGCCCCGTAGCTCTTTCCACCACTTCCTACAGTTCATTTAATGTTTCAGTGTTTGGTGGATCGGTGGGCGTGTCAATCGGGATCTACTTCGAGAACGATCTGAACCAATCGTTCCCAACCGTGAAGAACCTCTGGGTCCAACCCAATCAATGGCGCAAGATCTCGTTGCCGATCAGCCAGCTGAATCCGAACAATCAGATTGTGCACAGAGTCGTAATCCAGGATTTATCCGGCCGGCAGAGGACATATTTCCTGGATGATATGAGTTTCGTCAGCTCCACTTCTATGACTGCATCCGCTCGCGATGCGGAGACACCTGCCGAATTTCCGGCGAGCTTTGGTCTCGATCAGAATTATCCAAACCCCTTCAACCCTTTAACAACCATTGCGTATGCGATTCCGTTTGAGGCGAACGTGACACTCGAAGTTTTCAATATGCTGGGGCAACGAGTGGCGTTGCTTGTCGATCAAACCCAACATGCCGGAACATACTCTGTGACGTTCGATGCTCGCTCTCTTGCGAGCGGGACATACATCTACCGCCTGCAGGCCACAGCCGCCAACGGGTCGGGCACACAGCCGTTGGTTGAAATCAGGCGAATGACTCTTCTGAAATAACGATCGTTGGGAAAGCGTTTTTCCAAGCAACTGAGAACTTTCGTGAAAGGGTTTGTGGCATATGCCCCCCCTTTTTTGTTAGAAACGATAAAATCCCATGGCGTGTCGCTTAAACGTCCGATCGTTCAATTTGCTTGGCCTAGTTTTCCTTGCATCGAGCTTTGTTTTTGCTCAGGACATTTGGGTGACCGGCTATTATGCGGGATGGATGCAGGGGTGGGAGAATTACGGGCGGCTTCCAGCCGAGGAAATCGACTATTCTGCGGTCACCCATATTATTCACTTTGGACTCGTTCCAAAGGTGGACGGTACGATCGATAGCCTTTCAAATAGTATGACCGAAGTCAATTCTCGCGAGCTTCTCCGAAGAGCCCGCGAAGCTGGCAAAAAGGTCCTCATCACAGTCGGGGGCTGGGGAACAGATGCCGCCTTCCGGCAGGCAACGAACCCCCTTAACATCAATCGGTTCATTGACAATCTGATCGACTTCATGAGGCGGCGCGGCTATGACGGCATTGATGTAGATTGGGAATACCTTGACCCGCTTGATGAGGCACAGTATGTCCTCTTCATTCAACTTCTTAGGTCCAAGCTCGATTTGCTCACTCCGCAACCACTGCTCACTGCCGCGGTTGCGTGGCAACCCTCCATCATTGCACTGGTTGCTGACCATTTCGACCAGATCAATGTGATGACGTACGACTTGTCTGGAGCATGGCCCGGGTGGGTCACTTGGCACAATTCGCCGGTGTTCGATGGGGGGTTTCGATTCCCGAGCACGTTGCGTCCGGTTCCATCAGCTGACGGCATGATTCAGGATTTCCTAAACGCGGGCATCCCCCCTCGAAAGCTCGGCATCGGAATTGATTTCTATGGATACATCTGGAGGGGCGGCATCGGAACACCGACGGGCGGAGTAACCGAGCCGCGGCAAAGCTGGACTTCTCCCCCTTCTGTTCAACCGAACGTCCCCTATTATCAGATCAAGCGACAGGAGTATCATCCGCGCTTCTATCGTTGGGACTCGCTTGCACATGCTCCTTATCTCAGCATCGATGATCCGAATCCTGCCAACGACAGGTTCATTTCATACTGCGATGAACGCTCCTGTGAAGCGAAAGTAGCGTACGCGCGCTCGAAGGGCTTGGGCGGAGTCTTTATTTGGGAGTTGGGTGGAGGATACATGCCGGCGTCATTCCAGCAGAGGGATAGATTGCTCCAAGCGATCAAGCACACCGTAGCCGGAACCGTCCTCGCACCAGAAGCTCCGTATTTGAAATCGCCCGCCAATGGTGCGCGAGGAGTTCCAGTTCACACCAATCTTCGTTGGTATCCCAGTTATCAGGTAGACACCTATCGACTTCAGATTTCTCTCGATTCGTTGTTCACGACACTCGTTATCGATACAATCCTTATGGATCCTTGGTTTTCACTGGACATGCTTGAGAGGAACACACAGTACTATTGGAAAGTGCTTGCAGCAAACGGGGGGGTACAAGTCCGTTTTCACCTCATTGGTCGTTCAGAACGACCGATAACGATTCCGTTCACCCGATTGAGGATGAGAGCCCGCAAAGATTTGCCTTATATCAAAATTTCCCCAACCCATTTAACGAGGAGACCACGCTCTTATTCGATCTGCCCCTACCGCAACACGTCCGATTGGAGATTTACTCAACATTGGGAAGCAGAATCGAAACGCTGGTAGATTCCTATCTCGCGGCGGGTCGGTATAAATTTCGATGGGCTCCTCGTGGACTTGAAAGTGGAGTATACTTCTGCCGCCTTTCCCTTATTATCAACGACAAACACTTTGGCGTCCTGCTGATCCACGCGCAAACGGTAAAATTACTGCACCTCCGATGAGTTGACATTGGCTTGCATTTCCCCATTCCCCTTTGACTGTCCGCCCTCATTTCGATCGGAACGCAAGACCTCTTCCTCTTCCGTGTCGCCGTTTGATGAACCAAATTCTTGCAGCTTGTTGTGAAGCGTTTTGCGGCTCAACCCGAGGATACGGGCTGCCTTGGATTTGTTGTTGTTGACCACTGCCAGTGTTTCCAGAATGAGCTTCTTCTCTGCTTCGTGGGCAGAAATGCCCAGGGGTATCGTGATGCAAGTTCGGGACTCTCTCCGCCTCGTGATAACCTGCGGCAGATAACGTGGGGCAATAACGCGGTGCGGGCAGATAACCACAGCCCGTTCAACAATGTTTCGAAGTTCACGGATATTGCCGGGCCAATCGTACTCCATCAGAAGTTCTATGCTCTCATCGGAAAAGCGCTGGGGAACCTTACTGTACTGCTCACCAAACTCCTTCAAGAAATGACCCAGCAATAGGGGAAGATCATCCTTCCGCTCACGAAGAGGGGGGATATGAATTTCTATCACGCTGAACCGATAGTACAGATCCTCGCGAAACTCTCCCGACTTCATTGCCTCGTAGATGTTTTTGTTCGTTGCAGCGACGACTCGAACGTCCACCGTGACTTCTTCTTTACCCCCAAGCCGTCGAAAGGACTGATGCTCTATGGCCCGCAGCAGCTTTGCCTGAGTGTCGGGATTCATTTCCCCTACTTCATCAAAGAAGAGGGTTCCCTTGTTGGCAAGCTCAAAACACCCCTCTTTCCGGGTTGTCGCTCCGGTGAATGCCCCTTTCTCATGCCCGAAGAGTTCACTCTCGATCAAATCGCGCGGAATTGCAGCACAATTGATTGCGACAAACGCCATTCTCATGCGATCACTCTGCTGATGAATCATCCGGGCGATCAGTTCTTTCCCAGTCCCGCTCTCACCGGTGATGAGAACCGCCGTCTTTGATTTTGCCACAAGCTTAATTGCCGTGAGAACCTCCTGGATCTTCGGATTCGCCCCAAGGAACACATCGCCAGCACGATCCTGTGTCAAATCCGCCCCAAACGAGCCGGGTTCATCATTGATGCGTCTGGGAAGCAATCGATTGATCGCCTGCTCAATCCGTTCATCGAACGAGTCTCCCGCGATGAAGTCTGCAGCTCCAGCTTTCATGCAGCGGACAGCATCCTCCACACCGGCCTGATCGACCCAAATGAGAATCCTCGCATGAGGATTTCTCGATTTCGCTATCTGAAAAAGTTCAAATTGACTGTCCATAACGCGCTGTGTTCGGAGAACACACGCATCATAGCCTGCTTTAGCAAATTCCTCATGGACATCAGCCACATCACCCACTTCGTGGTGGATCACTTCGGCGTTCCTCAGAAGAAACTTCACGCGGTCATGTCTTATTCCATTATCCGAAAGAATCAAAACACGCGGCTTCATAATCCTTCTTTTGTCTCCATGCTCTTGGTCCTTTTAAGAATAAACGATTACTGAATGTAAAGCTCAATCGCTTGTTTAAAGTAATTTTCATCTCATTGATTTCAATGGGGCGAATTACTGCGAACCCTAGCGTCTATGAATTCCCACTACGAAGCGAAAGCCCTCTCCCGGGAGGCCAAGGGAAGAGGGCTTTGCGTGGGAGCGAGCCCCGTCATTGTGACGTTGCTCACCTTTGCAAGCTGATCTACAGATCCTACGTCGGTTTGAACATTAGAATTATTGGCCCTCCTTATGGAGCGGTGCATCATTTGTAATATTCACATCAAAGAATTTGAATTCATGTACTCGCCTCCCATCAACGAAAAACGTTTCACCGGTGTTATGGACGATATGCCAGCAGCCTGTTATTTCTCCGCGAACAACGATAGGCGAGCTACATGATTCGCCAATGTAATAGTCACCATTGGCCCGCCGGATTCTTAGTCGGAACGGGGGAACCGGGTTTCCGCCACAGACACACTTGATATTGTATGCGAGGAGTTCGGCATCATCCGGATGGACAAGGGAGAAGAGATTCTTTCCATGCCACACCTGCGGCGTCCAGCCCGTAATCCGTGAAAACGACGTACTCATGAAGGTAACCGTCCCATCCTTTGAGACGGAAAAGATAATGTCTTCGGCAAATTCGGCCAGACTCCGGTATCGTTCAGTCGATGCACGGAGATGGTCAACAACGAACACGCGATCGGATACATCGTGAAGGACAATTTCGACTCTCCGGTCATCTACTTTTGAGAGATGGAGCTCCGCTTTCAAGCGGCTCCCGTCCTGGCGTTTCATCGAGAGTTCAAATGCTGCCTCCTTGACCCAAGCTAACTCTTTTGTCATCTCTTCCCACGTAATCTCCCCATTGCTGTCCATGAAGTCCTTGATATTCCATTGCTGGGCAGCCGAAACATTGTATCCCAGCAGTCGAGAGACTTTTTCGTTGGCAAGAAGGATCTGCCCACTGAGATCTGTGACAACAATTCCTTCCGGCGCAATGGCAAAGAGTGTTTCGTACTCCAACTTTTGTGCTTTGAGATTCTCTTCTTTCTTCTTTTGGTCGGTGAGATCTTTGATCACGAATGTCCCACCCCGTGAGTGGCGATTTCCCCATGCCTGGTACGACACTTCTGTTATTTTCCGTTCTCCTGTGACACGGTGGAAATACACACATTCCCTTGGCGCGATCGCTTCTCCGGCGACCAAGCCTCGAAGCAACGTATCATCAGCTTCCCGCTCAATCTCCATAAGCACTTCGGTCAGCGGCTTTCCGAGGACCTCATGCTTCTGAAAACCGTACAGTCGCTCAATGGCAGGATTAATATATCGAACGGCGCGGTCGCCGTCGACCATGATGATACCGTCAGCGAGCTCATCAAGGAGCACCTTGACACCGTGCTGGACACCTGAGCATTCGTCATCTTGGCCAACAAACGAAGGGTACATGCGATCAAGGATTCGTGCGACTGCTTCAGGTAGCTTGTGAATGTCCTCTTTGGAGAGTATCTCTACATCTTCATTCATCAATTCTGGCCGTTCTGATGCGGCTGTCGAGAAAAAGAGAAATGGAATATCAGGCTGCAGTTTTCTCGTCAACTCGAGCGCAGACAACCCGTCAAACCTTGGCATATAGAAATCCGAGATGACAAGATGGTACCGCTCCTTGGCAAGAGCTTCCTCGAACGCTTCGCGCGTTGCGACGTGCTGTAATTGGTAGTTCTTGCCTTGCCGCTCGAGAACAGCTTCAACAAGTTGAGCATCAAAAGGATTGTCTTCCAAATGCAGGATTTTCACAACGTTCTCGACTTTGACGTCTCTAATTATCACCTCGCCACGAACTGCTCCAGTCAGAACACTCATGACGCCCTCGATTCGGCGTGTTGATACCTCTTCCGCGGAGAAAGCTGGCGGGAGATATTGCTGTCAAACTGTTTTCCTCCGGCAACAATTCGCAGGACAATGACGACAACAACGAGCCAGAGAAACAGAATCAACCAGATCATTGACGCTTCTCCACGAGTACTGCTGCTCGTCCCTGCAAATCTGCCCTCATACCGATGGGGTCTCGTTCTTTTGACACGTTACGTCTTCGCCTCATTGCATCTAGCAGTTCAGGAATATGGGAGACGACAGAATCCTTAGTCAAATAGGTTTCAGTCCAGTAGGATTGCGCAAGGCGCCGGTACTGTTCGTTTGAATGGAACGAAAATATCGCGACGGCAACTTCAGAGAATTCCTTTTTGATTTCCCGCGTGGGATTGAGGCCGTCCATGCAGGGCATAGAAATATGTATGAAAATCACATCCGGGCTGAACATTTTCGTGATGTGTTGTATTTGTATTGCTTCCATACTATCAGCAGCCTGGCCTACCACTGGGGATTCCTTGTAACCTCTCAAGGAATCGTTTGAAGCCAATTCAGAAATCCTTGTGATCATCGACCTCAGGCACTTTGAACATTTTCATCACATGAACCACCCTTTCGTGCTGAAAGGATACGCCAAAGTAAAGCCCGTTACAATCGGGGGAATTGAGTAATTTGTAAAATACAGGAAATCGAGGAGGGAGGCGTGATTCGGTGCTACTCTGAAATGATGAGCAGCCGGATACAGAATTAGCCTACATGATCGGCGGACGAGAAGGGGAGCTACACACTGCTTTCGGTAATGCCATTTTGAAGCGCGTATTTGACCAGCCCTGCAGTGTCGTGAATATCGAGCTTCTTCATGATATTCATCCGGTGTGTATTCACTGTATTTAAAGAAAGGAAGAGTTTTTCCGCGATTTCACGACTCGTGAACCCTTCCGCAACATACCGAAGAACTTCAATTTCGCGTCGCGTGAGCTTCTTGTCTTTCGGCGGCTCCTTCTCCCCCGTCACCGCTTTTTTGATGAACCGCTGAATCATCATTTTGGAAATGGTTGGACTAAAGAACCGTTCCCCCGCGGCAACACTAAGGACGGCTGAAAGAATTTCCTTCTTGTCTGCGTTTTTCAGTACGTATCCGTCGGCGCCGGCACGGATCATTTCGTTCACATACTCTTCGTCTTCATACATGGTAAGGATCAACACCCGCACATCCGGGTATTTCTCTTTGAGGACCTTCGTCGCTTCGATCCCGCTCAGTTTTGGCATCGAAATGTCCAGAATAGCTACATCCGGCTGGTGTTTCGCCACTAGCTGAATCGCTTCTTCCCCATTGCTCGCTTCACCGACAAGCACGCAATCTTGCGTTCCCTGGAATAACGTGCGCATGCCGGTTCGAACAACTTCGTGATCATCGGCAAAGATGACGCGAATGTGCTTAGCTTTCATGGCCATTCAACGTGAGTTCCGTCGAAACCATTGTTCCCTCCAAAGAGGAGGAGCGAATGCGAAGTTGAGCCTTAATCAAATGAGCCCGCTCTTGCATGCTGAGAAGTCCAAGTCCCCGCCCAAGTCCCTGACGGCGTTGTCTCGACGCATCAAACCCTTTGCCGTTATCCGACACCGTTAGCTGAAGCTTGCCATCATGGTTTAAGAGCACAACACGGATTCTCGATGCCTCCGCGTGCTTGATTGCATTCGAGAGCGATTCTTGCGCAATTCTGTAAAGGGCAATTTCCACATTAGCTGGCAGATGTTTGGGGATTGAGCGAGATGCACGAAATCGAATGTCAATCTTATGCGTCTCTTGGAGCGTCTTGCAGAGCTTCCGTAAAGCCACAACCAATCCAAGATCATCCAACGCAGCGGGACGAAGGTTCCAGGAAATGCGGCGAACATCGGTGATGATCTGGTCGACTTGTTCTTTCGCAGCTTCAATCTTCCACAGCACCGCCTTGTTGCCAGGCAGATCGTTTTCAAGAACATCGATGGTGAGTTTCATGGCGCTCAGTCTCTGGCATACATCATCATGCAATTCGAGGGCCAGCCGACGACGCTCGATTTCTTGAGCCTCAAGGATCCTGTTTGAGAGTTCACGAAGCGCATCCTCGGCAAGCTTTACCTCTGTCACATCTTGCCCTGTCCCGAACATCCGCGAAACGTGTCCCTTACTGTCCAGCTCAACGATGCCCCGGCCATGGAGAAATCGCGCCACCCCGTCTGGTCGGACAATGCGATGGTAGAAATCAAACGGTTGGTGATCTTTCAGCGCCTTAGCAACGATCCGATTGATATGCTCTCGATCGTCCGGATGGATGAGCTGGAGAAAACCCTCATACGTCGGTATGAAGGTCTTCTCATTAACTCCATAGATGCGAAACAGTTCCTTGGACCATGCCACACGATTCGTAATGACATTCCACTCCCAGTTTCCGAGTCGGGCGATCTGCTGTGCTTCCGCCAGTTGCAGTTGGCTGGTGCGGAGCTGCTCCTCCGCACGTCGCCGCTCCGTTATGTCGCGTGCCACTCCAAGAACACCGACAGCCTTACTCCCCTGGAACTGAGGGGTTGTGGTGAACTCGCCGATGAGGAAGTCGCCAGACTTCGTGCGAATGCGAAGCTCAAAGACTGGCGGCGTTTGCCCTTGCAAGAGAGAGCGGAAGATCTCCATGGCGTGGTCAAGATCATCTTCATGAACGAGTGGCATAAAGGGCTTGCCGATCCATTCCTCTCGGTTCCAGCCCGTCAGCGTTTCAAAAATTGGATTTAATGACGTAATAATTCCATCCGGAGAGAGAGTATAAATGACATCGCGCGCGTTATCGACGAGATTGCGGTACCGCTCCTCGGAATTACGAAGTGCAGATTCTATGCGACGTCGCTCGTTGATTTCAAGTGCGAGATTCTTGTTCAATGCCTCAAGTTCGGCACTCCGTGTACTCAGGATGGCAATGGCCTCTTTGAAACCAAGGTGTGTCATTTCGAAAGAGGCAAGACTTTCTGTGAAGAAAGCCGACGCGGCCTCCACAATGCGAGGGACTCGTTCCGCGACTACCCCATCCAGAAACTCAAGAAGGACTTCCTCGTGAATTCGTGCAAGCTCCAAGGCACCAATACCCTGAGCCATCGCCTGTCGGCCGAGCTCGTACGCGTGTTGAAGGCCCGCCTCTCCGGCTCCGCTGATATAGCCTTCGAGCGCCAGCTTATACTGACGGTCCAATGGTTGTTCAGTGTTTGATAATGGAATAGTCACAGTTATAGATAGCGAACAACCAAAACGAGGGAATCATCGTTCTCTTTCCGGTACTTCTTCCCGATTTCATCGGCGATTCGTTGGGGTGAGTCTCGAAACTTGAGCCCGTCGGCAAAATCCGGCTTGATCCCATCTGTCGCCAAAATAACCGTATCGCCGTGCGCGATGGGAAGGACTGTTGCTCGCAGCTGTGGAAGCTGATATCCAATGACACCACCTCGCTGGAACACTTGTTCGGTAGCCGGCTGCACAGACAGGTCCGCGCGATAAAGGATTGCCTCTACATTGCCAATGCTCAGCCAAGTCATCGATTCATCAATAAAATTAAACGAGGCAAGACTCATCACAACGCCTCGGGTACTTTGGAGCTCAGCGTGACAGATTCGCACCAGCGAGATCACTGTTTCCCCAGCATGTTTCGCAAGCACTGAGGCTGCACGTTGCGAAGCATACGCGGCTTCACTCCCATGTCCAAGGCCATCGACAACGGCTACAAGGGCGCCGTTATTGAATTCTTGAACAAAGTACAAATCCCCCGACTCTCTCTCACCAGCAAGGGGAAACGACGAAACAGCCCACTCGAGCTTTTGATGTCCTGTGCCGAACATATTCACGGTAGCCACTTCTTCACTGTAACTGTTGTCCCCTTTCCCACAACAGAGACGATATCAAACTCATCCATGAGCCGCCTTGTCCCGGGCAATCCGAGCCCCAATCCCTGCGATGTCGTATATCCATCGCGCAGGGCCTGGGAAATGTCGACAATACCTGGTCCTTCATCCTTCGCCACAACCATAATCCCCTGACGGGAGCTTTGGTGAATGGGGCAAATGATGATCTCACCAACGCTCGCGTACTTCAGGATATTCCGCGCAAGTTCAGAAATCGCTGTCGCGATAACGGTCAAATCGCTGCCATTGAATCCAACTTCCGCAGCAATGGTCCTGCCTTGCTGTCGCGCCTGGATAATGTCGAGGTCAGATCGTATAGGGATGATAATTTCATCCGCCACGGCTTCCCACTCCTTTAGTTCGTACCTTAAGGAGCGAGAGACCCTCCTCCAGGTCAAGAGCCGTGGCAACTCCTTCAAGCGTGAGGCCAAGCTGAACCATGGAGAAGGCAACCTCCGGCTGAATACCAACAATCACCGTCTCCGCGCCCCGTAACTTAACCATATGAGCGAGTGCCCGGAGGGTCCTCGCAGCGAACGAATCCATCACGTCCAACGCCGTCACATCTACAATGACACCACGAGACCGAAACTTCCCCACCCGCGCAACGAGAGCATCCCGAAGGTGAATGAGGTCGTCATCCGTGAGGGCAGCCTGTAACGTAGCAATCAGGAAATCGCCTTGTTTGAGGATTGGGACTTCCACTGGCAGCTCCTCTTATGGGGATTGTGTTGTGTCAGTAATAGGAACAACTTTATATCCGAGCAATCGCTCCGCCTCTTCGATACCGCCCTGCAGGTCACCGATCGTATTCATCTTTCCAAGATCGACGCCGATAGTCACCAGGGTTTGGGCGATCTCCGGCGACAGACCGGTTACGATGACCGTCGCACCCAGAAGCCTTGATGCTTCAACGGTTTGCACAAGGTTGTTGGCGACATTCGAGTCCATGGCGGCCACCCCTGTGATGTCGATAACGACGACCTTTGCACGATTGGTGCGGATTCCTCGGAGAAGTTGTTCCGTAAGCTGGCGAGCTCGCTGCGGGTCGATAACACCAATGATGGGAAGAATGAGAAGTCGTTCGCGAACCTGCAACACGGGCGTTGAAAGCTCCCGGATAGCTTCCTGTTGCTGACGAATCGTACGCTCACGCTCTTGCACGAAGCCGACAGCAACAGTATTCGCGATTCGGTTAGCAGCGGGTTCGTAAGCGTCGAGGATTCGATTCAGAAGAGCAAAATCATGTTGATACTTCGCAAACAGCGAACGCGCAAGCACGTCACGAAGTAACAGCACGATTCCAACAACTTCGTGCGTTTCAACACCCCGAGGGATGATACGCTCAGAGAGGTTTCGCGCGTATGCCTGGAGGGCCTCGAACGTCCCTGTCTCAAGAGCTTCCACGTAGTTGTCATACACGGCCGTCGCCTCTGTAAAGATTTCCTCCTGACTCATGGCCGTAAGGAGTTTCGCCTCAGTAATACGCCGCGCCCATTCCTGCCGTAGCTGAGTTCGATTCTGCCGCAGGTGAGAAACAAGCTCTCTGAGCAATGATGCAGTCGACTCCTGCGTGTACTGTTGACCCATCAGCACAGGGTTTTCCTTGTCTCTTTCCTTTGCCATCGGTTCTCTCCTTTCACATGGTAATAATAGTAGTGGTTGTTAGTGCTAAGTTCAAATGCAAAGGTCGCAACGCCTCCTCAAATAGGAATATCGCCCTCACGGAAAAGGGGGGTCAATGAAGCGCAGTAAGGATAGGGAAAGAATCAGCAGACAACAATTGGAAGATATGAGTAATTTTTGCCTACTGCAAAGATGTGAGACAACTCATATGTTTTCATTAGGTTGCAATCGCCCGTAGGCACCAACCCCATCATTGGCTTGCTGGCTGAGACTCCCATGCCCCCCCAAAAACCTGGCCTCGTAAACAAGGCTAAACCCCTGCAAGGGTGTTACGTCGATCAGAAGGAGTAATAATGTTATCCACAATTCGCAAGAGATTCTCGGGTGTATAGGGTTTTGGCAAGAATGCAATCTCTAAGTTTTCTGATTTCGGCAGAGCATCCTTGTTCCAGTGTGCACTGGCAAGGATGATCTTGGCATGAGGATTAATTTCAAGGACTTTTTGAAATAGTCGGATGTTGTCTACTGTATGCATCAAGAGATCGACAAGGAGAGCTGCAATGTTCGCAGAGTGTTCTGCATAAAGGGTCAGCGCTTCTGCGCCATTGTGAGCGCTCAAGACATTGTAGCCGCTTCTCTGAAGAACGTTCCTGCACAATTCCTGCATCTCCTTATCTTCATCGATGACAAGAATTGTTTTTCCACTTGTTTCAACGTGACTCTTTGAATGTACCACCATCTGTCCCCACTGTTCCGCCGGTAAGCAAAGAACAAATTCGGCCTCATTCTTCCCGGTCGTCGTGGTTCCAAGGAAACCGTCAAGGCTGACAATCAAGCAACTGAGTTTCTCCAGTTCTCTATCCGCGTTCACATTGATAGGGCCCAAGTGTGTCAAGAGCGATGACGGCACTATTGCGTCCGACGCACTGGAAATAACGACCATGACGTACGCCCCAGCCCGTCGCAATCCAATTCGACAAGCAACGGATCTCTCGATTTCGACATTCAGTGCTGTCATCATCATCGAACTGTTCACGGGAAGAGTTCGCGCTTTCAGCAAACAGAGTTGCAATAGAAGCTGATATGCCTCGGTCGTATTCATCCGGAGAGGCCACAAGAGATCCGGACTCCGGAGTTTCAGCTCCCCGAAATCACACCTAGCTTTTCGAAGTTCCCACTCAAGCGAACGAATCATAGAGCTTGCCCATTGGCCTTTGCCTGCACCCCGGGCATCTCTGGAGATGCAAAGGATTTCTGAGGTCAACTTCACACAGAGCTGAAGCCGCTCGATGAGCATATCAAGAACAACTCTCGTTTCCTTCCCTGACGATTCGTTATGCAAGGCTTCGATGGCAAGAACGATCGGCGCGAGGACCTCATTTAACTCATGAGCAATGTTTGTCGCCCGTGCATCAAACAATCGATCTCCCCATTCATGTACAACCGGGAAATCACGCAGGGAGTCACAGACAATTAACACTGACGAATCGCTGTGATCCTTGGAGAGGAGACGCCATTCCGATCTCAACAATTTTCCCCCGTGTGTTGCCTGGAGTAATCCACTCCAAACGCCGTGAGTGCGGACCGTTCTGAGCGTATCCGAAATGTCGGCCACATCTACCGGCTGCAGAATCACCCTCAAGTCCCTCCCGCACAGTTCTCCTGCTGCACAGTGATAAAGACGTTCCGCGCTCCGGTTGAGATATGAAATCCTTCCATTGAGATCACACAAGCAGATTGCTTGTGGCAGATAATCCATGGATTTTCTGGAAAGCGCAGTTTCCTCCTCGGCCATAGTTCGCCTGACGCGTTCATGCTCAAGTCTGCGGCGAAGAACCACTGACTCTGACAGGTGCCGACACAACAGGGAGAGCACGTTGGTGAATTCCTTGGAGGTGTTCTTCAGGGAGCCTAATGTCTCCCCCAATAGGGCCGTTGCCCTTTCGGTCTTCTCGTTAAGATTTTCCTCCCGTGACAGGTCTAACGGTACGGTTGCAAGTGCGTGCTCAAACTGCCGAACGATCTCGATGACAGTGTAACCTCTCTCCAATGCCCACTTGCCGATCTCGTAGGTTCGTGCAAACGCGCTTTCAACCGGCAGAAAACTTACAAAGAGATTCTTCCTGAACAAGTCCGACAAAACGGAATCGTTACGCTTCGGCTCAAACATCATTCTCTCGGCAACGATCATTGATCAGTGATTTACCTATCACAGAACCACTACCTTGAGGAGGACCATAAGTCCAATTAGTAGTGCAATTCCAATTCCCACGGCATGGTTGTTGATAAAAGATCCGGGTTCAATAGGCGCCTCGCCACTAATCTTCAAAACGATTCGAGTTTGGTATCCCATAAGAATCGTGTTCTCTTTCAAAAGTTCCATCATTTGTTTGTGGACCTTTTTCCCGTTGATCCAGCTACCATTCTTACTGATATCAATGAAGAAGAAGCCACCCTCGAATCTTTGCACAACAGCATGTACAGAAGAAACATATGGGTCATCTTTTCCGACAACGAGGTGATTACGCTGGAGAGAATCGTCAGATTTTCCCTTACCGATCCGGAACGGGAATTGCGTCACGGGGATCACTTTCTTCGCGCCCTGAACATAGATCACAGGATACCTCTCCCGAGTGTTATCGATCCCATCATAGAACTGCTCAAAGATGTTTTTCAAAGCTATTCGGACCCTTTGAGCTGATTGTATCCTCTTTGTCGGGTCCTTCTCGAGGAGGTGAAGAACAACATCATCAAGGGTTTTCACGACGCTGGCTCGCCATCGTGATGGAGGTATTGGAGCGGTGAAACGATGCATCCTTTCAAAATCCTCCAATCGTCTGCCAGAAAATGGCACGGTGCCAGTGAAGAGATAGTAGAAGAGGACTCCCAAGGAATAAAGATCAGCCGACGCATCAGGTCTGTTTTTCTGCCAACATTCCGGGCTTTTGTATGGAGCCAAGCTGATATCCTGAACAAGAGTATCTGGAAGACCTTCGGGAAAAATTCGAAAATCAGTGAGGACGGGCGTTTCGTAATCTCTTAGTAGAACATTGCTTGCCTTGAGATTGCCATGCAAAACTCCAGCCTGATGGCAAATCATCAGGACATCGCAAATTTGCATTGCAACCTTGAGTGCTGTTGGAAGAGTTAGACGCCTTCGATTTCGGACCAATCGTTCCACGTTTCCAAGTCTGCAATACTCCATGGCAATGTAGCAGTTCTTGCGATCCTCACCACTTATTTCGAAGATCCGCACGATGTTAGGGTGATTGAGATGCCTCGCATTCGCCATTCCTTGAGCGAAGAGCCGTTGGATTTGTTCATTTGCACCATACTGTTGTTTCAAAATCTTAAGAGCTACCGGCTGGTTGTGGGCGACATCATAGCCTTTGTAAACCGTTCCCAGTTCTCCCTCACCAAGGCAATTCTGGATGGAAAAGTCGTAGCGCTCTATCGACGATGCTAGGATTGTATTCATGAATGGGCTCGGAAACAGTGGTGAGAAGATTTTTCTTGTCGATTAAGTCTAACAAGTAGAAGGAAGAATGACAATTGGCTGAATTATGTAATTTCTTCCATACCCAGTAGTGAGGAAGGAGCTCACGTGGAAATAGTAGCGTTTCACATTAATGAGAAGTTGTTACGCGCGAGTCGACCGAAGGGGAAGGTTTGTGCAAAGAAGAAATCAGCAGCTCGAAGAGCAATGCAGAATCTGTAATCGTGGGAGGTGAACGGTAGGAATTACTCCGGGGAGAATCGTCAGGGGAAACTCCAAAGATCGAGGGGAGCGGAACGTTGGAGGCTGTACGCCCTTTCCAAACTTGCGGATGACGGGCCGATTGGTGACCGTTCTTCCGTAGGTCTCCCCGGTCCTGATCCACCTTCTCCATCCGTCTTCTTCCCGAACAGTGAAATAGTACACCTTATTGGGGAAGAGAGAGGGCATGAGTTCCTCTGCTGGAAACCTGTTAGCAGATGGGCTAACAGGCGGGAATACTCGTGCCCCCAACGGGTTAAACAGGGCATTAAATGGGGAAAATGTTGAACTCTACCATGTTGTTCAACTTTAGCTTGCGTGAAATGCGTTCATTGCGGCTTCAGCTACCAGGGTTATCATCACAAGCAAACCGGGAACAAATACTACATCGATGGTGGCTACGTGAACAAAGGGAAAAGCGTATGTAGCTGGTATTCAATCAGGCAAGACAAGTTGGAAGACTTCATTCTCTCGAGCATCGAGCAAACTTTTTTAAATCCTGGTTCTGCCCAACGTGTCCTCGAATACGTCGAAGAGTTCAACAAGCAGCAGCCGTCAGCCTTTGAACAAAGGCTCGAAAGTATCGGTGAAATCCTCCGGGAAAACGAAGGAAAAATCGCGAACCTTCTCTCGATTGCAGAGGAGGGAGCCGGATTGAGGAGTGTCACCGTTCGAATCAGAGAGCTTGAGGAGATTCAGGAGAAGCTTGAACAAGAGCGAAGGCGGTTGCTAGCGTTTGAGCCTCCAAAGCTGGATCCGAAGCGCGTCGCCAATGCTGTGAGGGTTTTCTTGGAGGACTTCGAAAGGACCTTCGATGAGTTGTCAATGATGGAAAGAAAGGAAGCACTCAAGAGGATTGTAGAAGCGATTCTGGTCAATCGGGAGGAACGCAAAGCGCGTTGCTACATCAGACATCTCCCCAGTATTCCCAACCTCACAGACCGGGCGCAGATACCTTCCATCTTTCAGGGTGCAGCGAGTTTCCCTGTTAGTGCCCATCTGCGTTTTCAGGCCAAAAACGCGATTGACTTTCAGGGTGCAGCTCGTAGCCCTAACGGGAATCGAACCCGTATTTCAGCCTTGAGAGGGCTGCGTCCTAAACCGTTAGACGATAGGGCCAGAATCGGAAAGTGAAGATTGAAAGATTTTGGTGGAGCGAACAGGGAGAAAAATTATCGCCCCCGCTCAATCTACAATCCCAAAATCCACAATCGACAATGTTTTGCTGCCCCGCTAGGGCTCGAACCTAGACTTTCCTGATCCAGAGTCAGGCGTGTTGCCAGTTACACCACGGGGCAAAACAGGCACGTCACAATGAGCAAAGAAACGGCTTTAATGTACGAAAAGAATGAGAATTCTCCAACCAGACACAGTAATTCAGCGGTGATCCTCTTTGGCTCGATCCAATGACCTGCGAATGAGGCGCAACAGCTCTGCGGGGGTATAAGGTTTCTGGATGAACTCCACAATACCTTCCATGGCGAGCCCCGCTTTCACTTTGGGGTCGATGAAGCCGCTGGCGAGAATGATGACAACATCGGATTCCATACCACGGATCCGACGCAGCACTTCGTCACCGGGGATCCTCGGTAGCCCCAGATCCGATACCACAACAGCAATCTCCTTTCGGTGATTCTGGAACTGGAGAATCCCTTCTTCTCCATCCTCCGCAACATGGACAGTGTACCCCTTTGCCGTCAGAGCTTGCCTTGCCACCTCTCGAAGCATTTCCTCATCTTCGACCAACAACACAGTCTCCGTTCCCCCTCGGATGTCTGATTCCTCCGCTTTTGTCACGGCACTTGACTCAGCGACGCGCTCCCAGACTGGAAGATAAACACGAAATTGCGATCCCTCGCCCAACCGACTTTCTACGTCAATATAGCCCCCATGCGATGTGACAATCCCGTGCGCAACGGCAAGTCCCAACCCTGTCCCTTTTCCTGCACTTTTTGTCGTAAAGAACGGTTCGAAGATCCGATCGCGCACATGCTCCGGCATTCCTATACCCGTGTCGCTCACGAGAATACACACGTATTCTTTGTTACTGACGCGCGGAAACTTCTCGCTAAGTTGCTCCGCCCTCACCACCGAGGCTGAGACTGAGAGGAGACCCCCTTCAGGCATTGCATCTCGGGCATTGACACAGAGGTTAAGAATTACCTGATGGAGCTGGGTCGAATCACCGATGATGGCCGGAATCTTTCCGGGGAGAGAAAAGTCGAGCTGCACGATCTTAGGGAACGTTTCGTTGAGAAGCTTCGACATCTCTTTCAGAATGAATCCAATGTCAACAGGCTCAAACGTGGAGTCGGTCTTGCGGGCAAACGTGAGCAACTGCTTGACAAGGTCAGCCCCGCGGCGTGTAGCCTTGCTTATAGCATCAAGGCTTTGCGCATACCTCGCCGAGTCGGAGCCCGATCGTTCGAGTAAAGTTGTGTGACCTAAGATGATTCCCAGGATGTTGTTAAAATCGTGTGCAATGCCGCTCGCCAGCGTACCGACGCTGTCCATTTTCTGGATCTGGTAGAGCTGTTGCTCAAGATGCTTGCGCTCTCGTTCTGTCTCCCTACGCTCCGCAATATCCCTGAGAACGGAGATGATATAACGCTTCCCGCCGATTGTGGAAACAGCCACCGACACCTCGAGGTCAGTGTAACTGCCATCTTTCCGAACTCCGCGGAACTCATACAGTGTTGGCGCGGCCTCGCCGCGGAGTCTACGTCGGCCATACTCAAGCATGCGTTCGTTCTCCTCAGGCGCTTGAACAACCGAAACGTGCTTTCCGATAAGCTCTGAGGGGCTATCGTAGCCGAAAATCCGCGCATAGGCAGAGTTCACATAGAGAATCCTCTCCTCTTCATCTTCCAGGAGGATACCATCCCTTGATGCTTCAAAGATCGAGCTTAGCAGGGCACGGCTCTCCTCAAGTTCCTTTTCCGCACGTTTGCGTTCAGTGATATCTCGATTGATGCTAAGAATTGCCGATTGACCGGCGAACTCAACAAGCGAACCGCTGACCAGCAAATCAATCGGATGCCCCCCTTTTCCGAAATGCGTTGTTTCGAAATTGAGTAAGGATCCTTTCTCAAGGACCGTGCGGATACGCTCCTCTCCCTGCGTCACATCCTTCGATATGGACTTCAGGCTCATGCCGATAAATTCTTCTCTTGTGAAGCCGTAAAGCTCACACGCTTTCCTGTTGACATCGAGGACGATCTCGTTCACCGGTTCGAATACCATGATGGCGTCGTTAGCGTTTTCAAACAATTGTCGGTATTGCTCTTCACGTCGTCGCAACTCAGACTCAGCTTTCATTCTGTCACTGATATCGATCAACGTACCGATAATGCCAATCTTCCCCATGTACTGAATGCGGCGACCATGCACTTCCACGTGGATCACCGTTCCGTCTTTTCTCAAACCCCGAAAGTCATAACGAATGTCATCTTCTTCCCCCTCAATCCGCCGCCGGATATTCTCGATGGAGATCTCCCGATCCTCCGGATGCGTGAGATCGAGTGGACCAAGCTTGCCCACAATTTCGCTTATCGGATACCCGAAGATTCTTGCAAACGCTTCATTCACATAAACAAAGCGGTGATCCTGGAAAAGATAAATTCCGGTAAGAGAGGATTCCGCCAAAAGACGGAACCGCTCTTCGTTCTCACGCAGCTTCGACTCGGCAAGCTTTCGGTCAGTGATATCGAAGGCTGTCCCGATTACTGCCGGCTTCCCTTGCCAGTCAATCTTTCCCGCCGTGAAATCTACCCAACGCTCAGCTCCATCCTTACGAAGAATCTTTACTTCATACCGAACCGGCAAGTCTGCCCCTTGTTGCCGCGCAAGCCCTCGCTGCCGGATCACCTCCCGAACCTCCGGGTGCACCACCTCCCAGAACTTCATGGTCACAAGCTCTTCTCTGGAGTATCCCGTAAGCTTCTCAGCGGCGCGATTGGCATAGACGTTGTGTTCCCCCTGGTAGAGAAATATGGCGGTTGATGTCGTATCTGCCAGACGCCGGAACCATTCCTCCCTCTCTTTGGCCGCCTGCTCGGCCTTTCGCCGTTCGGTGATGTCTGTCAGTGACCCAACGATAGCCACAACTTTACCCTCCTTGACGACCGGCGCTTCATGTACTTCCACCCAGATGGTCTCTCCCGTTACTTTTCTGAGCTCGAGCTCGTACGGAGGTTGAGGTTTTCCCGTTTGTATTGCCTTTTCCGTCAGCGCAAATCCTTTCGCGTTGACCGCATGATCGGTGGCAAACTCCGTCCACCTCACCATCGCCTCGTCCGGCTCACACCCAAGGAAGTTCCGTGTTTGGGGACTGAGGTACGTGAGAACATGGTCGGTGGTGTGGGAATAGAAAAGGTTCGTGGAATTCTCAAGGATCTGCCGCAACTGCTCCTGGATCCGCTTTCGTTCTGTGATGTCTTCAATCGCGAGCAGAATGAGCCGGGAACGATTTGCTTCGCGGAATAAGCGGCGGGCGTTCAACACCATCGTTCGTGTGCCGATCCGTTCGAAGTCTTGAGTGACTTCAAAGTCGTCGAAATGACTGTTTGATGGGAGGATGTCTTCAAGCAATGCGCGGAGTTTCGGGATGTTCCATTGACGATTTCCGAGGTTGTACAGTTTGCGGCCGATGGTCTCCCGTGGAGTTGCTTTGAACGTCCGGTAAAACGATCGGTTGGCGGCAACAACTTCAAGCCGTTCGTCCAACACGAGAAGCGGTTCTCGGACAGTCTCAACGATACTTTCTGCGAATTCCCTCGCATCCCGAAGGGCATTCTGAACACGGCGCTCTTCAGTCTGATCCCGAAACACGAGAACTACGCCGGCAATCTTCCCCGCCGCATCCCGAATCGGCGCGCCAGCATCGGCGATCGGTCTCTCCTCGCCGTCGCGGGAAATCAAAAGCGTATGATTTGCCAGACCGACGACAATTCCTTCCTTCAAGATTCGCTCAACCGGATTCTGTACCTTGGCTCTGGTTTCCTCGTTGATGATGCGAAAGATCCTCGAGAGCGGCTTCCCCCTTGCATTTTTCTCCGACCAGCCTGTGAGCTCTTCTGCAATGGGATT
This sequence comes from Bacteroidota bacterium, assembly GCA_035559595.1. Lineage (GTDB taxonomy): Bacteria > Bacteroidota > Ignavibacteria > UBA10030 > UBA10030 > DATMBF01. Next base: position 4,181 of record DATMBF010000031.1, on the reverse strand, counting down.
CATCATCGTCACGCACCCTCGAATATCGGTTGTAATCACTGCATCCCCAATACTGTACAGGGTTGTGCGAAGTGCCGATTCCCGTTTGACAAGTTCGTCGGTCAATCGCTTACGTTCGGTAATATCCCGTGCCAACGCCAGGAAGTTGCCATTCGGCAACATGCGAGCGCTGAACTCAACCGTGATCAGCGTCCCATTTTTCCTTCTGAACCTGCGCTCGATGCGGACAATCTTTCCCTCGGCAAGCTCTTTGAACTTCAGCGGGCTCTTGCGCAAATCGGCGGCAGGGATGAGTTGACGCACGTTCTTCCGGAGCAATTCGGCCCTGGAATACCCAGACATCCGACATCCCTGCCGGTTCACGGCAAGAAGCCGGCCGCGACGGTTCAGGACAAAAATTCCGTCGGAGGCCGTTTCGAAGATAGCCTGATCAAGCTGATTCGTACTATTCGTTTTCTTTCTCGATCTCATTGCCTTCGGACTTCGTTTTGGCGCATCATGGACTTAGGCTCAACGCACTGGAGAAGTGAAAGACGTTGATCAGACTGGTTTCGCGTTCAGTCGACGGTGGCCCGTAAAGGGAACACAAGGTAACCTTTGGGAGGACCAATTGGGCAAGTGCCAACAGAGTGGGGATCCTCCATGTTGTTGAGTGGGGGAGGCAGCGTGTTGCAATGTACAGTAGAGAGATGGAGAAAGCAACCGGGGCAAGAGCCGCGGAAAGCTGGAATATTTGGAACGATGAAATAATGGAGGAAGAGCTTTCCAAATGTTCCGTTGACCCCTATCGTCCTATGTTTTTCCCTGGGCGATCCAGAATTTGCCTTAGTGTCCGGAGAATTTCGGTCGGCTGGTATGGCTTTTGAATCACCTGAAATACTCCCAACCCCAGAAGCTCCGACTTCAACTCGCTCTCAACGTAACCGGTTGCCAGAATGAATCGAACCTCGGGATTCAATAACTTGATTCTTCGGAAAAGGTCCCCGCCGGAAATTTTGGGGAGCCCCATGTCTGAGAGCACCAGCCCAATCTCATGTTGTTTGTCGCGGAAGAGCTCCAACGCCTCCTCCCCATCTTCTGCACAAATGACCTTATAACCATTTGATTCGAGAAACATCTGCAAGATCCCTCGCAACATTTCCTCGTCTTCCACAACAAGAATAGTTTCGGAGCCAAGATAACTCTCGCTCGCCACCTGACGCAGACCAACCTCTCCCGGAGACACCATTTGCTCCTTGGTGGGAAAGTACATCGTGAACACTGTTCCCTTCCCCATTTCACTTTCAAGATCAATAAAACCATTGTGATTACCGACAATGCCGTAGACGGTGGAAAGACCTAGGCCAGTCCCCTTCCCCTTTTCTTTGGTTGTAAAGAAAGGTTCAAAGATCTTTGTGCGAAGCTCCGGACTGATCCCCATTCCACTGTCCGCAACCTCAACAGTGATATACGACGAACCTGTCGCCTGCGGAAAGCGCTTTCGCGTCTTTTCACCAGAAGCGAAGCCCGTTGCGATACGCAGCACGCCCCCTGTGGGCATAGCGTCGCGGGAGTTCACACAAAGGTTCAAGAGTACTTGATGGATTTGGTTGGTGTCTGCCGTCATGAGGGGGAGCCTATCATCCAAACGGGTCTCAATGACGATTGTTTTGGGGAAAGTCTCTTTGAGCATTTTGACCGTTTCCCGGACGACTTCATTGATATGCATCGATTCCATTTCAACCTCTGACTTCCGGGCAAAAGTCAACAGTTGCCGGACCAAGCCTGCTCCGCGATGGATGGCTTTCGTTATAGCATCGAGGCTTTGTGCTGCAGGTCCCTCCCTGGACACACCTCGCTCAACCAGAGAGACATGACCAAGAATAATCCCTAAGATGTTGTTGAAGTCGTGAGCAATACCACCGGCGAGCGTACCGATGCTTTCCATCTTCTGCGCGTGGCGGAGCTGTTGCTCGAGCTTTCGCTGTTCCGTCACATCGAAGACATAGCCGTGGATCTCCACCAGATTGTCCTCCGCATCGAATTTTCCTATGACGTTTTCGATGATGTGAATCAACGTCCCATCTTTCCGCCGCGCTACTTCCTCATAGTGCTCCAGTTTCTTCATCCGGCGAAGAAGCGTGAGAAATTCTTCGCGTTGCCCCGGTCGTGCATAATATTCCTCCACGGGCGTCTGGAGCACCTCTTCGATCGACGCATATCCAAAGATCGTCGCAAAACGCTTGTTGCACATGTGTATCCTACCATCAGGAGTCGAGATGAAATTTCCCGTCAGATCCTCTTCGAAGATCTCGCGGTACCTCCGCTCGGATGCAGCAAGTGCTTCCTGCGCTCGTTTCCGTTCAGTGACATCGCGGGTTACCGCGAGTAGCGCTTCAACTTTATTCGAATTCCCGCGCAGGGGAACTGCATGTGTTTCTAACCAACGGTGCGTGCCTTGCATACCCACAATTTCAAATTCAAGTTTCCCGGATTCGCCTTGTAACACCCGCTCGTGCAGCGCGGTAAAGGCCGGCTTGAAGCGCGGCGTCACAAGCGAGACAATGGACTTGCCCCGGACGGCCTCGAGCGATTCCGCTTCGATCATCTTGAGACCTGCAGGATTCATGTCGATGAGCGTACCATCGGCCGCAACAACCTTCACACACTCGGGTTCCGCTTCGACAATCAACCGTCGGAACGCTTCGCTTTCACGCAACGCCACCTCGGCTTGTTTTCGCTCAGTAACGTCACTCATCGTCCCGAGCATTCTGTACGCTTTTCCATCCGCATCGTACAGAAACGCACCGTTGTCCTCTACAATGATGTACTGACCGTCTTTTCTGCGAAACCGATACTCAACGTGATACGGCGTTCGATTATTCATTGAACTATCCAGACCATGCAAAGCCATCATCCTGTCATCCGGGTGAATGTGCTCCTCCCATTTACCAATATTGAAAGAATCGAATTCTTCGAGGGAATATCCGGTCAGATATTCAATGGCACCGCTCCAGTGGATGACTCCAGAGCTCACGTCGTAATCGTAAATAAGCTGGCCAGTCTTCTCCGAAACAATTCTGAACCGTTGTTCGCTTTTCCGGACCGCATCTTCCGCCTGCTTGCGGTCGGTAATGTCAAACGCCGTTCCAAGCACAGCCGGCTCTCCATCATATTGGATCATCGCGGCGGTGAAATCCACCCATCTGATCTCTCCTGCTTTCGTCACAATTCGTACTTCTGTTCTGGTTGGTACCTGCTCTCCTCGCTGACGCGCCAATCCACGCTCACGAACAGCATTCTGTTCCTCCGAATGAATCACATCCCAAAATCGTTTTGAGAGAAGTTCCTCCGCAGAATATCCTAATAGACGCTCAGCCGCCTTGTTGACGTAACGCAGGTCTTCCCCTTGATAGATGATAATGGCGGAGCTAGCGGTTTCAGTCAACATCCGGAACCGCTCTTCACTCGCCTTGAGGGATTCCATGGCCAATTTCTGTTCGGTAATATCAATGGCGACGCCGCGAATGGATTCGAGTCTCCCTTCCTTCATGACCGGAACCACTGAAGCACGCGCCCAAAGTGTCTTTCCGCCTGTTGTTTTAAACCGAAACTCCACCGGCTCCATCGTTCCTCCGCTCAGTGCCGCCCGGAACTGCTCTTTAACAATCTCAACATCATCCGGAACTATGACGTCAGCGAACAAGCGACCGAGAAGCTCTGCCGGTGCATATCCTGTTTTCTGCTGTATGACCGGACTGATATACCTAAGTTGTAACCGACGATCCAGTAGATAGGTAACTTCATTACTGTTTTCCACGAGGTCTTTGTACAGTAGTTCTGAGTTACGAAGCCTTTCTTCATACAGCTTTCGCTCCGTAATATCAAAGGCCGTTCCGATGGCATATGCCTTTCCGTTCGGCTTGAACATGCCAGAGGAGAACTCGATCCACCGCGACGCACCGTCTTTTCGGAGAATTTTGAACTCGTAGCGGTTTGGGACATCCTCACCCCGCAAGCGTGCTTGTTTACGATGACGTACAAATTCGCGGTTATCCGGATGAACAATCTCCCAGAAGTTCATTCCAAGAAGCTCTGCGCTTGTGTATCCGGTAAGAGATTCGGCGGCTGGGTTCACATACGTGAACTTCTCGCCGTAGGTGAAAATCGCAGCAGGTGTCGTGTTTGCTAGAGTACGGAAT
>DATMBF010000030.1:0-129029 GCA_035559595.1 Bacteroidota bacterium | reverse complement strand
ATCATTCTCAGCATAATCAATGGCAAATGAGTAGGGGGGAGAAGTTAGTATGCAGTCTACGCTTGAATTGTCTAAAGGAAGTGAACGAGCGTCACCCTCTAGTATTGTTGCATTGCCGAGCTTGGTGTTACGGATGATTGGGTTCGTAACCGTTTGCAAGACACTCGCTTGATAACGTCTTAGAACCTTCTCAAAAAGCTCGCTATGGCCGGCTTTACTGACACGCCGAGCATAGCCCATTGAATCCAAATAAGCCAGTAGAGCAAGCTCGTAAATCTTGAGTTTGTTAGCATCTTTGATTCGTTTTAGTTTGGCATCTACTTTGCCTTCGGAAAAGTACTTAAACCACTTGGATACACTGTTCGACATAGAGCTGACCAAGTCGGGATCAAGCGAGAGACTTTGACATTTTACGCGGGTCATCAAACAGCAGAATGGGCTAATGTCGAATCCGATCGAATCAATGCCGAGCAAGGAAGCTTCGACATTCAAAGTACCGCTTCCACACATCGGGTCAAGGATGGTGTCGCCAGCCTTGACTGCAAGAATGTTGAGCAATCCTTTGACGAGCTGAGGGTGGAATTTGCCTCGGTAAGGAAATAGACCGTGAGTTGCATAGCCAGTGGAGTATTTTCCTTCTTCGAAATAAGCTTGGGTTTGAGCAGATCGATCCTCAGATATGTGACCATTGAAAGGTTGACATAGTTTGTAGTGATTTGTTGGATTTCCGTTGACAGATTTGAAGAAGGCGGACCGGGTTAGCAAATCCTGTCTGGACAAGGATTGGGATTCTAACAAAGCGAGTTCTAATTCGAAGAGCTCGTTGACCGAATCAAGCAATACCAAGTCCTTGCCAAATAAACCGTCGACAAGCGAAGCATTCTGGAGTATGTTAGTCTGCATATTATTCCACATTCACTTTTTGGGCTAGGAAGATCGAAGGGCGCAATGGCATATAACTACTGGACTACCGAATTCGTTATTTCCTGCACATAGGACAGTCAATGGAGCATTGCACCGATTCTCCGTACATCTCTTTGCACTTCTGCTGTATAGGTCAATCAACTTAAGTGGCACACTGTTTTCTCTAACGGTGACTAAGTAAAGAAAAACCCGTAGGCGGGCTTGCTGAGGGCTTTACCTGCGGGTCTCGTATCCATTCAAGAAGAATGGAACAACATTCGTAGACATGATCTTTTTCTCTCTGAGTCTCACCCCTTCCAGCAAGCCCAAGGGAATGTATGTGTTAGACGCGTTATAATCAAAGCTTCGTTTTCTTTGGCCAGAGCAGAACACAATATGGAGAGTAGAAAATATCTGACGTACCATCGGTACCCCACATAAGAACAAAAAGGCGTGGAATTGATGACCCTCTGTCTTGAGGCACTGGGATGCCCGACGCCAAAGGATACACCAACCCGCGCTTCTATGCGGGGCGCAGATCAGCATCATCCCTGGCGACTTGAAGATTTCCAGTTTTTAGACCAGGGGATTAACTAAGCTACGCTAAACTATTCCCATTCGGCCTGAAAATAACCATCTCATTGCCCGAAGTCAACACATCGCTAATTCAGATTGACATTTATCCTGTTCACGGCGGTTTCGAGTTCTTCTAATCGCAAATGAGCGTATATCTGAGTCACCACCACCGAGGAATGTCCAAGCAGCTTTTGTACCTCATAGATCGAAGCTCCATTCTGAATCAACCAACTCGCGAACGTATGCCGCAAACTGTGAAACTTTATTCCACTGTCCAATTCCGCCGCCACCGCTGCCTCCCTGAACGACTTAGAGACTGTCGTAGGGTCAAGCTTCGCACCGCTAATGTCGGTGAAAACATATTCACCGCGGTGCGGCAAAGACATCAGAACTTTTACGGCCGGTAGGTTGAGCGGGATGATTCGCTCCTTCTTGCTCTTCGTGCTGAACTCTTCGCTATTCTGGACTTTGATCAGTCTCCGTTCAAGGTCCACAGAGATCCACCTCAGGTTAATAAGTTCCCCCCGTCTTAATCCTGTGTTGGCTGCAAAAATGCATATTGCCTTCAGCCAATCTTGCTGAATAACCGATAGAAGCCTTTCGAAATCCTTGCTAGAGAGAAAGACTGGACTTCTTTCAGGAACCCTGATGAACCTCACACTTCTGAAAGGACTTTTCTCAACAACGTCCCACTTCACAGCCATCGAAAACATCGCCTTAAGTGTCCTCAGCTCTATATTCACCGACACGGGGCTGACCAGCTTCGCTCTTTGCGTTTTGTACCCTTCTATGTCAAACGGGGTGATTCGGTCGAGAACTTTGTCTCCAATAATTTCAAGGAATCGCCTCGTGACAAGCCTGACCTTTTCCGTGCTCGCCGGGGAATGATTGACCAGCGAGTAGTCGAGATATCGCCCTGCATACTCTGAAAAGGAAATGACTTGCTTTCTTTGTGCCAGGCGCTCCTTAAGATCCGAGAAGAATTCATTTGCTTCCGATTTGCTCTTGGTGCCGGTGGAAATGCTCGTCCACCTCCCCTGGTCGTTTCGATAGCTGACGTGGTAATAGCCGTTGGAGCGTTTTCGTAGAAACATAGCGGCCCTCCTGAAATTGAGGTTGACAGGATTATGCCGCTTGTGGCAATCGTGTGGCAATTTCTGGTTGCCGACTTATCGAGAGAGAGGCTATTTCAGAGAGGCGACCAGCGTAAGTCCTTGAGGGATCTGTATTTGCTTAGTGCCCGAGGCGGGACTTGAACCCGCACGGGGATTGCTCCCCACAGGATTTTAAGTCCTGTGCGTCTACCACTTCCGCCACCCGGGCATAATAGTAAGTAAAAGGAAATGGGAAGATGAGAAATTGGCTCACTGAAATGTAAAGAAAGTTCGGAGGGGAAGCAAAAGAAACGACGAGCACGAAGTGCGAAACACCATCCCCACCCTTCAACATCTTACGTCACAAAATCCGGCCGGTCTTTGAGCTTGGGTTGAGAAACGGGTAGCAGCTCTCCTGTTTGGATCGACTCTACAAGCGAAGCCTCGTTGAACCAGCTTGCCGGCGGAGTGTGTCCCCAAAACGTCGCACGACGGGGATCGTTGATGCTCCATTTGATGGGTTTCCAGTCGGGGTCGGGAATAAGATAGTCGCTGGTGTACAGCTCAATGCGGTTGCCGTCCGGGTCACGCAGATAGAGAAAAAAGGCATTGCTGAGTCCGTGCCTGCCCGGTCCACGCTCGATGCTGTGAACATGTCCAGCCGCGGCGAGAATATCGCACGTCCGCAAAACACTGAGCTGGTCGCTCACCCAGAACCCCCCATGATGAACACGTGGTCCGATACCGTTCATCAGCGCGATGTCATGCACATCCTGCTTGCGATGTAACCATGCCGCCCACAGCTGTGAGGGCTGTGTGTCGGTCACTGTGTACTCTGAGCACGTGAATCCCAACTTCTGCGTAAACCAGTCATACACCTTCTGCACATCCGGCACCTGACAATTAAAATGATCGAGCCGCATGATCTGGGCTCCACGATACCGATCGAACCGCTGTAACATCCACTCCCGCTGCTCCATCGTATGCACAAACTCAATCGGCAATCCGGACGGATCCTGCACCCGCACCGCTCTCCCCTGTCCCTTTTCATATCCTTCATCCATCCATTTTACCGCACAGCCGTTCTCTTTGTAAAGCTTTGCCAGCCGGTCAAGATTGTCCGCATCGGAAACGCGAAAGCAGATATGACCAACACCCGGGCTCGCCGCTTCGCGCAGGACTAGACTGTAGAGATCCCGCTCTTCGTAGCCGCCAAGATAGATCCGGTCTTCGTCCCTTGCCGTTTCGATGAAGCCAAGGAGATCAACGTAGAAAGCTCTTGCCTTTTCCAAATCGGTTACGCGGAATTCGAGATGCGCGGCGCGTGTGATGCTGAAAGACATGATGGCTCTTTCGGTTAAGGTTCGACCCAGGGATCGTGGAAAATGCGGATCTCAGCTTTCCCATCCTCCACTTCGGGGGGAGCGGGGTGAAGCTCTTTCTTATCAAGTTTGCAGTACATGCCGGCGTGAAAGACGAGCGGATAGCGCGGCTCGATCCCCGTGTGCAGTGCAGTCACTTCGCCGATTACAATCCAATGATCGCCCCCTTCGAGAGTTTGATAAAGTTTACACCCGATCGCTGCAGCACATCCTTCGAGTCGCGGTCCACCTTCCCATCGGAGAAACCGAAACGGAGGCGGATTCTCCCCCTTCCATCCGCCGGCGAAGTACGTCGAAAGGGCCTGTTGATCCTCACGGAGAATGCTGATAGAAAATCCACTTGCCCGCTTGAGGAAATCCCACATCTTCGCACGCTTATCGACACAGAACAAAAGGAGGAGTGGATTGAGAGAAAGGGAGGTCAATGCGTTGGCCGTCATTCCGTGCACCTCGCCATCGACTTCAGTAGCAACGATGGAGACGCCGGTCGGGAACTGTCCGATCGTCTGACGATAGGCGCGAGGGTCAACGGTGCTCATTTCTTCGTCGCTTCGCTGAAAGCCTCGTCTTTTGCCTTGGCGAGGAATTCCCGGACTCGATCCATGTATTGCGTCCGGTCGTGGTTCGCCACAAGCGCTCCAGCCATTCGAACCGGATCGCCGAAGAAAAAGCGTTCGTACAAGACCTGTCGCGACCCAAATGCCGAGAGCGCAACATCCCACGCCAATCGGAAGAGCGGAATCCGCTCATGAGCATCCGCGCGAGCGGCCTGGAAGTAGTTCCTAATCTCCTCGGCAAGTGGGCCGTCCACGTCGGCTTCTGTCGGCACCGAAACGAGTCCACTGGCACCCATCTGTTGAACGATTTCGACCATGCGTGGATAAAGTCGCGGATACAAGTTGCGTGCTGCGTCGAGGGGATCCCAAGCCGGACGCATTGTGCCGTACTCGTCCAGCGCCGCATCGGCTTCGGCAGCGCGGAGGAAGGCCTTCATTGCCTCCATGTTGACCCAGATTTCGGCAATCTTTTCCTGAATATGCTGGAATGTCTCAATGCCGATGGTGTGTGCCATAAGGGATGTCAGTCCAAGCAGAAACTCCGTCTTCGCGATGTTCTTGACGACGACCTGATGGGACATGTTGACAATGGCACCGGTCCGCGCATACGCTTGATTGCACTTGGCAACATCGCGATAGAGAAAGATGTTCTCCCAGGGAACAAAAACATCATCAAAAATCACAACAGCGTCCATTTCTTCAAATCGAGAGCCCAGCGGGTGATCGTAATGGGAATGGCCGTAGTCCACACTCTCACGACAAAGGAATTTCAATCCGGCTGTTGTTGTGGGAATTGCCAGTCCGAACGCGTATGGAGCATCCTCTTCTTGATTCTTCAGAAGAGTTGAAGGGAACACCATGATCTCATCTGATGCGGGCAGAGTTGCCAGCATACGACATCCGCGAATGACGACACCGGCATCGGTCTCTTCCTTGACGCGAGCGGCAAGATACGGGTCAGCCTGTTTGGCAGTATTGACGGATCGGTTAGCCTGCGGTGTGATCAGCGTGTGGGTCAGGCACAGGTCGTTCTCCCGCATATACTCGTAATAGCGACGGGCATTTTCACCGAACCGCGGATCAGCTTCACCCAAAAATTTGGAACCAGCCGCATAGGCCGTCATGGCCCGGTTGAGATAATCCGGCGAACGACCCATCATACCGAAGGTCGCATCTGCCCATACTTTCATCATCCGGCTAACACTCCTCAGTTCCTCGACAGTTTTGGGAATCATGAACGAGCGACCGACTTTCTTTCCGCTGCTCGGAGAGTCAAACAGCATAACATCGGCCTTTTCCCATTGGAGATCGTACAACCGTGCAAGACTCTTCAATCCGTTCTTGAAGGCGGGGTGGGTCGTAACATCCTTCACCCGCTCGCCGCGGTACCAGATTTCGGGAGATGCCTCGCGGAGCTTTTTCAGAAGTTGCTCTCCGCGTCTCGCCCCCGTGCCGGCCGATTTATTTTCCGACTTGGAAAGAACGGTCGCAGATGTTTTGACATGAGTAGCCATGAGACCTCCGGATTACATACCCATTTTCGGAATCGGATGTTTGCCCAACGCCACATGGATGGTTGTCAACTCTGTGTAGAAATCGAAACTATAGTGTCCCCCCTCACGTCCGATGCCGCTTGACTTACTGCCGCCAAACGGTGTCCTCAAATCGCGCACGTTGTGCGAATTAATCCACACGAGTCCGGACTCGATCGCCTCTGCAACGCGATGTCCACGTGTCAGATTCTGCGTCCAGACATACGCAGCCAGGCCGTATTGGACATCATTCGCTATGCGAATCGCCTCTTCATCATCGTTAAAGGGGATGACGACGAGGACCGGACCGAATATCTCCTCTTGAGCAATCCTCATCGTATTATTAACGCCGGTGATGAGCGTCGGTGCAAAGTAGTTTCCCTTGGACAATCCTGCTGGACGATCACCACCAACCAGAATGGTAGCTCCTTCTTCTCGTGCAACATCCATGTAACCTCGAACGCGCTTCCAGTGCTCGGGATGGATGAGTGGCCCGACTTCCGTCTTTGGGTCGCGGGGCTCTCCAACCTTGATCTTCTTCACGCGCGCCTCCACCTTTTCCACCACATCATCATAAATGGACTTCTGAACGAGTAAGCGAGAACCGGCGGTGCATCGCTCTCCATTGAGCGAGTAAACCTGAAAGATCGCTCCGTCAACGGCTCGATCAATTTCCGCATCTTCAAAAATGATGGTGGGAGATTTCCCACCAAGCTCCATGGAAAAGCGTTTGAGTGTGTTCGCGCCGTTCTTGATGATCTCCTTACCCGTCGTCGTCTCGCCGGTAAACGAAATCAACTGAACGCCGGGGTGAGCGACAAGCGGAGCGCCCGCTGTCTCCCCGAATCCATGGACAAGATTGAAGACTCCCGGCGGAAGGTCGGCTTCCTGCATGATGTGCGCCAGCTTGTCGGCAGAAATCGGAGACCACTCAGCCGGTTTGAGAACACACGTGTCGCCAGCAGCGAGGCAAGGGGCAACTTTCCAGGTCTCCAGCATGAACGGTGTGTTCCACGGGGTAATCAACCCCGCCACACCGATCGGACGACGAACGGTGTAGTTCATGAACTTCCCATCAACAGGAAAGACCTCCCCGGTAATCTTCGTTGCCATGTCCGCAAAAAAGGAGAAGTTCTCCGCTGCCCGCGGGATAGCTCCCTTCTTGATCTGGCTGATGGGAATTCCCGTGTCATCAATTTCAACTTCGGCAATTTCATCCGCATGCTTCTCAATCAGCTCGGCAATCTTCCGAAGATATCTCGCACGCTCCTCCGCCATCATGCGAGGCCAGGGTCCCTCGTCGAATGCCTTACGTGCAGCGGTTACAGCCCGATCGATATCCTCCGCCGATCCCGAAGCAACCTGTGTAATTGGCTCGTTTGTTGCGGGATTGAGAGTCTCAAACGTCTTTCCGTCGGCTGCAGATACAAACTGATTATGAATGAAGTGTTTAATCATCGGTTCCTGTCGGATTGAGACCATTGCATTTCGACTTTCGCCGCATCGTCTTCCCAAACGACGGGGTTCGCAAGCGCTCCGATGCTGTCGATTTCCAGACGCATCACATCACCAGGGTGCACAGGAGATATCCCTTTGGGAGTCCCTGTCCAGATCAAATCGCCCGGCTCAAGTGTCATAATTGAAGAGATGAATTCAATCAGCTCCGGAATCGTGCGGATGAATTGTGAGGTATTCCCTTTCTGCCGAAGCTCTCCATTGACGAATGCCCGGAGCTCGAGGTTCGAGGGATCGGGAATCTCGTCAGCCGTGACAATATACGGTCCCAACGGACCGAATGTATCATAGCCCTTGGCGCGGACTGGCGGGCGGTAGAAGTTCTTCACGAAGTCCCGAACGGTAACGTCATTCCCAATTGTGTAACCATGGATCACCGTGTCTGCTTTCTCGGCTTTCACGTTGCGACATCGTTCTCCGATCACCACAACGAGTTCAACTTCGTAGTGCATGTATTCGACCCCATGGGGATACACCACGGGAGACATGTGACCGATGAGCGCGCTGGGTGGCTTGAAGAAGAGCGCCGGATCTTCCGGCGATTTCATCTGAAGTTCTTCGGCGTGATCTGCAAAGTTGAGTGCAAGGCCGATGGCTTTCGACGGGACAACCGGTGGCAACCAGACAACATTCTCCGGCGAAAATGCCATCCCATCGGCCACGAGGTTACCCTCCTTTCCCACACTTCCTTGAAATATTTTTCCGTTATGTTGGAAACGGACGAGTTTCATTTCACGGCCTCAAACACACGTTCTTCCAAAAATGTCCTTATGAACGCAGCAACGGGGGGATTATCCTGAATGACAAAGGTGTAGTGATTTCCTCCCGGTACATCCACTTTTCGGCAATTTGGAATCAATGAGGTCAGGCGTTCGGCGTCGGCGTCGGAATAAACATGTCCTGTCGCCCCCATCAACCCCTCTGTCGGCCTCAAAAAAATCGCCGGACACTGCACTTGCGGAAGATGAAACCAGACATTCTCCCAAAAATGCATGTCGAGATCGTGCTCAATTGCCTGGGCGGAGGATTTTGATCGAACCGAGCCGTCATCCATGACTTCCATATCTTGACGTAGAGCTTCCTCAAGAGCTCTCGTCCACGGTTTATGATAAACCACCGACCGCTGACTTGCAAGATACTCTTCCATGGTGGAATAGACCTTCGCGAGTCGCTTGACGGTCGGATACATCGCCCGCAGAGTCTCCACTCTTGGATCCGCTCCACCATCCATCAACACAAGCGCGCGAACGCGATCGGGGCGAACCGAGGCAGTATAAACACTCGTTGTTGCACCAAATGAATGTCCGGCAAGAATGAATGAATCACACTTTAGAGCTTCGGCAAAAGCGACAATATCACGTGCATGATACGAGAATCCGTAGCCCATTTCTGGTTTGTCGCTCTCGCCGCGGCCGCGCAAGTCGAGCGCAATCACTCGGTAGTGCGGCGAAAGTTGTTGCGCAAGCGCCGCAAAGGTTCCTTTGTGGCCGGTAATGTGCGGTACACAAATGATCGGCCCCTTCTCGCCCGGCCAGTCCCAGTAGGCAAGGCGGATACTGTTGACGCTGACGATTTGGGTCTCGGGGGCATTCATCTCGTTCCGATGCCTAATCCTTCAAAAGCCCATACTGAATCAAAATTGCTCTCAACTTCTTTTCATTCTCTTTTGAAAGAGACGCTAGCGGTAAACGCACCTCGGGAGAGATTTTGCCCATCATTCCGAGTGCAGTCTTAACCGGGACAGGGTTGATTTCAATGAAGACGGCATCATTGAGCGGCATGAGATAATAGTGGAGATCCTGTGCCTCACGCCATTTGTCGGCAACGACCAGATCATACAATCTGGCGACCTCTTTAGGCATGAGGTTTCCGGTTGCACTGACGTATCCAGCGCCTCCGATAGCAAGAACTGGAAAACAAAGGAGCTCTATTCCGGAGTAAACCAGGAAGTCTCTCCCCAGCTTGCCGATGAGTCGTGTGATATGAGAAAAATCGTGATTTGCCTCTTTGATACCGACGATATTCCTGCAGCTTTCCCGCAATCTCGCCACGGTGTCGATTTCCAGATTAATCGCCGACCTGCCGGGGATATTGTAGAGAATTACCGGAATCTCAACAGCGTCAGCCAACGCTTTGAAGTGTCGGAACAACCCTTCCTGACTCGGCCGGACATAGTACGGCGTGATCAAGAGAAGAGCATTTGCACCGGCCTTCTGAGCGTAGAGAGAAAAATGCCTCGACTCCTCGAAGTTGTTCGAACCAGTTCCTGCAACGAACGGCACTCGCCCGTTGACGACCTCTGCAGCCAGCTTAATGACTCGTTCCCGCTCCTCTCGCGTGAGAGCCGTCGGTTCACCTGTTGTTCCTGTGACGGAGATTCCGTGACTCCCACTTTCAATCTGCCACTCAATCAGCGACGCCAGGGCAGCTTCGTCAACCGAACCATTGCGGAACGGAGTCACGAGCGGAACAATTGAGCCACGGAGCTTTGATGTGTTCATACTGCTTCGGCAAGACTGTAAGGACTTGTTTCCCGGTATCGAATTCGCATGTCTTGTGCCTCCATGCTTCGTAAGTCCCCAACGGACAATCCGTTCGGCATCACGGAATGCCCTTCTGCGATACGGTTTCGGATTTCAGCGCGGGCGATTCTTTCAAAAACCTTCCTCGGTGGCTCGGAATCTTCCTCTAAAACTCGTCTTGTTATTTTCTGAACCTCATCCCGCAAGAACTCCAACAGAGCGCGACTCTCTAAAGGCACTGCGCCGACAACAAGTAGACCATAAAGACCCGCACTCCCGCAATTGGCAATCGCGTCCGGGACTATCGTCACACCCCTCCGGTAGAGCAACTCCTCCTGCTCATCCGTAAACGGATCGTTGGCCCCTTCCACAATGAGCTTTGCCTTCACTCTTTGCAAATCCAACGACAAGTGCGATCCAGCCGCCGGCACGAGAACATCAACGTCCAAATATAAGACATCATCCCGTTCAGCCAATTCGTAGGTGTATTGTCGAGCAAGTTGTTCTCGATCGATCACCTTATAACCAGGCGCCTTCCGAATCTTCAAAAGGCCATCGATATCCAATCCACTCATATCCTTCGTAACGACAGCACCGAGTTCGTCCGAAACGGCAACGATCGTTGCGCCCGCTTCTGAAAGGAATTTTGCTGCACTTCCCCCAACCGCACCGAAACCCTGAATAGCAACACGCTTGCCACGGACATCCTCACCCTTAACCCTGAGAGCCTCCCCGGTGGCAGCTGCCACTGTCCAACCCGTAACCGAATCACTCATCTGCATGTGGGCAGCCTCATCAAGGGTCAGTGAAGTACCACGGGTCATGCGTTCAATGCCCCTCTGGATTTCCGCCGGATCGGCAGGGCTGTAGGCCTTCAACAACGCGTATTGGGGATGGGGAATTCCGGCA
Organism: Bacteroidota bacterium; assembly: GCA_035559595.1. Classification (GTDB taxonomy): domain Bacteria; phylum Bacteroidota; class Ignavibacteria; order UBA10030; family UBA10030; genus DATMBF01. The sequence goes on along the minus strand of DATMBF010000030.1, from coordinate 118,039 downwards.
TACTGCCGGCTCGCGGCGACAACCTCCTGCCATGAGGTCCCTAAGTCAGAGCCGGTCACCCAGCAGTTTTGCAGGAAGGGAGCAAATGCTCTCACTACTCGAGCAAATACCTCTTTGCTATCAGGTGCCTTGGGGTCATAGCGGATGCCGCATTTCGCGCCGCCACAAGGGGGCTCAACAACGGCAAGCTTCATGGACATTGTGGCGGCAAGATGGGTCATGACCCGTTCAGTGACTTCGGGAGACATTCTGACGCCGCCGCCTGCCACACCATGCAGAAAAGTGTCCACAACCAGCCACGCCTCTGCACCCGTTGGCCGATCGGTGTAGTGAGCGACCATCATCGGGTTGAGGGCGTCGCTCCTCATCCGCTACCGGCCTTTTGAGAAGAAGAACAGATGGAGAGGATTTTCATGGGCGTCAACTTGACGAAAAATCGAAAAAGAAGCAAGGGAAGCGAAACCGCCAAATGGGCAGGGAGAACGTCAAACCCACTTTTGAGTTTCAGGGGGACGATTTCCAGGGAGGATGGCTTCAGAGGATTGAGAAGGTAACTTAAAATGTAAAAGGAGGATCTCTATGAATCTTGAGGCGCCGGGCGGATTCGAACCGCCGCATAAAGGTTTTGCAGACCTCTCCCTTACCACTTGGGTACGGCGCCAAGAAATAAAGAACCGTGCGACTGGATACAGAATTGAAACGCAATTTCTGTATTCGTCATTTCTTCCAGAGCAAACAAAGACCCCGTTGCCTGGCAGGGAGGGGCAACGGGGCTACTCTATCAGGTGGGCTCCAAGAATGTTCATGCGAACCTTCTCGGCTCATCCATCCCTCATGCAGGCGGATGATGTTCTCACCAGAACACCGATAGACTTCGGCCTCGAATTGAATCGAGATGGAGCGGGAAACGGGACTCGAACCCGCGACATCAACCTTGGCAAGGTTGCGCTCTACCAACTGAGCTATTCCCGCGTTTCATGCGACATCAATATCCCTCGACGTGACACACTACACTGCCTTCGTCCTTTGAGGCTCCGTGAGGCAGGCAACCGAGCTATTCCGTAGAGGATCAGACGCAAAAAAATATACGGAAATTGCCTCAGCGATGCAAGAGTTGAATCTTTATCAATAAGTCTTTAATGCCGCTTTTCTGCGTTTATCTTTCTCTTCATCGGAAAGTCCCCAATGGTATCCGTACACTGCTCCCTCCCACTCACCATAAAACGGATTTGGGAGAACGATGAATCGCTTCCCAAATTCTTCCTTCAAACGGTCGACCTCTGCCGCCCGATCCTTTACCGACCTTCGTTCGAACACATTTGAAAAGTCATTCAGGTTGTCACCGATGAGCAACACCACATCATAGTCTGCTGCGATACGCTGGCGCCGGGGCTCTTTTGTGTCTTCTTTCTCTCGAAGAAACAGTCGTTCTGACTTCGCCTGGGGAAATCCAACACGTTGGAGGTTTTTGAGAGTGGCCGGACCCTCCTCCAATCGACGGTTTGTAACATAGAAAATCTGCACCCCTTTTTGGTCGGCATAGTTGAGAAATTCGAGTGCACCCGGAACAGCCTCGGCTTGTGCCAGTTCTACCCACTCCCTCCAGCCCTTCGGGTATGTTTCGTTGGAAAAGATCTGCTTGGCGTTGTAGGGACTGTTATCCAACAAGGTTTCGTCGATATCGACAACGACGGCTTTCGGCCTTCCAATGGATGGTGAGGAAAGCTTTTGATCGAGCATCATCCGCGCCACGTTGTAGGCCTGGTAGCTGAGGGCCCTTGCTTCCGCGGCAGTCTGATACCAAACAAGTGCCAACACACTGTGTTCATTTCGGGAGGAGTGAGATTGATAGACGAACGCCCCGAACAGTAAGATGAGTGCACCTGCTCCGATAAGAGAATAGCGTGTCCGATGTGAACGAAGCATCCTTGAACTCCTTTCTTGGAATTATCCTTCCTGAAGTAGATCGCGATACGAAACACCGATAATCGCTTGCGGCTTTATTTGGAACACCCTGCGCAACATTCTCATGAATGCAACGGCCTGTTTCCGACCCCGATTGGCAACCACTTCGAATTCGATGAACGAACCGAGTCGGTTTACGGTGTCGAAGTGAATTCGGGCGTTCTTGTAAAGAAACAGTCGGCGCCGCTTTCGGACCGTAAGCGGTTTACCAAATATTGCGTGCAAAACTTTCTTGACATCATGAGGTTGTGATATCGAGATGATGGAATAACGGGAAAACCGGCTCGAGCGAGTGTTGGAGCGATGGTAATGGATGAGCTGGAAGAGTCTGGAATTGATACTCCGTAGTTTGAGTCGTCCGCTCGGTACTGAATAGTAGGTATCAACCTGAGTCAAGATACCAGCCTCGCGGGCGCCAAGCCGCCGGGCAATGGAAAGAGCGCGAGGCACCTCCCTCGCCGAGAGGCGGCACTTAAGTTCGAGGTTTTGGGGCAACTGATGAGTTACGAGCTGATTTCGAGGATCTTATATTCGAGGAATCCGGCCGGCACTTTGATCTTTGCCGTCTCCCCTTTTTGCTTTCCCATCAACCCCTTACCGATCGGTGAGGTAATAGAGATCTTGTTTTTGTCGAAATCCGCCTCTTCGGGAGAGACAAGTCGATACTCGATGATTTCCTTTGTGCGCACGTCCTGGAGTTTAACGACAGAAAGAATGTGGACCTTGTCGTTGGAAAGCTTGGATGGCTCAAGGATCCGTGCACGGGAAAGCGTTTCCTCGAGCTTGGAGATACGGAGCTCGAGATGCTGCTGAGCCTCTTTGGCGGCGTCGTACTCGGCGTTCTCGCTGAGGTCGCCGTACCCGCGTGCTTCGGCGATCTTCGCAGCCATTTCCGCGCGGCCGACGGTTTTTAGCTCGCGCAGCTCATTCTCCAATTCGACAAGTCGTTCTCGTGTGAGATAAATATTTCCGTTGTTGTTTTCTCCCATGGGATCCTCCCGTGAATCTTTTCAAACTACCATCGAGTCAAAAGGGGAAAAAGAATAGCCATCATCTTGCGATGGTGGCTATGATGAATCTGTTGGCAAGGTAGAACAAAAACGAATTCGACGCAAGTACAAAATTCTACCGCTCTGTCCCCCCAATTGTCATCTCGCTCAGGAGAATGGTCGGCTGACCGACACCAACGGGCACATACTGCCCATCTTTGCCGCATGAACCTGTGCGCGTCTCGATCGCAAGATTTGTTGCAACTCCAACCACCTTGCTCATGGCATCCGGACCGTTGCCGATGAGGTTCGCCCCACGAATCGGATAACTGACTTCTCCTTTTTCAAGCAGGTATCCCTCGTTAATCTCAAACACAAAATTGCCGCTGACGATATCCACCTGTCCGCCTCCGAGCGACTTGGCATATACTCCCTTCTTCACTGAACGAATGATGCTCCTGGGGTCTTCCTTCCCTGCATCGATAAACGTATTTCTCATCCTCGGCAGGGGGATGTGTCGAAAACTCTCCCTCCGGCCATTGCCGGTTGACTGCACATTCATCAGTTGCGCGTTGAGCTTGTCGTAGAGAAAACCAACCAGAACGCCGTTCTCGATGAGAACTGTTCGTTGCATCGGCGTTCCTTCATCATCAATAGGCAATGAGCCACGAGCGTGCGGGAGTGTTCCATCGTCGACGATCGTCACAAGCTCGGAACACACACGCTGGCCAAGCTTCCCGGCGTAGACGGAAGTCCCTTTACGATTGAAATCCCCTTCGAGGCCATGACCGACACCTTCATGCACGAGAACTCCACCCCAACCGGCCTCGACAACGACAGGATACTGACCAATCGGAGCCGGTTTTGCGTGAAGTTTGGTGAGTGCTTGTTGAACGGCTTTTTGGGCCGCCTGTTCCGGCGTATGGACATCGAAGTATTCAAAGCCATATCGTCCTCCGAGAAACTCTATTCCCGAATCGCGGAGGTTATCCTCAATCGCTGTCACACTCACCATCATTCTTAGGAGCTGCTCGTCATTCTCAACCCACACACCTTCGGAATTGATGACCATAATCCGCTTTCGAAAATCGGCATAAGTACATGATACATCATGCACGCGCCGATCGAAAGCTCGTGCCGCATCATCCGCACGGTGGAGAAGCTCTACCTTTCTCCCCACATCGACGTCGGCTGCGGGAATGTCGATCACTTCTAAGGGCTTGGCTTTGCGGCGTTCGAGGCTTGCGAGAGAAATCGTATGTCCATTCGCGGCAATGAAGCTTGCTACGGATGCAGCTTCGACGATCTTCTCAAACGTTATGTCATCCGAATAGGCATATCCCGTCTGCTCACCATGGATCACGCGCACTCCCACTCCCTCAACAATACCCTGATTGATACTCTTGACTTTGCGTTCGTTAAAGACAAGCGAGTTCGTGACGGAATACTCGTAATACATCTCGGCAAACGAAGCCCCCCGTGCTAGGGCGGTTTCGAGGATCTTCTTGTACTCGGCTTCGCTGTAATGGATCATCGGCGGGCTTGCGACGGATCAATCAGGATCAAATGGCCGAGCTTATCCCGTTTGGCTTTAAGATAGTGTTCGTTAAAGAAGTTGGGATCGACCTCAAGGGGTACGCGTTCGACGATTTCCAATCCGTAGCCGTGAAGGCCAACCACCTTCTTAGGATTGTTCGTCATTAATCGCATTTTCCCGACTCCTAAGTCGCGAAGAATCTGCGCTCCAATGCCATAATCGCGAAGATCGGCACGGAAGCCAAGTTTTTCGTTCGCTTCTACGGTATCCAGCCCCTCATCTTGCAAACGGTAAGCTTTCAACTTGTTCTGCAGGCCGATACCACGCCCCTCCTGTCGCATATAAAGAATGACGCCCATTTTCTCCTTTTCCACCGTTTGCATTGCCGCAATGAGCTGTTCGTTGCAATCGCATCGAAGCGAACCAAAGACATCACCGGTCAGGCATTCGGAATGGACACGAACGAGCGTCGGAACCTCTGGGCGAATGTATCCTTTCACGAGAGCAATATGCTCTTTCTCGTCGGTATCGCTTTTGTACAGATAAAGTTGAAATTCCCCGAAGCGTGTGGGAAGCTTTGTTGAAACGATGCGATGGACAAGCTTCTCACGAAGCATGCGGTATTCGATGAGACTTTTGACGGTAATGATTTTGAGATGGAAGCGGCGGGCAATCTCCTGAAGCTCGGGAACGCGCGCCATCGTTCCGTCTTCGCTCAGGATTTCACAGAGGACACCTGCAGGCTTGAGGCCAGAAAGGCGGCAAAGATCGATAACGGCTTCGGTGTGACCGGCACGCCGGAGGACGCCTCCTTCGGCTGCGCGGAGAGGAAAAATGTGTCCCGGACGCGCCAGATCGCTGGGTTTAGTATCAGGATCGATCAGCGCCCGAACGGTGGCTGCACGATCCGCGGCGGAAACTCCCGTGGTCGTTCCGTGAACATAGTCCACCGAAACGGTAAACGGTGTCTCATGAAGGGAAGTGTTGGATTCCACCATTGGCTCGAGGGCAAGTTCGCGCGCCCGCTCTGACGTGATCGGAGCACAAACGACGCCCCTTCCCTCCTTCACAAAGAAATTGATGATCTCCGGAGTCGCCTTTTCCGCGGCGACGACAAAGTCTCCTTCATTCTCCCGGTCTTCATCATCGACAACGATCAAGACCTTCCCAGCTCGGAAATCCTCAATCGCCTCCTCGATCGTATTGTATCGCCAGGCCTCGTGCTTCATACCGTCTCCAACGTTACTTGGTTGTGGGTTCAGCCTCTTTCACAATCGTCGAAATCGAACCGCGCTCTACTTTGACCTTCACATTATCGGCAATCTGAACCAGCAGCGTCTTCTCATCTATCCCCACGATGGTGCCGTGAACGCCCCCCGCCGTAACCACCTTATCTCCCTTTTTTAAAGCATTAAGCATCTGTTCCCGCTCTCGCTGTCTCTTTTGTTGAGGACGGATGATCATAAAATAGAAAATGACAAAGATGAGACCGAACATGATCAGCGTGCTCATCAACGAGCCGCCGGCGTCTTGACCCTGAGGTTGCATGAACAGAAAAGCAGAAAGCATGAAGTTCCTCCGTTTGTCTTATTGTTGAGTGATGAGTTGATCGGAACGCATCTGGTGCAACATTTCTTCTTTCCACTGTGAGAAGCGATGCTCGAGAATGGCCTGGCGAGCTTCACGCATAAGCCAGAGATAGAAGTTCAGGTTATGAATGGTCGCAAGCTGCAGGGCGAGGATTTCTTTCGCCTGGAACAAATGCCGGAGATATGCCCGCGTGAAAGTCCTGCAGGTGTAGCATGAGCATGATTCATCGACCGGCGTAAAGTCATCTTTGTAAACGGCGTTCTTGATGTTGACAGGACCGAACCGGGTGAACAGCATCGCATTGCGACCATTCCGCGTCGGCATGACGCAATCAAACATGTCCATACCGCGAGAGATTGCTTTGAGCAGGTTCTCGGGAGTCCCAACGCCCATAAGATACCTCGGTTTGTCTATCGGCAACATCGGCTCAACGACATCAACCATCCGATACATCGTTTCCACCGGTTCACCCACCGCCAGTCCGCCGATTGCATAGCCATGAAAATCCATGCTCACAAGGCTCCTCGCGCTTTTCTCCCGAATATTCGGATAAACACTTCCCTGTACGATACCAAAGAGTGCCTGACTGTGATCGTAGTGAGGAGCGGATGCTTCGAATTCATTTCGGCACCTCTCTGCCCACCGAATCGTAAGTTCATTCGACTTCCGTGCATACGCTTCCTCACAAGGAAAGGGAGTGCATTCATCGAGAACCATGATCAGATCGGAGCCGAGAATGCGTTGGATTTGCACAACCTTTTCCGGCGTGAAGGTGTGCTGGGATCCGTCCAGGTGTGAACGAAACGTAACACCTTCCTCCTCTATTCGCCGAAGATCGGTCAGGCTAAATACCTGATAGCCTCCGCTGTCGGTGAGAATCGGCTTCTCCCAATTCATGAAGCGATGGAGTCCGCCAGCTTTGGCAATGATCTCTGTGCCGGGTCGAAGATAGAGGTGATAGGTGTTTCCCAGAATGATCTGGGCACCGATCTCCAGTAATTCACGCTGTTCGATGGCTTTGACGGAACCCTGAGTGCCAACCGGCATGAACAAGGGTGTGTCAATCACGCCGTGGCTTGTTTCAAGCACTCCGGCGCGGGCTCGGTCGTCGGTTTCGAGAAGGGTGAATCGCATTCGTTACGTCGTGTGTACGAACAAAAATCCGCCGCCTCATTGCGGAGACGACGGATTCTCAACTCAAACGAAGATGATTCTTACTTCTGCAACCTGAAGCGAATGGGAATCGACATCCGCACCTTCACCGGCTTGCCACGCTGCTTACCCGGCTTGAATTTCACCTTTTGCACAGCAGCCATAGCAGCTTCGTCGCAACCCGCTCCGATGCCCTTCACCACATTCGTTCTTGTGACGTTGCCGTTTTCATCAACAAATGCTTCGACATACACCGTCCCTTCAACGCCGGCGCGCTTGGCAATCTCCGGATAAACGACCAACGCCTGAATCGCACCGATCCCTCCGATCGGCTCCGGCAACTCCTCGACGGCCACAAAGTACGCCTCTTCTTCGTCGTCTCGAGGCGGAGGAGGCGGCACATCTTCCGTCAGCTTGATCTCCGTGTCCTGAATGGTGATGTCATCCAACGCTTCATCGCTTGGAGCTTCGATGGGAATGGGTGGTCTGGGCGGTGGAGGCGGACGATTCTCCTGCTTGGTCACATCGATATCTTCGACATCAACGATCTCCTGTTGCTGCGTCAGGATCTTTGCCGGCCCGCCAATATCGGGAAAGAACTTGAAGGCCACAATCAAAAGGGCAATGGCAATAATCAACGCGAGCTCAAAAGTCTTTTGGTACTTAACTTTGAGATCGATTTCGGGGTTTTTGCGGATCATACGATCACCCACCTTTGGTTGTTCATGCTTGGTCAAATATAAAGATTTAATCTCCTTGAGTCAAACTCGGTAAAGCCTCTTTTTCCGTCGGCCTTCGGAATCCACGAAATCTTGTTCGCAGCCAGGCCACCGCAATAGCCGCCCCCATGGAATCCGCAACTACATCGTAGATGTCTGCCCAACGACCCGGAACATAGAGCTGATGAATCTCATCGAGTATGCCGTAGATACATGTCAGAACAAAAGCCGCCCAAAGCGAGTTCAATCGTAGCGAGGGATAAGCGTGCTGATAGTAGAGTGCACGCTCAGCCAGAAAACAGAGAACTGCGAAGAAAACCACGTGGGCGAGAGTTTGAACATCGAAGGGGGCGCGAAAGGTCGGCAGCTTCGGGATGGAGGAAAGCATAAAAATGAACGCCATCCAAAACAATGCCGGAAACTGATATTGAAGAAAATGCTTCAGGTCGCTTCCCCTGCCTCGGTTGCGTGAAAAGCGTGTGGAAGGAAGTCAATCATGTCCTGCGCAATGAGACTTCTCATGCCGATCGACTTTGCTGCAAGGTCGCCGGAAAGACCATGGAGATATACTCCCGTTCTCGCAGCCTCCTCTGCTTTCATTCCCTGAGCCCACAATGAACCGATGATGCCCGACAGAACATCCCCCGCTCCCACGGTCGCCATGCCGGGATTACCGGTTGAATTCAGATAGAGCCCGCCTTCCGGCGTTGCTGTGATTGTCGGGGCACCTTTAAGGACAAGAATCTTGCCCAACGACTCTGCTCCGGAACGGCTTTCCTCAATTCTCTTCTGCTCAATCTCCCTCGTTCGTTTCCCAACAAAGCGGGCATACTCACCTACATGCGGAGTTAATATAAGCTCGGCTCTTGATTTTCTGACTTTACTCACACCAGCGGCAGCAAGCGCAAACAGAGCATCGGCATCGACAAGAACTCTGAATCGAGATTCAAGAACAATTGTCTGAATCAGTCTCTGAGTCTCCTCATGACGAGACAGACCCGGACCAATGACAATCACGTCTGCCCACGAAAGTCTCTTTTTTATCTTCTCCAAAGAAGTGAAGCTTAAAGATCCATCGAGCGTTGAAGGAAGAGGTTCAATAATGGCTTCGGTAAGTTTGCGTGCAAGAATCGGATAGACAGAGTCCGGAGTTCCAAGCACAACCGCACCAGCCCCGGTCCGAAGAGCGGCCTTAGCACACAACGCCGCTGCTCCAGTGTATCCGCGCGATCCGGCCAGGACAAACACCTTGCCTGTGGAATACTTGTGCGCCGTCGACGGCCGTCGCGGGAGAAGCGGGGAAATGTCGCTCGACTCAACAAGAAACGTCTTGAAGGAACCGGACTCAACGACGGCAGCGGGGATTCCAATATCCAACGTCACGATTTTCCCCGTATGATCGCGGGCATCGTTGCAGAAGAGGCCGGTTTTTGGCAATCCTAAGGTTGTCGTCACCGTTGCCTTCACTGCCGGGCCTTCGGCGATTCCTGTTGTGCCGTTCACACCAGACGGAACATCAACGGCAATACGAGGCACCGCTTGAGCATTTATCCACCCAATGGCCTCTGCAAATACCCCTTTTGCAGGACTGGAGAATCCCGTTCCGAAAATCGCATCGACAATAATATCAGGACGCGGCAGCAACCGAAGAGTTTCCTTTCTGAATCGAAGGATGCTTACCGCCTCTTTCGACAGTCGAGCAATTCGCTGAAGAATAGCAAAATTCGACTTGGCGTCTCCCTTCAGCTCAGCGGGGGGTGCAAGCAGCACGGCAAACACGCGTGCGCCGTTCTGAGAAAGATGTCGTGCGATCACAAATCCGTCTCCACCATTATTCCCTTTCCCGGAAAAGACAATGACGTTTTTCCCTCGGAGCGGACCAAAACTGTTCAGAATAAACCGCGCAACGTTCCCCCCGGCGTTCTCCATAAGCACAATTGCGGGAATGCCGATTGTGCGAATGGTCTTTTCGTCACACCATCGCATTTCATCCGCTGTAACAAGCGTTTGCATGAAGGTCAGAAAAACCGCTGTGTGATATCGAGAATGGTAGAGGGAAAAAGTCCAAGCTGGAGTACGACGAGAGCGGCAAGACAGAGAACTGCGAGTGCTAATTTCGTCGGCTGAGCGGGAAGATCCGCCTCACCATCACGGAAGTACATCGTGACGACGAGTCGGAGATAATAGTAAACAGAAACAACGCTCGTCAACACCCCAATAACCGCCAACCACGTCATGTCCGCTTTGACGGCGGCGAGAAAGACATAGTACTTGCCGAAGAATCCGGCAAACGGCGGAATGCCAGCGAGCGAGAACATGAACACCGCCATAAGGGCAGCGACAAACGGTCGCCGGGAACTCAGACCGGCATAATCATCAAAGGTCAGATTCTTATCTCCTTCCTGCTCCATCAACGAGATGATGCCGAAGGCTCCGAGATTCATCGCTGTGTAAGCCGAAAGGTAGAAGAGGATTCCCGTTTGCCCTTCGTTGTTTGCAGCGGCGAGGCCGACAAGCATGTATCCCGCGTGCGCGATGCTGGAATAGGCAAGGAGACGTTTCAGGTTGGTTTGCGCGATGGCAATAACGTTGCCGAGAATCATCGAAGCTGCAGCACTGTATGCTAAGGCCTCGTTCACACGCGCACCGGAGAATTCGAACGTTCGGAGAAACACCGAAACAAACGCTGCAAAGGCGGCTGCTTTTGCGCCGGTGGACATGAACGCGGTTACTGTGGTCGGAGCGCCTTGATACACATCGGGGGCCCACATGTGGAAAGGCACAGCTGCCACCTTGAACGAAAACGATACGATGAGCATGCCTACACCGATGAGAAAGAGGGTGTTATCGGCGAGGCGTGTGAATTGTTCAGCTATTGCCGGAAGGTTGGTGGTGCCCGCCGTTCCGTAGATCAGTGCAATGCCGTACAGAAGGAATCCCGTGGCAAAGGCACCAAGGAGAAAGTACTTCAAACCCGACTCATTCGAGATCAACTTCGTTCGGGCGAAACCGGCAAGAACGTAGAGCGAAACAGACATGAGCTCGAGGCCAAGGAAAAGGACAATCAGATCAAGCGCGGAGGCCATCAGAATCATACCCGATGTTGCAAAAATGATCAAAAGATAAAACTCGCCTCGATGCCACCGCGTTCGTTCGAGATAGGGCTTTGAAAGAATGACCGTCAGCAACGCGGAGACGAGAAACAGCAGCGTGAAGTAATTGGCGTATCCCCCCGTCTGAACCATGTTGGAGAACGATGGAGCAGTTTCCCAAAACGTGAAAATCGCGAGAGCAATTGCCACAATGAGTCCAAGCTGCGTAATGGCACCCGAAAGCGAAGCATTCTTGCGGGCGCCTTCAACCAAAAGGGCAATTACGCCTGTAATGACAAGCGAGAGAAACGGAGAGTTTATCCAGAGGTCCTGAGTGCTCAAGTGATCAATCCGAATTCATTCCTTCATGTGGTCACAGCGTTCTTCCTGCGCTCGTAGCGGGCAAGCGAGAACTTCAGCAGGGGAGGCGTCACAAGCGTCGTCACAATAACCATGATGACAATGCCTGAAAAGATTGCGTCATCCACGACACCGAGCCCCTTACCAATGCTGGCAAAAATCAGTCCCACTTCGCCGCGGGGCACCATACCGAGACCTATCGAGAGCCGATCCATTCCTCTTTCGAGAACGGCAAGTCCGCAGACCTGTTTGCCGATAAATGCGGCAACTGTTAAGCCTCCTGCAAGGCCGATGACGCTGGCATTGAGAAATGTTTCAAGACGTACCTGGATTCCCATAACGACAAAGAATATGGGAACAAGAAATGTTGTTACCGGCGTCAGCAACTCGTGAAGCGACTTCTTCTCTCGAAACTCTGTAAAGTGTACTTCCTCCAGAATTAATCCGGCCGCGAAGGCACCCACAATCGCAGCCAGACCGGCGAGGTTCGCAAGGTACGAGAGCAGAAAGCAAAAGAGAAGGGCGGATACCAGCATAACTCCATGTGTTCGCAAAACGGCGAGCTTGCTGAGAATCCGGGGCACAAACACCAATCCGATCACGATCGAAGCAACAAGGAAACCCAGCGCAAGAGCGGTGATTTGGAGAACCGCTATCGGTTCCATCGGAACACCGGTCTCAGCAGCAATGATGATGCCTGCCACAACAGCCAGGATAATTAGGCCGAGGACATCATCGATGACGGCTGCGCCAAGGATGATCTTCGCCTCCCGAATCTGAATCTTGCCAAGATCCTTAAACACCCGAGCAGTGATTCCGACACTCGTTGCACAAAGCGTAGCGCCGATGAACATATGAATATTCATGATGTCAAACTCGGGGTTCATGTCCAAAATGACCTGCGGCACTTTACTAATAAACAGCGAGCTGGAGATGTAACCCAACGCAAATGGGGCTATCACACCCACTGCCGCCACAAGAAGAGAAGAAACTCCAACGCGCCGCATATCTGCCACTGTTGATTCTAATCCGACTTCAAACAGCAGCAGGATAACGCCGATCCTCGCAAAGCTATCAATGACAACGGCCCAATGCTCTGTGATGTTGTCGACACGAAGCGGCTCGAAAAAATCCCAGCCCGGGTTTATGAGAATGAGATTTCCCAGGAGAACGCCAACAAGCAATTCACCCAGGACCGCCGGTTGCTTCATTCTCTCAAACACTTCACTGCCAATCTTGGCTGCGGCAAGAATCACAGTCAACGCAACCAGCACAGGAGCCACCGGGTCATGATGTCCTGCCGCGGGGTCGTGCGCAGGCTCTGAAACCTGCCCCACGAAGCTTGTCGTCGCTAGAATTCCCAACAAGAGAGCGATTTTCAAAAGACAATCTCCTCCTGAACTCTATTGCCTGAAATAAACGTACCACACAACAGCGAAAATTGGAAGCAAAACCGGGATCGTATACTTCACCACATATCCAAAGAAACTCGGCATCTCAATGTTCGCCTGCTCAGCAATCGATTTCACCATGAAATTCGGTCCGTTACCAATGTATGTACAAGCCCCAAAGAAAACCGCCGCCACGGAAATCGCCTGCACGTATCTCCAGGTTTCGCCCGTTATCGCAAAGGCACCTGGTTGCAGCGGATTCACGAGTCCTAGTGATTCCACAGAACTAATGCCCAGGATGGCTTGCATATGTCCAAGGTTATCCACACTCGCCCCATGCAGTCCGAAGGCCGCGCTGAGGAAATTCAAATACGTCGGCGCATTATCCAGAAAGCTGGAAAGCGCCCCCGTGCCCCAGTAATATTGCGCGGGGGTGACAATTCCGAGCGTACTCGAATTCAGCTCCAGCCAATCTAGCGCAGGGATCATCGTGGCAAAAATTCCCGCAAAGAGGATTGCCACTTCGCGAATGGGGATGAAATTGAACTCATTCTTCTCATGAATGCTTGCCTTTGTGGTGTAATACGAAGCAAATGCCGCACCCCACATAATCAGTTCCCGAAGCATGATGGGATGGGAAATGAACACTGACCCGAGAATAACGGCGAGGAAAAAGATGTTGTGCAGACCGGAGAACTCAGGCTGATCGGGTTCCAAGTACGTTTTCCGTTGCTCTGCGGAGTACTTTCGAAAATTATACCAATCGATCACAAAGAACACGGTCAAAAGGATCCCCAATGTCATTGCCCAAATATGCCAGACACGCGTAATAACCCAAAAGAACGGTACTCCCTTGAGGTATCCCAAAAAGAGCGGCGGATCTCCGATAGGGGTAAGCGCACCGCCAATGTTGCTCACGACAAAGATGAAGAAAACAATATGATACGGCTTAATGCGCATGCGGTTGATCCGCAGGTACGGACGAATGAGCAGCATTGACGCGCCTGTTGTTCCAAGGAAATTGGAAATCACCGCTCCGAATGCGAGCAAGAGAACATTCTCATACGGCGCCGCCTTTCCTCGAATACGAAGATGAATTCCTCCCGCGACAACAAACAGAGAACCGATCAGCGAAATGAAGCTGACGTACTCATGGAACGTGAGTAGCAGCCGAGGAACATTGTCGAGGACAAAGATGTAGTACAGCACCATCACCGCTCCGAGGGCGTACGAAACCTTCGGATAATTATGCTCCCACCAGTGCCGATTGATGAACGGAGCAACAGCGATCGAGCCAAGCAACAAGACAAAGGGAAGAACAAGCCACCCTTCGACCGGCTTAATCACAACGTTTTCAATCTCGTGCTCGAGAATATTGAACAACGCATAAAGACCCAGACCAAGGATCACAAGAATTGTTAGTGGCCGTCGTATGTCAGGCTTCATGGTTTTCCCTTGTTATTGAATTGTCGAACCAATTATTCCGCGAACGTTCGCTCCTCGACGGATATCTTCCATTTTTTGAACGAGGTGCTTTGAAACAAGAGCCGATTTTCCTAAGAATGTCGCGGGATACACTCCAATCCAAACAATGAACACAACGACAGCTGCAAGCGAGAGATTCTCACGGAGATTGCTGTCCGTGAGCCGTACGCCATGGTACAATCCCCCCTCCCGCATCGGACCAAGCATCACTCTCTGATACATCCAGAGCAAATAGACGGCGGCAAAAATGACGCCCGTTGCAGCAAACGCAGAATAAACCGGAGAAGCAAGGAACTGTGACTTAAATGCACCAATGAGGATCAGGAATTCCCCCACAAAACCGTTCAGACCGGGCAAACCGAGCGAGGAAAGCGAAACAATAAGGAAAAGTGTTGCATACACCGGCATCACCTTCGCGACACCGCCGAAATCCGTAATCTGCCGTGTGTGTGCGCGATCGTAGATCATTCCCACCAAGAGAAAGAGCGCTCCCGTGGAGAGTCCATGATTGATCATCTGTATAATCGCCCCCTGCATCCCCTCTTCGGTGAATGAGAAAATTCCGAGCACGACAAATCCAAGATGAGAGACGGAGGAGTACGCGACCAGCTTCTTGATATCCGTTTGCACCATGGAAACGAGAGCACCGTAGACAATGCCGATGACAGCCAGAATACTCAGATACGGCATGAAATTTATCGAAGCCTGCGGGAAGAGAGGAAGACAGAAACGAATGAAGCCGTATGTTCCCATCTTCAGAAGCACGCCGGCAAGAATGACGCTCCCTGCCGTCGGCGCCTGTACGTGGGCATCCGGTAGCCATGTGTGGAAGGGGAATACAGGGACTTTGATGGCAAAGCTGAGGGCAAACGCTGCGAACATCCACCCCTGAACCGCGGCCGGCAGTTTCGGCGCCATCGCTTGCAAGTCCAGAAAACTCGTCGTGAAGACTCCTCCCGGCATCGTCGAAACAACGTAACCAAGGGCAATGATGGCAACAAGCATCAACAAGCTTCCAAGGAGTGTAAAGAGGAAGAATTTGATCGCCGCATAGACGCGCTCCGGTCCACCCCAGATTCCGATAATGAAGTACATCGGAATGAGCATCGCTTCCCAGAAAATGTAAAAGAGAAAAAGATCAAGCGCGGCGAAGACTCCAACCATCCCGACTTCAAGCAGCAAAATCATGATAGTGTATTCTTTGAGCCGTTCTTTGATGGAATTCCATGTCCCAAGCAAAGCCACCGGTGTCAAGAACGTCGTGAGCAAAATCAAGAGCAACGCCATACCATCGATACCGAGCGAGTAGCGAATATTCAATCCCTGAATCCACTCAGCCTGATAAAGGAACTGAAATCCCGGCATGGTCGGCTCGAACTCAAAATAGAGATACAGCGAGATGACGAATGTCGCAAGCGTCGTCAGGAAGCCGACAAGCTTGATAAGCTGGCCTCTCTCTTTGTCTGTGAACAAAAGAATGAGGACGCCGACAAACGGAAAAAAGATTGTAATTGAGAGAATATGATCAGCTACCATGGCCTACCGGAAAACAATCCAAAGGAGAATCATCACAATACCGGCAACAAAGACAACCGCATACATCTGTGCAACACCGGTCTGGATTTTTCGCAGACCGTCGGCCACACGAGCAACGAGTGTGGCGGTTCCATTGACGACTCCGTCGATACCGGAGACATCAAAGACTTTCCACAAAAACGATTCTGAAACCTTCACCGTAGGCCGAACAACCACCGCATCGTAGGCCTCATCAACATAATACTTGTTCCAAAGCAGGCGATACAATCCTGTGAGTCGATCCGTCATCGATCGCCAGACCTCCTCACGATACACGTAGATCTTCCGTGCCGTCCAGATACCAGCCAGAGCAACACCGACCGAAAGAGCCATCAGCACATACTCAAGAGCAACCACCGCATGAGGCGTAATGCGCAGCTTCAGGATTGCAGGCGCGAAAACCGGCTCCAGCCAATGTTCGATGGCATTGCCGCCAGAGAGACTCTCTGGAATTCCAACAAATCCACCTACCACGGAGAGGAACGCGAGGATAATGAGCGGAACCGTCATCGTCTTCGGCGCTTCATGCGGATGTTTGTCGTGACCATACCGGGGCTCACCGTCGAACGTGAGATAAACAAGCCGGAACATGTAGAACGCCGTCAGTCCTGCGCCGAACAGGCCGACAAACCAGAGACCGACCGACCCATAGTCCCCGCTGAATGTCTTCCAGAGGATTTCATCTTTGCTGAAAAATCCGGCGAACGGTGGGATTCCCGCGATTGCAATCGCACCAATCAGAAACGTCTTGTACGTTGTCGGGAGATGCTCTTTCAATCCCCCCATCTTCTGAATATCCTGCTCATCGTGCATGGCGTGAATGACTGCACCTGATCCCAGAAAGAGCAGCGCTTTGAAGAACGCGTGCGTCAGCACGTGAAACATCCCGGCTGCAAACGCGGCCACTCCCATCGCAAGAAACATATAACCGAGCTGACTGACGGTTGAATACGCCAGCACTTTTTTGATGTCATTCTGCACGAGTCCGATCGATGCAGCCATGAGCGCCGTAAACGCCCCGACCGCAGCGACAACAGCTAACGCCGCCGGAGCCATTGCAAAAAGTACGGAACAACGAGCGACCATGTACACGCCGGCTGTAACCATTGTTGCAGCATGGATGAGCGCACTAACCGGCGTTGGACCTGCCATCGCGTCCGGCAACCAAATGTGGAGCGGAATCTGAGCAGACTTTCCCGTGGCGCCCAAGAAAAGCAGAAGCGTCAACCAGGTCATAGTCGCCGAATCAATCGTCAGTACCGCTGCTCGCGAAAAGACGGTCTCAAAGTTGAGGCTTCCGAATGTCGTGAAGATGAGGAACATCCCAAGGAGGAACCCGACATCCCCTACTCTGTTCACGATAAACGCCTTCTTTGCTGCATCGCTTGTCGTCGCCTTCCCTGGCGGATATCCGCCGACATCAAACTTGCGATCGTACCAAAATCCGATGAGAAGATATGAACAGAGGCCGACCCCTTCCCAACCGAGAAACATCAGCAAGAAATTGTCTGCCAGGACGAGATTTAACATCGCAAAGATGAAGAGATTGAGGTACGCGAAGAATCTCCAGAAGCCCGGATCACCGTGCATGTAACCGATGGAGTAGACATGAATCAAGAATCCAACGCCCGTAACAATCAACGCCATGAGAATGGAGAGCTGATCGATCTGGTAAGCAACAGAAACAGAGAGTGTCGCTGCCGTTCCAGAGAACGTCGAGATCCATGGAAATAACTCGACAACGGCTTTTCGCTCAGCCACGTCAAGACCGAGCATATGAATGAAGATTACCGTGGAGAAAACAAACGAAAGACCGACCGAGCCAGATCCAATAATCCCGATGAGCTTCTCGTTGGCCTTGAATCTCCAACCCATGAGGCCGAGAACACCAAAGCCCAAAAGGGGAAACAAGACGATGAGGGGAGTGAAGGGAAAAGGGGACATTGGTGAGGCCGGTTGAGGTTATCCGTTATTGGTTTTTGGTTGGGTTCTCGATTGTCACCATTTGAGAATATTCACTTCGTCCAAATTCACCGTCTGCTTGTTGCGGAAGAGGGCGATGATGATGGCCAACCCCACAGCGGCTTCGGCGGCGGCGAGCGTCATAACGAAGAACACCAGCATCTGTCCTGTCGCATCGCCAAGGTAAGCCGAGAAGGCAACGAGTGTAAGATTGACAGAGTTCAGCATCAGCTCAATCGACATGAAAACGATAATGGCGTTGCGGCGTGTGAGAACGCCGGTTACGCCGATGACGAATGTTACAGCGCTCAGAATAAGATAGGCGTTGAGATCCATTGATCAATCCAACTTTCGCTTTGCCAGCAGCACGGCCCCGACGATTGCCGCAAGCAAAAGTACCGACGTTACCTCAAACGGGAAGAGGAACCTCGTGAAAAGTTGTTTTCCGATGTATTCCGTCGTACCGACTTCGATTGCCTTTGCGGGACTAATCAGTTTTGGCTCTCCAGCCGAAAAGCCGACGATGTAGATCAGTTCTACGAGCAAACCCGCGCTCAAGGCAGCAGCTAGAGTTTTTTTCCAGGTTATTGCTTCACGCAAAGAGCGCTCGTCCCGTAAGTTCAGCAGCATGATCACAAAGAGAAACAGCACCATGATCGCTCCGGCGTAGACAAGAATCTGAATCACGGCAATGAACTGAGCGTGGAGAGTAAGATAGAGCCCTCCCAGCACGAAGAAATGAAACACAAGGTACAACGCAGAGGTAACCGGATTGCGGTGCAGGATGACCATGAATGCAGAGCCGACCGCGAGGAAAGCCAGAATGTAGAAGACAAACGTCTCGATGGTCACGGACTGCTGCTCCCCGGGTGGCAACTGTGATGGTTATGCGGCACGAATCCACCTGAAGAGTTCGGGGATACTCGGCCGTTTTCCGTAGACAAGGATTGCAATGCGAAACACCTTCCCTGCCGCCCACATGAGAACAACAGTCGTCAGAACCAACAGAATGATCGTCGTCACAATCTCCCACGTCGCCGGCGTCTGAATAGGTATTCTCAAGAGCATAAACGTCGGAGTCAAGATCGGGATGAACGTCAACACCTTGATCAGCATCGAGTCGGGATTCTGCATTGCAGGAATCGCCAACGCAATCGGAAACACCAGGAACAAACTCACGTAACTTGTCAACTGCTGCGCTTCCTGTTCGGTGGTGATCGGCGATCCGACACCGACGAAGATCGCTGAGTACATCAAATATCCAAGGATAAAGTAGACAGCAGAGAGAATCAGATTCTCCGTGAGGAAAAACAATCCACCCGTCTTTATCGAGACCGCAAGACCAATGGCGCCCCACAAGCCGATCTGCACAAGGCCAAGCGTGCTTAAACCAAGGATTTTACCCGTCATAAGATCCATCGAAGAGCAGGAGGAGAGAAGGACCTCGATGACGCGATTTGTCTTCTCCTCAACAACGCTTCGCACCAGTAACTGACCGGACGTAAGGACAAGAAACATTAACGCCATGATGAAGATGTACGCGCTGAAGAAGACTTCGCGGAATCCCGATTCAGTCTCTTCCCCCTTGTCTGAGATCTTCATCGATCTGATGTCGATTTCAGCAAGCAGGTTTCTGACTCTCGAAGCATCGTAGCCCTGATTGGAGAGTCGGATCTCAACAATGATATCCTCGATGGCCTTGGAAAACCTCCGCTCGATACGAAGGTTACCCACATTCCTTGCCCGATATTCAACCTTTCCACTATCAATAATGTCGGCGGGAAGAAAGAAATACCCCTCGATCTCCCCGTTTGCAATCATCTGATTCCCAATGAGTTTCAGTTGAGGGACGTCACCATCAGCGCCCAGATCTTTGAGGATGTAATTCGGTTGGCCATCCGGTAGTCTGTGTTTCTCTTCAATCGTCTGTTTTAACCGCTCGAATAACAAACCTGATTTATCAATGATCCCGATTGCCAAGGGTCGATCATCCGGTTTTGCAGCAAGAAAGCCTGGGATAACGGCAAACAAAACAATGATCACCGGCATGAGTACAAGACTGATGAGAAAAGCCTTGGACTTCACCTTCTCCATGAACTCCCACTTTGCCACCGCAAGCGCTTTCTTCATGCGGCACCTCCACCCGCCGGCTGGGGAACTCCGCCGACAACATCGATAAAGATGGAGTTCAGGGAAGGCTCAACGACTTCGAATCTCCGGAGGTCGAGGCGACCGTTAATCTGTGACAGCAGCTCGCGGGAGCTCGTACTCTCTTCAACCTCTAACTCTGCGTAGTTCTGATAGATATCGGCTTTCTTAACAAACGGCAGTTGCTTGAGGAACGAGCCATCGCCATTAAACTCAAGGTGAACGGAGTTCTTTCCGTAGTTCCTCTTCACCTCACGCAAGGAACCACTTAACACCGGCTTGCCCTTGTTGATGAGGCAGATAGTATCGCACATCTTCTCGACCTGATCCATCTGGTGAGTGGAGAAGATGATGGCGGTGTTTTTCTGCCGAACTTCGAGGAGAATATCTTTAAGCAGGATTTGATTGACAGGATCGAGACCTGAAAATGGCTCGTCAAGGATCACAAGGCTGGGCTCATGAATGAGGGAGATGATGATTTGCACTTTCTGCTGATTTCCCTTGGACAACTCCTCCACATTCTGATTTGCCCGATCGTTCAATCCGAATCTTTCCAACCACTGGAGGGCCCTCGGCTTCGCGGTCCTCTCATCCAGACCTTTCAGTGAAGCAAAATAGAGAATCGTGTTGAGAATTTTGCTCTTACGATAGAGACCACGCTCTTCCGGGAGATAGCCGATCGTATTCCACATCTCTTCGTTGAACGGCTTGCCATCGAAAGTGATCTCCCCGCTATCCGGCTGGATAATATTCAGGATTGTTCGAATGGTTGTTGTCTTTCCGGCACCGTTCGGTCCCAAGAGGCCGAACAGCTCTCCGCGCTTCACTTCAAGTGAAACGCCGTCCACAGCGACAACAGTGTCAAACTCTTTCCTGAGATTCGAAACTTTGAGCATTGTGAGATGGTTCAACGGGTTCTCGCTTCCGTTTTCCTTTCTCCCCTCACGGCGTCAATCGGTAGATCATCCTCGGAAACGGAATCGTCTCTCTTACGTGATCGAGACCGCAAATCCATGCAACAGTCCTCTCCAATCCGAGCCCGAATCCCGAGTGCGGCACGCTTCCATAGCGGCGCAAATCCAAATACCACTCAAAAGCTTCTTGAGGCAGATTGTGCTCTTTGATGCGATGCAACAACGCGTCCAGATCGTCCTCACGCTGGCTGCCACCGATAATCTCTCCGTATCCCTCCGGGGCGAGCACATCCAGGGCGAGCGCAAGCTTTGGATTCTCGGGATCACGCTTCATGTAGAACGCCTTGACCTGGGCCGGATAGCGATGCACCATCACAGGACGGTCGAATTGCTCCGAAATCACCGTCTCGTCCGTTCCACCAAAATCTCCACCCCACTCAAAACTGATTCCTTTCTTCCTGAGGATCTCCACAGCCTCGTCATAGGTAATCCTTGGTAGAGGGCGCTTCACGTTCTCCAAGAACTTCGTATTCCTCTCGAGTACTTTGAGTTCTTCGGCCCGATCTTTCAGTACCGTCTGAACGATGTACTCCAAAAATTCTTCCGCCAAATCCATATCATCATTCAAGTCGTAGAAGGCAACCTCCGGTTCCACCATCCAAAACTCCGTCAAATGCCTGCGCGTCTTCGATTTTTCTGCACGAAACGTCGGACCGAAGCAGTAAACCTTGCCGAACGCCATTGCCCCAGCTTCAGCATAGAGCTGGCCGGATTGTGTCAAATAAGCCTTGCCAAGATCAAAGTACTCCGTCTCGAATAGCGTCGTGGTTCCCTCAACAGCATTTGGGGTGAGAATGGGAGAATCGACAAGCGTGAAGCCTCGATCATCGAAGAAGTCACGGATCGCCCTGATAATTCGGTGGCGAACCCGCATGATTGCATGTTGACGTGAAGAACGAAGCCACAAATGCCTGCGATCGGCCAGGAACTCAACACCATGCTCTTTTGGCGTGATCGGATAGTCTTTAGCGATCTGATAAATCTTGATGCCCGTGACATCAAGTTCGAAGCCGCCGGGTGCGCGGTCGTCCTTACGCACCTTCCCCGTCATGGCAAATGAGGATTCCTGCGTAAGCTCATCGAATGCCTGATAACTCTCGTCCGGAGTCTGACCCTTAACCAGCACTCCTTGAATAATCCCAGTTCCGTCACGCAGGAGCAGAAATCTGATCTTCCCGCTGGATCGCTTGTTATACAGCCACCCTTGGAGCGTCACTTCATTGCCGACGTGATCGTCTAAGGTTTCAATGTAAACTCTTTGGGTCAAGTTCTCGCTCGTGGTGTGAAAAAACCGCGGTCAATATAGCAAAGGAAAAGTATATCTTCAACGAAATTTGGAAATGGTGAAGCGTCAAGCCGCGCAGATAATCGTTTACTGCAACGCCACACACTGAGCGATTGACTCTTGGCAAAGCTAAGAAATTCACCGAGTCAATCTCAAGAATGAGAAGTATGGGTTGTTAGGATTGATGCTCTTTGGATTGCTCTTGTTTAGGAAGGTCGATGAACTTCGCGTCTTGAATGTCCTTCGGATCAATCGTGCTCTCCGGTTGTTGCTCGTGATTTGACCCGACTGGAGGTTGACGAGGAGTCATGAACGGCAACAAAACGGTTCGAAGCAACCAGAGAAACAAACGAAAAGCAAGATAGAACACTATCGCGAGAATAATGAAGCGAACCATCGCCGCTACGTCGCTTTCCGGACGGGGTTGTAATATTCCACAGGAGCCTTGTTCGGACGGAAGATCTGCTCGACAAGGTCCTCAAAATCATCTTTGTTGTTGACAAAATCGATGTCCGTTGCACGGACAATAAGGAGAGGAGACGATTTGTATCGAAAGAAGAAGTAGTTATAAGCCTCGTTAAGCTCGCGGATATAGTCGACCGACATGTTCTCTTCATACGACCTACCACGACGCCGGATGTTCTCCATCAGCCGATCCACACTGCACTGCAAATAAACAACGAGGTCGGGAACCGGTATGTTCTTTTCGAAAGCCGACATGATCGTTTCGTACAGCTTCAACTCGTCGTCCTGAAGGTTCAAGTAGGCGAAGATCTTGTCCTTTTCGAAGATGTAATCCGCAATAATATAGTTGTGGAACAGATCGGCCTGGAAAAGCTCTTGCTGCTGCCTGTAGCGGCTCAGGAGGAAAAAGATCTGTGTCTGGAACGCGTAATGCTCAGGATCCTGATAGAATTTCGGCAGGAACGGATTCTCATCGAACCGCTCAAGCACCAATCTTCCGCCGAGTCTTTCTGCGAGCATCTTGGCAAGCGTTGTCTTGCCGGCGCCAATAACGCCCTCTATGGCGATGTGCCGTATGTCAGAACGTGGGACCTGCAATCAGTTCTCCTTAGTGAGACAATGACAAAACTAGATCTAATCGCTTGACGGCACTCCTGTCCAGGCTTGCCGCAAGCAAGGAACGGATCGGTTGACGGCGACGCGGATCAATGAACGATCCATCAATCTCCGCAAGCGGAATCAGCACAAAATTCCGATTCGCAATTTCCGGATGTGGGACTTGGAACTCAGGGTCACTGATCACCGCTGAGTCAAAATAGAGGAGATCGATATCGATTTCGCGTGGCCCCCAGCGCACACTCGTCGTTCTCCCAATCGCCGTTTCAATTTCTTTGATCGTATGAAAAAGAGACTTCGGCTCTAACTCAGTCTGGGCTTCAACCACCATATTGTAAAAAGCCGGCTGTTCTTTCATTCCAACCGGTTCCGTTTCGTAGATCGAAGACAAGCGGATGATTTCTATCCCCGGAGTTCTTCCGATCGCCTCAACAGCCGACTGAAGCTGAGCGAACCGATCCCCCAGATTCGATCCCAGGCCTAAGAATGCCCGCCGCAATCTACCGCCACTTTGTGTGTTCCACTTCAACGTAATCCAACACTCCCTTCACTGGAGCGTTCATCTTTCTCACGCGTACAACAACACCTTTCACCTTCTTAAAATTCTTCAAAATCCCCCCCGCAATTGCTCCTGCCAGAGCCTCAAGCAAGAAGTATTTTTTTCGGAGGACAATGGTATGAATGCTATCGTAAACACGTTCATAATCGACGGTCTGATTCAGCGAATCGGTTTTCGCGGCATGAGAGAGGTCACAAAAGAGATCGACATCAACCGCGAATTTCCCCCCGAGATTCTGCTCGTCCGAAAGCACTCCGTGGTATGCATAAAACACGGCATTGTGCAAACGAATAACATCAAGGGATTTTGTTGAACGGGGCAAAGAAGTAGAAGGATGAGTGAGACTTAGAGAACGAAAGTTGCGTCAATATAACCAGCAATCGAGATATTCACAAGAACATAGCAATGGTTCGGGTTCGGTTTTGTCGGTTGGGATGATATTGGGGAGTTGTGATCACTTGATCATCTCGGCCGCGCGGCGGAGACGTTTGACGACAGTCTCCTTCCCCAGCAATTCCATCATGTGAAAGAGACTCGGTCCGACAACTCTTCCCGAAAGTGCAAGTCGCGTCGGATGAATCAACGCGCTCGCATTCACCCCAAGCTCATCTGCAAGGGAGCGAAGTATCGATTCGATTGAGCCAAGCCTGAACTCCGCCGCCTGTTCCAACCGCTCCGCAAGCTTGAGGAGATTCCTTTTGGCTTCCGGTCTCCAGTGTTTCTGCACACCCTTCTCATCAAATGAGAGAGGATCTCGAAAAAAATAGTCGCCAAGTTCGATGAAGTCGGCAATAAATGTAACTCTTTCCTTCATCAGCTCAATCACTTTGAGCAGATAGTTACGTTCTACTCCGCTTATGCCGGCAGATGTCAGGATCGGTTGAAGCGCATCGGCAATTTCCTCATTCGATTTGAGGCGAAGATGCTGCTGGTTGAGCCAGTTGAGCTTCTCAATGTTGAAAACGGCCCCAGACTTCCCTACCCGTTCCAATGAGAATTCCTTGATTAGCTCGTCGAGTGTGAAAATTTCACGCTCGTCACCAGGATTCCATCCAAGGAACGCTACGAAATTCACCAATGCTTCTTTCAAATAGCCTTTTGCGCGATACTCCTCCACGGCAACATCACCTTGCCGCTTGCTGAGCTTACTTTTATCCGGGTTCAGCAGCAACGGAAGGTGGGCAAACTCCGGCACCTCCCAGCCGAGATACTGATAGAGCATGATGTGCTTTGGTGTGCTGGGAAGCCACTCCTCGCCACGGATCACATGCGAAATCTCCATCAGATGATCATCGACAACAACGGCAAGATGATACGTCGGGAAACCATCCGATTTCAGCAAAACCTGATCATCAAGCACTTTATGGGCGATCGTCACCTTGCCACGAATGCGATCCTCAAACGTCATCTCTCCTGTCATCGGTACTTTCATGCGGACGACGAACGGTTCACCGGACTCTTTTCGCTTCTGCGCCTCTTCGGGAGGGATATTCCTACAATGTCTGTCGTACGCCGGCGGGATCTTCGCGGCGATCTGCTTCTGTCGAACCTCGTCGAGTCGTTGTGGTGTACAGAAGCAATAGTACGCTTTCGATCGCTTAATCAGCTCATTGGCGTAGGTGTGGTAATGGTGCAGACGTTGAGACTGAACATAAGGGCCGAATTTCCCCTCTTTTCCCGGTCCCTCATCGTAATGAATGCCGGCCCACTCAAGAGTGGAAATGAGATTCTCGATTGCTCCTTCGACCTTACGGCTTTGGTCGGTATCCTCAATGCGGAGAACAAACGCACCCTTATGGTGCTTTGCGAAAAGGTAATTATAGAGGGCGGTGCGGAGTCCCCCAACGTGGAGAAATCCCGTTGGACTTGGAGCAAAGCGAACGCGAACAGGTTTGGACATGATGGATACCGATTGGCACAAAAAAAGCGTCCCGACGGACGCTTAGGACACATTCATTTGCGGAGAGGGGGGGATTCGAACCCCCGATAGGGTTTTACCCCTATAACGGTTTAGCAAACCGCCGCCTTCAGCCACTCGGCCACCTCTCCGGGTTGCGCTGAACTTTGATGTATGCACAAGGTACCAAAAAACACGAGGAGAAGCAATGAGGAAGCCATCACGAAAAAGCCGACCCTTAGGGGGCCGGCTTTTCGTTGAACAGCAGTTCCAAATGAGTTGTCAGACTCGCTTATGCTTCCCCTTGATCTTCTTCCGTAGTCCTCCGCTCATTGCCATGAACGGATTCAGCAATGCCATCCAGTCATGTCTGGTCGTTTGAGATTTGCCTGAATGGCGGACGTCGGTGTGGTCACGTGATGAATCATTCGATCGGTGACGAGTTCGACCCTCTTCCCCACTTTCCGCGGACGCTCCTCCGGTTTGACCTCTGCGATCATTTCTGCCGCGTCGTTGGCGCCTCTCACGCTCATCGTGTTTGTTGTCGGAATGTCCCTCGCCCAAATTCGTCCATCCTCTCTTCTTCTCATTTTTCCGTTTTGAGCTTCTCGAAGGCTCTTGGTCACGCTCACTTCGTGCCTCGGCGCCAGCAGGTGAAGGATGAAAATCCAGACGCGCCTTCAGCTCCATCTTCTTCCCCAGCATCTGCTGGATGCGGAGGAAATATTTGCGCTCGGCATTGGATACAAACGTAATTGCGTCCCCGTTCTTCTCCGCCCTGCCGGTCCGACCGACACGATGGATGTAGTCTTCCGGCGCCATCGGCGTATCGAAGTTGATTACATGGGAAATCCCTTCAACATCAATCCCCCGCGCGGCAATATCCGTTGCGACGAGAATGCGATAGCGACCCTGCTTGAATCCAGCAAGGGCATGTTGTCGTTGGGACTGTGTTCGGTTGGAATGGATTGCCGTGGTGGCAAATCCTTTTCGTTCAAGTCGCCCTGAGACTTTGTCCGCACCATGCTTTGTGCGAGAAAACACCAGAACGCTCTCCATCTTCTCCTTCTCGAGAATGTGTGCAAGAAGCGAGAGCTTCTGTTCGGGTGCGACGGCGTAGAAGTACTGAGTGATTCCTGCAGCAGGATTCGCAGTCTCCCCGACCTGAATGAGTTCGGGATTTTTCTGAATCACCTGCGTAAGATGCCGGATACTCTCCGGCATCGTGGCAGAAAAAAGGAGCGTCTGCCGCTGATGCGGTGTGTGGGAAACGATCTTCCTCACATCCCGGATGAACCCCATATCAAACATCCGATCGGCTTCGTCTACAACAAGGTATTCTATGGCCGACAGGTCAATTGTTCTCCGGTTGAGATGATCGAGTAACCGACCGGGAGTTGCCACGACCACGTCGACGCCGCGGCGAAGTCGTTGAATTTGCTTTTCCATTCCAGTCCCTCCGTAAACGGAGAGGGCGCTGACATTTGTGAATCTTCCCATCAAGGCAATAGAGTCCTCGATTTGGCGTGCAAGCTCGCGAGTTGGCGTCAGAACCAACCCACGTACAGCGCGCTTGGCATTGGTGTTCGACGAAAACCTGTGAAGCATCGGCAATACAAAGGCTGCTGTTTTTCCCGTTCCGGTGTTCGCAAGACCGACAATGTCGTTGCCGGCAAGAACGCGCGGTATTGCTTGTGATTGAATCGTGGTCGGTGCATCGAACCCGGCAGCGCGGACTCCTTGCACGAGACGGTCGTGTAGACCGAGTTGTGAAAATGGCATGGTATTCCTTTTGAAGAATAGTTTGGAGAGACTCTGTGCTACGAAGGAGATGCGATGGGGGACCTACGAACTGGCGGCGACGCGCGCCTAACGTCCTTACACGTTCATCATCGGAGAACGGTCTCAAAAGTTCCGCTTCCGAAATCATGACTTCCGTTGGCGGGCGCTCCACGTTGGAGCAAAAACAAGATACGAAGAGTTGTGCACTCTTCCTAATACTATTTCAACGTTTTCTTGACTTTTCTTTCCAGCTGCCACCTAAGAATCATTTCGATCGACTTTGCGGCTCTTATTGTTCGAGTTTCAGCCTTCTTTGCCTCCGCAATGTAACCGACATACTCCTTCTGATGTGAAGGAGGCATCGCTTGGAAGGCCGAGAGGGCTTGGCGGTTCTTCTTCAGCTCCCGGGCCAGCTCAATGGGGATTGAAGTACCTTTTTTTGAGTCTTCATGCATCCTCCTCTGATTGATTGGCTTGGCAAGAATCCGTATCTTTCATACCGTTTGGAGGGCTGGCAGAACGGCTAATGCACCGGTCTTGAAAACCGGCGTCCGCAAGGACTTGGGGGTTCGAATCCCTCGCCCTCCGCTCGGCATGCCGAAGGCATCCCCTCGGCAGAACCCTATCCCCTCTTCAAATCCCGCGTAACAAAATTGCGTCGATGAGCTTAGCCCCCCCACCCCACCCTCCCACAGACCGACGTTTTTCGAAACAGAAAGACGAAAGAACCTGAGAAGACAAACTCTTGGAAACAATCTCTCAAACATAAACGTCCGTGTATCAACCCAACTGTGTCAAGACCACACCAACAATGGTAATCACTCCCCCAATAACAAAAGGAATGGTCAGACTATAGTCAAAGAATGCTATCGCCATCAGCGTTGCGACAATGGGCTGACCGTTGGCAAAGACTGCCGCCTTGCTTGTTTCGATCTTCCCGAGCGCGTAGTACCAAAGGACGTATCCCAATATTGACGTCCCGATTCCCAGATACAAAATGCCCGCCCAATGAGATAGCGTGATCGTTGATAGTGGATAGTCCCAGGAGAAAACAAGACCGACAGGCGCAAAGAGAAACATCCCTGCAATCATGGCCACGGACGTCGTATGAAATGCTCCGTATTTGACGATCATCGGTTTACCGAGAATCGTGAAGAACGCCCATGCGAGAACCGCGAGAAGAATAATCACGTTCCCGTACGCATAACTCGACGACAAATCGATTCCGCGCTCGAAGATAACCAGAACAATCCCGGCAAACGCAAGCAATATACCGATCGTTTTTTGTACTGTTACTCGTTCACCAAGCATGAAATAGGAAAGAACCAGCACCAAGACCGGAGTTGCTGCGTACAAAAGCGCGCCATTAGCAGGGGTGGTGAATTTCATCCCGTAGAGATACAGATATTGATTGACGGGAAGACCAAGGAATCCAAGAAGAACGATCTTTCTCCAATCTCCCTTCTCAATCTTCAATCTTCCCTCCTTTACCACAAAGATGGCGAGGAGTCCTGCCGAAGAAACGAGCGAGCGAATGAACGTCAACGTAACCGCATCGATATCGTTGACCACCGCCTTTGCAACGACGTGTGTGCCGCCGGCGATGAAGACCTGGATGAAGAGAATAAGATAAACGTTCATTGGAAGGAGTGGCAGAAATATACAATCCGATGTTCCAATTTTCCATCGCTTTTTTACTCACGCGAAACCAGAACTTCGTTTCTTTTCTACGGAGCTTTCTTTATATTCTTCACCACTGACAACCCCACCATTGTTCATCATCCGGAGGATGTATGCATAAACTTCTCACCGTGCTATTTCTCACCCTCACTGTTTCACTCTCCTGGTCGCAAACTACACCGTTCATTGATCCAGACTTCGAAAAACATCTTTTGAACGAGCTTTCCGGTGACGCCGCATATGACAACCTGCGCTGGTTGGCCCACTGGCATAGAACAAGCGGGTCCAACGATTATCACGAAGCCGCACTCTTTATCGAGAAAAAAGCAAAAGACTATGGACTTGAGGATGTCAAAATCGTGCGACACAAAGCTTCGAATCCCGGTTGGTCGGCAACAATGGGTGAGCTCTGGATCGTCGAGCCAACGGAAATGAAGCTGGGGAGTTATGCCGAGTACGCTGTCGCTCTCGCCACAAACTCACGAACAACACACATCCGCGCAGCGCTTGTCGACGTTGGATCGGGAACGTCGGAGAAGGACTACGAGGGGAAGGATGTACAGGGGAAAATCGTTTTAACAAGCTCTAACCCGGGTGCTGTCATGAACGAGGCTGTCTGGAAGCGGGGCGCGCTGGGCGTTGTGTCATATTTCTACCACACATTTCCGCGGACAAGTGACATGGTGGAGCGGCCGGATCAAGTGGCCTGGGCAGGGATTCCTCAGAAAAGCGGCGATGGGAAAGAAGGAACGTTCGGTTTCATGGTGTCGCCACGGAAAGGAAAGATGCTTCAGGAAATGTTGAAGAAGGGGCCGGTCACGGTGAAGGTCGATATCGAGGCAGCGTTTCAGGATTCGGCATGGGAAGAGTATGTTGAGGGATGGATTCGCGGATCAAGCATTCCGAACCAGCACATCTGGCTAACGGCACATCTGCAGGAGGAAAAACCATCGTACAACGATGACGGGTCAGGATGCGTGAACATTCTTGAGATTGGACGAACACTGGTTCGGCTGATGAAGGAGGGAAAAATTCAGCGGCCCAAAAGGGACATTCGCTTTTTCTGGGCGGATGAGATCAGTTCAGAATATCAATACTTTAGTGATCATCCCGAGGATCGCGCAAAAGGGCTGGTGAACATCAATCAAGACATGGTCGGCGCAAAACAGTCGCTGGGCAGCCGTATTCAGCACATTACGCGGACACCGTATTCGATTCCAAGCTATCTCAGCGACGTGGTGGAAAACATCGCCAAGTATGTTATTCTTGGAAACACACACTTTCTCAACACTTCCGGCGCGGGACAGCCTCAGCCCTATTCCAAAGCCATTCTCTCGCATCTTGGCACACGCGAGCGATACGGGGCGATGGTCATTCCGTACTTTAACAGCACAGATCACCTCGTCTTCAACGAAGGAGCAATCGGAATTCCGGGTGTGACCCTCACCAACATGCCGGACGATTTTATTCATTCGACTGATGACGACGCGTTTCAGATCGACCAGACGCAACTCAGGCGAAATGCTTTTATTGCAGCAACGGCAGCGTGGTACATTGCTAATGCGGGAGAGTCTGAAATTCCGGTTCTCGCATCGGAAGTCTATCATACGGCGATGAAGCGAATTCATGAGGATGTTCTTGCGGCACGGGATCACATTGTCATGAACAAGGCCAAGGAACCTGAAGCTGCCTATCGGGCCGCACGAAACCTCGTTGAGCAAGCTTTCGTTCGCGAAGCGCGTGCTCTGGAGAGCACGCGTACCTTCGCCGGAAAGTCAGGCGCGGCCAATCGTTCTATCGACAACGCCAAACGTAACCTGATTGCCGCGCAACCCGGCATGCTGGATGCTCTTAATGACTTCTACAGAACAGCCACTGGCAAGTCGATCCCAAGTCTTTCGATGACTGCCAAGGAACGGGAATTGAGCAGAAAAGTTCCGGTCAACAATCCGAATCTCGCCGAATACTTTGCGAATCGGCAAAACGTCGGACCCGTTCCCGGTCTCCATCGCGAGATGCGCTATGAGGTCTTCAACTTTGTGAACGGGACCAACAGCTATCTCGACATCTTTAAGGCGGTCCAGGCAGAGGCGATGTCTGCCGGCTCGTTTCTCTACGGCACGGTGAAATTAGAAGATGTCGAGACGCTGCTCGACAAGGGAGTTGAAGCGAAGGTGATTACATTAAAGAGGTAGGATCGGGCATGAAGTGGGGTGTCGTCATTCGGCGGGGGCTTTTCTCAGCCTCTCCGCAATTGCGTGCGTATCAGCAACCGCCTTTTCCGGAGGATGATTCATGTTGGCGTGCAATGGCCGGAATGGTCAAGCTGCAAAGCAGGGTTGTTCCTCTTGCGACCGCGCATTACCGAGTTTTGCCGGTCAGACCGACCTTTCGATACTCACCACACTCTTTTGGATCCAGGTGGGAGATTGGTCTGGTGAATGCACTCCCGTACATTTCTTTCGGACCTGAGATGCGGTGGAGAGAAGCCTATCTCGACGTGAGCATTGGATTCGTCATGTTCCTCTTTGGCACAAACTGGACGTTCCCTACACCCATTGTAAACCCGTCTCTCGGAGGGAACCTGTCCGGAAACCCACGGGTAGAGAGAGAGGCGGGAATGAGTTCCTTTGTTGGGCCTGGATCTTTATCTCCTCACGTCAAACTTGGAATCGGTTTCTGATGCGATTCAAGGAACTCGAGCCGTGGCGCAAAAATCTCTACATTATCTGGGCGGCGCAGTTCATCGCGATGATGGGAATGAGCGCCGTTGTCCCCTTTCTCCCTTTTTACATCCGTGACTTAGGTGTCACAACTCACGAAGAAGTTGCACGATGGAGCGGGTATGTTTTTTCCGCTCCATTTCTTTTTGCATTTTTTCTCACACCGGTCTGGGGATTCCTTGGCGACCGTTACGGAAGAAAACTTATGGTTGTGCGCGCAGTCTTTGGTCTCGCCATCTCGCAAATCTTGATTGGCCTTTCTCAAAACGTCGAGATGCTTTTTCTCTTCCGGATGCTGCAAGGGGCAATCAGTGGATTCATCGCGGCAGCATTGTCGCTTGTTTCGGCAAACACGCCGCCTGAGCGATCAGGCTATGCGCTTGGTGTTCTCCAGACATCAACTGCTGCAGGGAGTGTTCTCGGACCGCTTGTGGGTGGACCACTTTCCGATGCGCTGGGGTACCGTCCCATCTTCTTCATTGTTGCCGGACTTTGCATCCTCTCTGGTTTCATGGTAATTCGCATGGTCAACGAAGCACCCCGCCAGAAGTCCTATGAACCCAAACACTCGTTATCAAGCAACTACGCGCATGCGTTTCGTTCGCCGGCTATTCGCACGGCTCTTGCCCTCATCTTCATCACACAAGTCTCCGTGCTGATGATTCAACCCGTCTTTGCACTTTATATTGAGTATCTTGAACCCAACAAAGCGTTTCTTGCCACCATTGCGGGAGTTATTTTCTCGATTGCCGGTATCTTCATGGTAATCTCCGCCCCATGGTGGGGGAAGCGAAACGACGCGAAGAGCTACAAAAAAAATCTCACGATCGCCATTGCCGGAGCCTCAGTGGCCTACTTGCTTCAAGGGGTCGTTACACAAGCGTACCAGCTCGTTCTGCTGAGGGCTTTACAGGGGTTCTGTGTCGGTGGGATCTTGCCTACTCTCTATTCCTACATCAGCAAGAACACAGCACTCTCACGCCGCGGAGGCATGATGGGAATTGCATCAAGCTTCAACGTGCTGGCCAATCTTTTTGGGCCGACCGTGGGAGGGTATGTAGCCGCGTATGTTGGGCTGAGAGAAAATTTTTACATCACAAGCGGGGTGCTTGTCCTGTCCCTTGTGTTTCTGCGCCGATCGTTCGTGGACTTGAGAGGAACAGTAGAACAATCAGAGCGGATGCCGCAACAGGGTCTGGCTGAAGAGGGTCCATAAGTGGATGGAAACCGTTGACCTCATGATCGTCCTTTGTGCTACGTTTGCAATCAGTATGATTACGCTGATGTCCGGCTTTGGCATTGGAACGGTACTCACACCCACCTTCGCGCTCTTCTTCGATGTTAAGACGGCGATCTTCCTCGTCGCCCTCGTGCACATCTTCAATAACTTCTTGAAGTTCAGCTTGTTCGCAAGGCATGTGAATCAATCCATCTTTCTACGATTCGGACTTCTTAGCCTCATGGGGGCAATCGCCGGCTCGCTCCTGCAAGGGAAAGTCGATCCTTCACTTCTCAAAGTATTCCTGGGACTCTTTCTGGTCACGATTGGCATTCTCGAATTCACACCTCAGCGCACCTGGAAATTCCCTCAACAGTTTGATGTTGTCGGTGGTTTTCTCTCGGGATTGATGGGAGGATTGATCGGTAATCAAGGGGCAATCCGCAGCGCGTATCTTCTGAATTACGATTTGTCGAAAGAAGCCTTCATTGCAACGGCAACCGCCATTTCCATCGTCATCGATCTAAGTCGAATTCCCATCTATGTGATTCAACAATCCGCAATGCTCGAAGGAGCAACGCTGGAATTACTTCTTGTGATTGGCGTTGCATTTGCCGGTACTCTGGTCGGAAAACAGGTACTGAAGAAGGTCTCTCTCGAGCAATTCCGTTTGATGATAGCAATTATGTTGATCATTGTGGGAATAGGATTCCTCTTTCCAATCTAACCTATGGCGAAGAGTGCTCAGAGCGAAACAAGCAAGAATGCCACACGCCAGAGACTCTTTCTGATTGATGGCATGGCCATTGCCTACCGGAGCTACTTCGCATTCATCCAGCGACCGCTGATGAATTCTCGAGGCGAAAACACCAGCGCCATCTACGGATTCGTCACGTTCCTCAACAAAATCCTTGAGCAAGAAAAACCTGACTACATCGCCGTCGTGTTCGATACGAGCGAGCCAACTTTTAGGCATCGACAGTATGCCGCTTACAAAGCCACGCGTCAGAAAATGCCGGAGGATATGGCGTCGCAACTCGACCTCCTGAAGGATGTCGTCCGGGCGTATAACATTCCGGTCATCGAGTTCCCCGGTTACGAGGCAGATGATGTCATCGGGACACTCGCCAAACGAGCAGAGAAAGAGGGGGCGGAAACATATCTGGTCACCGGTGACAAAGATTTCATGCAGCTTGTTTCAGAGAAGATCAAGATGTATAAACCGGGCCGACAGGGAAACGATGTGGAGATCCTTGGCATTGAAGATGTCAAGAGGAAGTTCGGTGTCCCACCGGACCAGGTTGTCGATGTGCTCGCGCTTGTGGGTGATAGCTCGGATAACGTCCCGGGGGTGCCGGGTATTGGCGAGAAGACCGCGATCCCGCTGATTCAACAGCATGGCTCGCTCTCCGCTCTGTTCGACAAGATCGAAGAGATACCCCAAAAAGGGCTCCGCCAGAAGCTCGAAACGCATCGTCACAAAGCCCTTCTTTCCAGGCAGCTTGTCACGATCGACACCGCTGTTCCTGTCAATATCGACTTCCACACACTGAGGGCATCTGACAAGGATGTCGAAAAACTCATAGCTCTATTCGAACGTCTCGAGTTTCGTGCGCTGATTAAAAAACTCAGAGAAGAGCATGGAACCAACCAAACAGCGAAGACCGAGAAAGAACAGCTTTCCTCTTCCCCCGCTGAACGTGTAGACATCACAAGCGACGAGCACACATACCGACTTGTGAAATCTGAACAAGAATTTCATGCACTCTGCGAAAGGCTCAAGTCGGCATCAAGTTTTGTGATCGACACAGAAACCACCTCGACCGATGCCCTCAGAGCGGAGATCGTTGGTCTCGCGTTTGCCCTCAAGCCTCGAGAGGCATGGTTCGTCTCGCTGGCACCAAAGAGTCGTGAATCAGGGAGCTTGTTCGATAACAGTCAAACGGAGAAGCAATTCGAGGGAGCACTCGATCCGACTCTTGTATTCAAGTCACTCAAACCGATCCTCGAAAATCCCTCCATCAAGAAGATCGGGCAAAACATTAAGTATGACATGCTGGCGCTGTCTCAGCAGGGGATTCGGATGAACGGAGTCGCATTCGACACGATGGTCGCCAGTTATGTCCTGCGCGAGGATGGCCAGCATAATCTCGACGCGCTTGCCATGGAGTATCTGAACTACAAGATGATTACCTACAATGACCTGACGGGCAGCGGGAAAGACCAGAAACCGATCCGTGCCGTGCCAATTGAGCAGTTAGCAGACTACGCATGCGAAGACGCAGATATTACGCTCCGACTCTACGAAATCCTGCACAAGCGAGTCGAGCAAGAACAACTACAGCGGATCTGCGAAGAGATCGAGTTTCCGTTGATTTCCGTACTTGCCCGGATGGAAGAAGCGGGAGTCGCAATCGACACTGATTTCTTGAATGACATGTCGAAAGAGTTAGAGCGGATGCTCGATAACCTTACGCGAGAGATCCATGCGTTGGGCGGTGGGCCTTTCAACATCAATTCGACACAGCAGCTCAGCGATGTCCTCTTCTCCAAACTGAAACTTTCACCGGTTCGCAAAACGAAAACCGGTTTTTCCACCGATGTCGGCGTTCTGGAAACACTCAGAGATGAACATCCTATTATTGAAAAGCTTCTCGAATACCGGCAACTTGCAAAGCTCAAATCGACGTATGTCGATGCCCTGCCAGAACTCGTCAATCCTCGAACGGGACGAGTTCACACATCCTTTAACCAGACCGTTGCCGCCACAGGTCGGCTCTCCAGCAGTGATCCGAATCTTCAGAACATCCCCATCCGTACCGAGTTGGGCCGTTCGATTCGGCGGGCGTTTGTTCCATCATCGAAGGACCATCGCATTCTCTCGGCTGACTACTCACAAATCGAGCTGCGAGTGATGGCACACATCGCAGGTGACGAAGGATTAGCAGAGGCATTCCGTAACAAAGAAGACGTCCACGCAACCACAGCGGCCAAGATCTTTGGCGTTTCTTCCTCAGAAGTCACACGAGATATGCGACGGAAGGCAAAAGAGGTGAACTTCGGAATTATGTACGGCATCGGGCCATTCGGACTTGCGAATCGACTCGAGATTAGTCAGACAGAGGCGAGAGAAATCATTCAACGCTACTTCGATCGATTCCCGAAAGTCAAACAGTATATCAACGACACGATCACCGAGGCGAGAGCGAAAGGATACGTGAGCACGCTACTCGGGCGGCGCCGGTACTTACCCGACATCAACAGCAGGAATCAGAATGTTCGGCAGAATGCGGAGCGGCAGGCCATCAATATGCCGATTCAGGGAACAGCAGCAGACATGATCAAGCTTGCGATGATTCGAATCGATCGAGACTTCCTCGAGAAGGGGCTGAAGAGCAAGATGGTTCTTCAAGTGCACGACGAGCTTGTGTTTGACATCGACGAACGCGAGGAGAACGATGTGAAGAACATTGTCAAACGAGAAATGCAGGATGCACTGAAGCTATCTGTCCCCATCGATGTGGAGATCGGAATTGGTAAGAACTGGCTGGAGGCGCATTAAGAACAATCCTTCCGTTTCGAGAGAAGTCCGATCACGGATCGAACTCTACAACCCCCTACCGTCGCCGGAACATCAGCGCCAGGCCAATCGCAACCAAAACCAGAGGCCAGTAGGTACGGAGAGCATCCTCCACCTCAAACCACTCGAGGTACTCCCACCACCAGAGGATACCGATCATTCCCATGCCGATAAAGATCGACGCCGGAATCAATTCCGTCACGTTCTTCGGCTCGTACGCAAAGAGCACGAGATAAGAAAGTCCAAACGCAATACTCATCGAGGGAAGCCAGAGGAGATAATCCCGATCGATGATCCACCAATGCCAGAGGTTGTAGTAGAGAGAAACGAAGAAGAGGAGACTTCCCCAAAAGATTTTCCCGCGGTGGCCCCGAGCAAATCCCTGAACGACAAATCCCCCTCCCGCAATCAGTCCGAACAACCAAAAGATTCTCTTCCAACTAAAGTACGCCACGCCAAGCGTGTTAAGCAGAAGTACCCCGCCAAGAATGATGAGACCAACACCGATGATACTTGTACGATTCACGGGAGAAAGCCTTGTTTGATCCATCGAAGGATTAGGATTTTGTTTGCAGACGTTCTTCGGGCATAACAATGAGAAACAGCAGGTACGCAAGGATGCCGAACCCAAACGAGAGTAAGGTGAACAGAACGAAGAAAAGACGGATGACCGTCGAATCGACATTGAAATAGTCAGCCAATCCGCCACAGACGCCGAAGAGCTTTCTATCCATCACCGAACGACGCAGTTGCTGCATCGGTGCGGCTGCTTCGGGTTGAGGAGTACCACCCATTGGTGCCTCAGCGTTCGCATCCGGACTCTTGCGGCCCGATCCACGAGCAAGAACATATATACCTGCAAGGACTAAGACGGCCGGGAGGAGATAATCCCACATCAGTCTCCACCAGCCTCTTACATTGAGAAGGTCGAGATTGTCGAGAATCAGCGCCGATCCCACCACCACCAGAGAAAGTCCTAAGATGGTCATGAGAGTTCTGGGTGTGCTGCTTGGGACGGCCCCGAGGCGGACAGTTGGGTTGAGCGGAATGATAAAGATAGAAACGATGTAAAGGATAATGCCCGAACCTCCGAGGATGGTCAGAACGACCCAGAGAATGCGAATGATCGTGGAATCGATGTTCAGGTACTCGCCCACTCCTCCGCAGACTCCTGCCAGTACACGATCGGTCTGACTTCTGTAAAGCTTACGCGGCTGGTTTGACATGTCAACCTCCTTCGGAATTCTTGCTCCTTGAAGTTACGCTATCTGCTGCAAAGATGTTACAGCACAAAACGAAGAATCCCGGCAAGACCGGGATTTCGTACCTTCCAACGCTCGTTTTTCCGCTACACTTCCATGATTTCCTTTTCCTTCACTGCCATGAGGTTATCGAGATCCTTGATGTAGCGATCAGTCAACTTTTGGGCTTCCTGTTCGCCGCGTTTTCGCTCATCCTCCGAAAAATGTTCATCTTTCTCGGCCTTTTTCAGATGCTCGATAGCATCCCGACGGACGTTCCGCACCGCAACCTTCCCCTCCTCAACGAACTTCTTTGCCAGTTTAACAAGCTCCTTCCTCCGCTCCTCATTGAGGGGAGGAATGGGGACTCGAATGAGATTCCCGTCATTGATGGGATTCAATCCGAGGTTTGCGTTGAGAATTGCCTTTTCGATAGCCTGTGTCGCACCTTTGTCGTACGGCTGCACGCTGATCGTATGAATATCCGGCGTGCTGACGTTCGCAAGCTGCTTCAGCGAAGTCGGGGTGCCATAGTAGTCGACCTTCACGCCATCGAGGAGCGCTGTTGTGGCCTTGCCGGTCCGGATCTTGACCAGTTCTTCGCGTACCACCTCCACTGTCTTCTTCATTCGATCTTCCGCATTCTTCAGGATTTCTTTGACCATGGCTGACCTTCAGACAGAGTTCTGGGTTGAAGGAGATGATAGGACATCAAACGGTTTCAAACACTCTGGACCCTACACGTTGACCCGTAACGATCTTCTGCAAATTCCCTCGTTTGTTCATGTTGAAAACGATAATCGGCAGTTTGTTCTCTTTGCACAGCGTAATTGCGGTAAGGTCCATTACCTTGAGATCTCGTTTCAAGACATCGAGATAGGAGATTTCCGGAAAATGAATCGCGTTCTTGTTCTTCTCAGGGTCAGAGTCATAGATGCCGTCAACGCGTGTTCCTTTTAAAATCACATCCGCCTGAATTTCGATTGCACGAAGTGCTGCTGCTGTATCTGTTGTGAAATAGGGATTTCCCGTTCCCGCTGCGAAGATGACGACTCGCCCTTTCTCAAGATGTCTGATAGCCCGTCGACGAATGAACGGCTCGGCGATCTGCTCCATGTTAATAGCCGTTTGGCATCGCGTGAGAACGCCGTGATGCTCCAAGGCACTCTGGAGGGCCAGTGCGTTGATCACCGTTGCCAGCATTCCCATGTGGTCACCGGTGACTTTATCGATCCCGTCCGAAGAGTTCTCAATGCCGCGGTAAATGTTTCCGCCGCCAATGACAATACCGATTTCCGCACCAAGCTCTCTGATCGAACGGATTTCCTCAGCATAGTGGCTGAGAACCTTCGAGTCAATGCCATACTCCTGACTACCAAGAAGGGCCTCTCCACTCAGCTTGAGCAAAATCCGCTTGTATTTCAAATCCGCCATGAAAGATTCCGTCTGGATAAAAAAAATCCCGAATCGCTTCGGGATTCTGTGAGCTTATTTGCCATCCTCACCAAGGTGATAGCGCTGGAACCGCCGGACCGAGATCTTCTCGCCGATGGCAGCCGTCGCTTCATCGATGATATCCTTAATGGTTTTTCCTGAATCTTTGATAAACGACTGCTCAAGGAGGCAAACCTCTTGAAAGTATTTGTCCAGTCTTCCCTGCGCAATCTTCTCTGCAATTTGGGCAGGTTTCCCTTCGTTTTGAGCCTGGGATTTGTAGATCTCAAGCTCTTTTTGCTGTACTTCCTGCGGGACCTGATCCCGGCTGATGAATTGCGGGTTCATCGCCGCAATCTGCATGGCGATATCGTGTGCAAGAGTCTTGAACTGAGGCGTCTTCGCAACGAAGTCCGTCTCGCAGTTCAGCTCCACCATCGCTCCGATACGACCGCCGGCGTGGATATAGGCTTCGACCACACCCTGATTCGTTTCCCGATCAGCTCGCTTCGCAGCTGTTGCCGCGCCTTTCTTCCGCAGATACTCAATTGCGGCATCCATATCGCCGCCTGTCTCTTCGAGCGCGCGTTTACAGTCCATCATTCCCGCACCGGTCTTCTCGCGCAGTTTCTTTACTTGATCCGATGTAATAGCAGCCATAAACGCTGTTTCCTCTCGTTTACTCATCCTTTTTCCTCGAGTTCTGCATGTTGCTTCGATTGTTCTTGTGATTCCTCTGCCGCAGCCTGTTGTGCCGCCGCCGCTCGCTCCGATCCTTCAATGACGGCATCAGCAATAACCTTCGTAATAAGCTGCACGGATTTCAAGGCATCATCGTTTGCCGGAATCGGATAGTCGATCGGATCGGGATCAGTGTTCGTATCGACGATCGCGACAACAGGAATTCCCAATCGTCGGGCCTCTTTCACGGCAATTGCCTCTTTCTTGATATCGACAACGAAGAGCATCCCCGGGAGTCGCGTCATATCCACAACACCACGAAGGACGTTTTGCAGTTTGTCACGTTCACGCGTTAGCTGGAGACGCTCTTTCTTGGTCAGATTCTCAAACGTGCCGTCACTCTCCATCTTCTCAATGTTCGTTAGTCGTTTCACACTTTTCCGAATCGTGGAAAAGTTCGTCAGCATACCGCCCAACCAACGGTCTGTGACATAGAAAGCATTGCAGCGCTTCGCCTCTTCCTCGACAACTTCACAAGCCGGTTTCTTGGTCGACACGAAGAGAATCTTCTTTCCCTCCGCGACCGCATTAGAAACGGCGTTGCAGGCTTCGTCGATGAGTTCCTGGGTCTTCTTGAGATCGATAACGTGAATCCCGTTCCGCTCCATGAAGATAAACGGCTTCATTTTGGGATTCCAACGGCGGGTGAGGTGCCCAAAGTGGGCTCCTGCTTTGAGGAGTGCTTCTAATTCAACACGTGGCATGGTTATCCTTTCTTGAGTTGTTCGTCTATTCCCGTCATCTTCTTCCGGAATCCCGATCGCCACCTGACCTCTCGGGACACTCCCGGTCGAATCGGAGAATATGATTGATAGAAATTGTTTCGAGGTTCACGTTCCGGGTTCCGAGTTAACGTTCAACCCGGATTCGCAACTCAGAACGCTGTTTTTATCGCTTGGAGAACTGGAACCGTTTGCGGGCCTTCTTCTGGCCGTACTTCTTTCGTTCCACCATCCGAGGATCGCGCGTCAGCAAACCGTGGTTGCGAAGCATCACGCGAAACTCTTCATCGATATTGACCAGAGAACGCGCGATGCCAAGCTTAATCGCTCCGGCTTGACCCGTCGTCCCACCCCCTTCAACACGCACATGGGCATCGTATCGACCAGCGGTCTGTGTTACTTCAAACGGCTTCAGCACTTCTTGTCGTAGCGTCTCGACACGGAAGAACTCGTCGAGCGGTTTGCCGTTAATCAGTACTTTACCAGAACCTTCAATAAGCTTCACCCGTGCAACAGCGGTTTTCCGGCGGCCAACGTTCACAATCGGATGCATAGATTCCTTTCTTATACTGCGAGCGGTTCGGGTTTTTGTGCCGTATGCGGATGCTCTGAGCCGCGATAGACTTTGAGCTTCTTAATGATTCTGCGACCGAGGCGGTTGTGCGGAAGCATCCCCTTGACGGCATGCTCGAAGACCCACTCGGGCTTATTTTGAATCAACTCCTTGAAGGATTCAAACCGGGCACCCCCGGGAAATCCGGTGTTGTGGAAAAACTCCTTCATCTCCACCCGCTTGCCGGTCACTTGAACCTTGTCGGCATTCACCACAACAACGAAGTCACCAAGATCTGCATTCGGCGTAAACGCGGGCTTGTGTTTTCCGCGGAGAATGTGAGCGACCTTTGAAGCCACGCGGCCGAGCGTCTTGCCCGATGCATCGACGACAAACCATTTTTGCTGAGCATCTTCTGTTTTGAAAAACTTTGTTCTTGGTTCCGTTACCACAAATCCTCCATCGGCAAAAAAGTTGGACTTCGTAACTTAGACAGCTATGAAATGTACACGAAATCTGACAAAATCGCAAGAAAAATTTGAGGTGGATGCTACACGTGCCGCTCGGCGTGGTAAGAGCTTCGAACAAGAGGCCCCGATTCGACATGTTTGAAACCCATCTTCAACCCTTCTTCCTTCAGCATTCGGAACTCATCGGGATGAACGTAACGGTCGATTGGGAGGTGATCTTTTGTAGGTTGGAGATACTGCCCCAGCGTGAGGATATCGCAATCGACTGCGCGCACGTCCTTCATCACCTCAAGAACCTCTTCCGTCTTTTCACCGATACCAAGCATCAAACCGGTTTTCGTCAGGAATCCTTTTCGCTTTGCCCGATCAAGCACTTCGAGGGACTGGCGGTAATTTGCCTGTGGACGAACTGTAGAATAAAGACGAGGAACCGTCTCAAGATTATGATTCAGCACGTCCGGTTGTGCTTCCAGAACTATGTTCAGTGCCTCTTCGCTTCCCTTGAAATCCGGAATAAGCACCTCCACTTTGCAGCCCGGAACGCGACGTCGAATCTGCCGAATCGTCTCCGCGAAAATCGGAGCCCCACCATCTCTCCGCTCATCGCGATTGACCGAGGTTATGACGGCATGGCGGACACCAAGAATTTCTACGGCATGCGCAACCCGGTACGGCTCGTCCCAATCGAGGCCGTAGTCGGGCCTCCCCGTCTTCACCGCACAGAAACCGCACGAGCGGGTGCAGATATCGCCAAGGATCATAAACGTTGCCGTGCCCGCGTTCCAGCATTCGCCCATGTTGGGACAGCGCGCTTCCTGGCAAACCGTGTGCAAGCGATGTTCATCGATGATCCCTTTGAGTCGCGCGTAGTTTGGACCGCCGGGAATCTTTGCCTTCAGCCAATCAGGACGCCTAACGGCTGGCGATTCTTCCGTTGCCGTCGGTCGGACCTTTATTTCTTCAATCAGAAATTGCATTTAGAAAATTCCACTGAAATCGAAGTTTTCGATGTTGCTTGCCACCTTCATAATGAACTGCCCACCAATGGCTCCGTCGAGAATCCGGTGGTCGAAGGAGAGTGTCAAATACACCATAGATCGAATAGCAATTGTATCATTATCCTCGGCATCGGTAATCACAACAGGTCGTTTCTTGATTGCCCCGAACCCCAGGATGGCAACTTGCGGCTGGTTGATGATCGGGATGCCGATGATGTTCCCGAAAACGCCGTAGTTCGTGATT
Source organism: Bacteroidota bacterium (assembly GCA_035559595.1). Lineage (GTDB taxonomy): Bacteria > Bacteroidota > Ignavibacteria > UBA10030 > UBA10030 > DATMBF01. Next base: position 74,892 of record DATMBF010000030.1, on the reverse strand, counting down.
GTAAATGTTCCGCCCTGGATATCATCTGGCGTGAGCTTGTTGTTTCTCGTACGGAGGGCGATATCGTTCATCGCCCGGGCGAGTCCCAGGAAATTCTTCTCTTCTGCATTCTTGATAACAGGTACGATAAGCCCTTTCGGTCCGGCGACAGCCATGCCAAGATTGATGAAGTTCTTGATAATAATCTTATCACCCTCAACCGAGCTGTTCACGAGCGGGAGATCCTTCAACGCGCGGACGGTTGCATCCATGAAAAACGGAGTAAAGGTTAGTTTGAACCCTTCTTGTTTCTCAAACTTTTCTGCATTCTCGGTCCTGAAACGTGCAATCCGCGTGACGTCGCATTCTGCAATTGCTTGCACATGTGGAGATGTGTGAATACTTCGCACCATATGTTCCGCCATCTTCTGCTGGATGTTGTCCATCTGCAGAATACGATGACGTGGTGCCGGATAGCGTTTTTCGAGTTCCTTAACATCGACCGGTTGAAATCCGATTTGCGGCATCGGGGCAACGCGCGGAGCAGCACCTCGATTCTTGAGATACTCAACCAGATCATGTTTCGTCACGCGCCCGCCAATACCCGTGCCGGAAATCTGATCGAGTTCCGATTGTGAAACCCCCTCTTTCTTGGCAATTGTACGAACAAGGGGTGAATAGAACCGTTGCCCGTTGCGACCACGCGCGGGAACAGGCTCGACCGCTTTTTGTGTAACATGGACAGAGGAAGCCACCCGTGATTCTGCTGCAGCCGCTTTTGCTTCCTGTTTTGCCGCCGCAGGTGGGGTGGAAGTATCCACGTTCGCCGCCGCAACATCCGTTTCGATGTAGGCGATCACCGTTCCGACCGGAACTGTCTCGTTTTCGGGAACGATAATCTTCGTCAAAATGCCGGACTCTGGGGAGGGAATCTCAGAATCGACTTTGTCCGTGCTGATTTCCAGAATCGTCTCATCCTTCTTGATCTTGTCTCCGGGTTTCTTCATCCAGCGAAGGATCTTTCCCTCCTGGATACTTTCGCCCATTTTCGGCATTACGACTTCGACTTGCATAGGCGCTCCTTGTTGTGCGTCTTCATCATCACATCCACGACAACGCTAATAATTTGCAAGCTCTTCCAAGGCAGTAAGAATCTTCTTCTCATTCGGTAACATCGCATCTTCAAGCGTCGGAGCATACGGAACCGGTGTATCAAGAGCTGCAACCCGCATGACAGGACCATCAAGCAACTCGAAGCAATTCCGTGCGATCAGAGCAGCGATCTCTGCCCCAAACCCCGCCGTGATAGTGTCTTCATGAACAATCAACACCTTGTTTGTCTTTCTCACAGAAGCGTAGATCGTTTCCTCATCAAGCGGATTCATCGTGCGGATGTCGATAACCTCCACTGATACGCCCTTCTCCTCCATTTTTGTCGCCGCTTCAAGGGACTTTTGTACCATCGCCCCGTACGTAATGATCGTGATGTCTGTGCCTTCTCTTTTGACGGCCGCGACACCAAACGGCAGAATATAGTCCGCATCGGGTTCGGGAGAGGCCGCATAGCCCTGGCGGTAGAGTCCCTTGTGTTCCATGAAGATCACAGGATCGTCTCCACGAATTGCTGCCTTGAGTAATCCCTTTGCGTCCGCGGCGTTTGAGGGAAACGCCAGCCGAATCCCGGGAATATGTGCCATGATGCTTTCGATACATTGGCTGTGATAATGTCCGCCATGAATGTATCCTCCGACCGGAACGCGGATCACGACCGGGCATGTCCAGCTCCCATTCGAACGATACCGGAACATTGCCAGCTCGTCGCGAATCTGCATAAACCCCGGCCAGATGTAATCGCCAAACTGAATCTCCGGAACCGGTTTCCATCCTTTCAACGCCATTCCAACAGCAACTCCGATAATGCTTGCCTCAGCTAATGGAGAATTGAAAACGCGCGTCGTTCCAAACTTGGTCGAAAGGCCCTTCGTTGCAGTAAAGACCCCACCCTTCCCATCTTCAATATCCTCGCCAAAAACCACCATCTTTGGCTCCCGCTCCATCTCTTCGTGCAACGCGTGGTTGATCGCATCAACCATGACGATACGATTTCCTTTGTGCTCGGGCTCAACGAAGTTTCTTGGAGGGTTGGCATGCGCCTCGCCATAGACGTGGAGCGCAACGGTTGCAGGATCGGGAACCGCATGTGCCTCTGCAGCATCAGCAGCGGCATCGACGGCCTCTTTGACCTCTTCGGCAATGGCAGCAGCTTCGCTATCAGTCAGAAATCCTTCCTCAATGAGGAAACGAGCCATTTGCGGGATAGGATCACGCGATCGATCCCGCTCAAGATCATCCTTGGATCGATACTTGCGATCGTCGTCGGAAGATGAGTGTGGAAGAAGCCGTACAACGTTGGCCAGAACAAGACTTGGGCCCTCGCCGCTCCTTGCTTTCTGGACTGCCTCCTTCACCACTTGGTATGTTTCGACGAAGTTCGTTCCATCAACGTTGTATCGGTTCAATCCTTTAAAACCTTTCGTCGCCTCATACACCGATCCACCCGCCGTTTGCTGATGGACAGGAACGGAGATTGCGTACTTGTTGTCCTGAATAAAAAAGATCACCGGCACCGCTTCTCGCGCTGCCCAGTTTACCGCCTCGAAGAACTCTCCCTCGCTTGTTGCACCTTCACCGGAAGAGACATACACCACCTCCCCCGTCTTTTCTTTCTTTGCAGCAAGTCCTAATCCTACCGCCTGCAAGTATTGGGTTCCGGTCGGACTGGATTGTGTAATAATGCGAAGTTCTTTTTTACCGTAGTGTCCCGGCATTTGTCGGGCACCTGTCATCACATCATCGGCCCGATGCATCGCGGCTAGGAAGTACTCCTTCGGCGTCAGTCCGTACTGAAGGCAAAAGGCCAGATCGCGATAGTAGGGACAGGCATAATCGAATCCGGGTTTGAGATTGACAGCAGCAGCGGTTTGCGCTGCCTCATGTCCAGATCCTCCGATGTGAAAGAACGACTTGCCTTGCTTGAGCAGAATGAGGTGCTTTTCATCGATCCGTCTCGCCGTCAACATCGTTCGATAGACACCAATGACCTGGTCTTTCGAAAGATCGACACGCTTGGATTTCTTCACGGCAACCTCAGTATTTGCTGAAGCCATTGTTCTGACAGCTCCTTTCCGTGTTCTCCTTATCGGTTTTCGTGCCTTATGCGCCATCAGGATTGAGGCACATCCAGAGAAGCGATTCGCTGCGACATTTCCTCAAGCGCCATCGATTGGGTTGCACAGCCGAACACATTACCGAATTCCTCGACAAGAGACTTCTGAACTTCACTTAACGGGACCTCTCGACCCAGAAGCTGTTTCATCGACGTCACCCCTTTGTGGAAAATCCCGCAAGGAATAATCCGCCCAAAATAACTCAAATCCGTATTCACATTGAATGCAAGGCCGTGCATTGTAATCCAGCGGCTAACCTTGACGCCGATGGCAGCAATCTTCTCACCCTTTACCCACACACCTGTCATACCCTCTTCCCGCTCCGATTCGATCCCATACTCCATCAGCGTTTGGATAATGACTTCCTCAAGACATCTCAGATAGTGGTGAATATCGTTGAAGTAGTTGTTGAGATCGAGAATCGGATACGCAACGATCTGACCCGGCCCATGGTAGGTAACGTCGCCACCCCTGTCAATGCGGAACAGATCAACACCCGTTCTCGCTAGCTCCTCTTCCGATGCAAGCACATGGTTGTCATTCGCACCTTTTCCCAGAGTGTACACGTGCTCATGCTCGGTCAGCAGCAGGACGTCACCGATAAGACCGTAATGACGAAGCTCGAAGAGCTTCTGTTGAAGCTTCCAAGCACCCGCGTAACGGGTTCGGCCAATGTCAACAACGGCGACGGAGTTCATAGGTGAATGGCAACACCGTACGCATTTCCGGCTGCCTCCATTACTGCCTCGGAGAGCGTCGGGTGCGCGTGCATGGTTCGCCAGATCTCCTCGTATGTCGTTTCGAGGGATTTTGCCGTGACCAGTTCAGCAATGAGTTCCGTTGCTTCAGAGCCAACGATATGGGCGCCAAGAAGCTCACCATATTTCTCGTCAAAGATCAGTTTCACTTGACCTTCTGTCTCCCCAATTGCCATGGCTTTGCCAAGTGGTCGAAACGGGAATTTCCCCACTTTGATCTTGTATCCCGCCGCTAACGCTGCCTCTTCGGTCATTCCGATGCTTGCGATTTGCGGCTGGCAGTATGTGCAACTTGGGAAACTCTTTCGGTCGATGCCATGCGAGGCCTTCCCTGCAATATGCTCAGCGGCAACAATACCTTCGTGCGACGCGACGTGGGCAAGAAGGGGCGGTCCACTGACATCTCCAATGGCATAGATACCCGGAACATTCGTCTGCCCGAACTCATTTACTTTCACGAATCCCTTTTCCACTTGCACACCGGCTGTCTCGAGGCCGATATTCTCAGAATTCCCTTGTACACCGATGGCCATGAGAGCAATCTCAGCTTTGATGCTCTTTTTCCCATCCGGACTCGTAACGGTTACTTCCACGTCATTTCCAACCTTGACACCCTCCACCTTGGCGTTGGTAAGAATCTCAATTCCCGACTTTTTGAATGAAGATTCCACGATCTTCGCCATCTCTTTGTCCTCCAAAGGGAGAATGTTCGGCATCATCTCGACGATCGTGACCTTCGTTCCGAAAGCATTGTAGAAATAGGCAAACTCCACACCGATCGCTCCACCGCCGATAACGATCAAATCCTTCGGCTGCTTCTCGAGGATCATCGCCTCGGTGCTGGAAATGACCTTTTTCTTATCAATCGCAACACCGGGGATCGTACGGGGTCTACCGCCGGTGGCAATGATAATGCTTTTGGATTTGACGGTGTGGATAACCTTGCCGTTGGAGCTTACCTCCATCGAGTTCTTGCCCGTAAGTTTGGCCGAGCCAGGAATCACCTCGATCTTGTTTTTGTTCATCAGGTATTCAACACCCTTGGTAATCCGATCCGAGACGTCCCTGCTTCGCTTAATAATCTTCGACCAATCATGCTTCAGGTCCTTGTGGGAAATGCCGAATTCTTCAGATTTCTTGAAGGTATGGTAGAGCTCGGCACTCTTCAGCAAAGCTTTCGAAGGAATACAACCCCAGTTCAGACAAATTCCACCCAATCGATCTCTTTCCACAAGTCCAACGTTCAGTCCAAGTTGCGCCGCACGAATAGCCGCAACGTATCCGCCGGGTCCGCCGCCAACTACAGTGACATCGAATTGACGTTCTGCCATGAATGACCTTTCATCTTAATCAAGATCTGCGAAGCACGCGAGCTATGAAAAGACCTGCTGAATATACCGATAACTGCCGCAAAAAACAACCAACGGATTGAGGCCGACTTCCACTCAATCTGACAGACCAGCGGACGTTTACCAACTCGTGGTCGCATGAACTCTTTCCTCAACTTGTATCCGCGACCATCAGTGAGCATCAGTTTTCCTCTGCGCTACATTTGATTCTTTTTCACTTTTCCCCTATTATAGTTCCAAAATTTTTCGACCGGATGTCAGAGCACGAGCCCGTCTCCGCGCGGAAGCGCTCCGACGCGCAGACGCGCGTGGTGGTTTCCAACCGAAAGGCACGACACAATTATTCGATCCTCGAGTCCTATGAAGCCGGCATCGCGCTCACAGGGACCGAGGTAAAGTCGATTCGACAGGGTCAAGCGAATCTTCAGGATAGTTACGCCATCGTGAAGAACGGGGAGGTCTGGTTGATCGGGATGCACATCAGTCCATATTCGCACGGCGGCATCAGCAATCACGAGCCGACACGAACGCGGAAACTTCTGCTCCATCGAAGTCAGATCCGCAAACTCATCGGCAAGGTAAAGGAAAAAGGTTTGACGCTCGTTCCACTCTCCGTCTATTTCAAAGGACCATACGCGAAGGTCGAGCTCGCTGTAGCACGAGGAAAGCGCTCGTTCGATAAGCGGGAAGCGATCGCCGAGCGCGAGGCGAAGCGGCAAATTGCACAACGAATGAAAAGGAGTCTGTCATAAGAATTGTTTCCTCCACTCAATGAACAAATGGACCTGATCAAGCGGGGAGTCGCGGAGATTATTCCCGAAGAGGACCTGGTCAAAAAGCTTGATCGATCCATTCAGACAAACAAGCCGCTCAAAGTTAAGCTTGGCTGCGATCCGAGCCGACCTGATCTTCATCTTGGGCACTCTGTCGTTCTCCGAAAACTCCGACAATTTCAAGATCTCGGTCATCAGGCCGTGCTGATCATCGGAGATTTCACGGGGATGATCGGCGATCCGTCCGGCAAAAGCAAAACCCGACCCTCCCTCACTCTCGACGAAACCCGCCGCAACGGGCAGACGTATTTCGAACAGGCCACGAAAATTCTCTCCACAGCGCGCGTTCGCATGCAGTACAACTCCGAATGGCTCAGCAAGATGAGTTTTGCCGATGTCATCCAGCTCTCAAGCCGCTACACCCTTGCGCGGATGCTTGAGCGTGATGATTTCACCGAGCGCTACAAAGCTGGCGAGCCGATCAGCATCCACGAACTGTTGTATCCGCTTGCCCAGGCCATGGATTCCGTAGCGATTGAAGCGGATATCGAGCTGGGGGGAACCGATCAGAAATTCAACTTGCTCGTTGGCAGAGATATCCAGCGCGAGTACGGGCTTGAACCGCAGGTCGCTCTCACGATGCCCATCCTCCCCGGCACTGACGGGATCGAAAAGATGAGCAAGTCGCTCGACAATTACATCGGTATCAACGAGCCGCCGCAGGAGATCTACGGCAAAACGATGCGCATTCCCGACGAGCTTATCTCTACGTATTTCGAACTGGCAACCGACATCTCCAATGCTGAACTGAAGGCGATCAAGAAGAGTCTGGCAGATGATAGCGCCAATCCACGCGACCTGAAGAGACTGCTGGCGCGAACGCTCGTTCGGATGTACCACAACGCCGGTGCCGCTCAAAAGGCCGAAGAGGAGTTCGACCGTATCTTCGTTCAGAAAGAGTTGCCGGACAAGATCGAGGAGTTTGTCCTGCCTAAAGACAACGGCGCACAATCGATTGTGGGATTGTTAACGGCAGCAAGTTTGGCTTCCTCAAAGAGCGACGCCCGCCGGCTCATCGAACAGGGTGGAGTGACGATCGATGGTGAGCGGGTCTCAGACATCAACGCTCCCATCCCCAACAAAAAGGAATTCGTGCTGAAAGTCGGAAAGCGGCGCTTTCTGAAAGTTCTGAAACATTAATTCTTCTAGGGTGGCTGTTCGATGGACGTAGCCCTCACATATAACCATTACCAAAGTCGGAGATGAGAACGTGTTCGTGCCATCAAAGATGTTTTTTACGAAAGGGGTTGGAAGACATAAAGACTATCTGCAATCCTTCGAGCTTGCCTTGAGGGATGCCGGAATCGAAAAGTGTAACATCGTCACGGTGTCCAGCATCTACCCGCCAAACTGCAAACGCGTACCACGCGAAGAAGGACTCAAACTCCTCCAACCCGGGGCAATCACATTTTGCGTCATGGCACGAAATGCCACCAATGAGCCGAACCGCCTCATCGCCGCCTCGATCGGTGTGGCGCAGCCTGCCGACTCCAGCATGTACGGCTATCTTTCTGAACACCATCCTTATGGCGAGACCGATGAGCGGGCAGGCGAGTATGCGGAAGACCTTGCCGCGACAATGCTGGCGACGACGCTCGGAGTAGAATTCGATCCGGGCACAGCGTGGGACGAGCGAGAGAAGATTTACAAAATGTCAGGAAAGATCGTTAAGACATTTAATATTACGCAATCGGCTGAGGGGGACAAAAACGGTCTCTGGACGACAGTGATTGCTGCAGCTGTGCTCTTTCCCTAAGAGAATGGAGTTTATTCACTTGTTATCGTGAGGATCGTCCTTCAATAATCACAACAAACTCTCCTTTTCGGTCCTCCTTTAAAAACCGGCGGTAGAGACTCGGCCCACTCCCGCGAAAGATCTCTTCCGTCGGCAGTGTAAGATCAAAGGCCACGCAAACCCGTCGGGAATCCCCGAACACATCGGCAATATCTTTCATCAGCGGAAGCAATCGGTACGGTGCGTCCATCAAGACGATCGTACGTTGCTCCTTTCTTAACTGCTGGAGTTCCGCAATACGCCGCGGGCGTTTGGGAGACGTGAATCCGTAGAACACGAACTGGTCGATGGGGAATCCCGAAACCGTCAATGCCGGCATCAGCGACGATGCACCGGGAACGGGAACAACACGAATGCCTGCATCAAGAGCTTTCTCCACAAGCAATTGGCCGGGATCGGAGAAGACCGGTGTTCCCGCATCGGAAACCACTGCAACGTTCTTCCCTTTTTGGAGATGGTCGAGAATGTTGAATGTGGCCGCGCGCTCGTTATGCTCATTCAAACTCTCCACGGGCTTCTCAATCTTGAAATGATGGAGCAGTCGCATCCCCTCCTTCCGTTCTTCGCACACAACAAGGTCAACCTCCTTCAACACGCGAAGAGCACGAAAGGTCATATCCTCCGGATTTCCAATCGGAGTCGCAACGAGATACAGAATCCCTGGCATTTACTCTTCAGTTTCGATGGAGTGATATTCTTTCAGCGGAATGCCGCGACGGTTCGCCTCCCATTCGCGAACTGAAAGGATGATGAGGGCCGTTGTTGGCACGGCGATGAGCAGGCCGAAGAATCCGAGAAAGTACCAGAACACAAGAAGGGAGAGAATAATGAGGAGAGGATGAAGTCCGACTTTTGCACCAATAATCCGGGGGCCAAGGAGCATCACTTCAAGCAAGTGGAGAATCCCGATCGACGTAATGGCGGAAATAACTTTTGGAAGAACAGGAGGTTCGCTGAACGCGGCAACGATTGCAGAGATAACCATCGTGATGATTAAGCCGACGTACGGAACCAGATCAAGAACGCCGGCGAGAATACCTAAAAGCAATGCATATTTGATTTGAAAGGCACTGAAGAGGCCCACCACAAGAACTCCCTGGAGAAATGCGACGGTCAACGCTCCGCGCAAGTATCGACCGATGACGGCATCCGCTTCAGAAAGGAATTCTTCGACCTTGTGCCTCCGGCGGTGCGGAAACAACATCTTGAATCGATGAACGACCTTTGGAAAATCTGTCAACAGATAAAATGTGAGAAACGGAACGAGAATGATGTAAAAAATCTGCGTAAGAACCTGGGAAACGCTGCTGACAAAAGCGAGCATCCCTCTGAGCGTACTCTTGATAATGTCTTCAAGGCGAGGAACAATGTACGTGCTGAGGGCTGCTTTTGCCTCTTCAGCCGAGACGCCGTAACGCTCGAATGCTTTCATGATGCCCGACTGCCAGAACCATTTGTTCATATCTTCGAGGGTTGCCGAAGCGACATTCAAAATATCTTCGACCTGTCCGAAGGCGATTGGAAGAATGAAGAACAGCGCCAGCGTCAGGATACCGACAACAAGCAGAATGAGAACCAGAGAAGTTATCCAGCGCGGAATCCTCCACCCTTCACACTTGTTCACCACCGGGTTCAGTACATAGGAAAAGAGCATTGAAAGAACAAAGGGCGCAAGAATTTCGGAAATCGTGTAGGCAAGCCAGAGACCAAAAAGGATAACGCTGAGCGACATGATATTCTTGGCGAGAGCGTATCGCCGCAGTGGGTAAAGAAGAAACAGGACAGCGCCAAGCGCAAGGAACGGGGAAAGGATGGTGTGAATAGTATAGATGAGAACAAGGAGGAGCAGAACTCCTCCCGTCAGCAAAACGATCTCGAATCGCCCCAACGACTGGAAGAGATTATCGAAATCATCCTTGTTCGACCGGCGAAGATGTCGCTTGGCGCTGTGCTTAGCCATGGTGTGTTCGCTCGGAGTTCGTCCCCGTGTGCCCAAAACCGCCCGCGCCACGCTGCGTCTGTTCGAGCTCTTCCACCTCTACCCAATCCGCTCGTTCAAACTTCTGAATGACCATCTGCGCTATACGATCTCCACGATGCACAACAAACGGCTCCCTGCCAAAATTCGAGAGAATGATCTTCACCTCGCCTCGGTAATCGGAGTCGATGGTGCCGGGAGCATTGAGAATGCCGATGCGATGCTTCGCAGCAAGACCACTCCTTGGTCGAATCTGAGCCTCGTATCCTACCGGCAGTTCAATCGAAAATCCTGCCGGAATGATGGCCGATTCACCCGGAAGAATCTCAACATCGTTCAGCACTGCCGCGCAGATATCCATCCCGGCCGAACCGGATGTCGCGTAAGATGGCAACGGAAGGCCCAAGCTGTGTTGGCCCATCCGCGCGATGCGTATTTTCAGAGATTGCATAGAAAAAGTTTGCAGAATATACCCAACCGTGCGAGGAAAAGCAAACAAATGGCGTTGGCATGCCGATGGAAACAAAAACCCCGACGAGTCACCACACCCGTCGGGGCTCTCTGAGGGAGGCTTCGGTTACAACAATCAGTAAATCGTGTCTCGTTGAGCTGCTTTCGGAGCTTGTACAACCTTAGGCCGAGTTCCTTTGAATACCTTGACTTGGACATCCCCTTCCTGTTGCGAGAGTTCGATATCCAGAGTGTCTGATTCCGTTTTCATCTCAGGATGCATGAACGGAGGTGCCGGGCTCCTCACTTCGACGCTGCGGGGGATTCTTGGAGCAATCCGACGAGCCTTTACGAGGCTGTGCATGGAATCGAACTTCATCGGGTCCCATGCGCTTTCCAGTTGAATTTCGATCGTCCCTTCATCTCCCCAAACCTGTACCTGGGGGGCGCGAACACCACCCATGCGTTTTACCTCCGCATGGCGGCGTTGAAATTCGCGCGTGAGTTGCTCAACACGAATCCGAATCTCTCCCTCCCGCTCGGTTATTGTCTTTGCAACGAAATCCCGCTCGAACCCCTCATTCACTATTGGCAACGTTGTAAACGCAAACGTATCAGGCGTAATCACAATGAATTTCTCCGGCGCCTTGCCCCGCTCAAGCGTCCGGGTCTTCGGCAAAACCCGAGGCTGTCGAACCTCTATTGCATAGGGAGCACGGTGTTCTTGTAGGAACTGCTCAAGCCGAACCCGCTGCGAGGGTTCGAGACACTCTGCAATACCTGAGAGAACAACGCGATTCAAGCGAGGAAGCTCCGGATCAACAGCAAGGGCATTATTTCCTGAGACCAGAACAGCCGTCTCAATTCGCTGCCTGGCCCGATCAAGCAGCGAATCGATGGCTTTCCGTTGAACCGGCGTAGGCTTGACTTCGGCAAGGAACTTCTCCATCGTCACTTTACGCGCCGCACTCTCCCTCCCCTTCCCCAACTCAATCCGATAGCCGGACTGCGATGACTCGTCGATGCGCAGGGCAGTTTCCTCTTTTTTATCCAGCGGGAGCGAGCCAAACATCGCAAACTGTAGAATCCTGTCATTATCGAGGTCACGCAAGAGAGGAACAATGGACCCTTTCAGGATATTGTCTTCGTATGCCTGTTTTACCTGGTCGGATTTTTGTGACAGATATTCTTCCACTGCGGGTCTGTTTTCAATCAGAAAAACACCTGCCGCCAGAAAGAGCAACACGCCGAACGCTGCTGCGGCGGGAGCAAGCTTGCGCGGGAACGGCAAAAGATTCTCACGTTCTTCTTCATGCTCCTTGAGACGCTGTGCAATGCGCGTCCAAAGAAAGGGATTGGGTTGAATGGGCTTCGTCCGACCAAGAAGCTGTTTCAACGATCGAAGCTCTTCAAGCTCTTTCTTTGCTTCCGGGTGTTGGTGAACGTACGCATTCAGCTCGTTGGCTTCCTCGTCGCTCAAGACTCCATCAACCGCAAGCGACAGAAGGTACGATAATCGATTTCGTGACATCTCCTTCATGGTTGTTCCTCCAGAAACGGCTTCAGGAAACTCCGCAACATGGATCGTCCCCGTGAGAGCCTCGACTTCACGGTGCCAATTTCGCACTGCATGACCTCGGCCATCTCTTCGTATGAAAATCCATTCATATCCTTCAGGATCACGGCAAGTCGAAATTTTTCCGGTAGCTTCTGCAATCCCTTGGCAATCAGCTCCTGGACTTCCGTCTCCTGTTGATGGGTTACCATCTTGTTCTTTGCCTCTCCATCCGGTGCATCAAGGATCGACTGCAGGGAAAGAACCCTCCGAATCTTTCGCTTCCGTAACTCATCCCTCCCCTTATTGACCGCAATTCGATAGAGCCAAGTATAAAACGAAGACTCAAATCGAAAATCCGGAAGCGCTTCGTAGGCCTTGATGAAGACCTCCTGAGTAAGGTCATCGACGATTCCCTCTTCGTGAAACATTGAGTAGATAAGATTCCGAACTCGCTCTCGATGTCGCTCAACGAGAAAACGGAACGCTTGAGTATCCCCCTGTTGAAAAAGGGTAATGAGCGTCTCGTCAGAATACGATCCGTAGCTCTCCAGCGGCGCAGAAGAGACGATCTCTCCCTGCGATATCCTGGCAACAGAATGACCGGTCATTCTCTGTGATGTGTTCTCGGATTCGGACATTTAGACGACACCAAGCTTGCGGATGTTCCCCTGGTTCTGCAGGCTGTTTGGCCTCTATTTATACAGATATACAGAAAACAATAGCGAGAGTTTCAAACATTGCGATCTCTGCCTAGAAAACAAAAGACTCGTATGGAATCACCATACGAGTCTTTGAAGCCATCTAAGGCCCGGCTATGCAGCCACTTCTTCGCGTGAAACCTTGCGCGAATCGGGCTTCACCCGGCGCTCGAATTCATCCCTGAACCGACGGATCATGCTCTGCACCGGCCACGCGGCCGCATCACCCAGAGCACAGATGGTGTTCCCTTCGATGTTGTTGGCAACATCCATGAGTAAATCGATATCTTCTTGCCGACCCTCATTCTGCTCGAACCTCTTGAGCACTTTCCACAACCAACCGGTCCCCTCGCGACATGGTGTACATTGCCCGCACGATTCGTGGTAATAGAACTTCGCGATTCTCGTAATCACCTCGATGAGATCGGTATCTTCATCCATCACAATCATTCCTGCAGTTCCGACGGCAGATCCTGCGGCCTTCATGGAGTCAGCGTCCATCCGAACTCCCTCAAGCTGATCACCCCGTAAAATCATCGTCGAGGATCCGCCGGGAATAACAGCCTTGACGCCTTTGTTTCCCGGAACGCCGCCGGCATATTTATAAATAATGTTCACGAGAGGTTCGCCAGTCGGCATCTCGTACACTCCCGGCTGATTGACATGTCCGCTGACACCCACGAGGATCGGGCCCGGATGCTTCGCCGCCCCGACCTTCGAGTACCACTCAGCACCACGACTGATAATTACCGGAACGTTCGTAATCGTTTCGACATTGTTGATGGTCGTGGGACACCCCCAAAGCCCGTACTGTGCCGGAAACGGTGGTTTGACACGCGGGTATCCCCGCTCACCCTCGATCGAATTCATCAAAGCCGACTCTTCTCCACAAATGTACGCACCTGCGCCTTTGTGGATGTAGATATTGATTGTGAACCCGGAACCGAGGATGTTTTCGCCGACCAAGTTCCTCGCGTAGGCATCATCGACTGCCTTTTGCATCATGCGGATCCACTTTCCGTACTCGCCTCGGATGTAGATGTATGCGGTCTGCGCTCCGATGGCATAGCACGTGATGAGCGTCCCCTCAATGAGCTGGTGAGGATTGAACTCGAAGATCGCACGATCCTTGAATGTGCCGGGCTCGGACTCGTCGCCGTTGACGCAAAGATATTTCGGCTTCGCGGACTGTTTCGGCATGAAACTCCATTTGAGCCCCGTCGGGAAGCATGCCCCCCCACGACCGCGCAGACCGGACTTCTTCACCTCCTCGATAACATCGTCAGGCTTCATTCCAAAGACTTTCTGGAGAGCTTTGTAGCCTCCGTGCGCCTGGTAGATGTCAATCTTGTGAAGGTCGGGAATATCCGGTATAATCACCGGTTCCCATGTTGTTACCTCTTTTGCATTGACGGGTTTCTGAAGCATTGGAAAAATCAGCTGGTCAGATTGCTAGATTGTCAGTATTCGTTAACGAAGCGCTTCGAGAATCTTGTCGACTTTTTCGGGACTCAAATTCTCATAGTACTCCTCTCCGATCGCAAACATCGGAGCCGTTCCGCAAGAACCCATGCACTCGACCTCGGAGAGGGTCCACTTGCCGTCCTTCGAGGTCTCCCCAAGCTTAATGCCAAGCCGATTCTCAAGGTGTCTGACTATTTTCCCTGAGCCGCGAAGCAAGCAAGAAACATTCGTACACACCTCAATGTGGTGCTTCCCCACGGGCTTGGTGTGATACATCGTGTAAAACGTGACAACACCAAGGATGTGGCCATAGGGAACATTCAGAAGTCCGGCAACGTACTTCATCGAGTCCTGCGAAATGTAGCCGTGCTCTTCCTGCACCATCCAGAGAACCGGCAACACCAGCGCCTGTGTGGTCGGATAGCGCTTTTTAAGCTCTTCTACCTTTTTGAGATTCGTTTCGGAAAGCAAAATCAGTTCCGGGTTTGGAGTTTTGGGTTACGAGTTTCGCTACTTGTCTGCTTCCCCCATAACGGGATCAAGGCTGCCGATAATCGCGACAACATCGGAGATCATTGCGCCCATGACCATTGTGGGGAGTGATTGGAGATTGACAAAAGACGGAGAGCGGATCTTCATCCGCCATGGGTAACCTTCCCCATGACTGTAGATATAGAATCCCAACTCGCCTTTCGGTGCTTCGACGGCGTGATACACTTCACCGACCGGTGGCTCAACACCAAAGTTCACGATCATAAAATCATGAATCAGTTCCTCCATCTTCGTATACACGCGTTCTTTCCGCGGCAGAACTTTCTTCGGCTTAAGTGCGTGAATCTCCCCCTGAGGCATCTTCTCCAGCGCCTGTCGGATGATCGTAATACTTTCTTTCATCTCCCCCATCCGAACATAGTACCTGGCCAGAACATCTCCTCCCTCATACACCGGGATGTTGAAATCGAGTTTGTCGTAGACCAAGTACGGAGCTGCCCGGCGTAAGTCGTGCTCCACACCGCACGCACGAAGGTTTGGCCCACTCAAGCCAAGGCTAATCGCTTGCTCGGGTGTGATGACACCAACCCCGTCGGTTCTATCCACAAAGATCTTGTTTCGATTTAACAACTTCTCGCACTCTGCAATGTTCTCAGGGAAGTCGTCGATGTATTCCCAAATCATTCTCTCAACTTCCGGTGTCATGTCGTTCGCTATGCCGCCGATTCGCGTGAAGCTTGTGGTAAATCGAGCCCCGGTGAGGTGCTCGAAGATATCGTAGAGCTTCTCTCTCTCCCGGAACGTCCACATAAACACGGTGAGCGCTCCCACATCCATCGCCAACGTGCCAAGCCACAAGAGATGCGATGAAACGCGCGCAAGCTCCGAAATGATCACGCGGATATACTGGCAGCGCGGAGGTGCTTCGATACCGAGGAGCTTCTCGACGGCAAGAACATACGCAGTGTTATTGGAGAGTGGGGAGAGATAATCGAGTCGATCGGTATGCGGAATGAACTCGTGGTACGTGCAATTCTCGGCGAGCTTCTCATAGCCGCGATGGAGATAGCCTAATTCCGGAACACAGGCAATGACGGTTTCTCCGTCCAACCGGAGCAGGAGTCTCAAAACTCCGTGTGTGGCCGGATGTTGTGGCCCCATATTCAGAACAAGCTCATTCTCCAGCGGATCGTTGATCGAGAAGCTTGTGTTCTGATCTTCAAGCGCCTGGAGAATCTTTGATTTACGGGAGACTTCCTCAGTGTAGGCGGGCATGAATCACTCAAGTTTCTTGGGAAGCGTTAACGACCCCGGAATTCCCATCAACGGAAAATCTTTGCGCAGCGGATGATACTCGAATTCCTCCGGCATGTACATCCGACGGAGGTCCGGATGCCCTTCGAAAACAATTCCGAACATATCGTATGTCTCGCGCTCGTGCCAGTTTGCCGTCGGCCAGACTTCAGTGACGGTCGGGACTTTCGGATTCTCCTCCTGCGTGAATGTTTTGAGTCGGAGGCGATGCTTGGTGGAGAGAGAAAAGAGATTGTAGATGACCCCAAACCTGTTCACGGGAGTGTACATGTCAATACCACAAAGATCAGAGAGAAAATCGTAGCGCAACTCGCTGTCGTCCCTCAAAAACCGGCAAACCTCCACGATCTTTTCCTTCGGAACAACAATCGTTAGTTCGCCGCGAAACTCCTTGGACTCGTGGATGGCGTCAGGAAATTGCTGACGAAGTTTTTCGAGAACCCGTTCGTTGCTCATGAGAGGCTGGGAGGCTGAGAGATCACCGACTGGGCGACCAACTTCGACCCACCACGGCCGGGCTTGAAATCGCCAAACAATGCCGTTGAGGAGCCTCGGCTTTCTCCGCGTCCGGCTTTCTCCCGAAGATACAAGAAAGCATTCAAGAGGTTGTCGGGCCGAGGGGGACAACCCGCAACGTAGACATCGACCGGTAAGAACTGATCGATTCCCTGTACGACGGAGTACGAGCGATACATGCCGCCGGATGATGTGCACGCCCCCATCGCAATGACCCATTTTGGATCAGGCATCTGATCGTAAATCTTGCGGACAACATGCGCCATCTTGTAGGTCGTCGTGCCTGCAACGATCATGACATCGGATTGACGTGGAGAGAAGCGAAGCACCTCGGACCCAAAGCGAGAAGCGTCGAAGCGCGGGCCAACAAATGCCATCATTTCGATGGCACAGCAGGAGATGCCCATCGGCATCGGCCAGAGAGAGTTCTTCCGGCACCAATCGATTGCCGCATCGATCGTTGTAGTCAGAAAGCTATCGCCCAAAGCTTTTTCTAATCCCATTTCAACGCTCCTTTCCGCCAGACGTAAACGTACCCTGCCACAAGAATAAGAATAAACACCGTCATCGAGACCAACCCCATATAGCCCAACTGCTTGAACGAAACTGCCCAAGGATAGAGGAAGACCACTTCGATATCAAAGATGATGAAGAGAACAGCAACAAGGTAGAATTTGATCGAGAAACGCTCACGGGCCGATTGAACAGGCTCCATGCCGCTCTCGTAAGTGGAGAGTTTTACCTCATTCGGGCGTTTCGGACCGAGGAACTGATTCAGCTTGACGGTCACAAACCCAAACGTTACTCCCCCGAGGATCATTATGAAGATGGGAAAATAGTTTTCGAGCATTCGTCAGGATCTCCGGTAGACACACAACTTTTTCATACATGCATTAAGCGATTCCCACATTCGTGTCCTTCCATCCTCCCCGATAGTAATCGGCGATATGGAGGGTCGTTAATTCTTCTTACCATCCGTAAAAGTACCCCCTCAACTGGAGCTTTCCTCAAGGGTTCCCACCCACTCTCCAGATATCCCTGTGGGTCACTCATTTCAGACCGATCTCGAATTCAAAAACCGAGATCATTTTACCCAAAATTGGAGTGAAAGTCAACGAAAAGGAAGGGATTTGATTTCGTCATTAACCATTCTTACACCCTTTTTGTTCACTCAAACACAAATTGAATTGGCACGAGAATCATTCTCAAGGTTGTGATTGAAGTTCGGAGTGATTAATTTTCGTGCGGTGAACAGCCCTGGAACATCAAAGCGGCATTCGTTGTTCTGAGTCGTGCACTCTTCTATTAAGGAGAACAGATGTCCTTACGACCAGTTAAGCGCATTATTGAATCGAAACCGGCCATCGAAGGAGCAGGCGTGCGATTACGTCGTGCCTTTGGCTTTGGAGAAACTGACGACTACGACCCCTTTCTCCTGCTCGATGACTTCCGCAACGAGAATCCCGAGGATTACATGGCCGGATTTCCCTGGCATCCTCATCGCGGCATCGAGACTATCACCTACGTCCTTGCCGGAAGTGTGAATCATAAAGACAGTCTTGGCAATTCCGGCACGTTGGGCGACGGCGATGTGCAGTGGATGACTGCGGGCAGCGGCATCCTCCACCAGGAAATGCCGCAGGGCGACCGCGTAGGCAGAATGCATGGCTTTCAGCTCTGGGCAAACCTCCCACGGTCCCTCAAAATGACCGATCCTCGATATCAGGACATCCCGTCAAAAGAAATCCCGGAAGTTATCGACGATGACGGCACGCGCGTGCGTATCATCTGCGGCGAGTTTTGGGGAAAGCGTGGACCGGTCGAGGGTATTGCTGCCGATCCTCGCTACCTCGATGTGTGGGTACCGCCTGGAAAGAAGAAGAGGATTCCGGTTGAGTCTTCACGCCACGCTTTCGCTTATGTCTTCGACGGCGCCGGATCGTTCCGCGACGCGTCACAGCCATTCGGCGTGCTGACGGAGCGCGTCGGGGCAGAGGATGACGCGCCGGTTCGCGAAATGACCGGAAATCGTTCGCTCGTCCTCTTCGATAGCGGAGACGAGATTGTCGTTCAAGCGGGAGATGAAGGGATCCGGTTTCTTCTGATCTCCGGGCGACCAATTAAAGAGCCGGTGGCCTGGTACGGTCCGATTGTCATGAACACGCAGGCAGAGCTCAAGCAAGCCTTATTGGAACTTCAAAGCGGGACATTCATTAAAAAGAGGTAGAAACGACTTTAGAAGAAGGACTCAGGAAGGAGGTACTCCTACCATGACCTATACGTACGATCAACTGAGCAAAATGACGGTCTCAGAGCTTCGGGAGATTGCGAAATCTACTGAGCGAGAGGAATTCAAGGGGGTGGCGACCATGCATAAGGAGAAACTCTTACCTCTTCTCTGCAAGGCGCTGAAGATCGAAATACCCCACCATCATGTGGTGGGGATTAACAAGACCGAGATCAAGCAGAAAATCCGTGCACTAAAGATCCAGCGCGACGAGGCGATGCAAAAAAAAGAGCGGGAAAAGCTACGGGCTGTCCGTGCGCAGATTCATGAGCTCAAGCGGGAATTGCGGAAGCATATGGTGTAGTAGAGGGTTGAAAGTTGACATGTTGAAGGTTGGTGAGTGTTCTTGTTGTGGAGATGTTCGCTTGATCGATCCTCCATCTCCAAGGAATCGTCCGAACGTATTTTCCATTTCCCAGCCGTCGTATTTCCCACCAAAACGCCGCGCTAAGAACGTCATAATACGACGCCCCCTATCGAATTCTACCAGCTCGGGAACCATTAGTCGTAGGCAAAAGAGAGCCAATCGCCTCCAGTCCTTCATTATCATTCCCCTTCTTTCCTTTTTCGTTTTTCATTTCCCCATTGACACTACATCTCCGGCCAGAGCCAGCCGAATGTCCCACCGGTGAGCAACCCATAGATCAGTCCATCAACCGTTGCCCTGAACGTGCGAGCCCATGAGCGCTTGAACCAGATGGAATCCTGCCAGCCGGCAACACAATAGCATGCAAAGGCCGTGAACCCTGCAAAGCGAAATACCGAGAGATAGGGAGCGCCGGGACCGAGTGCCCGTCCGGCCATGTATGCTGCAAAGATCCCCACAACAATGGAGAAAAGGAACCACTGCATCAGGCTCTTTCCCATCGATGGTCGTCCCCCTGCCCAAATCGCCATGAAGGCACCGGGACCCTTTTTAACCTTTGCCTGAAATTCCGGGGATTTCATCGCTGCGGTGCTTCCTGCATAGGGGATGATGTACTCGCCGGGCTCCAAATTAAAGCCGCGCAAGGCGTCCATCACCTTATCCTCATTGGGCACCTGTCTGAAGTCCTTGAAATGGTACGTCAAGACCGTGTGCAACACAAAACTCACAAGAAACACGAACACAGCCGATACGAGAATCGGCAGCCAGAGCGAAAGGATGGGTACCATGGGACCTCCTGGAATTGGTTATGAGTTGTTGGTTAATGGTTACTTCAATTCGATCTTCACTCCGTCCAGAGGCCAGCGGGCGCGGAGTTTCAGAGTGTCTCGATAAACAGTAAATCGCTCGGCCGGTTGGAACGGAATCGGTAGACCGGCGGTAAACTTCCCATCGTTATTGCGATCACGATACGCTTCGAGCACGTATCTCCCTTCGATGATCTCGTCAAATACAAATTTTCCTGGTTTGGCAATGCGCGTTTCGTACAGGGTCGGTTCCTTTGTTGAAACATTCCGCGCACGAATGACAACGCCGCCCAACGTATCCGATTTGACCATATCGGTCACGATTCCTTCAATTCCGCTCAGCTGCTCTACAGTAAGCGTTTCAAACCGAAGAAGCTGAGTTGTATCTCTCCCGTTGTTTCCTCCGAGATCAGTAAGCCGCGAAAGGTCAACGGCAAAGGTATACCACATCTTGCTTGAAAGGGCCCGCAGAGGCTTGGCTTCAAGCGTAATGCTATTCACCCATCGCCATTGAATCGCTATCGGCTGCCGTGACGAGTCCGACAGTTTCACAAAATCTGTCGGGACATCAAGTCGAACTGCATCAGAGAAGTATGCAAAGATTGTCGGACGAAGTTGAATTCCTTGAGTCGAGTCCCTCCACGAGAACGATACTGCCGGACCCACGGTATCTTCGTCTGCTGAGCCGACAAATCCGAGCGATTGAGCGAGAGAATTGATGATGATGCCTCCTTGATCCTTAACCCCTGAAACCGTCAATCGGTATGGTTGTTCCGGCTGCTGACCGTCGGTCACGACAAAAACCTCGGCAAGATTTGTCGGTCTGCTCGAAACCAACAGCACGGCAAGTGGGGTTCGCGCCACCGTGTCGACAATCTGGAATTGAGAGACATGAAGTCCGGACGTATCGATCGGTTCCGAAAACTCGGCAATGAGGTGATTGCGATCCGGTACGCTGATCTTGATCAGGCGAGGAGCTGTCGTATCTTCTTTCGCGAGCCGCATGTTCACACCGAAGTGTGCAGTGTCGGATTCCGTTAGAAGGATATCGAATGCAGGAACGGCGTACTCGTCCGTCTCCGGATCGTACAAGAGATTTCGAAACTCATCCCGCACCGCAAGCAGTCGATATTTGCCAAGACGAAGGTGCTGCAACATGAAGTCGCCGTTTTGACCGGTCTGCGTAATGAAATCAGGCTGGGTTGCTTTCGGATCGAGTGTATCGACCGCCACGGAAGTCAGATCATAAGCGAAAATCATCACTCCTTCGACCTTGTCTCCTTCTTTCAGAGGATAGACTCTCCCGCCGATCACTCCACGATCAATCTGGTCGCCGGTTGAAAAGGCCAGAGTGAACGCCTGTGCCATTCGGTTCTTCCCTCGAAGATCAACAACATCAGTCCCGATGTTCACAACGTACGTGGTGTTTTCCCGCAGCTGCTCACTAAAGGTAATTTCCACTTCCGTTCCGCTCCAATCGAACTCGAGGTCGCCAACAAATGGAGAGATGAAAACGGATTCCTGGACGGTCCGCTTATCGACGTACTCATCGAACTCTATCGCTATCCGACGATCAGTGAACCGGGTTGTGTAGGGAGCAGGATATGTCGAGATGATTTTGGGTGGAATCCTGTCTTCCGGTCCGCCCGACGGAGGGAGTTGACCGGCACAGCCGGCAAGATGTATCAACGGAACGACTCCGGCGAGTAGAATTGAGAACCAGAAGGGGGTGAATCGAGACGGACTCAACGAGGAGAGCAATTATCCTCCGCCGATCTGACTGTGCTTTTGCATTTCACGACGGAACCGACGGAAGGTTTTTACGTGCCGTTGATGCTCACCATAAGTCTTCGAAAACCGGTGCCCCCCCTGCCCGTCGGCAACAAAGAAGAGATAATCATGATTCTCCGGATATAACACTGCAATGATTGATTGACGGCCGGGATTGTTAATCGGTCCCGGTGGCAAACCATAATTCAGGTAGGTATTATAGGGTGAATTCACACGAAGGTCTCGATAGAACAAACGGCGAGGTCCGTCGGCAAGAATGTACTGGATTGTCGGATCGGCCTCGAGTCGCATTCGCTTTTTGAGTCGGTTGTGATACACACCGGCGATCGTGGCCCGCTCCGAATCGATGACCGCTTCACCCTCAACAATGGAAGCAAGTGTGACAACTTCATGCATCGTCATTTTCATTTCGCGCTGCCGATCTTTGAGACGGTCGTCATAGAACCCCACAAATGCAGTTACGAGTCGCGTCAAAATCTCCCGTTCGTCGGTTTGCCAGTGGAAGTAATAGGTGTCCGGCAGCAGATATCCCTCAAGATTCGGCACATCCAATCCCAATGACCCTATGAACGCGGAGTCAGAGCAAAGAGCAACGAGCTCGCTCTCGTTCACTCCGAGCGTCTGGGCAATACGGCGCATAATGCCGGTCATTCGAGTTCCTTCGGGAATCGAGACGGGAATAAGGTTTCTCGATTCTCCATATCGAAGATCACGAAGCAACTCGCTGTTCGAGACCCCACTCCTGAAAACGTACTTTCCGACCTTGACCGAAGTGGTATAGCCAAGAATCCGACCTGCGAATTCAAACGTAAGCCGTGATCGGATCACACCGGCAGCTTCCAACGAATCCATTACCGTTTTGAACGTTGCGCCTCTCGATACGATAAGAACTTTTTCATCTGTATCAAACGTATTCGGCATCCAGAAGATGACGTAGGCCGCAAGCAGAAGAACAGTAAGGAGAATGAGAGGAGGCAGAACCCATTTCTTGAATTCAGGTGTTTTCAAGAAGTCCTTCACCGTTTCCGCCAACTGTTCTCCTCTCTCTTGAAACACGTTACTCATCCGACTTTCCTTCAATTGCCCGACGTTCGAGCGAGCGGGACTCGTCTATGATCCGTTCGAAGAGTCTTCGAAGAGCCTGCAACGACAGAGGTCCATGACTCTGTGAAGTGACGTTGCGCATGATTTCTTCTTCCCGGTCTGGGGAATATGCCGGTAAACCGAGCTTCTTTTTGATTTTGCCGATTTCCTGAGCACATTGCGCCCGTTCATTCAGCAAGCGGACAAGATCAAGGTCGATCGCGTCGATCTTCTTTCTCCAGTCGTCAAGAAGTCGGTTGGGGTCTTGCGCCATTATGATGGAGAGAGTGAGAGAAGAAAACGTTTTGTATGGTCGATGGCTTCCGCGGGATTGTGGGCTTTGCCGATGGCATCAATGAGCGCCGAGCCGACAACAGCGCCGTCAGCGTAACGGCAGACGTTACGGACTTGATCCGAGTTCGAGATGCCAAAACCGACAACGAACGGCTTTTTCACGTTCAAACGTACTCTTTGAAGGAAACGGTCGAGAGAACCGTTCGTGCCGATTGACTCGCGGGAACCCGTAACACCGGTAACCGAGACACAATAAGTAAAATCTGTGGAGAGCAGATCGATCCTCTTCATTCGTTCATCCGGTGTGGTCGGCGCAATCAGAAAGACGATGCTCAGTCCTGCAGATTCGCAGGCTTTCTTCAGTTCGAACCCCTCCTCAGGAGGTAGGTCAGGCACAATGAGTCCATCGACCCCCGCACTGCTTGCTTCGGCCGTGAATCGTTCGTATCCCCTCCTGAACATTGGGTTAACATATCCCATAAGGATAATCGGTATCTCGCTTTGCCGGCGAAATTCTCGAACTATGTCAAGAATGGAGCTCATCGTCACTCCATTCGACAATGCAACATGTGACGAATGCTGAATCGTTGGTCCATCCGCGAGCGGATCCGAAAATGGGATTCCAACTTCAACCATGTCGGCTCCCGCCTCTTTACAGGCGCGCAGAAGATCGAGCGTGATGCCTTTGAAGGGGAACTCCGGAGTGATGTAGGGAACAATCGCCTTTTTTCCGGTTGTGTGGAGTTGCTCGAATTTCTTTTGGATCCGGTTCATGCTGCTTGAGCCGATTACGAATCGGCTCCTGCGGTTATTGAGAGATTCGGCTCGGCGGTCAATTCAAGAGTTGACGTTCTTCCATCCTTCAACTTCATATATCCAACCATTGCCACCATTGCGCCGTTATCGGTGCAATACTCAAACGTCGGGATGAAAATTCTGTACCCCGCCTTTTCTTGGAGCTCCTTCAGGCGTCTGCGCAACTCGGAATTCGCCGCTACTCCTCCCGCAACGGCTATCTGCTTGATTCGGAATCGCTCCGCCGCCCACTGAAGTTTCTGAACGAGCACATCAACAACTGCCGCCTGAAAACTGGCACAAACATCAGCGACGAAGTTTGGCGAAAGATTTTTTGCACTATTCTCCCCTGCTTTGAATCCAACCCTACGAAGATAATAGAGAACCGAGGTTTTTAACCCGCTGAAGCTGAACTGAAACGATTGATCGTCCAGATACGGTCGAGGGAAATCCACGAACTTCGGATTCCCCTTCTTTGCCATTTGATCAATGATGGGTCCGCCGGGATACCCGAGTCCCAGCATCTTCGCAACTTTGTCGAACGCTTCACCGACGGCATCATCCTTCGTTTGGCCAAGCAGCTCGTATTCAAACGGCCGCCTGACGAGGAGAAGCTGAGTATGCCCACCGGAGACGGTAAGATTGATGAATGGAAACGACGGTTTGGGCTCGTCAATGAGGTTTGAAAAGACGTGGGCCTCCATATGATTCACGCCGACGAAGGGAAGTCCGAGACCCATCGCCATGGCTTTACCGAAACTGAGTCCCACCAGCAAAGAGCCGATCAAACCCGGCCCATAAACAGCCGCTATTGCGTCGAGCTCTTTCTTCTTCACACCGGCTTTCTTAAGAGCTTCCTGAACGATCGGGATAATCAGTCGCTGATGCGCACGGGATGCAAGCTCCGGCACTACTCCGCCAAACTCAGAATGAAAGAGTTGCGAGCGCGTGATATTGGAGAGCAGCGCTCCTTCACGCACCACTGCGGCGGAAGTCTCATCGCACGATGTTTCGATACCCAGCACTGTCATACCAATGGATTCAGGACGATAGATGCTACGAGTGATGAATACAGAGTAATTTTGGTTATGATAACCAAAAAAAAAGCAGGCTGCAAACGTAGAAACAAAAAGTCGACACCATAAGGAATTGGCTGTAAGGGGGTTGTTTTTGACCGCTGGCTCACTTCCAACCCACGGTCACGTTCTTCTGTTACAGGTGAGGTGACTTCGACAACGAGATCCGGTGCACTTTTGATGCGTCTCTATCTCAACGATGGCAAATCGTTCTTTCGAGATGAAGGCGAAATCAGGCTCTACGACTGTCTCTTCAGCAACATGAACATCAAGTGGTGCAGCATAGACGCGACCCAGGTCCCTGGCATCGATATGCGGTAAAGGAAGCTTAAGGAGATTAGCGATCGTTTGCCGGTGAAGAGTGGAAGGTGCAGGCGTCATAACGAGCTCCCCCTCAAATACTTCGTGACTGATGCCGTCTTCCTGTGGGAAAAGCAGGTCTTGATGTGTGAATCACACTTGGACACTCATAAATCTCATGGAAAAGAATACAGCTTTGAGGAGGAAAAATCAAGGCGAGCTCAAGCGGAGAATCTCCTTGCCTCTCCAGAGGATTCTGAGTATATTGTAGCAGTGTTGTTCACCGAAAACGCTATTGTTGGAGACTGAGATGGCAAGAATGTGTGAGATGTGCGGTAAGAAACCGATGGCCGGTAACCATGTGAGTCATGCTCACAACCGGACGCCGCGCCGCTTTCTGCCGAACCTGCAAAAAGTTCGTGCAGTTGTAGACGGTTCCGTGAAGAGAATGCTGGTCTGCACAAACTGCATTAAAACCGGAAGAGTCCGCAAGGCGGCCTGACCGGCCTCTGTGTAGAGAAATTCATCCCGTTCGCAAGGACGGGATTTTTTGTTTCCAGCCAAAAAGTTGTAGATTAGCTATGCGATCAGCAAAATGATGACTTTGACAACAGGTATTCATTGCTGACGAATCCCTCTCGAACCCGGCAAAATCTGCAGGCGTCCAGGCCAATGTCTTTCTCATTTACACCACCAAACCAGTTAACGTTCCTCCGGATCATCCTCACTCCGGTGTTCCTGGCTTTTCTGTTGTCGGAAGATGTCACACTTCGGCAGGTATCTCTGCTTATCTTTGCAATTGCCCTGACAACTGATTGGTATGACGGCTGGGTTGCGAGACGGTGGGGTTACGTAACACGTTGGGGAACCTTCCTTGACCCGCTTGCAGACAAGGTTATTACGTCGGCAGCGCTTATCGCTTTCATCTATCTGGATCTTGCACCACCATGGACCGTGTGGATTATCGTTGCGCGTGACTTCCTCGTAACCTTTCTCCGCTCTTATGCCGAGTTCAAGGGCACGCCAATCGACACAACGCGTCTCGCGAAGACTAAAACGTTCACGCAATTCGTTGTCATCTTTTATGTGCTCCTCCTCTACGTGGCAAAGGATACAGAATACTTTCGCGTCCGCTTCGGCGAGCTCATCGATCAGCTTCTCGATTATTCCATCCTCTACTCCCTTATGACGGCTATCGCCATCCTCACGTTCTGGACAGGTCTTCTCTACATTATTGACAATTGGAAGATCATCCGCCACCTGTATGCCTACACCAGCCGAGTCACCGAATCCGAATAGCTCCCTGACTCACGCAGAGGCGCTCAAACAAGCCCTGGTGACGGAAATCCCCTTCATCGTCAAATTGTTTGCCACCGGGTTTTTTACCGGCTATTCCCCCATCGCGACAGGTACAGTGGGAAGTGCGTTGGCTGTTGCGATCTACTTTATTCCCGGATTCGAGCACCCCGCTTCAATCATGACGGCGTGTTTCCTCGGATTCATTCTCGGTGCAAATGCCGCAGGCAAAATGGAAAGTCGGTACGGTCACGACCCATCACAAGTGACAATCGATGAAGTTGTCGGCATGTGGGTCACGCTGTTCCTCCAGCCAAAAAGTCTTGGAGTCGTCGTCGTTGCTTTTTTTCTCTTCAGGATCATGGATATCGTAAAACCCTTTCCTGCACGGCAAGTTGATCGCGCCAAGGGCGGATTGGGAATCATGCTTGATGACGTCATTGCCGCTGTCTACGCCAATCTCGTCTTGCATCTTGCCTTGTTGAATCAGACGATCCACGACTTCCTTCTTCAGTTCTGACATCCTCTCCCCATGGTCGCAGAAATCATCTCAATTGGCGATGAGCTTCTCATTGGCCAGGTTGTCAATACGAATCAGGCCTTCATCGCCGAGCAACTTAACTCGGTCGGAATCCTCGTTGGACGGATGACGACGGTAGGCGATCGAAAACCAGACATTCTTCGCTCATTCGAGCAGGCTTGGTCATCGTACGATGTCGTTCTTGTTACCGGTGGGCTCGGGCCAACGCACGATGACATCACAAGGGATGCCATCTGTGACTTCTTCAAGACACCATTGGTGGTTGATCAGCAGGCGCTGGAAAACGTGCGTCGAATTTTTGCAAGGAGAGGCGTCGAACCGAAGAAGATCAATGAGGATCAAGCGATGGTCCCGTCAGGTTGCACCGTCATCCAGAACCGTTATGGGACTGCTCCGGGCTATTTCTTTGAAAAGGAGGGGAGGTATTTCGCGGCCATGCCGGGGGTCCCTTTTGAAATGAAATCGATGGTTGAGGACTTTCTCATCCCCTTCTTTGCAAAAAAGGGAAGCGATTATGTCATTCTTCACAAAACTCTGAAAACAACGGGGATTCCGGAATCATTTCTTGCCGAACAAATTGGGGATACAAACCAGTATTTTCCAGCCGATTCAGGAATAACACTCGCCTTCCTCCCAAGCCCACTCGGAGTAAGGCTTCGCCTTTCCGCTCGAGCCCGTTCTTCCGACGAAGCAAAAAGAGCAATTGATGAGGTTGAAGCAAAACTTCGCGCGAAGGTCGGCAAGTACATCTATGCGATTGGGGATGAGGAATTGGAACACGTCATTGGAAAAATGCTCGCCGAACACAAACTAACGCTTTCCGTTGCCGAATCTTGCACGGGTGGGCTTATAGCCGATCGAATCACGAACGCACCAGGCAGCTCACGCTATTTCGATCGCGCGCTCATCACATACAGCAATGAGTCAAAAGTTGAAGAATTGGGTGTTCCGGAGTCGCTGATTCGTGATTTTGGGGCAGTGAGCCGAGAAGTTGCTGAGGCGATGGCATTTGGCGTCAGAACGAAATCGAACACGGATATTGGAATCTCGACCACAGGAATCGCCGGTCCGACGGGGGGAACTGCTGAAAAGCCGGTGGGATTGGTTTGGATCGGCTATTCTGACAAAAATGAGACACTCGCGCTCCGGTTCAATTTCGGAGATGATCGAAGACGATTCAAAGAACGAGCGTCACAAGCTGCACTGGAACTCCTGAGGCGCAAAATCCTGAAATTGGAATAATCTGCATAATCCCACACCCAGCAAACTTAGAACCTCTGCATGGAATCCATTCGCGCCTTTATCGCGCTGCCAACCGATTCCTCCGTTCGAGAACGTATCGCTTTGACACTCAAAGAATTACAGGATGTCAATGCAGACGTTCGTTGGGAAAACATAGAGAAACTCCATATCACGTTGAAGTTTCTTGGGAATGTTGAGATTGAGAAATTCAATCATCTTTCCAAGGCCTTGGAAGAACGCCTCAAGAGATTCCCTCCGTTTGAAATCGTCTACCGCCACCTCGGAGGGTTCCCTTCCCTCGAACACCCACGGGTCGTTTGGATTGGAGCGGAACATAGTAGAACTCTCGGTGAGATTCAGCGAGTCGTTGAGGAAACATCGTACGAGTTCGGATTCAAAAAAGAGGATCGTGAGTTTCATCCTCACATCACCATCGGTCGTGTGAGAGGTACAAGGAACCTTCGTCGCTTGACAGACAAACTAAAATCACTTACCTTTGAGCCGATTCGATCGCTCTGCTCGGGGGTGCTTATCATGCAGAGCACGCTTCACCCCACCGGATCGACATACGCAGTGAAGAAAGCATTTACCCTCACATGATCACACGGAGTTCCAATGGCTGAGACGAACAATAAAGAAGCGAAACTTCAGGCACTCAAGATTGCCATCGATCAGATCGAGAAGCAGCACGGCAAAGGCTCGATCATGAAGCTGACGGAAGGGCCGATCGCAAAGGTCGATGCTATCTCCACCGGCTCGATCTCGCTCGACGTTGCGCTTGGAATCGGCGGCGTGCCTCGAGGTCGCGTTGTAGAGGTGTTCGGACCGGAATCTTCGGGCAAGACGACCCTTTGCTTGCATGTGATTGCGGAAGCCCAACGACAAGGGGGAGTTGCGGCCTTCATCGATGCCGAACACGCACTCGACGTAGCCTATGCGAAGAAACTTGGCGTGGATATCAACAACCTGCTTCTCTCTCAGCCGGAGTTTGGTGAGCAGGCATTGGAGATTGTGGAAACGCTGGTTCGGAGCGGCGCGCTGGATGTCATCGTCATCGACTCTGTTGCGGCTTTGACACCTCGAGCTGAAATCGAAGGCGAAATGGGCGATCCCTCCATGGGCGTGCAAGCGCGCTTGATGTCTCAAGCACTGCGAAAACTCACGGCCGCCATCAGCAAGTCCAAAACGTGCGTCATCTTCACGAACCAACTCCGCCAAAAGATCGGCGTGATGTTTGGGAATCCGGAAACGACCACAGGCGGAAACGCTCTGAAATTTTACGCCTCCGTCCGGCTCGACGTTCGGCGAATCGAAGCCATCAAGGACGGTCAGAACGTCATCGGGAATCGTACACGCGTGAAAGTGGTCAAAAACAAGGTTGCTCCACCGTTTAAAGAAGCACAGTTTGATATTCTTTATAATGAGGGAATTTCCAGACTTGGGGATTTGATCGATCTTGCCGTGGAGCACGGGATCATTGCCAAAAGCGGGTCATGGTTCTCCTACAAGGAAGACCGAATCGGTCAGGGGCGCGACCAGGTGAAGACCTATCTCCAGAGCAATCCCGCAATGGTGAAGGAGATTGACACAGTCGTTCGAAAAAAGATTGGCCTGTTAGCCGACGAAATACCAGCTCAGAAAGCCGACCCGGCACCGACGGCGGCCAAAAGGGCATCCAAGAATTAGGAACAGTTTGTGATTATCACGAAGGTTTTGCGTCACAAGAAATTTCGTGACCGCTACACCGTGTACATCGACGGCGGTCTCGGTTTCGACGTCAGCGCAGACGTACTGCAGAAGTTCGATCTGCATATCAACCAGCGAATTGACGACCAAACCGTTGAACGCATTACCACGGCGGAAGCGCAGCACCGGGCTCAGTCCATTGCTCTAAACTACATCTCTTACCGCCCCCGCAGTTCAAAAGAGATCGTGGATCATTTGATGCGGAAGGGATACAAGAAAGAGCTGGCACAGAAGATCGTGAAGAACCTGCAGTCGATGAAGTATGTGGACGACACGGAATTTGCGCGAATGTTTGTTCGCGACCGCCTCAAGCGCCGCCCGAGCGGTTACTCCATGCTTCGTCATGCACTGATTGCGCGCGGTATTTCTCCCGCAGTCGTCGAAAAGGTGCTGAAAGAGTACGTCTCGGATGAGAAGCAACTGGAAGCTGCCCGCATGCTTGCCGAGAAGCGCTTGGGATCATTCAACGGCTCGCACTCCAACCTCGACCAACGGAAGCTTCGAAACCGCATTTTCAACTACCTCCTGCGCCGCGGCTTCTCCACAGAAGTCGCTCAGAAAACCGTTCGCACACTGATCGCATAGGATGCAGGCAATCACCTCCAACCGACCGTTCCTCAAAGTTCTCTTCCTCCTCGGGCTTCTCCTGATCGGCTTCTGGGTTGCCTCGTTTTTCCCGGACCTTGTGCTTGCCCTTATCGCCTCCATTCTCGTCGCGTTTATGCTCAAGCCGCTTGTCAAGTTTCTCGAGTTCAGGCTCGGCCTGCGTCGCAGCCTCGCAATTCTCCTCGTGTTCCTCATTGTGGGAGGTTCCACCGTCCTCGCAGCAATGGAGATCGTTCCCTTTATCGTAAACCGGGTTCAAGGGTTGTACGATCAATTCAAGACGTTCCCCTTCGATCAAAAACTCCTCGAAGCATCACAAGATTTGGCAGAAGATATTCCGTTCTTCACTGCGGAAGAGGTCGCTGCGAAAACGCGATCGATTATGAACGGAGGTATTCAGGCCATTGGTTCGTTCCTCGAGAATGTCGTCGGATTGTTGGTGACTCTCAGCATCGTGCCATTCATTACCTACTTCATCCTCGCTGAAGGGGATATCGCCCTCAAGAAGCTGATTGAGCGAGTCCCAAACAAATACTTCGAAATGACGATGAACGTTCTCTATAAGATTCAACGCGATCTCGTTGGCTACCTTCGCGGCTGGATTCTTGACTCGATCATTATCGGTATCCTGAGCATCGTCGGCCTGATGCTGATCGGTATTGATTATCCGTTTATCATTGGCACCATCGCGGGGATCGCGAACCTTGTGCCGTACCTTGGTCCGATCGTAGGTGCCGTCCCAGCGTTCCTCGTTTCACTCACTCAATACGGGGATTTCCGTATGCTCGTTCCGATTGTCATCCTTACCGTGACCATTCAAGCAATCGATAACATCATTGTCCAGCCGGTCTGCTTTTCAAAGTCGGTCGACATGCACCCGCTCACGGTAATTATTGTTCTTGTTATCGGAAATCAGCTCATGGGGGTTGCGGGAATGATTCTGGGGATTCCCATTGCCACCATTCTCAAAGCCTCCGCTGAAGAAACCTACTGGGGTCTGAAGAACTACCGTATCACCGCCTGATCTTTCGTTAATGTCACGAGTGGTCGTCGATATCGAGACGCTCGCGTATCCGCTCGAGTCATTTGACACAGCGCAACGCGATTATCTCCTTCGCTTCTCCGAAACCGAAGAAGAGCGCCAAGCCGCACTCCAGAAGCTCAATCTTTCTCCGCTGACCGCCCGCATCATTGCCATCGGCATGCTCAATCCCGAGACCAACCGCATCCGCATGCTCTTCGAGGCGCCCACGAAGACCGATGAGCATTCTTCCGACGGAAGCGTGCACTACCTCTCAGGTAACGAACGGGAAATCCTTGCGCATTTCTGGAAGGATGTTGCACACTACGATCAGATCATCACCTTCAACGGCCGAAGCTTTGATTGTCCTTTCCTCATGTTGCGCTCGGCAATTCTTGAAATTACGCCGACCCGAAATCTTCTCCCATACCGTTTCGATCATTCCGTGCATTGCGACCTTCTCGACCAACTCACCTTCTATGGCTCCATCCGGAAGTATAATCTCGACTTCTATTGCAAGGCATTTGGGATTGAAAGCCCCAAGTCTCACGGCATCACCGGTCTCGACCTTGGCAGATTGTACGAGGAAAAGCGGTTTCAAGAGATTGCGGAATACTGCGTTGGAGATTTGAGAGCAACCGCAGAACTCTTTCGGAAGTGGAATCAGTATCTTAACCTGGAAGAGTAGAGCCTATTTCAGAAGGTGTGACCAAAATTCAAGTAAAACCCTGTCCCTTCATTGCTGAATCCTAAATCTCCCCGAACGATAAAAGTATCCAGCACAAATCGTAGTCCGACACCGTTGTTCCTCTTCCAGTATGCAAAGCCGATCTGGCGGATATCCCGCCAGACATTCCCCGTGTCATAAAAGAGCACTCCGTCAAATCGCCACGCGATAGGAAATCGGACCTCCACGTTTCCGAGCATCATCACACGGTGGAGGAAGCGATCTTGAGGATAGCCGCGTAGCGTCTTGTTCCCTCCAAGGGTTACAAAAGTATGAGTGGGCAGATTCGACCCGCTGATAGACTGCATCATCCATCGGAGAGCTAGAACGGTTTTCGGATAGAAAAGGACTCGATACGTTTGAAGTGAAAGCGCAGCGGATACGATGCTGTAATCCCCAAGAATATCTTGTGATCCTCCTTCCAAATCAACCTGGGCAACGTTGCCGTGTGAAGGATTGATATAACTATTCCGTGAATCGTAACGAAACGACCCAAATACTGTTACTCCTGTACTGCGATCGTGATTAACGGAAGGAAGTGACCGGGCAAACAACGATGTGTCGGCAAATCCGAAGTTTCGGACGGTCCGGACTTTCACTCCCGTTTGCACAACGATCCTGCGCGTTGCGCCTCGACCAAAGACGGCCTGGATCTCAAGAGGTTCCTTTGTGTAAACCTCCCGGTCTGCTTTCCTCGATTGATTTCCCACCCCAAAAAAATTGTTCGCGAGATACTTGTCGTAATCCGCAATAAGGTCAAACGAGAAATCATACTTCTTCCCCTGTCTCAACTCAAAATCAGGAATAGAGAAGACAAATCGATACCATCGTTCTCCTTTTGTACTGTTGAACGCCACAAAGTCGATAGACTCGGACTTCCCCAGATAATTTAAGAAGAAGCCCTTGAGTCCGTAACCAAATCCGACATCCGTATCATAGCTGAGAATCGGGAGCGCGTCCCAATCCGTCTGACGCGATTCTTCCAGAAAAGCGTCATCCCGGTGAGCGCCAAGGCCCTTGGCGTCAATCTCCGACCAGACCCCGAAATGATCCGACGCGAAAACCCCATCTCCCCGCTGATTGAGAAAAAGGCCGTTCCCTCTTACAGCGTGCCGGGCAAACAGCGGGCTCAAGAGGATGTAATCTATTGTGCGACTCTTCGTATCATGCCATGCTGCAACTACCTCCAGCGGTGACAGTCCAACCCCTTTGGCATCAACAGACTGAGTGGAAAACCTGATATTGGTGTTCTCCTCCGCATCCCATGTGAGCTGTGACTCGTCAACTGCCGTATGGAAGAACCCAAGCCGCACGAGCTCGTTCATGGCGTCGTGACCTCTGCCAACATTAAAGTCGCCGCAGAGAATGACGGGTTCATCCAGAAGTCTCTGTAACTTCTCGGCAAGGAGTTTGAACTCCTCAGTCCTTAACTCATCTCCTTCTTTAAGGAGCCTCACGATCCCTGTTCGCTCGTTGTGGGGGATTCTTCCATGACGTATAAGACTGTCCAACGCAGTTGCAGTCTCGTCATTCCACGGAACAGCGGCCGTAAGATGGACATTCGCGATGTAGACCGCTTTTTCACTGACAAAGATTCTTCCGACGAGCGCAATGTTCTGATCATCAACATGAAACGAAACGGAATTTCCGAATAGGCCTGATGTCCGCGACAGATCCCATACATCGACCATTTCCAGACCCAGTTCTTTTCTCGCAAGAAGGGCGAGGCCTTCGTTGAGATTCGTTGGAATGCCGATTCCGCCGACCTTGATTCCACCATTCGCCCTCTGGTAGATCACATCATAGCCAAGTTCATCGGCAATCCGTTCAGAAAGTCGATGAACGGGATTAACTTCTTGTAGTGCGATGACATCTGCATTGACCCTGCGCAATTCACCGAGCAAACTTTGCACACGCTGCTCTCTTCGATCGGGTGATTCATACTCGCCTACTTCAATCGATCCCTTGTAGTCGACTCCAGACCAAATATTGGCAGTGGCTATCTTCAGACTTTGGGCTGCTGCGTTCTCCAGAAGGAGAGCAGTGCAGACATGGAGCAAGATTATGCGCAACACAAAATCACCTCTTCAGAAATTGTAAGCAAATCCAATCCACGGCAGGAAGGGGAAGTTCCCCCTGGCCTCGGTTGTCGTAATCAAAGCAAAGTCTGCAGCAAGATGCTCGCCAAAAAGTCTCATTCCGAACGAAATGACAGCGAAATCCGAGTTCGGTGGAATCCAGTTCTCCGTGATCAGTTTCAGGCTGTTTGAAACCTGACCCCCTCCCAATCAGAACCGTAGGCGAATCAGAATATTCACCTCCCGAAAAACCCCAACCCAATCCTGCTGTTAACGCCGCCTGTGAAGATCCGGTCGTCACGACGCCAGAGGAAATGCCGACTGCGTCGCATTCGTCCGTTTGATCTTGAATGCGCTGAAATCAGCATACCACGATGAAAACGGAAAGTGTGGCACTCAAAGTGAAAGTTCGTTCTTTCGCGGTCATCAGGTCATTCCAGAGTCATCTTCTAAGATAACAATTTACCGGAATTACGGCAGTGGCTCGGCTTTCCGTTGTCCTTTTACTGCAGGATTTATCGAGAAGATTGCGTGATCTTTGTCCCTCCCAAAGTCCACCCTGCTCTCTTATATGATTCGAGTTCCAACACAATGGAACCCAGGAAGATCTTTGCCTCGATGCGGAGAGGAATCCGTGCCGAGTCACAGCTAACCCATCCTGTGAATTCTCCCTTGAGACCCGCATAATCTGGGCGGCTCCAGTCTGCCTTTCCCTCGAATCTGTGCGCGCCAAGCGCGTTGTCGACTATTGCAAGGTCAACGTTCTCTGCCTCGTCAAAGAATGTGAAGACGGTTCTCGTGAGTTTTCCTTCCATCACGGAAATCACTTCGGACTGTTTTCCCGATCCGGAAAGCAACCGAATGAACATAAAGAGACTTGGATCGTCATGAATTTCACGCTCCAGTGTGGCAACAGTATGGTCAACCTCCACACCATTGCGGTACTCAGTCAGATGTAACGTTTTGCCGCTTGAGTCAAGTTCGTGAACGAACACTTTTGACCGGTCTCGCCCAAGAGTCGATCGGAATTCGAGACTTTTCACTGGATGCGTCGAAATGATGGACTCATTGACAAAGTATACATCAATAAACGGGAGACGTGGATCGGACTCTGCTTCGAGGGAAATCGTGTATCGTTCAGCGTCCACCATCCTTTGCCTGATGACTACCGTCCCTAATCGAATGAAGGTCCAACTCACTCTGTACCGTAGTTCCTCGCCGTCTTCAAACACAACGAGATGATCGTTCTCTTGTGCTATGAGGGCTGGATTCAGAATCACCAGAAGTAAGAGAAATCCAAGCACGGCTTTGAAGAGGGTGAGCAAGAAGAAAATTATCGTAATGCGAATCCAATCACCCTTCCTCGTTTCAAAACTCTCTTGTTGATTCTTCACCGTGTCCATAATCATTCTCCCGTTAAAGGCAGATTTCTTCCCGGATGTGCGCTGGAATGAGGCGGAAGTGAGGAACAATCTGATTCCCCCACGTCGTCCGGAAGAAGTCAATAAGAAATCTCGTATAAGAAGAGTACACCGAAGAACCCGCGCGACGGTAAACATCATTCAGTTCTGCATGCACTTTCGGCAGATTGTACCAGGGAATACCGGGGAAAAGATGATGCTCGAGATGATAATTGAGATTGCACATCATGAGAGAAACGAAGCGATTGCTGAGGACCGTCCTGGTGTCGGTAAATTCGTTTCCGCCTGTCGTAAGTCCGTGTTCAGCCAATCCACGAACGTTCGAGAGCTGGCCGGCGATGACAAGGGGAATCAGCCACAAATGCAGAAGGAATTCAAAAGGAACGAGGATAAAGAGCGCGGTGTAGATCCCCAGCATCATACCGTACTCGGCAAGGATATTCTTTTTTGCTCTTGGCTGAGCCTTTTGAAATCCCACGACGGGAACAGTGAAGATATAAATGTAAATGCCTACCAGCAGGACAACATAGTAAATCAATACCAGCGGCATCGATTGCCGAGGCGAATTTTCGATGTCGTCAGGGTCATCCTTTGAGCGAGTATGACCATGATGGATGAGATGGATCGACCGATAGGCAGACACAGAGACAAGTCCCGGCAATCCGCAGAAGAACCCGAGCCAGCGGTTCACCATCGGATTCTTATGGAGAAGCGAGTGACATCCTTCATGCATAAGAATCGGAAGCGCGTTGACACAACACGCCATGAGGAAATAACAAGCGATCTGGAAGACGAAGAAGGAGGAGTGAAGAAAAAGCAAGCCCGACGCGACCCAAACCCCAACAAAGAAAAGCGTCATCCAATTGTACTTGGCCTCAAGCGTTTGGAGCTCTCGGAGAACACGCCACTTTTCCTCTGGTAACGACTTGCGGCTGAGAACGGAGATTGGCTTTTGATGTTTGCAACCGTAAATCTGAGAACCTGTTGGTTGCTGAACTAGAACCGCTGCGGCAGTTGGCATAAATGTCTCCTGCGGATAACGTTAGAGAATGTGTGAGAATGCGAAAACGAGAATTACCGGCGGACCGCCGACCCAATCCGATCCGGCGACACGCAAGCCATTCATGACCAACGAGGCCTCACACTCGAAAGTCATTGCGGGCCCTATTGGGAGAGAAAAGCCGCCGTGGACAGCATTCCAGAATCCCGGCCGGAATTTTGCCCTTGCGGGATTTCCAAAGAGAGAATGATGCGAAGACGCAGCGATGAGACTGCCGCCCACCTTGTAGCGAAACCCGCCCGTCATCCATTCAAAATTGATGTTCGGTCGCGTCAACCACCACGGATCTCCACCAAGGGCTTTTGTTTTTGGATAGTAAAGGATGGGGGTACAGAAGTAGACACGAAATCCATCGTACTGCTCGTAAAGAACCGCTCTTCCGCGAATGCCGTACCCCTCGACGTTGGGCGTGAGACCTGCGAGAACGCCCACGGTGATGCGACCGGTGAATCCATAGGCATACTCGCCGATCGCCACATAAGGAATTCCCGTGGCCATCGTTACGCGAGCACTCCCTTTGTCGTTGAGCACGTGGTCGTTTGTATGGTCGAAGTTTTGTGCCTTGACAAAACCGCCAACAACCGTGAGAAGGATTGCGGTGAGACCGAAATACTTGTTCATGACGTTTCCTTTCGCTTGTCAACATGAAATACTCACTCTTGACATCAAAGTTGTCACGTCATCGTCTGGATGCTGTCAAAGAATTATCAAATCGGCGGGTGCAGCAGGATTGCATTCGCAACCTGCTGCACGTGATGCGGGTCTTACTGGAGGACAGGAGAAGTGTGCGGTTTGTAAAACATACGGTGCTAAAACTCATCCGGGAAGTGCTTCACACGATCGCGAACGCGGTTCTGTGACAATCTCACGAGAATCTCCCGCTTCTGCTCGCGCGAGCATTGAACAAGATGAATCTTGTCAATGGGTCCCGACACTGAACTACTTACACCCCCAATGATGCCGCCGATGATGGCAAGAAACAGTGTTGTGGCTTCGGGCTTGAACTTCTGCGGCCAGGAATCCGTCAACACGAATTCTGTGAGGGCAATACCCGCAACTAAGCCGACCCCTCCGCCAAGAGCCGCACCATCCATGATGGATGATTCCTTTAATGGAACAATCTCCTCGACCATATCGATTGGAATCCGGAGTAACCGACCCCTCTCATCCACATGGCAATACTCAGAGTCTACCGATACAATCAGTGCGTTCACGAGAACGTTGTTTCCCGAGAGCCTCATCCAGACTCTTGGAGTCTCCCCCGTCGCCGGACTCCACGCGAGGCTAAGGAGAAGGATCGAGAACATTGTCTTCTTGAACGCACGATTCCTTTTCATGTTACCACCCGATCGCATAACCAAAAATCAACGAAATGCGGGTACCGTGCGGATTTGTGGTCACAACAGCGTTCAACGGGATACTAACGCCCCCATAGTTGAAGCTCTTTCCAATACTCATGACAAGCGCAGAAGCCGCACCGGCCGTGGTGAGCATGACGTTGGGTCCAAGACCGAACTCAAGGCCGTCAGGGAATCGGATACCCATAGCTAACGTGCCATGGGGAATTATCGTACCGTACTCCACGCCGGCAATCATGGGAACGAACTGCACAATAAACTGCGGCCCGCCGCCGTCCGGAATCACCTGATATTCAAAATGCCAGCCGAATTGGCTCAACATCGGACCTACAGAAAGGCGACGAAGACTTTGGACAAGCACTCCATTCCCCGGGACATACGTTACGCCCATCCTCGGACCGCCGAGATTACGCTCGATCATGAGAACGGAATCCCGTTGCCATGGTTTGAGAAGCTGTGAGTCATGCCGATGATCTTGATGACCATTGGTGATCCGAGTGGCTTGAAATTGCCCAAAGGCAATCGAGTTCAGTCCTGCAACCAGCATGACCATGAGTGACAGCAGAAGCAATCGATGGAGTTTCATTGCAACCTCCTGAGAAGTGGTGAATGTGTTTCCGAGAAGAACATCTTCTCTTGAGTATCTCCATCCTCATTACATCAAATGACACGATGGAGTTGTCACCCTCCGGTCAGGACGCTGTCAAAGAACTGTCAAAGATAAACACAACGGACTGAAGACCTCCATGCAACTCATTCTGATCTGCAAAGGCGCAGGGTAATGAGGTCATCAGATGCTTTTTGAGATTGTGGGATGAGTGTTGGGCAGAACTTCAAACGAGGGAGACGTCTTCGTAGATGCACAACCCTTTGATCTTGCCCGGAAGAGTAGGATCCTTCAGTGAGCCACAATACACCACGAGGGGGATCTTCACCTTCAATGGGCCTGGAACGAGCTTCTGCAGACCATCCTCTTTCGCCATCGAAAGCTGAACTGCGTGATAACTATTTCGATAAGCTTCTCGATAAATAAAGAGAAGAAGTTGTCGGAGAGCCTCCTCTCGCCCCTTGGCACAAACCGTGTGCCTCACTTGAAGAACTTTCAAGGACATTCCTGCTGAAGGAATCGGCGGCGTGAGATGAACAATGGAACCGATTTGCGATACAAGCTGAAGGCTCTTGGTGAGTCCACTGTGTCGCACAATGACGAGGCGTTTGTAATTCCCCTGATCCCACTTTTGTGCAACTGCCTCAATCTCTCCGTTCCGCTCAGCCACAAGATAGCTCGCTATCGGTGGAGAGTCGTGATTGCGGCCCGGCGTAAGCTGATTGGGAAACACGGGTGCAAAACAATGTGATCGATAACCGGATTCCAGCAATTCCACAATAGGCTGGTGATCATGTTCTGTTGCTCGTCGAATTCTCCATTGCTGGCGGAGGCGAAACCAATAGGTCGGGATAACGTTGACGACCGACACCTCCCCAACATTTGTCAGCGATGGAATGCCCGCCCGCCCTTGAAATAGTTGAATGACCTGATCGTTTCCCTTTAGCGTGCTGCAAACGTAGATATCAAACTCCTTCTCTTTCTCGTTTTCGTACAATTCCCGCAGCAAACGGAAAGCAACCGTCGAACCTCTATAAGCCGGCGCAATCTTAACGTCGGTAAGGTATGCCATGCGCATGATTTCTCCCAGCACACGAGCTTTTCGATAGGCAACACCGAGTGACCCAACGATCTCACCACCCACCTCGGCAACGTAAAGTCGCCACTCTTCACCTTGAAGCCGATTCAGAAAGAAGAAATCTGGCTCTCGATCAACATAAAGACTTATCACGCCACTCATTGGACAAGCTTTAGTCAGTCGAATGAGTTGTTCGTTATCCTCGGACGTTGCCGGCCGGATCGAGATTGCCATGATCTCTCACGTCAGAATGGTTACAAACTTTGGAAGAATAGTATAGCGCGCCGGCAGATAGCCAATGAGTTCCCCGTCGGCCTCGATCATTGGAGCACCATCAGCGGTGATGTGTGCTTCTGACCCACTGTTTCGATTGACCGCTCGGTGGTCGACCACCGATCCATCGTAGAATTTCTTCATTAACCAAATCATTTCAAGACGGCTTGTCTTCCGGAAGACCACTACGGAAAACCTCCCATCTTCCGGACGGTATTCCGTACCATAATCCATACCGCCCCCCAGATGCGGGCTCTTCACGATGGCAACACTATTCACAATGCCTTCGAACATCGGCGAGCCGTCAAGCGAGATTGCACACAAGAATTGCACTGGTCTGGAAACGGAATTCAGACCGGCAATGGCGGCCGCGGTGTCCGGATGGATTTGGCGAAGTAAACGACGAAGAAAGGATGGGCGGTTGAAGATCTCAATGGCTCGACTGATCATCCCAATGCTTGAGTTTAGAAGAAAGTATCGGACGATGGCAGTGCCATAGATGTGGTGGCACTGAAGTTTGACAACATCGACAGTCGTGGCTGTCGAAAGCAGTTCACCTGGTCGACTTCGTCCAACGCTCCGAAGAAAGTCATTACTGCTACCAAGACCGATGTGTCCAAGCGTCACATTTGGGGAAACGAGTTGGTCGCCGTGTATGACTCCATTCAGCACTTCATTCAACGTTCCGTCCCCACCAGCAGCCACAATGGTGGTGTAGCCTCCCCGCGCAGCATCGCGGGCAATACGGGTTGCCTCGCCTGGTTGTGTTGTGAAATGCTCATCAATCCGACGTCCATTGACGAACAGCGCCTCACGAAGGCGCTCCCACCGACTCTTCCCTCTTCCGCCTCCTGCATGAGCGTTGATAATTACGAGAATTCTTCCGGAAAGCATATTGGAGCACGTAGAATGAGGTGATGGAGGAACCCAATTCTGATCAGAAGGTGAACCCCATAGAGATTCCCCCCATGACCCGCGCGTTCCAGAAATCCGCTGAGTTTCCCAAATCTCCCATGTAGACGTGCCCTCCGATTCTGAAGATCAGCCCGTCCCCCCGACTTCTGTAACAGTATCCGATACCAAGAAAAGGATTATAACGAGTCACTGGACTATGCGACCAAACTTCATACTCGTTCCGATAACCTCCATTCACAACGACTTCCTTACGGATCGAAAGCTCCTGCATTTGTCGAAGCCGAAATCCGATGTCAACGTACGGGCTATGGACATCTTCCACAGGGTACCAGCTGGCAAAGGCGGGAATGGCGAGGAATTCAGGCCAGACAGAAACTCCGATGTTCAGTCCGAGCGACGAACTCACCATTCTTTCATAGTAAAGAGTAAAAAGATGTCCTTTCCCTAACAACTCACCATAGAGAGCATTTTTATCCGGAGACTTTCTCCCTTGCCAACCTTGGCCGTACAAGATTGTTATCGATGCGAGAGTGATGATAAAAATGTTAATGAAGATGCGCATGGACCTTCCTCCGAATGACTATGGCTTGAGATCCTCCGGTGGTTTCTTTCCACGAAGTAACGCTGTGTCCAGTCCCTCCGGCAGTCCTTGTGGGAACCTTGAGAACTTCGCTACCTCCACCCACCACGCTCTTGTTGGATTGTCGGTACTGAAGTCACCTTCCTTGGAAACGCTGGCCGAAGAGAGAATCCCGACCAACAGCCAGCTAGGAGCAGTGAGAAGCAAATAGAAGCCGTGGCTCAAAGTCGAGAGCGTCCCAACCACTGTCCATCCCGCCGTTCTGCCGTGTTGCTTACGATGAATCTGCAGCCGGGCAAAACGAATTGAATCCAGGGGAAGCGAACGAACGGCTTCATCGATTGGTAGAACATAGACCATACTTTCCTCAACACTGATGAACTCTCCTTCTACTACCCGCTTGTTTGAACCCTCACCCACCGTGAGAAGAATCCAGCCGCCATAGGAGTCGTGTTGAAGTTCCTCCGGGGCCGGCAACCATTCATCGGGAGCTATGGTCGCCGCGCACCCGCATATCACGATCAGAACAAAGGCGTATATGGCAAACTTAGTTCTCCTGTTGTCGAACATATCTGCTCCTCCAGAATGTTTCTTCCATCGTTGCTTCCTGTGCCTTAAATCTTGGTGCTTCTTCAATGACGAATTCCTCAGGGGCAAGAAAAGCCTTCATTGCTTTTTCCAAGTTTTCTTCTTTCTTCCACTCTTCACGTATCCATTCCAAGTAATACCCCCTCGATTCGAGGAAAAGTTCATACGCCGTACCGTTCTGGGGTAACTCATACGTTAATGATAGTGCCTCACCCGGAAAGGTTGCCATTTGGCGTGTTTCATCGCGAAGAATCTCGAGCGCTTGACGATCTTCGACACCGTTTCGCGTGACAGAAGAAACAGGAACCCGAACCGGGATATCCTTGCCGACGATCTCGCCAAGTGCAATAAAGTCCAACCGCCAACGACCTTTTGCCATAACAAGTCGTATTGACCGGACTCGCGCTAATGGCGGCAAAGGTAGGATAACCATGTTCCGGGCAATTGGGCCACTTTCATGTATCTCCCCGGCATTCACCCAGTTGCCATCATCGGTCTCCACGAGTACTTTAATTCCTCCGAGGACCTCATAATAACCGGCAGCAAATCTTGCTGTAAGGAAAGGATCACGTTCGCACTGGGCAAGCCATTGGACAGCGTGGTTTCCGGCATACGCCAGGGTTTGATAAAACAGGTAAGTCGAAAGCAGTGTCTCCCGAAAGCCAACGATCAGACCGACGTCGCCATCAGGCACGTTATCGAAGTGCACAGTTAGTGTCTCGCGTTGGGCGAGATTATGCTCATCGGCAGGGCTAAACCGTTCCTTGGCATCAAACGACCGCAGGAGATTTGTGCATTCCCCCTCTGGAGCAACGGCCGAACGAACCGATCGAACGTTACGCACACCGAAGAACTCCTTTGCTGGAGAGACAAACACCTGCTCCCCCTCGGTTCTGGGAATCGCCAGAAGATTAACGTAGCGAACAACGTGCGTTTCAAAGGCCTCATTCGTCATCTGGATCTTGACTGTCGAACCGGCCGGCTTCATCATGTGCAGTGCGTCGATGTCGGTTTCTTCAAGAGAAGGGAGGATGCTCGACGAAAATCCTTCGGCGACAAGATGATCTCCGTTTTCATCAGAGACGTAGAAGGTGGGACAAGAACCAAAGCACGCTTTTGGATTCGCCATACAGGAAAGGGTTACGCCGACTGAGAGCACAGTCATGAAGGTCATTGCTCCACCGCTCGATTCGATCTTGTTCGTTTCAATCAAAGAGATATCGTCAAAATGGATACTGTCTTGACCACTCCGCATGAGCTCTCGATTGAAATCCAGAAGCCCGCACTCGCCGGCAATCATCGACTTGTCTGGATGGATCGTCCATTTTGTGAAAACCATAACCCTACCGTCGCGGAGGTGAGCTTTGAGGAATTCACTGGCTTTGTCGACTTTCCTCGCCTCCGTCGGCGGTACGGACTGACGCATCACTGTGTGGGTACATCCAAAAAAGACGAACAGGAAGAAAAGCAGTTTGGCTGAGAATGCCATTGTCTTCTGAGAGTTCTTCACTATCACAGTCTCCTTTTCGATGTTCGCAGTGTACCTGTCACTTCACCATGATCAACCGCTTTGTCTGGGCAAATTCGCTTCCCTGCAAGCGGTAAAAGTACACCCCGCTTGAGAGTCCCGGGGCATTCCATTTCCTCTTGTAAACACCGGGTTGCAATTCCTCAGAAACGAGCGTAGCCACTTCTTGCCCCAGGAGATTATACACTTTCAGCGTGACAAATCCACGCACAGGAACCGAAAACTCAATAGTTGTGCTTGGATTGAACGGATTGGGGTAATTCTGCTGGAGCGCAAACTCCTTGGGAATGGCATATTGACCCTCGGCGACCGACGTCGTTCTGTCGATGCTGTCAGCCCTCACCCGACCTTCGGATGCCGCCTGAATCGTGTCCAGTGAAGCCACATTCTGGAGGAGAACCTCGAATTCCGATACACCTTCGTAGATCTTGAGACTGTCAATCGGAATCCCCAAGAAATCCAGGAAGAGCGCCACGAATTCGTTCGTCGCTACTCGGTATGATGCCAATGGGTCAACTGGATTGCCCCCGATCTTCACACTAACAAGTCTCTCGAAGGCCGGCTTCGCTGGGTCATACACATA
Source organism: Bacteroidota bacterium (assembly GCA_035559595.1). Taxonomy (GTDB): domain Bacteria; phylum Bacteroidota; class Ignavibacteria; order UBA10030; family UBA10030; genus DATMBF01. The sequence continues at coordinate 30,434 of DATMBF010000030.1, read as the reverse complement.
GGACATTCCGGAAACTTGAATCAGGAAGTCATCATTAATGTGCAGAGTCGAGAGGCTAAATTCCAGTCCTTGACACAGGGCAACACCCGTAATGTCAAAAGTAGCAAATCGATAGCCGAGGAAGTTGTCCGTGTTAAAGCCGTATCCCACTGCACGATAAAGATCGGCGGCAACAATAGGTCCGGCGTACAACGGCTGGGCAATGGAGCCGTTTGGCTGAATCGCAATATCCGCACCGCTGAATTCACGGTACACATCCGCGATAAAGTTCCCTAATGGCGTGTCCTTCATCCCATAGGCCAATGGATTTTCATCAAACTCCTCAAGATACGCACCAACCACGCCGACGTGTTGAGTGTAGAAAGGCTGGCCGTACGCTGTTTCAATTCCCTGCGTGAGCTGATCGACAACACCAGCGATGGTTTCTTCCTGTGGTACGGGATCTTCAATCTGAATGACTTCGTAATCCAGGATGCGGACATTCTGACTCTCAACAATGAGACGGAGTTTACCAAGAGCAAGATAGTATGAACCGACTTGAACAATCCACGTGGAATCGCCAGCAACGTTTTCAACGATGCGGGGTTCGTTGAAGAGATAATGATCATGACCACCAACAACACCGTGGATTCCCGGCACGTACGTCGCCATTAAGACATCCAGAGTGAAACCCATGTGTGAAAGGCAAAGGATAACGTCACACCCAAGGGCTTTTAGGGTATCCACCATGGCGGTTGCTATTTCGATAATGTTGGTATCGACAACCGCAGGTGCTGGAAGCGAAATTTGATTTGTTGCAGGAGTTGTCATGCCGAAAACGCCGACGTTGATTCCGCCGATCTCAATAACTGTAAAGGGACGGATGAAATCCTTCAAGGAATCGACAGCTGGATCGTCGAGAATCAGATTTGCCGAAAGCAGTGGAAAGCCGCTGTCTGCAAATGCCGCTTGGAGCGCACTGTGAAGTGTCGAAGGTGTGAGGTCGAATTCATGATTTCCGACGGCAAGAGCACTGAAGCCAAGGTCACGCAAGATCTGAAGCTCTGGAACGCCGAAGTACACATTGAAAAAGAGATCTCCGACAAACAGATCACCCGCATGGAGGAGGACGGGGTTCGGGTTAGTGGCTTTCTGAAACCCGATTGCGCTCGCCGCGCGGGCAAGGCCTCCTTGCGATCCTTCGAGCGCCTCATTCCGCGGCCCTAAGGGGGCGAGATTGGAATGCGTATCATTGAGATGGAGGATGGTAAGAGTATCAGGTTGTGCAAAACTCCGGAAAGAGAGAAGCCAGAACACAACAAGGGTGTATTTGACAATTCTCATGACGGACTCCCTCCCTAAAATTGATGATAAGGTTGTTATGATGGTCTTTCTCTAAACTTACTGCCATCATCAACGGAAGTTGTCCGAAGTGCGTCAAAGAATTGTCATAGAATTGTCGACGGAGTAAAGACCGTCAGATGTCACTGGATTTCCAACATCGTATCATCCAACATTTCATCGATGAGCAGCCGAATACTTCCCCAAGCCGTAGGAATCGAGAGGAGTGGAGTACAACCGACGATGAGGCCACAAGTTTCCTCACCGGCCGACCGGATTTCCAGGAGCCGCCTGTATGCGGCGCGTGAAAGCGCTATCGCCGTCGGGACTGAACCTGATTCTTCAACATGCCGGCGGACGCTTTCATGGATCGCCTCTATGAGGTCAAAGATATTGTTCATCATTGACATCTCCTCGAATGTTCATCTGTAACTACATCTTCGGCAGGCAATTGTTGTCATCGTTCATTCAGGAGATTGTCAAGGAATTGCTGGACACGCGGACGGAGCTTTGAATCGTTATCGATAGGAATAACAGGTTAGGCGTTCTTGCGACCCGCAGAAGCACTTCACGGAAAAGAAACCGATTACCTCACAAACTTATAGCCGGCAGTGTGAATTGTTAGGATGTGCTCTGGTTCGGAAGGATTCTTCTCGACTTTTTTCCTCAGCGAGAGAACATAATTGTCCACCGTGCGGCTGGTTGGCGTAACATCAAATCCCCAGACATCGCGCAAAATCTGGTCGCGTGAGAGAACCTCACCTTCACGCTCAACAAAGTACTTGAGCAGAGCAAACTCCTTAGCGCTCATCTTGAGCGCCTTCTTCCCTTTCGTCGCCTCCTGATTCACGAAATTCACATAGACATCCCCAAATATCGTCTCCTCCAGCTTGGCTTTTTGTGCACCTTCCCGCCTTAGATGCGCCTTAATCCGGGCGATAAGCTCCCGAACGCTAAATGGCTTCGTTACGTAATCATCACCGCCGATTTCAAGACCGAGAACCTTGTCGACCTCCTCCTTCTTTCCGGTGAGAAAGAGAATGGGGGTCTGTACTCCTTCTGCCCGCAGGCGTTTGGTAAGCTCAAATCCATCCATTCCCGGCAGCATGATGTCAAGGACAATTAGGTCGCACGGCTTGGAGCGTGCGAGTTTGTAGCCGGACTCGCCGTCCGATGCCGTCTCAACGTGGAAATGCTCGGCCTGGAGATTGTCTGCCAGTCCTCTCAGAATCGCCTTATCATCTTCGATGATAACAATTCTTTTCATGACGTTATTCTCACTCCGACGATGGTGATGTCATCATGTTGTTGAGCACTCATAGAAAATGTTTCGATCCTTCGAAAACACGTGTGAACGATATTTCGCGCCGAGGTTGAAGACGCGGCAAGCAATCGTTTGACTCGCTCCAACCCGAACTCTTCTCCTCGCTCATTCATGCTTTCGATCACCCCATCGGAAATCATAAAAAGAGTATCGCCTCGCCGAAGCTCGATCTCTCTTGTCTCGAGTCTTGCCGAGAATTGGTCGCGACTCAACGAGCCAATCCAGAGCCCGTCGGGTTTGATCTCCTCCACGCTTTTTCCCCGTCGGAAGAGGACCGGCAGGTGGCCCGCATTGGCTATGGTTACTGATGGCTTCGTGATGTCGAACGTTGCCACGGTAGCTGTAACAAATGAGGTGGCCTCCATCCCGACTCCAAGATGTTCTTCAAGCTGTTCGAGGATATCTTTGGCCCCCGTTATCCGTGACTTGGACGATTGGACGATACCCTGCATCTTTTGCACATACATGGCGGCCGGCAAACCCTTCCCCGATACGTCCGCAACAATAATCGAAGCCAACTCACCCGAAACAACGTAATCAAAATAATCACCGCCGACATATGTTGCAGGTTCCATCATTCCGAATATATCGAGCCTCTGAATCTTGGGAGGACTGGCAGGAAGTGATGAGCGTTGAATCTCTTTGGCTCGTTTTAGTTCCTCATCCAATGCTTTCGCTTTCCCGAGAACCTCTTCCGTCCGCTTCAGGGCGTTCTTGACGCGCAGCAGCACCTCCCGAATGCTGAACGGCTTCGGGATATAATCATCCGCACCCAGTCCAAGCCCCTCCAGACGAGACCGCTCATCAGCCAGACCCGTGAGCATGAAGATTGGGGCCTCAAAGCCGTTCTTCTTCAACTGTCGACAGACTTCAAGTCCCCCCATTTGCGGAAGCATCACGTCAAGAAGAACGAGATCCGGCTGATTCTTGAACACAGCGGCAAGGCCGCTCTTCCCATCGCGCGCACTCAAAATGCGATAGCCCTCACGTGTAAGATTATCTTCAAGACCCTTCAGAATTGCCTTGTCGTCTTCAACGATGAGAATGGTTTTCGGCATGATTCACTGGCAATGTTATCGTGAATCTACTTCCCTTTCCGACTTCACTCTTAACCTCAACCCGGCCATGGTGTGCTTCCACGATGTGCTTGACAAGCGACAAACCGAGTCCCGCTCCTCCGACTTGTGCACTTTGAGCATCTCGTACACGATAGAATGCAGTAAAGAGGTTTGGAAGTTCGGATTTCGGGATCCCAATTCCTTTGTCCTTCACCATCAGCGAGATCTCCGACCGGTGGTTTGTCACACGCAACTCGATATCCTTTCTTCCCGTCGAATATTTCAGAGCGTTTGAGAGAAGGTTGATAATGACCTCCTCAATCGCGTCAGCGTCAGCAATAATCGGCGGGAGTTTCTTCGAAACCGAGACACGAAGTCTCGCTTTCTGGGATTGGAATTGATAGCGCATGGCACCGACTGCCCGGGCAGTGATATCCTGTATGTACGCCTTCTCAAATTGGTATTCTTTAACGCCCCGCTCGATCTTGGAGAAGTCCAGCACATTCTCGATGAGTCTGGCCAGTCGATTCGTTTCTCCTTCAATGATTTCAAGATACTCCTTTACTTGACGCTGACTCTTCACCCGTCCCAGCCGGAGGGTCTCAGCAAACATCTTGATCGACGTGAGCGGCATGCGAAGCTCGTGGGACACACTTGAGACGAAATACGACTTCAGCCTATTGAGCTCTTCGAGACGGCGTTGCTCCTCTTTCTCTATGAAGATGCGCTCTTGCAGTTTTAACCGCTCAAGGACCTCTCCGGCAACCGATGCAACTTCAAGTAGAAGGTCGAACTCAACCTCATCATAACTTCCGATTTTCGGCGACGGCCTCAGCATGATCACCGCAAGGATAGACCGAGCTTCGGAGAAGATCGGAATCATCAACGCCACGCCATGCTCACGAAGCCACTGATGTTCCGAAATATCGATGTCGGCTCTTCTCGATCCCGCCACCAGAGGAACGGCAAAGGCGTGACTGCTTTCTGCCTTCTTCTCAATTCTTGCCGGCAGGTTGACCTCCTCTGGTAATTCCTTTCCCTTCACCGCCAAACGGCGAAACCGATTACCGCGCCTCTCATAGCCGGCGATCGCATCACATTCGATGTGCTTGCAGATCTCTCTTGCCGTAGTGTGAAAAAGCTCTTCCGTAGTCAGAACCTTGCGAAGCTGTTCTGAAACCTGCCGAACGATATTGCGAAAATTGACGCGCGTCGTAAAGAGAGACTCGTCAACGATCTTCTGGATCCGGTCTCTGAGCGGATTGAAAACAGCCGCAATAAGGAGGGTAACAAGAATGATGAAGAAGTACTCTTCGAAGACAATACTCCCGCCGATCAACGAGGTTGCCATCAGCACCATGACGATGTAGGTTGCAACGAGAATCAATGTGAGTACCCCATAGACCACACCCCGATTGATGACGACTTCAATATCGAACGTCCGATAGCGAACAACAGAAAGGGCCATCGTCAGCGGGATAATGATGAAAAAAATCGTTGTGTACTCTTCGGGAACAATGCCAGCGGGTGAAAATAGCTGCGGCACAACGATAAGCACGAGAAACGGCAAGGGGCCAAGAACCAAGCCCCACATGATCCAGCGAAGCCGCTCACGTTCCTCGGCAACGGGAACACTGCGATTTGAGTGGATAAGCGCGGCGATCCCACCGCCGGCGTATAGGAGAATCAGAGTGTGAAAGAGATCGAAAACTCGTTGGAATTCGATATATCGTTCGACGGATACTTCCCGAATCGCAAGAAGGTGAAAGTAGACAAGCAGAATAGAGACGACAGTTAACGGTATGAAAGCAATCGACCTCATAAGGAAAGGCGAAAGCGGCTTAGGCCGGGGAAACATCAGAGTAAAGTACAATAACCCCGAAACCACTCCAGCATATGAGACGAAGAACAGCGATCGCGAGAGGTAAGTATCGACCGAGTCAGGCGAGATCTTCCCCCATGTGATCATGATGATCGTGGCAAATGATATCATGCTCCAATGGAGGAGGCGTGCCATTGAGTCGAAAGGACGACTAAGCAACACAAAGACCCCCACTCCCCAAATGATCACACCAACAAAAAGAATGATGATAATGTTGCGAACTGGAGATTCGTAGTAAGGAATGAGACGAATAGTCGTTGTAAATGTCTGCTCACCCCGTTGAACGACGAACGGTACAGTCTCCCCTATTTCGGAAAGATCAGCGAGAAACTCGAGGGCCTCGGGAATCTGCAATCGCGTTTTCCCCCACGCAACAATGACATCTTCTGGCTGAAGATTGCTGGCAGCCTCAGCATCGACGATTCGCTGGACAACGACGCCGGCCGATGTCTTATCAACAACAAGCGGAACTCGCGACTTATCGAGGACAGCAGGAGTATGAAAGAAGCAAACGAGCAGAAGGAGGGCATCCAGAGAGAGGGCGAGAACAACGTATGCGTTGATTCGGCGCATGTGATCCCGATGGTCGTCTTATGGTAACGAGATGCCCTTTGATAGTCAAGGCGACCGGGACTTCTTGCATCTTTCGTTGAAAATCTCTAATCTCTCGGTGACCGTTATGCCACGTTGGACTGGATATCAAAACGTGGACGGGGCTCGCTCCTCCGAATTAATCGGCACCGGAAGCCCGTCCGCATTCCCTCCTTTGCCAACCCCACACGTATCTTTTCTAGGTGTCATAACAAGTAAGGCTTGTTAACGACGGAATACCTCGAGTGGGCCTCAAACTATTCAGGCGGAAACCAGATGCTGTCGAGGAAAAAGAACAGAATCTCGCCCCCTGCCCCTCATGCTTGCTCACCGACCGACAAAACTCGCGAGCTGTTCGTCGTTCAATTTTTTGCACAAGGAGGATTCCATGCGATTTCTCGCATCACGATTTGCCACCCTCATATTTTCTACGTCCATCGGAATTCACTATCTCCTTGCCCAGCAAGTAATGCTTCGATACCTCTACCATCCGGGAGAGGCAATAGCATACAAAACTGTTACAAGAATTTCACAGACAGGCGAATTTATTCGTGATGCCGTGATCACGATCGAGGATGTTACAAGGTACACGATTCAAAAGGTGCATGACGATAGTTCGGCAGACATTACCATGACAATCGAAAGCGTGGATGCACGTTTCTTTAAGGAAAAATTCTACAGCAACATGGATGAGCTCAAAGGTGTCCCGATTCTCATCCGCCGAGCATCGAGCGGGAAATACGTGGACGTCAAACCTGCGGAAGATGTCTCTTCCAGAAAAAGGAAAATCATTGACGGTATTCGCGTCAATTTTGAATTTGAGGGGGGCTTCCCCGACCGACCTCTTGCTCTTGGTGAAACCTGGGAAAGCAGTGCCGGTTGGTCTTTTGACATGGAAGAAACACGGTTTGACCTCCAGCTTAAGCGCTCCTTGAAGTTCGTCGGTTTTCAAGACTTCGCGGGTGTGAAATGTGCAGTGATCAGCATGCGCATAGATGTAGGTGGAACTGTCACGACACCCTTTGAGGAGGTACCTATCAAAGGGTCAGGTCGTGGAACCCTCTTCTTTGACTTTGGTCAGGGAAAAGTTATGCAACAGGCAACGGAGTACGAAGGTGTTGCCACCATTAGCCATAAGAAAGGACCAATGAACCTTCGCACGAAAAACGTAACGCGGTCGGAGATTGTCAGGTAATGGAGATCCCTCGTTGAAGCTACCCATCATTGCTGCCGTTGTACTGCTCTTCACTCCGTTAGCATTTGGTCAACAGAACCGCTGGACCCTCTTTACGGATGCGGACGGGCTTCCAAGCAACACGATCTCTGTCTTAGGACAGGACAGGCTCGGATACCTCTGGATTGCAACACGTGCCGGGATTTGCAAACATGATGGGCGAGACTTTCAAGAGGTATCGCTCGATGCATCGACAAATCCCGGTGAGATTCTCGACATCTTCTTCGACGACCGCGGGCGAGCATTGTGTGTGTACCGATCGGCACTCTTCATGGTCGATGGCTCCACCACCAGAAGCATTGGTTCACCAGATCAATGGAAGGACAATCCGATTACCGTTGCGTCTTTCGATAAACGTGGCAGAATCTGGATCGGCACTCGGAAAGGTATTTTCTCGTTCGGGAAGGATTCCATTCGCGCGTGGGGAGAGTCGGACGGAATTCCTGAAGCGGAGGTCTCCACGATCTTTGAAGATCGCTCCGGTTTTCTTTGGGTCGGTTTCCGGAACTCAGGTGTCGCGCTGGCTCAAGAGAGTGACACACCGTCTTGGAAACTCTTCACAACAGCCCACGGTCTTCCACAAAATGTCGTCAACGACGTCGCAGAAGACCGTAGCGGGACCATCTGGGTCGCCACGTTGGGAGGAATCGCCCGCTTTGTCGGTGGGGCATTTGTCTCTGAGAGCATCAATGACCGGCTCCCTTCAAAAAACGTCCTCTCCCTTCTTGAGACGAGAGAGGGAGCACGATGGTTACGATTGCGGGCGGGAGGACTTGCGCGCTTGTCGCAGGATGATATTCGGTTCTTTAATACAGCGAATGGCCTTCCGAGCAACAGCGTGTTAGAAATGATTGAGGATCGGAACGGACGGTTATGGTTGGCCACACGGAATGGCATCGCAAGTATTCGGAACGACAGCGTTACCGTGCATGCGAAGACAGAATCCTCCATTCCAACAACCATTTCCACAGTGTTCGAGGATAGGGAGGGATTGATCTGGTTCGGCACAACGGAAGGGCTACTCCGATACGACGAGGGAAGATTCGAAACGCCCCTCATCGCACCAGGCTTGAACGAGGACCTTCAAGGAACAGTCACGATCGCAAGCGCTCCTGATGGAAAAATCTGGTTCGCAACTCCTGCGGGTGTGGGGTATGCGTTGGGGAAATCATTCAAACACCTCGGCTCCAAGGACGGAATTCCCAATGAACCGATCCAAGGTCTGACGGTCGATGACAAGGGGATCCTCTGGCTGTGGACAGATAAGAACCTCTTTCAGGAAGCGGGCGCAAAATTCAGAAGCGTGGGAGATATGCTCAAGAATAGGGTAATTCTCGAGGTCGCAGCAGACAAGTTTGGCCGTGTGTGGCTCCTGACCAGAGACGATGCCGTTTTCTTTATCGAACAGGGTTCAGTGAAAACGTTTAATATAAGAGAAACCTTGGATGAAGATGTAACGATTCGTTCACTTGAGGTGGACCAGTTTGGAACGGTATGGATGACCGGAATCAGCACTCTGTATCGAATCGAGGGGAGTAAAGTTAGCCGGTTTCATCTAAATGAAATCATGCCAAAAGCTGGCTCGTGGAACTCCTTTTTCGTCAGCAAGCGCGGAGTCAGCTACTTCACGACAGATAAAGGGCTTTCGGTGCTGTCCGGCGGGCGCTTTACATACTTTTCCGGTGATTCCCTGTGGAACGATCGTTTTCCGACGTGGATATATGAAGATTCAAGCGGACATGTATGGACGGGAGTGTGGTCCTTCGAGCGGAACGCGGCAATCGGCGTCGCATACTTCAACGGGAAATCTATTCAATTTTTCAGTGGGGAGAATGTTTTGCCCAGCAATGATGTTACCGGTGCTTTCAGCGACCGGCTGGGCTCGGTCTGGCTCATGACCAACCGGGGAGTCGCGCACTTCGATGGCACACGATGGACTACCTACGGCACGGACCATGGCCTTGCCGGCAATGTTGTGCGGAAAATCCTCAAAGGAAACGACGGCTCGCTCTGGTTTATCACGCTTGGGGGAATAAGTCGATTCAACGGTACGACCTTCTCCAAACTGACGCGAAAGGATGGTCTATTACATCCATCAATCGAAGATGCCGTAATCGACCGTGAGAACAACCTGTGGGTCGCGACACGATATGGAGTTCAGAGAGTCAACCCCGTCCACGCCCCCCCGATGATTCACATCGCCTCAATCAAAACGAATGAAGGCGTGGTGAGTGGGGGTTCGCCTCTTCCACCGATGGAGGGCGCCTCGGAATTTACATTCCACTATCGTGGCCTCAGCTTCCGATCTGGGCAGAAACGGTTGCTGTATTTCTATCGACTTGTCGGCTATGACAACAACTGGCATGGACCCGTGGAGCAGACCTCCGTCTCATACTTCAATTTGGATCCCGGTGACTATCGTTTCATCGCAAAATGTGTTGATGCCGATCTCGTCGAATCGAACGAGGCAGCTGTTTCCTTCACCATCTTTCCCCCGTTTTGGAGAACGACGTGGTTCGCGGCACTGGCGGCTGTTACTTTCTTTGGGTTTCTTTATGGGGGATTTCGTTTCAGAACGCATCAGCTCGAGAAAAAGAGCCAGGCGCTCGCCGACATGGTACGCCAACGAACGGAAGAACTCCTGATCGAACAGAGACGCTCCGAAGAACTGCTGAACAATATTCTTCCCGTTCCTGTCGTACGGGAGCTCAAAGAAAAGGGCTCTAGCGAGCCGCGCGAGTATCGCTCAGTCACCATTCTTTTTACGGATTTCATGGGTTTTACAAATGTTGCCGGATCTCTCCCTGCCGATCGTCTCGTTGGTGAACTGAACGAAGTTTTCAAGGAGTTCGATGAAATCATTGAGCACCACGGCATCGAAAAACTCAAGACCATCGGCGACGCGTATCTGATCGCCTCCGGACTGCCTACCGAAACGCCTGATCATGCCGTACGGGCAGTAATGGCCGCACTCCACATGCAGTCTCTCATCCTCAAAAGAAATGAAACTTCTCCGTATAAATGGAACATGAGAGCCGGCATCCATTCGGGTCAGGTTGTTGCCGGGATCGTGGGCAAGAAGAAGTTCACCTACGATGTTTGGGGTGATACGGTCAATATTGCAAGCCGCATGGAGAGCTCTTGCATTCCTGGTAGAGTGAACATTTCGGCCTTTACGTATGATCTTGTGAAGGAGGTTTTCGATTGCGAGTATCGCGGGAAGATCGACGCGAAGGGAAAGGGATCGATTGATATGTACCTCGTCGTTGGGGTCAAATCCACCAACCCGACCGCTTCGGGGGATACCACACGAGATCCTTCCACATCTCGATCATCTTGAAAACAGATTCAAGATGCGCCTTGCATCTTTCGTTGAAAATCTCTAATCTCTCCCCAGATCGTTATGCCACATTGGACTGGTTATCAAAACGCGGACGAGGCTCGCCCCTTCGAGTTAATCCGCGCAGGAAACAGCGCAGCGTTCGAAGCAGTGTTCCGATCATACTATCCGCGACTCTGTCGGTTTGCCTTTCGCTTGGTTGGCTCCAAACCGCTCGCTGAAGAAATTGTCCAGAACGTTTTCGTGAGACTCTGGGAAAAAAGAAACGACGGACCACCGATCAACTCCTTGAAAACCTACCTTTATCAGGCCGTCAAGAACCAAGCCATCAATCATCTGAAACAAGAGGAAAAATGGACATCAATCGATGGCGACCTCCTAGAGACTACCCCTGATTTCGCCAATCCGGAGCAAGAAATTCGACAAAAGGAAATTCTGGATGCAGTGGAAGAAGCCATTCAACTCCTCCCACCGCGCTGTCGACTCATTTTTACGATGCACCGGTTCGACGGGCTCTCTTACGCTGAAATCGCAGATGTCTTGGGGATCTCCCGAAAAACGGTGGAAACCCAGATGGGGCGTGCGCTCAAGAGCCTTCGGAGACTCCTCATCCATCATCTTCCCCTCCTCAGTATTTTTTCTCTCTCTTTCTAAGTCTTCCCGTCACCTACAGTTCCTCTCTATCTTGGCTGTAGGGGTATTCCATTTCTATTTTGTCTAATCAATAAAGGAGTTTTATGGAAGAACGCATCGATTGGGAGAGACTTGCCCGCTACTTTGCGGGGGAAAGCTCTCCCTATGAAATAACCGAGATTGAAAAGTGGATGGAGGCAGATCCGCTTCGCCGTGAGTTTGTTGATTCCCTTCGTTCCGTCTGGGAAGCCACAGGCAAACGGGTCTCAGATTGGGATGATGAGAAAGCCTGGAACACTGTCCGTCAGCGTCTGAACATCCACCCTCCCCTGCGGGAGGCGCGACCAATGGGTAAGTTTCGTACGCAGGCAACGAGAGGAATGCAATTCCTGCGAATGGCCGCTGCGATCGTGCTTCTGCTTGGCGCGCCGTATGTTGTATGGAAATATACATCCCTAACCTCTCCCGATGTGAAACCTACAATGAGAGAAGTGGTAACCGAGCGGGGGGAGAGGGCGAGGATACGATTGGCGGACGGATCCACTGTCCTTTTGAACTCCGCCAGCGCAGTTCGGTTCCCGGATCGATTCGATCAAGGAGTGCGGGAGCTTCACCTTGAGGGTGAGGCATACTTCAATGTCAAAACGATCTCAGAATCTCCCTTTGTGGTAAGAACAAACAAAGCGGAGGTGAAGGCGTTGGGCACGGAGTTTAACGTCAGCGCATGGCCTGACGAGCATTATGTCAATGTGGTGGTTGCTCAAGGGTCGGTCGCTTTCTTCTCTCGCCAGACAGAAACACCAACCCATGTGATCCTTCAAAAGGGTCAGATGAGTAATCTGAAGGAGGATGGCACGTTGAGTTCGCCACAGGCAGTTGATCTCGACAAGAAGCTTGACTGGGTCAATGGACGGATGCTGTTTGACAACACAACATTTGAGGAGGTCTTGAAGCGACTCGAGCGAAGGTATGATTTCTCGTTTTCAGTTTCGAACCCCTCGCTCCTCCGTAAACGGTTGACCGCTTCCTTTAAGGATGAATCGCTTGATGAGGTACTAAAGATTGCAAGCTTGAGTCTTGGCGTTCGCTACGAGCGTATAGAGAAACGAGTTGTGTTTCATTAATAATGCAGACACATTCAACGTTTTTCACAAGAAAGGAGGATGCCATGATCCAGAACAAGCGGTTCCTTGTGCGGCCTTGGTTGGCCGTCCTCTTCTGTTTCTCTCTTGGTATTTGCCAGATTGCCACCGGGCAATCCCTTACAGGTTCACCGCAACTGGCAAGGGCTGAAAATCTCAGCTACCTCGGAAGAACGATCTCACTCTCCGTCGACGGTGTCCCCCTCAAATCCGTCTTAAATGAGATTTCCCAAAAAGCCAACATCCGGTTCGCGTATAGCGAGGATGTGGTGCCTGCCTCAAAAGGAATTTCCCTCCACGCGGAGAACGTTACGGTCGCTGAGGCATTAGACCGAGCGCTCGAGGAGACGAGTGTAGGATGGATGGCCTTTGACGACGGCCGCATCGTACTCGCCCCCAAATCAGCCATTCTCCAGGAAACCGGAACCATAGCGGGGAAGGTGTTCGATGATGCGGGCGCCCCTATTCCTTTCGCAAACGTCATCATCGAGGGGACAACGATCGGCGCTGCGGCAAACGCTCGAGGAGAGTACACTATTTCGCGCGTCCCACCGGGCAATTACAACGTTCGTGCCAGTGCATTGGGATTTCGCGCGAAAACCGAATCCGTCTCGGTACGAGCGGGGGAAACGACCAGCAGAGATTTTCAACTTATACCGGATATTCTTCGATTCGAAGAAGTCGTAGTAACGGGAACAATGTCCCCTCGACAAAAGCTCGAATCCACCGTAGCAATCAGCACAATCTCACCAAAGGAGCTCGTACAGGCTAATCCTCGCAGCACAACAGAAATGCTCAGGTACGTTCCGGGCTTCACGCGCGTAGAAAGCTCGGGGGGCGAAGTGAATCAAAATATCAGTGTTCGCGGAATTCTTGGCGTGGAGTACGTCATGTTCATGGAAGACGGGTTGCCTGTTTTCCCGACGATGCACACATTCTTCATGAACGCCGACAATTTGTTCCGGCCTGATGAGAATATCGACCGGATTGAAGTCGTGCGTGGAGGAAGCTCTGCGCTGTTCGGCTCGAACACCCCTGGCGCAATCATCAATTTTATTAACAAAACAGGCGGGCCAGAGCTCAGCGGAATCGTGAAGCTTACAGCAGGAACCGAAGGCCTTACACGCTATGACCTGAATATCAACGGACCACTCGCCGAACAATGGCAATTCAACCTGGGCGGGTTCTATCGGTACGATCATGGAGTGCGTAATCCCGGGTTCCCCGGCATCAGAGGTGGCCAGCTGAAAGCAAGTCTCACGCGCTCTCTTTCCAACGGTTTCGTCAGGATAAGCGGCAAACTTATCGATGATCGGAATCAGTTCATCCTTCCGTTACCCTTCCAAAATCCGGACGACCCGAAATACGTCAGCGGGTTTTCCGAATATGGCTCCATGAGCACGAAGGAGGGAAATCATATCCGGACTCGCATACCGAACGGCGAACTTGAGCTCCCCCTCGATGATGGCTTAAGGACAAAAGCTTATTGGCTCACGGGGGACATCGGATTTGATTTCGCCAATCAGTGGAGTCTCCGTAACACGATACAGGTCATGGAAAACGCACAGGGCTGGAATGCCATCGTCCCATTCGATGTCGTTTCAGCAACGACTTGGGCCCAGGACATCGTGACACAGATGCGGGACACGAGCGGCGGTAAAACACCCATTGTCCCGTTAAATGCCCAGAATATCCGCTACAGGCTGCTCTTCACGAACCATTTTGACGGCACCGGCAAAAACGCTGTCTTTAACACGGGTAACGGATTGCTTGCACCCAGCGGATTGTGGCATGTCGAAAAACCCCTCAGCGCGTTTCAGAATCAACTGACACTGAGCAAGACCATCGGCAAGAACAAATTCACAGCCGGCTTCTATTTCGCTCACTACACACAAACGAACCGTTGGTACTTCACAGAAATTCTGATGGATGTGAGGGATAATCCACGATTCGTCGATTTGTTTGTGGACTATAGAGACCCGGTCAGTAACCAGGATGTCACCATCGCCAGAACAAAAAACGGGTTCCGAAACTTCCTCTCGTTCTATGTCAACGGAACAGGACAGACCACGGTGGCTTCCGGTGTATTGGGCGCAGAGCTTCAACTCTCCGACCAGCTCCGGGCCGACATCGGCTTCCGCTATGAGGTTGACGAGTTCGTTCAAACGGTGGAAAACGGCGGGAACCAGGACCTTGACGGCACCAGCACAACGCTTTATGATAATGTGTTTTACGGAAATGGGACATTCCGTCACTTCAGTCGTTCCATGGATGATTATGCCGCATCCATCGGCCTAAACTACAAGTTGACAGACGAGTACTCTGTCTATGTTCAGGGAAGCAGAGCGTTCAAGATGCCTGCCCTCGATGAGTTTCTGTTTGCTGCGGCGGAACAGCAGGTAGAACTCTTCGAAGCGCGGCGGACACTATCTGCCGAGGCGGGTGTGAAGTACTCCACACCGCGGTTTGGCTACACCGTGAACGGCTTCCTGACCGAGTTGAGGAATATCGTGGGGCAAGGGGCGGAGGTCAATCCTGCTACTGGAGAGATCACCTGGGTTCTTCGGAAAAGTCCGGAGAACCGCTCATACGGAGTGGAAGCGGAGGTTTCTATCGCTCCTGTTGAGGGCTTGAACCTTCT
Source organism: Bacteroidota bacterium (assembly GCA_035559595.1). Taxonomy (GTDB): domain Bacteria; phylum Bacteroidota; class Ignavibacteria; order UBA10030; family UBA10030; genus DATMBF01. The sequence continues at coordinate 15,269 of DATMBF010000030.1, read as the reverse complement.
TGGTGCAGGCACGTTCCTCCAACCGCAAACGATACCCGGCACAGGCTCTGCCCTCACTGCGGGAGGAATTCCCGATGCGCTCGCGAATATCAGCCTCACCTATCGCATATCCGATTTCACATTGCTGGCCGATTGGCATTATGTTGGGGCTCGCGACCTGATTGATGCGCAGTATGATGATCGGCAAGGAAGATTCTCGAAATACGACAAGATCGGAACTCTGCCGGCGTACAGTTACCTGAATCTCGGCGCCACGTACGCCCTCTCCGATCAGGGTCTAATGCTGTACGGGAATATCCTGAATGTTTTTCAATCGACAGGTCTTGAGGAAGGAAATCCCCGTTTACCGTCGGCCGGCGGCAGAAACATCTTCCTGGCGCGCCCAATTCTTCCACGCCGAGTCACGCTAACATTGAGCTATCAATTCTGAGCAGTCTCCTCCCTCGCCAGCCCACTCTGTTCCGTGGGCTGGCTTGTTTTTTGTCTCTCCACAAATTACTTTGGCCGCACGGCTGTGATCATGAAGAACCCAGCACTTATCATTTTTCTCCTTTTTGCATTTCCGCTTGATGTACAATCGTCCGACCGCCCAGCCAATCCCGTCTTAGAATTCCCGCAGAGCGGAACTGATGACCCAACCCGCTACCATGGCTACTCTACAAGGTTCTACCGGGACGCGAAGGAGAATGTTGTTCAAATCATTCTGAATCGTGCGACGGGCCGAGTCGTGCACCTCTGGGGAAATAGCGCAAATGAGGCAATCTCCTTCACAGTACGAAATCCCGATGGCTCACCTGCAGCCCTCACGTGGGGACCTTTAGTTGCCACTGTGGGTGAAACCGAACACGAGCGAACGTTGACCCACGAGGTACGCTCGAGCACATCGAAGCTCGTGATAGGCCACTTCATGATGGGCTCAATGCGAAAGGAGCGGGACTTTCAGCATTTCGAGCGACATCTCCTCCCGTTCGACTCTGAACCGTTCCACGAGCGGGAACTCTTGGAGCTCATTGAGAATCTGCTCTCTCTCCCCGAGAGCGAACGGAAGACGCACCTCTCTCTGCTCAGGGCACGATCCGTGGAGGAACTGAAGGAGAGGATGTCGCCATCAATTCGCATTTCGACCGAGCAGAACGACAACGTCGCATTGATCGACCAGCGGACGTTCGACGGAAAGAACAGGCTTACAATAGAGCTTATCGTTGACAGGGATAAAGTCGAACTGCAACCCGAAGGAAACTCCCTCCGCGCTTCTTCGATCGACAACTCTCCTCTCTCCTTTCGAATTCGCATTCACACGGATTCACCACCATTGACGCCTCTCGACCAAGGGACTATCTTCACCGAGGAATTCAAGAGATTTCTCGAAGGGCAACGCAAGCTTCAGCGTAACCGGCCATCCGTGACTTGGCTTGACCGCAACCTCAAGGGTCTTGAACTTCTCAGTTACAAAGAAAAGCTCATGGCCGGACTTCCGAACTTCGCCACGTATTTCGGCCGCGACATGATGATGTCCGCTCTGATGTTCGAGCCGATCTGGTCGGCCGAAATGCTTGAGCATGTCATTTCCACCGTTCTGCGAAAGATCTCTCCTCGGGGAGAGGTCAGCCACGAGGAAAGCCTTGGCGGACAAGCTATACGTGAGAACGCAGCAGAATACAACAAGATCATTGTTGAGTTCCACCGGTTGCAACGAGAAGGGAATACAAAAAAGGCGAACAACAAGCTGCAAGCTGCACGCTCCATCATTGAGAATCTGCAGGCAACCCGCGAAGACTACAAGATGTTGGATGACGATTTCCAATTGCCAGTACTTCTTGGCCTCTACATTGATCGACCGGACATTTCTACCGAACGAAAGCGTTCTTTCTTACTTCAACATTTGGAACCGCTTTTCCTCAATCTTTCGTACGTTGCATCCAGAACCGCGGCATACGCTGAAACGCCCGTGGTCGAAAATCTCATTGCATTTCCCAAGATCACGGAACATCAGTATCTGCCAGGAAGCTGGCGTGACAGCAATGCGGGATATGGGAACGGTCGGTTTGCTATGGACATCAACGTCATCTGGGCACCAAAGGCTCTTGAGGCAATGAAGAGAATCCTGGTGGGTTTGCAAGATTTAGGGGTTGAATTCCGCACAATCTCAAAACCGGACTTCCGCCAGCTTCACACTGCTTTCATGCGTTACCGCAAGGATCCTTCAGACATTGAGCGTACTCTTTTGATCTGGAAAAAGTCCATCGACCACTTTCGAGTGAAGATCAGCTCCATGGAGATCGAGCATCGAATCAACGCCAGTCTCAATTGGCTCGATGCGGAGGAAAGAGAGTATTGGCAAAAGAATCTTGGAGACTTCAAAGGAGAGAGAGAATTCCTTGCTCTGTCCCTCGATTCTGTGGGGAAACCTCTCCCCATTATGAATACTGACCCGGCGACGCTGCTGATTTTGCACAACTACGCCAAAGACTTGACATTAGGAAAGATCACACTTCAAGAGTTCAGATTCCTCGTCGATCCGATTGTGACCCCTTATCCGTACGGGCTTTTTGTTCAGAACTTGGGACCGCTTGTCGCTAATGATGTGTTGGCGTCCGAGTATGTGCGGGAAAGATTTAAGAAAGATCATTACCACTCCCCTCGCGTTGTCTGGGGACGGGAGGTCAACTTGATCTTGCTTGGGCTTTCAAAGCAAATCGTCTGGGCCGAAAATTTGCTCAAGCAGAAAGAAAGTCCCTTACTCCACCAATTCATCGACGAGTGCCGTCGAAATGTTCGAAAAATTCATTCATCCGTAGAGGCCTCCGGGCTGAAGCATAACGAGCTGTGGAGCTATCGCGTGGAAGCAGGCAAGCTTACACCATCCCGCTACGCTTCCAGCACGGATATTCAATTGTGGAACGTTACCGATCTCGCCGTTCAATTCTACCTCAATCATATCCAAATTGATCAATAATCACTGGAGCGAGCATGGATTCAATAAACACTACTGACCTGATTGTCATTTTCCTGTATTTCCTTCTTATCTTCGGGATCGGATATTGGGCATTTAAGAAACGCAAGGACGAAAGCGCCGATTATTTCCTCGCTGGCCGTGATGTGGGCTGGCTTGCCGTTGGAGCAAGCCTCTTTGCCTCGAACATCGGCAGCGAGCATCTTGTTGGACTGGCGGGCTCGGGTGCAGCAGGTGGCCTGGCGGTCGGTCATTTCGAGTGGCTGGCATGCTTGATTCTTCTCCTTCTCGGGTGGGTCTTTGTTCCCTTCTATCTCCGGAGCGGCGTCTACACGATGCCGGAGTTTCTTGAGCGCAGATATAATCCTGCGGCTCGCTGGTATCTCGCCACAATCTCCGTTGTCGGCTATGTTCTCACCAAAATCAGCGTGACACTGTTTGCAGGCGCAATCGTTATCCGGGAACTCACCGGTTTCGAAATCCTGACGAGTGCAGTGATCCTTGTGCTCATCACCGGTTTCTATACCGTTGCTGGCGGACTTCGGGCGGTCGTCTACACGGAGGTGGTTCAGACCTTTGTCCTCATCTTTGGTTCGCTCGCGCTCACCATTGGCGGATTGATACAGATCGGAGGGTGGGAAGGATTGGAGCAGAACCTGCCGCCAGATTTCTTCTCGATGTGGAAAAGCATGGATCATCCGGATTTCCCATGGACCGGTATTGTCTTTGGAGCTCCAATCCTCGGCATCTGGTACTGGTGCACGGATCAATACATCGTTCAACGCGTTCTTGCGGCAAGGAACATCGCTGAAGCACGCACGGGAACAGTGTTCGCGGGCTTCCTGAAGATTCTCCCCGTATTCATTTTTGTCCTCCCGGGCATGATTGCTGCAGCGCTGTTTCAGGATATCAGCGGAGGCGCTTCGGATCGTGCCTTCCCTGCACTGGTTACACGCATTCTCCCCGTCGGGCTCAAAGGACTGGTGATTGCCGGATTGCTCGCCGCACTGATGAGCTCGCTCAGCTCCGTTTTTAATTCTTGTTCAACGCTCATCACATGGGATTTCTACAAGAAAATGCGGCCCAACGCAAGCGAACGAAGCCTTGTTCTCGTCGGACGCATTGCAACCGCTATTCTAGTCATCCTTGGCCTCCTATGGATCCCGTTCATGAAATACATCTCCTCGCAACTTTACATCTATCTACAAAGTGTTCAGGCCTATATCGCCCCTCCGATCGCGGCGTGCTTCCTCTTCGGCCTCTTTCTCCCGCGCCTCAATGGAACGGGGGCGATAGCTTCCCTTCTCACAGGATTCGTTGTGGGAGCAATGCGACTGATTCTTGAATTGATGAATGGCGCTGACAAAACCGGATTACCACAGGGCACACTCTGGGAATGGTTAGCAGAGATTAATTTCCTCCATTTCGCCGTGTTCCTCTTCATCGCATGTACAGCAATTCTGATTGGCATCAGCTACCTCTCTCAATCGCCAAACCGAGATCAACTCCGCGGACTTACATTCGCGACGATTGAAACAGGGCCGGAAGTACCCCCAACCCTCTCGCCAGAATCCTTCGCAAAGAGACGAAGATTGAACCAACTCCTGACCGGACTGCTTATTGCAGCAATTGGCGTACTGTGGATTGTTTTTGCATAGGATATCCAGCGAGAAGGCAAAGTCAAAAACCCGATGAAACAATTCCTTTCTTTTCTGCTGTTGTTGCCTATTGTGACCCACATTTCTTCCTCTCAGGGAATTGTCAAAGACCTCGATGTTGATGTTCAAGCTGTTCTCGATTCTCTTGTTGCGGAGGAAGATACCGACAACGACAAAAAGATCACGATCGATGATCCCCACATTCCCCAAACGAACCGGGGCGACAAACGATTCTGGATCACAAGCAGGGGTGGAACACGATACGAGGTTACCGGTGTGTATTCCCTCTCCAATCTCCTTCAAGAGCTGACGCTCGCCAAAGAGTCGGGACGAACGGAATTCCGCGCCGAACGAATCTTCGAACCCCCAGTCGACAGGTTTTCCCGAATGATCCGTGAACATTATTGGGATGGCCTCACCCGCCGTATCGATGAAGAACATCTTCCCCCAATTTTAGCTGACGATAAAGCGCGAACAACCGATGGGAACAGCTATCTTTACATTCCTTCTGCAGACACGTTTGCCCTGAACTACTTTTCTTCAGTCGCCAAGGAACGACCTGAGCTAAGATTGAACGTTGTTCAACTCCCCGAACACATCACTCCGGAGTACGTAAGGCACCTCGACGGGCGCCATGGACTTCTTCCATTGGCTCTTCGAAAAAGAGGCAGCAGAGTCGAAGGCGTTCCCTTTGTCGTTCCAGGAGGAAGGTTTAACGAGATGTACGGATGGGATAGCTATTTTATTGTGCTTGGACTGCTTAACGATGGTCGCGTAGAGCTTGCGCGTGACATGGTAGAGAACTTCGTTTACGAGATCGACCACTATGGAAAGATCCTCAATGCCAACCGAACCTACTTTCTGACCCGCTCGCAACCTCCATTTCTCACCTCGATGATCAAAGCGGTGTATGCGCGGTTGCCTCGAAACCGCGAAACGCGGGACTGGCTTCGCCGCTCCGTCGAAGCCGCGATGAAGGAATACCGTGAGGTGTGGATGAGTCCGGCTCGCCTTACCCCCATCGGCCTGAACAGATACTTCGACGAGGGCTTCGGACAACCACCCGAGGTTGAGCCGGGACATTTCGACGCTGCGTATTTAAAATTTGCTGCCAAGTATGGGATGAGTCCGAAAGACCTCGAGCGGGCCTACACTGCCGGAAACCTAAGGGCGCCCGACATCGATGATTACTTTGTTCACGATCGCTGTATGAGAGAATCGGGTCACGATACCAGCTACAGACTCGAAAACTGCTGTGCTCATCTTGCGACCGTGGATTTAAACTCCCTCCTGTACAAGTTCGAAATAGACATCGCAACCATTCTGGAAAAGGAGTTCAGGGGAAGTCTGCGTTTGGCCGGTGGCCGAACGGAAAGAAGCAGAGACTGGAAGAACCTCGCTCGCCAACGAAAAGAACGCATGACGAGATTTCTCTGGAATACCGAACGGGGAATGTTCTTCGACTACGACGTTAACCTTCAGAAGCAACGCCAGTATGTGAGTGCGACAATTCTCTATCCGCTGTGGGCGGAGCTCGCTACAGCAGAGCAGGCCGCTCTTCTTGTCAAGAATGCACTCCCACTTCTTGAAATGCCGGGCGGTATTGTGAGTTCCACCGAAGATTCGCGCGGACCGTTGGGCCCAGAGCGTCCCCCCCGACAATGGGATTATCCGAACGGTTGGGCCCCTCATCAAATGATTGTGTGGCAAGGACTCTTGAACTACGGCTATGCCCGGGAAGCTCACCGCTTGATCTATCGATGGCTCTTTACTATGACCCTCAATGCAGCGAACTACAACGGCACGATTCCGGAAAAGTTCGACGTCGTCCTGCGCTCCCATCAGGTCTTTGCCGAGTATGGCAACGTAGGAACGGCCTTCGCCTACATCACACGTGAAGGCTTTGGCTGGACCAACGCCTCATTTCAAGTCGGCGTATCCCTTCTCCCTCCTCACCTCAAAGATCGACTCAATCAGCTCATTCCACCTGAGTGGATTTTCTGAGCTTTCCTGTCACGCAAAAAGCGGTTATATTGAGTTCCAAAAGTACTTGGAGATCCAATGGTGCGTGTTTTGATTCTCTGTACCGGGAATTCTGCCCGGAGTCAGATTTCAGAGGGTTTGTTTCGCCGTCTCGGCGGGAAAGAGTTTGAGGTGCATAGTGCGGGAACGCATCCGGCGGGATACATCCATCCCCTCGCAATTGAGACGATGAAGGAGCGGGGAATCGACATCACCAGCCAGAAATCGAAGTCGCTGTCCCTGTACGTTGGACAGTCATTCGATTACGTCATAACGGTGTGCGACGATGCTTACCAGGAATGCCCCGTGTTCCCTGGCGCGGGGAAACAAATCCATTGGAGTACGCCTGACCCAAGTTTCGAGCCCGGCGGATTGGAGAAACAACGAGAGGCATTTAGAAAAACAATAACAACTTTGGAAACAAGAATCAAAGAACTCATCGCCCAGATCCGAAAAGAAAAAGCCGCTCATTGAGCGGCTTTTTGCTTTGTTAGACTTTATCCAAGCTTACGGTGTCCGCTTCAGAAACTGATGCGCTATCGTTGCTGCGGCGCTAAGTTTAAGAACATCCCACCAGGAAAAGATCAGGAAACCGCTTTGAATGGCCGAACCCCAATCCATCCCGCTCACAAGCTTGAGTTGAAGTGTCCCAAGCGTGAAAATGAGCATCAACCCCGCCAGCATTCCCGTAACAATCCACACAAACGATCCTCGTCGATTTGTGATGAATCCGATAACCAGTGCCGCAAGGGGGAAGGCAAGGAGATAACCGCCTGTCGGGCCAAGTATTCTTGCTAAACCAAATCCCGCACCAGAGAAAACCGGCAGGCCAAGGAGACCAACAAGCAGGTAGAGGCTCATACTCATGAACCCCCTGCGAGCTCCAAGAAGCGCCCCTGCGAGGAGAACAAAGAATGTCTGAAGGGTATAAGGGACGGGCTGGTGGGGAATCTCAATCTGTGCCCCAATGGCCGTAAGAAGCGCAAACGTACCGATCCAGAATGCCTGCACACCGAGCACAGTGCTTCGCAGTTTGAGAACTTCCACGAGCGCAAGAGATTTTCCAGTCATATGCTCTCCTTGTTTTAAGTTTCGATCAAGAAGAAAACTAACAAAAACTCACCCAAGAATCAATCTACCTCCCTTTGCATTGCATGAAATTTTTGGTTAAATCTCGCTTCAACTTTTCCCCGGAGGTGTACATGAGGCATCTTTTGTGTCAACTGGTTGCCCTCACTGTTCTTCTTGCGCAACCGGCACCAATAATGTTTAAGGGGGGAACGTACGATCCCGCTATCCCCACCCCATCTCAAGTGCTTGGCTACGAGATCGGCGATCGCTTTACAGATTATCGCAATCTTGAACAGTACTTCGAAGCTTTAGCAGGTTCATCCGAGAGGATTCAGCGGAGAACGTATGGGTCCACCTACGGTCAGCGGCGTCTCCAGATTCTCATCATAAGCTCTCCCGACAACCTCCGACGACTTGATGAAATCAAATCAAAAAACAAGTTGCTCACTGATCCTCGCGCAAAAGTTCCAAGAAGCGAAATCGAAAGCATCCTCGATACATCACCCGCCATTGTTTGGCTCTCCTATGGAGTTCACGGTAACGAAGCTTGTTCTCCGGAGGCTGCGATCCTTACGGCGTACCAGCTTGTTGCCGGCACGGATGCGAGAACAATGCGTATTCTTGAGAACATCATCGTCATCATCGATCCTGCCGTCAACCCCGACGGCCGCGAACGCTATGTTCAGTGGGTCAACTCAGTTACCGGCTCAAGACCGAATCCGAATCCCGATGCCCTCGAGCACAGCGAACCCTGGCCACGCGGGCGAACGAACCACTACTACTTCGATCTCAATCGCGATTGGGCATGGATGACTCAGAAAGAAACGCAAGCGCGTATTCCTCTTTACCGCGAATGGATGCCGCACGTCCATGTAGACTTCCACGAAATGAGCTATCAAGCATCCTACTTCTTCTTCCCTGCCGCCGTGCCAGTCCATTCTGATTATCCACCGGAAGTCAAGAAATGGGGGCGGATCTACGGAGAAGGGAACGCTGCGGCATTCGACGAGCTTGGAATCTCGTATTACACGCAGGAGTTCTTTGACCTGTTCTATCCGGGTTACGGCGACTCCTGGCCGACGTTCAACGGCGCAATCGGAATGACGTACGAGCAAGCAGGACAAGTCGGCGTGGCTATCAAGAAAGCAAACGGGGAAACACTGACCCTGCGTGATCGAGCACGAAATCATTTCATTACCGGAATGGCCACACTCGAAACAACCGTGAAGAACAAAAAGGAGCGTTTGAAGGATTTTCGAAAGTTTTGGGAGACAGCGCTTCGATCCACATCCCGAACGAAAGGTTTTATCATACCCCCTCAGCCCGATCCCAATCGGGCCGCTCGCTTAGTGAACATCTTGCTCGCACAAGGAATTGAAGTCCACCGGCTCAAAGAGTCTGTTCAACTCACGGCACAAAAATTCTTTGCAAAACAATCATCGCGCGAGAACTTCCCTGCAGGGACATATGTCGTATCGCTCGAACAGCCTCAGAGTCGCCTGGCAAAAGCTGTCCTCGAGCCACAAACTGCGCTTCAGGATACTTTCTTCTACGATGTTTCTGCCTGGTCACTCCCCGTCGCCTTTGGAATTCCTGCCTATCTGACAGAATCACCGCTTCCTCCTTCTGCCGAACTTATCACGGCGCTTCCAATCGCCGCGGGCGGACTCGTGAATGGAAAAGCATCATACGCGTATCTTATCCCGTGGGAGCGCAATGATGCTGTCAAGGTTGCCTGGCAATTGCTGGAAAAGGGATTTGCCCTCAACGTGGCAAGTCGCTCTTTCGAGGTCGACAAGAGAACGTTCGGAGCGGGAACGATCATTGCCTTCGTCGGTAATAATTCAGATTCACTCCATGATGTTATCGGTAGGCTTGCCGTTGCAAACGGAGTCGATGTCTATTCTGCCTCGACGGGTTTGACCGAAAAGGGAATCAACCTCGGTTCAAGCCGGGTACGACCCATCAGGAGAGCTGAGATTGCTGTTGTTGCCGACACTCCGGTTCGTGCCAACGGCTTTGGGGAGATGTGGTACATGTTCGATCAGGAATACCGAATTCCCTTCACTGCCATCCGCTCCCGGGAACTTTCAGAGGTCAATCTCTCGAAATATCAGGTTATCATTCTGCCGGACGGCGGGGACTACAGGAGCGTCTTTGACAGCACAAGGGTTGACAAACTCAAACGATGGGTGCAAGATGGTGGAATATTGATTGGCATAGAGGGGGCGGCACGCTTCTTTTTGAAAAGCCGTTCAGGACTCACCTCCGCAACGCTTGTGACGGAAAAGAAAGACGATGACAAAACGACGGAAGAAAAAGAGAAAGAAAAACAGAAGAAAGAAGAACAGAAACGGCTTACTCTGTTTGAGAAAGAGGAACGACAACGCATCGAGCAAATCCCCGGCAGCATCTTCAGTGCGTTCGTTGATGCTTCCCATCCGATTGGATACGGATATGATCGTGAGCTCTACGTCCTCAAAGGCAATGCCATTCCGGTAGAGTTGAATGAGTCGGCACATACCGTTGCCCGGTTTTCACCGGATACCCTGCACATTAGTGGTTACTCGGTTCCCGATCTCTCCAAAAGGGTGGCAAATTCGGCTTACATCATTGAGTTCTCCCAGGGGAAAGGAAAGATCGTGCTCTTTACAGAAGCGATAACATTTCGAAGATTCTGGGTTGGCCTGGATCGGCTGCTTTTGAATGCCGTTCTTTTCCTCCCGCGGCCAGAATGAGCCACCTTTTCGGTTGTGAGAGGCGAAAAGTTCGTTGACTTCCTCTCCAATTTTCTCTATATTGAGAGCCCAACTTTTCAACAGTTGGGCTTTCTTTTTTGAGGCGATGGCGAACGAAGGATCCCCGGGAAGGTGAGAACATTCCGCAAAACAAGCCCCTTGGGGCGTAGCCAAGTGGTAAGGCAGCGGCCTTTGGAGCCGCCATTCGGAGGTTCGAATCCTCCCGCCCCAGCACTGATGGCTGGAAACGAAAAAGTTCGCGTGATGCTACCGAGACTATCGACCCGTCACCTGCACACTGACTGAATGAGCAAGCTCAAGATCTTCTCCGGTCGAGCCAACAAGCCGCTCGCCGAGCGAATCGCTAAAGCCGCCGGTTTGCCACTCGGTCATGTCGTAACAAAGAATTTTAGTGATGGGGAGATTTGGGTGAAGTACAGCGACAATATTCGGGGGGATGACGTTTTCATCATTCAGCCGACACTACCGCCGGCAGATAATCTGATGGAGTTGCTCATCATGATTGACGCTGCCAAGAGGGCGTCAGCACGGCGGGTGACGGCAGTGATTCCCTACTTCGGTTATGCCCGACAGGATCGGAAAGACCAGCCAAGGGTCTCGATAACAGCAAAACTTGTCGCGAATCTCATCACCGGCGCAGGGGCAGATCGTGTGATCACCATGGATCTCCATGCGCCGCAGATTCAGGGATTCTTTGATATTCCCCTGGATCACCTGTACTCATCGGCGCTGTTTACCGATTACTTTCGAAGGAAGAAGATCTCAAACCTCGCCGTCGCGTCGCCGGATGTTGGAGGGATCAAAATGGCCCGCTCGTTTGCCAAGCGCCTCCATGCCGATCTCATCTTGATCGACAAACGGCGGCCGAAGCAGAACGAAGCCGAGGTCATGAACATTATCGGGAATGCGAGAGGGAAAAATATTCTCATTGTCGATGATCTCATCGATACAGCGGGAACGTTCGTAAATGCTGTGAATGCTCTGAAGGAACAAGGCGCACTCGAGGTTTATGGAGCGTGCACTCATCCAATTCTGTCCGGGAATGCTGTAGAGCGAATTAACGCTTCTCCGGTGAAAAGCATTGCCGTGATCGATACGATACCGATTCGACAGCAATCACCGAAAATCGAGGTACGATCGTCAGCCAAGCTCTTTGCAGAGGCGATCCTGCGAACACACAAACATCAGTCCATTAGCTCCCTGTTCGACATTGACAAAGACAAAATGTAGCATGCGTATACATGAGGAGAAGATCCAATGTCTGAAATAACGTTAACGGCAGATATCCGAAAAGAGATGGGAAAGAAGGTCCGGGCATTGCGCGCCGCGGGGAAAGTTCCCGGCATCTACTACGGCCATGGCCAGAAGAATATTCCCATCACGATGAGTGAGCTGGCCTTGAAGCCGCTCTACAAGACGTCGGCAACTCATGTCATCAATCTGAAGCTTGATGACGGCTCAACGCACACGTGCATCTTGCGGGATGTGGAATTCGATCCCGTCACCGATCGTCCCATTCACTTCGATCTCTTCGGTTTGAACCAGGACGAAGAACTGATGATCGAAGTTCCTGTAACGGTCAAAGGAACGGCAAAAGGTGTGAAGGATGGCGGCACGTTGCAGCATGTCATGCACCGCGTTCGTGTCTCCTGCTTGCCGAGGAACATCCCCGACCATATTGAGGTCAATGTGGAGCACCTCGAGATCAACAAATCCATTCATATCAAGGATCTGGCGATCCCTAACGTGAAGATTCTGGAGAACGAGAATAGCACGGTCGTCGCGGTTGTTCCTCCGACGATCTTGAAGGAGGCCGAGGTCACTGCAGCTCCAACCGAAGTAACGCCGGCTGAACCCGAAGTCATTGCCAAAGGCAAGAAGGTTGAAGAGGGTGCCGAAGGCGCAGCGCCGGCTGAAGAGAAGAAGGAGAGGGAGAAGGAAAAGGAGAAGAAGTAGTACCGACCGAAAATCGATCCGCGCATGCATCTCCTCGTCGGGTTGGGCAATCCGGGAAGCGATTATGCGGGGACGAGGCATAATCTCGGGTTTGAGGTCATTGATGTGTTGGCCGATCGGCTCAAGGTTCGGCTTCAACGGGAGGATGAGAGCCTTCTGGGGCTTGGGGAGTATCAGGGAAAGAGCTTAGGGCTAATGAAGCCGCTCACCTACATGAACAACAGCGGGTGGGCAGTTGCCGATGCTGTTGAGCGTTTTCAGGTTCCCCTCACGAATCTCCTTGTGATCTGCGACGATTTCCAGCTTCCTCTCGGGGTGCTGCGTCTGCGGGGAAAGGGAAGCGACGGCGGACACAACGGCCTGTATTCGATCATCTATCATCTCAACTCCGAGGCTTTCCCACGGCTTCGTATGGGAATCGCAACGGAGACCATGCCCCAAGAAAAGAGCAAAAAAGCAGATTTCGTTCTTGGCATGTTCGAAGAGCGCGAGCGACCCCTGGTTAAGACGATGGTGGATCGCTCAAGCGATGCTGCCTTGAGCTTCGTAACAAAAGGACTCGGAGTAACCATGAACCTCTATAACAAACCAGCTGCATAAGAAAGGGAAAGCACTGAACGTATGGAACAGCTCATGCAATGGATCCCGATTCTTGGAGGGTTTGGGCTTGTCTTTGCTTTGATCACCTACATCAATCTGAAACGACTGCCGGCAGGGAGCGACATTATGCAGAACATTGCCTCGCAGATTCAGATTGGAGCAATGGCCTTTCTCAAAAGAGAATACATCGTTCTGCTGTTCTTTGTCATCATCGTTGCGTCGTTGCTGGGATACTTCCTCGAACCGAATACCGCAATTGCATTCTTGAGTGGCGCGACCTGCTCTGTGCTGGCAGGATTCTTCGGCATGCGTGCCGCAACGATAGCGAATGTCCGTACCGCAGAAGCTGCGCGTAGTCACGGACAGAGCAAGGCGCTTCTCACCGCATTTGATGGTGGTGCGGTCATGGGCGTAAGCGTTGCAAGTCTGGGATTAATCGGTGTCGGGATTTTCTATCTGTTGTTCGGAAGTCCCGAGCATGCAAACACCATTAACGGCTTTGCTATGGGTGCAAGCTCGATTGCCCTCTTCGCCCGAGTTGGCGGCGGCATTTATACAAAAGCTGCAGATGTTGGGGCCGATCTTGTGGGCAAGGTTGAAGCTGGAATTCCCGAAGACGATCCTCGCAATCCGGGTGTTATCGCAGATAACGTCGGCGACAACGTCGGCGATGTGGCTGGAATGGGTGCGGATATCTTCGAGTCGTACGTTGGGTCTATTGTTGCCACAATTGCGATCGGCGCAACATTGCTTCCTGAAGCATTGGTAAAGCTCAAAGCGTTCCCCGAGGTGACCGACGCAAGCATCAAGTCAATCCTCATGTCGCTCCCACTTCTCCTTTCCGCGCTTGGCTTAATTGCCTCGTTCCTTGGCGTCGCCTCGATGCGAATCCTGAAACAATTCTCCCCTGCCGCTGCCCTCCGGTACGCGACATTTATTGCAGCAGGAACCTTCTTGCTCGGGAGCCTCTGGCTTGTCCGCTTCTACGATGTAAGCAACAACGTCTTCTGGGCAATCTTCTTCGGGACGATCGGTGGTATTCTCATTGGACTTATTACAGAATTCTATACGTCGGGTCCTCCCATCAAGCGAATTGTCTTAGCGAGTAAGACAGGAGCTGCGACAAACATCATCCAAGGTATTGCCGTCGGCCTCGAATCAACGGCTCTGCCCGTGTTGGCCATTTGCGTTGCAATCTACATTTCAAACGACGTTGCAGGACTCTACGGGATCGGTATCGCGGCTGTCGGCATGCTGGCAACCGTCGGAATTACGATGTCGGTCGATGCGTACGGTCCCATCGCCGACAACGCCGGTGGAATTTCTGAAATGTCGGGACTCGGTCCAGACGTCCGAAAAATCACCGATGGTCTCGACGCACTGGGCAACACAACCGCAGCCATCGGAAAAGGCTTCGCTATCGGCTCTGCAGCATTGACGGCACTCGCACTCTTCGCCGCTTTCTCGCAAGCCGTGGACAAGAGTCTTCTCTCGAAGGGCCTGCAACCCCTTCAAATTGTTATCACAAGTCCGGATGTCGTTATCGGACTTTTCATAGGTGGAATTCTTCCTTTCTTCATTGCCGCGCTGACGATGACATCTGTCGGTCGCGCCGCTGGAAGCATGGTGGAGGAAATCCGCAGGCAGTTCCGCGAAATTCCCGGCCTCTTACAGGGTAAACCGGGAGTAAAACCTGACGCTGCACGATGCGTCGATATTTCGACAAAGGCCGCGCTGAAAGAAATGATTATCCCCGGAATCTCGGCCGTGATAGCGCCCGTTTGTGTTGGATTTCTGCTCGGACCCGCTGCATTGGGAGGAATGCTCGCCGGCGCCACCGTGACAGGTGTGCTCCTTGCGCTGATGATGGCAAACGCCGGAGGCGCGTGGGACAACGCAAAGAAAGCAATTGAGAAAGGCGAGGTCCCCGGCGAGAAAAAAGGCAGTGACGCGCATAGAGCAACTGTTGTCGGCGACACAGTTGGTGATCCATTCAAGGACACGTCAGGACCTTCGATGAACATTTTGATTAAACTGATGTCGGTTGTTTCACTGGTAATCGCTCCGTTGCTGTAAGGAGAGCATTTCGAGTTTAAAGTTCTTTTTTCATTTGGGAATGACTCACATAAAGGGTAAAGAATGATTTGTTAGTATACGGGTCATGGAGGCGAGCCATGGCCCTGTATGCGTATCGACACGTCATTTCCAATGAACGAACGTGCTATTGGTTTTTGCATCGACTTCGATGGC
>DATMBF010000029.1:0-49862 GCA_035559595.1 Bacteroidota bacterium | reverse complement strand
CGAGCCGTTGGCAAGGCTTGTCGTATTCAGAGTTGCTGAGAATGGTCCAGTCGGGATTTCCGATCCGAGGTTCGATCCATTCACGCTAAATTGAACGCCGGTAACTTTGATGTTATCGGATGCCGTAGCGCTCAGGGTCACAACACCGCTTATCGTAGCACCTGATTGCGGAGCCGTGATCGTAATCGTCGGTGGTACGGTGTCTCGAGGCGACGATGTGGTAAATGTGAAAGTATCCGACCATGCACTGGTTCCGATGGTGTTCCTTGCATTGACTCGCCAGTAGTATTGGGTAGAAGAAGCGAGCCCAGTCGGAGAAAAGGAAGTTCCAGGGAGATTCTGCTGATCGGTGATTAGCGATGCGAAAGAAGACGATGTCGAGACCTGTACCCGATACGAGGAAGCGCCAGATGATGGATTCCAGCTCAACGCAACATTCGTTGTCACACCGGTTGCCCCGTTCGTTGGTGCAGAAAGTACCGGTGGAGTCGGTACCGCCAAGCTTGTCCCGCTGAGCCGAAGATCATCAATATAAAAGGTCTTCGTGGAGCCGCTGATATCCTGGATAGAAATCCGATGGATCACCTGGTTGTTGGGATTGAGTTGACCCATCGGGATGGAGAATGTCCGCCATTGGTTTGCTGTGAGTGTACCGGTGTTTATCTTTGGGAACGACTGCCCGAGGTCGTTTTCAAGGAAGATGCTCAACGCTGTTCCCGTTGAAGTGGCGTAGATAGCAACATCGAGGCTCTTGTATAGAAGCGGGTCGATGTTTTGGTTCGATCCCCACGTTCCATAGTGGAGACTGAATCCACCCCACGCACTGGTGAGCGACGCCTTTATGGAATGGTTTTCGGTGAATGCCTGATCGGTTGAGCCGAACGTCACAGTGGTGCTCCACGAGGCGTTGAGCCAAGGCGAATGAAGGGATTCGTCAAATGCAACAAGGTCACTGCTACTGGGCGGCGTTGGTGGAAGAGAGGTGTTGGAAATCGTTACACTCACCGAAGCCGATGCCTGATTGCCCGCTGCATCACGGGCAATTGCAGTAATCGTTGCGGTTCCATTCGGCAGCGATGTTGTGTTGAATGTCGTGCTGAAGGGGTAGGCTGTGATTTCATTTCCTGCATTCACTCCGTTCACCTTAAATTGAACGCCGACGACACCCACATTATCGGATGCATTTGCCGCAAGCGAGATGGTACCGGAAATAGTCGAACCGCTGACTGGTGAGTTCATACTGACGGTTGGCGGAGTGACATCCGGAGAAATTGCTACGCCACGCAAAGCCTCTTTAATGGCCTGTAACAGTGGATCCTGTTGACCGGCTGGCATGTTTGCTCGGAAGCCGCCTCCCAGCTCCCAAATGATCACACCACCAATTTTCTTTGCGCGGGCGTATTCAACCTTCTTCTTTGCGGTTAGCTCATCGTCATACGAGATGAACTTGTCGTTCGCTGAACCTGGGTTGTTTATACTCAAATAGGAGACCTGGGCAGAATTGTCCCATTTGTAGTACTGCGTCTGGTAATAAGTATCCATGATCGTGTAATACGGAACGTTCCCCTGCACAGTCGGTGCCGTCGACCAACTCTGACGTGGGTCTGTAACGCCTCCGTTCGATGTTCCGTCACCTCCATTCCACACATATCCGTAAAAGTCAATTCCTATGCCAAGCTTGGAGGCAGGAATTCCACTTGAGACAAATGAGCCGACGTGTCCATCAATCGAGGGAACAGGCTTGCCCGTGCTGGGAAAGGTGTACCCACCGTCGTAGATCGGTGCGTTGTGCCACGTCACCCAACCCGGCCAGGCTCCCGAATAATCGTACGACATGATGTTAATCTGATCGAACTTGTCATGCACCTGGGCAAGGATGGAGGGTTGCCAGGCTACCGCAGCCGTCAGTAAGGGCCGTGGAGTTATCGTGTCCAGCGCATTTCGGAGCTGTGTGATGAATGTGACGTACTGCGACGCGTCACTCGACTCGAGGCGTTCCCAATCGATATCAATGCCGTCATACCCGCGCGATTGCATGAACGATATGAGGTTGTTAATGAATCTTGAAAGATTTGCTGAGCTTGTCGCACCACGGAATCCTACATCGCTTGCCCAGCCGCCGACGGAGATAATGACCTTGGTACCGGCTGCCCGAGCACGAGTAACGAGTTCCTGCGAATTGATCAGCGTGATGCTGTTTGCATCACTATCGAGGGTTCCGTCGGTGCGAGGTACAAGTGAGAAGTGGATGATGTGAGTGAATGTGCTGTAATCGATCTTCTGTGCCGGAAGTCTTCCGTTGTTGGCGTACCCTTGCATCCAGCCGGCATAGTATGCGCTCACCCAAATATCGCTCTGGGCGTACCCGAGCGATGGAGTAAAAGAAACCGTTGCGATGAGGCTCATGATGAATGTTCTCGTTCTTAAGAAGAGTTGCATGGAAATCTCCTGAATGGTGGTAATTGTGAAATTAAAAAAGGGTTAGTGAGGAAAAGGAGGAGGAGCAAGGATGTCGGTAACTTTCCAGAACTCCAAAGCTTTGTCAAAAAAGTATTTTGCTCCCGCCTCCATACAGCGCTTGCGATACTCCTCCTGTGACGCATTGGTAAGAACGATGACGAGCATAGTGGGGAATTCGCTCTTCAAGGTCTTCAACACTTGAATGCCGCTCATCCCCGGTAGCTCAATGTCCATAATGAGCACTTGAGGCCGCAGATTGCGTACGCCCTCAATCGTCTGCGCCGCGTTCTGGGCGGTACCGATGACCTCGACGTTGGCCGCAATCGAAAGAAGGTTCATCACGCGAGAGATACCAACGCGCGAGCCGTCTGCGAGAAATACTTTTGTTGTGGGAATTGTGTTTGATGGTGAATTCATCAGTTCACTCCTGTTGATGGGGAAAACATGGTGATACAAAAATACGGAGTGAACCGGGGCGGCAGTATCAGCAACTGCTGATACTTCTGTAGGATGGTTCTAACGGGGGAATGTCAGTACCATCTTACAGGAATGATCACAGTGCATGGAGCAATTGAGAAAAGAAGCGGCGAGAGCCTGAGGGTGAAGAAAGCGAGGTTGCAGGGACTGGGGAAAGCAGAGAAGGCTCAGTTGATCAGCTTGTGTTCGAGGGCATAACGGGTGAGGTCTGCGTTGGAGGAAAGCTGTAGCTTTGAGAGGATTCTGCTTCGATAGGTGCTGATGGTCTTGGGGCTAAGGAAAAGGGCGTTGCCGATTTCTGAAACGCTTTTCCCACCGGCAATCATAAGAAAGACCTGAAACTCGCGGTCGGAAAGCCTTTCGTGTAGCCGTTCTTCGAAGCTCCCAGTCGATTCGAGAGCAATCTTTTCTGCTGCCGTCGGAGAGATGTATTTTCCTCCGAGGGAGATCTTGCGTATAGCGTTCACCAATTGAGAAGGAGCAGCGTCTTTCGAAAGGAATCCCGAGGCACCGTCTTTCAAGACCCGCTTGGCGAATTGTTCTTCTGGGTAGGCGCTCACGACGAGGATCTTTGTTCTTTTGAAATGGGCGGCAATGTGCTTGACGGCATCAAGGCCATGTTTCCCCGGCATGTTGAGGTCTAAAACAATAATGTCGACGGATCGGCGCTGGAGGTTGTCAACGATTTCGCCAAATGTGCCGGCCTGCCCCACAACTTTCAGGTCCGATTCCTCTGCAAGCAGTTCGACCATTCCGTGACGAACGATAGGATGATCGTCGGCGATGACAATCTTGATCATAGGCGACTTGAGGTTGGTTAACGCTTTTCATCCTGAAGTGGAACCGTCAACGTCACTTTCGTGCCGCTGCCAAACGAGCCGGAAAAGAGAAGCTCTCCTCCGAGCAGCAATGCACGTTCTTTCATGCCGAGAATCCCAAGCGAGAGGGGCTTACTCATGTCCTGTTCGGCAATGCCCTTACCGTTATCCTGAACCTCGAGAACGAGCTGATTGTGAGTGATTTCCAATGAGACCCAAACGCGCGTTGCTTCGGCGTGGCGGGTGATGTTTGTGAGGGTTTCCTGAAAGATTCGAAACACTGCGGTCGCGTGGTCGGGCGGGATTGATCGCTTTCGTGTTTGTCCTTGATATTCACATCGGATGCCGGTACGGTTTTGGAATTCGTTAGCCTGCCATTCTATGGCTGCCTCGAGTCCTAAGTCATCAAGAATTCCGGGCCTCAGTTCAACGGCGAGTTTGCGAACGAAAATGAGTGTTGCATCAATCAGCCCATTCATTTGTTTGATCTTTTCCAGGATCGACTGAAGTTCAGGGGAATTGAGCTGATAAATCTTCTTTTCAATCAGAGAGGCATCAATCTTGAGGGCGGTCAGTGACTGACCAAGTTCATCATGAATTTCTCGAGCTATCCGAGTCCGTTCTTCCTCGCGCACAGACTGCAGATGAGCGGAAAGTTGTCGCAGCTGTTCGCGCGAAGCACGAAGCAACTCCTCGGCCTTCTTTCGTTCCGTAATGTCTTCGGAAATCATGAGCAGCGATCGACGCCCGAGGAATTCAACGATGTGCGTCACGACCTGGACGTCGATGCGCGTTCCGTCCTTCCGGGTGTGTCGTGCATAGTGACTGGATTGCGTTTGCGTGGGCAGGAATTCTCCCATTTCCTGGATCTCTGCAATCGTCATGCGCAGAAACTCGGAACGAGAAAAGCCATACCGGTTCACTGCCGCTTGGTTGACTTCAAGGAACTTCAGGGAATCGAGATCGTAGACCCAGATAGGGAGTGGGGCAGAGTCAAAGAGGAGGTGAAACCGGCGTTCGCTTTCCCGCAACGTCTGTTCTGCCTTACGCTTGTTCCGCTCGGCTTCCTTTTTCTCAAAAGCGCTCAGGATTGCCGAGGGTAAGCGGATTAAGCTCTGCTTGAGGATGTAATCGCTTGCTCCCTCTTTCATGCAGTCAACGGCAACTTCCTCCGATTGCGATCCCGTGACAAGAATAAACGGAATGTCCAGTGCGAGCTCCTTGAGAACGTGAAGGGCTTCGAGGCCACTGAATTGGGGAAGTGTGTAATCAGCCAGAATGACATCTGGGCTGAATTCAAACAACGCTTGCAGATAGAATTCCTTTGTCTGCACCCGCAAAGCGCGAAAGACGAAGTTTGCCCGTTTCAGCTCTCGTTGAACGAGCTCCGCGTCCAATGTGGAGTCTTCGACAAGAAGAACTCGTAGTTCCTGTTCCGGTTGGAGAATCATGGTTCTTCGATACTCAAGGCTCTCCTCTGTTCGTTTCATGGTTCCTTACTCAGCATGCTGTTGAGATTACTTCACCGAAGTTGCCGGGGCTTTGCGACAACGGAGTTGATGTGATGTCCGGTGGAATGCCCGGAACCACCTTCCGGCAGTGTGAACATAAATGTCGTTCCTTCGTGTATTCGTGACTGTGCGCCAACACTTCCTCCGTGTCTATGAATGATCCGCTGTACAATGGCAAGCCCTACACCGGTTCCCTCAAATTCGTCTTCACTGTGGAGTCGTTGAAAGGCCGTAAAGAGTTTGTCAATGCGGTTCATGTCGAACCCAACTCCATTATCCTCAACAAAGTACGTGTGAAAGCCACGGCCGCGCTGGGCATAGATCTTTAACGTTGGCGAAGAACTCCGGCGCGTGAATTTCAGCGCGTTGGAAAGGAGATTTGCAAACACCTGCCGGATCATCGAAAGATCCCCCCACGCGGGAGGCAATTCCTGTAAGTCAAACAGAATACTTCGATCAGGTTCGGCATGTCGGAGTTCATCCCAAACTTCCCTCGCAAGAGTTGTCATATCGATCGTTGCAAAATTAAGCTCCTTTCGACTCACCTGTGAGAATTTGAGGAGGTCGGTAATCAGCTCTCCCATCCGATAGGCGCCAGTCTGGATGTTCTGAAGAAGGCGATTTGCTTCTGGATCAAGCCGATCACCATATTGTTCAGTAAGAAGTTTAGTAAATCCATGAATTGCCCGTACAGGTGCACGTAAGTCGTGGGAAATTGAATAACTGAATGCCTCAAGTTCTTTGTTGGCAGACTCCAATTGCGCGGTTCTCTCGCGGACGCGCTCTTCCAGTTCAAGATTCAGTCGTTGGACCTCTGAAGCTTTCTGACTTACCTGCCGCAATGCTTCTTCTGTCTTTCGATAAAGTCGTGCATTGTCTACCGCAATGGCCACACGACGTGCCAGGTCTTCTGCAAATGTGAGGTCGGCTGGGAGGAATACTCGTTTGAGATCAGACCGACATAACGTCATCGCCCCAAAAACAACGCCGCGAACGCGCAACGGGATGATCATAAGAGAATGAATGCCCAGTTGTTTCAAGAGTTCGATATGAGTCTCATCTTCGGCAAAGACGTGGAGCATCGATTCGGTTATTGTTTGGAAGAATTCTGCCTTGCCGGTACGAAGAATATGGAACAAGCCTCGCTGTATGCCAGGTCGCGGCGGATACTGAAGTCGAATCCTGGTGAGGAGCTCTCGCTTTTCGGAGTCCCGATGTACGAAAGCCACACGCTGTGGAGTATGGTCTTCCATGAGGTCTATCGCACACCAGTCGGCGATGCGTGGCACGACAAGTCGAGCAATCAGGGGAAGTGTTCCGGTATAATCCAGCGAGGAGGCCAGAATCATACTTGCGTCGGCCTGGAAGGCGAGCCGGCGTTCGGATTCCTGGGCTGCGGCGCGAGCAGCTTGCTCTTGAAGAAGCAATCTCGCGCGTTCTTCTTCGCCTCGTTTTCGATCGATCAAATCGCCGATCTGCTTTCCGAGCACCTCCAACATAAATCTTAAGTCGGAATCCTCGTGTTGAAAGCGAAATGTATAAAATGTCATCACCCCGATAACGTTATAGGCTGTCCGGATAGGAATCAGAACGGCGGAATGTAATCCGATTTTCCTCGCAACTTCTTTTCGGACAAAAAAGATCTCCCGTTGAACGTCAACAATCCATCGAGATTCTCCTGTCTTCCAGATGAGACCGACAATTCCCTGTCCCCGACGAAATCTCATCTCTTTGCCGACAACGAGAAACTCTTCCACGCCGGCAGTTGGATGGTGCCATTGGCCCAAGGGTTCGAGGTGTTCGTTTGCCTTAAGCCAAAGTTCGCCGACTTCCCAGCCAATCCCTTCGCCAATCGCACGCAACAGCCGCGGAGCGGTTTCGGAGAGGTTCCAAGAACTGGTGAGAATGCGTGAAACAGCATATTGCGTTGTTAATCGTTGCTCCGCCTTCTTTTTGTCGGTGATGTCGCGAATCATCCCGGTAAAGTAGCGTTCACCCTCCTGAAAGTATTCACCGAACGATACCTGGATCGGAAACTCAGTTCCATCCTTTTTCTGAGCGCGGAGTTCTGCAAGACTCCAGTCGAGGTGACGCCGTCCAGTCTCCAGGTATTGTCTCACAGCATTCAGATGAACTCCCCGAAGGTACTCCGGCATGAGCATGGTCAGCTTCTGGCCAATCATCTCAGCAATAGAAAACCCGAACATGCGTTCAGATGCGCGGTTGACAAAGACAATGGTGCTTGCCTCATCAATAACAATAATTGCCTCATTCGCAGTCTCCGCCAGTGCTCGGAATCCGTTTTCGCTGAGCAGAATATCGTCCGTTTGGGATTCGTGAGGACTCACCACTGATCTCAGTGTTATTTGAGAAACATCATGGTTTGCACGCGGGCCACGTGCGAATTGACTCTTATCTGGGCGATGTACACTCCACTCGAGAGGCTTCGACCCGAGTCATCTTTTCCGTCCCACACAACATCGTAATATCCGCCATCCATGGTTTCCCGGATGAGCGTGCGAACCCTCTGGCCAAGGAGATTATAGATCGCCAACTCCACTTCCGACTGTGTTGGAATAGCGAACGGTATGATTGTTCTTAGGTTGAATGGATTTGGATAGTTCTGTCCAAGTTCGACCTGCAGGGGCAAGTGGAGGTGATCCAACAATCGCTGGAGATCACCTTCTGATCCTACAAGAATCTTCATGGGTGTGAGAACGGAAGTTGCAACAAATGCATAAATGGCAGATCTGCGGAGGTTGATCCACCGATGCCGCTTCAGGTCAACGAGATAGACGCTCCACGATTTCGGGATCGCTTCTACTCCAGCAAAGGAAATCTGCATGTTACTGCCGGGGGGTGCGTTGATCTCAAAATCCCAGCTTTCGACGCCCGAAATGTGTGGACGAATATCGGATGCAAAGACATCGTACTCTTTATCCCAATCGGGCCGACGAAAAGAGAGAGAAGGGGCGCCTGGAATGGCCCGCGGCTTATGGAAATCGAGACCATCCTTTCCTGACAAGGCAGCACCGCTCACACCAAGCCACGCAGCGCGGTCAACGATGTCTCTGTCGTCGGAAAGAATCATCTGAAGAATCCATCCGTTATCGTCTTCATTTGGTTTGATCGACGGAGAGACCGTAGAGCTTGTCGATTTTGGGATGGTTAGCAAGGGAAGATGACCTTCATTGAAGAGGTAATACCCTTTGAACGGGCTAAAATCTGTTGCAATGCTGAATGTCCCCTCAAACGCGTAGATTGGCACACTGAGAGTGTTACGTGATTGCACGGCCGACCAGCTTATGGTCTGTGTAAGCGGGTTCGTAATGATATTCCATCCGGGGTGCAGGGGAATCTCTACTTCTTCAGCAGAGTTCAGAGGTGCGGGAGCCGTGTTTGTTTGAATATCTACCGGTCCGTTATGGATGAGCCAGAAGCCTCGGCCGACGGAAAATGTGAAAATTTCGCTTCCGTCGAACTCCTTAAGAAAGTCTGAAGGCAACCCGTTGTCCCAAAACAGGCGCCAATCAATTCCTTGCATTCCTGTCAATACCCGGTTTGCCCTGATGTGTGTTCCTCCCGGAAATCCCACGAGCCGATAATCTGTCGGTCTTGCGCTGGTGGAACGCGGAAAATTCAGAGTGACCCGGAGAGGCAGTGTCGCTGCCGTGTCGGCAGTCGTGAAACTCCAGACCGGTGAAGGAGACTCTCCTTGAGAATTTTGTGCGGTCACTTGCCAGTAATACGTTAAGTTGGATTGGAGCTGCCCGACGTACAGAGAGCTGTTTGTAATACCGACGCTGTCGAGGGTGGGCGATTCAAGAGACGAATTTTTGGAAACTATCACTCTGTACGACTGAGCCCCCGATGCCTCATTCCAGGTTAAGAGAAGCTTCGTTGACAACCCGGTCGCACCATTCGCGGGTAATGCAAGGCTTGGTGCGAGGGGAGCAGTTCCTATGGTTGTGAAAGCCCATGTTGTCGACCATCCGCTAGTACCGCCCGGATTCATCGCTTGTACTCTCCAGTAGTATTTCGCGTTATTGGAAAGGCCTGCCACAGAAAAAGATGTGTCCCGAATCCCTCCTTGGTCGATCTGGCGTATCCCAAACGTACTCGTTTGGGAAAGCTGGACTCTGTATGAACTGGCACTCGAAGATGGCTGCCATTGGAGGGTTACAGCAGTCGGAACGTCTGTGGCATTATCCTGTGGTGAGAGCAATGCTGGCGCGGACGGTGGATTAAAGGCTGTCGTAAAACTCCACACAGTTGACCATCCGCTTGATCCGGCCGAGTTGTTTGACTGAACTTTCCAATAGTAGGTCGTTCCCGATGTCAATCCTGTTAAACTCTTTGTTGTTGATGTGATTCCCCCCTCATCAATGATTAGAGTCGTGAAGCTTGTCGATGTTGAAAGCTGCAGTCGATAACTCGTAGCTCCAAGTGTTGCCGACCATTCCAGCGTTGCGTTGACACTTATACCCGTGGCTCCGTTCGGTGGTGATACCAGACTTGGTGCGAGCGGATCGGCAACAGCCGTAGTGAATCTCCAGACTGTTGACCATAGGCTCGTTCCACCGGCGTTGGTCGCTCGGACTCGCCAGAAATACGATGTATTGTGACGAAGTCCGCTGACAGGCGAAGATGTGGTCGTGATGCCGCTTCGGTCGATTGTGAGTGTGTCGAACGTCGAGAAGGTGGAAACTTGCAGTTCATAGGAAGATGCTCGAGTAGAGGCATTCCACTGAAGATCCAACGCCGTCGGCTGATTGGTCGCGTTATTGGGAGGTGAGGAAAGTGTTGGAGCGGCGGGGGGTTCCGGCACGGTTGTGAAATTCCAAATGTTGGACCAATTGCTCGTCCCACTGGCATTTGATGCATTCACTCGCCAATGGTACGTTGTTCCAAAAGAGAGACCGGATGCTTGTTTTGTGGTATCGCTGAGCGTTGTGTCCAGAATGATCTGGTTGTTAAACGAGGATGTCGCTGAAATTTGTACACGATATGATGTAGCGCCGGTTGACCGATTCCAGAAGAGGAGAGGCGTAAGCGGCCGGTCGATGGCGCCGGAAGGAGGACTTGCGAGAGTCGGTGCAGCTGGAACGGCGACAGCGGTTGAGAAACTCCAAACTGAAGACCAAGGTCCCGAACCTGATTGATTTGCTGCCCGTATGCGCCAAAAATACGTTTTCCCGTTTTCTAATCCTGAGAGTTGTTGTGTGGTGTCGGTGATTGTGCTGCTCTCGTACGTTAAGGGAGAAAACACGGAACTCATTGAGACCTGCAGGTGATAGGAAGTTGCAGTCAATACGGAACCCCATCGCAAGGTCACATTTGTTTGCTGATTTGATGCTCCGTCGGTGGGGGCGATTAGCGTCGGAGCAGAAGGTGCTACCTGTCCTGTCGTGAAATTCCAAGCCGTAGCCCAGTTGCTAGTTCCCCCTTCGTTTCTTGCCTTGACTCTCCAGAAGTATCGTGTGTTGTTGGCGAGGGAACTCACCTGTCGGGATGTCGCTGTCAATGTGGAATCGTCCAGTAATGGTGCAGCGAAATCAGACATCGTTGCAACCTGAAGTCGGTAGAAGGATGCCCCGGATGAAGAATTCCAGGTGAGCGTCAATGTTGTGGGTTGGTTGATGGAGCCATCAGAAGGCGAAGAGAGTGTCGGAGCAAGGGGAGGATTCGGAAGAGTGACAAAACTCCACCGAGTTGACCAAGAGCTTTCTCCACCCTCATTCACAGCTCTCACCCTCCAAAAGTATGTTGTTCCTCGGCTTAAACCGCTTATAGAGAGGGATGTTGAAGTCAACCCCGTCGTATCAACAATTCTTGAATTGAAGCCTGAGTCTGTCGCCACATGTGCTCTGTAGGAAGTTGCTCCAGCGGAAGCGGTCCAACTTAACATCAATGAGAGCTGTTGATCTACAGAACCGTTTTGAGGAGAGAGAAGAACTGGCGGGGATGGCGGTCCCGCGACAGTTGTAAACGAGCGACGGGGAGAGAAGCTGCTGTAACCACCCGAGTTGGATGCCCGCATCCACCAGAAGTATCGCGTGTTGTTAGCTAAGCCGGAGGCGGTAAATGATGTTCCAGTGATTCCATCCCGATCAATGGCAGTGGAGCCAAAGGTCGTATCTAAAGAGACCTGAAGGTGATATGCCGTCGCGTAGTTTGAAGCGTTCCACGAGAAGCTTGGCGAAGTCGGAACGTTGATGGCACCGTCTGCGGGTTCCTGGAGGAGAGGGGGTTCGGGTGGAGCGGTAGCATTCAGAGATGAGAGCACATATAAGCCGTTGGGAGTATAGGTCCCGTCTCCCCTGGAGTACGTGACGCTCACGCCTGCAAATTCTGTGTTGGTGGATCGTTTCCAGACCCGGTAGTGGATTCGCTCGCCGCCCTGAATGCCATCGACCTCGGGCGTTTGGTCGTTGTCACCCCATACTGTGATCGCACCGTTCACTTCGTTCCAGGCAATCGCCCCGACACACAGTCCTAACGGTGTAAATGCCCCGATCTCATCACCCGCCACAAGCGGAGCTCCGTTGATGTTCGGATTTGCCGTTATGGGAACGGCAACCGTTGCATTGTTCCCGGTGTTGGACGTGAAGCGAAAATGAGTCTGAGCAAAAGCCGGATCGAAAAATCCCCAGGCAAGAACTCCAACGAATGGAGCCGCGAAAGTAATCCATCGTGCCTTCATGCAGTGTTCTTATCGTAGAAGGATCATTCTTTTGGTCTGCCTGAAGTCCCCCGCGGTAAGCCGGTAGAGATAAACGCCTCCGGGCAGAGAACTTGAGTCAAACACGATTCTGTAGGAACCGGCTTCCTGTTCTGTGTTCACAAGGACAGCCACCTCCTGGCCAATAATGTTGAACACCACCAGACGAACAGGAACACGCGTTGGCAGTTGATAGGAGATGATTGTGGTTGGATTGAACGGATTTGGAAAGTTCTGATCCAAGCCGAATTCTGTCGGATGTACTCGACTTGCTTCGGTTTCCGTTGTTCCGGTCATTTGAAAGGTCGACAGCACATAGATTCCGTCTGGGGCATAGCGAGCGTTCCCCCTCGAATAGCTGACGGTTATGTTCTTGAATTCCTGGTTCGTTTCACGTTGCCAGACACGATATTCCATCTCCTCGCCGACCTGCATCCCCTCCCTTGTTGTAGTCATCTCATTGTCTCCCCAAATCGTTATGGCTGTGTTTGACCCTGTCCAGACCGCCGCTCCTATGCAAAGGCCTTCGCTATTGAACACTCCGATCTCGTCTCCAGCCACCAGCAAGGTGTTGCCAACCTTCGGATCTGCAGTTCGCGGTAGGGCAACGGTTGCATTGTTTCCTGTGTTCCCAGCCACACGAAAATACACTGGCGCTGAGGGATTAGCTGCTACGGACTTTGTAAGCGTGTTGCCACTTGAAGATTGACTGTTGGCGGGATACGTAAGTGCCGATGCCTGCGAGAGATACACCTGATATCCCTGGCCCGGCATCATTGATCCAATTGTGTTAATTCCGAACTCCGGCCAGAACACCTGTCCTGAGTTGTTTTTCACGATGACGAGCTGACGGGCTATCGTTGCAAGGGCGGAATCGATCACGAGGGGAGAGTTCCGTAAATAACCGATCAAATTCCATCCCTGGATAAGAGGAAGGGGTTCAAGGGTAGGAATGAGTTCGTTGCCGGGGATGGGGAGAGTATCGGCAGCTTGCATGTAGACCTGATACCCATGCCGATAGTTCCAATCTCCAACTGTGTTGATATTAAACACTGGCCAGTAAACCTCTCCCATGCCATTCTTCACGATCACCATGTTCGGTCTTATTGTGGAAGTTAGCCCGTCAAGCGATGAGTCCTGTGGCCCAACATAGCTTGAGATCATATTCCAACCTTGAAAAAGGCGAATGCCGTGCGTCATCGGGCTACCGATGGTTGTGAATTCCCAAACGTCCGACCAGTTGCTCGACCCTCCAGAATTTCTCGCAAGAACACGCCAGTAGTATTTCGTAGCGTTTTGTAACGAGGAAGTCTCAAAGGAGGTTGTTGTGAGCGTCGAATCATCCAAGACAATGGAAGCAAAAGATGGACTTGTTGAGAGCTGAAACCGGTAGTGTGTTGCGCCGGTTGCCGCGTTCCATCTCAGCGTTGTTGTTGTGGATTGACCAATAGCCTCGTTGGATGGAGAGGCCAGCAGAGGGCCCGGCGGTGGAGGTGGCACAGTTGTATAGCTCCAGGTCGTTGACCAATTCGTTATCCCCTCAGAATTCTTTGCCCTAACGCGCCAAAAGTATGTCGCACTATTTGCTAACGGGCCTACACTCCGCGACGTTACGGTGAGTGTTGAGTCTTCAAAAACCGACGGAGAAAACGAGGCAGAGGACGAAAGCTGGAGATGATAGCTGGTGGCTTCCGGAGAACTGCTCCAGCTCAATGTGGGCGTGGTGGGTTGATCGGTTGATTCATTCGAGGGGGCGAGCAATGCTGGAGTGGGAAGGATCGTTTTGAAGCTCCAGACTTCAGACCACGCGCTTGTTCCCTCTGTGTTTCTTGCGTTGACTCTCCAAAAATAGATTGTATTGTTTTGAAGTGAAGCGATGGCTGTTGATGGTGTCGTCAAAGAACTGTCGTTGAGAATCATGGAGCTGAAGGTGGAGTTTGTCGACACTTGGACCCGATATGCCGTTGCGCCCGGTGTGGGGTTCCAACGTAGGGCCAGACTTAGTGGCTGGCCTCGGGACCCGTTCGCAGGTGTTTGCAAGAACGGTGCGGCAAGAATTGTCCTGAAACTCCAGACCCGCGACCATTCGCTCGGACCCCCAGAGTTTGATGCCCGCACGCGCCAGAAATATGTTGTGTAGTGTCCCAAATTCCCGTTGCTGAACGAAGAATCAGTAAGGCCATCGGCATTCACGGCAAGCGTGGCAAAGGTCGAGTCCGCGGAAACCTGAAGCTGATACACACTCGCAAAGCTCACCGCATTCCAAAAAAAAGTGATCGATACTGGTAATCCCGTGGCAGAGTTCGTGGGAGATGCAAGTGTTGGTGGCGCGGGGGGCGCTGTTGCGTTGAGCGAAGAAAGTGTGTACAGAGCGTTTGGAGTATAGATTCCATCGCCAAGGGAATATGTTACCGAGACGCTCGCATACTCTGTATTTGTCGATTGCCGCCACACGTGATAGTTAATTATTTCCCCCGCTCTCATTCCATCAATTTCTGTGGTCTGATCATTATCCCCCCAAACCGTAATAGCGACATTTGCCCCATTCCACACAACCGCGCCAACACACAATCCTGAAGGAGTAAAGACGCCTATTTCATCCCCCGGGGCGAGAGGAGTTCCGTTAATGTTTGGATTCGCTGCTAGGGGAACAGCGACAGTTGCGTTGTTTCCCGTTTGGGAAGCAAACCGGAAGTGGGTTTGTGCAGACAAACTTCCACAGAAAATGAAAGAAAGTAGCAAGAAGGCAGCAACCTGACGTGTGTACATCTCGACTCTCCTTTCTTTATCACATATGTACTTGCAGAGTGACAGTTGAGGCTTGGTTTCCCGCACCATCGCGTGAGCTGAACGCGATGGCTACGGGCGACCGGGCGGCATCGGAAGTTGTGGCTTACCACTGGTTTGATGTTCTGGACTTAGGTAGAGGAGTATTCCAAGGAGTCCCGCGCCAACAGCAATTGTGGCAACCCACCAGTAATTCTGAGATGAGGTTTCCTCAACCGTAACATGGAAAAAGTAATCATTTCCCTCCAAGCCCGCGGGAAACTCCTTTATATAATCCCACGTGATTTGTTTGTTTACTCCTGCGGACAGGCCTTCACCGATATCCCCTTCAACATTTTTCGGTGTGTAAGAAAAGTTTTTTTCACCATCGCGTTTCAACAGTAATGCGACGTCATACCGTAAATTCGGTTCACCGTGAAGATCGTAATAAACCAACACCTTCTTCTTTACAACTTCAAAACGGATATTGCTTACACTTACCCTGTCCCCGGCATTTAACAGGGCTGGCCGCAGTACCAGGAGAGCAATCAAGAAGTCTATCGTTACTGTTTTCATGGTATCACGTGGTGTTTCTCAATCCTTTGCCACGAAGCCATGATTCCAGGTACTGAAGCCCAACGTTGACACTCGCACTGACCGCGCACGGTGGAATATCAGCTGAGGGGATTCGGAGAAGGTCTTTTGCCGTGATGAAGACATCGTCGCGGTTAACGTGGATTTGATGGTGATTCTGCGTGTGCCCATCGAAGACCTCTCGAGCCACGCTTACAAGGTCAGGATGAGCAACCCATGTTCCGTCATGTCCATCTCGAGCTTCTCGTTCTTTATCCAAGTAGACCTTCTTCATCGCCTTCTTGTATGCTTCTGGATTGTGTTTAATTGCATACGCAGCCGGTCCGTGGTACACCTGAATAAGAAGCCGAGTACCCAGGGCTTATCGGAGCGAGAATCTTAAGACCCTCAGGCATCAGTGTTGAGTTCTCAGATTCCATAGATCTGTGAAGTTGACTTAGAATCATCGTGCGGCTGCTATGCTAAAACCGTTTCGTTGCGAGGGACTCGATGATGCCCATGTTTCTTGCGTTCGAATGAGAAGTCCTCAAGAGTGACACGTGGGCGTTTCAGAACTATGCCATATTGCGATGCCAGCTGCTGCAGGCGGTGAAGGTTCTCAGGCTTAAGATTCTCGCTGGCAATAACAATCTCGTCGACCTGTCTCTTTTTTAATAGGGAAGGAAGTCTCCAATGACTTCCAAAGACGGGATACCCATTCACCATTTTGCCTTCTAACTCTGCTGCATCGTCAAGAAATCCAACTGGTGTTCGACGCATTGAGGGTGCACTGAGCATCTGCTGGAGTGCGAGTAAACCATCGTTGCCCGCACCATAGATGAGTACTTGCTTGTCTCCTTGGATCTCTCGCTTGAACAAGTAGTTGAGGACAGGGAACGAAACGCGCAGAAGAACCACGAGGGAAAGCATAAAATACGTATCAAGGATGAGCATCGGCAATGAGATGATTCCGGCGGTCGTGGGAAGCACGTTCAAAATGATTCCGCTCAGCAATGATGTCAGCAAAACAGCCTTGATGACTCTCAAGAGATCGCCAATTCCTACCAGGTGGAATGTCCCCTTATACAAACCAAAGAGGGAGAACATTGAGAGCTTCAGGCCGCAGACCAAGGGCAGCACATCTCGATATCGAAAAGCATGATGGTTCCCTTCTGTAAGTGTGAATACAGCTTGTGCCCCCACAAACGAAATGGCAATGAAAGCGAGGTCAAGGAACCCCTGAAAGAGCCTACGACGAACAAGCGGGGTGTCATAAATCGGGAGCAACATGCCATTCCGGAGGATTGCCATTTCCCGATACTGGAGTTGCCTAACCCCGACGATTGTGGCCACACCAATACACACAAGGACCAGCGATGCACCAAGGTTGTTGGCAGTGGTGATGATGAATGCACCGACGCCAAAGCTGCACGAAATCAAATAAAGGAGAAGAACGACGTTCTTGTGAGAAAGTCCCAGCGCAACCAGCTGATGGTGAATATGTCTTCTGTCCGGCAAGAACATCGAGGAGAGTTTTTTGAGTATTGACCCATTCTCACCATTGGTACTGATCAAAGAAGAGAGGAATCGTCTGGCCATGGAGAGAACTGTATCCATAAGAGGGAGACCCAGTGCGAAAACAGGGACCAGAATCGCAAATGCTGTTGAGCCTTTGGTTGAGCTCTCTATGGAGAACACCGCGAGGCAGAATCCTGTGGCCAGGCTTCCCGAGTCTCCGAGGAATATCCTCGCGGGGTTGAAATTGTATGGGAGGAAGCCCGCCAGAGCACCCGCAAGCACAAGCACCATGAAGGCGGATGCAGGGTCACTATTCATGATTGAAACAGCGGCAATGGTTGTTGCGGCAATAATCCCAACCCCGGCGGCAAGCCCATCCAATCCGTCGATGAGGTTGAACGCATTGGTGACCCCGACAATCCATAGTAGCGTCACAGGAAAATCGAGGAGTCCAATGGACATCGGCTCGAGGCCAACCACGTCTGTAACCGTGGAAATTCGAAATCCTCCTCCATACACCATGGTTGCGGCGATGACTTGAACAATGAGTTTCGGGAACGGAGACAGCGGTTTGAGATCATCGACGATGCCAACCGCGAGCATAAGCGTTACAGCTGCAGTGAAGAGGATGACTTTCGAAGAAGAGAGTGAACCCAAAGGAACGATATTCGGCGCGAGAAGAGAAAACGCCAAGAGCGAAAGGAACATGCTGAAATAGATTCCCAAGCCCCCGAGACGCGGCATCGGGTGCTTGTGAATCTTTCGCTCATTCGGCAGATCGATGGCACCGATTCTATGGGCAATTGCAATGACTAAAGGGGTCACTGCGAACGAGAGAAATGCCGGGAGTAAAAAACCTATCAAGAGCTCCAGTTTCATCGTGAGGAAAACTCCTTTCGCTAATTATGCCGCCACCGTTGAGTTGGATGTTGTCCCCTCGAATTGATGAAACGGTCCTGAAGGGCGTACTTATTGATTTTATTATAAAGTGTTTTCAGGCTAATGCCCAAGATTCGCGCCGCATCCCGCTTGGTTGCTGCGTAGCGAAGGGTCTTTTCAATGAGTGCACGCTCAGCAGTTGCCACACTCATTAGCTGGGGGGTGGCCTCGACACTCTGCGGTGTTGTGCACTCCAGAAGGAACGCGGGGAGATGTTTCGGTCGTACGATATCATTCACGCAGAGCAAGCATGCATACCGTATGGCGTTGCGAAGCTCACGAACATTCCCGGGCCATGTGTAACGGATGCAGAGATGCAAACACTCTGCTGAGACTCTCTTGACTCGGGTTCCGTGGAGGCCGTTACACTCCAAAACAAACTTGTCGATAAGCGACGGAATGTCTTCTTTCCGTTTCCGTAGCGGAGGAATCGTGATGATTGCGGGACTGAAGAGGCGATAGATATCGGGACTGAGGATACCTTCATCAACCAGCTCTCGGGGGCGGCGACAGAGGCTTCCGATGATTCTGGCGTGCACAGCCAGCGTCTCCTTTCCTCCTCGCCGCTGGAATTGTCTTGTCTCAATGGTCGTGGCAATTCTGGATTGAAGATCAAGTGGGATATAAGAAACATGCCGGAGGAAGAGAGTCCCCTCTTTGACACGCTCGAGAATCCCTATGCGATTCGTTGCCGGGCTAGTCTCCACACCGAAAAACTGCTGCTCGATTCGCTGGAGTCGAAGTGTGTGTGGAGAAAATTCTAGAAATTTTTGCTGAGTGCGGGGACTCAGCAGATGAATTCTTCGTGCAAGCCAGGTTTTGCCGGTTCCCGGTTCCCCCACGATGAGCATCGGTAAATCCGTTTCGGCGATATCGTGGGCGGCTCTGAGAACATCGCTCATGGTAGTGTTGTAGGATTGCTCTATCACGGTCGTAGTGTGCATCCATTGCTCACAGCTCAAGGAGAGCTGATAGTTGATACGTCCGCCGGGTCATTGCAACCACCGCATAATCAATCTGCACCGCTCCAAGTCGAATTCCGACTCCATAACTGAAACCTTTACGAATTGGACCCGCAAAATAGCCTAATCGTAATGGCAAGAAGTCGGCCATCGAGTACTCAATTCCTATTTTGTAGGCCACACCTCGAATCCCAAAAATCTTTTCATTGGCTAGTCCAATCGTCACCCGCGGTTTCGTGTAGGAAGACGGAAAGCGCATCGAGAGTCCGACTTCGAGCCCAACTGGCAGAATCGATCGTGATGTCCGATAGTTTCTGGTGGCAACGTCAACTCCTGCGTTGCGAAGTGTCGCGGCATAGTTGATCTCCGGAGAGGGGGAATAATGGAGTCCAAGGGTGGCCGCAAGGCGAATGAACTGGAAGCCGGGCGCGTCTGCGTGTCGTAATCCAATATGCGTTCCGAAACTCACCGACGGCATCAGTTGAACTGCCTGTCCAGCATCGAACGCGATATTGTGGGCAAGAATCTCTTCCCCGTCCGACATTCTGAACTCCCCGCGCTGCTCTGCGCTGAGCGAGAGGGCATATCGTGTACTCTCTCCAACATTGAACACCACAGCAATCGTCTCACCAATAGTCGCTGCTTCAGTCATTCCGCGATGGGCGAACAAAATGGAGTTCTTTTGCAAAGCCATCAGTCCCGCGGGGTTGATAAAAACAATGCTGACGTCCCTCGCATCTGAGACAATCGCTCCTCCCATGGCGTTCGATCGCGCACCGGGTGGGGAAAGCTCGTCATAGTCCGCATGTGATTGGCCGGCCGCACGGAGGAAGAAAGCGCTGACGAGAAAGCCTAAAGCAACAAATCTGTTTGCGCGGTTTGGCATGTGTTCGTCACTAATAGAAGACACGGAAGAAGCCGAAAACAAGAACCGCATCTCTGAGGAATTCTGAGAACTCTCGCACAAAATTTTCCTTCTTCGGAACAAAAACTGTATCTCCCGGTCTCACTTTCGGCATGTTTTCAGCTCGGCCGTTTTCGATAAACCAGGCAAGATTTACCACTATTGCATTTTCGCCATTTCCGTTGCGCAACACGCGAATGTGGTGAAGGTCTGCCTCGGGGGTCCCTCCACCGGCTGCCGATAACACCTCAAGCAACGACACCTCAGCTGTGACGGGGTAATTATCCTGTCGGGTTACTGCGCCGAGGACAGTGATTCTCTGATTCGAAGGGCTGGTAATACTGATGGTTATTCTTGATTCGCCCTGAATATAATCTGCGAGATTGCTTCGCAACTCCTTTAGTAACTGATCCTTCGTAAGCCCCTCCGCTTTAATGTCGCCAATGAGCGGGATTGTGATGAATCCCTCTTCAGTGACCGTCCCTTTGGTGTTAAACTCCGTATAGCCCCAGACCGTGATCTCAATGTGGTCTCCCGACTTGATAACCGATGTTTTGTTTTCGGTTTTCACTCCAGTCTCACCAAGGGCACCGGCGCTAGACCTTGAAACTGCAGAAGATTCCTGCATCACCTTTGAGCTTCCGCATCCGGTGTGGATCAACAGGGAGATGAGAAAAGGAAAGAGAATTCTTGCCATGAGCCGTATGTGGTGTTGTGCTGTTGCTTAGAACTGGCAACAAATGTGCCACAGAGACAAGAACTCTATGACTTCGTGAGGAAGGCGAAGAGCACCCTCCGAGGGAATTCGTACGTGTCGGTTGCTCGATTTTTATACGAAACGTGGCAATTGCTGTTCCCTCTTTACACACGTTCGCGAGCGATTACAGTATCCCGCATTGATGGTTGTCTCGTCACTGTGATATTTCATCAATCTCGCTTCGAGGAATACTGAAGAATTCTTGGCACATAAATTGACATTGTTCCGTAACGATGTGGACGTTTCGCAGTTTGTCAGAGGTCCTTCATGCGCGCAGTTCATCTTACTATCCATGATGTTCTTATCGTTTTCCGACGGCGCCGTCGATTATTTCTCTTTGCTGTCACGTGTGTTACGGTGCTATGTACGCTGACAGCATTCCTTCTCCCCCGAAAGTATGAATCATCGACAACCATTCTGGTTCAGCGGGACGAGATCTTGAACCCCCTTGTCAGCTTCAGTATGGCTGTAACCATGGCTTCGGAAGATCGGCTCCGCACGTTTAATGAAATCATCTACAGCCAGACGACAATTCAGATGCTGATTGATTCTCTGAAGCTGGCAAGCGGTCGAGATACAGAGGAAGAGAGACAAGCACTTATTAAGGAAGTTCCAAAGCGGATCGAGACAATGCGAAGGGGTTCAGATTCGTTTCGCATCACCTTTTTTGATACCGATCCCGTTCGGGCGCAGAGAGGCGTGCGTGTTCTAGCGAATCACTTCATCAAGACTATCCTGGCGCTTGAGAACCAGCGGAATGAAACAGCCGTCGAATTTTTTGAAAAAAAACTCGAGGACCTCCGCGCAAAGTTTGTGGAAAACCAAGAGGCCGTAGTCAACACGCTCAAAGAGAGGATTCATGAGATGCCGCTCGAGAGTCGGGCACTGTATACGAATATTGAAGACACTGAACGAGAAATTCAGAAGGTCCATGGACGCTTGAAGGACTTGCAGGAAGGTCTTAGAACACTTCGGGCGTTCCCCGAGGCAATCAATGCCAGTGAAGGGAAGAAAATGCTGCTGGGATTGGTTCGGCAGGATCTCCCGTATGTGTCGGAGCTCAGAGCGTTGGTTGTTCGCTATGAAGAATTGACCCGTCGATATACCGCCAATTATCCGGAAGTGAAGAAGCAGACATATCAGATTCTCGACATGCTTGCAACCATGCGTGCAACAATAGAAGAAGAGATTCCCAAGCGGCGGAATGAGCTTTGGATTCTGGAGAAGCGTCGAGCGCAGAATGTTGAGGATCTTAAGCGCTCCACGGTACTCCAACGGGTGGATGAGGACAAGCTTTCCAACTACGACATCTTTCGAAAGTTGTATGACGAGATGAAGATCAAGCTTGAGCAAGCGAGAACGACAAGAGATCTCGGCAGGAAAGGGGGTGAGCAGTTCACCATTATTGATCCTCCCTTGATTCCGACGGAGCCCTCAAAGCCAAATCGCTTGCTGATCATTCTTGGGGGATTTGTGCTCGGAATCGTCATAGGGGTCCTTTCCATTGGAATCTCTGAGATTCTTGACAGAACGATCCGGTCACCGCGTGATGTGCGTGTGTACCGAAAGCCGACTATCGCCTTCCTCCCTGAGGGGACGATCCCTTCTGCACACTAACCACCAATTGATGAGGACATGGAACAGGACCAGCTCAACAATCAGCAAGAATTGCAGCGCTCATTGAGCGAGATTGTCGTTCGAGGGAAGCAAGAAACAAAACCGACTCGAATTCTGAGGCCGGTCTGTGTAAGTCCCGCGAGCCCGCGTCATGTAGACACGAATGCCATTACCTTTGAGTTTTATGATGCCTTTAACTACTCCCTCCTTTCTGTCGATCGCAAAGACGTTCGAATGACGCTGGGCGTCACCAGCGCAAATCGCGGCGAAGGGAAGACTCTGGTTGCCAGCAATCTTGCCGTTTCGCTAGCAGTGGGTCACGAAAAGAAGACCGTCATTGTCGATCTTAATTTTCAACGACCGCAGATTGATCGCATCTTCGGAACGGGTGCAGGCCCGGGGCTCATCGAAGCATTAAAGGACGGGAATGTTGTCGTCTTTCCAACCCAGTACGAACAATTGTTTGTCCTGCCTGTGGGGGGTATCGACCAGACCATGCAGACAGCCGATGGTTCTCGACCTCGGGTGAAGTCGGCCAGGCGTTTATCAATTGGGATGAAATATCTCCCTTCTTTCAAGGATGTCTTGTACTCGTTGGAGCAGGAATTTGAGTGTGTGATTGTGGATATGCCGGCCGTCCGCGAACGCGACGTTCCGATCCTCTTTGCTGGCCAACTCGATGGTCTTCTTGTGGTCATCGATACGAAGCGGACACAGAAAGCCGATCTCGAGAGAATGTTTCGTGTCGTTAATGATAGGCAAGTAGTAGGATTCGTCTTTAATCGTGTACGTGAGGAGGATTAGCTATGACCGTGCTTGGCATCATTGTTGGCGGAATGATTGTCGCGATGCTGGCTGGCAAGCTCGCAAAGCGGATCCATTTTGGTTGGTACATCATTCTGGCAGTTCTCACAGCTCTTCAGGTTGCAGCAGTTGTGTATGAAATGCTGAATAAAGAGATGCCGAAGTTCTAACACGCATTCATGCTTGGTCGAGGGATACCATACGCGTGTTCTACTGATCGGAGCTCACTGTGGCTTGATGTGCGCTTCCAGGGGAGGGTTGCTCTTTTCGTTCTCGCCATTTCTGTTGCGGCTGTGGGAGCGATTCTGGCTACGGAGGGGAATCTCTTCGCAGGGTTTGCCCTCGTTGGCGCTGTGGGCCTTGCCCTCGTCTCGGTTTACCGACTGGAATGGAGTTTGTGGGCATTGTTGGCTTTCGTTTTATGCTTCGATCAGTTTTCCATTCCCGGCTTTGAACCGATTACCTACAAAATAGGCTACTTTCTCAACCTTAAAGAGCATCCCTATCTCCCTCGATTCAATGTTGGAGTTGTCAATCTCATCGAACTCCATCTCGTGTTGCTCTTATTGATCTGGGTGATTGTTCTTTCGGCGCAGCGTCCTGTAACAGTTGCTCGTGTTCCAGGTTGGGGAGCGTTCATTCTCTGTTTTGCAGGACTTGCTTTTGCATTCATCAACGGTTTAAGCAAAGGTGGAGATTTGCTCGTCGCCCTCTGGGAAGTCCGCGCGTTGGCGTATTTTGGGCTTCTCTACTGGTTTGTGTCTCAGGTTATCCAAACGAAAGAACATGTCAAGACCATCGTGGGGCTTTTTATCATCTTTATTTCTTTCAAGGCGTTGCAGGGCGTTGCGCGGTTTGCGTATCTGGGATTCAGCTTTCACGGACTTCCCACTATTACGAATCACGAAGATCCGGTTTTCATCACCACATTAGTCGTTCTTCTTTTAGGGATGGTCCTCTTTGATGCGCGTGTGCCACAACGTACTGCGCTCCTCTGGCTTTTTCTTCCGTTGTTGCTGGGGTTCTTCACAGGCCAGCGGCGTGCAGCCTATGGAGCCCTTGTGGTTTCCATGGTCGCCTTTGTCCTTCTGCTTCAATCGAAAGAGCGATGGGTGTTTCTGAAAGTGGCTCTCCCAGTTCTTACAGTTTTGGCGCTCTATTGTGCCGCCTTCTGGGAAAGCGAGAGCAAATGGGCATCTCCGGTGCGACTCGTTAAGACAGCACTTTCCGCCGACCAGGAGGTGGCAGGCGACAGATATTATTCAAATCTCTACAGGGAATTCGAGAATTATAATCTTGCATCGACGGTGCGTCGTGCACCGATGCTGGGCATCGGCTTTGGCAATAAGTATGATATGCCGCTGCCTCTCGCTTCCATTCCTTTTCCACTCCGCGATTACATTCCACACAATCAGATCCTCTGGTTGCTTGTGAAAGGCGGGGCCATCGGCTACTTCTGCTTCTGGTTCTTCTTTAACTGTCTTGTGTTTCGCGGTGCCTTTGCCTTCGTCCGTTTACGCGATCCGTATTTCAAAGCCATTTGCGCCGTTCTTGTTGTTGCCGTCTTCAACCAGATGGTTGTCTCCTATTATGATCTTCAGCTCACCTACTATCGAAACATGATCTACCTAGGGACACTCGCGGGTCTCTTACCGACGCTTGAACACCTTGATAGTGAAAATCTCGATCGTGCAGAGCAAAGGGGGATTAGACAATGAGTCAAGCAATCGCTGGAATTCATCGCCATCACGGGCGCTGGGTACTCCTTCTGGCAATTGTTGCATCGACGTTTATCGTGAGAGAATTTCTTAAGGCCAAACAGCTGACAAATACAAACGGCAGAAGCGCTTATGACGGCTACGAGGACTTTCTCGGCATTTGATGAGTCTCTGTCGGTCGTGCGAGCAGGCAGAGGGTCGGTCCGTTTCTTTGATGTCTGCATTGACAATATCGATGGGAAAACTGCGCTCGATTATGTTGAGGCATTCGTTCGCGAGAGGCGGGGTAAGGCAAAGTCGGTTGTATTCGCCAACGTTCATACAATTCATCTGGCTCGCAAAGATGTCTCGTTCAAAACGGCCGTGAATACGGCGGATTTGGTCCTTCCGGATGGAAGCGGTCTTGCCATCGCCGGTCGGCTCTTCGCAAACCCCATTCGAGAGAACTTGAACGGTACAGATTTCACACCGAAGGTTCTAGCGATGGCGGAGGAGTTCGGATGGTCGGTCTATCTCTTTGGTTCACAGCAAAAGATTGTAACAACGTGTGAACGGAGAATTCAACGGCAGTTTCCTCGGCTGAAGATCGCCGGTGCAACGGGGGGGTTCATCAGGAAAGAAGAGGAACAGAACCTTATCAACGAAATCAATGAGCGGAAGCCGGACATCCTTCTTGTCGGACTTGGATCGCCGCGGCAGGAGTTGTGGATCGCAAAGAACAAACGCCTTCTGGATGTCAGTATCTGCATGGCTGTGGGCGGATTGTTCGATTTCCTTGCAGAAAGGTTTCCTCGGGCTCCTCAATGGATGCGCCGACTCGGGATTGAATGGATTTATCGTTTCCTCCTCGACCCGAAGACAAAATGGGACCGTGTCTTCATCGAGATTCCCAAATTTCTATGTCTTGTTGTTCTGAATGCTCCTCTGGCAAGATATCGCACGAGAACCCCCTCGATCAAGCACTCATGAGTTTGCAAATAGCGCATTCTGTGGCCAAGAATACTATAGTTCTCTTCACTTCACAGGCGATAACGTGGCTCTCGAGCTTTGTCCTGATGATGTTCATGCCGCGCTATCTTGGGAGTGAGGAATATGGAAGGCTGTACCTTGCGATTTCCCTCACCTTGATGGCTCATATGGTGATTGATTTCGGAGGCACGTACTTCATTCCAAAAGAAATTTCACGTGCGAAAGACCGGGCGGGGGAGCTCCTAGCCAATTCCGTTGGGATTCGATTCTGCGTCTGGGCATGTGTTTTCGTGTTGCTTCTGCTGTTCTCCGAGCTCGTCGGTTATCCATCCACACTGCAAATGTTGCTACTCATTTTGGGCATTGGGACGCTGTGGGAATCAACCAGCAAGAATCTGAAGAGCGGCTTTCAGGGGTTTGAGAGTATGGAATACCCGGCACTCGGAGCAATAGTCGAGCGACTTTTTATCACCATTGGCGGTGTTGGAGCCCTGCTACTGGGTTGTCGTTCCACAACGATTGCTTTGATTATGATCAGTGGAACGCTCCTGAATGCGCTTATGTGCGTATTTTTTACACGTCGCATTGTTACCTCCTGGCCCAGATTTCAGTGGCGTGGTGGCATTGAGATCTTAAAGGCGGGTTTTCCATATTTCCTCTGGTCAATCTTTGCCGTCATTTATTACCGGATTGATGCTGTGATGCTTTCGCTAATGGTACCTCCACCGGTTGTTGGATGGTATGGTGCGGCATATCGATTCTTTGATGTGCTCATGTTTCTCCCGAGCATTTTTTCCATCGTGATTTTCCCAGTGCTTTCACGACTGTGGAAAGAGGAAACACAAATGCTCCAGCACACGCTGGAGAAGAGCTTGCAGTTCGTTCTCACGAGCGGGGTTGCCATCGGCATTGTCGCATGTTTCTTTTCGCATGAAATCATTGACCTTCTGTTTGGTAGTGCCGAATACGGTCCATCTGCCAGCCTTCTCCAGATCTTCTCAATTGGCTTAGTTCTTGTATATGTCGACATGATGCTTGGAACAACAATCGTCGCTTCCGATAAACAAAAACAATGGTCGATGGTGGCTCTTGCAGCAATTCCGGTTAATGTCGGACTCAACTACGTGATGATTCCGTTTACCCAACAGACGCTTGGGAATGGGGGCATCGGGGCGGCGATTTCCACTGTCATCACTGAATTCGCTGTAATGGTCGGTGCTCTGCACTTGTTGCCGCCGAAGACTGTGTTATTGAAACGGAGCACACTTGGTAAAGTTGTGCTTTCGGGAGGAATCATGATCGTGTCGATTGTTGTACTCAACGTTGGCCGACTTCCATGGGTGCTTCACGCCCTGCTTGCGTTGGCGGTGTACACGGGTTCACTGATTTCGCTCGGTGCAGTCAGTAGGTCGGAATTGAGGTTTCTGCAGGAGTTCTTCTCTCCTTCAAACCTCAAAACCATCTTGTTCCGACAACGGAGGAGCGAGGCTTGAAGATCCTTCATATTCTTCCGTATGTGCCCATCCCAGTGCAGTTTGGCGGCGCAATACGAATCTTCTATCTGTTGAAGAGTCTCGCTGAGCGCCATGAGGTCACTGTGCTTGCGTATGGTTCTGACGACGAGGCGAAAAGCCTGCATGCCGCTCTCGGTCCAAATGTTTGCCGAATTGTCACAGTGCCGCATCCGTGGACACGACTCTATCGGAGAACGGCCCAGCTCTACTCACTCTGCACGCATCATAGTTTCTTTCACTGGATCGCCCACAGCCGCGAAATGCAGGAGGCGATCAATGAGACCGTCGCGCGACAACCTTTTGATCTGATCCAGATCGAGTTCACCCCGATGGGCTGCTTTGAACTGGGCTCCAATGCACTGAAACTACTCGACGCCCATAATGTTGAGTATCTCCATTATCAGAGGATGGCTTCCAACGGACACACGCTGCTGCGGTCATTTTTCTACTATCGGGAGTACCAGAAACTCTACCGCGAGGAGCTCTCTACAGCTGCACGATTTGATGCATTGTTGGTAACCTCAGAGAAAGACAAAGAGGTATTTGACAGGGATCTCCCCGGGCTACCGAAATTCACGATTCAGAATGGAGTCGATCCGGAGTATTTCCATCCCTCGGAGCAAACGGTGGAGCCGCATTCTCTGGTTTTTACCGGCATGATGGGATATGTGCCCAATTACGACGGGATCATGCACTTCCTTGATCGAATTTTCCCACTCATCTTGAAAGAAGTTCCCAACGCGAAGGCTTATATCGTTGGCAAGAGACCCCCGGAGAAACTTCTTCGTCGGGCTTCAGGCAATGTGATTGTCACTGGACATGTCAATGATGTTCGGCCCTATGTCTGGAATGCCGCAGTCTATGTTGTCCCTTTGCGGATGGGAAGCGGAACGCGGTTGAAAGTGCTCGAGGCGTTTGCGATGAAAAAACCCATCGTTACGACGAGCATCGGCTCTGAAGGAATCGATACGCGGCACGAAGAATCGTGTCTCATCGCCGATGATCCGTACTCCTTTGCTCAGGCCGTTTTGGAGCTGTTCCGGAACCCCGCATTGGGTTGTCGTCTTTCAGAGAATGGTTTCGCCCTGATGTGGTCGAAGTACCGGTGGTCTGTTATTGGGGAGGAATTAAACAGGCTTTATCAATCCCTCGTTAAATCGCGGTCTCGTGGACCGATACTCGAGGCGGTGTTCTCATGAACGCTCAGTCACGCATCATAACAAATCCAACCGTGCACCACCCAACGTCGACAATCAAGGTGTTGATGTATCATCGTGTCGTGAAAGAGAAACGGCTAAGTGATCGTCACTGGTTTTGTGTCCATGTGGATGATTTTCATCGACAGCTCGAACTGCTGGAGCGGTGGGGATTTGTGCCGATTACCTTCAATGATTACCGGTTGAGTCTTCTAGGGTCGCTCGATCTCCCACGAAGAGCGGTTGTCCTGACGTTCGATGACGGATATCGGGATACCTACGATGTCGTATTCCCCTTGCTCCAGGAGTACAAAATGCGCGGTGTCCTGTTTGTGCTGGGTGAGCAGAAGATCAAAGCAAATTACTGGGATCAACCGCTTGGGCTGCCTCAAGCCCGCCTGATGAATGGTGAGCAGATCTTCGAAATGCACATGAACGGCTTTGAGGTTGGTGCGCATTCAATGACTCATGTCGATCTGACGAAGGTCTCGGAAGATGAGGCATGGCAAGAAATCTCAAGATCCCGCATGCTTCTGGAGATTCTCCTCAATGATGAGGTGTGCACATTTTCCTATCCGTATGGAATGACGAATCCAAGACTCAAACAGATGGTTTTGGCTGCGGGGTTCGACTTGGCGTGTTGCGGCGAAGGAGGAACAAGCGGGTTGTGGAAAGATCCGCTCGAGATCCATCGCATCAAGATTGCCAATACCACAGGTCAGGTGGGGTTTGCCCTGCGAATGCTAATGCCCTTCGAGTACATCACACTGAT
The DNA here is from genome assembly GCA_035559595.1 of Bacteroidota bacterium. Taxonomy (GTDB): domain Bacteria; phylum Bacteroidota; class Ignavibacteria; order UBA10030; family UBA10030; genus DATMBF01. The sequence goes on along the minus strand of DATMBF010000029.1, from coordinate 20,866 downwards.
GTATTCGCGAGGTCGATCGCTGTTTGGGAACGGCTCAACAGATCGAAAGATCCGAATATTGGAATCGCTTCAAGAAGATGTGAACGCATGAGTAACTCAAATCCATTGGCAACAAGTGTACAAGGCTGCTCACGAGGAATGTCTGATGCGCCAGCGGTGGTGGCAGAACCGCGGGAACTCTGCGTCGACATCATTTCGGATGAGCTTGAATTCATGCGGATTCGAGAGAAGTGGGAAGAACTTGTTGAATGCGCAGCTGTTACCCCATTCCAAACATTCACATGGTGCTTTCTGTGGTGGAACTACTTCGGGAACAATCCCGAAAGAAAGCTTCATATCCTTCTCTTTCGTTACGGAGACCGCGTGGTTGGAATAGGTCCTCTTTTTCTCGAGAGTGAGACATGGTTTGGCCTCCGTGTCTTCCGACGGGCAAGGTTTCTTGGCTGTGACGTTGCGAAATCTCCCGTTTCATGTGTTTACCATCAATATCCGCTTACGGACTATCTGGATTTTGTTGTCTCTCCCGATTTTGAACATGATGTGGCACGTTGCTTTGTGAAGTTTCTGCAAAACAATCCACTTCTTTACGATCAAGTTGATCTTGTCAATGTCCCTTGCCGCAGCTTCATTTGGCGAAATGTCTTGCCGGAACTTGTAGCAAGCGGCTTTGCTCACCGGATCGACAGAGCAGATGAGTGTCCACAAATCGTCCTGCCTTCCACTATGGAAGCGTACCTTGCATCTCTCCATTCGAGTCATCGTCGTCGCTTGCGTCAGGCGATGAGGCTGCTTGACGAGGAGGGAGAAGTGACGATCGAAAAGGCATCGACCGCCGAACAGATGGAAAGAATGCTTGGAGAGCTCGTACGACTTCATCAACTGCGGTGGAACAAAGCCGGGTACCCTGGGCTGTTCTTCGACAAGAGATTCGAAATGTTTCAAAGAGATGTCTTGAAGGAATTTCTTTCGCGTGGCTGGGTTTGGTTAAAAACAGTGCAAGTGGCGGGCAAAGTTGTTGCCGTGCGTTTGGGGTTTGCGTTCAAAGGCGTTCTCTATGACTATGTCGGAGGTTTTGACCATCAGGCTCGGGAATCAAAAGGCCGGCCAGGTCTTGCTCTCCTGTGTTCAATGATCGATGACGCGATACGGGAAAAATTCTCGGTCGTTGACCTGCTACGCGGTGGCGAACAATACAAGCATGAGCTTGCGACGAAGTTGTCTCGCAATTGGAATTTGTTTATCGAAAATCCCATGACCAGAAGAACGATGCGAGATCGTGCCGTTCGTGCTGTCAACTTATTCCAAAATATGTATCAGACTATTGCAAGAGAGAACCTCGTTCTTTCGGTGCTGCTTCGCGAGTATGGCTCAAAACGAATGCTTCCACGGTACGCTGGAATGCTAGCGAGCAGAATGGCATCGAGACTACACCTTCCGTCAATGTCTCCTCTGTCCACTTTCCTCCGTGAGAAGAGTTTGGACTTTGTCCGGCTCATTGAGGGAAAATTGAGAATGAGACCGCTCATTGGCCGAATGAGCCAAAGTCTGAGGCGTGACAAAGAACTCCCATTCTCACGGAAACTTTTTAAAGCTCTCATCTATGTTCGTTCCCTTCTGCTCTCCAGAATCTATCTGCGGCGCTGCACACGGGTGGGAAAGAGGTGTCGCACCAGAGGGAAGCCGTTTATTGTGAATGATGGACAGATCATCATCGGAGACGATTTCAATTTGAACTCGCGAATTGTGCAGAGTGAGCTGGCGACAGGTCATCGCGGCGTGATCGAAATAGGACACGAGGTGACCATCAATTTTGGTGCTCTCATCTCAGCGCAGGAACACGTTAGAATCGGTAACCGGGTTCGCATAGGACCGTACTCCATCATTACAGACTCAGATTTTCACACAATTGGTGATCGTTACAGTCCGCCGACGGGAGTTCCGACGATCATTGAAGATGGTGTCTGGTTGGGTGCGCGGGTGACCGTTTTGAAGGGGAGTCGCATCAAGGAAGGGGCTGTTATCGCGGCTGGCAGTGTTGTTTCCGGAGAAATTCCGCCGCATGTAATTGCCGCCGGCGTACCCGCGCGCGTCGTGCGACAAACTCACTCATCAGCCAACAGACGGACCGATATCCGGCCGTCCAATTCCATCCCATCAGACATAGTTACTCGAGTCTCAAAAGTCTTTGTCGAAACGTTTGCTTTGCGGGAAACACCTGAGCTCTCAGCGACCCCCAGACACATTCTTCGGTGGGATTCTCTCGGTCACCTCAATCTGATCCTTCGGCTGGAATCGGAGTTTGGGATTGCGATAGCTGAGGATGATGTCATGATGATCGGAAGCGTACGGGATGCCTGTTTGGTTGTCGTAAAATCCACCAATGGCCATAGCGGTGTTGATATGTCGGTTGTTGGAACGGAAAGGTTTGGGTATGGGAAAAAAGAATAACGTACGACATCGCTTTATGACGAAGAAGATTATTACGATGCTGCAATTGAAGGATGATGACGTTGTGCTCCATGTGGGTCCGCGGGACGGCTATTTGCTTGAGCTCATTCATTCTTTGGTGAAGGAATGTCATGCGGTCGAGCGGAGCCGGATTGTTGTGAAGAAGCTGACAAGTCGATTCCATCGCATCCCCAACATCCTCGTGCAAGAAGTACGGTCGATGAACCTCCCGTATCCGCGAGGGTACTTCACAAAAGTGGTCTTTGATGAACTTGGTGTCTATGCCCATTCGGAACTTGAAATCCGTACACTGCTTGACGAATTGCGGAGAGTCTCATCGGATCAAGTGTTAATGTTCATTGGTGGTGTGCCGATGGACCAAGAGGAATCCATTCGGCGGCGAATGGAAGAGGGTCCTGCGTCGTGGTGGGAGAGATTGTGGGTTGGGACGCAGGCCATCTTTCGTGCGCCGGAAGAGACAGAACCGCCGCTTGTCATTTCAGAAGATCAGTTCCGGTCGATATGTCGCCAATACGGATTACATGCCGAGCCGATGCGCATCGAGATCACGCACGCTTTTTCCACGCAGCACAACGACTTTCTTGTTTCATTTGCTGAGCAACCGACAAAACAATTTCCTATACACACAGCGGGAGGAAGTCATGCCACGACTGGTTCATGAAATAGTCTTTGAGTCATCAGAGCGTTACCCGAACAAACAGGCCGTTATTTGTGACGGCTATGCGCTCTCATACAAAGAACTCTCAGGAAGGGTTTGTGGTCTTTCCCAACTCCTCCTTGACGCCGGCTTGGAAAAGGGTGACCGCGTCTTGATCCTCCTTCGGAACAAGGCAGACCTCCTTGTTTCGTGTTATGCTTCGATGGCCGCAGGCGGAATTGCCGTTCCGTTGCCCGAAGGAAGTGCTCCCGCAACCCTGGCGAACATCCTCAGGGAGAGTGGCGCAAGAATCGTCTTGACCAGCGAGGAGGAGCTATCTGAGTATCGGGATGTCAACGTGCACCTCCAGGCGATAGTTGTTCTTATGAATCATAACACGGACAAGCTCTCGTCCACTCCGGATTATGTTGTTTTCGATGAGCGCATCATCCTGAACAATTCTGTGACGCTACGGAAGCGCTGTTCGGAGGACGATGGTGCACTTATCTTGTATACCTCCGGGGCGACAGGAGCGAAAAAAGGTGTTCTCCTCTCACATCGCAATCTGCTCCAGGCATCACTCAACATCAATGAATTCATGCAGATTGATAATCAGATCCGTGAGTTCATATCGGTGCCACTCTCACACTCGTTCGGTTTCGCTCGGAGTCGGTGCATTTTCATGGCCGGCGGCACACTGGTTGTGAGAAACGGTATGCTGAACCCGGTTACCATGGCACACACAATCGCAAATGAACGATGCAATGCGCTTTCCGCTGTTCCCTCCGGTCTGACGATGTTCTTCGGGAGGTTTGATTTTCTGCTTTCGGACATTGGTCCACAAATTCGTTTCATTGAGCTTGGCAGTGTTCCACTTTGCATTGATCATAAACGCAAGCTCGTTGCGCTCTTCCCGAACGCGAGGATCTGCATGCACTACGGATTGACCGAAGCCTCGCGAAGCACTTTCCTCGAGTTTCATCGCGAGGCAGATAAACTGGAAAGCGCAGGCAAGCCGTCGCCTCACACGGAGATCGGCATCGTCGATGAGGGCGGCTCCTTCCTCCGCGAAGGAAGATCAGGGGAAATCGTGGTCAAAGGAAGACATGTTGCGATTGGGTACTGGAAGAATCCTACCCTCACAGAGGAGCGCTTTCTCCGCAACGGCTGGTTTCGCACCGGCGACTATGGGTTTCTCGACAACGATGGCTATCTCTACCTCCTTGGCCGAAAAGATGACATGATCAATATGTCTGGAATCAAAATATCGCCCCTTGAGATCGAACAGGTTCTTCTGGCCAAGCTACCGGATTTTGATTGCTGTGTTGTCGGATTCCCGGATCCGAGCGGTGTGGCGGGAGAAATCCCCGTTCTTTGCTACGTCTCGCCTACGGGAGTCTCGTTGCGTGAGCACGACGTGGTTCAATTGCTTTCCAATGAGATAGACAAGTTCAGGATTCCCCGACTTGTGGTTCAGTTTGATTCTCTGCCAAAAACCGAGAATCACAAGCCCAAGCGGAAAGAGATCCGAAAACTCTTAATCGAGAGATATGGCCGCAAGGCCATTGAAGAATTGTCAGTGAATGAAGGATGATCCTATGCATGTTTATCCAAAACTCAATTCGCAGGAGCATGTGAATCGGTATTTTACTCTCGAAGCTGGGTATTGGGACTCCGTCTATCGGCGGGAGGATTTGGTCGGCGCTATCTACCGTCGACGCCAGACGGCTGCGATTGAAATGCTAGGTCGAACCTCATTGACAAGCGAAGCGAAGATTCTGGAAATCGGGTGTGGTTCTGGGCAGCTCACGGTTGCTCTTGCGAAGCAGGGTTTCTTCGTTGATGCTATGGACTCTGTATCTGCCATGCTTGAATTGACCCGCCGAAACGTTGCTGCTGCGGGCGTTGGAGATCGAGTTCACACACACCTTGGTGATGTTCATCGGCTCGGATTTGAGGCGCGATCATTTGATGCAATCATTGCGCTTGGAGTGCTTCCATGGATCTTCGCTCCCAATCTCGCCCTGAAAGAAATGGAGCGGGTTGCGAAACTTGGAGGCTATCTCCTTTTCACCGTGGATAATCGGAATCGGCTCAATAATCTGCTCGATCCAGGGCTTAATCCATTCCTAGAACCTCTGAAAACCTCCATCAAAAACCTACTTGAGGTAACGCGCTTGCGACCGAAAAAGTACCGTGCTGAACTACCGCGGATGCACTCAATCGGTGAAGTAACGACCATGCTTTCCGAGCACAATCTTGACCTTGTGGCAATGGTCACGGTTGGCTTTGGGCCTTTCACGTTCTTCGGAAAGCGCATTCTGCCTGATGCACTCGGGAGAGCAGTAGATCACTTTTTCCAGTGGGCGGCAAACAAACAGTTACCACCCTTCCGAACCACGGGAAGTCACTGTCTTGTTCTGGCTGCCAAACATGATGTGAGTGATGAAATCACTGTGACTGAAGAACTTTTGGAACACGTTGGAGTTGCTGTATGATAAACATCGATCGCCACGAGATGGCGGTAGGGACTACGAGAGTGTATCTGAGAAGCATCGGTGTCGCTGAGCTGCCTCCTCTAACCAGTCCGTTTGACCCCGGGTACGACCCTGTAACCGTGGAGTCCCATCTCGAGCAAAGTAGTCATCTCATGTCAATACTCAAGATCTCCATGGCATGCTGGATGGTGGCAGATGAGAAGGCAACACGACGGAAGCTCGAGGCTGCGCAGAGAAACAATGTCAAGACCGTAACCGGTGGCGGACCGTTCGAAATTGCTGTTGCTCAAGGAAAGCTTGAGGCATATCTGGATCTCTGCGCAGGTCTCGGTGTGGCACGCATTGAATGCGGTGAAGGATTTACTGATCTGCGAATGCCCCCGCGCACGGTCGTTCGAATGATCAAAGAACGGGGTATGGAGGCGCAGTTTGAGCTTGGTAAGAAACATGGCGGTGCATTTCGCGAAAGCGTAGTCCAGGAGCTGATCAAACAAGGTAAGTCGTGGCTCGATGCCGGCGCACTGCAACTTGTTGTCGAGGCACGCGAGAGCGCGAAAGGTGTCGGATTATTCGACGATGAGGGAAGATTCAACAGCTCACTGGCAGACATGTTTGCGCGTGAGTTCGGACTTGCAACAGTTATGTTCGAAGCGCCGAACAAGCCGAGCCAGTTTGCTCTCATTGACCATTTTGGAAGAGAGGTTCACCTGTGTAATGTCCGGCTGGAGGAACTTCTGCGAGTGGAAATTTACCGTCGGGGTCTCCACTCCGATGCATTTGGGAAACCGCACCTGCGCCCGTCCAAAAACAAAACGGAGGAAAAGTATGAAACGGTATAACGAAGAGAGCCTTGTGGTTATCGATGGTTTGCCCAAGTGCGTTCGTAAATACGAGGAAGATTATGCGATCATCTGCGTTGATGTTATCAGGGCCACAACGACCGCGATCACCGCTGTTGCAAAAGGCAGAAGGTGTTTTCCCGTTGGTTCGTTGGAAAAGGCATTGTCGCTTTCAGTGGCGTTACAAGCGGAGCGACCAATTCTTGTTGGCGAGTTGGGTGGCAACAAGCCGGCGGGATTCGGACTCAATAACAGCCCGGCAGAACTCGATGTGCGGGATGACGTGGATCGTCCGATTATTCTCCTTTCCTCATCGGGTACGCAGCTGATCTTTGGGGCAATGCAGGGCCTCGCTGCATTCCTGGCGTGCTTCCGAAACTTCACTGCCGCAGCCGAGTCATTGGTAGGCAGGTACAGGAAGATTGCCGTCATCGGGGCGGGTTCCGGGGATGAATTCCGCGAAGAAGATCAAATTTGCTGCGCCTGGGTTGCCGACATTCTCGTGAAAGCCGGATACAAGCCCGCTACAAAGAGAACACGAGATCTCATCAGTCGCTGGAGGCATGCAAAACCCGAGGCATGTCTGGTGAGCAAAAGCGCCGACTTTCTTAAAAATACGGGTCAGGAACGCGATCTCGATTTCATTCTTTCCCACATTGATGATCTTAACGCGTCCTTTATGATGGCCGACAACGAAGTCATCATGATTCCACATACCCGTCATGCAGAGCAGTATGCATTAGAGACGGTTCAATGAAGGAGCCAGAGGATGTCGGCGTTTGCAACGGCCATGCCGGTCGTGGTTCTGAAGCTCGAGCATTACGGCAGTTTGGGGATCATGCGGAGTCTAGGGCGGCTCGGTATACCGGTACACGGTGTCGACGGCAACGCTGAAGCTTCTGCGTCTGCCTCAAGATTCTGCAGAATGATGTATGTGTGGGATATCGATTCCGAGCCCCCGCAAGCGTCTGTTAAGAAACTTCAGCAAATCGCCTGTGAAATCGGACAAGCGATTCTTATTCCGACAAGCGATGAGACCACACTGTTTGTTGCGGAATGGCGAAAAGAGCTGGAACAAGCCGGCTTCATCTTTCCCAAGCAAGATCCGATTCTCGTCCGTCAACTTTGGGACAAGAAGAGGATGTACTTCCTTGCTCAAAAGCATGGCATTCCGACAGCTGAGACATTCTTCCCGCAATCGCGCAGAGAGGTCGTTGAATTGATCCGAAGAATAGAGTTTCCCGTCATGCTCAAAGGAATTAACGGTGGACTGCTCGAACGTCAGACTGGTAAGAAGATGGTTCTTGTGCACTGTGCACGTGAACTCCTCGAAACGTATGAAGCTATGGAGGACCCGCAACAGCAAAATCTGATGGTGCAGGAGTACATTCCAGGAGGCGATGATTTCGTTTGGATGTTCAACGGTTACTTCAACTCCCAGTCCGAATGTCTCCTGGGCTTCACCGGAAAGAAAATTCGACAAAACCCTGTCCATACCGGAATGACTTCCCTCGGGATTTGCTTGCACAATTCACTCGTAGCCGAGACGAGTAAACGTTTCATGAAGGCTATTGGGTATCAAGGCATCTTGGATATCGGTTACCGTTTTGACCAAAGAGACGGAAAATACAAAGTGCTCGATGTCAATCCGAGGATCGGAGCGACGTTTCGCCTCTTTGTCGGACAGCAAGGGATGGATGTTGCCCGAGCCATGTATCTCGATTTGACCGGCCAGCCAGTACCGTATGATGAGATTCAGGTGGGGAGGAAGTGGTTTGTTGAGGACAAGGATCTCCGCTCATGCCTCGTGTACTTCAATGAACGGACACTCACCGTGATGCAATGGATCCGTTCGTTTCGAGGAGTTCAGGAGGCTGGTTACTTCGCTAGGGATGATATGAAACCGTTCTTCGCGATGCTGAAAACGCATCTTAAAAAGAAGCTCCTTGGCGTAAGATCGCCCAAAGGGGCGAGATTGGCTGACGTTCAAATTCGAAAGATCGCAAATGCTTCAGGTTGATTCTTTCAGACAAAAAGACCGAGTCCGCGCCTACTTCGATTGGAATGAGGGGTGGAGAGGCGGACTTTATGATCGCCCGACGGACAGGTTTGCGAAGGCCGTTGTGCGAAGGAAAGAGTACATCTTTGCTCTTCTAAATAGGATACCCTTTGAGAACGGATCGGTTGCCGTGGATGTGGGATGCGGGGCTGGTATCTATCTTGAGGAGCTTGCCCGCGGGGGGTTCAGGACCTGCGGAGTCGACCACTCTCAAGGAATGGTCGACGTATGCCGAAAGCGATTAGAGGAGCGTGGACATGCCGATGTCGAAGTGCTCTGTGCAGATATTGAACATCTGCCGTTCGCTCCCGAATCTGCCGATTTAGCACTTTCTATCGGAGTGCTCGGATACCTCGTGGATGATGTGAAAGCACTACAAGAGCTTCATCGCATTCTCAAACCGGGTGGGTATTTGGTGGTCAACGTGGAAAACATGTTCTCCCTTGCCAATCTGGACTATCTCATTCGAGAGAGGTTTCTCTCCTTGGCCAGGAAAGGAAAAAAACGATCCCACGACGTTGGGGATTCAACATCAATGATTTCATCCTGGGTTTTAGAAAATTCCCCTACTCATCATCTCTATCGATTGTTTCATACCGGCAGTTTTCGCAGGAAGATTGAGGACATCGGCTTTCGCCATGTTGATAGCTTAACGTTCGGTTTTGAATTCAGATTACTTCGAAGGTCTCGACTCTCCAATGTCATTGACCTAGACAAACTCGAGGTAACGTTGGAGCGAATCTTGAGAACATACAAAATACCGGTTCTTTCTTCGTTGGGAGAATCCTACACCGGATTGTTTCAGAAGGTCCGATAATGACAGGCTTAACGTTTCAACTCATAACGACGCTCGCGGGCTTGAACGCGCTGCGGGATGAATGGAATTCATTGGCAGAGGCGTATCAGAATCCACTCCTGCGCCACGAATGGTTCTTTTCGTCGGCTGTTGCCTTTTGTCCTCCCGATGAGTTGTCAATTCTGGTTACACGGTCGGGAAACCGAATTTGCGGCGTAGCGCCCCTTGTGCGGACCCGCAGGCTCAACCTCGATCATTTCGCGACTCTTGGTGCCGGATACCTCTCTGAGCCCACCAATTTTCTGTATACGAGTCCCGAGGTCATGGCTCAACTCCTTTTGAAGATTCTCGAAAAAGGGAATCCTCTGATTCTCGAGAAAATGAGCGTGGATCCAATGGTGAATCCGGTGATTCAGCGGGCATGTCGGGAAAAAGATTTTCTCTGCATAGAGCAGATCGTTTCCTCCCCCTGGATTCCCCTCGATTCTTCGTGGGATGCTTTTGAGTGCAAAATGTCGGCGGAGAGACAATCGAGCATCCGTCGTGCACGGAAAAGGCTGCAAGGCCAGGGGGAGTATGAAGTAGAGGTTGTTCAACACAATTCAAGTGGGCTCTGCTCGAGGTTGGAAGAGGCATTCCGTGTGGAGGCTGCAGGCTGGAAAGGGAGACTTGGTACGGCGATTCTCGCAGATCCCAAGCTAAAAGCATTTTTCCTTACCTATGCGCACGCGGCAGAGCAGGCCGGAATCCTCCGCCTCTTTTTCTTGAGGGTTAATGGTAGGTCAATTGCAATGGTGTTTGCCGTGGAGTTTGGCAGGCGGCTCTGGATTCTTAAGATCGGTTACGACGAAAACTGGAGAAAGTATTCTCCGGGGATATTGCTGTTGCATGAAACTATTCGCTGGGCGTTTGAGCGAAAGTTAGAGGCCTATGAATTTCTTGGTTCCTATGAGCCCTGGATTGCTACATGGACGAGCCGGCTGCACTCCTTGATAACATACCGGTTGATTCCCCGCTCAACGAGGGGAATACTCTGGCTCGGGATCGAGGGGAACCGTTCGCTTTTCAGAAAAGCATCGCGACTTTCAGCAAAAGCCCATGCGCAATGATCATGTCGTGCGTCGCTGGCACTATCAAGGACCGATTGTTGCACCGAATGGGTTCGCGTCACGTCGCGGGGAATTCCGTTGACGATGCATTGCAGGCATATGAAGCATTTCAGCACAAAGGCTGGGGCCTTACCCTGTCGCCGTGGAAGCGTCCAGAGGAGTCCCCGGCAGAAATCTGTGCCCATTACGTGCAATGTCTCCGGCGGATCGCGCATCTCAGGCTCAATGCTCAGCTTTCAATAAAGCCCCGGGATATTGCATATGATATGGATCTCCTTACACGCATTCTCGACCTTGCCTCGGAGGAAAACATCATGATCCAGTTTGACGCTCAAGAACCAAACGGAGCGACGCTCTCGTTTGCGTTGCTTGAACGTGCCTTGAAGTTGCATTCCGAAGTCGCATGCACATTGCCGGCACGGTGGGGAAGAAGTCGAGATGATGCGGAACAGGCGATCCAGCTCGGTATACCCGTCAGAATTGTCAAAGGGCAATGGAAAGCAGGTGGGAGGGGGTGTTCTCTCCGGAGATGTTTCAGGGAGCTCGTCGCACAGCTTGCCGGGCGCGCAAGGAAAGTGTTGATTGCGACCCATGATGAAACGCTTGCGGCGGAAACGATTCCAGTCCTCGGCAATGCAGGAACACCGTTCGAGCTTGAGCAACTCTTGGGTCTGCCGCTCATCCAGGTTGATGGGATGAGTGGCCAGAGGATTCCCAGGAGAGTCTATATTCCCTACGGATTTCCGTCCCTCCCCTATCGACTGAGGGATTTCAAAGAAAGACCGGCGATTCTCTTTTGGATGGTTCGCGATCTGGTCGGTGGCAATCGATACAAGGTGGTGGTATGACGAAACCCCATCAACATATTCCTGCGTTGATTATTACGTCCGGCGGATCTCCAAACGCCTACGATCTCGTACGGGCATTGGGCAGGGCTAAGATTTTCTCCTGCGTGATGTCTTCGCAGCGCCGCGATATTGCTTTCTTCTCGCGTTACTGCCGTCAACGAATCGTTCTTTCACCGTTTCGTCGAGACCAGTATAGAGCAATCCTGGACTCTTTGCACCGATTTGCGGAGCAGTCGAAACAAAGGCCTATTCTTTTCTACGCCTCTGATCCGGAACTCCACTTCGTGTCCGAATTTCGTGACGATCTCTCCAAACAGTATCGCTTTCTCCTTCCGAACAGGTCTCTTTTGAAGCAGCTCTTTAACAAGGTGTCGTTCGTCACCTTTGCTCAACAATATGAGTTGCCCGTTCCATTAAGTCTCTGTTTCGCTTCGATTGAAGAACTCGATAAGAGGGTGAAGAGCATTTCGTTCCCCTGTATCGTCAAACCGGCATACAGCGATGACTGGCAATGGGAGACGGAGCATCAGAAGGATCTCTTCGGACCTTACAAGAAGGCGCTGCGGCAATTTAACTCTGCTGAAGAGCTTCTTGCATTTTGCCGAAGACTCCCGGAGCGACCATCAGGATTTGTGATTCAGGAGTACGTGAAAGGTAGAGATGAATCAATCTACAGCTTCCACGGATATTTCGATGAACGGTCGAACTGTCTGGGATACTTTGTCGGTAAGAAGATCCGCACCTATCCGATGCATACTGGAGGAAGCACCCTCGTTCGGACAGTCGATCATCCAACTCTTGCGGCCCTAAGCATTGGTCTTCTGGAAAGAATCGGCTTTCAAGGTATTGTTAAGATCGATTTTAAATTTGATGAAAAGAGGCGCACGTTCAAACTCCTTGAGATCAATAGCCGTTACAATCTCTGGCAATTGCTTGGTGCCTATGCAGGAGTGAATCTTGCTGAGATAGCATTTCGGCATCTAGCAAACGAGCCATTTTCCAAACTGGCCTCGACGGCCAATAACTATCATCTGTTGTATGTCAAACAGGATATCCGTGCGCTTGCTGAGGGCTACTTGAAGGTAGGTGAGTGGAATCTTGTTGCTTACCTCAAGTCCCTCTGCTGCAAGAAATGTTATCGTGTGTGGGACTCACGTGACCCGCTGCCATTTCTCGTCTCCGTTGCGGGGTTCGCGAAGAGGAACTTTATTCGAATCGCAAGAATGTTCTTTCCTGCAAAATTCAGCAACTCTGATCTTGGTTCTGAAGTGAAGAGCAGCGTACAGCTCGCAGCACCGACCAAATGAATCACCGATGATGATCTGGATCTACATGGCCATGAAAAAACTCTTGTTATTGACTCTTTCAATAATAAACGTGGTGTCATCGACACAGCCTTTGGTTGTGATCAATCAGTACGGTTATCGTCCCGGTGACAGGAAGATTGCTTTTCTCAAAGAAGGCCGGGCAAGCACATTTGAAGTAATTGACCTGAGTTCGCAGAGGCCGGCTCTTAGTGGAAAAATCAAAAGCGTTGGTATGACCGATCCGGCAACCGGTGATCAGCTCTTCACTATTGATTTTTCACGTCTCAAAGTGCCAGGAAGGTATCAAATCTGGATACCTGATTTACAAGTCTCGTCCCCCGAGTTCGCAATTGCGGAAAATGCGTACTGGATTGTTCTCCATAAGACCCTCCAGAGTTTCTACTACCAACGGTGTGGAACAGAGGTGGCCAATGGAACAGTCTGGAGTCATCCAGCCTGTCATTTGGATGATGCGGCGTTTTTCGAAAAGCCGACAATCAAGAAGGATGTCACAGGCGGCTGGCATGATGCGGGTGACTATGGAAAGTTCATTGCCACCGGAGCTTTGAGCGCAGCATTTCTTCTTTATGCATATGAGTTACGTCCCAATAACTTTGCGGATGGCCAGCTTATGATCCCGGAATCGGCAAATCGAGTGCCGGATCTACTTGACGAAGTTCGTTGGGAGCTCGAATGGCTGCTAAAGATGCAACGGGAAGACGGCGGGGTGTTCCACAAAACCTCGACGAAGAAATGGACGGGCGAGTACCTACCGCATCAGGATCCCGACAAGAGATACATCTTTCCCGTCAGTAGCACGGCGACAGCAGCCTTTGCGGCCGTGACTGCGTTGGGGGCACGTATCATGCATGAGTGGGACAAAGCACTTGCACGAAGGCTCCTGAAGGCCTCGATTGAGGCGTGGGGGTACTTACAGAATCACGATGGAATTATTCCGGCAGGGGGATTCAAAAATCCGCCGGGCGTTCAAGGTGGGGAATATGGGGATGACCGAGACACGGATGAACGGCTGTGGGCAGCGGTGGAACTGTATAGGCTTACGAAGAAACCGGAATACCACACCTTCTTTCTTTCTCATTATCGCAGTCTTGGCGGTTTCCATCATGCCATAAGCTGGCAAAATGTTCAGAACTTTGCTTACACTTCGTACCTCAAACTTCCGAAAGGAATGCAGGATCAAGGGGCTGTCGCATACCTGCATGCAACGCTCATTTCGTTCTGTGATCAGCTTCTGAAGCGCACGCAGGAGAATGGATATCGCTCACTCCTGCGTGGTGAAGAATATTATTGGGGATCGAACAGCGTCGCCCTCGGATATGCATTTGGTTTTGCCCTTGCTCATGAACGAACAGGTCGATCTCCGTATGCGGAGGCAGCGCTGGACCAACTTCATTATGTGTTGGGGCGGAACACCTTTGGACAGACCTTCGTCACCGGCGTTGGCTCGAATCCTCCACGGCGGCCTTACCATCAGTTTTCCATGATGCTTGGCGTTGGAGAACCTGTCCCTGGCTTGGTCGTTGGTGGTCCGAACAAAAACAGCACACTTCGCGGGATGATCATCTCTCCTTATCCGGGAAAATGTTACGAGGACAACCCAAAGAATTATTTTGTGAACGAAGTTGCGATCAACTATACAGCTCCCCTCACATATGTGGCCACCTATTTCACAGAGCTGTCTCAATCAACGATAACACGGCAAGCGACGAACAGAGATTAACAGATCATGATGTACACAACCTTCCAGGTCGTTCTTTTGGGTGTCGTAGCGATGGTAATGGCCTACCTAGCGTTGCTCAGCTTGCTTGCGTTCTTGACAAAACCACGCCGAGAATTTGCGGTGAACACGCTGAGGAGGTTTACAATTGTTATTCCTGCCCATAACGAAGCAGGAACCATCGAAAGAACACTACACAGCTTGAACCGCATTGAATATGACTTGGAGCGATACACAGTTGTTGTCATCGCCGACAATTGCTCGGATCAGACAGCAGAAATCGCGTGGGCTCATGGAGCAACTGTGCTGGAAAGGAACAACAGAGCAAAGCGGGGAAAAGGGTATGCGCTTGCCTGGGCATTCGAACGTTTGCCGTTCGATGGTGATGCGGTTGTCGTGGTGGATGCCGATAGTGTAGTTTCGAGGAATTTTCTCTTGGTGATGAACTTCTACCTCGAGCAAGGAGCGCGCGTCATTCAGGCCAATGATCTTCCGCTTCCCCAACCGAATGCATGGAGTTCTGAAGTGACCCGTATCGGGATGACGTTGTATAACTATGCGCGACCCCTGGGTCGGCAAGCAATCGGATGTTCAGCGGGCCTTCGCGGCAATGGGATGTGCTTTTCCGCAGATGTTTTGCGGGACGTTCCGTGGAAAGCGTTTTCGCTGACGGAGGATGTGGAATACGGACTCCAGCTACTGCTCTGTGGTATTCCGGTTACGTTCGCTCCTGAAGCAGCAGTGCTTGCCAGCATGCCCACGAACGCAAAGAATGCTTTGACCCAGCGTGCCCGCTGGGAAGCAGGTCGTTATCCGGTCATCAAGAAATATGCGATCGGATTGCTCATCGAAGCGATGCGTCGTCGCTCTGTTGCCGTCTTCGACGCTTTCATTGATCTCCTGATTCCCCCTTTTGTCAATCTTTTTGCAATCTCTTTCCTTTTCTTTCTTCTCACTCTGCTCACTCGGGATATTCTCTCGCACTGGATTGTCATCGGCTGGGTATTGGTCTTAATGCTCGGAATTATTCACGTGCTGCTTGGCTTAGCGTCTGCGGGATCCGACAGAGATCTCTATCGTGCCTTACTGTACATACCTCGATATGTCGCATGGAAAATCGGTCTTTATCTGAAAATGCTTCTGCGAGGTTCACGGCGAGAGTGGATTCGAACTACGCGAGAAGTTGCAGGATCAAGAACATAGTATATTGAAGAAATGATTCTGGAGGGTAAGGACATGGAGAAGATTCTCGTTATCGACGACGATGAGATGGATCTTGACTTGATGAGGATCCTCATGCAACATGAGGGATATGATGTCATTTCGACGGCTGATGGACCACAAGGCATTGAGCTTTATAAACAGCATCAGCCCTCCTTGGTGTTTCTCGATCTCGGTCTCCCAAGCATGAGTGGCATGGAGGTGCTGCGCCAGATTCGCTCGATCAATGAGGATGCCAAAATCGTTCTCATCACAGGCTATGGCTCGATTGAGCATGCGGTTGAGGCCATGCGTGGCGGAGCGATTGATTTCGTTGAAAAGACATATGATACCGGACGAATGATCAGTAGAATCAAGACAATTCTCGAAGCATTTGCGTGATTGCACAACAAAACGAAAAGGATTCTAACTTGATATCTGAAGGTGTTACGAGCTTTTCAAGATTAAACACGAGTTCTGTGCCGGGGGCGCACCCGCCTTTGGCGGAGAATCTCGTTGGGGGCACGCATAGCATTGAAAGATTCCGGGGCATAAAGGGCATCGACCACTGGGTGCTCAAGCTTCGCAAAACCCCAACAGAGTCTTCGAGACCTGCGATGAGATATCATCTACATCCGTGCTTTGTGTGACTATTAGGCTTCTCGATCTCTCAAGCTCTTTCACAAGCTGACCCTTCTTCCGTTCCATTCAGAATGAAGATCGGATAATGGAGAATTGTCCTACCGTCAGTCATAGATCCAAACACTTCAACTAGATAGAGCCGATAACCCGGATTCGCTTTCTTGAGATGCGGGACATCGTCGCCTGCGCAGGGAGCAAATGCGTTTCCAAGATGAATCCGGAAGGTGTCTATGATCTGAAGGATGGGATGAAGAAGCCGATGATCGGAAAGGTCAAGGTGATTGAAGGGATCCGACCGGGGGTGGTTCTATGATACGCGGGTAAAGTTGGTGGACGTGCTGAGTTGAATCTCTGCGGGTACAAGGCAATCATCGGGAGGCCCATCGTTTCTGGCGCGATGGGCTTTCGCTTTTTATTGAAGGAACAATTCGCTAATATCACGGTGACGCACGATCCATGAGAGAAGGCTTCGATGTCCAAACCTCCCAAACGATTTACCGAAGCCCGCTCGATATGCTGTGAGCAATGATCGTTGTGTGTTAAAAGGAAACCATCTAACATCATAAGGACATTCAACCCACACAGGCGTTTTTGCCGACAGAAGAGGCGTAAGTACAAACTCAACCAGTACGTCCACGGCGGCTAAGCTCCCAGCCGTTATGCCGACCGACGAAGGGGCAATCGTCTTATGTGGGAACCAGGCGAGCGTCATAAGGAGAGGCACGCCATGCGATGTGTAATCCGACTAACCGCAATCGCCCTAGCTGCCACGATAGTTGCATGCTCGACTACAAGGAGAGAGTCTATGGACCCCAGCCGTAGTTTGATCGCCCCAGTGACAGACCGCGTGATTCATGTGAGCGCGCTTCTCTCTGTCCCGCCAGCACGCGCTTTCGAGTACTTCACTAGGGTCGATCTTTTGACCGAATGGCTTACTGCAGCTGCCGAAGTAGATCTGAAGGTCGGCGGAAAGTACGAACTGTTCTGGGAGCCAGCCGACCGCGAAAACAACAGCACGATCGGTTGTCGGATCACGGCATTTGAGGCGAACCAGCTTCTTGCATTCCAATGGCGCAGTCCGAAGCAGTTCAAGACCTTCGCCAACGGTGCCGATCCCCTGACGCATGTGGTGGTCTCGTTCGTGCCTGAAGGCTCGGGAACACGGATTCATCTGGTTCACACCGGCTGGCGAGGCAGCTCCGATTGGGAAGAGGCTCGCATCTGGCAGAAGCGCGCTTGGGATGGTGCCATCAAAGAGCTCGAGCGGATTGCTGTACCGTGATTGTCGGCATAACAGCTGGTTGCAGCGGACGGCGCTGCGCTGCCCGCCGCTGATGCTGAGCGTTATGCCGAACGTGCGGCTGCTCCACTAAATACCAACAGTTTCGACGGAGGGTTGGTCCTATGCGTATTGCACACCAAACATTTTTTCTCGCTCTCGCATTGTCACCGCTGATGCTCGGTGGCTGCGCGCACCAAGTACGCCCTGTTCCAGAAAGTGTCGACGGCTTACGCTCGGGAGCACTTTTCGATGAACTGGCGCGCATGGACAGCATCCTTTTCGATGCATCATTTGTTTCGTGTGATGCCGCCAAGGCCAACGCCATCTTCGCCGAAGATATCGAGTTCTATCACGATGAGACTGGCCTTTCTGTGGGCGAGCAAGTGCGTGAGAGTACTCGCAAGCTCACTGCATCGTGCCCCGGAACACGTGGTGTCACACGGACTGTCGTGCCAGGCAGTCTTCGGGTATACCCAATCAAAGGCTATGGGGCCGTACAGATGGGCGTCCATCGGTTCGACGAGCGGGGTGCGTCGACGAGTACGCTGGCGCGGTTCGTGAGCGTGTGGCGTTTACAGGATGGGCAATGGCGTCTCGCACGCGTGCTCAGCTTGGACCACCACGCGATTGAAGCCCAGCCATGAAACTCCAACGGTTGTTATTGCCTAACAATTCATTCAAGCCGACGCCGCTTCGCGGCGCGCAGGTGATGCGCAATGCGTTGGGCCGCTTTTTGCATAAGAAGCGGCGACAAACACCACAACGAAAGGGAGATTCAAAATGAAAAACCTGCAAAGAATGGGCGGCTTTGCCGCGCTGTACCTGGCAGTAGCATACTTGGCAGGTATTGTGTTGTTTCTGTTTGTGTTGGACTACCCCAGTATTGTCGAACCTGCTCAGAAGGTGGCTCTACTCGTAGACAAACAGATGGTCATCTACATAACGAACTTGCTAATGTATGTGGTATTCGGTGTCTTTCTTGTTGTCTTGGCTCTAGCGCTCTACGATCGCTTGAATGCCGCCTCACCAGCAATAATTCGGACGGCGACTGCCATTGGGATTATCTGGGCTGGTGCGCTTATTGCCAGTGGCATGGTAGCCAATGCTGGTATCGCCCCCGTCGTTGCGCTCTATGGTAAAGACCCAGCTCAGGCTGCATTGACTTGGTTGGCGATTGAATCTGTGGCAAATGGGCTTGGCGGCGCAAATGGTGAGATTTTAGGCGGCTTATTGACGCTTCTTGTAAGTTGGGCTGCTTTGCAAGTGAGTGGGCTTCCCAAGGGGCTGAACTATCTTGGAATATTAGTTGGCGCGGTGGGCATCATTTCGACTGTCCCAGGTCTTAGTGACTTGGCAGGACTGTTTGGAATCAGCCAAATCCTGTGGTTCGTCTGGCTAGGAGTTGTCCTGTTGCATCCAAGTCCACGCGCGGCGGTGTAAAACGATAGACGCAATAATACTGCCGTACTCAGATATCAGAGTGTTACGAAGTGGCTCGGTCAGGGCGCAAGCCTAACAACGGATTGCAGCTGACGTTGCTCCCGCTGCGCTCCACAACGCGGCTGAACCCGACCGTTGGCTGGCAAAAGGAGACATGATTTGCAGCAAACGACGAGCACCTCGGAAATCGACACCGCCTCTCCAGCCGCACGGGTCAGAATCAGATTCGACCGAAACGAACTCGCGGGCGCGTTCGGGGACATGGGGACGGACGTCCCGCTCCTCATCGGGATGGCACTCGCCGCCGGACTCGATGGGACGAGCGTCCTCGTGATGTTCGGCGTTATGCAGATAGTCACGGGCTTCGTTTACCGCATGCCGATGCCGGTTCAGCCTCTGAAGGCAATGGCGGCCATCGTCATCGCACAACAGGCATCCGCCGCAACACTCTACGGCGCCGGTCTTGCGATCGGAGTCGTCATGCTGGTTCTTGCGACAACCGGTTTACTCGACTGGCTGGCCCGCTTGGTTCCCCGCTGTGTGGTGCGCGGGATTCAGCTTGGACTTGGGCTCCAATTGGCCTCTATTGCGCTGGGAAAGTTCGTCCAGGCAGACGGCGTTTCCGGCTACGCGCTCGCTGCGGCTGCTTTTGTCATCACTATCCTGTTGCTCGGCAACCGACGATTCCCCGCGGCGCTGCCGGTTGTTCTCCTGGGTTTACTGTATGCGATGTTCCTGAAGTGGGACGGCGGCCTGGCTCGCAGCTTCGGCCTCCACCTGCCCACTCTGCACGTTCCTCAGTTCGCCGATATCCTGACAGGGTTCCTGCTCCTGGCCTTGCCGCAATTGCCGCTTTCGCTCGGCAACTCCGTCCTTGCCACCAGGCAGCTTGCCGAGGACTTGTTCCCCGAGCGGCGCTTGACCATTCGCAAGATCGGGTTGACATATGCGCTGATGAATCTTGTGAACCCCTGGTTTGGGGGTGTGCCGACTTGCCACGGTGCGGGCGGAATGGCGGGGCACTTCGCCTTTGGCGGGCGGACGGGTGGCTCCGTGATCATCTATGGAGTGCTTTTTGTATCGCTCGGGCTGTTCTTTGGCGCGGGCTTCGACCACGTCGCCAAGGCATTTCCGCTGCCGATGCTGGGCGTTATTCTCCTCTTCGAAGCCCTCGCACTGATCTGGCTTATCCGTGACACAGCTCATTCCCGCTCCGAGTTTCCGGTTACCGTGCTGGTGGGCCTTCTTGCCGTCGGGTTGCCCTACGGATACATTATCGGTCTTGTCGTTGGAACCGCGCTCTTCTCCCTCGGTGGACGCACACGCCTGGTCAGCCCGGATGCCACCGAACAACAGCATGCAGCAGACGGCGCTGCGCGCCGCCGCTGATGAGCTCTTTCGCTCGGCGGCTTAGACGAAAGGAGAAAGACAGGTGAGCAGTGCCAACAACCACGATGAACGAATTCGCAAGATGACATTTGCTTCGGTATACCCGCACTATCTTGCAAAGATCGAAAAGAAGGGGCGAACCAAGGCCGAATTGCATCAAGTGATTACCTGGCTGACGGGCTACAGCGAAAGAGAAATTCTGAAGCACATCAAAGACAACTCGACCTTTGAGGGCTTTTTTGCGCATGCGAGCGTGAATCCGAATGCTCGACTCATAACCGGAGTAATCTGCGGCTATCGGCTTGAAGAAATCAAGAATCCGTTGACTCAAAAGGTTCGGTACTTGGACAAACTCGTGGACGAGCTGGCGAAGGGGCGCAAGATTGAGAAAATACTGCGTAGTGCGTAGCACCTCAGCATTCCAACGCCGAGCGTCGGAACGAAAAAAACAATCTGAGTTTGTACTTAATGATTTTGGGAATGACTCACATAAAGGGTAAAGAATGATTTGTTAGTATACGGGTCATGGAGGCGAGCCATGGCCCTGTATGCGTATCGACACGTCATTTCCAATGAACGAACGTGCTATTGGTTTTTGCATCGACTTCGATGG
>DATMBF010000028.1:0-220917 GCA_035559595.1 Bacteroidota bacterium | reverse complement strand
GGTTGCAACGCACGGCACGGCTGTTAGTCTTCTCAAGCATTCCGGAGATGAGCAAAGCGCCGAGGTGAATCTTACACTGCCGTTGCCGCTTGTTGTACAAGTTTTAGATGTTGGAGGAAATCCTGTTCCCAACATTCCGATCTCCTTTAGCTGGGTGAGCTTCCCCGATGGGACAGGAGGACATAATCTCACACCCACTTTAGCTGTTACGGATTCCTTTGGGCGAGCATATGGGATGGTAACGTTTGGGAACCGACCGGGGTACTATATCGTGCAGGCTGTTGCGCAAGGGCTCTCACTGGGTCAGCAGACGTTCACCCTTGCGGCTATTCCTGCGGCAGCAGTGACGTTGACCTCGGGTAATTCACAACGCGCTGCTGTCGGTACCGCTTTGCGGAATCCTCTTGTGGTTACGGTAACAGATCAACGAGGATTACCGATTGAAGGGACTGATGTGGAGTTTTCCATTGTTGAGCAGCCAGAGAACGCAGGGGGAGTGTCTCTCTCGTCTCCCAGGGTGCAGACTGACTCCCGTGGACAAGCTTCAACAGAATTGACTTTGGGCAGAAGAGTGGGAACCTACAAAGTTCGAGCAACGTGGACTGCGCTTCCGGGGAATCCTGTGGACTTTGTGGCATTTGCGACGGCCGGTGCGGCATCGCAACTCTCGGCGGTGAACAGTACGACGAAGAATGGTATTGTCGGTGGGAAAGTGGTCGAACCCATCACTGTTCTGGTTCGTGATTCCCTCCAGAATCCCGTCTCCGATGTGCCGGTCGAATTTTCCTTTGGAATTGTTCCGGACGGTGCGGAAGGCCAAAGCTTGAGTTTGACCAATGCAGTGACAGACTCTACCGGAAGAGCTTCGACAGAACTCACACTCGGTAATCGGGCGGGACGGTATAGCGTTTTGGTGACTTCGTCAAATCTTGCCGGGAGCCCGGTGGAATTCTCGGTCGTTGCTGTTGGCGCCTCTCGACTGGTCGTACGATCCGGTGATAATCAGAGCGCGCCGATATCCACTCAACCAGAGGATCCACTGACCGTGGCGCTTTTGGATTCCCTCGGGAATGGAATCAGTGGAGCTCCGATTCTTTTTTCGATTTCTTTGGCTCCGTCTGAGCCACAGAACGCTACGCTCGAGAATGACACGGTATTGACGAATCCCCTAGGTGAGGCCTCAACAAGAGTGACTCTTGGGAATGAGGTCGGCATGTATCGTGTTTCGGCAACTGCTCTGGGATTTTCCTCTCCGCCGGTCGAGTTTGTCGTGAGTGCAATCCGAGCCCCGGCATTCCTCATCGAACGAACTGCCGGTCATGATCAGCGGAGAGTGGTCAACTCCCTGCTTGACACAATGAAGGTAACGATTAAGGATGCCGATGGGGTGCCGATAGCCGGCGTTGGAGTTTCGTTCAGCATTACGAGCAAACCAATCGGAGCGTCCGGACAACGCCTGAGTGTAACGCGATCCTTCACCGACGCAGCGGGTCAGGCGTCAACGGTTCTTACACTTGGCAACCGCTTAGGGGAGTACATTGTGCAGGCAAAGTCCTCGGGTCTACCGCAGCCGACGACCTTCCGGGCTGTCGCAACAGCCGGGGCTCCTGCTTCTCTTGTGCAAAGCTCAGGCAACCACCAGCGCGCGGCCATCAAAACAACGTTGCCAAATGCTCTGGCCGTTTTGGTGACCGACCAGGGTGGGAATCCCGTAGAGGGCGCGACGGTGACCTTCACGGTTGACGTTATTCCACTTAATGCTCAGGGTCATGCAACGACGCCAGGCCAGTCGGTGACAGATACTGCGGGGATTGCGAGGACCACATTTACGCTCGGCGATAAGGTTGGGACCTATGTCATTACAGCTTCTTCACCAGCGTTGGCAAACAAGAGCGTCTCATTTGCCGTGGTGGCAACGGGTGGAGCGCCGGCGTTCATTACTCACTTGTCCGGAACTCATCAGCAAGCTGTTATCAATACAACGCTTCCGCTTCCGTTCTCGATCGTGGTAAGGGATTCCGGAAATAATCCGATTTCTGGAGTTCGGGTTACGTTTGCGATAGACTCGATTCCACCTGCGGCTATAGGTCAAGCCCTCAGCGTGACGAATGTTATTACCGACGGTTTGGGTCGGGCGTCATCATATCTCACGTTGGGTAACAAAGTGGGGAAATACAAGGTCTCTGCTTCTTCTTCAGGTCTCACAGGTAGCCCCGTTCGTTTCGAGGCCAACGCGACTTCCGATCAGAGCGCATCGCTTGTTTCTGGAGGTGGTAACTCTCAGATTGCGGCTGTGGGAACAACACTGCTTGAGCCATTTGTCGTTGTTGCCTCGAGCGGAGAAGGTCTACCTCTGCCAGGTGTTCTTGTCTCATTCTCTGTTCAAAACGCTCCTCCGAATGCCCAAGGCCATCGGTTATTCCCAACAAGTGTTACCACGGACTCGGCGGGTCGCGCCGTTTCCTATTTAACACTCGGTGATGTTGCCGGTTCCTATGTTGTGGCTGCGTCGTCGCAAGGCTTATCAGGTAGCCCGGTTACCTTTAACGTCATGGCAGTCCGGTCGGCAACGATCTCGGCGACAGATGGAGGGAATCAAACCGGTTCTCTTGGATCACTGTTGCAGAAGCCATTTATCGTGACAGTGCTCGATTCTGCTGGAAATCGGCTGCAAGGAGTGAGGGTGAGGTTTTCGATTCTCGACTTCCCGGCCGGTGCAAGTGGCCAGGATTTGAGCATTACGACAGCGACGACAGATTTCAATGGGCAGGCTTCAACGCTCCTCCGGTTGGGCATTCGTCCGGGTCAATACCGTGTGGTCGCATCGGCACCGGGGATGATCGGCAGTCCTCTCTCGTTTTACGCCACGGCGACCATGATCGCGGGTGATGCAAACAACGATACCCAGGTGAACATCGCCGACGTCACGGCTGTCATTGATCACATTCTTGGAAGAGCCCAACTTTCCTCCACGAACCAGGTCCGGGCAGACATGAACGGTAACGGCAGGATCGAGGTTCATGATGCCGTCGCCCTCGTGAATTCCATCCTTGAATCGCCATCCTCGACACGGCCTAGCGTTTTGCCAGCGCTTAGCGTGCAGAATGAACAGGCTGAGGGAGCCACCCCAGCACCATATCAGGCACAGTTCGAACTCACTGCCGCCGGTGTTCGGTTCATTCTCAACAACACGCAGTCGTTGAAAGGATTGCAGCTCGTCTTCAGAGTGAAGACTGGATCAAATGTCACAGGACCCGATGTACTGTTCCCGCGACTTGAGAAGATGCATGTGCCCGTCGCCAATCGAAGCGGGGAGGTCCGCGTGGTTATTTACAATCTCGAGAACAAAGAGATTGAGCCGGGGACAGGACCTATCTTGAGATTACCGGTTCAGGTGAAGTCGCTCGACGATATCGAGATTCTTCAGGTCATTGCCAGTGGCCCGACAAATGCTGCACAGGCAGTTGCGACGATCAAAGAGGTTCCGTCACCGGGGAAATATCCTCAGACGTTCGCATTGGATCAGAATTATCCGAATCCTTTCAATGCGGGAACAACAATTCGATTTGAAATTCCTGAGACACCGTCGATGCTCGTGAGGGCCGAGATGGAGATCTTTGATATTCTTGGCCGGAAAGTTCGCACGCTTATTTCAGGTGATTACGATGTCGGTCGGTATGCAGTGTTGTGGGATGGCAGAGATGATCACGGCGCCACAGTCCCATCCGGCGTGTATTTCTATAGATTAAAGGCTGTTACCTATGACGGAGCGAAAGCCGCGGAAGTAACGGGACGAAATGCATTTGATAAAGTGTTCACGAAGAAAATGGTCATGATTAAGTAGCTTGAGTTCCATCACATTGACTTACAAACTCTTTTCTGATATTGTGGCTCGATTGCACTGAACTGCACTGACCGGGAGGACCTTCCATGAAGATGTTTTCTACCGCATTGTTGTTTTTGCTTCCGCTTGTCCTGAATGCGCAGTGGGTTCAGTGGTATGCAACCTACGATAATCCTACGAATGGCACAGGTCATGAGACTGCCAGCGTTGCCGTGATAGGCCCGAATTCCTTCGTGGCGTTGGTCTCCACACCGAACACCCGCTGTTTCCTTATTCTTTACGTCAACGCAGATTCAGCAACTGGGAGGAGGTTCTCTTATGGTTACGGATCGGCTCAGACAGCTGGCAAGTTCCTGCAGTGGATAAATCCGACTAACAGCGCCGACACAGTCTCCCTCCGAAATGCCTGGAATATTGCGGCAAAAGATAGTCTGATCTATGTTGCCAACAACGATGCCGACCATAACATCCTTGTCTTCCGGGTTCAGAGTGATACCATCGTTTCGACTCAGTATCGTGTGAAAACAGGACCCAACCCGATCTGGGGAGTTGCGGTTGATAGCGCGGGTTATGTGTATGTCTCAAACGACACGTCGAACAGTGTGTCCGACGATGTGAAGATTTACCCACCGGTGGCTCAATGGGCAGCGACGCACGATAACCAACCGGTGAGAACTGTTAACCTGCCGGATGGGGGCTACCGAGGGATTGCTGTGAATCCCAGCGGGTCAATGCTGTTCGTCTCCGATTATGGAAACAGGAGGGTTCTCAAATACACCGGTACGACGGTAAGTGGCTATTCGGCTAGTACCTCTTTTTCCTTTCAACTCAGTCCCAGTGATACACTCTCCGGCCCGGCAGGACCGATCTCTCCTGGTCCCCTCGGCATGTCATACCTTTCTCCGAACAACATCCTCTTTGTTGCTGTCGATGCGTTTTTAGCGGCATCGGCCGCCTATAGTTACGGGAAGATCTATGTGCTGAATCCCTACACGGGCGAACCAGCCTCGACGACCGATACATTGGTAAATGTCATCAATGTGGCAAAATGGAATTTCGACCATACAGGTGCTTACGATAGAAGAACCAATGGAACCACACCAGGCAACGCGTCCGGTTATGCTTCCACCTATGACGTCAAGGTTGACTCGGAAAAGAACCTCTACAGCCAATCATACTATGGCTATACGGTTGAGAAATGGTCGTATACCGGAAATCTTCCTTCACTTTCGCCACCAACGAGTGTCCGGGTCGAGGTTCCCTTGGCCTTTGAGCTTTCTCAAAACTACCCCAATCCCTTCAATCCCTCAACAGTTATTGCGTATTCGCTTCCGAACCGAAGTGTCGCAGTCTTGACCGTCTTCAATCTTTTGGGTCAGGTTGTGAGGACTC
Organism: Bacteroidota bacterium; assembly: GCA_035559595.1. Lineage (GTDB taxonomy): Bacteria > Bacteroidota > Ignavibacteria > UBA10030 > UBA10030 > DATMBF01. The sequence continues at coordinate 215,681 of DATMBF010000028.1, read as the reverse complement.
TTGTACACGAGGAGCAGGGGCCGGGACGGTACGAAGTGCGGTTTGACGCCCGCGATTTGCCAAGCGGGCTTTACTTCTACCAGCTGCAAGCCGGTACGACAACGCAGACGAAGCGAATGGTGCTTTTAAAGTAACCGAGGGAGAGACGGCTCAGGTTTTTCTCTCATTTTCCGTCACGCCGCCGTGCCCGCGTATAACTCGACCCCAGTTCCCACAGAGCGAGGCGGACGATCGGGGGGGATATGATGGTGCTTTGGTAGGTGAATCCCTATCGTTTGGTTCTCATCTCGCCTTTTTCACACGCCCCTTGAGCTTTACCTTCAGCGTTTTGATCTCAAACGGTTTAAAACTCAATGAGAATTTACCCTTAGAGCCCTTGAGCTTCTGAATCTCATTCTCCAGAAGGTCACACTCTGTTGCCTTCAGCAGGGTGTGACCGAATTCCACCGTAGTCTTCACCGATTCGCCATGACTTTCATAGAGTCGAACAACGGTTTCGTCTCCCTCTTCAGCGAACTTGACGGAAGAGAGTTGAATGGCGGGATTGGAGATCTTGAGAAACGGAAGAAGTGAGAATTTCGGTTTTCCCTGAAAGATGAGGACGGGGTTGTTCAATTCGCGGGCCCTCCGAACAGTTTCGCCTTTCTTCCAATCACCACTGTGTGGATAGAGAGCGTAGGTAAAAGCATGAGTACCTTGATCTGTTACCTTGGTATCGTTCAGGTGTGCCGGGTCGAGAGGGTGTGGGTAGAAAGGAGAACGGATTAAGGTGAGGCGCAGTGTGGATTGCTTGGCATCGTAGCCATACTTGCAATTATTGAGCAGACTGATCCCAAACTTGCTATCCGAGAGATCTGCCCACTGCTGGGCGGGAACCTCGAACTTCGCCATTTCGGCGGGAGTTTTAGGCTTTGTTGTTCGTTTGATTGCCCCGAAGGGAATCTCGTACGTCGCCACGTTCGTCTTGACGTTCAGTGGAAATGCGACCTTCAGGAGGATTTGTTGTTCGGCCCATTGGACCGTGGTTTCGAATTCGATGATCGGCAATTGGTGGTAGAGATGGATGTTTTGGAGAATCCGAGAGCCATTCGGCGACCGATGCTCGATTCGAATCGTGCCACGCAGCGGACCTGTTTCAGTAACTTCGATGGATTTCGTTTTGAAGAGCTCGACTTTGCGGTTGAAGCAATCGGCGTCGATATCCCATGCATCCCATTGCTTTGCTCGATCTGGAAATGTTTGCAGGATATTCCCCAATGCACCAGATTTGATGAGGTCACGCCTTGATTTCTTTTCCTGTAAAGAAATGATTTGCCCATGTTTGTTCAACCTGAGCCTGAATAACGGGGTCTCCGCTTTCTTCGGTGTCATTGGCCAAGGGTCTTGCGCGGCAAGGTTTTCTGCGGATGCCGCGACAGTCAACGAAACGAGGGAAAGTGGCGGTAGTTGTTTGACGAAGCAGAGGAGCTTGGCGCTTCGTCTTGATTTCTCAATAATTTGGTGTTCGACCAACTTTCCGTTCTCATGTTGAACGACGAAGGACTTTGCGTCCATCGGAACTTCGATGTTTACGTAAGCATCCCTTGTCCATGGAAGAGTATTGAACAACGTGAATGTGAACGATTTCGAATTCTTCAGCCGCCCAAGCAGTACTGCAGCGGATTCACTGACCGCTGACGATGTCATCGAGCGAATTGCTGTATAATCATCCCGGGCTTCGTCAAAAACAGCCGGAATGGATGTTCCGCTGAGGATATCATGGAACTGGTTAACGAGCAATTTCTTCCAGGCTTCCTGGAGCTGAGTCGCATGATGGCGAGAAGTTGACCCGCGTCCAATGAGTGAAGCAATAACGCTGAAAAGCTCCGCGTTGAAAAGAAGAATCTCGCACTCTCGATTCTCTTTTTTGATCCATCCGTGCGTTGTAAAAGTGCCACGATGTCGTTCAAGATAGAGTTCGTCCGACCATATCGGGAGTTCTGGACTGGCTTCGGAAAGTGCCGCGAAGAACGACTGTAGCGAGGAAAGTTTCGATTTTGGCACGGAAATGATATTCTGAAGAATTGGCTGGAGGTCGAGCTGATCGCTGCTCGGTCCGCCGCCACCATCGCCGTAACCAAAGGTTTGGAGAACTTCGCCGAGAGTTTCCTTCTGTCGGAATTCTTCCCACGTTTTCCTGATATCTTTCGGGTTCAATTGGGCCTCGAGGCCGAGCGGAGGCATATGGCTCAGGATTCGTGTTCCATCGATTCCTTGCCACCAAAAAGTGTTGTAAGGAAACTTCGTTGTATCATTCCAACTGAGTTTTGTTGTTGCGAAATAGTGAATGCCCGACTTCTTCAGGATTTGCGGTAGCGATGCCGGAAACCCGAATGAATCCGGCAGCCACATGACGGTCGGTTCGATTCCAAACTCCTGACGGTAAAATCTCTTCCCAAAAAGAATTTGTCGTACCAGAGATTCGCCACTCGGGAGATTGCAGTCCGGTTCTACCCATGACGGGCTTGCGAGTTCCCATCGTCCTTCCGTCACTCGTTCTTTGATCTGGCGGTAAATGTCAGGATAACTCTGCTTGACGAATTCATAGAGCAGAGGCTGGCTTTGCGTGAACCTGAACTCAGGAAATTCCTCCATCAATCGCAAGACCGTCGAGAATGTGCGTGCGCACTTCCGTCGAGTTTCTCTTTGCGTCCATAACCACGCAACGTCAATATGGGATTGACCGAGAAGGTGAACGAGCCCGGGAGTTGTGGAGAGAAACTCTGATCCGATTGTCTTATTGAGGAAGTTGTTGGCGCGGGCAATGGCATTCGGGTATTCCTCACTGCCGGGGCGGAAGTACTTCAGGAAGATCAACGTGCGACGAATGAGCTCACGGATGTCCTTTGATTCGTGTGTTCCTGGACCCGCAAGCTTATCCATTTCGCGAAGAACGCGGAGTCTGTTGTAGAGCGCGCGAGCGGTTGTATCGATGACGACGAGGTCGGCACGGTTGAAGGGATTCAGCTCTTTCTTCCTTCCACTGTATGCTTGCACGGCAAGGAAGAGGTTTTCGCCGGCGCGAAGCGAGCGGGAGATTAGTGCTTCGGGATGCTTGGGATCGATCCCCTGATGAGGTTTTCCGTTCACATAAAGAAGTGCTTCGGGAAAGTCAAACACAACGCCAACAGTCTTGCCTGCAAAAGGTTCAGGAATGCTGACCTTTGTTCGGAACCAGACCGTCCGGTTGTACCCTCCCCATGCCGTCGGAATCTGAATCGTCCCCCACGAATTGTCCTTCAAGGTAGGGGAGTACGCATTCTCAATATCTCCCTCTTTAACTTTCCATGTTCGCAGCTGAAGTGAAGCCGGGTAGATTGAGTTTTTGACGTGAGGAAGGATCTGGTCAAGGAGGTCAAGGATCATTGATCGGCGTTTCTTCTCATTTTTTCGGCATTTTTTGAAAAGAGTCGGGGGAAAATAGGGATTCTTATTGAAAGGAGCAAGGATGAATATCCCGGCCGTTGTGTTAGCGACGAACAGGAAGGGAGGGCTTTTTCCGGTTGCTATTCCCTCCTTCGAGAAGTAAATTACGCTCCGATTTTTTGGAAACGACATGCAAACTCTCGACTGGCTCATTGTTATTGTGTATTTCTTCATGAGTGCGGCGATCGGAATCTACTATACGCGCCGTGCCGGGAGGAATACACAGGAGTTCTTCCTTTCGGGACGTAACCTCCCATGGTGGTTGGCAGGCACGTCTATGGTTGCCACGACCTTTGCAGCGGATACGCCACTGGCCGTCACCGAGCTGGTGGCAAAGAACGGTATCGCGGGGAACTGGATCTGGTGGTCGTCGGCAATCGGCGGGATGTTTACGGTCTTCTTCTTTGCACGGCTCTGGAGACGTGCTGGAATCATGACCGATGTTGAGTTCGTCGAACTTCGCTATTCAGGGAAGCCAGCAGCATTTCTCCGAGGATTCCGGGCACTCTATCTCGGCCTCTTCATGAACTGCGTCATCATGGGATGGGTAAATCTCGCGATGGCAACTATTCTCGAGGGAATGTTGGGAATCCAAAAAGAGTACGTTCTCTGGTACGTAGGATCAGCTCTGGTGATTACGGCAATGTATTCAGCCCTCTCCGGTCTGTGGGGAGTTGCAGTAACTGATGTCTTTCAGTTTGTCTTTGCTATGATTGGCACAATCGTTCTTGCATTCATCGTGCTCGACCTCCCACAGATTGGGGGAATTACAGGATTGAAGGCACAACTCCCCCATTGGAGCCTGCAGTTCCTGCCATTGATTGGGATGGAGTCAGCGCAGATGGTCGGGACAACTCTTTCTCTTTCCTTTGCGGCGTTTCTGGCGTTTGTCGGTGTGCAATGGTGGGCTTCGTGGTATCCCGGAGCAGAGCCGGGTGGCGGTGGATACGTTGCCCAGCGGATGATGTCTGCAAAGGATGAAAAGCACTCCCTTTTTGCCACTCTCTGGTTCACCATTGCACATTATTGCGTTCGGCCCTGGCCATGGATTCTAGTGGGATTGGCATCTCTCGTGCTGTATCCTGAACTGTCTGCCGATGAAAAACGCCTTGGCTATGTCTATGCCATGCGTGACTTTCTGCCCGTGGGATTACGGGGAATGCTTGTCGCTTCATTCTTTGCCGCGTTCATGTCCACAATGGCCACGCAATTGAACTGGGGGACTTCCTACGCTATCAATGATTTCTACAAAAGATTTGTGCGTCCCAACTCAGACGAAAAGCACCTTGTTCTGGTCTCTCGATTTACGACGATTCTCATCATGGTATTGTCGATGGTGGCGACGCTGTTTATGGAGACGATATCTGGCGCCTGGGCATTCATTTTAGAGGCGGGAGCGGGATCGGGTCTTGTGTTGATCGCGCGGTGGTTCTGGTGGCGAGTGAATGCCTGGAGTGAAATCAGTGCTATGGTTGCGCCGCTTGCAGCATTCTCCTGGGTCAAGTACTCAACAACGATTCAGTTTCCTGAGACGCTCTTTGTCATTGTGGGATTCACCACGGTCGTCTGGGTGCTGGTCACGCTCTTGACAAGACCGACGGATCGAGACAGACTTCATGATTTTTACCGCCGCGTTCATCCCGGCGGATTGGGTTGGAAGGTGATTGCCCGCGAAGTGCCGGAAGTTCGAGGAGACGGCGCATTTGGCGGTCTGCTGATTTCGTGGTTTGCTGGCGTGATCCTGGTCTATGCCATGCTCTTTGGAGTCGGAAAGGTGATTCTTCAGGAGTATCGTACCGGTTTGGTGTACATTTTCTGCGGCCTCGTCGCCGCATTTGTGATCTATCGGATTCTATCTCGTCGGGGATTTGATACGGCCGTAAAATAACAACAAAGCCTTCTTCTCAATCTCTCCAAACATCGTTCATCCGTCAATCAGAGAATCTTATGAGTACGCAACTTCGTGTGTTTCTTTCACTTCTCGGTGCATTTGTCGTTGCCCTCTATTTGTTCTTTGTAGGAACTCCGCTCGAAGTGGATACACTCTACGTGAATGGGAAGATCTATACCATGGACAACGATAACACGGTCGTTGACGCTCTTGCAGTCCGTGGGGAATGGATAGCAGCGGTGGGGTCGAGGTCCGACCTGGAGCAGCGCGTTCGGTTTCGCCGCGTAGTCGATTTGGCAGGGAAAACGGTACTGCCGGGTTTCATCGACGGCCACGCTCATTTACTCAGTCTCGGTCTTGCCCGCCTGACGCTTGATCTTGTCGGAACACAATCTGAACAAGAAGTTGTAGCAAGAGTGCGAGCGCGTGTGGCGACATCAGAACCGGGGCAATGGGTTCGCGGTCGGGGATGGGATCAGAATCTCTGGCCAAAGAAGCGGTTTCCGACGACTTCAGCATTGGATGCGGTATCACCAGAGAACCCGGTGTATCTCACGCGTATTGACGGCCACGCTGTTTGGGTCAACAGGCGCGCATTGGAGATCGCAGGAGTGACGAGCGAAACTCCCGATCCGCCCGGGGGCAGGATCCTTCGTGACAGCAAAGGCAACCCCACTGGCGTCTTTATCGATGCAGCAATGCAGCTCATTACAGATCACCTCCCATCACTCTCGGAAAAGGAAGCAGAGCAAGCGCTTGAGCTTGCGATTCAAGAATGCCTCTCTTACGGGTTGACGTCTGTTCATGACATGGGGGTTTCGAACTCGGAGATCAAACTTTATCGCAGACTGATTGATGAGGGGAGGTTTCCGTTCAGAGTCTATGCGGCAGTTGATGGTGAAGGAGAGACTTGGAATACGGTGCTGCAGACCGGCGCACTCGTCAATTACCGCAGAAAGCTCAGCGTTCGGGCAATAAAGCTCTATATCGACGGCGCGTTAGGGTCCCGTGGAGCGGCGTTGATTGAACCGTATTCGGATGATCCGGCAAACCGTGGTTTAACCTTGATGTCGGATGAGGATCTGAAGCGGGTCGTCGGCGATGCACTGAATGGCGGATTTCAAGTCTGCACCCACGCCATTGGTGACCGCGGGAACAATATTGTACTGAATGCTTATGAAGCTGCTCTTCGCGAAAATCGCGTGAAAGATCATCGTCTACGCATCGAGCATGCGCAAGTTCTCCATCCGAATGACATCCCTCGATTCAGTCAGCTTGGCGTCATCCCGAGCATGCAACCGACGCATTGTACTTCAGACATGTTTTGGGCAGAGAGTCGACTTGGGCCTGAGCGCGTTCACGGAGCGTACGCATGGCGATCATTGTTAAACACCGGCGTAATCATTTGTGGAGGATCGGATTTCCCGGTTGAGCATCCGAATCCTCTCGCCGGAATTTATGCTGCAATCACCCGGAGGGATCAACGAGGAATTCCGAGGAATGCAGACGATGTGAAACGATTCTTTCAGCTCTCAGAGCACGGGATTGTGGATCCAAAGGCCTTCGACGGGGGTTGGTATCCCGATCAAAGAATGAATCGAGTGGAAGCGATTCGGGCTTTCACGTCATGGGCAGCGTTCGCAGCGTTCGAAGAGGAACTCAAGGGGACGCTCAAACGTGGGAAGCTTGCTGATTTCCTCATTCTTTCTCACGATCCTTTTGAAGTCTCCGGGGAACTTCTTCTCACTACCAGAGTCGAGACGACAATTCTCGGCGGAGAGGTGGTATATCAATTGGAGGAAGTACGATCCGCGTCGTCTTCTCAAATACGTTAAAACCTGCGTGAACATTTGGACAAGCGGCTCCATCGACAGATGTGTTGTTTTTCCTTGAAAAACTTCGTACGTTCGTTGCGCCCCATGGTCTCTGAAAGGAAAGGTTCTCGATAAAGAATGCCATATAAGGTTCTTGTTGCCGACGACGACGAAGGGCAACGTAAGTCCCACGGCTTTGCTTTGGAGGTCGCCACAGCCATCCTCGAGGACGAAATAGCGATCGTAGAAACAGCCAACAGCGTCGAAACGTGGAACAAGATCAAAAACGAAACGTACAACCTCATCATTCTCGATAACGATTTCAAGGATACAAATCTCAAAGGCCACCTTCCGGGGATCGCACTGCTGCAACTTGCGAGACGGGAGGGGGTCAATCGGGCAACGCCGATCTTCTTTTGCAGCGCGGATGCTTACGATACACTGAAGTCGATGGTTGAGAAATTCGGTGGAGTGTATCTTCCCAAAGTCGGTTACGATATTGAGAAGGTCGCCCAGCTCTTTGCCGACAAGATGAAGAAGTAACTTCAGTCCTCGTAGCTTCCCTCTTCAGTGTTCTCTCCTCGTTGTTTTGCTCCTGTCTCTTGCGCTTTCCTCCAAATAGTTTTACATTCTTCCAGAGAGTTTGACCATTTGACGTAAGGAACTCGACCATGTATGAGCGTTGTCTGAATGAGGCGGAGCGAATTCTCGCCATGGACAAAGACGTGATCGTCCCGGTGAAGAAAGTGTGGCAGGAGGTTGTGAAGCAGGGAAAGGGTCAGGGTTTCGAGGTTCCCTCTCTGGCTGATTTCGAGACAATGCTCGAAGCGGACCCACGGTTTGAGTTCATGCCTTCGCAACGAGAGCTGTTCGAAGAGGAAGATGGGCTTTCCGAAGAAGAGCGAGCTGAAGAGGAGGCGGAGATGGAGCGACTCGGGTTCTATTCGGGGGACCGGATTAAGCTCAAGCGAGTTGAACTCACTCCGGAACTCTTAGGCGGGATCATCCGACGCAAAGTTGACCGGACGATGGAGGCGCTGACCAAAGCATGGGAGATGCGTCCGCAAGATGACAAGGATACGGAAGATCAGCTTCTGGACATTCTCGCAAGAACGCAGAAGCTCCAACGGGAAGTGAAAGAGGCCTTCTCCGAAGAGCGAATGGCAGCCGTCGCGAAGACCATCAAAAAGAAGAACTCCCCCAAACGAACTGCAACAAAGACCAACCGCAAAGCAGCAGCCAAGAAAACGACAGTCTCGCGAAAGCAATCCAGTCGAGGAAATTCGTCAAAGAAACCTCGGCGGGGAAGTGCACGGTAATGTTGAAGCAGGAAACGCGCGCCTGGACCGTAAAAGACTTGATGAAGGTCTGTATCGATCTTCTCACAAAGAAAGGAATTGACGAAGCACGGCTCAACGTCGAGCTTTTGCTTGCCCACGCCCTCCAGGTTCCTCGTCTCTATCTTTATACGAATTTCGACAAACCGCTCAACAAGTCTGAACTCCGCACGTTTCGTGAACTGTTGGAGCGACGATTGAATCGGGAGCCGGTTCAGTACATCTTGGGCAGTTCTACGTTCATGGGATTGAAGTTCGGGGTTGACCAACGGGTGCTTATCCCAAGACCGGAGACGGAAACGCTTGTTGAACAGGCTCTTCTTGCCGTCAAGGAGGTATCAGAAAAGAAAAGAGTGACGATTTTGGATATCGGCACAGGGAGCGGAAACATTGCCGTGAGCGTTGCCAAGTTCGATAAAGAATGTGACGTTGTGGCAATTGACTCCAGTGCGGCAGCGCTCGAGGTGGCGGTGGGCAACGCGGAGAGGAACGAGGTCCTGGACCGGATCGTGTTCAAAGAAATGGATGTTTTTGAACCCATCGATCAACTTCTTCTTCGACGGTTTGATCTTGTTCTCAGCAATCCCCCTTACGTTCCCGAGGCAGAATACGAGACGCTTGCAATGGAGATCAGGCGCTTTGAACCTCAAGCCGCGCTGGTTGCGGGGAAAGATGGCTTGGACTACTGTCGGCGGATCATTGAACTGGCCCCCTTCCTCGTGTCCGACAAAGGACAACTTCTCATTGAGATTGGCTTTGGTCAGCACTCGATGGTGATAGAATTGATGGAAAACGCCGGATTCTCGGAGGTTGTTGTGACGCCCGATTTGCAGGGAGTACCACGGGTTATCTCAGCCCGCGTCCCATCCCGTACCCGGAACCAGGGTCACGTTAACTAAGTCCTCACACTCCATTATCTCCGTGAAAGCGTTGATTCAGAGGGTCAAGAGGTGTTCGGTGTGGATCGACAGCACCCTCCACAGCTCGATTCCCTCGGGGATGCTGATCCTTCTAGGTGTAGGAAGGTTCGATAACGAAGCTGCCGTCAAACACCTAGTTCAGCGCTGTTCTACCCTGAGAATATTTGACGACGGGGATGGAAAGATGAACCTTTCGATTCTCGATGTCGGTGGATCGGCGATGGTGGTTTCGCAATTCACTCTCTTCGGCGATACGAGAAAAGGAAATCGTCCAAACTACGCGGAAGCAGCCCCGCCTGAGATTGCTGAGCGCTTGTATAACTTGTTTGTTGCAGAGTTGGGCAGCGTATTGGGGAAGGAGAGGGTCTCGAGCGGAATGTTTCGCGCAATGATGGATGTCGAGCTTGTGAACGATGGTCCGGTTACGTTGATGCTGGAGAGTCCACCGTCAAAGTCCGGGGATCGCGCTTGAAGATTCTTTTGTTGTTTCTCGATGGTGTCGGCATTGGGGCAAAAGACCCGACCGTGAATCCGTTCTTTGTAGCAACTCTCCCTGTCCTTCGATCTCTTCTCAACGGAAAGCTTCCACACAAAAAGCTCAAACAGATTTCAACGAGGCATGCGGAGCTTGTTCCGGTCAACGCGACTCTTGGTGTTTCAGGTCTACCACAAAGCGGAACGGGACAAACGGCGATCTTCACAGGTGTCAATGGTGCAAAAGTCATCGGCCGTCACTTTGGACCCTATCCGCCGACCGCCCTCCGACCCATTATCGAAAAACAAAACATCCTCAGACGGCTGAAAGAGCTGGGCCGATCTGCGGTGTTTGCAAATGCGTTCCCCAAGCAGTTCTTCGAATATACCGATTCCGGTACCAGACGGCTCACAGTAACCACGTTATCGTGCCTCATGAGCGGCATTCCTTTGATGAATATTGAAGAGTTGAGGAACGACAAAGCTGTTTCCGCCGATCTCACGCGAGCACGGTGGCCGGAAATGGGTTATCCGGAGTTACCCATTGTTACGGCTGAACAAGCCGGAATGCATTTGTGGGAGATTGCGCAAGAGCACGATTTCACATTGTTTGAATATTGGCTCACCGACCACGCAGGGCACAGCCAGGACATGAAAAAGGCGGTTGCCGTTCTCGAGGCGTTTGATCAGTTTCTTGGTGGGATTATGGCGGAATTCGACGACCGTTCACTCATTGTGCTCATTAGTGATCACGGGAATATCGAAGACCTTTCCACGAAATCACACACGCGAAATCAGGTTCCGCTTCTTGTGATTGGGAAGCGAAGGCAAGAGTTTGCTCGACGGGTCAAGAATCTCACTCACATCACTCCTACCATCCTGAGGTTCATGCAAGAGTAAGGAAGATCAAATGGGGGAGTTTACCATTCGACGACCGGCGGCAAAAGCTGCCATCCTCTTTGGGACGGGAATTTTCCTTGCCGACATTGTTATGATTCCTCAAGAGGGGGTGTTAGCGACAACGGCTGTCGTTCTCCTCCTTCTGTCGGCCGGACTATTCTTCAAGTCTACGAGTATTTCCGATCCCTCCCTTCTCCTTTTCGTTGTATCACTCGGCGCTTTATCTCATTCCTTCACTTGGAACGAAGTTGAAACTCGTCGGTTGAATCCGACTGAGCCGGGAGAGATCGTGGAACTTCGAGGACGCATCGAGTCCGACATTCTTCACGTTGAGAAACGGCTCCGCTTCGTCGTTGCCGATGCATCATTGATACGAAATGGAAGAGAGGTTGCCGGAGAATGGAGACTCAACGTCTCGGTACCAAAGGATACGACCTCATTGGTTTATGCCGGATTGGAACAAGGCATTGTCATTGAGGGGCGTGGCGAGCTGCTTCCCTTCCCTCGTGCGCGCAATCCGGGCGAATACGACTATGGTCGTTACCTCTTGCTCCATGATATCCATGGATTGATTGCTGTTCCGCGAATTGATTCGCTGCGCATTGTGGCAGGTGATGGAAGCTCATTCAATGCCATGCTCCATCGCGCTCGTGCCGCAGTGTCGAAGGTCATCACCGGGAGTCATTCTCCCGAGGCAGCAGCGTTCCTCAAAGGGATTCTTATTGCCGATCGGAGTGGAATTCCTCTCGACGTTCGGCAATCTTTCGTGAACACCGGCACTGTTCATATTCTTGCCGTCTCCGGACTCCAGATCGTCATTGTTGCACTGATCTTCTACTCCCTGTTCGGATTGCTTCGTGTTCCAAGAAGAGTAGTTCCGATTGCAACCATCTTCGGACTTGCGTTCTATACGGTGTTGATAGGATCTCCAGCCTCCTGCGTTCGAGCAACGATCATGGCATCAACCGTACTCGCTGGCAGGCTTCTGGAGAGGCGGACGGACGTCTATAACTCCCTTGGAGCAGCGGCACTTGTGATTCTTCTCTGGGATACCCGGCAGCTTTTCGATGTCGGTTTTCAGCTTTCGTTTGCGGCGGTATTCTCTATCGTCTATTTCTATCCTTTTGTGACACGAATAATTCTGAAGATTCCCGAAGGATGGGAAGAGATCAAGGCCATTGATAAAGTGCTGAAGCTCTTTGCTGTCTCCTGTGCCGCTCAACTCGGCACGCTCCCCCTTGTTGCGTACTATTTTGAACGCGTTTCGCTTGTTTCTTTTTTGGTAAACGTTGCCGTTGTTCCGCTTTCGAATCTGAACGTGATGATAGGCTTTGCAACGATTCTCTTTGCACCGGTGTCGACATTCGTGGCAGACTGCTACGCTCTTGTCAATGATCTGCTTGTTCAATTTGTCCTTGGATTGATTAAAGCGGCATCGGAAGTTACGATGGCTTACGTCGAAACAGCGGGTCTGGGAACTCCCCTCCTCATTCTGTATTACCTTGTCCTCCTCGGTACCGTTCATCTTGGCAATCCACCAGTTCGAAAGACAACGCTCTTTGCACTCCTCATTTTTGCAAATGGGTATATCTGGCATGACGTTGCCCTCCTTGAAAAGCCTTTGCTGCGGGTTACGGTGCTCGACGTTGGTCAGGGCGACGCTATTGTGATCGAATTCCCGAACGGCAAGGCCGCCCTCATCGATGCCGGACCACGTATCGGAGAATACGATGCGGGGAAGAGAAACGTGGTTCCGTTTTTGAAGCGTGCTGGTATCTCGCAGCTTGATGCCCTTGTGGTCTCGCATGCCCACAGCGACCATATTGGTGGCATACCATATCTCCTTGATCAATTTGAGGTGCAATCGTTTGTTGAGGCTCGTCCTGCTAAAACGTCACTTTATCGCGCAATCAAGAAGATCGTCTTCGAAAAAGGAATTCGCGTTGACTCGCTTGCGGCGGGAACCCAGCTCAATCTTGACCATTCGACTCGCCTCTACGTTCTTCATCCCCATCCGGGCTTCATATCGTCAAATCTGAACAACACCTCTGTGACACTCAAACTCGTTTATGGCAAAACGAGCATGCTCTTTGTTGGAGATTTGGAGGCCGATGGTGAAGAAGCTGTGCTCGCCCGATATCGGAACTTCCTCGATGTTGACCTTTTGAAAGTGGGACACCATGGGAGCTCGACAAGCTCGACAAGCGAGTTCATCTCGGCCGCGACTCCGACAGAAGCGGTCATTTCGGTGGGATGGAAGAACAACTTCCGACACCCATCCAAGGAGGTCATTGACCGATTGACACAAAGAGGCGCACGTGTCGTGCGAACAGATCGGAATGGTGGAATCATCTACGTCAGCGATGGCCACATCATTCGGCAGATCTCCCCGGAGAATCCGAATTGATTCAGCGGGGAATTTCTCGTATCTATGCAGTGACCATGTCCATTTCCCTCGGTGACATCAGGCGTCGCGCGGAACAATTCTTCCAGGAATTGGAAAAGGAGTACTATCTCGAAGGGGCAGGACTCAAAGACGAGGTCAATGCTGCCGCAATCTACGAGAAATATGCCGATCTCTCCAGCCGATCGCTGGTCGAGTACCTGCAACGAGAGCTTCAACGGGCATCTTCCTCGTCCGGCGGTGCGCCAGACCCCGAGCACCAACGGAAACTCCGCCTTCTTCTTGAAACCACCGTCCAGACCTTCTTGGGCAATTCCGTTCGCAAACAATCCGACCTCCTGCTGACAACCGAAGCCAATGGAATGATCAGTCTCGATGGTGAATCTGAGGCAATAGGTTTTCGCGCCGCAGCGGTCCATATCATGAACGAAGGCAATCGCCGGCGTCGAGGTGGCCTTTCGTCCGCGCGTGACAGATTCACTCAAGAAACTCTGAATCCGATCTATCGCCAGATCTTTGAAACGCTGTGGGAGGAAACCGGACGCCTCGGATACAGGAGCTATGCGGAGATGGTCCAGCATCTCAGCGGGATTGATTTGCTGAAGCTCAGGACCATGACCGAAGAGTTTCTCAATGAGACGGAAGATCTCTACGTGGAAACGCTGGGTTGGTTTGTAAAGAAAGAGCTTGGTATTCCATTATCCGACCTAAAGAAGCACGACCTTGCCTACCTGAGCAGAGCAAAATCCTTTGATGAGCATTTCCCAGGGTCCGTGCTCGTGGAAACGGTGCTCGGATTTATCCGGAAGATGAGCATCGACCCGGCTGCGGGTGGTGCGATCCACCTCGATGTCGAGCCCCGACCGAAGAAATCACCGCGTGCGTTTTGCTCAACGGTAAGAATTCCAGACGAGATCTACCTCGTCATCATGCCTGCCGGTGGAGCGGATGATTACGAGGCGTTCTTGCACGAGCTCGGGCATGCGCTTCACTTCGGCTTTACAAGTCCGCGGCTCGATTGGGAGTACAAACGGCTTGGAGATTATTCGGTGACGGAGGGATACGCAATTGGCTTCGACCATCTTATGCAGGATAGTGTCTGGCTGAAGAAGGTCATCGGTCTGCAGAAGCCGCATGAATTCCTGCGGCATTCGAAGTTGATGGAGTTGATGATGCTCCGCCGCTATTCGGCAAAGCTTGCATACGAGCTCATTCTCCACGATGGAACTCCTCTCCATGGGAAATCGGAAACCTATCGTGACCTGTTGACGTCAGCAACTCGAGCAGAATACTCCACTGCTCACTATCTTTCCGATGTCGATCCGTTCTTCTACTGTGCTCGTTATCTGCGAGCCTGGATGCTGCAGTCGATGCTCCATGAGTACCTGCGGGAGAACTTCAATGAGGATTGGTTTGTGAACCCGAAGACGGGGGAATTTCTCAAGGAGCTTTGGAATCAGGGGCAAAAACACACCGCCGAGGAGATCGCGCGTCAACTTGCCTATCCAGCATTGACGATGGACCTCCTGAAAGAGTCGATTGAGGGTGTGTTAGCTCACTGAACTGGGGGAAGCAAAATCGAGAACCGAGATATCCATCCCAATCAAAGCGAGTGAATCCCCAATGAACTCATCACTTGAAGATCAGAAGCGCGAATGGGAGCGCAAGCAGGTTGATCCCGCTCTAAAGAGATCTCCTGAACGGAGGGGTGTGTTTGCGACGGATTCAGGTATTCCTGTCGAGCGAATCTACACACCGGAGGAATTCGATTATAATGCGCGGCTCGGTTTTCCGGGGGAATATCCTTTCGCGCGCGGGATTTACCCCACAATGTATCGGTCACGTCTCTGGACGATGCGTCAGTATGCCGGATTCGCGAGCGCCGAGGAATCCAACAAAAGATACCGGTATCTGATTAGTCATGGTGTCACCGGGCTTTCCGTGGCTTTTGATTTGCCGACGCAAATGGGATACGACTCTGACCATCCGATGGCGGAGGGAGAGGTTGGGAAGGTCGGTGTTGCGATTGATTCGCTCGCCGACATGGAGAGGCTCTTTGATGGAATCCGGTTGCAGGATGTGACGACGTCGATGACTATTAATGCTACGGCGGCGATCCTTCTGTGCATGTATGTAGCCGTGGCGAAGAAGCAAGGTGCAGATCTCAAGAAGATTTCAGGAACGATCCAGAATGACATTCTGAAAGAATACATTGCCCGCGGAACCTACATCTACCCGCCGACACCCTCGATGCGATTGGTAACGGATATATTCGAATGGTGCAGCTCCAACGTGCCAAAGTGGAATACGATTTCGATCAGCGGCTATCATATTCGTGAGGCGGGCTCGACCGCCGTGCAGGAGGTGGCGTTTACTCTGGCGAACGGAATTGCCTATGTTCATGCTGCCATCGAGCGCGGCTTGGATGTCGATCAGTTCGGCGGACAGCTTTCCTTTTTTTTTAATTCGCACAATAACTTCTTCGAAGAGATTGCGAAATTCAGGGCTGCACGGAGGATCTGGGCGCGAATCATGAAAGAACGATTCAAAGCCAAGAGTCCCGAGACGATGAAACTGCGCTTCCACGCACAAACCGGAGGTGCAACCCTCACCGCACAACAGATCGACAATAACATTGTCCGCGTAACCATTCAAGCGCTTGCGGCTGTTCTTGGTGGATGTCAATCGCTTCACACGAATTCGCGAGACGAGGCGCTTGCTCTCCCAACAGAGGAAGCAGCCCGCATTGCGTTGCGAACCCAGCAAATCATCGCTCACGAAAGCAGTGTGGCGGATACCGTGGATCCGATGGGTGGATCGTACTATCTCGAGGCTCTCACGAATGAGATCGAGAAGCGCGTTTGGGAATACATTGAGAAAATTGATATGATGGGCGGAGCGATCAAAGCAATCGAACGGCAGTTCTACCAAAGCGAAATAGCAGAGAGTGCCTACAAATATCAAATGGCAATCGAAAAGAAGGAAAAGATTATCGTGGGAGTGAACGAGTTCCAGGTGGAAGGGGAGAAGGAACCAGAGCTTCTCACAATCGACGAAAGCATCCGAACAGCCCAGATCAAGCGTCTCGATGCAATGAAGACGTCGCGTGATTCCAATCGTGTTCGGGATGCGTTGGAGATTCTGGAAGCGGAGGCCAAGGGATCGGCGAACTTGATCCCCCATATTCTAACGGCTGTGGAAGCGTACGCCACTGTCGGAGAGATCTCCGATGCCCTGCGCAAGGTCTGGGGTGAGTACCAGGGATGAGATGCGGTTCACACCGTTGCGATAAGCCGCTCGATGAGCGGCTTTTTCATTTGGTTCCTTATTTGGCTATATTCTGCTATGCGAATGTCAAAAGCCGAAGTCAAATATCTGCGATCATTGTCGCAGAAAAAGGTTCGTGAAAAAGAAGGGAAGTTTGTCCTTGAGGGATGGCGGGCATTGAAGGAAGCACTGAACTCCGGCTACAAGATTGACTACGTTGCAGTCCTGCCGAAATTTCTGGAGGATGGTGATTACGCTAAACTCCTTGGCGAGGTCCGGTCTCGAAAGATCGAAGTGAAAGAGATCGGTGAGCTTGAGCTCAAAGCGGTCTCTGAAACTGTCCATTCCCAGGGAGTTCTTGCTCTCGTCGAAGAACGGCGATTCGAGTTAAGTTTGAGGACCATTGCTCAAGCGAAGGTCGTTGTCGCTGCTGATGCGGTGAGCGATCCGGGCAACCTCGGGAGCATTTTGCGCACGTGCGACTGGTTTGGGATTGACCTGGTCATTCTGGGAAAAGGCTGTGTCGAACTTTACAACGAAAAGGTCGTTCGCTCGACAGTCGGATCGATCTTCCACCTTCAAGTCCTGGAAGGTGTTGATCTGATCGAGGCTTTGCCACAGATGAGATCATGGGGATTCTCAATTGTAGCCCTTTCCGGTGATGCCAAGGTGTCGTACGATGAGCATAAGTTTGCGGAGAAATCGGTACTGGTGGTTGGGAGCGAGGCCCACGGACTCAGCAAACAGGTTCGATCGGTGGTTGATGCCTCAGTAAAAATCCCGAAGTTCGGTCATGCCGAGTCGCTCAACGTCGGCGTTGCCTGCGGCATTGTTCTCGCTCACTTGAAGAATTCATTACGACTCGATTAGTTGTTTATGCAATCTACCCTGTGTCTCGACACATTCCCTTATTTCCACAATTCTGTATTTCACCAATTCCATTATGATTACCTCTGTTCCCGGTTTCAAAGTCGGCCACTATACTGATAAAGAGAATCTGACAGGTTGCACGGTCATTCTTTGTCCACCCAAGACTCGGGCAAGCTGCGAGGTACGTGGTGCTTCGCCGGGAAGTCGCGAGCTTGCGCTCCTCGCACCTGACAAGCGGATGGATGAGATTCACGCAATCCTTCTGACGGGCGGCAGTGCGTTTGGCCTAGGGGCCGCTGACGGCGTTATGAAGTGGTTAGAAGAGCATGATGTGGGCTATCAGACACCCTGGGTGAAGGTGCCGATTGTTCCTACTGCCGTCGTTTTTGATTTGAATGTGGGGAATGCAAAGGTGCGGCCGGGTCCTCAGGCTGGTTATGAAGCGTGTGTGAATGCGACGAGTGGTAAAATTCAAGAAGGAGCTGTCGGGGCCGGTACGGGAACCACCGTTGGTAAATGGAAGGGATCGGAGTTTTGGATGAAGGGAGGTGTAGGCACAGCCTCGATGGCAGTTGGGGATGTTGTCGTCGGTGCGATCGCAGTCGTGAATTCTGTTGGAGATATCTACGGGACAGACGGTAAGATCATTGCTGGTGCGCGGAAGCCCGAGGGTGGATTCTTTGCGGATTCAGAGCCGATGAGAGTCTTTGCGAGAGGAAAAGTATTGGAAAAGACCAATACGACCCTTGTTGTTGTTGCAACGAATGCGACATTCACCAAGACTGAACTCTTTCGCATCGCACAACGCATGCATGATGGAATGTCACGTGCAATCAAGCCATCTCATACCTCCTATGATGGTGATGTAACGTTTGCATGTTCGTGGGGCAACGTCGTTTCGGACTTTGACCTCGTTGCCGAAATCAGCGCTGATCTCACTGCTGAATCGATTCGACGTGCCGTGAAGGCTGCTGTCACAGTTGCTGGCATTCCGGGGCTCGCCTCAGCGTGAGGTTCCTCACTGATTGTTCTCCTTTCTTTTGAATTCAGGGAAAATTCATCTATATTTTCACGCGTTTATGGACGAGAGGACGAAGAGTATCGCGATAAACACAGGATTTTCCGGGTGGTTGCGCCGGACAAAGGCTTGGGTCGAAAGCTTCGCTGAGAAGCCGCGGGCGGAGTGGGCGCTCTTTGTCATCGCATTTGTGGAATCTTCGTTCTTTCCAATTCCGCCCGATGTTCTGCTCATAGCTTTGGGAGTTGTCCTCCCGAAGAGGTCGTTTCGCTATGCATTGATTTGTTCGGTAGGATCTGTTCTCGGTGGAATGTTCGGCTATCTCATCGGGCTGGAATTTTATGAGCTTATCGGCCGGAGTATCATTGATTTCTATAATGTGCAGGCTCAGTACGAGTATGTGCGTGTTCTCTATGATGAAAATGCATTTATGGCAGTTGCTGTAGCCGGATTCACACCGATTCCCTACAAGGTTTTCACGATTGCAGCAGGCACATTCCAGATTTCGTTCGTGACGTTTGTGTTTGCATCTATTCTAAGTCGGTCAGCACGGTTCTTTCTTGTTTCCAGCATGTTTTACTGGTTTGGACCGCAGATCAAGGCATTCATTGACAAGTATTTCGAGCTGTTGACCGTTGCCTTCGTCGTTCTTCTATTTCTTGGATTCATCGTCATTCGGTATGTGGTTTAACTGAACATCCGATTACTGAGAGGAGGATTTATGATTCGCGTCCTTGCTGTGTGTGGAGTGCTGGTGGTGGTCGGTGTCCAGCAAATCATCGCTCAAGAGAAGGAGAAAGAGAAGCAGAGCTCGAATCTGAGACAGTACTACAGCGGCAAGTTTGGCTTCTACCAGCCGTCAAAAGAGCTTAACAACGGTTTGTTGTTCGGCGTTGATGGGATCACGGAGTTCATCCATTACGATTTCACGTTAACCGGCGCAATAGATTTTTATCAGAAACAGACCATCAGCGTCTATCAGAATCCCAACGGCCGTGTTACGCAGCAAGCGATTGTCTTGATTCCGCTCCATGCGAGCGTCGGGTATAAGCTTCTCGATGTTCCCGATGCCGATACGCGCTTCTACGCCGGCGTAGGCGGAGGCTACAACCTGTTCTTTTATAATGTTGAGTATGTTGCGACAAGTGGAGGCCTCTTTGGACCCGTGGGAACTACGCGGACCGAATCCAAGAATAGTGGAAACGTGTTCTTCACGGCTTTCCTGCGCGTGCTGATCGGTAGAGTGTTTGTTGAACCGAGGCTGTACATTGCATCGGCGAAGAGCGAAGCGTTAGGAGGCGGAACATACACCGTGGATCCATCCGGTTTCGCGATCACGCTCGGCTTCCAGTACCAGTGACGAATGCCTACTATTGTCAGCAACATTGTTGAGGTCTGTGTTTTTCGAAAGCGGCAGAAGCCGGAATTCCTCATTCTCAAACGTGCACAGGATGACAAGATCTACCCCGGAGCGTGGCAACTGATTAGCGGCTCTGTGGAGCCTCGCGAGAAAGCTCTCGACGCGGCAATCCGAGAGCTTCGCGAAGAGACACAGCTTGAGCCCAAGCGGTTTTGGACGGCTCCTCTCATTAATGCATTTCTTGTTCCACATGATGACATCGTCCATCTCACCACAGTCTTTGCAGCTGAGATCGGTGATGATGCTCACCCAAAGCTTTCGATGGAGCACGAAGAGTTCCGATGGGTGGATTCTACAGAGGCCATTTCGACACTCCTCTGGCCCGGGCAGAAGAAAGCGGTGCAGGTCGTTCAGGAATACATTTTGGGGTCGACCGTAGCAGCACAGTTCACTGAGATACCACTTTAAGGAGATTGGAGTGAGTCTACTTGTCGTTGGATCCGTTGCGCTGGATACCGTGGAAACGCCGTTCGGGAAGACCAAGGATGCGCTGGGAGGATCGGCAGTATACATCTCGGTCTCGGCAAGTTTCTTCACCGCCCCGATTCGCATGGTTGGTGTGGTGGGTGGTGACTTTCCCAAAACACACCTTGAGTTTCTCGAAGAACGGAATATTGACATCGACGGCCTTCAGCGAGTGGAAGAGGGAAAGACGTTTCGCTGGGGAGGAAGATATCATTACGATCTTAACGTCCGCGATACGCTTTTCACGGATCTCAACGTCTTCGAGCATTTCAAGCCACACATTCCCCCCTCCTACAAGAAAAGTTCCTATATTTGTCTCGGCAATATTGATCCGACGCTTCAACTCGATGTGTTAAGGCAGATTGACACGCCACGCCTCGTTGTGGGGGATACAATGAATTATTGGATCGAGTCCAAGCCGGATGAGTTGCGCGCCACCCTCAAAGCAATGGATGTGCTCGTTGTGAACGAATCGGAAGCCCGCCTCCTGACGCATGAACCCAATCTCATCAAAGCCTCCAAGCGAATCATTGACATGGGACCGGAGATCGTGATCATCAAAAAAGGGGAGCACGGTGCATTGCTGGTGACGAAAGATATCATCTTTTCGGCCCCAGCATATCCGCTCGAAAACATCTATGACCCCACCGGGGCAGGTGATGCCTTTGCCGGCGGATTTGCCGGATGGCTGGCAAAGACGGATGATCTCTCTGCCGAAAATCTGCGACGTGCAGTGATCTACGGAAGTACAATTGCCTCATTCTGTGTCGAACGCTTCAGCTTGGATGGGTTGAAGGATCGAACGCTGTTGGAGATTCAAGATCGCTACCGGGCGTTCATGGAGTTGTCACGATTCGATGGTTGCTGAGCCGATCCGACCGCTCGAATGGCTTGACGGAAAAATCCGTTATCTTGACCAGCGCAAGCTTCCCACCTCAGAAATCTATGTCGAAACTGATAATCCGGATCAGGTCGTCGAAGCCATTAAGACACTTGCCATCCGCGGTGCACCTCTCATTGGCATAGCTGCTGCCTACGGCGTTGCGTTAGCAATCTACCACGTGCGGAACGCCGATGCAGGTACTGTTCGATCTGCGTTTGAGAAGAGCAGTATCAAGCTTGGTACAAGCAGGCCGACGGCGGTTAATCTCTTCTGGGCGCTGCAGCGTATGCGTAAGGTATTTGAAGAGCACGCAGATCAATCGCTGGTGGAGTTAAAGAAAAGGCTTTTGGAAGAGGCGCGGCAGATTCATCGTGAAGACGAGGCGATGTGTCGCCGAATCGGAGAGCTTGGCGCTGAAATTCTGCCCAATGCTGCGTCGGTTTTGACGCACTGCAACACCGGTTATTTAGCAACAGGGGGTAAAGGAACGGCACAGGGAATTCTTTCGACTGCATGGGAACGACACAAGCTCAAACACGTCTATATTGACGAGACTCGCCCTCTTTTGCAGGGAGCACGACTCACCGCCTGGGAGTTGATAAAGCTTGGCATCCCAGCCACATTGCTCACAGATAACACGGCCGCATTTGTCATGCAACGAGGAGCCGTAAACGCGGTTGTCGTTGGGGCGGATCGGATAGCCGCTAATGGAGATGTTGCGAATAAGGTTGGAACATACGGTCTCGCAGTGCTTGCAAAACATCATGGAATTCCGTTTTATGTAGCAGCACCGATTTCGACGGTTGATCCCGAGACCGTGAGTGGAGCCGGAATTCCCATCGAGCAGAGGTCGGCGGATGAAGTGACGATCATCGGTGGACATCGCGTGGCAGTGAATGATGTTGATGTCTATTCCCCGGCATTTGACGTTACACCGAATGAGCTCATCACAGCCATTGTTACAGATCGCGGCGTGCTAAGAGCTCCGTTTTCATCTGCGATCAAGCAACTCTTCAGTACATTATGATCACAAAGACCGACGCTATAGTGCTGCGCTCCATGAGGTATCGGGACACGAGCAAGATCGTAACGTTCTATACTCGTCGGTACGGTAAGGTGAACGGTATCGCAAAAGGCGCTCGTGATCTCAAGAGTAAGTTTGGGGCAGCGCTGGAGCCGATGTCCCTCGTGTCGCTTGTGATGTACAAGAAAGAGAACCGCGACCTCCATCTTATCTCCCACTGCGACCTTGTCGAACAGTTCAAAAGTGTCGGAGAGGATATGGAGAAGATGACGGTGGGAATGTCGGTCATCGAGTTGTTGAACCAAGTGACGCATGACGAGGAAGAGAATGCGGTTCTGTTCGACCTCCTGCGACACACGTTTGAGGCGTTGGAATTGGCCGAGCACAATGTTATGAACCTGTTCTTTGCATTTCAGATTCGACTTGGCGCAATTCACGGGTTCGCTCTGTCAATTGATACGTGCCTGATATGTGGGCGAGCCGTCGAAACGCTCACTGACTCCAACGCTGTCTCGTTCTCTTTCACAAAAGGGGGGGTTCTCTGCAACGAATGCCAGCAAACCCATCGACCGGATGCGTTCTCACGAACATTATCTATCGCATCGTTGCGGGCACTTCAGCGCTTTCAGCGCGCGCCGCTGGATTCGTTACGGACAATTCATCTCGACACTCGTGTTGGGAACGAAGTCGATGAAACTTTACGTTCATATCTACGGTATCATTTTGAGGGGCTGAGGCCGCTCAAGTCACTGGAAATCTTCCACAGGATCAAGGTATAAGCAAGCTATCAGAAAAGGAGAGTAGTATGTCATCAAGGTCCGTTCTCGTTGCGGTCTTCCTTCTGGCTCTTGGAATCATCTTCGGCGGCATTCTGGTTTCGAGCTTCAAAGGCGTCGATGTGACCTTCGCAAATCCCCAGGTGAAGCTTGGCGCACAAACACAATCGCCAAAGGTCAATCCATCGCTTCAAGCGCTCAACGAAGCCTTCCACTCCATCGGAAAGGAGATTACGCCGACGGTTGTCTATATCACGGTGAAGTCCACCGGCGAATCGAAATCGGATGATCAGGGAGATCGGTTCTTCCATTTCTTCGGGCCCGAGTTTCGGTTCGAGATGCCACGTCGCGGTCCACAGTTCGGGGCGGGGTCCGGCGTAATCCTGACGGAGGATGGATACATCCTCACGAATAACCATGTCGTGCAAGAGGCTGATCGCGATGGTATCGAAGTCACGCTTCACGACAGCCGGAAGTTCAAGGCGAAGCTCATCGGGACCGATCGTTACACCGACCTGGCAGTAATCAAAATCGAAGCAAACGGGTTGGCAGTCCCCCGGCTTGGTAACTCTGACGAAGTTGAGGTTGGTCATATCGTCTTTGCGCTCGGCAATCCACTTGGTCTCACATCGACAATGACGCAGGGAATTGTCAGTGCGCTGGGGCGCCAATTACGGATTATTGATGATGCGGGGAGCGGTTACGGGATTGAGAATTTCATTCAGACGGACGCGGCTGTAAATCCGGGAAACAGCGGTGGGCCGCTTGTCAATATTGCGGGTGAAGTGATTGGCGTGAACACGGCGATTGCAACGACGAATCAACGGTATCAGGGATACAGCTTTGCCATTCCGATGAACCTAGCGAAGAAGGTTGCAGGGGACATCATAAAATTTGGAACCGTGCGCCGGGGCTACATCGGTGTACGAATTCAGAATGTCGACGCGGTGATGGCGAAAGCGCTTGGACTGGACAAACCCCAAGGTGTGTTTGTGCAGGAGGTGACGTCGGGTGGCGCGGGTGAAGCGGCCGGCATTAAACCGGGGGATGTGATTCTCCGCGTGGATGGAAAAGAAGTGAATTCTTCGAACCAGCTTCAAACAATCATCGCGAGCAGATATCCGGGGGATGTGGTCACCGTCTCCATTTTGCGGGATAAGAAGAAAATGGACATTAAGGTGACGCTCAGAGCTCGAGAGGAAGATGAGGTCGTTCCTGCACGAGATTCACGTGAGGGAGGAAGGAGGGAATCAGGGCGAGAGAAAACCTCCTCGAAGAGAGTAAAAATTTCCAGCATCGGACTCACGATTCGCAATATTGACGAGCGAACGAAGAAAGACTATGAGGTCGATTATGGCGTTGTTGTGGACGCAGTTGAGCCATTCAGTGAAGCCGACCAGCGCGGTATTGTGGCAAAGGATGTGATTCTGAATGTCGGTGATGAGCCGGTCAAATCAGCGTCGGAGTTTGAAGAACTCATCAAAAGCAAGAAGCCGGGAGACGCTGTCCTGCTGCGTGTGAAAGGGCCAAACAAGAGCACTCGATACATCCCGCTCGAGATTCCAGAATAACGACAAGTCTTCAACAGACAAGCGCAGGTTGCGTTCAGCGGCTTGCGCTTTGTGTTTTTCGATTTGCTAACGGGGAGCGCATCAGCTCATCGGCGGGTTCGACATGCCGAAGAAGTGGGGTTGTTTTACCTCTTTCATTGCTAATCCCCCCTTTTTTTCGTTAATTCATTCGCGCTTCACATGATCAGACCTTGGTGAATCGCTCGAACCATTTTTAGGCTTATTCTTGATCCGGTATCTTACAGCTGGAGAATCACACGGCAAGGCTCTCGTCGGCATCGTAGAGGGGATACCGGCGGGACTCGAGATCTCTGCCGATTACATCAATCACCAACTGCGGCGCCGCCAGCAGGGCTACGGGAGAGGTGGCCGTATGCGGATAGAATCCGACCAGGTTCAGATCCTTTCAGGGATTCGATTCGGAAGAACCATCGGGTCTCCTATTGCCCTTCTCATCGAAAACAAAGATTACCAGAATTGGATTGACCGGATGGCCATCGAGGGGAGGGGGAAGGAGATTGAGAAGATCACCATTCCGCGTCCCGGACATGCAGATTTCGTTGGCTCCGTGAAATACGGCTATGACGATCTCCGGAATGCCATTGAGCGGGCAAGTGCCCGTGAAACAGCGATGAGAGTCGCCTGCTGCACGATTATCAGAAAGTTTCTTGAGGAGGCGGGAATCTTTATCGGAAGTCATGTGCTTGCAATTGGTTCTGTAGAAGTGAGCGACCGGAGAACGATTGATCGTCTCATCAGCCGATACACAACGGCCTCGTGTGGAGCATACAAAGTGACAGAGGAGGCGGATAAATCGGAGGTACGAATGCTGGATTCCGCGGCGGCAAAGAAGGCCGTTGATGAGATTCGAAAGACAAAAAAGCTTGGCGATACCCTTGGTGGTATCTTTGAGGTGCTGGTGACCGGTGTGCCTATCGGTTTGGGGAGTTATGTGCAATACGATCGCAAGCTCGACGGACAATTGGCTCAAGCGGTGATGTCTATTCACGCCGTGAAGGGGGTAGAGATCGGCTCAGGGTTCTCGAATGCGCAGAAGTTCGGCTCGCAAGTTCATGATGCATTCACAGTGAAAAAAGGAGTTGTTGGCAGATCGACAAATCGCGCTGGCGGACTCGAAGGGGGCGTTACAAATGGGGAGATGATCGTACTCCACGGAGCCATGAAGCCGATTTCCACTCTTGCCAAACCCCTTCCTTCGGTCGATCTGAAAACGATGAAACCCACCAAGGCACGCTACGAACGCTCCGACGTTTGTGCAGTTCCTGCCTGCTCCGTTATCGCAGAATCCGTCATAGCACCTGTGCTTGCAAATGCCTTTCTGGAGAAATTCGGAGGGGATTCGATGATGGAGATTCGGCGCCGATATAAACGGCAATAGTCACGAACCATGTGCGATCTTCTCGTTCGGGACTCTTCCCACGCTGACCAGTGGCACTATTTCGCTCAACTGCCTGATTTCACGCCACCATTCTGAACTTTTGGCTTTCAACATTCAGCTTCACGACTGCTCTTGCTTCTCGCCAGCCATTATGCTATATTTTTGAGCGAGTAACAGCCGATTCTTCAAGAAACGGTTCAGTTCTACGCCTACTGGCTCAGTGAAGGAGGTGCTTTAGACTTCAGTTCTATTTACCACACACCCGGCTCCAACGGCAAAATGAATCGCAAGGTGCTTGTGCTCAACCATAACTATGAGCCCTTGAGCGTATGCAATGTCAAAAAAGCTGTAGTCCTTCTCTATTTGGGAAAAGCTGAGTTGGTCGAAGCCCACGACGGCAAATTCCTTCACTCGGTCACGGTCGCAATTCCGTTCCCCAGCATCGTCCGCCTCTCTATCTACGTTCGTGTCCCCTTTAAGAAGATCGTTCTTTCGCGCAAGAACATCCTGCGGCGGGATGGACACCGCTGCCAGTATTGCGGCAGGTCGGATGTTGCATTGACCGTCGACCACGTGATCCCCCGTGCTCGCGGCGGTGAGGACACGTGGGAGAACCTGGTGTGTGCTTGTGTGAAGTGTAACAACAAGAAGGGAGATCGGAGCCCGGCCGAAGCTCATATGCCGCTGATTCGGAAGCCGATCAGACCAAATCATGTGATGTTCCTTCGGGATTTTGTTGGTGAGCTGGATGAGCGGTGGAAGCCGTATCTCTTTATGAACTGACTTCTTCGTCATTGAGCGTTAGGGTCACGTTGTCGAAGCACTCTGATTTTCGGAAATAGAATGAGCAAGCTTGGGGGAGTGCCTCAGCGGTTCGCGACGAGGCGCGCGCAGGATCAATTTGCAGAAGGAGTACAAACGAACTGGCACAACGAAAGAAGGTTATCCTCAGTGGTATGCGACCGACGGGAAAACTTCACCTTGGCCATCTCGTCGGCGCTTTGGAAAATTGGGTCGCGTTACAGGAGGAATATCAGAACTATCATCTGATAGCCGATTACCACGCCCTGACGACGAATCCTGATACATTGGGGATAGAAGAGAATTCGCTCGAAATGCTGATCGACTGGCTGGCGGCCGGCATCGATCCGAAAAAGAGCCCCGTCTTTCGCCAGTCGCAGATCAAGGAACACGCGGAGTTGTTCCTGATCTTTTCAATGCTGGTAACTACGGCGCGGCTTGAACGAAACCCGACGCTGAAAGAGCAGGTGCGCGACCTCGAAATGGAAACCATCGCTTATGGTCATCTCGGATACCCCGTTCTGCAAGCAGCGGATATCCTCCTGTACAAAGGGGAGGTGGTTCCGGTAGGGGAAGACCAGCTCCCACACATCGAAATCACCCGTGAAATCGCCCGTCGCTTCAACGCGCAGTACTCACCGAAAAAGCCGATCTTCCCTGAGCCCGAAGGAAAGCTGACAAAATTTGCCCGTCTTCCCGGCCTGGACGGGAAACGGATGAGCAAGTCTATTGGCAATACCATCCTCCTCTCCGATTCGCCTGAGGAGATCAAGAAAAAGATGCGTACGGCATTAACCGATCCTCAAAAAATCCGCAAAGGTGACCCCGGCCGGCCCGATATTTGTCTGGTTTTCTCGTACCACCAAAAGTTTAACTCCAATGAGGTTCCCGAGATTCGCAAGGGATGTGAGAGCGGGGCGTTGGGATGCGTTGATTGCAAGATGAACTGCGCGAACCACATTATCGAGGCCTTGGCGCAGCATCGTGAGAGGCGGTCGTATTACGAATCGCATTTGAAAGACGTGAGGGAGATTCTCGCACACGGAGAGTCGACAGCACGATCCGTTGCGAAACAGACAATGGCAGAAGTGCACGTTGCAATGGGAATGGGATGATGGGAATGAAAAATGAAAAACGAACAATGAAAAAAGAATATCCTCGAGGGATGCAAAGGCTGAGGGAATGTACACGGTAAAGCTCAACGACTTCGAAGGTCCACTCGACCTCCTTCTCTTCTTTATCAAAAGGGATGAGCTGGATATTTACAATATTCCCATCTC
This sequence comes from Bacteroidota bacterium, assembly GCA_035559595.1. Lineage (GTDB taxonomy): Bacteria > Bacteroidota > Ignavibacteria > UBA10030 > UBA10030 > DATMBF01. The sequence continues at coordinate 187,702 of DATMBF010000028.1, read as the reverse complement.
TCGAATCACGAAGGAGTTCATGGAATTTCTCCGTTACATGGAGGAGTTGGACCTGGAGATTGCAGGCGAGTTCATCGTCATGGCGGCTGAGCTCATGCAAATCAAAGCAAAAATGCTTCTCCCCCCTGAGCCCGGCGAGGAGGAAGAGAAAGACCCGCGGGCAGATCTCGTGAGAAGGCTTGTGGAGTACAAGAGGTTCAAAGAAGTCGCGCTCGAGATGTCTAGAAAAGAAGATGACCAGTTCAAAGTCTATTATCGTGGCTATCGTGAAGCAGATCCCCGAGAACATGGAGAGGAAGAGGACGAGAATCTTCTTCGCGACGTCTCGCTCTTCGATCTCATTGCCTCATTCAAGTTTGCCGTGGAGCGAATGCCGAAGCGGTTCGTGCATGAGATCCAAAGAGTCGCTGTGACTATCGATGAGCAGATCGAATACATCCTCGATTTCTTCTCTCGCCGCTCCGAGGCAACGTTCTACGAACTGGTCGAAGGAATGGGTGAACGCATTCGCATCGTCGTAACATTTCTGGCCTTGCTGGAACTGATTCGCACAAAGAAAGTCGTGGTGCGGCAACCTGAGCCCTTTGTCGATCTCTCAATCATGCGGAGAGTCGCTTAACCTATGGAAGAACACAACATCACCACAGTCACAGAGTCGCTCACTCAAGCGCCCTCACCGAAGGTGTTGACTGTTCCTTCGAGTGTCAAAGCATTGATCGAAGGCCTCATCTTTGCCGCTGACGAACCGTTGACCATCAAGCAGATCAAAGCAATCTATGACAATGATGGATTGGAAGGTGAGCAGCGATCAATTGAGCAGGATGAGATTCAAAGAATTATCGCGGAGTTAAACAAAGAATATCAATCGGCAGGGAAAGCTTATCGCATCATTCAAATTGCCGGCGGGTACCAGTTTGCAACGTTGACAGAGTACGCCGGTTGGATGGGGAAACTCTACCGCGAGCAATCGCGCCGAAAGCTCTCACAATCGTCACTCGAAACTCTCGCCATTGTTGCTTACAAACAGCCGATATCAAAACCTGAGATCGAGTCCATCCGCGGAGTCAATTGTGACTACGTGTTGAAGACCTTGTTGGAGAAAGAGTTGGTGACGGTGGTGGGAAGGGCAGAAACCGTCGGTCGCCCGCTTCTCTATGGAACGACACGTGAGTTCTTGAAACACTTTGGCCTAAACGATGTCACCGACTTGCCACGACCGCGGGAGATCGAGGAGATTCTTGGCGAAAGCCAGTTCGAGACGGAACGTCGAATGCTGGAAGCGCAGGCAGGACTCGACAAGATGAAGAGGGAGGAAGAGGACTTTAAGTCGCGCTTGCCACACATTCCCAAAAAGAGACCCGGACTCGACGATCCTGTGCAGATTATCCCGCGAAAGCGTTCTCGCCAGATCAACGTCCGCAAGCATGAGGAGAGTCCCACTCAAGAGCCGTTGAAGTTCGATTTGTCACAGCAAGAGCCGGAGCAAGCGGTGACGCAACCGCAAGCTGAGGAAAAGACAATTCCTTCAGGCATGCCAGTGGATTCGGTTGAGAGAGCAGCCCCCGATCTACGTGATTCTGGGCAAGAACAAGCGGCGGTTGCCTCCGCAGCCGTTACAGTGGAAGGACAAGAACCAAGGCCAAAGCCAGAGTCAGAGCAAGCGCTTACGCCGCAACCCGCGGTACTTCAAGCTCTTGTTGAAGGCCCGAAACCTGCTGAAGTACCACCGCAGCAGATTGAATCACCACAGCAAAGCGACAAGGTTGAGCAGCAGAAAACCACACCGCCCCCTCCGGCGGTCAGAGTGTTAGAGGAACCTGAGCAGGAGTTCATGCCAGAATCACCAAAACAAGTATCAAGTCGGTGGAACGTGTGGAAACAAAAGATTCAGACCTTCATCAAAAAGCTGTTCGGTTAAACAGGTTTCTTGCCCTCGCCGGCATCGGTTCCCGCCGCCACAATGACGAATTGATTCTCTCCGGAGTTGTCAAAGTCAATGGCCGACCCGTTAAAGCACTCGGCACAAAGGTTGACCCAACGAGAGATCGAGTTACTGTACGCGGCCAGCCGGTCGGATTTGCGGAGAAATCGCTTTACATTCTGTTTAACAAACCTAAAGATTGCATCACCACGTTGAAGGATGAAAAGGGGCGAACAACGGTGATGGATTATGTGCGTGTGAAGGAGCGCATCTATCCCGTTGGTCGACTCGATCGGAATACAACGGGCGCGCTGTTGTTAACCAACGATGGGGAATTGGCGCATGCCCTGACACATCCGAAATTTGAAATTGAGAAAGTCTATCGCGTGGTGTTGGAAAGAGGGATATTGGACGAACACCTTTCGGCGTTGAAAAAAGGGGTTCGCCTGGAAGATGGCGTGGCTAGAGTTCGTGCGGTTGAGGTGATCCCCGGCGAGAAACGGCGGAAGTTGCTCGTTGCGCTTCACGAGGGCCGGAACAGAGAGGTCCGTCGTATCTTTGAAGCCCTAGGTTACGAAGTAAAACAACTTGAGCGCATTGCGTTTGCCGGTCTGACAACAAGCGGGTTGAAGCGCGGAGAGTGGCGCAAGCTGACGCTGAAGGAAATTGATCACTTGAGGTCCCTGTCAAAGTTGAAACACTCGGAAAACGCCCAGTAAGACGAGAGATTCTTCATTGAGATGAACAAAGAAAAGGAACATACGGTCGCACAGCAGGATTCTGAGCTACACGAAGACCTCAACGTCTTGATGCTTCGTCGGCGCGAGGAACTGGAGCAGCTCAAGAAGCTCGGCGTCGAACCGTATCCGCACGAGTTTCCTCGAACGGATTTTTCCAAGGAGATCGTTGAATCCTTTAGGGATGATGCTCCACAGCGAATCGTCTCAGTCGCCGGACGGATTATGTCGATCAGGCGAATGGGGAAGGCCTCATTTTGCCATATTCAGGATTCGCACGGGAAGATTCAAATCTACCTGAAAAAGGATGATCTGGGGAATGCATACGATGCGTTTAAGCTGTTAGACATCGGTGATATTATCGGGGTGAAGGGGTATGTCTTTCGAACAAAAATGGGGGAGGTGTCGGTGCACGCTCAGGAGTTTCGTCTCCTGGCGAAGTCCCTGCGCCCGCTTCCTGTGGTTAAAGAAAAGATCGATGAACATGGTAACAAAGTCGTCTATGATCCTTTTTCTGATAAAGAACTCCGGTATCGTCAACGGTATGTCGACCTCATCGTGAATTCTGATGTTCGCGACGTGTTCGTCAAACGTGCGACAATCATTCGAACGATGAGAACATTCTTGGATGACCGCGGCTATCTTGAAGTCGAAACTCCCGTTCTTCAGCCGCTTTACGGTGGAGCAACAGCGAAGCCATTTAAGACTCACCACAATGCGTTGGATATCGACCTGTATCTGAGAATTGCGGATGAGCTCTATCTCAAGCGATTGATTGTCGGCGGGTATGATGGTGTGTATGAGATTTCTAAGGACTTCAGGAACGAAGGGATGGATCGTACACACAACCCCGAATTCACGATGATGGAGCTGTACGTCGCCTATAAAGACTACCAATGGATGATGGATCTTGTCGAGGAAATGCTAACGAAGGTGGCCTTGGCGGTTCACGGCTCGTTGAAAATGATCTCGGGATCGCATGAAATCAACTGGACGAGACCGTGGAAACGTGTGCGGATGTTTGATGCCCTCAAGGATGCGTCGGGGGAGAATCTGCGCGGACGAACAGAATCAGAGCTTCGTGCTTTTGCAAAACGGCTGAAGATCGAGCTTGAGCCCAACCTTGGCGTCGGTGCGATCATTGATGTGATCTTTAGTGAGATTGTCCAACCGAAGCTGATTCAGCCAACATTCATCATGGATTATCCGATTGAGCTTTCACCGCTGGCGAAACGACATCGGAGCGAGCCCGACCTGGTGGAGCGATTTGAGCTCTTCGTGAATGGCCAGGAGATTGCAAATGCCTTTACGGAACTCAATGACCCTTTGGATCAGCGTCATCGATTCGAAGAGCAAATGAAACTGCGTGTCCGCGGCGATGAAGAGGCTCAGGTACTGGATGAGGACTTCCTTCGTGCCCTCGAATACGGAATGCCGCCGACTGCAGGATTAGGAATCGGCATCGACCGACTGACGATGTTGCTGACGAATCGCGATTCCATCCGTGATGTGATCTTCTTCCCGCAGATGAAGCCGGAGAAATGACTTGTGTGCTTCTCTGTAGAACTCACGTTGTAAACTCTCCAACATATTCCGCTACCTTGTCGAATCATCGATGATTGCAGATTCTCATTATCGACGATTGTTTCGCCTGTCGCTTGCCGTTGTCGCATGTGTGTGCGTAGCTTCTGGACGTCCTCTCTTTGGAATTACGGGTATTATCGAGGGGAAAATAGTCGATAAACAGACGAATGAACCCCTGATTGGGGTTAACGTCGTCGTTCTCGGAACGAACTTTGGCGCCGCAACCGATGCAGAAGGATTCTATCAGATCACCAATGTTCGCGCCGGAGTCTATGATGTGAGTTACACAATCGTCGGCTACAAGCGATTGGTCATGCGGAGAGTTACTGTCCTGCCTGATTTGCGGACCAGACTTGATATTGCGCTTGAAGAAACCTCGATCGAGCTCGAAACAGTTGAGGTGCGAGCGGAGAAGCCGCTCATTCAACGAGATCAGGCTGCCACAGCGTTCACCATCGGAGAAATCAAGCTTGAGAAACTCCCCGTGACGAAGTTCCAGGATGTCCTTTCTCTTCAACCGGGAACGACGATCGAGGGAAACGTTCGTGGCGGTAAAGTTAATGAGGTAACGTTTCTTGTGGACGGTCTCCCTGTGCAGGATGTGATTGGCGGAGGACTTGGCGCCTCGTTACCTCGAAGCTCAATCTCCGGCTTGACTATCCACACCGGGGGATACGAAGCCGAATACGGCAACGCTCTTTCCGGCGTTGTCAATGTGATCACAAAAGCCGGTGGCAACCAAAGTGATCTCACTCTTCGCGTTGGTCGCGACACGTGGCTGCCGACCCGTTGGATGAAGCAAACGGACAGATTGACCGAAGCTGAAGTGACTGCGGGTGGACCGTTGATTCCAGATCGCCTTTTCTACTTCACCGCAAATACGGTCTTATTGAGCGACACTCGTTGGTGGCAGGATTTTGATCATTTCTTTTCTTCCCCCATTCATCGAGAATATTCCGGTTTTGGGAAGGTCGAATATCAGTTCAGTCCGACAACAAAACTCGGTATACAAGGCATCTATTCGCTGAGAGCTTGGCGGGATTACGAATTCAGCTGGCGCTTTAATCTGGATGGCCTTCCGGCGCGGTCGCGAGATTCATACCGCTTGGCAGCCGTTTTTTCACAAACGGTCTCCGAAAATACGTATTACACCATCCACCTGAGTCGTTTCTATCTGAACAATCGTATTGGGGAAGGATCGGCTGCGGGATTATCCCTTCAACCGTATGAATACGATTTCTTCCTTCGGTACATTGTCAACGGGCAGCGCAACTGGTGGGCAAGGGCAGAACAGTCCATCTATACAGCGAAAGCTGATGCAACAACGTTGATCGCTCGCTCGCACCTCTTCAAAGTGGGCTTTGAGCTCAATCAATACGACATTTCCTCCACTCTGGTGAAATACGAGCCGCAGACAACATACTTCGGGAAGCCAATTCTTGATGCGCCGCTGCTGAACTACAGCAATCATTACGGCTACCAACCACGTTCGGGGAGCATTTATGTGCAGGATAAAGTCGAGCTTGTGCGTGACGGCTCAAACGTGAGTTTCGGCCTGCGATGGGATTTCTTGGATCCGACTGCGGAACGGCCGATTGTAGAATACGTTCCCGTTCGCCAGAACGAATATGAGCAGAGGATCGTCGGTCGAGCCAAAGCGAAGTTTAAGCATCAACTGAGCCCGCGCATGGCTGCCGCACTGCCGGCAGGACCTTCAAGCTTCTTCTTTCTGAATTTCGGGCACTACTTTCAGTTTCCGTTGTTCGACTATCTCTATTCTGGTATCAGTCCAATCCAGCTACGTGAGGGAACAAAGAGTGTGCTTGCCGGCAATCCTGATCTCGAGCCAGAACGGACCGTGGCCTGGGAGGCTGGATTCAAATATGGGATTAATCCGAATCTGGTCGGTTCGATCACATACTTCAGAAAAGCGTTTAAGAACCAAATCGACTCGAAGACTCTCGCCCCTGCAGACAGCAAATTCGCTGGAGACTATGGATACGCATCGTTTGTCAACAATGCTGAGGCCAACGCCACAGGCCTGGAAATAGTATTGAGTCGTGAGCGTGATGAGCGGCTGGCGGGGAGCGTTTCCTACAGCTACATGGTTACCGAAGGGATCAGTGAGTATGCCGATCAGAGGATCAACTACGCCCAGTGGGGATTTCCCCTTGTGGTGAAACCATTTCCTTTGAGTTGGGACCAACGCCACACCATCAAAGCCGATGGAGAGTTTACGTTGCCTGCAGATATTCAAGCAAATCTTGTTGTGCTTTACAATTCTGCTCGGCCATACACCTATTATCCGACGCGGGACGGGTTTGTTCCGATGGACTCTACAAAGTCTTTGCTCCCAAACAATCGACGTATGGAAGATGTTGTTTTTGTCAACATCAAACTCTCACGACGATTTGAATTCGGTGAATCAAATCGCTATGTTATTCTCGTCTACGCGGACGCGCGGAACGTTTTCAACCGACGGAATATTCGGTGGATCGATTCGAGCGGGAGAATTGGTGGAGAACTGGGAGATCCTGGAGCATATTATGACCCGCGGCGGGTACATCTTGGTGTCCGGGTAGAATTGTAGCGTCAGACTATTCACGCTGAATGAAATGGGGTCACGCATCTGCATGAAGAACATTAATCTCGCCCTTGGGATACACAACCACCAACCGATTGGGAATTTCGACTCCGTCTTTGAGCATGCATATGAACATGCCTATCGTCCCTTTATTGACCTTTTGGAGCAGTTTCCGCACGTCAAGGTAGCTCAGCATTATACGGGGATTTTGCTGGAGTGGCTGGTGCAACACCGTCCCGATCTGCTCAAGCGGATTGCTGCTCTTGTAAAGCGTGGTCAAGTTGAGATCATGGGTGGGGCATACTACGAGGCGATTCTCTCCATTATCCCTGATAACGATAAACACGGTCAATTGATGAAGTTGACCCGGGCAACGAAAAAGCATTTCGGTGCGCGGCCGACGGGAATGTGGTTAGCGGAGCGCGTGTGGGAACAACATCTCGCGCGGTTTATTGCAGACGCGGATCTGCATTACATTGTTATTGACGATACGCACTTCAAATACGCGGGATTCGCAGAAGAAGAGCTTCTTGGCCATTACGTTACAGAGGAGCAGGGTCGGAAAATTTCGATTTTCCCCATCAGCAAAATGCTCCGATACACCATCCCGTTTCAACCGGTAGAGAAAACGATTGACTATCTCCGAAGTGTGGCAACCGAAGACGGGAAGAATCTTGTGGTCTTTGCGGATGATGGAGAGAAATTCGGTGTGTGGCCGAACACCTACAAACACGTTTACCTTGACGGATGGTTGCGCGAGTTCTTTCAAGCATTGACGGACAATCGAGAGTGGATTCACCTCGTGCATTTCAAGGACGCTATCAAGACCTTCGCTCCTCTTGGACGAACCTATTTGCCAAACGCCTCGTATGCAGAGATGATGCACTGGGCCCTTCCGGCTCATCACTTCACGCTGTATGAAGAATTCGAGCACCTGCTCAAGAACCAGGGGTTGCTGGAGAAATATGAATCGTTCTTCAAGGGGGGATTCTGGCGAAACTTCCTGGCGAAATACCCGGAGACGAACCAGATGCACAAAAAGATGATGCGCGTTTCGATGCGGGCAAGGAAGGTTCAGGAGAAGCACAAAGGAAAGCGCATCGCGAAGACGTTCGAGAAGATCTGGGCCGCCCAGTGCAACGACCCGTACTGGCACGGAGTCTTTGGTGGTCTCTATCTGCCGAATCTCCGCTATCCGATTTACAAGAACTTAATTGCCGCCGAAACCGAATTGGATCGCATGGAGAATCTCAAACGCATTCGCACGGAGGCAACTGATTTTGATTGTGACGGGAAGGAAGAGATTATCGTCGAGAGTCCCTTGCTGAATTGCTATTTCAAACCCGATCTTGGCGGTGCTATCTACGAGCTTGATTTTAAGTCCATTTCCTTTAACTTGATCGACATTGTTTCTCGCCGGGAGGAAGGTTACCATGGGAAGTTGAAACATGCGGTCTCCCCTTCCTCTCAACAGGTGATAAGTATTCACGATGTCGTGTTGATGAAAGAGGAGGGGTTACAAACTCACGTGAATTATGATTGGTATCGCCACGGGACGCTGATTGATCATTTCTTTGGCGATCAAACGACCCTCGATGATCTCTGGAAATGCAAGTATCGGGAAATCGGCGATTTTGTCAACCAGCCATACCACGTTCGCGTCAAGAAGAAACAGAAACAAACGATAGTCGAGCTTTCTCGCGACGGGGGATTGTGGGAAAGTGACAGTTGTCATCGCATTCGCGTGCAGAAATCCATTACGTTTGACCAAAGCACGTCCGATTTGGACATCGAGTATCGTTTGACGAATCTTGAACAACAATCCCGTGAAGTTTGGTTCGGGGTGGAATTCAATGTCGGGCTTCAAGCGGGTGATGCGCCCGATCGATACTACTTCAGTCAGAATAGCCGTATCGATGACCCTCGATTGCGGAGTCGAGGTGAACTCCCCAACCTTTCGATGCTTGGTCTCAAAGACGAGTGGCTTGGTCTTGAAGTCCGTATCGTAACAGAATCCCCGACGACATTCTGGCGTTTTCCTATCGAGACCGTTTCGCTGTCAGAAGCAGGGTTCGAAAGAGTATTTCAAAGTTCGGTTGTGGTTCCTCACTGGAGATTCACGCTTGAAAAGGCGTGGACCGTGCGGTTGAAGCAGACAATGCGGAAGATCAAATAACTAGGTATCTCGGAGAAGCCCTATGAAAAGGCAAGTGTCGATTTGGGTTGTCGCTGTGCTGGTGCTTTTGGGTGTGTTTGTCGGAATGGAAATCAACCAGCTCATCTCCGGCGATAATCTGTATGAGCAACTGAGGAAGTTCCAGGACGTCCTCAGCTACACGGAGAAGTATTATGTTGAAGAGGTGGAAATCGGAAAATTGACCGAGACTGCCATCACCTCGATGCTCGAAAAGCTTGATCCTCATTCCATCTACATTCCCCCGCGAGCGTTTGAAAACGTCACCGAGCAGTTTCGCGGCAAGTTCGAAGGAATCGGTATCTCCTTCCGTGTCCTCAATGATACCATTACGGTCGTTGAGGTCATCGGCGGCGGGCCGTCAGCAAAGATCGGAATTCTTTCGAATGATAAGATTGTCAAGATTGACGGCAATCCCTCCATTGGAATGAACCAGGAGGATGTCGTCAAGAAGTTGCGTGGACCCAAAGGGACGAGAGTAACGGTCACGATCATTCGTGCAGCGGAGAAAGAGCCGCTGGTATTCGAAATTATTCGGGATGAGATTCCCTTGTATAGTGTCGATACATCGATCATGATCAATGATGAGATCGGCTACATTAGTGTGAATAAGTTCAATGAACAAACGGGGCAGGAAATGGAACGGGCACTGCGCAAGTTGAGGGAACAGGGGATGAAAAAACTTGTTCTCGATTTGCGTGGAAATCCCGGTGGATATCTGGAGGAAGCGGTTCGCATGGCTGACCAGTTCTTGGATGGAGGTGAGAAGGGTGAGCCAAAGAAGATTGTGTACACAAAGGCTCGTCGGCCGGAGTTTGAGGAAGTGTATTTTGCAAAATCCGGCGATGCATTCGAACAACTCCCGCTGGTCATTCTCATCGGGCCTGCCTCGGCAAGTGCCAGTGAGATTGTGGCAGGGGCTGTTCAGGACTGGGATCGTGGTCTTATTGTCGGTGAAACGAGCTTCGGGAAAGGGCTGGTGCAGCGTCAATGGAAGCTCGCCGACGGTTCTGCGTTCCGCCTGACAATTGCAAAATATTACACGCCAAGCGGCCGGCTCATCCAGCGCGATTTCAAAGGAAAGGAACGCGAAGCCTATACGCGGGAGGTGCTCGAGCGAGAGGAAGCCGAGGGGGATAATATTGAACACAAGCTCGAAAGTGATTCCGCCAAACCAGTATTTCGAACACACGGCGGACGTATTGTCTATGGAGGTGGCGGCATCACACCGGACTACGTTGTTAAGAGTGAAAGGCTCTCCGCGACCGCCGCTACTCTCAGGAACCGCGACATGTTTTATCAGTTTATCGTGAAATACTTAGACGGACCCGGCTTAAACCTCAGAGCGACCTATGCAAAAGACTTCAAGAAATTTAGGGATACGTATTCGGTGGGGGATAAGATGATCCAGGAGTTCAAGAGCTTTGTTGAATCACGAGAGATCAAGATTGACGAAAAGGAATTTACCAAAGATCTCGTCTTTATAAAGACATGGTTGAAGGCACATATCGCCCGTGCCTTCTGGGGAAACGATGGGTGGTATCCGATAGTTTTGGAAATGGATACACAGTTCAAAAAGGGAGTCAGCCTTTTCCCTGAGGCCGAGAAAATAGCAAAGCTGAACTGACCCCGGCGTGATCACTCTCCTTTCTTCGCTGCTTTTGAGCACGAGCATGCTCATTGGCGATGGCTCAAAAGCAAAGCAGGCGGAAGATGTAAGTGTAAGCATGCTTCGTGCAGAAACGAGACAGGCCGTCGAGGATGATGGATTGTTGTTGGTGGGGGAGGATATTGAATACAAGGTCAGCTATTCTTTCTTCAACCTTGGAAAGATCCGGCTGCAGGTTCTCGACCGGTGGGAGCGTGATGGTCGGACGATCTATAAAGCGCTCTGCTCAATTGATTCCAATCCCAGCATCCCCTTTGTTGACCTCCATATTCGGTTTATCAGTGAATTCGACGAGGAGATCTTCTCCTATTCCTGGATAAGCGCCGATAGTTCGAAAGAGAAGATCTTCTATCGTAAATTCACATTTGATCACGACAGCCTGCGGGCTGTTGTTGAGCAGGGAACCAAGCCGCACAAAAGCACGTATGTCGTCGAGCGCATCGACACCTTCCGTGTTACGGACAAGTGCCAGGATGGGCTCTCGCTTTTCTATTTTGCACGAAGATATGTTCGTCAGTCACAACAACTCAATATTCCTACGTTTATCGATACGGCCCAAGTGAACACGTTTATCAATTTTATGAACAGGGTAGAGCCCGTCGAGATTGACGCTGTCGATTATCCTGTCGAAACAGTCTATTTCGAGGGGGAGGCCAACTTTGTCGGTGTGTTTGGGCTGACCGGCGGGTTCAAAGGCTGGTTCAGCAATGACGATGCACGGATGCCCATCGTGGCCCGTATGAACGTCATTCTCGGCAGTGTTAAAGTGGAGTTGATGAAGTGGCATCGCCCCTTATGGGAGCCCCCAAGATACCGCGGAGGTGCCACACGTTGATCATTCCCTACAAAGGAAAAGTGCCGAAGATTCACGCCTCGGTTTTTCTTGCAGAGGGGGCACACATTATTGGAGATGTTGAGATTGGCGAAGATTCAAGCGTTTGGTTTAATGCTGTCATCCGAGGAGATGTGAATTTCGTCAGAATTGGGGAGAGAACAAATGTGCAGGATAATTGCGTTCTGCATGTGACGCACGATCGGTATCCGTTGAGCATTGGTTCCTCCGTGACTATTGGACATGCAGCGATCGTTCATGGGGCAACGGTCGGGAACTACTGCCTCATTGGCATGGGTGCACGGGTGCTTGACAATGCGCGAATCGGTGACTACGCTCTGGTTGCGGCCGGTGCCCTTGTGTTGGAAGGCTTTGAGGTTCCACCGGGGACATTGGTTGCAGGTGTTCCGGCGAAAGTGCGGCGGGACCTCACACCGCTTGAGCGGGAAAGCATCGTTCAATCGGCACAAAACTACGTGAAATACATGCAATCATACCGGCAATAACAAATCGGAAGGGCGGCTATGAGACTCAAATTCTGGGGTGTTCGAGGCTCGATTCCTACTCCAGGCAAGCATACGGTCCGTTATGGCGGCAACACGCCATGTTTAGAACTTCGCCTGGACGATGACAAGCTGATCATTTTTGACGCAGGGACAGGGATTCGGAACTTCGGCGATCACCTGATCAGCAACGGCGAGTCGGTCAAAGCCTTTCTGTTGATTACGCACCCCCATTGGGATCACATCCAAGGATTTCCCTTCTTCAAGCCGGCATTCATCTCGGGTAATGAGTTGACTATTATCGGAACGGAGCGACCCGAGAAACCTCTGAGCGAGATTATCGCCGAACAAATGAACCGTATCTACTTCCCGGTCCAACTCCATGAACTGAAAGCAAAGATCAAGTTTGTTCCAATCGGCGAAGAGGAGGAACTACGGATTTACGAGGCGAAGGTACGCACAATCTACGTGAATCATCCCGGCTTTACTGTCGGATATCGGTTAGAGTATAAAGGCAAGATCCTTGTGTATATCAGCGACAATGAACCTTTCGATCGGGGGATAGCAGATCAGTTGACGAATTTTGAAAAGATAGTGATAGAGAAATTCACCACGAATGATAGTGACCCCAACCAGCGAGTCGTTGACTTCTGCCGCGATGCAGACGTTCTCATTCATGATGCCACCTACACCCCTGATGAGTACATTGATCGTGTTGGCTGGGGTCACTCACATTACCTCTTCACGCTTCGGATCGCCGCGGAAGCGAACGTCAAGCGATTGTACCTTTTCCATCACGATCAAAACCACAGTGACGACAAAGTGGACGATATCCTCAAGAAGTGCAAGAAGGAAGTGAAAAGCAGGGGATACAAGTTCGAATGCGAAGCAGCGACCGAGAATATGACAATTACGATATGATCCTTGACTCTGAGGTTGAGCATGGTTATATTGCGTATGTACGGCTCATGTCGAAGGCCGGAAATCGTCATTGCAGGCTCGGAGGTTCCAAGAACGACGCGCCAGACTCCTAAAGATTGCAGTATCGATCTCATGTACCCCGAGAAAACGTCCTCTGATGGGAGTTCGGGGTTTTTTTGTGCATTTCCGTGAAGGAAGGATTCGGTTGGATGGAATTCCAATTCAGCGCCGATGATATCGAGCATATTTCGGGCATCCTTGGCGTTGTGCCCAAACATCGCGGGAACAATTATCGATTTGAAATCGAGAACCGCAAGACTGGGCGCTCCATGGCCCTGGAGATTTATCCCGATATACCCATCGGCAAAAGGAAAGGCAGTCTTGTTTCGGTCTACACGCCGAACGCCCACCTTCAGCTGCATTTTTGCACCGGCTATGTCGTGAGCAAGATGTTGGGGGAGATCACGTTTGTCGGTGAGCACAATGGAAAGCTGTCGGGTCTCATCATCGAACGCGAAGGGGGTTGCTCGCTCTATGCCAATGTAGATCGGGCGATTCTTTCCGGCGACTTCACAACACTTGGTCCCGAAGTGATGCTTTCAGGGATCGCCTTGTCGTTAACAGAGAATATTCTTCCTTCTGCCCAATCGGGAGGCTCGGAGCGCGGATCGTTGAGCGGTACATCACCCAAGCGGAATCCTCGGGTAGGACCAAAGACGAAGAAACGGAAAAGCACTCGACGGAAGTGAGACGTCGGGGAACGATACGCATATCAATCCAGCATCCAAGACTAAGTTTTCCGAGGCGTGAAACTTTTCGAGTTCTCCGACGCGTTTTACGCTTAGAGTCTTTGAATGGACTGAATATTTCGGTTGTTTTCGTTAATCATCGTTTCATGAGAACGATGAACAAACGGTTTCTGGGTCATGACTATTCAACCGACGTTATTGCGTTTCCATTGGATGATCTGTTTGGCGATGATGCCGAGATTTACGTGAATCTTGATCGGGCGAAGAGTCAGGCTCGCCAGTACGGTGTTTCGATGCGGGAAGAAGTGCGCCGGCTTCTCATTCATGGCGTGCTGCATCTGGCAGGATATCACGACAAAACAACAAAAGAACAGACAATGATGACCTTACGAGAGGATGCTCTCCTCTCTTTGTTGAAAGGAGCGAGGGGGCGATAGTATGCACGAAAGAATCGTCGAAATCATTCTCTTTCTGGTGAGTGAGCTCAAATCGAATAAGCAATTGAGCGAAATCGATGTTTCGTTCTTGTCAAAAAGCGGCTACACGGCGAGTGAGATTTCCAGCGCGTTCTCTTGGATTTTCGAGAGAATGACGGTCGGTCAGTCTATTGTCCACCAAAAGGGACAATCCGAGTCGTCGTTTCGGGTGTTGCACGACGCCGAACGCATGGTCATTACTCCCGAAGCTTACGGCTACCTTTTGCAATGGCGTCAGCTAGGGCTCTTGACCAATGACGAAATTGAATCAATCATTGAACGTATTATGGCTGCCGGTTTCTCGGTGGTCGGGGAAGAGGAAATGAAGTCGTTCCTCGCCGGCCACTTGTTTGAGCACGATTCGCGCCAAGGCATTGGCGGCCGCATATCATTGAGCGGCCAGGATACTATTCACTAAAAGGTTCCATGTCGAAATCGTTTATCATCGTTGAATCACCCTCTAAGGCCAAGACCATCAATAAGTACCTCGGCAAGGACTTTGTCGTCGATGCCTCGGTCGGACATATCAAGAACCTGCCTAAAAGCAAACTCAGTGTAAATGTGGAGGATGGGTTCGAGGTCGTCTATGAAACGATCAAAGGGAAAGAAGAGGTGATCGACCGCTTGCGACAAAAAGCGGCCAAAGCAACCGATGTCTATATTGCAACAGATCCGGACCGCGAGGGAGAGGCGATTGCTGCGCACATTGCGGAGGAGATCAAAGAGACGAATGGAAACATCAAGCGTGTCTTGTTTCACGAGATCACCGAAAGTGGCATCAAGGAAGCAATGGCCCACCCAAAGAAGATAGACGAGCATCTGGTGCTATCGCAACAGGCCCGGCGGGCAATGGATCGGATCGTTGGTTACAAGGTGAGTCCGTTCATCTGGAAGACCATGTACTACGGCCTCTCTGCCGGCCGCGTCCAATCGGTGGCGTTGCGGCTGATCTGTGAACGTGAGGAGGCCATCCGGAGCTTTGTCCCGGAAGAATATTGGTCAATTACCGGCGAATTCCGGACGCAGGATGATCAAACGTTTCTCGCAAAGTTGACGAAAGTGGCCGGTACTGAGCCGAAGATTCCCGATGAAACAACGATGCGGGGATATCTGCAGGCGATCCAAAACGAGAAGTACTCCGTCACCAGGGTTGATCGAAAACCCGTCAAGCGTAATCCGCCGCCCCCCTTTATCACGAGTACACTACAGCAAGAAGCAGCCCGCCGATTGCGTTTTTCCGCTAAAAGGACGATGAGTCTTGCACAGAAGCTGTACGAAGGTGTTGAACTGGGAGAAGAAGGGAGCACGGGACTCATTACCTATATGCGAACGGACTCGACAAGGTTGAGTGCGGAGGCCGTTTCACATGTTCGGGAATACATCTTCACGCAATACGGAAAGGAATACCTGCCCAAAGAGGCGCGTCTGTTCAAGAAGGGAAAGGCATCTCAGGATGCTCACGAGGCAATTCGACCGACATCGATCAAATACACGCCGAAGTATGTGAAGAAGTTTCTCGATAAAGAACTTTTCCTCCTCTATGAACTGATTTGGAATCGGTTTGTTGCCTGTCAGATGTCCCCTGCTCAGTTCGAGCAGATTTCCGTCGATGTTGAAGGTGGCGATTATCTTTTCCGAGCAACCGACCAGCAATCCGTCTTCCGTGGGTTCTTGCAAGTGTATGATGATATTGCGGAAGAGAACGGGGGAGATGCCGCCGACGCGGATCCCACCTCGAAACTTCCGGAGCGACTCGCCGTCGGTCATCGAACGCAGCTTATGAACTTGCTACCGCGTCAGCACTTCACCAAGCCGCCCGCACGATATACCGAAGCAAGCCTTGTGAAGGAGCTGGAATCTCTCGGTATAGGAAGGCCGAGCACCTACGCGCTCATCGTGAGCACGGTGATCGACCGAAAATATGTCGAGCAGAATGATCGTAAGCTGTACGCGACCGATCTGGGCATGCAGGTGAACAAACTGTTGACTCAATATTTCCCCGATATCTTTAATGTCAAGTTCACTGCGAAAATGGAGGAGGAGCTGGATACCATTGCGTCGGGAAAGCAGCAGTACGAGAAGGTGATGCGGGATTTCTATGGTCCATTTATCCAGGCATTAGAGAAAGTGGAGCGCATTGCAGCGAACATCAAAAAGTCGTTACAGGAAAAGACCGATGAACTGTGCGAGCTTTGTGGAAAGCCGATGATCGTGAAATGGGGGCGGAATGGACGATTCATGGCCTGCACAGGTTACCCGGAGTGCAAGAATACGAAGCCGCTTCCTGAGGATCAGGAGAAGCACCAGCATCTCTCCGGAATCGTCTGCGATTTGTGCGGAGGAGAGATGGTTGTGAAGGCCGGACGGTTTGGGACGTTTCTCGGTTGCTCAAACTACCCAAAGTGCAAGAACACAAAACCGATCTCCATGGGCGTGAAATGTCCGAAGTGCAAAGAAGGAGATTTGATTGAACGCAAAACAAAAAAGGGAAAGCGAACGTTCTACGGCTGCTCACGGTATCCGGATTGCGACTTTGCGTCGTGGGATCGTCCGGTGAATGAGGCGTGCGTGACGTGCGGTTCACCATATATGGTTGTCAAGTACTCTCAAGCTCGCGGCGAGTATCTCAAATGTCCAGAGTGTAAAGCAGAAGTCGTCCGCGAGGAACTCGCAGTCGGCACGTAGCTGACGTTTGTCATTTCCTTCTCTTGGATTCAAGAGATGATCCATCGCCAAATCCGCTTATTCCTTGAATACCTCGACGCAGAGCGGAAGTTTTCGCGTCATACTCTCCTTTCGTACGAACAAGATCTCCAGCAGTTTCTTAGCTTTCTGCAATCGACAAAAATCCATTCCCTCAATGAAGTGGATCGCCCACTCCTCAGATCGTTCTTAGGGTCTTTGGTCGAACAGGGATATCGCAGGAAGAGTATTGCGCGAAAGATAGCCGCTCTCCGCTCCTTCTTCCGTTATCTGAAGAAATCGAATCATCTTCGAACAAATCCGACTCTCAATCTCCTTGCTCCCCGTCCGCAGAAAACGCTTCCGGTGTACGTGGATGAAGAGGCTATCCAGAATCTTCTCGAAACGATGAAAGAGCAGGATGGGACCCCTCATCGTGATTATGCACTCCTGGAACTCTTATATGGAACGGGCATTCGTGTCGGTGAACTGGTCTCATTAAATTGCGACGACGTCGATCTCATCGATCGAAGTATCAAGGTAATGGGAAAGGGGAGCAAGCAGAGGATTGTGCCGCTGGGACGAAAAGCTTTTGAAGCATTGAAATCCTTTGTTGCGATACGAAGGAGTGAGATGGGTAAAGAGAATCCGCCTCTCTTTGTTGGACAACAAGGAGAACGCATTTCTCCGCGTGTTGTTCACAGAATTGTCTCGAGAGCAATATCAAGGATTGCCGACATCGAAAAGAAGAGTCCACACGTGTTGCGGCATTCTTTTGCAACGCACATGCTGAACCGGGGAGCCGAACTTCGAGCGGTGAAAGAATTGCTTGGGCACGAAAGCCTCTCGACCACTCAAGTGTACACCCATGTTTCAATGGAGCGTCTCAAAAAAGCCTACAAACAGGCGCATCCCAAGGCGTAATGCGAAGCATAAGGAACACCACCATGAAGATTACTGTGACTTCGAGGCATTTCAAAGCTCACCAATCTTTAGTAGAATATGCAGAAGCAGAAATTGCGAAGTTGAATCACTTTTATGATGGTATCATCAAATGCGATGTCATTTTGAACTATGAAAAGCCGAGGAATAGTCGGAAGATCGCTGAGGTGAAACTCTCAGTCTATGGAACCGTCCTTACTGCTGTAGGGAAGTCTGACGACTTCCAGAAGTCAATCGGTATCGCTATTGAAAAAGTACTCACGCAACTCAAGAAGTATAAGGATCGTCTTCATTCAAAAGACCGTAAGCTTGTTCGCGCAGTGAAAGCAAAAGTGTAATGGAGCAGATCATGGCCGGTGAACAGTTCAAAGAGACTAGAAAGAAGAGCATTACCGTCGGTTTTCTGTTTGAGTCCAACAAGGAACGGTTGAAGCTGCGAATGCTCAATGGCGACGTAGGGTTTGGCCGTGAGATCCGTGATAAGAATGTTCATCGGCCGGGGCTTGCTCTTGCCGGATATGTTGAGCTGTTCACGTACGACAGGGTTCAGATCTTCGGAAATACGGAGATTCGCTACCTCCAGCATTTGGGATTGTCCGACCGCATCAAATCATTTGAAACAATCTTCCAATTCGACCTTCCCTGCGTCGTTGTCACAAATGGGAATAGTTTGGATCAGGAGCTGCTCACGATTGCAACCCGGTACGGAGTGTCGGTACTCCAGACACCGATCGAGACGACGAAGTTCATCTATTTCATCAGCGATTTTCTCGACGACCAGTTCGCTCCTCAGACAGTCATCCACGGATCGTTTGTCGATGTGTATGGGATTGGTGTTCTGATCACTGGCCGTTCGGGCATCGGAAAGAGCGAAGTGGTTCTCGATTTGATTGAACGCGGTCATCGGCTTGTTGCAGACGATGTTGTCATGGTGACGAGGAAAGGGGAGGGAATTCTCCTGGGTGCTGGCACTGATGTTGTAAAGCATTTTATGGAGATTCGCGGGCTCGGATTAATCGATGTCCGGGCGATCTTCGGCATTCGGTCCATTCGTTTCCAGAAACGCGTGGAAATTGTTGTGGAATTGCAGGAATGGCAAAAGGATGCGGAGTACACGCGGACGGGACTCGATCACGAGAACATCTCAATTCTTGGCGTTGAGATTCCGCACGTGAAGTTGCCCATCTTCCCCGGTAAGAATGTGACGGTCATTGCTGAAGTGATCGCGCTTGACTATCTTCTGAAGCATTATGGTTATGACGCTGCACGTGAGTTCTCGAAACAACTTGACGTTGCCATTTCCCAAAAAACAAAAGGGAAGCGCGTAATAGACTATTTTGAGCACGATTTTGAGTGAATTGACACGGATTCTTGACATAAGTTCAAATATTTCCTATTTTCGCTCTGCCTTTTTTCGGAAAACCGAATCCGCATTCTCACGGCCGTTTATAGAGTATCGATGAAGAAATCCAGACTCTATTACTATTCGACAGACTCGCTCGACTTCGTCGAAGCGAAGTGGACACGCACAAAGCTTGCGGTTGTGACACTGGTAAGTTCGGTCGCTTTCCTTGTCGCGGCGTTTGAGGTGAACCACCTTCTTCAGGACCCTCTTGGCATTGGGTTCAATAGCATGAGGGCTCTGGTTGCCGAGAATACGTTGCTGAAGAATCAATTGAATCAGATTACACGAAGGCTCGCAGGCTTGGAATATCGCCTCAATGAACTCAACGAGCAGAACAATGAGTTGAGACTCGTGGTGGATCTACCGAAGATCGACGAGGAAACCCGCATGGTGGGCGTCGGTGGTGCGGCGGAGAGGATTGACTTCAGTAGTTCGATCGATGTCAACCAGATGCTGAGGACGTTGAATGCTTCGGTATCGCGCGCCGAGCGGGAACTTCAATTACAATTCACAAGTTACAATGAGGCGGTAAAGAATTACGAAGAGAACAAAATCAAGTTTGCACACCTTCCTGCTATCAAGCCCATGCAGGGGTTTTATTCACCGCAAGGCTTCGGGATGAGGTTACACCCGGTGCTGCGGATCTACAAACTCCATGAAGGGTTGGATATCGTTGCAGATGTGGGAACGCCGGTGTACGCTGCCGGCGACGGCGTCGTAGAGTATGCGGGTCGGACAGGTGGTGGGTACGGCATTCTCGTTGAGATCAACCATGGTTATGGGTACACCAGCCTCTATGCCCACCTCGATAAAGTGCTGGTTCGAGAGGGTCAGCGTGTCAAGCGGGGCGACCTGATTGCCCGCAGTGGTCGAACTGGACTCACATCGGGGCCGCATCTCCACTACGAAGTGCGCTACAACGGTGTTCGACAGAATCCGATTGACTACTTTTTTGACGACATCGATTACCAACAGTTCAAGGACAAAGTCGTCATTCTTGATTAGTTCTCATTTCCTATGATTGTGTATTGTCTAGGAGATGATATAACCGATGATTTGGACAATCGAACTGGCTTCCTACTTGGATGATGCCCCATGGCCGGCGACAAAAGACGAGCTCATTGACTATGCTGTACGGACCGGGGCTCCAATCGAAGTTATCCAAAACCTCGAGGAACTCGAGGATAGTGATGAACCCTATGAGAGCATCGAGGAAATCTGGCCGGACTACCCGTCCGATGAAGACTTCTTTTACGAAGACGATAAAGAGTACTGAGGCCTGAACCAGTCTGCTGATGGTGTTGTTGACCGCAATGTCGGAGAACCCAGCCTGAGCCGCTGGGTTTTTTTATCACTACCGCGTCCGATGCGTCCTCTCGTTTGCTCCGCACTCGTAGTCCTCTGTTTTGCCTCTCCCATGAACGCGCAGGAATCCTTGCGTGAGTATGAGGTTCAGACCATTCGTTTCGTGGGGAATGAAACGTTCGGCGAGGAGGTTCTGCAATCCGTTACCCAACTGCGGGAAACGCCCTCGTGGTTCTTTAAGTTTCTGTTCACCGTGAGCGAGAAACTTGGAGAGCGCAATGAGTACTTTGACCCGATTGTCTTTGAGACGGATTTTGCCAGACTCCGGAACTTCTATCATGATCATGGATTCTTTCACGTTCACATTGACACACAGCTCTCCATCAACCACACGGAGAAAACGGTTGCTCTCACCTACGTGATCCAAGAGGGACGGCGGTCATACATTGACTCGGTCGTCTACAATGGATTGGAAGGATTGCCAGGCGAGGTTATTGAGGAGGTTCGCAATCAATCGTTGCTTCAGGTCGGTGAACCCTTCCAAACCCAGGTTGTCGATAACGAACTTCGCAGAATTGTTCAGGTGTTTGTTAACCATGGGTATATCGCCTTTCGTGTCGATACGCTGATAGCGAAGCGGTTCGCTTCGACGAACAACGTGAAGATCGAGATGAGGTTCACAGCGGGAGGGAGGTATCGATTTGGCGCAATTCGCATTCTGTCGGACACGGCCGTTACTGAACGCGTCGAGGAAGAGGTTATTCTTCGCCATCTCGATTTTCGAACGGGTGATTTCTATAGCGAGGCAAAGAAAGCCGAAAGCGAGCGTAATCTCAATCGCCTTGGCGTGTTTGAATCGGCCCAGGTGCAACACGTTTTTGATCCGTCCAATGATACGTCGCGGGCTATTCCAATCCAGATTAACGTAAGGCCGCGTCCGTTTCATGAGATTACGCCTGAGGTTGGAGTGAGTGATGAAAACAACGCCTTCAATATTCTGTTCGGGGTGGGATACAACAACCGATACTTCTTAGGTGGGGCAAGAAATTTTTCCACCCGTGCGGGGTTACAGATCCAATCGATTCAGAGTATTCGTTGGTCCGAAGTATTCAAAAAAGGTGGTCATCTCGACAGCTCTCTTGTCGGAAAGTTTGATCTCTCTGTGCAAATGATCCAGCCCTATCTCTTCACGAACAAGATTAGTCTAAGCTGGACAATTTCATCGATCTTCGAAAAGCAGAAGGCGTACTTCCTGCCCATTCTGAACAACCGAGTCGGTATCGCTGCCCAAACGGCAGATTTCACGAGGTTGTTTGTTGATTGGAATCTTCAGAGGATCAATCCGACAGTTCTCATCGGCAGCGGCCCCGATCCGTTGCAGGGGAGAGGCCTTCAACCGCAGTTCAACTCTATTATCACCTTTACGCTTCAACGAGACAAACGAAACGATCTCTTTTCACCAACGGATGGGTTCTTTCATTCGGGATCTGTCGAAGAGGCGGGATTCCTTCCCTCTCTCTTCGGTGGTGTATTTGGGTCGCGTTTGCCCTATTCCCGCTATTATAAGCTGTCGATTGTGGGCCAGTGGTACTGGAATGTTGTTGATGAGCGATACCTCATTTTAGCGACACGCGTGAAGGGAGGCTATGCTCAGCTTTATGCGCGTTCGCCTGCTAATGAAGTCCCGCTCACACGGCGGTTCTTTGGCGGCGGGAGTAGCAGTGTCCGGGGATGGAAATCGCGCGAGCTTGGGGCGTTTCCTCAGCCGGACCGTGGTGGTAACGCTTCGTTTGAAGCAAATGTGGAAACACGGTGGCATCTGTTTAAGTATGCAGGTAAATTATGGTTTATCAATCTCCCCAATATCTCCCTGGTGTTCTTTTACGATGCAGGAAATGTTTGGAGGTCAGTGGGTACGGTTCGAGGCTCTGAAGTAGCGATGGCGACAGGGTTGGGCTTTCGGTGGGATACGATAGCAGGACCCGTCCGAATTGATTTCGGCGTTCGAGTATATGATCCGACAGCGTCGGTTGGGCAGCGTTGGATCACCGAACGGCGATTCTTTGCGGAGACAGCCTCTTCGGGTGTTCTTCATTTTGGTATCGGGCATTCGTTCTAACATCATATGGGCTGGAATCGCGTCATAGGACAAGAACGGGCGAAGTCGCTCTTGCGAAGAGCGATTCAGAGGGGGCAGGTGGCTCACGCATACCTCTTTCACGGCCCGGAAGGGATCGGCAAAGATGCGCTGGCAATCGAGTTTGCCAAAGTACTCGTTTGTCAGCAAGGGGCTGATGATGCATGTGAGCAATGCAGTAGTTGCCGGCGTGTCAACACATTACAACATCCGAATGTGGTCTTTATTTGTGCTCTGCCGGTTGGGAAGAACGAGAAGTCCGGCGATGACCCTATTGCAGGATTCGCGGAGGACCAGTTAGGAATCCTTCAGGAACAATTGCGTCAGAAGGCAGCGGATCCGTATCATCGGATCAGCATTCCCAAAGCAACATTCATTAAGGTCAATAGCGTTCGCCAGATCCGACGGAGCTCCTCGCTAACGAGCGTGGAACAAGGGAAGAAGATCTTCATCATTTCAAATGCTGACCAGATGAATGTTGAAGCGGCGAACTCGTTATTAAAAACCCTTGAAGAACCGCCGCCGAATACTCTCCTTGTTCTTACTTCCGCGCAGAAAGACCAATTGCCGCCGACCATTGTTTCACGTTGTCAGTCAATTCAGTGTGGGCCCCTCCGAGAGGAAGAAATCGCCAAGAGTCTCGTAGAACGTGATGGTGCAGAACGGAATCAGGCGGCTCTTGTCGCCAAGTTGGCCGAGGGAAGTTATGCCAGGGCGCGAGACCTTTTGTCGGTCGATATTCTTCAAGAACGTCAGTCTGTGGTGATGTTCGTCCAGTATGCGCTGGGATCGCAGCGAATTCCGCTCTTGAATGCGGTGGAGGAGATTTCGCGGACGATGGACCGCGATGCGTCAATTCGCTGGCTCAAACTTCTCCAAGTGTGGTTTCGGGATGCACTGATCTTGCGGGAGAGAGGAATGTCGAGCGTACAAAATCAGGATCTTCTGAAAGACCTCGAAAGTTTCGTCAGTAAGTTTCCGAATGCCAATCTCGTTCGTTGCATCGACTCGGTCGAACGCAGCATTGCTCTTGTTGACAAAAATGTCTACCTTTCACTTGTCTTTACCACTCTTGCGATCGAGCTGCACACGCACTCCTACGCAGACAGCCTCTTTTCCTATTCATGAGTAATTCATCATTCAAGCGCTTTCTGGTTACTGCGGCTTTGCCGTACGCGAACGGCCTTATTCACTTAGGACACCTTGCAGGAGCGTACCTGCCGGCGGATATCTATGTGCGCTACCAACGGGCGAAGAAACGGGACATTCTCTTCATTTGCGGGTCGGATGAGCATGGCGTTGCGATTACCGTGACTGCGGAGAAGGAGGGAATTACGCCGCAAAGCGTAGTTGACCGCTATCATCCGTTAAATAAGGAAGCGTTTGAGAAGTTTGGGATGAGTTTCGACAACTACTCGAGGACATCATTGCCCCTTCACCACGAAACGACAAAGGAGTTCTTTGTTGAATTCCATCGGCGGGGGGTGTTGAAAGAACGGGAGGAACAGCAGCTCTACTGTGAGAAGGATGCGATGTTTCTTGCCGACCGTTATGTCGAAGGGACTTGTCCAAACTGCAAGTATCTTCAGGCGCGGGGGGATCAATGCGAGAACTGCGGAACCTGGCTGAACCAGCTCGAGCTGATTGATCCAAAGTGTAAGATCTGCGGTTCGGCACCGGTTGTCAGGAGCACAACTCATTTCTATTTTCCGCTTGGAGATTTTCAGAAGCGGCTCGAGGCCTACATTGCTGAGCGGTCGAAACGAGACGGATGGAAAGAGAATGTACTGCGGTACTGCGAAAGCTGGTTCAAAGAGGGCTTGCAGGATCGTGCAGTGACGAGAGACCTCAGTTGGGGAGTGCAAGTTCCCATCAAAGGGTACGAAAAGAAAGTGGTTTATGTCTGGTTTGATGCCGTCCTTGGTTACATCTCATCGACCAAGGAGTGGGCATTGAACCAAAGAAGACCGGATGCGTGGCGCAACTATTGGCAGAACGAGGAGACAAAGTACGTGGCCTTTATCGGCAAAGATAATGTGGTATTCCACTGCATCGTGCTTCCTGCCATGCTCATGGCGTGGAATGATGGGGGAAAGAGCACGTACATCCTTCCCGAAAATGTACCCGCGAATGAATTCCTGAACTTCGAGGGGCAGAAGTTCTCTAAGAGCCGCGGATGGGGTATCGATCTGCAGGACTTTCTACGGTTCTTTCCGGCTGACACGTTGAGATATGCTCTGGCGCTTAATCTGCCCGAGTCGAGGGATTCCGATTTCTATCTGAAAGATTTCCAGGCACGAACGAATAGCGAGCTCGCGGATATCCTCGGCAACTTCGTCAATCGCACGATGGCATTCGTTCAAAAGAACTTTCAGAACAAGGTTCCGAAGCGCTCAAAGCTTACGCAGCTCGACAAGGAAATGATTGATCGGATACAATCAGCCCCATCGGCGATTGCGGAGTACTTCGAACGCTATCGGTTCCGTGATGGAGTGGTGGAAACCATGAACTTAGCGCGAGCCGCAAACAAGTACTTCAATGACAGCGAGCCCTGGAAAACCGTTAAGGATAATCCAGAGCAGTGCGCAACCACGTTGAACATTTGCTTGCAGGTCGTTCGATCGCTTGCTATCCTTTTTCAGCCTGTGACTCCCTCCATCGCTCAGGACATCTGGTCGATGCTTAATCACGGCGAGCCGCTTGCTTCAACTCGATGGGAAAGCGCCGCCGAGCTTGTACTGGCGGAGGGACACTCTCTCGGAACCTCATCGCTTCTTGTGAAGAAAATCGAAGACAAGGAAATCCAACACATGATGAACGAACTCGGACTTTCGGCTTTGACCGCGGAGCAATCACTACCACACAATAACGCGACGATAACGATTGAGGATTTCAGGAAAATTGATCTCCGCGTAGCAAAAGTTGTCGCGGCAGAAAACGTGCCGAAATCAGACAAGTTGCTAAAACTTCGTGTCGAAATCGGGTCTGAAACGCGACAGATTGTCGCCGGTATTGCTCAACACTATCGGCCGGAACAGCTTGTTGGGAAATCAATCGTTGTCGTCGCAAATCTCCAGCCGGCACGAATCAGAGGTGAGGAATCCCAGGGAATGCTTCTTGCCGCAAACGACTCCAATCGACTTTCTATTGTTACTGTTCTTGACGACGTACCCAGTGGAACTGTCGTGAAATAACAACAGGTCAGCGTGTCGCCTTGCTTCCCTTCAATTTTTCGGCTATATTTGAAAAAATTACACGACATTGACAAACGCGCAAGGAATCTGTTGGTTCAACTTTCGAAGTTCTTCAACTTTGTTAAATTCGAACATACTCTCTTTTCGCTTCCGCTCATTTATAGCGGGGTGTTTCTCGCCGCCAAGATTCCGCCCGAGCCACTGTTGCTGTTGCTCGTACTGACAGCTGCGACGGGTGCACGAACGGTTGCTCTTTCACTGAACAGAATCATCGATCGCGAGATTGACAAGCGCAATCCTCGCACGGCTGTCCGCGAACTCCCCAGCGGGAAAATGTCGCTTCGGGAGGCGATGGCTGTTCTGGCTCTTGGTCTCTTGCTGTACCTTGGCTCGGCAGCTCTGATTTCGACATTTTGCCTGCTTCTCTCCCCCTTGCCTTTGGCGATCTTCACCTTGTATCCTTACATGAAGCGCTTTACAGCGCTTGCACATTTTGGTGTTGGTCTGGGGTTGGCAATGGCTCCACTTGGCGGTTGGTTTGCCGTCCAGCAATCTCTGGAGGGAATCCTGCCTGGACTTCTGCTGTCGATTTTCACGATGCTGTGGGTTGCGGGGTTTGATATTATCTATTCGACGCTTGACGAGATGTTCGACCGCGAAAACAATCTCTATTCATTCACGTCGAAATATGGGCGGGAGAAGGCCATTCGGATTTCCGGAATCCTTCATGTTCTCGCCTTTACCGTGTTGGTTTTGTTGTTCTGGTTGTTCATTCGTGCCGTGGCAGCGCTCCCCTTTCTCCTTGCTTCTGGCTACCTTCTTTATCTCGAGCACCAAAGGGTTGACAACGTTGAACTGGCATTTTTCAAAATTAACGCTGTGTTGGGATTTGTCGTCCTCGGAATGGTAGTGGCTGGAGCGTATTTCCCGTGAGAGTAATTGTCGGGATAACCGGTTCCTCGGGAGCGGTGTACGCGAAAGAGTTCTTGCAACGCTGTCGGGCAGAGAAATTTCTGATTGTGAGCAAATGGGGGAAAGTTCTTCTGAAAGATGAGCTTGGGATTACCACGAGAGATCTCCAATCATTTGTCAAGCGGGAATTCTCGGACGATGACCTGACGGCTCCGCTCGCCTCCGGCTCGAATCGTTTCGATGCCTTTGTCATTCTTCCCTGTTCCACGTCAACACTGGGGAAGATCGCATCGGGGATTGGCGAGACGCTGATCACGCGAACTGCTCAGGTGGCCCTGAAGGAAAGGTTCAAGCTCGTGCTCTGCATTCGAGAGACCCCTCTTTCGACTGTGACATTGGAGCAATGCGCGAGATTGTCGCGCGACGGTGTGATCATTATGCCGATTTGCCCGCCGCTCTACTTTGTCCCAAAAAGCGTTGACGAGTTTGTCCGGGGATTTGTCGATAAAGTTTTGGGAGTGATTGGTGAAAGGGAATCGAAAGGCTGGAGGGCAGAAGAACTTGAATAGACAGCAGTTTATCGGCAGGTGTGAATGAATTTTCCTGCGCTGGGTGAATTTGTTCAATATCTCGAATCTCTCGGCGAGCTCAAGAGAATTCGGCTCGAAGTCGATCCCCAGCTTGAAGTTACCGAGATTGCCA
Source organism: Bacteroidota bacterium (assembly GCA_035559595.1). Taxonomy (GTDB): domain Bacteria; phylum Bacteroidota; class Ignavibacteria; order UBA10030; family UBA10030; genus DATMBF01. The sequence goes on along the minus strand of DATMBF010000028.1, from coordinate 160,253 downwards.
CGCGGGCACTCAAAGAGCAAAGACCGGCGATGCTCTTTGAGCGTGTCAAGGGGTCGCGATATCCTCTTGCGATTAACCTGTTTGGGTCTGACCGTCGAATTGAACTTGCCCTCGGACGGCACCCGGAGCAAATCGGTGAGGAGCTCATCGGCTTTGCTGAGCGTGTGGTCCCGCCCAGTGCTGGGATGTTGTGGAAGAATCAAGGTTTGATAAGACGATTTCTCGCAGCGAGGCCAAAGCGAGTCCGGAGCGGGGTGGCTCAAGAGATTACTGAAGAACCAAACCTCGATCAACTGCCGATCCAAAAGTGCTGGCCGAAGGATGGCGGGAGATTCATAACGCTCGGTCAGGTTTTCACGTACGATCCGGTTGACGGAAAGCGCAACGTGGGGATCTATCGGCTCCAGGTTTATGACGGAAAGACAACGGGGATGCACTGGCAGATCCAAAAAGGGGGCGGATTTCATTATCATCGGGCTGAACAGATGCATCAGGATCTCCCGGTGGCAGTTGCCCTTGGCACAGATCCTGCATTACTCATAGCGACGGTTGCTGCTCTGCCAGAAGGAATTGACGAAGTGCAATTCGCGTCGTTCTTGCGTGGGAAGCCGATCCCGATGACGATGAGTAAGACGATTTCGATCCCTGTGCCTGCCAACGCAGAGTTTGTGCTGGAGGGATTTGTTCCGCAGAGGGTAAGGCGGAAAGAAGGCCCGTTCGGTGATCATTTTGGCCACTACTCCCATGCGGCGCCTTTTCCGGTTTTTCAGCTGAGGAGGGTGACACATCGGAAAGAGCCGATCTATCCCGCTACTGTTGTGGGCATCCCGCCAATGGAAGACAAGTATCTCGGGGATGCGACACAGTTGATTCTGGGTCCACTTGCTCGGCTGATTCACAAGGAGGTACGTTCGGTTTGGGCGTACTATGAAGCAGGATTTCACAATCTGCTTGTCGTGTCGGTGGAGGAGCGCTATCGGAAAGAAGCAATGAAGGCCGCTTTGGGTTTGCTCGGAACCGGTCAGCTCTCTCTCACAAAGTGCCTTGTTCTGGTTTCTGCGGATGTTGATGTTCGGAACTGGAATGCAGTGTTGCGGGAGATTCGGGATAACTTTGATCCTCATTTTGATTTCGTCCTGATTCCGAAAGTCCCACTCGATACGCTTGATTTCACAAGCTACGTCATGGAGCTTGGCAGCAAGATGATTCTCGACGCGACGAGGAAGCAACGAGAGCGTCGACGGAAGAGAGCGGAGCTGTTGAGAGCGAGGAACATCGTCGAGAATCTTCGGAACATCGAACGAGGGGTGCTTGACTCTGTGTTCGTTGAAGATTGTCTGGCGATTGTTAAGACGGATCGTGCAGGGAGGCCATTACTCGAGCGCCTGTTGAAGAGGGGAATCTTACGTGATGTTCCGCTTCTTGCGTTGGTCAGCGAGGATGTGGATATACGGGACAGAGAGAATTCGATTTGGGGAATTTTTACAAGATTCGATTGCGAGCGAGATGTGGTTTTCTCTGAGCAAAAACTTATCGGAATCTCCCCCATTTACACAGGGACGTTGGGAATCGATGCGACATGGAAGAAAGGATATCCTCGACCGTTGGTAATGGATCCAAAAGTTCGCAAACGCGTGGAAAGTCGTTGGAATCAATACTGGCAATAGAATGAGCACCTCAATGCATTTTCGTGACAAAAAGCTTGTCCCGATCTGGGAGAAGATCTTGAAGGGTGAGCGTCTTTCGAAAGAGGACGGGCTAACGATGTTCCAATCGCCGGACATCATGAGTCTCGGCAAGATGGCTCATTGGGTCCAACGAAGCAAAAGCGGCGACGCAGTCTATTTTGTCTTGAATCAGAAAATTGAACCGACGAACATCTGTGTTCTCTCCTGCAAGTTCTGTGATTTTGCGACGAAGGCAGGAAGACCTGATGCGTACGAAATGACCATCCACGAGATTCTCCACAAACTCACGCCGGAAATCCATGAAGTGCACATTACCGGTGGACTGCATCCGGATTGGGAATGGGAGTATTATCTCGAAATGCTGCGCCAGATCAAGCGGAACTTCCCGAACACGGACATCAAGGCATTTACAGCCGTCGAAATCGATTTCTTTCATAAAAAGTTCAAGATGCCAATTGAGGATGTGTTGTTGCAGCTCAAGGAAGCGGGGTTGAGGACAATGCCCGGTGGTGGGGCTGAGGTGTTTTCGGAGCGGGTGAGGCGATTGTTGTTCAATCAGAAGATCGGTGCAAAGAGCTGGTTTGAGATTCATAAAACGGCTCACAAGCTCGGAATCCCATCGAATAGCACAATTCTCTATGGGCATATCGAAACGATCGAAGAGCGTGTGATCCACATGCTCAGGTTACGTGAAGCACAGGATGAAACTGGCGGATTCCTTACCTTTATTCCGTTAGCGTTTCAGCCGGGGGATACGGGGATTAAACCCTCTGGCCAGTTCACTTCGGCAATAGACGATCTCAAGATGATCGCCGTTTCGAGGCTGATGTTGGACAACTTTCCGCACATCAAAGCTTATTGGGTGATGTTGACGGAGGAGGTCGCTTCCGTTGCGCTGAATTTCGGGGCCGACGATATGGATGGCACGGTAGGAGGCGAGAAAATCGCACACGACGCGGGCGCCATCAGTCCGATGAAGCTGGCAAAAGATCAGATCGTCAAGATCATCAACGATGCGGGGAAGATTCCGGTTGAGCGGGATGTCTATTACAATCCCCTCAATCTTCACACAAACAATGTGGTCGGGAAAATACCGTATTTGAACTCTGTGCCGTTCTATCATCGGCTGGAGAAACGGCAGTTTAGAATTCTTCCAATTACACCTCGACGTATGGGTGTCCTTTCAGCAAACGATCAGATTGATGCGGGGTTGTTCTCTCTCGTGGATTTCTTTGCGCAGGAGGACAAGCTGGAGCCGCTAGGGTATTGCATCGCCACGCGGGATCAGGTTCAAAGTGTCCTCTTGTTTTCGAACCACGGTTGGAGGGATCTCGAAGGGAAGCGGATTGGGATTACCGACGACACGGCAACCTCGGTGAAGCTGCTCAAGGTCCTTCTGGAGAAGAAACATGGTGTGAAAGCTGAATTTGTAAGAATGCACTCGGGCGTCAACGATCTCCGTGAATTTGATGCTGTTCTTTTGATTGGTGATGAAGCGTTGCGGGCGAAGAAGCATGGGATCGCGGGTTTTGAGCTTACCTATGACCTTGCCACGGAGTGGTACCAATGGCAGAAGCTCCCATTTGTTTTTGCGATCTGGGCTGTGAAGAAATCCATGCCGCAGGCTCAAAAAGAGGAGCTCACTTCAATGATCGCCTTGTCCCTCGAAAAAGCGGAGGAGGATTTTTCCATTGTCGGGATGTTACACGGAGGGAACGTTGGCTTAACACCGTCGGAAACCAGCGAGTATTTAGGAGCATTTAATTATCGATTGGGAGAGCGCGAGCGCAGGGCGATGAACGTGTTTCGCGCATTGTTAGCCGAACTCGAGGTTGAGCGCATAGCGTAAGGAACAGAGTTGTTATGGCAGAAGCGTTACTGAAAAAGTTTGAAGATCTCATAGCGCAAGGTACGCAACTCGCTCCATTGGGTGGGTTTGAGTTCTCTGGGTATAATGCCAGGCTTCAGAACAAGTATCTGGAGTGGAGGAAAGCGTGTCTGGAAACCCTCGAACAAGTCGGTCCCATCGGCTTTCCACACAAGAGTAAGATTCTGGGGGATGCGAACGGAGGATACTTCTTCCAGGCATCCGCGCAATTGATCTTGAATCAGATGAAGGAGCTTTTCGAAAAGATCAAAGCATCACCTGATCTTGCGGCTGAAGCTCCCGTACAGGCTGCCGCCCCGGCAGCAACTCCCGCGTCTGTGTCAAACACCGATTCTGGCGGTGCGAGAGTCTTGAAACCCCCACCGAAAGCTGCTGCCGCCCCGGCTCCTCCTGCGGCGAAACCGGCTGCATCATCCAGCGGAATGGCGAAACGCGTTTACGTCATCGGCGAGGAGGGAGACCCAATACGCGTGCAGCTTGCCGATTTTCTAAGAGAAATCGGCCTTGAAGAAGTTGCACTGAATCGCGAGAAGGGAAAGATGCTCGCCCTTGATGCAATCGAGGATCGTGCCGATGTCAAGTTTGCATTCTTTGTTTTCAACTCGGCAGACCTGGCGTACGCGATGTTCGAGCTTGGCCACTTTGTCGGCAAGCTGGGGAAGAACCATGTTTGCGTCCTTCATATGACCGACGTTGATTTCCCGAAGGGTGTTCCCGGCGTCATCATCAAGCCGATTGTCGTGAAGCTTGAAGAAGCAAGCTTTTCGCTCATCAAAGAGCTCAAGAACGCAGGTTACCAAGTTTCCATTTAGAGGATAACGATGACGTTGGAGTCCATTGTTTCGAAGGTTCGCGCCGGTAAGCGTATTTCGCCTGAAGAAGGAGTGTTCGTTCTGCGCAATGCGGAATTGCTTGACCTTGGTGACCTTGCAGCCGAAATTCGATTTCGCAAGAATCCCAAGCCTTGGGTGACATTCGTCGTCGATACCAACCCGAATTATACCAACATTTGCAACATCGACTGTATCTTCTGTGCGTTTTACCGTCACCCGGGTGAAGAGGGGGAGTATACCTATTCGGTTGATCACATGATTCAGAAGTTCAAAGAATCAGCCCAGAAGGGTGTCACGACTGTGCTCCTGCAGGGTGGTGTGAATCCGGCTCTTCCATTTGAGTACTACGTTGAGCTTGTCGAACGGACTGTCAAGGAAGTTCCCTCCATCCATCCACATTTCTTCTCGACATCAGAGATTATCGGCATGGCTCAGGTTGCCAACCTTTCAGTGCGTGAAGTATTGAAACGTTTGTGGGATGTGGGGCTGAGATCCATTCCCGGCGGGGGAGCGGAGATTCTGTCTGATAGGGTGAAGAAGAAGATTAGCAGTAAGAAGGGAACCTCGGCTGATTGGCTGGAGGTTATGCGCGAGGCTCACCGGATCGGGTATAAATCGACAGCGACGATGATGTACGGACACATTGAGACCGACGAGGACATTGTTGAGCATCTTGAGCAAATCCGAACGTTGCAAGATGAGACGGGGGGATTTACCGCGTTTATCCCGTGGTCGTTTAAACCCGGAAACACGCCGCTCGAGAAGATTATCCCGCACTACGCTACACCGACACGCTACCTTCAGATGATCGCTTTCTCACGAATCTATTTGGACAACTTCCAGCATATTCAGGCCTCATGGTTTTCGGAGGGGAAGAAGACGGGGCAAATTGCGCTCCATTTTGGAGCAGATGACTTCGGGGGGACACTACTGGAAGAAAACGTTCACGCAGCTGCGAATTTCGTGAACAAAACAAACATCGAAGAGTGTAAGGAATTGATTCGTGAGGCAGGTTTTGTTCCCGCTCAGCGGACGACGCTGTACGAGATTCTTAACGTCTTTGAGCAGCCCGCTGCTGCATAATCAAGCCGAATCGACAAGCCCCGCCATATTCTCATAGAAAATCTTTTTCAAATCAGGGACGGGTATTCGCATTTCTTGTGTCAGCTTAAGCTGATTGTCGAGGATATCCCATCGGTAGCCACGCGGCAACATTCCAGAGTCTGATCCAAAAAGAATCCTGCTCGATCCGAAGACCTGCATAAACTTCTGAAACACCTGCTTCAAGTCCGGCTTGTCGCGATGGTCTGCCATCCAGGAATTTGACCCTGCAGTATCGACGTACACGTTCGGGCATTCCTTTCCTACCTCAAGGGTTTCAGTCATCTTCCCTGCGCCAAAATTCGGTATGACGAACTTGATTCCTGGAAACTTCTTTGCTACCGGGATTAAATCCGTCGGGTTGGCAAACGCTTCATTCGTAACCGTTGGAATGCCAGCGAAATCCCTGGGGCGCATGATGAGCTTTCCGAAATGAACATAAACCACCGCTTTGCACTCCTGAGCAAGATTGTATAACGGATACAACCATTCGTCATTCACGCTGATGTGATAGAGTGAAGGGTAGAGAAAAAACCCCTTGAGCTTGTCCTGCTTGAGCCGTTTCTCGGCATTCTCCATTAAGACATTAGAATTGGGATCAACGGCGAAAAATCCGGCAAAACGGGTCGGGTGCGTACGAACGGCTTGAACAACGGAATCCTCATCCCCCGGCATGCTGCCGATGAGCACGACGCGATCGATCTTCCACTTATCGATGATGTCGATCCACCGTTTCGCGAGTTGTGTTGGGTCTTCGCCCGGGATTTCGATATGCCCTTTTGAGGCGAGGTTTTTCAGTTCTGTATTGATATCGAGCCGGTTCGGTTTTTGTTTGACGAGAAACCTGAAGAAGGAGTTCGAATAGAAGTGAAAGTGTGCATCAAAGATTTTGAAAAGACCTACCATGGTGGTGTTGTTCCGATTCTCAAACCAGCGTTAGTGGAGGTACCGAAGGGAGCAATCCGCGCTCGGCCCCAAGTTTCAAGAGAAGCTCAAGAGCCTGCTTTCCACGTTTCCCCATGTCAACAGTGAGCTCACTGACGTACATCTTCACAAACCGCTCTCCAAGATGTCCCTGAATTCCCCTCCCGTACTGCAATGCGTAGGGAATTGCCTCGCGTTGATGGGTGTAACCGTAATGAATACTCTCTTTGAGTGCATAAGAGAGCCTTGTTGCGAGCTCATGCCCCAAGTCTTTCCTCACGACGTCAAGTCCGAGCGGCAGGGGGAGCTCAGCGAATCGCTGTTGCCAGAGTTCGCCGAAATCAAGAATCTTGTGAAATCCCTGCTCGGCATACGTAATCTGACCCTCATGAATGATCAATCCCGCATCGAACTCCCCTTGAGCAACCCTTGGCATGATCTCATCGAACGGTATGTCAACGTTTGCAATCCCTTCAGTGAAAATCTTGAAGAGCAAAGTTGCCGTCGTAAGCTTGCCTGGCGTTGCGACAGTTTTTCCTCGTAACTCTTCTAAGGACTTATACCGTTTTGAGACGATCACCGGACCGTATCCTTCACCCATGCTTGCCCCGGTGGTCATAACCCAGTAACGGTCTGAGACGTGCGCGTAGGCGTGAGCGGAGATTGCCGTGACTTCGAGCTCGCCTTTCATGGCGCGAAGGTTGAGGGACTGAATGTCCTCAAGCAGGTGTTCAATCCTGACCCCCGCTATTTTCACCTTACCGCTGGAGAGGCCGTAAAACATGAAAGCGTCATCCGGATCGGGACTGTGACCGACACGGATAACTCGTTCTGGGGTTCTTTCTGTAGTCTGAGCAAGACTACTGTTTGATGCCAACATAGATCGTCGCAATACCAAACGTCAATGGATATTGTTGAACTGATGAAAATCCCACCGCGCGGAGGAGTGAGAGAAACTCTTCCCCCATAGGGAATTCCTTTACTGTGGCCGGTAAGTAACGGTACGCATCTGGGCTCCCCGATATTGTTCCACCAACTACAGGGAGAATCCGTTCGAAGTAGAAGGTGTAGAGCTGCTTAATGACTGGTTTTTGTGGTTTTGAAAACTCAAGAATGAGGACCACTCCGCCGCGTTTGAGTACCCGGTGCATTTCTGACAATCCTCTCGACAGATCGGAGAAATTCCGAACGCCAAAAGCGACAGTTACTGCATCGAAGGTTCCGGTGGGGAATCGCATCTCCTCTGCTGTGCCCTCTTCAAATGCAATCCGCTGTTCAAGTCTCTTTTCTCGCACTTTTTCTCTTCCCCGTTCCAACATCTGCGGTGCGATGTCAAGGCCGATGATAGCCTCTGGCTCAATCGAGGCAAGCTCGATGGCGAGGTCTCCTGTTCCCGTGGCAACATCAAGAATCCGCTTGGGCTGGAACTTCTTCAGGATTGCGGTTGCCATTTTTCTCCACCGAATATCAAAACCCGCGCTCAGGAGGTGGTTAAGAAGATCATAGCGGGCCGATATGCGATCAAACAGGGAGCGGACGTATTCATGATTGTAGACCCTCCGTCGAGGGGTGGCGGGAGAGTGTTTCGCCGGGGAAGCTTCAATTGATTGACGCAAGGGTGCTGTGTGCGTTGGAGAAGCGGAGATCTGCATGTGATCGTTCGAATTCAGCGAAGCAAATATAGCGAACGATGGTCTGAATTCCAACCTGAATTTTGATCAATGCTGAGTATTCTTCGCATCCGTTCGCGAGTTGATTCTCGGTACTCAATTCGCTACTTTTGCGGAAGATGAATCGAAATCTGCTTCTCATTGGTCTGCTCGCCGCTCTTGCGTCGTGTGAAGACGGACTGAAACCTCCGCCAAATGTTGAAGCGGGATTCGGCGGAACCATCACCTTCAGTTCTTGGCCCCCACGAGATAGTGTTAAGAACCTCTGGCTGTTCGCATCACAGCCGTATCCGCTTGATTCTGTAAAAATCATTCAAGGTCTTTTTTCTTCTCCGCCGAGCATTTTCCTCTATCCTGCTTTTGACCGAAGTCTCCCATACAGTGTCGATTCCGTTGAATACAAATTTGCTCCACTGCCGGCAGGGCGGTATCGATACATTGGGGTCATCCAGCAATTTAACGACGTGTTGTCTGTTCGAAGCTTTCGTGTCGTTGGTGTGTATCAGAATCCTTCCGACACCACACAACCCGGTGAAGTCGAGTTCCGTGAATTCGAGTTTGTTCCCGGAATAAACTTGCATGTCAATTTTCGTCAACCACCTCCCCAACCATTTTAAAAACATGGCTCCTTTGCTTCTTCTTGTGCTGATTCTCGCACAAACGGTTGCCGGCCAGTCTCCCTTTGGAACTATCAGCGGGCGTGTTGTTGATCTGGAGAGCGGCCAACCGCTTTCGGGGGCGAATATCGTCGTCAGGGGAACTTTCCGAGGCACGGCAACAGATGAGGAGGGAGGCTTCAAAATCGCCAATCTTCCACCTGGAGTGTACAGTGTCGTTGTTTCGATGATAGGGTACGAGAAAGCAACTATTTCGGGAATTCGTGTTGATGCTGCGGCAGAGGTTCAGCTCGATATCAAGCTTAAGCCGACGATTATCGCAACTGAACAGATTGTGATTACTGCCAGTCGTCGTGAGCAAAGCCTTCGCGAAGTCCCAGTGAGTGTCTCCACCGTAACGGCGCAGCAGCTCGCTGAGCGAATCACAATAACTGTCGATGACGCGCTTCGGTATGTCCCCGGTGTCAACCTGCTCCAGGATCAAGTCAACATTCGCGGATCAACAGGATACAGTCGAGGCGTCGGCAGCCGGGTCCTTCTTCTGCTTGACGGAATTCCCTACCTCACTGGGGATACGGGAGAGATAAGCTGGGAGACAATTCCGGTTCACCAGATCGACCGGATTGAAGTTGTCAAGGGGGCAGGGTCGGCGCTCTATGGGTCGTCTGCCCTTGGAGGCGTGATCAACATTATCACCAAAGAGGCGCCCGAGGGGAAGGAGATTCGATTTCGACTCTTTTCCGGTCTGTACGATCAGCCGCAGTTTCCCGAGTGGAGGTGGAGCAGCAAGTCACGATTCAATTCCGGTGTGATCGGCATGCTGGGGGGGAAGTCAGGTCCACTAAGCTATGTAACGAGTGTGTATCGGGGAGTCGATGAAAGTTATCGGGAGAATGACGCGTATCATCGATGGGGTTTCTATTCGAAATTGAAATATGATCTTTCTCCGACCCAGTCAGGCGGAATTTCGGTCAACTATCTTGATCGTACACACGGGAATTTCTTCTGGTGGAAAAGTCTTCGCGAAGCTACACGACCGGATGATGAGCAGCGCAATGGAAACGTGACGAGCAGGCGAGGAAATCTCAGTCTCTTTTACAAGGAATTCGTTTCTGACAAGTTTTTCTACACGATCCGTGGCCAATACTTTGGGAACTTCTGGCGGGATGATAGCGCGGGGCGAGTCAACAATGTGTCGACGTCCCATCTTTTCCATGCAGAAGTGCAGGCGACGTACGAAATCTCTCCGGCAAATATCCTCACCCTCGGTGCGTCAACGAACTACGACCTTGTCAACTCAAACCTTTTCGAACTGGCAGGTCAGAGGGGGGGATCCCCCGAGGGCGTCGGTGGAGCATTTTATCTGCAGGATGAGGTTTCGATTCTGAACGATCTCAAGGTCACCGCCGGTGTTCGGCTTGATCTGCATAAAGTTTCGATGCTCGAATCGGCAACGGAGGCAACGCCGAGGTTTGGGTTTACTTACGACGTGTCTGAGTCCGCGACGCTTCGAGGTTCGATCGGGGCCGGATTTCGTTACCCGTCGATTGCGGAGATCTTTACAGAAACAGCTACTTCGGTTGCAGCGGTGAGGCCAAATCTTCAGTTACGCGCAGAACGGAGTCTTTCCTACGAGCTTGGAGGATCACAGCGGCTTGGCGAAATGCACTTCGATTTGTCCTTCTTTCAAACTGAATTGAAGGATCTGATCGAGGCAGGGATCTCTCAGGACAGCACCGGTTTCTTTGTTCAGTTCGATAACGTGGTCAGAGCAAGAATTCAGGGGGCTGAGGTCGGCATCGGTGCCAATTGGTTCGACCGTCTTCTTTCGACCGACGTTGGGTATACCTACATTTGGGCGCGAGATCTGCAAAAAGAGGCGCCTCTGAAGTTCCGACCGCGCCATATGTTTTATGCTTCCGCGTCCGTGCAGTGGGAGGCCTTTCGCTCCTCGTGCGACTATCGGTTCATCAGCCGGATCGAAACAATCGACGAGAACCTGTCCGCCTTCGTTACCCACGCCGATGCTCGCGTTCCAATTCACGTAACCGATCTTCGATTTTCTTACCTCCTTGCTGGTTTTGGCCTTCCTCTTCAGCTTGGCATGAACGTCAAAAACCTTTTCAATTACCATTACGTTGAGCTGGTAGGAAATCTTGCTCCCGTGCGAACCTTCTTCGTTTCGCTTGACGGATCCCTCTAACAAGCCATTCACCACACCTTCCTTGATAGAGTCGAAAGATTGGTGTACCTTAACTCGAAAGTTATGCCACTAAAGTTATGCTGATTGATTCCCACGCTCATTTGTTTTATGAGAATTATAAGGGCGATCGAGCGGAAGTGCTCCGCCGTGCTCTTGATGCCGGAGTCGAGGGCATCGTTGTTCCCGGCACCACCGTCGAAACGAGCGAGGAGTCAATTGAACTCTCCGAACTGAATCCCATCGTCTTTGCTGCCGTCGGTTTTCACCCGCACGAGGCTTCCAAAGCCACCGAGGAAGGACTCAAACGCGTTGAAGAGATGAGCCATCAGGCTCGCGTTGTCGCAATCGGAGAAATCGGGCTGGATTATTATTATGATCTTTCGTCTCCAGATCAACAGCGCACCGTCTTTCGCCGACAAATCGAGATAGCAGTCGAACGAAACCTTCCTATCATAGTCCATACGCGCGACTCAGTCGACGAGGCGATAAGGATTGTCAGAGAAGCAGTAAACCGGAATTCGGCGTGGTGTGCGAAGGGGCATGAGGAACCGAAGCGCGGTGTTTTTCATTGCTTTACGGGAACTGCCGGCCAGGCAACAGAATTATTCGAACTTGGCTTCACTGTTTCCTATCCCGGAATTGTCACCTTCAAAAACTCGCCCGTGCTCGCGACGCTGAAAGAAATCGGTTATTCTAACATCCTTATCGAAACAGACTCGCCGTACTTGACCCCTGTGCCGCACCGAGGCAAGAGAAACGAGCCCGCCTATGTGAAACTGGTTGCCGAAAAGATTGCGGAGGTTTTCTCTGTGCCGGTCGAGACGATCGCTGAAACAACAAGCCGCAACGCACAAATTCTCTTTGGCCTGAAAAAAGAGATTGAAGCCCGCGCATGACAGACCATCCGAGCATCTTTGACATTCTTGGCCCGATCATGATCGGTCCTTCTAGCTCCCATACGGCGGGGGCGAGCAGGATTGGTTATGTTGCCAGACAGCTGCTTCGGGAGAAGCCCAAAAAAGCGGTCATTACGCTTTACAACTCCTTCGCGAAAACGCATAAAGGGCACGGCACAGACAGGGCGATCATCGGCGGTATCTTAGGGTTTGGACCGGATGATGATCGTATCAAGAGTTCGTTCGAGCTTGCGAGGAAAGAGGGACTGGAGTGGGAGTGGAGATTCAGAGGGGATTTCGTAAAGTTTCATTCGAACACTGCCCGAATCAAACTCATCGGGGAGCGCGGCGGGGCAGTAGAGATTGTCGGAGTTTCGTTGGGTGGGGGAAGGATCCGAATCCAAGAAATCGAGGGCTTCTCGGTCGATTTCAATGCACAAACGCACACGCTTGTTCTTATTGCGCAAGACGTGCCGGGGAGTATCAAGAACATTACGGAAGCAATTGCGGAAAAAGGAGTGAACATTGCAAACATGTACGTCTCGCGAAATGAGACCCTCGCAAACATGGTCATCGAGATGGATCAACCCATCGACGAAGTGACGCTGAAGAAAATTGAGTCGTTTCCCTGGGTGAAATTCGTTCGTCTGGTTGAACCGATGGTGGAGGGAAGTTCGCGGTACGAAAAGTAGAGGAATTATGGAATTCAACTTGTTGTCGGATATTGTTGAGTACTGTCGGCGCGAAAAGAAAGATATGGCACAAGCCATGCTCGATTACGAGATGCGCAATAAGCATCTGACGCGTGAACAGGTGTATAACGGACTTAAACGCATTCTCCTTGTCATGGAGGAATCTGTTGAGCAGGGGCTCACGCAAATGGTGATTACGCCGAGTGGCATGCTCAATAATTGGGCGAAGACCGTCTATAACGCGCCAATTGAGACGCTAGGAACTTCACTCAAACGGGCCGTTGCTCGTGCCATTGCCGTAGGCGAAGTGAACGCGTGCATGGGCCGAATTGCGGCAGCCCCGACGGCGGGGTCCGCCGGAATCATCCCGGCTATTCTGGTGACAATGATGGAGGAGCACAAGATTCCGCGGGAGAAGATACTCGAGGGACTTTTGGTCTCTTCGGCTGTTGGACTGATCTTTGCGAAGAATTCCTCCTTTGCCGGCTCCGAAGCAGGATGCATGGGTGAAACCGGAAGTGCCGCTGCAATGGGTGCGGCAACGATTGTATATTTGCTGGGGGGAAATGAAGAGCAAATTCTCGAGGCAGTTGGGTTCGCGCTGAAGGCTTCCATGGGACTTGTTTGCGACCCGGTCGGCGGCCTCGTTGAAGAACCCTGCACCACCCGCAACGCAGTAGGTGTTGCAAATGCCTTTGTCTCGGCGCAAATGGCATTAGCCGGAATCAAGAGCCTCATTCCGGCCGATGAGGTGATCTTTGCCACAAAAGAGGTCGGTGACCTGATGTCACCACGCCTCAAAGAATCTGGGCAGGGCGGACTTGCGAATACAAGGACAGGTCGCGAGATTCAGAAGAAAGTCTTTCGAGCCGAGGGTTGATCATTCCTCTCCATCTTCAGGGGGTAGCTATGAAATTCCTCCCTATTGTTCTTAGCTTGGTGCTTCTTCAGGGGAGCGCATTCTCCCAGAAGTACTCCACCCCTGAACGAGAGATCTTGAAGCTGCAGGATCAACGTTCGACAGGGGAGGGAAAGCTCTTCTCGTATCTCAATTCACAAGATGCCAATCTTCGCTATCGTGCGTTGATTGCACTTGCCAACATTCAGGATTCCGCGACGGTGGGCGATATCGTTCCGTTGTTAGACGACGGATCGGCAAAGGTACGAGCGGCAGCAGCTTTTGCTCTTGGGCAAATCGGCAGCAAAGAATCTCAGAAGCCGCTTGCAGAACGATTGGCAAAGGAAAAGAGCAAAGACGCCCTTAAAAGGATTATTGAGGCTCTCGGGAAATGTGGCACAGACTCCGCGCTGAGTATTCTGGATTCCTTCAAGATTTCCCCAAAACTTGCAGAGCTTAATGGAGAAATTGCCTTGTCAGTTGCTCGCTGCGCGTTACGCGGCGTCAAGTCACAAGTTGGCGTTTCTCTTTGTCTGCGTCTGTTGAGTGACCCCTCTCCTGAGGTTAGGTGGAAGGCATTGTATGCCCTCTGGCGGATGTCGCCATACGAGCCTCTCGACAAGGAATTGGAAGAACATTCGAACGACCTCAAGAAACTATCGCAAGAGAAAAACGGCGAGGTTCGGATGCATCTTGCCACGCTTTTGGGAAGGGCGAAAACGTCAGTTTCGTATACGACTCTTCGCGATTTAGCACGGAGGGAGAAATCGACAAAGGAATGGCGCGTGCAAGTACAGATCGTGCGATCTCTCATCAACTTGATTCCTGAACATTCGTCTGCACTGGACGAAGTACTCCCCTGGCTTGATTCCCAGGAGACGCACGTCACAATGGCGTTATTGGGAGCTCTGGGCGGCATTCAAAAAGAACATATCGATAAAGCGAAAAACAAAGACCAACTACGCCAGAAGCTGCTTGCCCTGCTCTCAAAAACAAAGCGACAGTCTGATCTTGTGAAGGGGGAGGCGATTGTGGTCATTGGCAAGTTGTTCCCTGCCGACTTTGCATTTAGCGACCTTCTCCAAGAGAAGAAGACATCAATTCGACTGAGGACGAAAGTGTTGGAAGGAATGAGCCTTATCCCTTCCGTCGAGCATTTGAGCATCATCCTTTCACATGTCGAAGATGAAGAGGTGAAAGTGGCTGTCGGCGCTTGGGAGGCGTTGCGTAAGCTCTTGACGCCTGCCAATATACGGAAGATGCGAAAAGAGGCGTCGCTTGCCTTTCTCCCGGATCTGCTGTACCGACGAATGAAGTCCTCGCTTCTCCGTGATGACATGGCGGTCACCACTCTGGTCTCACAAGCTGCTGGAGATTCTTCCATCTATGCAATCCTGATAGAGGGTGGACGAGGCGAACAGATTGTCGAAGAACTGATGCTGACCTCTACTCGCCTCTCCAGTCCGAACGATACGGAAGCAATGCAGGCTCTTCTCGAAACCCTTGGCAAGATCGGCGACCGGAAAGTCGTGCCGGTGCTCGAGCGGGCGTTGCTTGATCCTGACAAGACGGTGGCGGTCGTTGCTGCGGCTTCGCTTGCGAAAATCACCGGTGAGGATTACTCGGCAAGCATTCCGAAAAGCACTGAACCTCTGTATACAGACTATGACTGGCGCGGACTCGAACGGATAACACCGAACCAGCGTGTTCGAATGAAGACGAATCGCGGCACTATAACTCTTCAGCTTATGAAGGACCATGCTCCGTTCTCCATCTTGAGCTTCGTGAAGCTGGTGAGGCGAGGCTTTTACAAGGGCTTGACCTTCCATCGCGTGGTTCCGAATTTTGTGATTCAGGGGGGAGACCCTCGAGGTGACGGATGGGGAGGACCCGGCTATTCGATACGGTCCGAATGGTCGTTAGTGAACTATGAACGAGGATCGGTGGGTCTCGCCAGCGCCGGTAAGGATACGGAGGGATGCCAGTTTTTTATCACGCATTCACCCCAACCGCATCTCGACGGTCGATACACTATTTTCGGTCGCGTTGTCCAGGGGATGGATGTCGTCGATAGGATTCAGATTGGCGACAGAATCGAGTCGGTGGAACTGTTGAAGTAGCGGTCAGCGAGCGCTGTATTCTTGGTAGGTGCTTTGGTGACTCGGGTCAGCGGCAATGAGGCGTGTGTAGACAGAGCGGTCAGGGTACTGCTGGAAAATCTCCGCAATCTCCAGATACTTTGCTTCAAAAAATGCACGAATCAACACGCTTCGGGGGTCCTGCTTGCGCCGAAGTTCACTGATAGTCTCTATGGAAGCGAGAATGTTGTCTAATCCCTTTGTCGTTTCCGTCGCCAGCAGATCGACTCCGTCGAAGTGGTAGCTAAAGAAGGCGAGCCGAAACGGCTGGTATTTGTTGTTATTGATCTCGTCTGCCAAACTGAATTTGCTGTACGTCTGGCTCGGCTGCCAATCCCGGCTAAAAGCTGTGGAATTAGCCTGATTGGCAATGTTCAGGGCCTTTTGGAAACACCGGCTCCCCGAAAGCTCCGTGTACGTCTCGAGATCAAATCCAATGATCAGGTAGGCGTAAAAGTCGAGGAAGTCAGTGAGGGGGTCGAACCGAAATTCATCGAACAGCATCACCTGGTTAGGAACGTACGTGAATTCCCACCGCTCATCCATGATCCGCAGAATTGGGGTGCTTCTCGTTGATCTCTCATTTCCGATATAGATTGGTCGCAGACTACCGACGAACACTCGGGCTGTATACCGGTTGTCGCCACTTACGGTCTCGAAAAAGATGTTGAACGAGCACTGGATGCGTTCGCCGGCGAGGTCTTCGTCAGTGAATCGCGTGTTGTTCAAGTAGCGCTCAACATCGGCTTCGAAGCCGGCGAGGTAGTCTCGAACCGACGAGGAGAGCTTTTCCACATTGACCGTTACATCGGCCTGCAATTCCTGCGCGATGGATCGTGAGAAAAGCGCTAAGAGAAGAAACAGGGTGTGTTTCATTGCTGACTATACAGTTCCTGCACGCAATATAGAAAGAATCTGAAGCGACTTCAAGGAGAAAGCTTATGCTCTTCAGATTTTCCTTCTTCCTCGTTGTGTTCTTTCCGGTATGGGCATTGGGAGAGAACAATGGACGCGGCACTCGGGCGATTGCGCTTGGGAATTCCACCGTTGCAGTTGTCGTGTCTCCATGGTCGGTGTTTCACAATCCTGCCGGCCTTTCCGAGGTGAATAGGCTGGAAGCCTCGGTGTTTGTCGTCCCTCAGCAGTTCGGCCTCGAAGAATTGCGCACAATCGCCGGCGCCATAACAGTTCCCACTCCCTTTGTCAATGTGGGAATAGGAGTCGATCAATTTGGATTTTCACTCTATCGGGAAACAGGTGTCTCAGTGTGTCTGGCCAGAAGAATTGACTGGGGAATATCCGGCGGGATCACTCTGACCGGACGGCAGTTCTCGATCGAACGCTATGGATCGGCGCAGGTTATTCTCATCGATATCGGATTGATGGCGGAGATGGATGAACGGGTCCGGCTTGGGTTTGTCGGAAAGAATGCCGGCAGCGCAAGGATTGGAAAGAGGAAGGAGCGGCTTCCTCTCTCAGCTGATCTCGGCATTTCCTTTCTTCCTCTCAACAATCTTCTTCTTTCCGCCTCTGTCGAAAAAGATATAAGGTTCCCGGCATCTCTCAAGGTCGGCGTTGAGCAAACGCTGCTTGATGCCGTGGCATTACGTGTTGGGTTTGCCAATAAACCGGAAACGTTCACAGCTGGTGTAGGGATACGCTATTCCATGTTCGAATTTGGTTACGCCGGATACTCGCATTCCTTTCTGGGATGGACACATCAAATAGAGATAGGAGTGGCATTCCGTGATTAAGCTCCTTCTGTGTGTCAGTGCACTTCAGGTTCAATTGGTAGCTCAAGAGTCCTCCTCTCGGGATTCGATTCCTCGATCAGATCCGGAAGCACAGCTTGAGCGTGTTCTCGAAGAAGCGACCCAAGACGCTGAGGATTCGCAACTCATTGATCTCCTTTCACAACTGTCTGAACAGCCACTCGATCTTAATACGGCATCTGCAGAAGAGTTGACGCAGATACCGGAGATCTCCCCGATGCTTGCGCTTGAGATCGTGAGTTTTCGGCAGAATCGACCCTTCAGGGCTGTTGATGAACTGTTGCTTCTCGAAAACGTCACACCCGATCTCTTGCAACGTGTGCGACCATTCCTTAGTGTTTCCGTACGATCGGAACCACCGCTTGAGTTTCCCATACGCGGTGGTTCGTTTCGAACTCGGAGCGTTGAGGATTTGCAGAATCGGAAGGGGTTTACAGACGGAACATTTTTGGGTTCACCATTGAAACTCTATAATCGGTTTATTGCTCGATCGAGACCATTTGATGTAAGTGACCATTTCCAAAAGCTCGCTTTTGAAGTTGGACTCTTGACAGAAAAAGATGCCGGTGAACGATCGTTAACGGATTTCAAAGCAGGATATGTAGACGTTAACCTGAGCAGCTCGCGGGTCATTGTTGGGGATTTTGCCGTTGAAACCGGAGAAGGGATGGTGTTCTGGAGATCGATTGGATTCTCCAAGGGAAGCAATGTCATTTCGGGAATTCGAAAACGTGGGAGCGGCATACGTCCCTATCTATCGACCGACGAGAACATGTACCTGAGAGGTATCGCCGCACAGCATTCCCTCGGAACAGTGCAAATGACCGTCTTGTATTCCGAGAAGCCTTTGAATGGCAGTGTGGATGGCCAGGGGGTTGTGACAGGCCTGTATTCCACAGGTCTCTTTCGTTCCGCGAGCGAGGAGCAACGCCGCGGTTCATTTCGTGAACGACTCCTTGGCGGGATCTTATCGGCGGAAGTCTTGTCTGGACTCCAGGTTCGCACGTCTGGCTATTCAGCAGAGTTCTCACGACCCGTTTCCCTGAGTTCAGACGCACAAAGATTCGGCAGGAATACCTCCGCAGGCGGAGTCGATATAGCCTACACAGGCCGTCATTTCTCACTCTTTGCCGAAGCAGCTATGGATGAGAACCGAACTTTCGCTGGAGTGGGAGGATTGTTGTATCAGCCTCGTCAAGATGTGAGTATGTCCTTGTTGATGCGATCGTATCCTGCCGGTTTTCTCAGTTTCCATGGATTTGGATTTGGCGAGTCGAGCGGGCCTCCACAAAACGAGAGTGGCTTCTACGTCGGTGCAAAGCTTCGGATTGCCCCGTGGTGGATTATGTCGACGTACGTTGATCAGTTTATCTTTCCCCGTCACTCAACAAATCTGCGATTACGTTCAGGCGGCCACGACCTGTTTACGCTGTCGGATTTTCGACTCGGCCGAAAGACATCGCTTCAGCTTCAAATGAAGTGGAAAGAGAAGGAGACGAGTACAACCGTCGTCGATGCCTCAGGCCGTTTGCAACGTGTCCTCACGCCGCGTAAGCAGGAAAACTATCGCATCACGTTGGACTTCAACCCTTCCATTACGTTTCGGTGGAGAAGCAGGGTGGAGATGGCTTTTGTGTCCCAAGGCGGAGCAAAGCCAGCAGAAACCGGATTACTGGTTTTTCAGGACGTGCGGATTATCCCGATTTCTCGTTTGCTCATGAATGCGCGAGTTATTATGTTTGATACAGACTCTTTTGAGTCACGCGTTTACGAGTTTGAGAATGATCTCCCGGGAAGCTTTTCCAATCCTGCCCTCTTTGATAAAGGCATGCGATGGTATGTGATGATGCGATATGAGGTTGCGATGTGGATGGATATCTCCGCGAAGTATTCGCATACGATTAAGGATCGGGCGCGGACAATAAGCTCCGGCGCAAGCGAAATTCTTGGCGATGTCGATAATCGCCTGAGCTTTCAACTGGATATTCTCTTTCGGTGAGAGATTGCTCCTGAAACCCAAAGGCATTGTGAGAACTCCACTGTTGCTGGCAACGGTTGCTCTTGTCGTACATGCATGCGAGCGCCTCTCGGAAGAGCCAACCTCCCTTTCGGTCGTTGAAGTGATCGACCTACAGCGACCTGCGCTTGTAGGTCCAAAGAACGGCAGAATCGTCACAACAATTAGCGGACTGATAAGTCTTCGCTGGCGGAAAGTTGTGCATGCAACGGGATATCAGACCGAAGTCTCATACGACCCGCAGTTGCGCAACCTTGTTTACACGATCCAGTCCGACACGAATGCTGTGTTGGTCGCGATTGAGCGCGGACGAACGTATTACTGGCGTACCCGATCCACCATCAGGCCGCATTTCAACAGCGAATGGAGCGAAACGTGGACATTCCGGGTTCTCGCAGAAGGAACAACCGATCCAAATTGACAATGGCACGGAACAACAGCCTCGATATGACATCAGCGGAGTTTACGCGCATTGGAAACCAGCTTCTGGAATGGCTAGCAAACTATCTTGACCATTCCGAAAGGTTTCCTGTGGCGACAAAGGTCGAGCCGGGGTCGATTCGGAAGAAATTGCCTTTGACCCCTCCGTTGCATTCTGAACCAATGGAGAATATCCTCCTGGACTTTGAGAACATTATCGTTCCCGGACTGACGCACTGGAATCATCCAAGTTTCATGGGCTATTTTTCAATTTCATCCAGCAAACCGGCGATTCTGGGGGAGCTCCTCAGCGCCGGGTTGAATGTGAACGGCATGCTCTGGAAAACCTCGCCAGCGGCGACGGAGTTGGAAGAAGTGGTTCTTGGATGGTTGCGTCAGGCGCTGGGATTACCACCAGCGTTCCATGGGACGATTCACGACACCGCTTCCACTTCTAGCCTTGTTGCTATGGCGGCTGCGAGAGAGTCACTCCGCCTGGGGATCCGGGAAAAGGGGATTGCGGGGAGGGATCTGCGGCCTCTTACGGTATACACCTCTGAGCATGCTCATTCCTCCATAGAGCGCGCCGCGATGATTTTGGGGATTGGACAAGAGAATGTTCGCAAGATTCCTGTCGACGACTCATTCAAGATGAATCCCGATGAACTCCGTGAAGCTTTAGTGAACGACAAAAAGGCGGGGAATATGCCGTGCTGTGTCGTTGCAACCGTCGGAACGACTTCGACTACGAGCATCGATCCTGTGAATGCGATTGCTGAGATCTGCGAGGACTTCGGAGTCTGGCTTCACGTCGATGCCGCTTATGGCGGGATTGCAGGCATGGTGCCGTCAATGCGATGGGTGCTTGACGGCTGCGAAAAAGCAGATTCGATAGTCGTGAATCCGCACAAATGGTTGTTTGTCCCAATCGATTGTAGCGTTCTTTATTGCCGTCGCCCGGAGGTTCTGCGGAAGACGTTTATGCTCGTGCCGGAGTACCTTCGAACAGATGACCGGGATGTTACCAACTTCATGGATTACGGAATTGCGCTGGGAAGGCGATTTCGAGCGCTAAAACTCTGGTTGGTTTTCAGGTACTTTGGTATGGAGGGGATTGTCGAGCGTTTGCAGCACCATATCTCTCTTGCGCAGAAGCTTCGAAGCTGGATTGGATCCCATCCAAGCTTCGAAATTATGGCTCCTTCTCCGTTCAGCGTTGTTTGTTTTCGCTGCGTGCCCCAGGAATGGCGATCACGAAGCGAGGTGATGACCGAACCAATCAACCAATTGAACCTGCGCCTGCTGGAGGCGATTAATGAATCCGGTGAGCTGTTTCTCTCTCACACAAAACTGAACGGCAGGATTTCGCTTCGACTTGCCGTCGGAAATTTGCAAACGACAGAACAGCATGTGACTGCGGCTTGGGGAGTGATCCAGCGAATATACGGGCGGATGCAAGATGCGGTGCGGGAATTGAGCATTCCGGGATAGGAAAAAGGTGATGCATTTGTTTTGCCCTCTCAGTATATTCCCCTGACTCCGGGGAAGAAGGGGTTCTCCCCCACCAGCGTGTTTTTCATTAGCGAAAAGACAGAACATGAGATACGACGCTCGATTCTTCAGTCTGTGTGCATTGCTGGTCATCAGCGTGACGATGGTCTGCGCACAGCCGAGTGAACTGTCGATATCGGCAGAGATCGATACGCTGACAGCGCGGCTCCTTGAGAATCCGAATAATGCTGCGTTGCAAACGCAACTTATCGACCTTTATCTCCAAACGTTCAACCCGGAACTTGCACTTCTTGAGATTTCCTACGCTGAGGCACTGAATCAGCTTGGGGGAATAGGAACGATGATGAAGGGACGTGTCCAGGCGAGTCTCGAACAGATCTCTCCCGCCATAAAAACTCTTCAATTGGCCTATCTCCAATCGCCAAACGATGAGGCACTCATGCTTCTCGGCATCCTGGAATATTCGAGGGGGAACACGGGTGCAGGGGGACGGATTCTCAAGCGTCTTGCGAAGAGGCTTCCGAGCTTGTCCGTTGAATTACTTAAACAGTACGAGAAGTTCTATTTGAACGGGCGGAGGGTGATTGCACGAGGAATCGCCACGGCCTTGCAGGATACCGATCCTGTCTCGTATGCCACTTACTTTCCATTGCCCGAGATCTCCATCCTGTCGCCCGCGGATAACTTTTCCACGGAGGCCTCTCAGACGTCAGTGATCTTCGAAGTGAAACATCGCCGTCCTATTCAGCAGATTACTTTAGGGAAGAGGACCGTTTTTGATCGGGGTGAGGAGAAAGTAGCATCCGTTACCGAGGAGTATCTCCAAAGCTTCAGCCAGCTTGCGGACATCTCCGAAGGGAAAAACGTTTTGACGATCAAAGCGACGGATGTTTTCGGCTACTCATCAGAGCGTTCGGTTATTGTGAACGGAATGAGTTTCAGCCGAATTGCTGGATGGGCTTCTCCCTCATCGGATTCGTTGAAGAAGGAATACCTGACGCTGCGGAGCTACATTCCGGAACCAGATTTACTGGCTCAGAAGAACCAAGCGGTGAGAGTGCTCGTGATATCGGCAACAACGGGTGCAGATTCGACACAGTATTTTGATCGCGGGCTGTTTCTCTATGATTTTCTTACTCACCCGTATAGTGGAATTTCAGCGCCAGCAAACGCCAAGATTCTGCTTGGACCGCGTGTAAGCGCCCAGAATATTGCGGTGATTTCCGATGAGTGGCTTATTCGTAGCGCCACATTCCAGAGCGTGACGATCCTCTACATCGCGGGGCGGTGGGAGGTTTCGCAAGAGGGGTGGAACTACTTTGACTCCATGAGCCAGAAAGTTGATTTCAAACCAATTCTTGAGAAACTTGCCCAGCTTGCCACGGCCGGCGTAGTCATGATTTGTGACGGCGTGATCAATGATCGGGTGACACTTGAAGAAGGGCTACGTGCCATCGCGCAAACCAGCACAATCCCGATAAACGCCGTGGTGCTTCGGGGAGACGACACATGGGTAACAGGGACATTGCGAGATGTTACTCAAGTCAAATCGACAGCGATGACTGCACAGGCGGAGCTATTCTCTTTGTACGACATCGCGTTGAAAGCTGGTGCGACAGTGATTTCCAAAGAACCGGCCGGACTCGTCATAGCCCAAAATCCCGCGAGAAAGATCGGCTATCAATACCAGGAAATGTTAGTGCAGCTTGAAAAGAAACTCGGAACCGACAAGGCTCAGACTTCAGCGCGGCAGAAGATTCTTGCCTTTGCGCGTGATTGGAGGCGCTTCAACGAGGTGAGGAGATATTTACAGAACGACCTTTCTCTTGCCGATTTTATTGTTCGCGCGGAAGAATTTTTATCCCGATCGGAGTATGAAACGAAATAGATTCGTCTCAGTGGTTATCCTCCTTGTTGCGTGGCTTGACATCGTTGCCGCGCAGAATGTTCAATACTTGCACACGGTGCTTGTCGGATCGGACGGAAACGGACGCGTGAAAGCCGATGGGGGAGAGGAGGCAATGGGTGATTTGCATGACTATTTTGCGGATTCCTTCGGCGGACGAGTAAGGAACAAAACGGTTATCCAGCTCTCGAAGAAACAGCCGATCCCTCTGGGTGACGCCATTGGAAAAGTCTACTCAAGTTGTGATTCTGCAGATCTTGTCGTTAGCGTGTGGGCTGGACCGTGGCAAGTCGACCAACGTGTTGTGGAGCGCTCGTCATTGATCTCTCCCCAAGGAGAATCGCTTCCGGCCGAATATGTTCTCAACTTTGTTCAATTTCTTCCTGCACAGAGTGTGTTGACGTTCGTTCTTTCACCCCAATCGCATGAGTTTCCAACGGAGATCTTACAAGATTTTCCGCAGTCGACAGCGAGCGGTGGAAAGCACATTATCCTCGTACGGCCACGAGAAAAGATGGATTTCGACGATGTGGTTGACGCATTTGTGGACGCGGTAAAGGCTATGCGTTCTTCAAAAGAACTTGATACGAATAACGATGGATGGGTGAGGTTCTCGGAATGGCTGCGGGAATTTTACAAGAAAGCTCAAGCCGAAAAGCTCTCCCTGGCTGGTTTTGGAATTGCAAAGTTCCCGGATTATAGACTCGTGCAAGTTAAACCCTGAGGTCGTCGCCATGCGTTCGTTGATCTGTTGTGCCATGCTGGTTGGTCTTCACCTCTGGGCGATCGCTCAGAATGAAGCTCCGGCAATTGTCTCTTTGAACCAGCTCGATTTCAGCCGATATCCTTCCGTTGATCTTTATGTGACAGTGCTGGATGGAAAGAAGGAACCGATCGTGCTCAATCCTGATGAAACAGCGCTCTTTCAGATCGACCATAACGATAACAGGGTTCGTCCCATCAATCTTCAATCTGTCATCTCACTAAAGGAAAAAGGCGAATCAGAACTTTACCTGGCGCTGGTGTTTGATAACTCGGAGTCCATGATCGGAAGAACTCAGCTCCTCGAGACGGCGGCGATCCAGTTTATTGATAGCTTGCGGACGGGAGACTATGCCTGTCTCATCGATTTTGGCGATGGTCGAAAAACCGTGAAGGTGCCGGAATTCCCCGCACCGATCTTTGCGCGTCAGAAGATCGGCTTTAGCAACTCCAAGACTTTCTTGCGGAAGAACATTCCCATGACTGTTCTCACGAGTCGTACCTTCATGTATGATGCCTTGCTTTATGCGCTCTCCAGCGTCAATACCACTAATGTCCTTGGTCGGAAGGCCATTATTCTTTTTTCTGACGGGGAGGAGAATGGTTCGGTCTCTCCCCTCGATGCCTCAAAACTCTACATCAAGAATTATAACATTCCGATTTACGCAATCGATCTCAACATCAAAGTTAACACAACGCTTCAAGAATTAGCTCTGATGTCCGGTGGGGAATACTTCTTCGTCCGGGAACCGAAGGACCTTGGTAACCTCTATCAAACCATCCTCAAACTCCTGAAGGGTCAATATCGTCTCACCTATCAGTCCCCAGAGCAGAACATCTTAGCCAATACATATACGATCCGGCTGGCAATGTCGGGTCGATATGCGGCGCAAGTTTCAAAATCGTTCTCGGTTGATGGAGAGAATATCGCCTACTACAATCTTGTCTACCTCGAATCGGAAGGAAAAGAGAGTCTTCGAGGGTATTTGGACTACGTGTCTGGTTTTCCGCGATCAAAACATGTAGACAACGTGCGGCTGAAAGTGGGAAATTACTGGCATCGACGCGGAGAGTTTGCCAAAGCGATGGGGGCATACAACATTATCTTACGTAACCCGACAAGTGTAGTTTACAGTCAGGCTCTTTTGGAAAAAGCGGACCTCTACAAATCGGCCAAACAATATGCAGCGGCACAGAAAGTGTACAATCAGGTGTTAAATACCGAACAGAACTCTGCCATTCGTGCGCGTGCTATGCTTGAGCTGGCAAAGGCATATACGGCAGAAGGCAACTTTGCCCTTGCCCTCAATACATACTCGCAGTTGACATCGCAGTATGAGGGAACGGAGATGGCTTCGGAGGCCTTCCTCGAGGCAGCAACATTAAGCATGGAAATGGGCGACCTCCCTGCCGCAGAGAAGAAGCTCGAGCAGGTTATTCAATCGTACGGCGAATCCAAATCGGCTGTTTATGCCCGCATGGAGCTTGCAAAGATCGCCGAACGGAGCAACAGGATTGATGATGCAGAGAAATACTATCGAGAGATTCTCAATTCAAATGCCGATCCCGATGTAAAAGACGAGGCTTCGCTCAGTCTTTCGAAGATCATGCTCTCGAGCGGAAACAGCATTGGAGCCGTGTCAATCCTGCGTGATCTTGTTTCATCCAGTTCATCGGAGGTTGTGGTGTCGACGGCTCAACTGCGTTTAGTCCCGGCTCTCTTACAAGCCGGCGAAATCGCTGCTGCACGACAAACGTTTGAAAAACTCTCTACCGAGTTACAGGCGCAACTGTGGAGAGAATATGAGACTGTGCCGGTCAATGTTCGAGGAGCACCAGCGACCGGATTGGTCAATGGCGCATACGTGACAGTGGCGAAAAGTCCCGCGGAGAGCTCTCCGATCAGCATCATCGACTGGCCTGATGCGGTCCAAAAGTTTTCTGCAGTCGGTCCTGTCTATCGACTGGAGAGCTCATCAACACCTTCAAGAGCCTCCCTCCCTGTTCGGTCCGAATGGATCAATCGAAAGGTCATAACGCCAAACGTATCCGGTATCTTTCACTTTGCAAACGGCAATTGGGAGTTGATGACTTCAACCTACAATGAACGCGAACAATCATACGATTTCTCATACAACCGTCCCGGCGTTTATGCATTGCTTGCGAAACCGCCTCGTATTATTCGACTCTACAGCATCCATTTTGATGTAGGGAAGTCGATGATTCGAAAAGAAGACGAACGATCCTTATATGAGATTATTGACGACCTCAAGGCCGTACCGGACGCACGTCTTGAAATCGGGGGACACACAGATTCAACCGGAAGTGAAGAGAAGAACATTGAACTCTCTTCTGAACGTGCAAATGCGATCAAGCAGTTTATGGTACAGAATGGGATTGACCCGGAGCGGTTGGTAGCTCGGGGGTATGGCAGTCAGTATCCCATCGCCCCTAATGATAGTCCGGAGAACATGCAGAGGAACAGGCGGACGGAGTTTACGCTTATCCGACCGATTTCTGATCCTGAGGGAGCACCGCTCGGTGAGAAGAAGAACTACACAGTGTTTTTGAAAGCATATCGAAGCGCAAAGGGCGCTTACGAGGAGAAGCGAATGATCCAGAGCCGTGGCTTTGGCGTGATGGTGATGACGAATGAAGCTAAGCTCTCGGAAAAATACGAACTCACGCTCGGGATCTTTGATTCCGAATCCGATGCTCAAAAGGCAATCGATGAATTCAAGCGTGAATTCAAAGGATATGAGCCACAAATCATTGTTTCCAGACGAAGCCAATAGGAACGTATGAAGCGATGCACCGTTGTCTTTCTGACTTTCAACACAGCCTTGACTCTCACGCAGGTTGTCGCGCAAGATCTTCGATCCGACTGGAATAAGATTCAGGCGTTCTTTCTTTCCGGTCGGCACGATTCGGTCGTTGTACACGTCCAGCCATTCATTGCAGAATTAGAGAAACGATCACTCTCCTCCCAGTTGAGTGTGGCTTACTATCATTACGCTGTCAGTTTAGCCCAATTAGGCAACCTTTCATCGTCGGACTCGATGTTTGTGCGTGCGAGGGAAACGGCTCAAAAGGCGAATGAGCCCGAGCGAGTTAAGGAGATCGGGTTCAAACAAATCCAGCTCTATTTGACGCTTGCAAAAAATGCCGAGAAGACGAGTCCCCCGAAATCCATCGAGCTTTATTCAAAGGCATTATCGCTTTCTGAGATGAATGGGGATCCCCTTGTCCGCGGTACGATTCACTATCAGCGTGGACTGGTGTTCAGGTCGATGAAGGATGACAGGAGCACAATCAGGGACTTTGAGTCGGCGCTTCAGTTGCTCCAGAACGATCCGAATAGTCAGCAGGTTCAATCGAGCATTCAATCGGCGCTCACGACGTTGTACCTCAATGTCGGTGAATCGGAGAAAGCGCGTGCATTGTCGGAAAGAACCGGCGTTGCTGCGACTCGGTTGGAGTACACAATCAAGCTTGCTCAAGAGGCGGAGGCAAAGGGAGATTTGGAAAGGGCTGATGGTTTGGTATCCTCGATCCAGACGGACATGTTTTCCAGCCAGTCGGACGACCGGATTATTGAGTTCGTGAAGAAGAGGTACACCTTGTATGAAATGAGAGGAAAGACAGCTGCAGGGCTGGATACACTGCGTTCCATGGTTATGGCACTCCAACGATTGGGGAAATCCGCATCATGTATCTTGCGGAGCCAGCAAATGCTGGCTCTTCTCTATGTTCAGAACGCGAGAGTGCAGGAGGCCGCGTTGGTTGTGGCGCAGATGAATGAGGTGCTCGCTGCGGGCGGCGTTTCACCGGAACTTGCGACGCTTGTTGACCAGACTCAAGCGGACATTGCATATCTTCAGGGAGACAACCAGACCGCCATTTCTTTCTATCAAAAAGTGTTGTCACGGGTGAGCGGGCTGGATAAAGAGAATCATCTGACGATTTTGAATAATCTCGGCTTGGCTCTCACGAGGAACGGACAGAACGAAGAAGCGCTGGCGACATTTCAAAAAATGTACACGCTTGCGGGTGATGGGGCGCCGTCGTACAGGGTTCAGGCAGATTTGAATTCCGGAATCATTCTCGTCAAGCAAGATAAAGTTCGTGAGGCAGTTGATCGCTTGAAAAGAGCCAAGGAAGCTGCAGAGGCAAATCAGGATGTTTCCCTTCAGATTATGGCCTCGCTTCGTCTTGCTGAGGCGTACCGGCGTTCGGGGTATGATAATCTTGCCGACGAACTCTTCGATCAGGTTCGATCCGAGCAATCAAAACTGAAGAACCCATTCAATCGCATTCAAGTTCTTCAGGCGCTATCGATTTACGCCAAGGGGCCGTTCGGAAGCTATAAGGCTTTGGCAGATTTGAAGCTCGCTTATTCCATTGCCCAGCAGATTGGTGCAACCGGTTACCTCGGCACGCTCGCCGCCAATCTTGCCGATACATACTTTCTTGTGGATAGTCTGGTTCTGGCGCGCAATTATTATCGTGCGGCGCTTGAATATTATGGTTCAACACAGGATCTGCGCACGAATACCGAACTTCGGTTCAAGCTTGGTCAGACCTACTTGGCCGAAGGACGTTTCGACGAGGCGAGGAGAGAGATTCGTGGTGCCTTGGAGCAATTGCTGGTTGCTCCGCGACCTGATCCTGCAAAGGTTCAGATCTCCGATGTGCGGGAAGCCGACCTGTATGGCCAGGGACTGGCAAGTCTATCGTTTGTAAACTTCTCCCAAGGAAAGCGCACGGGTGATATCCGTCGGTTGCTAACTTCCCTCGACGAAGTGCAGAAGGCTGTTGAACTGCTTGAAGCACGTCAACTCGCCAATCTCTCTCGCGCACAGAAAGAGGCCGAATCGGTTCGCAATGTCAACGCGTATCGCTTGTTGGTCGATGTGGCGTCAGAGTTGTACTCGCGAACAGGAGATCTCCGATATTTCGAGTTGGGATTCGACACGAGCGAGAAGTCACGAGCGGAGGCGTTTGTCGCTGAGGTCGGCACTCAGCTGATTACAAAACTTAACGACCCCAAAGCCAGGGAGGCAGCCAAGATTACGGCAACACTCGCAGCTCAAGCACCTCAAGAGGCAGGCCTTGCCCTCGACATTACACAAACTGCCGGTGCGACACGAGGGCTGGTGACGGGACGGGAAGATCTTCGAGCATTGGAACGGGCTCAAGGGGAATATGAAAAGATTATCCAGAAGTTGAGCGTGGAGGACAGAAAGGTTGCGCAACTTATCTCCGTCAATACGCTGAACCTGAACTCTCTCCGAACACTTCTTCAGGCCGATGAGGTGGTACTGAGCTATTACGTTTCGATTGATAAATGCTATCTCTTTGTTATTACACCATCTGCAAGCCGACTTCGTGTTATTCATTGGACACCGGAAGACCTTTCGGCTACCGTGGAAGGATTTCGATCGGCAATTCAGGATTATGAAAGATCGGATTACCACGTCTTTGGCCAGGTTCTTTATGATTCTCTTATTGCTCCGGTTGAGAAGGAGATCGCCGGCAAACAGCTTATCATTATCCCCTCCGGGCGATTAAATACGCTCCCCTTCGGCGCTCTTTCGAACAGGAAGAAGTTCTTGCTTGAGGAGTATGATCTTGCTCTGGTTCCGAATGCCAGCACCCTTCAGTTCATTCGGTCAGGAAAGAAACTTTCTTCTGCACCATCAATCTTTGCACTAGGCAACCCCAATAATCCACAAGTCTCTCGTTTACCGGGTACGGAATCTGAAGTCAACAATATCAAATCCATCTTCACAAATTCTACCATCTTGCTTGGTGATGAGGCCAATGAATCATTCGCGAAAGAAAAGATGGGTGCGTTTGAAATCGTTCACATCGCCTGTCATGGTCTCTTCAATTACGAATTTCCGCTCCTCTCGTCCCTTGCCCTTTCGCCCGATCCTCATAATGACGGTTTTCTTCAGGTTCATGAGCTTTACAATATGAATCTCATTAACACGAACCTTGTGGTCCTGTCGGCGTGTGAGACAGGTCTGGCTCAAATCAAAAAGAATGATGATGTCATTGGACTCGTTCGCGGCTTTCTCTATGCCGGCGTTCCCAGTATGGTCGCGAGTCTGTGGAAGGTTGATGATTATGCCACATCCATCCTCATGTCGAACTTCCATCTCCTCTTAAAACTCGGAAACACAAAGAGTCAGGCTCTTCGCAAGGCGCAAATGCAGGTGATGCGAACGGAAAACACCTCGCATCCGTTTTTCTGGGCGGCATTTCTGTTGTTTGGGAATCCACATTAGCACTGCCTCTTCTTTCCTCTTCTTTCCTCTTCTTTTGCCCATCCGGGAATATTTTCCTATATTCATTCTGTTATGACAC
This sequence comes from Bacteroidota bacterium, assembly GCA_035559595.1. Taxonomy (GTDB): domain Bacteria; phylum Bacteroidota; class Ignavibacteria; order UBA10030; family UBA10030; genus DATMBF01. The sequence goes on along the minus strand of DATMBF010000028.1, from coordinate 129,944 downwards.
AAGAAAACGGAAGAAACCGGACTGTTGTTGTTGCCATGAGCGGCGGCGTCGATTCATCTGTTACGGCAGCGTTGCTCCTCGAGCGAGGGTACAACGTCATCGGCATTACGATGAAGACGTATGACTTCGATGAGGTCGGTGGAAATGTCGCAAACGAGACCAGCTGTTGCGGCCTGGATGCTATGAACGATGCCCGCCTTGTCGCTGCAATGCTGGGGATTCCACACTACGTCGTGGATTTTCGAGAGCAGTTTGGTCGTCGCGTGATCGACTATTTTGTCCAAGAGTACATTGAGGGCCGAACACCGAATCCCTGCATCATGTGTAATCGTGACATCAAGTGGGGTGCGCTGCTTGAGAAGGTCGAGTCGCTTGGCGCATCATACCTTGCAACAGGTCACTATGCGCGTGTTCGTTTCGATGAGCGGGTTGGACGCTATTGCGTTTCGCAGGGAGTTGACTCGAAGAAAGATCAGTCCTATGCGTTATGGGCGCTCTCTCAAGATGCACTGGGAAAGACGATGTTTCCTTTGGGCGACGTGACGAAGCAAGAGGTCCGGAACATCGCTCATCAGCTTGGACTTCGAACCGCAAAGAAGGCCGAGAGCTATGAAATCTGTTTCGTGCCAGACAATGATTACTCTCGTTTCTTGAAGGAGCGTGTTCCGGAACTCGCGGAAGATGTTCTCGGCGGCGATATTGTTTGGAAGGATCGGATTGTCGGAAAACATCGAGGATATCCCTTTTACACGATCGGCCAACGAAAAGGCATCGGAGCGTATGGGAAGCGCGTGTACGTTACCGGCATTCAGAAAGACTTTAACGCTGTTTACATCGGGACGGAAGAAGATCTCCTCCGCAGGGGCTTGACTGCGACAAACGTGAATCTCCAGCTGCCCATGGCGGTGGGAGAGGGACGGTCGTGTCGTGCGAAAGTGCGGTATAAGGATGAAGCGTCTCCTGCCATGGCGACACTGCTTCCCGATGGACGACTTCAGGTGGAGTTTGAAGTTCCGAAACGGGCTATTACGCCTGGTCAATCCGTTGTCCTGTACGATGGGGAAGACGTCATAGGCGGCGGTATTATTCATTCGGCAATGAACTAGACGAAAGGCCGATTTGCACAAGCCCAATCCGGGATTCCCGGGTTGGGCTTTCTTGTATTCCAGAAATTGAGAAACTTTCGGCCATGTCTCCCGTTTATTCTCCAGACTCAAGAAAGACGTGAACAAACCCGTTACCGACGCTGACCTTATTCGCGCCTTTCGTGGAGGTCATGAAGATGCCTTCGAAGAGCTTGTGCGTCGATACCAACGAGCCATTGCAAATGTCATTTATCTGACCCTTGGCGACCGGCAAGAAGTCGAGGATCTCACACAAGAGGTCTTCATACGCGCTTATAAATCGCTTTCACGTTTTGATGAGTCATCAACTCTCTACTCCTGGTTGTATCGCATTGCAGTAAATCTGTGTATCGATGAGATTCGGCGGAGAAAGATTCGGCGGACATTGTCGTTACAGACTCTTCCGGAAGGGGCGATGGAGCAGGAGCAAGCTTCCACACAGACTTCGTCGCCTGCTGACGATCTTCTTCGAGAAGAGAGACGTGCTGTTATTCTCAAAACTCTGGAAAGACTTTCGCCCACGTATCGCGTGGCACTCATACTTCGAGAGTACGAGGATATGAGTTATCAACAGATCGCTCAGACACTACACATCAGCGTGCAGGCGGTGAAGTCAAGAATCTTCCGTGCACGACAAGAACTGAAAGAATACCTGAAGAACTATTTTGAGGAGAGACGATGAAGCACAAGACGATGGAAGAGCTCCTCTCTGCATACTATGACCATGAGCTGACGGCGGAGCAGACACAGCTTGTTGAGCGTCACCTCCGCGAATGTATCCATTGTCGTGAAGCGATGGCTGCATTTCAGAATGCGGGCGACGCTCTTCGTTCAGCAGCAGACTTTGAGCTTGCGCCGATGTTCACTGCCAATGTTCTGCGAACGATCCGCCTTGAGAAAGAGGAGGAGGGGTCATGGTTTTCGGCTGTCTCCGTGGGAAGGAGACTTGTCTGGGCGCTTGGCGTGGTATCAGTCGTGATTGTCGGCGCGAGCGCGTTGAATCAACCTGAATCGCCTCTTCCCCCTGAGGTCTACTTCACAAGCGAGCCGGTAGATTCTTCGGTCACCCGAACGCTTTTGCAGAAAGAGGAGCTCTCGAAAGACGATATCATTATTGCTGCATTGATTGATTGAACGGAGTACGTCATGATTGCACCCAAGCAAAAAACACTTCTCTTTATTTTATTCAGCTTCGTTCTCGGTGCGGTCTCCGGCGGATTCTTCACACGATACGTGCTGATGGACCGGGGCTGGAGGTCGTCGTTGTACAGAGAAATTCAGAAAGAATTTGCCACGCGTTTGCAATTGAGTTCCGAGCAGCAAAAGGTCGTGGATTCAATTGTTGTTGGGCATCGAGCAAAATTCGACGAAATTCGGACAAGATTTGGAGCTGAGTTCAAAGCCCAGCGTGAGAGCCTGCGTGTTGATATTCGAAAGGTACTGACACCCGAGCAGAACGCACGGTACGACGAGTATATCAAAGAAATGGAGGTTCGGGAAGGCCGAAGGGATCGCGCTCGCGCACGGAGAGACTGAAGACGGACGCGGAACATCAATGCGTTTACGAGCGTCCAATCTTCAATCACAGGGAATACATGGAGGCAAGAAATGAAATCACTTCGTAAATATGTGTACGGCGCAATTACGATCATCGCCATCGGTGGTGTCGGTTACTACGCTTTCTTCGGGAATACCCCAAAAGCAGAATCGACTCCCAGCGGGCAGATTCAGCGTATTGTGAAGGTATCCCGCGGGGACTTGAACCTCAATGTCTCGGCGGATGGCGTTGTCACGCCGATTAACCTCGTTGAGATCAAATCGAAGGCAAGCGGACAGATTGTTTCATTGAACTTCGTCGAGGGCCTGTCGGTTCAAAAAGGGGAGCTTCTTCTCGAGCTGGATCAAACCACTGCGAAGAATGATTTCGAACAGGCCAAAGCAGATCTCGCCGTCGCTGAGTCGAATGCAACACAGGCGGAAAACAACCACCGTCGTGCGCTGGAGCTATTTCAAAAGGGGCTCATCTCAGAGCAAGAGCGTGACCAATCGAATCTCGAATTCGTTCGTGCCAAAGCACAATTAGTGAAAGCGAAGGCAGCGCTTTCTTCTGCCGATGAGCGATTACGCGATACGAGAATCGTGGCCCCGATTTCAGGAATCATCTTAACAAAAAACGTTGAGCTGGGTCAGATTATTTCTTCAGGAGTGTCAAATGTCGGCGGCGGGACGCTCATCGCGACCATTGCGAACATGGATAATGTTCACGTGGTGACGAATGTGGATGAAGTCGATATCGGACGAGTGCAGGTCGGTCAACGGGCAAGAGTAAAGGCAGATGCTCATCCGGACGACACGTTCTTTGGTGAAATTATCCGCATTTCCCCTCAAGGAAAGACTCAACAGAACGTCACGACGTTCAACGTCATTGTGCTCGTGCCGAATATTGGCGGAAAGTTGAAGGCAGGAATGAGCGCGTCGGTGGATATCGAGATCTTCAATCGTCCCCAGGTTCTGCTTGTTCCGAACGAAGCCCTCAGGGATCCGTTGTCGACCGAAGGCCGACAATTGATGGCAGTTATTAACGAAAGACGCCAGCAACAGGAAGGTCCACCGAAGAGTGAGCCGGTTGCCGAGCGCAAGGAAGGTGAGAAGGAACTTACTTTTGAAGAGCTGCGTGAACGGATGAGAACAGCTTCTCCGGAGGAACGAGAAAAGCTTCGTCCGAAGATGCGCGAAATGATACAAAAGATGTCCCCCGGAGAAAGACAGAAGGTGTTTGCTGAAATGCAGCAGCGAATGGGAAATGGTGGAGGCGCTATGGTTTTCGGAGGAGGCGGTGATGGAAACCGAATGAGAAGACAATCGCAAGTAGGGAACATCGGTGAGATTCGAGAGAGGATCGTGTTCGTTAAGGAAGGCGATCAGTTTACGCCGAAGCTTGTGAAAGTCGGGGCGAGTAACTTTGACTTTACCGAAGTCGTGGATGGGCTGAACGAGAATGATGAAGTTCAGGTCGTGACGGTTTCGCGGGCAAAAATCGCGAGCGAAGAATTCAATCAACGAATGAGAAGCATGCAGGGTGTTGGCGGACTTGGAGGTGGGAGAGCCCCCACCGGCGGCGGACGACGGTAAGGAGCAATTCCATGAACTTTTCCGAAAGCTTTTTGACAGCCCTCGCCGCTCTTCTCGCAAACAAGCTGCGCGCATTGCTAACGATGTTAGGCATCATCATTGGTGTCGCAGCCGTGATTACGATGATTGCAATCGGGGAAGGAGCCCAGCAATCGGTTATGGAGCGTATCCAGGCTCTTGGGTCTAACCTTCTCTTCATCAGTCCCGGTGCGGCTCGTGGCGGTGGTATGGTCGTTGTTCAATTCGGAACGAGCCAACGACTCACAACGAATGATGCGAACGCCATTGTCGAGCGAATTGCCCTGGTTGAGGCGGCGGTGCCTGAGTTCAGCCGTCCTACACAGGTTAAATACGAAAACCGCAATTGGAACACGCGAATCGTCGGTACTACCCCGGAGTATGAATGGGTAAGGAACTTCCCCGCGGCGAGGGGGCGTTTCTTTAGCCGATCCGAGGAACGAGCGGCTGCCAAGGTTTGTTTGCTGGGAGCAACCGTGGCCGAGAGTCTCTTTCAAGGAGCTGATCCGCTCGGGCAGATCATCCGGATAGCGGGGCAATCGTTTGAAGTGATCGGTGTGCTGGAGACAAAAGGGCAAAGTGGATGGCAGAATCCGGATGATCAAATCATTGTTCCCCTTTCGACAGCACAGCGGCGTATTTTTGGTGTTGATTACGTTAGCCAAATTACAGCTCGCGTAGTCAATCAATCGCAGATGGATGAAGCTTTTGTTGAGATCGAGCGAGTCCTTCGGCGCCAGCATCGACTCCGGGCGGATCAGGACAACGATTTCTCCATTAGGAATCAGGCCGATATCATTACGACGTTTCAAGAGACACAACAGACATTGAAGTTCTTGCTCGCCGGCATTGCTGCCATTTCGTTGATCGTCGGTGGAATCGGCATTATGAACATCATGATAGTTTCTGTAACGGAGCGAACAAAGGAGATCGGCATTCGAAAAGCCATCGGAGCGCGTCGTCGCGACGTCATGTGGCAATTCCTGATTGAGTCGGTGGTGATGAGTGTGACCGGTGGGTTGCTCGGCATTACGCTGGGGATTGCAGCCTCTGCCATTGTCACAACGTATGGAAATCTGCCTTCTATCGTGTCGATGGAAGCCATTATGATGAGTTTTGCATTCGCTTCGCTCGTTGGTGTGTTTTTTGGAATTTACCCCGCCTGGAAGGCAGCGAATTCGAACGTTATCGATGCTCTTCGCTACGAATAATAAAGCGTTTCTGAGGAAATGGAAAGTCCGCATGAAATCATCATTGGGTAGTATTGTATTGTTGTTTGTGGCGCTTGTGCTTGTGGGCTGTGGTAATTCTCCGGGAAACTCTCCAGGCCCCGATCGGCGGCCGGTAGTCCTGGTCGAGGTTGAGAGGGCACGTCGAATGCCAATCCTCGCAACGGTTTCCGCTACTGGTACAATTACAGCAAAGAACGAAGTCAAGATTATCGCACAGACAGAAGGCAAAATCAACAAACTCGACGTTGAAGAAGGGGACCGCGTGACTGCAGGACAGGTTGTTGTTCAGCTCGATGCTTCGATTCTTGCTGCTCAGAGAAATGAAGCGGAAGCGCAAATGCGGGACGCCGAGGCGAACTATGAGCGGCTCAAACGACTCTATGAATCGAATCTCGTTTCGGTTCAGGAATTCGATCAGGCCAAAACGCGATACGAGGTGGCAAAAGCGAGGCTCGAATATCAGGAGGCAGTTCTTCGATACACGACAATTCGGTCACCCATCAGCGGTGTTGTGACGTTCCGCGGAGCACGCGAGGGAGATATTGCCGTTCCCCGAACGGTTTTGCTCACTGTTTCCGATCCCACGAATCTTGTTATTGAAGTGAATGTCTCGGAACTGGAAATTCCCAAGATCAAACTTGGCGATCCGGTTCAAGTACAGGTCGACGCCTATCCTCAATCAGAGTTCCGTGGAAAAGTGAGACGGATCTTCCCGGTCAGTGATCCCCTGAGTCGATTGGTCAAGGTCGAGGTTCAGCTTACCGACAAGGACCCGCGGCTTCTTCCTGGCATGTTTGCGCGGGCAGTGCTGACAACATCGAGAAAAGATGATGCTGTCGTGCTTTCGAATGATGCCATCATTGCCTCGCAGGACGGTCGGACATTTGCCTTTGTTGTTGAGGATACGGTTGTGAGGCGAAGAGAACTGAAGCTCGGCATTCGAGATGGCAGACAATCGGAAGTGCTTGAGGGAGTTCGTCTTGGAGAAGCGGTTGTGGTTGTCGGTCAAAGTACGTTGAACGATAATATGGTGGTGCGCGTAACGAAGGAGAGAACCTATGGCGAAGCGCCCAAGATCCAGGCTGAACGATAAATCGAACGGCAAGACCAACGGGAAGGGTAATAACCGGGCTGTCACGAAGAGGACGGTACTGAGCCCTGAACACGTTGAGCCACCGACGCTCCAGATCGGCGGGAAGAGAACCCTTGCCAACTGGGCAATCTCTCATCCCATTGGCACGTTGTTAATCATCTCCGTTATCATCGTCCTTGGTGGCTACTTCCTGTCAACCCTGCAAGTCGATCTTCTCCCCAAACTCATTTATCCGCAAATTCGGGTCTCTGTTTCCAATCGTGGGGTTGATCCGCTGGTGATGGAAGAAACGGTCACAAGGGTGTTGGAGTCCCGCCTGGCAACGACGGAGGACGTTACCAAAGTTGAGTCGTCGACGTCCGAGGGTCGCTCAAACATCACGTTAAGCTTCGACTATTCCAAGAACATCGATCTTGCGTTGCGCGATGCCAGCACGAAGCTCGATCAGGCTAGGGCAGGACTCCCGCGAGAGGTCGATCCCCCTGTCATCTGGAAAGCGGATCCTTCGCAAATCCCGATCTTTGAGCTTGCGGTATCGTCGTCGAGTTTCGACCTTGTGAAATTGCGGCGCTGGTGCCAGGAAGAGCTGGCAGATTATTTCATGACGGTGGCGGGAGTTGCCTCAGTGGATGTTGCCGGTGGGTTGGAGCGGGAGGTTCAAGTCATCCTCGACCAGAAGCGACTTCAGGGCTATGGACTTTCGGTTTCAGAGGTTCTTCGCGCAATCAGAGATGCGAATGTCGATCAGACAGGGGGGCGGGTGACCGCCGGCAGACGCGAGTACCTCAGTCGCACGGAGGGAAAGATTACGTCTGTCGAGCAATTGAGATCGGTTGCCATTCCTGTTCGAGGACAATTTGGACAGCAGCGAATCCGATTGTCTGACATTGCCCGGGTCGAAGACAGCCACCGTGAGCAACGGATTTTTGCCCGCTTGAATGGTATTCCCAGCGTGAAGATTAGCATCCAGAAGCAGCCGAACGCAAACACCGTTGAGGTTATCGACGGTCTAAAAGCAAAGATGGAGTTTCTGGCGGCGAATAACATCATTCCCGCAGGATTGGATATCAAGATTGTGAATGATCAATCTTACTATATCAAGAACTCCATCTCAAGTGTTACCGATGCAGCCATGGTCGGCGGATTGCTTGCCATGATTGTGGTTGGTTTCTTCCTGGGAAGCTGGAAGAGGACGTTCGTCATCGCGTCTTCGATTCCCATCGCGATTCTTGGAACATTCATGATGATGGGGTTGGGTAATCTTACGCTGAACATCATCTCTCTTGGTGGTTTGGCTCTGGGGATAGGAATGCTTGTCGATAATTCCATCGTCATGCTTGAGAATATTTCACGACATCAGCGAGAACACCCCGACCCGGTTGAAGCGGCACATTTCGGCAGCAATGAAGTCCTCTCCGCCGTTGTGGCGTCCACAACGACGAACCTTGCGTCAGTCCTCCCATTCCTTTTGATCGTGGGGTTGGCAGCCCTGTTTTTCAAAGAGCTGATCTTGACGATTTCGTTTGCCATTGTCGCGTCGCTCCTCGTCGCAATTACTCTGGTGCCGATGCTTTCTGCGCAACTCTTTAAATATGAGTTGTCGCACCAACGAAAAATCCCTGTCTGGGCACAGTGGTCTGCCGATTGGCTCGCGCGAGTAACAGAGCGGTATCGAAAAGCACTGCAATGGACTATTCACCACCGCACCATTGTTCTGAGTACGATTCTTGCACTCTTTGTGGGATCGATTTTGCTGGCCGGCCAGTTGGGCTCGGAATTCTTGCCGTATATGGACGACGGACGGATCAGCATAAGAATCGAGATGCCGCCGAGCACATCGGTCTTTGAGACAAATGCTGTTGCAACTCGGCTGGAAGAAATCATCGAAACCATGCCCGCGCGCGCTTCGGTGTTTTCGACCGTTGGCGGCTTCATTTTCGGACGCGGGACTGCTGAGTTTGCCAACAGGGGAAGCGTCGACATCCAACTCGTTCCACTCAAGGAACGAACTATCTCCAGCAATGACTGGATTGCCGAGATCCGGAAGAAGATTGCAGCCGCGCAGATTCCGGAGGCACGAATTCTCGTCTCAAAGCCGCAAATACGGGGAATTCGAACGTCGAGTGGCGGCAGCGACGTGAGTGTCAAGATCCAGGGTCCTGATCTCACCGTACTTGCTTCGCTGGCGAATGAGGCGATAGCAAGGCTCCGTGATCTCGAGGGGCTGTCGAATCTCAACAAATCTGTCGAAGAGGCAAAACCGGAGCTCCGCATTCAGGTTGATCGCGAGCGCGCTGCAGAGCTCGGCATTTCGATTCGCGAGATCGGAGAGACCATAAGGACCGCGATAGACGGAACCATCGCGTCAAAATATACGGAGGGAGACCGGGAATACGATATCCGAGTGCTTCTGGACCGATCGGAAGTTACGAGCCTGCGAAGCGTTGAAGAGCTGATCATCTATCCTCCCATGGGTCCGGCAACGACACTGCGAAGCGTTGCACGCGTGCGAGAAGGAATCGGCCCCGTGACGATTACTCGAGAGAATCAAAATAGGATCGTCGAGATTACGGGTGATGTGACCGGAACGACTCGGACAATCGGCGAGGTAACGGCGGATGTACATGCACGGCTCGATCAACTCGAACTTCCTGCAGGCTACTCGATTTTCTACGGCGGCCAGGAGGAGACGATGAAGGAGAGTAATCGCGATCTGATTATTATTATTCTTCTGGCAATCTTCCTCGTGTATGTCGTCATGGGTATTCAGTATGAGTCCCTACTAAACCCCTTTGTTATTCTTACAACAATTCCTTTTGCTCTCATCGGCGTCATTGTAGGTCTCTACGTTACGAACATTCCGGTCGGCGCGACGGTGATGCTGGGGGTTATTCTTCTCGCAGGGATTGTGGTCAATAATTCCATTCTCCTTGTCGAATTTATTGAAATTATGCGTAGAGAGAAGGGGATGAGCAAAGAAGAGGCTGCGTTGGCGGCGGGTCCCGTTCGACTACGCCCGATCATGATGACAACCCTCACCACTGTTGTCGGGATGCTTCCGCTCGCCTTAGGGATCGGCGAAGGCTCCGAAGTGCTGCAGCCACTTGCCGTTTCCACCATCGGCGGATTGCTTGCCGCAACGATCATTTCCCTTCTTGTGATTCCGAACGTTTATCTCGCCCTTCATGATTTCAGAGAGAGATTCTTCGCGCGATTTGGAAGAAAGGGGTCGATAGAAACTCTACCGACATTGCCGAAGGTCATTGGAGAGAAACAGGCAGAGTCGGTTTCTGTGTCGTGACAAGATGGCGTTCCGAAGAATAAACCCCTGTCGCTTCGGCAGGGGTTTGTTGTTTTCTCCTTGATAAACGGTCACGGCTTTTCTATATTGGCTCACCCTCGTAACGAAAGACTCAATGGAGTTCCTATGAGCGATGAAAGGATCAACCGCCTCCAGCAGATGCGCGAACAGGCTTTGGCCGGAGGGGGAGAAAAGCGAATCGCTGATCAGCACAACAAGGGAAAGCTGACGGCTCGAGAAAGGATAAAGCTCTTGCTAGACGAAGGGAGCTTTGAAGAGTACGGAATGTTTGTTCAGCATCGGTCGACAGACTTTGGGTTGGATAAACACAAGTTCCTTGGGGATGGTGTGGTAACCGGATCCGGTACTATCGAAGGACGAAGAGTGATGGTGTTCAGCCAGGATTTTACGGTGTTTGGTGGTAGTCTTTCGGAAGCTCATGCCGAAAAAATCTGTAAGATCATGGATATGGCGATGAAGGTTGGTGTTCCGGTGATCGGACTGAATGACTCAGGCGGGGCGCGGATTCAGGAGGGGGTTGCGAGTCTTGGTGGATACGCAGAAATCTTCCTGCGGAACACGCTGGCTTCGGGTGTTATACCGCAGATTTCGGCAATCATGGGGCCTTGCGCAGGGGGGGCAGTCTATTCGCCAGCAATTACCGATTTTGTTTTCATGGTAAAGAATACGAGCTATATGTTCGTGACGGGTCCGAATGTTGTCAAAACGGTGACCCACGAGGATGTTACGTTTGAAGATCTGGGCGGCGCCATGACTCATGCAACGAAGAGTGGAGTGGCTCATGTTGCTGCTGAGAACGAGATCGAATGTATTCAAGGAATCAAACGTCTTTTGAGTTATATCCCATCGAACAATATGGATGACCCGCCAACCGCAGCACCAGTCGGTCCTGCGGAATCTGCAGCGTCAATGCTGAACTCCATTGTTCCCGATAATCCAAACAAACCTTACGACATGAAGTCGGTGATCAATGCCATCGTTGATCGCGGCAGCTTCTTTGAGATTCATGAGCTGTACGCCCAGAACATCATCGTCGGATTTGCCAGGCTCAATGGCAGGAGTGTCGGAATTGTTGCCAACCAGCCATCAGTCTTGGCAGGCGTTCTCGATATTGATTCTTCCCTCAAGGGAGCAAGGTTCGTTCGATTTTGTGATGCGTTCAATATTCCTTTGCTTGTCTTTGAAGACGTTCCCGGTTTCCTTCCGGGAACCGACCAGGAATGGCGGGGGATCATTAAGCATGGCGCGAAGCTCCTCTATGCGTTTTGCGAAGCGACCGTTCCTCGGATCACGGTTATTACGCGGAAAGCTTACGGTGGTGCCTATGACGTCATGAATTCGAAACATATTCGGGGTGACCTCAACTTCGCCTGGCCGACGGCCGAGATTGCCGTTATGGGACCCAAAGGCGCTGTTGAGATTATCTTCAAGCGCGAGATTGATCAGGCCATTGACAAGGAAAAGGCGGTTGAGCAAAAGGTGTCGGAGTATCGGGAAAAATTTGCTAACCCGTACATTGCAGCTGAACGCGGCTACATTGATGAAGTTATTCTTCCCAGCGAGACCCGCGCAAGGCTCATTAGTGCTCTTAAGCTTCTTGACACAAAAGTCGACTCAAATCCAAAGAAAAAGCACGGGAATATTCCTTTGTAATGAACGAGAGGGTATAACCTCTTGATTCTTTGGCCTCTTTGGCTTACCTTTTCACAACTTTCTTTCTATAACCACCGATTGGAGATAGATGCATAAGGTCTTAGTCGCTGTTATTCTTGCTCTTTTCATCAGTTGTACATCTCAACAGCAAGCTCAGCAATCGGATGCTCAAATCTCCTCAGGAAATGGTCAGCTCTCCACCCCTCCTCAAGCTGCAAGATCCGAACAGGAAAACACCTCCCCTTCTATCGATGCGAAGCCGACGGGGCAAAGTTTACAGGAGCCCTTGCCACCCCCTCGGGTGGAGAGTTCCGTTCTTACCCAAACAACGGAATCCGTCGCTGACACACTTCCAGTAATAGAGTCTTCACCGGATTCGACTGCCGACCCAGAGTTCATAGTCCTTAGGCTGGAGCAAGCGCGACAACATTACATGGCTGCTTTGGAGGCCGAGCAAGGCGGCGATTCGACACTAAGCGAAACCGAGTTTGAGGAAGCCATCCAGATCCTCAATGAACTGAGTTATTATCCAGGAATCGAGTCAAACAAGGATTTTACGGACTTAAGTCAGAGCATTATTGAAGACTACGAGAAACACATTGCGGCGATTGACGATGTTGGGCCGACGGCTTCGGTTTTTGCCCTGCGTGAAAAACTTAATGAATTTGTGGAGAAGTCGGCAGTTTCTGTAAGCGGTATCCCGAAGGATGAAATTGCGGGAACAGTAGTCCCGCTCCCTTACAACGAGTTTGTCGAACGAAATATTCTGTTCTTCATGGGGAAAGGAAGAGAACATTTCGAGCGGTGGATGTACCGCTCAGGGATGTACTTCCCAATGATGAAAAGGATTTTTCGGGAAGAGGGTGTGCCGGAGGAACTCATCTATCTCTCCATGATGGAAAGCGGCCTCCAGAACCACGCCCGTTCATGGGCAAAGGCGGTAGGGATCTGGCAGTTCATGAAAGGAACGGGGAATCTCTACGGCTTGCGCGGCAATTGGTGGTATGATGAACGAAGGGATTTTGAGAAAGCAACGCGAGCAGCGGCCAGACATCTCAAGGACCTGTATGCCGAGTTTGGAGATTGGTATTTGAGCTTGGGGGCATATAATGCAGGTCCGGGACGTATTTATCGAGCAATTCGTCGGAGTGGTTCGACTGACTTCTGGGAGATGAGGAAGTATCTGCCGCGACAGACGCGGAACTACGTTCCGCAGTACATTGCCGTTACCCGCATGGCGATGAATCCTGAACGTTACGGTTTTACGGACCTCGAATACGCCGATTCCCTTGCGTATGACATTCACGAAATCGATGATTGTGTGGATCTGAAAATCCTTGCTGAATGTGCGGAAACGGATGTTCTGACCCTGCGAGAGCTCAATCCCGAGCTCCTTCAATGGTGCACACCTCCCGGAGTCAAAGGTTATCGCTTAAGAATTCCAGTTGGAAAGAAAGAAGTATTTGCGGCGAACTACGCGGAGATCCCCGACGAACAGAAGCGAGATTGGGCTCTGCACCGTGTGAAGAAGGGGGAGTCCCTCTGGAGCATTGCTCGTCGGTACGGAATGGAAATGGCACTCATCCGCCAGGTCAACAACTTGAAGCCGGGGAAGGCTCTATCCGTTGGTCAGACATTGACAATTCCTGTCCCTGCGGATGCTATTGCAGACAAAGAGGTCCTGAAATATGATCGTGAGCACAAGCCGGTTTCGTTTGCCAGGGCAAAACCTGTTGTCGGTTCGGATCGGTTGAAACGATATGCTTCGCAATACCGTGTTCGAAAGCCCACAAACAGGGAGAGGCTTACGTACCGCGTGAAACGTGGTGATACGATCGGTCACATCGCAGAATGGTATGCCGTTCGCGCGGCGGACATTCGAAATTGGAATGATGTCGGCTACGGTAGCCGAATCTACCCAGGCCAGGAACTGGAAATCTGGGTTCCTCCCGCGAGGGTGAATCAGCTCAAGCAAGTCAATGAGATGTCATTTGCCGAAAAGCAGGCAATGCTGGAGAGGAAGACCGGAGCTCGTGCGAGCCAGTCACCCGCCATCGAGCGCTCTGATGCAAGCCTCAACACGATTCAGTACACCATACGTCCCGGTGACACGCTGGAGAAGATCGCGAGGGAATTTGGTGTGAGTATCCGAGAATTGAAGAACTGGAATAATCTCCGCAGCAACCGCATTTACCCCGGTCGGAAACTCCACATTCAGAGCGACCGAAGAGCCGACATGGGGAGTAACGCCACTCCCGGCCGTCCTTGAGCTACCGCGGCCGCTTCATCTGGAAGAGATCCGTCGTGCGGCAATAGTAGCTTCCGGACAACCTCCCGATAGCCTGAAGCAGTTCCGGCTGAATTCTCCCTTCTTTCATTACGTGATCCTGAATGTGCATCAGAACGATCTCACCAAGAATGAGATCCGTCGGGTCATTTCCTACTTCGATTGCCTGGGAAAGCACACATTCGAACTGGATCGGACTTTTCGCGATTCTTTGGACAGAGACCTTAACGCTTGGTGTCAGTGAAAGGCCCGCGAGTTCAACCTCGCTTACATCGGGCGGATAGGTTCCGGACGTAATATTCATCTGCTCTGCCAGCTCCTCGTTCACGATATTGATCACGAATTCCCTTCGTTCCAGAATATTCCGCGCAGTATCCTTCATCTCTCCATTTCTTCTCCCAACTGCGATCATGATAGTTGGAGGAGAGGTACAAATGGCATTGAAGTAGCTGAAAGGTGCGGCATTCACGATGCCCTTTCCTGAGGTTGACGTGACGAGGGCTATAGGGCGAGGTACAATGGAAGCCGTCATGAAATAATACATCTCTGTCGTCAATGTATTTTTCGGATCGATGATCATTTCAAATTCCTCCGAGGATTCATTATCGTTACAACAACGGAAGCCCCAGCAGGCGTTTCATTCGAAACGAGGGGGGTAAGAGCAAACCGTGTCGGCGAAGGAGAGAAGAGACCGAAAGGAACTCTTGGGCCGTTCCGTCAAAGGCAACACTTGCCCCACCAAGTGCAATGACACGATCGGAAAGCGGAAGAAAAAGATGAAAGTCATGCGAAACGATAATCAGCATGCGACTGTGCTTGAGTATGGAAATGGCTTTTGTCAACACGGATCGCTCAATCTGTGATAGGCCCGCGCTTGGCTCGTCGAATGCCAACATCGGTGAGCCGCTTGAGACGGCACTGGCGACTGCCAGCATCTTTCGTTGCGCCGGGGGAAGATCGTAGGGATGCCGACTGAGCGAGGGGGTCAGGCCGAAGAGGGCGGCTGTCTCGGTTACGAGCGTTGAAATGTTCTCCCGCTCCATTTGAAAAGGAGCGTATTGGAGTTCCTTTTCGACTGTGGGGGCAAATAGCTGGTCACCCGGATTTTGAAACGTCACAACAAGATGGCGAGAAATTTCCGATGTGGTCGTGACGGCTGTGTCCCGTTTGGCGACCTGGATACTGCCTCTCACTGGTTTGAGCAGGCCGTTGAGCAGTCGGAGAAGGGTACTTTTTCCAGCTCCGTTCTGCCCGAGGAGGAGGGTGAGTCCCTTTCCTTCAATCGAGAGGGAAAGGTCGCGGAAAACCCATTCGGCTGTTTCATGATATCGGAAAGAGATATTCTTGACTTGAATGGTCATTTTGCAAGGACCGACGCCAAGCGCTTCTCGGCGCGAGTTCGAGGATTGGCGATTGATTTCAGAATGTCGTGCCACTCGGTTGCAGCGAGAATCGATGAGAAGTCGGCTATGCGTTGGATGAATTCCGCCTTGGTGCCGTTGAAAACGATTTGTCCGCCTTCGAGAACGACGAGATAATCGGCAACAAAGAGTGCAAGGTCGATATTGGTTTCGGCGATCAGGAGCGTGGTTGTCTGCTTGATCTTTCGTAGGTATTCGTACAGACGCATTTGGCCATGAATATCCAACGATGTCGTGGGCTCATCAAGCAAGAGAATCGGAGGTTCGGCAACAAGGATTGTTGCGAGAGCAACTCTCTGCGTTTCCCCGCCGGACAGGTGCGTGGGATTGCGGTGTAAGAGATGCCCGAGTCCAAGCGCGTCTGTGATTCGTCTTACCCGGTCGGCGTGAAGTGTGGGTGGAACGTCAAGAGTTCTGAGGGTAAAAGTGATTTCTTCCGCGACCGTTTCAAAAAGTCCGGAAATGTGCACCTCGGGTTCTTGGAGAACGTAACCAACGTTTGGAAACTGAGATTTATCCGGGATTGGCTGGTGGATCACATCGCCGATACGGATTACGCCTTCTGCCTTGCCTTGTCTGTGATGGGATCGGAGGATCCCAGAGATGGCCTGAAGAATCGTTGATTTCCCTGCGCCCGTTGGACCAAGGATTGCACAGCAGGTATTCGGCAGGACGTTAAAGGATATGCCGCCGAGAGCGTTCGGAAGGTGCGGTGAATACTGGTATACGAGATTACGGATTTCTACAACAAGACCCATCGAATGATCCTCCAGAGAATCAGCAGTAACGAAAGCGTAAGGAATGCTCGGGATAAGATAACGGACGAGCGAGTCGATGGAGGCGCGTCGAGCAGGCGGACACCGGAATGGAAGCCCCTCAGCTCAAGTGCAATGCCTCGATCGATGCTTTCAGATATTGAAGTGAGAATCAATGGCGTGAGAATGGTGAAGAAGGATTTGACTCGACGAAAAAAGCTGGATCGAATCGGTGCACCTCGAGCCTCCTGAGCGGCAAAGATTCGCTCAATCCGTGCAGGTAATCGGTCGATAAAATGAAGGGCAAGAAGAAGCGAAAGGATAATCTGAGGAGGAATTCGAGTTTGTTGAAGTTCCGATGCTATGATCCGAATCGGCGTGGAGAGAAAAAAGTGGAGGAGTGAAAAAGAAAGCAGGAGAAGTCGAGTTGCGGTTTTCACGCCGAACAGGAATCCGCCGTCAAAAAGCGGAATTCCCAGAAACGTGAACAAAGCTGTTCCTTCCCGGAGAAGTATGGAGTTGAGGAGAATGAGAACTCCTGCAAGAACGGCGGCATAGAGAGAAAATCGCCGAAAAGCGCGACGAGACCGATCTGAAATCGGCCTGAACGCTGAGCTGAGAAGCGGCAACAGGAATGTTGACAACAGCAGAAGAGCTCCGACTGTCCAGGGGAGTGTGAAAGCAGAGACGCACAGAAGAAGGGTGAGAGTTCCTTTAGTTCGGGTGTCTATCGTCATGGGAAGGCTCACTCAAGGCCTGGCGGACATTTGTGACACCCCGAAAGCGTGAAAGAAGACGGAAAGGAAGATTCTTGAGGAGGATAAAAACGATACCATAGGTGATGGTTTTGTCGGCCGGATCGGATGAAAGTCCCTGATAAAAGACGCTTTCGAGAATTGAATTGCCCATCGATCGAAAGTAGAGAACGAGGAAATCTTGTCCACCGAGTGTTATTCCACTGAAGAGATAGGCGGAGATGGGAGCGGATGCTACCGCGGCGAGAACTCCTTGAAGAATTCCGCCGAGGATGACGAGATACCATGTCCGGAACCAACCGAGTCGGGCAATCAACGCAGTAAAACCGGCGATGACGGCGACGACGGGAATGAAGAAGATCATGACCGGGTTTCCGAACACAGCAGCGAGTGTGTTGGCTGTCGCGCCGGTGATAATCGCCGACCATGGGCCAACCAACACCGCAACCAGAACAGTGCCGACGGAATCGAGATAGAGAGGGATTTTCAGACCGGCGGTAACTTGGCCGACCGTCAGATTAAGGGCGATGCAAAATCCGACGAAGGGCAATCCTGCCCCGCTCATTTCCTGCTGAATGACGCTTTTGACCCGTTCAAGCATCTGTTAGCAAAAAAGAACCCGACGGAGGTCGGGTTTCAAAGTGATTGTAAAGGTTGTTGGCTCGTGCTCACAACGTCAACGCAGCAGGACTCTCCATAAATTTCTTGAAGTCTTGAAGAAATCTCGCCGCCACGGCTCCATCGATGATCCTGTGATCCGATGAGAGAGTCACCTTCATTGTGTGACCGATGACGATCTGTCCGTTTTTCACCACTGGCCGTTCTACGATAGACCCAATCGCCAGGATTGCCCCTTCGGGGGGATTGATAATAGCCACGAAATCCTCGACGCCGAACATCCCGAGGTTGCTAATGGTAAACGTCGAACCTTGATATTCCTCGGGCTTCAGCTTCCTGTTGCGAGCTCGCTCGACCAGGCCTCGCAACTCCCGATTGATCTGATCAAGTCGTTTCTGCTCACAGTTGCGAATGACCGGTGTGACTAAACCGTCGTCAAGCGCAACAGCCACGCCGATATGGGCATAGTGATGCTGTCGTATCTTGTCGCCAAGGTAAGTACCGTTCACGAGAGGATGTTTCATGAGAGCGGCAGCAGCGGCCTTGATAATAATATCGGTGAAGCTGAGCTTGATGTCGGTCGCGTTGTTAACCTGCTCGCGGAACGCCATCGCCGGTTCCATGTCGATGTCCATAGTAACGTAAAAGTGTGGCGCGGCGAGCTTGCTCTCCGACATTCGCTTTGCGATCGTTTTACGGATGGGAGAGAGGGAAACCTCTTCGGAGGTTCCTGGCCTGATTGTGGCGGCTGGGGGTGCGGCAACGGAGATCTTTCCCGACAAAACTCCTTCGATATCGCGTTTGATAATTCTTCCTTGTGGTCCTGAGCCCGGGATTGTGGCGAGATTGAGGCGATGCTCGGTGGCGAGCCGCTTCGCCACGGGGGAGGCTTTTACACGCCCGTCCGCAGGTCGAGCGGCGACAATAGGTGTTGGCTCCTGGTGTGGTGATAACGACGGCGGCGGAGAAGCGGGAGCCGTTGCAATTGAGGCGGGTTGCTTTTGCTCCGGACTGATGTGGGCTTCCTTTTGCGGGGGTGCGCCACCCTCTTTCAGGAGATCGTTAATGTCCTCATCAGCCGATCCAATGATGGCAATGAGCGCGCCGATGGGGGCTTTGCCACCCTCTGGAATAACAATTTTTCGAACGACACCGCTGTCATACGCCTCCAGCTCCATGTCAGCCTTATCAGACTCGATTTCTGCGAGAATCTCTCCCTGTTTGATTTTCTCTCCCTCTTTGCGATGCCATTTCAGGATGACTCCCTCTTCCATGGTATCGCTCAGTTTAGGCATCATGATCTTCGTTGCCATGCTGGATCCCTGGGAAAATCAGTCTCTGTACAAGACTTTGTTGACCGCTGCGACAACGCGCTCCACACTCGGAAGCGATCGAATCTCGAGGCTGTGGGCGTAGGGCATCGGCACATCTTCTTGAGTGACGCGTTCGATGGGCGCGTCGAGATAATCAAATACATTCTTGCCAACTTCATACGCGATTTGAGCTCCTACACCCGCAAACGGCCATCCCTCTTCAACGATCACCAATCGGTTGGTTTTCTTGACTGAGTTGAAGATCAATTCCCAATCCATCGGCTTGATTGTTCGGGGATCGATCAATTCAACATCCACACCATCTTTCTCTAATTCCTCGACGGCTTTGATGGTTACTCGCTGGAGGATCTTCGACCAGGAAACGACTGTGACATCAGACCCTTCGCGCCTGATCTCTCCCTGACCGATAGGGATCGTGTATTCACCCTCCGGAATCTCCCCCTTGTCTCCATACATTACCTCGCTCTCGATGAAGATGATCGGATTTTCATCCCGAATAGCACTTTTCAGCAGACCCTTTGCATCCTTCGGGTTTGAAGGCATGATCACTTTCAATCCCGCGACGTGGGCATAAATTGCTTCGAGGGCTTGGGAATGTGTTGCCGCAAGACCGTGCGCTGCACCCCCTGGGCCCCGGAAGACAATCGGCACATTGAACTGTCCACCGGACATGTAGTACATTTTGGCAGCGTTATTGACAAGTTGATCGTAGGCAACAAGGGAGAAGTTCCAGGTCATGAACTCCACGATCGGTCGGAGTCCCGCCATTGCAGCGCCAATTCCTATTCCTGCGAATCCTGCTTCGGCAATCGGCGTGTCGATAATTCGTTTCGCACCCCATTTGGCAAGCATCCCTTGACTGACCTTGTAAGCGCCGTTGTATTGAGCCACCTCTTCGCCCATGAGAAATACGCGTTCATCACGCGTCATTTCCTCATCCATAGCTTGATTGAGGGCTTCTCGAAAGCTAACGACAGGCATTCCTATTCTCCACTGGACGGATAAAAGACATCGTTCCACAGATCGTCGATTGGTGGTTCGGGGCTGTTCTCTGCAAACTCGACACACTCATCGACAATCTTTTTGATACGCTTTTCGGCCTCCTCAAACCAATCATCATCTGCAATCCCGTCGGCTTTGAGGATGTCTGCGAAGACAATGAGGGGATCGAACTTCTTCTGTTCCTCTACCTCTTCCTTTGTTCGGTAATGGCCGTGAACGGGATCGGACATTGAGTGACCTCGATAGCGATAGGTCCGGATTTCGAGAAGGGAAGGCTCGTACGTTTCGCGCGCATGATCGGCTGCGGCCTTGACGGTTTTGTAGACCTCGAGAACATTGTAGCCGTCGCACATCTCGTTGCGCATGTTGTACGCGACGCCTTTCCTATGCAACTCGGCAATTGCGGACGAACGCTCCACAGCCGTTCCCATACTGTACTTATTGTTTTCGATGATATAAACGACCGGAAGTTTCCAGAGGCTGGCAAGATTGAGGGCTTCATGGAACTCTCCGATGTTTGTAGCACCATCGCCCATGAAGCAGAGGCAGACATTCTTTTCGTTGCGGTATTTGAATGCGAAGGCAATACCAGCGGCAATCGGCAGATGACCACCAACAATTGCGTGTCCGCCGTAGAAATTTCTGGACTTATCAAAGATGTGCATGGAACCCCCCTTCCCCTTGGTGGTGCCAGTGCGTTTGCCAAGCAGCTCTGCCATGATCGCTTTAGGATCGACCCCCTTTGAGATTGCCTGTCCATGGTCGCGGTACGCGGTAATAACTGCGTCGTTTTCCGTAATGGCTCCTTTGATCGCGCCAGTCGAAACAGCTTCCTGGCCGTTGTACAGGTGGCAAAATCCCATGATCTTTCCCATGCCGTAGAGCTGTGCACATTTCTCTTCGAAGCGACGGATGAGAAGCATGTCGTCATACCAGCTCAACAAGGTTTCTGGGGAGAGACCGTGCGGTGGCACAGACTTCTTCTTTGTGAGGGGTGGAGCGGTTGTTGTGTTCATGTTGTTCTGGTTCAATGAATGCGGACAGCGGCTTCAATATAGCAAGAAGAAGGTTAAAATCAAAAGAAAGCTGGCCTGGCTGCTGGTATACGCGAAGGAGTAAGTTTCGTTTGTGTCGTTGTGTGAAAAACAATGAGAGGTTGGAAGTGATTGACCGCGAAGAGCCTTGTGCTAAGGCAACAAAAAGTCTGAATTCTAGTACAGAATTTGCGCTTGAAAAGGGGCCTGCCAAGAAAAAACGCAACGCTTCATTTCCTGAACCACTCCTACAAGGTGCTGACGGCAGCGACATCACCGAGCGCAAATGTCCCGAATGCCAGAGCGGCGAGCCGGGGGATACAGTATAGAAGTGAACGATGAACAATGGCAAAAAATCTCTTGGATGGGCATTCATGGTTGATAGAGTTTGTGCAAAAGAAACAATCGAAGGGCCAAAGGGCGAAATCGCCATTTATCGAGTCGAGGATGGACAGACAGCACTTCAGGTGAAGCTCAATCGTCGGGACGAGCGGGACTTGCCGATGCTCTTGTGGGGCGTGCAGATAAAAACTCCCCAAGAACAAAAAGCCCGGCACAAGGGCCAGGCCTCAAATCATTTCAACAACTCCACATTTCCTCAGTTACGCAATTTCAGAAGCGGGGCCGACGGGACTCGAACCCGCGACCTCCTGCGTGACAGGCAGGCGTTCTAACCAAGCTGAACTACGACCCCGTTTGAGATTAAAGAAAACAGAACGCGTATAAATATACGGAAAAGATTGGCTGCCCGCAAATGAATAATCTGATGACGCAGGTGGCAATTGCACGTCAACAGCGGTTGACCTCAAACATCGTTGTCTCTTCTCACCCGTTTTTCAACAATCATCCCATCCTCGATTCTGATCACCCTGTCTGCAAATTCCACCAATCGCAAATCATGACTTGCGACCACGACGCACTTCTTCTGTTCCTTGGCAAACCGGTGAAGAAGCTGAATAATCTCGGAGCCTTGTTTTGACTCGAGGCTTGCAGTCGGCTCGTCGGCGATGATAAGATCCGCATTGTTGGCGATTGCTCGTGCTATTGCCACGCGTTGTTTTTCTCCCTGACTAAGTTTGTTCGGAAGTTTGTCAGATAGCGAAAGAATATTCAGGGAGTGAAGGAGCTTCTGTGCTTGATCAAGTGCATTCTTTCTGCTACGCCCGGCAAATTGAAGCGCAAGAGCAATGTTGTCTCGCACGCTAAGAGCATCGATCAAAAGAAAATTCTGAAAGATGAATCCTATTCTATTGGCCCGCACTTCTCGAAGCTTTTCGGGAGGGTACTTGGCAATGTCCTCTTCGAAAAGCATGCAGTGGCCGGACGTGGGCTCTAAAAGACCGGCAAGCAGTGTTAAAATAGTCGTTTTGCCGCTCCCACTCGGCCCCAGAAGGAGGATCAATTCTCCCCTTGTTATTTGAAGAGAGACGTTCTTGACCGCACAGGCGCGACCTCCATTCGTACCAAACGTTTTGGTCACATCAGCCAACTCTGCAATGGTCTCCATCATATGAAAGCCTCCAGTGCATAGATATTCCGAAGCCGCTGAAGAGAAATGAATGAGCTGGTGAGACTGATCATGGCCGCCGCAAGGACTACAACCCCGACATGCTCTATCTTAACGATGGGGCTCAACTCGGGGGTCAATGTCATAACGATCTGACACAGTGGAAAGAACAGGACGAGTGCGAGAACGCTTCCTGCCATGCACAGTGCCAAGGCCTGTCCGCTCACAACCGCGGAAAGGAAGGCCGAGGGTGAACCAATCGTTTTCATGACGGCGAAGTCTTTTCGCCTCTCGAGAATGCTTATTGATAGGAGAAGGCTCAGGATAACGGTCAAGACGATCGCTCCGATTGTCGCAATGGTGAAGAGGAGCGGGAGAAATCCCGATTGCATTTCACGATAATTGTTCTCGATGAATGTTGGATGGTCAAAGACTTCCACTCCGGGCAGATCATCATGGAGTAACTTGGCGGCTTTGGGAATTCCATAGCCCGGCCTGATCTTAACCAGGTAGCAACTGACGATGGTGGAGAACCCTGCGACAATCTGAGCCCTGTTGAGACTGACAAACGAGTATTGAATGACAAAGGCGTTTGTTCCCGAACTTATGCCGACGACTTGAAGGGGCTCGTCGTTCATTTCAACGGTTGTTCCGACCTCTATGCCCATTCTTGCACAAAAAGCCTCGTCGAGAACTATCTCATCGTCGTTTTCGATGGCCCTGCCTCGCACGATGTGAGGTGGACCGCCAAGCGGCTCGTTCGGGTCGTAACCCACAAGAAAGGTGCTTACGGTGCGTCCATGCGCTGAGATTGCGGGAAGGCCAAGCAGAATCGGCGACGCAGATTCAACATATGGTAGTCGGCGGAGCATGATGCCGTGTCCCGTCGAGAGGAGAGACGTCCCACGCAGGATGTTCCACGAGTTGTTCTGCAGGACCCAGAGATCAGCGCTGTTATGGCGGATATACAGCATCGAGCCCTCTGCAACGCCGTGGTAAACTGAAATGAGGAACAGCATCAGAAGAATGCACAGCGCGACGCCGCCGACGGTGAGAATGAGCCTAAGCGGTTGAGAAACCAATATGCGAATTGAATACAGGTTCATGGTTGACCTCTCGGTCGCAATTCAAACAATGCATATTCTCGATCCGGCGCGATCGCATTCCCACCGAAACTTCCGCGTGCAATATTGCCATCCGCAATGAGGGCGAAAATGACTTCGGTGAAACCCTCGTTCAATGTTGATGCGAGAATCCGATGCATTGTGGCCCTGCCGATGCCTGATCGTTTCACGGATTCTTCCGGTGTGGCTCCAGCGAGGTAAAACATTGTTCGCCTTGACATTCGGGCTTTGCGAAGAAATCGTAATCGGGTTGTAAGGGAGCTTTTTCCGTTCATCGATCGAACCGCCTCAGCCAGATCGACGAAGGAAAGCGCAAATCCAACGAGCTGATGTTCTGGATCATAAACAAAGAGGCCGAGTTTGGGATGGAGCGCAAGCTGAAATGGTCCAAAGAGATCTGTGAATTCGTTGAGAGGGATAGGAGTGTATCCCAGGAATCCGCTGAATGACCGAAGCAGAAGCGGGTGCAACGTCTGAAGCGAACTATTGAAGTCGTCGAGATCGAACGGTTCGAAGCGATATCCCTTTGCTGTGAGTTGTTCGTACCGCGGGGCGCTTCGTTGTACCAGTTCATGGATGGCCGAAGGCTGAGAAAGCGTGAACGAATTCCACGTCTGTCGTTTCGTGAAACCATATCTTACAACAAAGTCAGGATAATAGGGTTTGTTGTAAGGCTCGGGGAAAAACGGGGCTGTTTCGAATCCCCTTGTCATGAAGCGATATCCATGCCAGATATCAAAATTGAGGGGAGCCCAGATTCTTGTGATTCCCTGATCGAAAAGCCATCGTGTGGCCGAGTCGAGGAGCGTACGTGCTGAGCCGTAGTCATTCACGCATTCAAAAAAGCCGATGGATCCCACAGGGGTTCCGTCGCTGTCTGCCAAGGCAGGATTAACAAAGGCTGAAGCTCGCGCAAGAACACGACTGCCGTCGGTAACCAAGAAATGCTGATGAGCGGTGCCGGGCTGCTCGTAGAAGAAGAAACCAGGAGAAAGTTGGGCAGCGAACCGATCTCTCAACGGCGGAATCCAGCGGGGATCACCGCGATAAAGGTCATGGCCGAATTGGATGAACCGATCGGTCATCGAAGAGTCAAACGTGAATTGTCGGACTACCACCGTACCACTCCTTTCTGCCCATCGAGAGTAATGGTCGCACCATCAGGGATCAACCGAGTGGCATTCTTGACACCAACGATGGTGGGGATACCGAGCTCTCTCCCGATGATCGCGGTGTGCGACAAAACGCTTCCCTTCTCGACAATGAGGCCTTTCGATGCTATCATGAGGAAGACCCAACCGGGATCCGTTGAGATTGCAACAAGAATATAATTCGTTTCACCATTGATGGAGGTGGGATCCTCAACAATTTTCGCCTTACCGATTGCACTTCCGGATGAACAGCCAATACCATGAAGCTCGCAGAGTCCATTTGCTGCAACCTTGGATTTAGCGACATCGTTGAGAGCCGGGATGCCCTGAGTTTCGATGCGTTCTTCGAGTATTTGTTCTGAAAATGTCGCGTATTCGTTTTTTCGGATCTCTACGAGAGAGCGAAGATTCAATGTGGGGGTTGTCGCGTGCAGGAGACCAAAAAGTTCTTCAACGGTAAGATAGAATACGTCTCGCTCTGCATCCAGAAATCCCCGTTGGACGAGTAGAGTGCCCAATCGCTGGAAAAGCCTTCGCAGGATACCATAGAGCCGGCTCCGCGCAAATCTCATATTTTCACGGTTTGTGACTGCATTTCGGGTTTTTGTGAGAATAAACAAGAAGAGAATCCTTTTCCAAAATGATCCAAGAGTGGTTGTGACGTAAGACTCAGCTGCCGTCCGGATGTTCTTTTCCTGGATTTCTATTGCTTCAACACTGATGCCAAGTTGTGCGTAGGTTTTGATGAGGTGAATGACCGCCGCGGGATTTTGACGAAATGAAGGTTGTTCGAGCTTCAGCTCCTCAAGTCCCCGATCCCCGTACGAATCCAGATGATCGTGGAGGGCATCCTTGAGGTCAGAATACTGATTATCTGATTCAATCGCTTCCCATATTGCAGAATCATCGACATTGTCAAAAAGCATCTTGTAGGAGGGCGTGGAGTCGATGGCGTTGGCAATTCGTATCATCGATCGCAGAGGTTCGACGCTTTCGACTCCTTTCTCGCCGCAAAGCAGATCGTTGTGAAGATTCGGGTGGCCGTTGAGTTTCCACTTGGTGCAGAGCTTTATAAGCCAGTCGTAAAACGTCATCGCTGCGAGGTCGTTATAAAGCGTCAGATGCCACATACGATCGAATGCTCCTCGAATCTCTTCGTAAACAGCGAGCAATGTGAACTCGGACATCGACTCAAGATTCAGAGAACGAAGACGCTGATAAAACGGCCCGAACATGGCGAAGAAGGAGACGGCATTTCTGCGGACGGTGAGAAGCTTCCAAATCAGCACGATGAACGAGATAAACCTGTCGAACATCGAGAGATGGCCGGGTGCGACATCGAGCTTTTGCGAAATACCGATCATTTGATCCCATGCCTTTTTTCGTTTGTGGAAGCCGGGGAGATAGGAAAGCATCCGATACCAGTTCAGAAGGTTATAGTACACGCGGCCATTCAGGAGGCCTATCATGTTCTTAAAGAGGGAGAGCTTATGCACCATCCGTCTGTTTGTTGGAAGGAGTCCCGCTGCCGCATTGCGAAACGTGTGTTCATATCCCTCGCGGACAATACTGAACGTAAGGGGCAACGTGATACCCGGGTAACTTTCCACGATGTTTGAGTTATCCCAGATTTGCACGTCCTTGGGGCCCTGGAGTTCACGCCAACCAACGATAGGCCTTGCCTGGAGGATATACAGAACGCCCTTATCGTCGAACGTCCACTCGATGTCCTGTGGTGTGCCAAACATTTTCTCGATCTTTAGGCCTACTTTAGAGAGTTTTCCAATTTGTTTGTCTGTTAATGCCGGCTGAGATTGTCGTTGTTTCGGCACAGACGCGAGGGTGGTACCTCTTCCGCTTGACGTTTCACGGATGAAATGCCCAGTCTTTGCATGAACATGTTTAGAGATTGTCTGTGTTGTGCGATCAACAAAATAGGTGTCGGTCTCGACCAGATTTGCAACAATTCCTTCTCCTAGTCCATATCCTGCAGAAATGACACAGCGGACAGCCCCTGACTCCGTATCGCGGGTAAAGAGAACACCTGCGGTAACCGAGTTGACCATCCTTTGGAGGATAACGGCGGTGATAATATCGTTCACGCCGATCATTTTCCTGTGTCGGTACATCAACGCACGCTCAGAAAAAGCTGAACCCCACACCTTTTTGATGCTGTCGATTAGGTTTTCCTGTGAAACGTGAAGATAGCTGTCCATCAAGCCGGCGAATGAATGATCGAGCGAGTCTTCACCAACAACTGAGGAGCGGACGGCTACATCACCGCCAGACTCAAAGAGTGCGGAGGAAACGGCTGAAATTTCTTGCACAAGAGGGGCAGGGAGGATGACATCTCGGATAATGCTGGCAATTTGAGAGGACGCCTGTTGGAGTGATGCCCTGATTGAATAATCGATGTGAGACAAGTAGTGATGAATCTCCGACATTCGGTCTCCTATGGCACTACAGAAGATGTCGCTTGCGATGATAGCAAATCTCGGAACGAGGATACCAGCGGATTGAAGCCGAATCAAACTGAGCCCCTTTCCGCCAACGGTCCTTTCGTCGACCATTGTGTCCGAGTGACCGGTTATCACGACTGGGAATTTCGGTGCCATGGTGTCTATACCTCTAAAGGGCCGATGCAAGGATGCTTGCCGTCAACACACTTATGATATACACTTCTGCCTTTGGACGAAGCTGGGAAGTTTCGCGACTAGGATACTTCAGAAAACGAGTATAGGTAAACATCATCGCTAAATATCCGATGATGATGATCCCAAGATAAGCGCTGGTGAGCTCAAGTGAGACATAGAAATACGCCCCAATGGCTAATGTCAGGGTCTGTGCCGTTGCTGCAAGAAAGACAGCTCCCGTCTGCCCGAGCAATCGCGAATAGGTTACGTACTCATTCTCATCGTCCTTCGACCGAATCTTACGTGCAATCTCCCAGGAAAACGACATTGCCCAGAATTGGAGGATCAAAAGCGCAACCGATGGAACATCGATGTCTGCAAAGAGATGATCTTCAAACAAATGAAGTGATGTGAGATGACCAAGGAGGAGGGGGATGATCGGATTATGTGTTGCGAGAGTGAGGAGAAGACTTCGCTTCAAAATTCTTGGGATGAAAAAGAACCGAAACATCGCGAATGCATACACCAAGACCACCATGGCTGTGAACAGCGCTACCCCGTGAAGTACATGAAGTGTAGAATAGATTATGACGCTGAGCATGATGCTAAAACGAATGTCGCTTTCGAATACCTTTCCAGATGGCAAAGGACGAAGTCGAAACAGACGACGGTCAATCTCCTTATCCTTTAGTTCATCCATAAGTCTCAGAATGAAGAGGAGAAGAAACACACTTGCGGTGCCTACGACAGTGATCAAGGAGAAGAAAGAGAATGGTGTGCCGTGGATTACGCTCAGCATCGAAGTGAAACCCGAAAACAACAGTGTTGCAGAAATAATTCGAGGAATGAACGGATACATTTCCGATGTATATGTACGCATGCGACGCAAAATGCCACTGTGCGGCCATGGAAGATTAGAGGCGTTCTGCGATTGATCTGTTATCGAAATATTATGC
Organism: Bacteroidota bacterium; assembly: GCA_035559595.1. Lineage (GTDB taxonomy): Bacteria > Bacteroidota > Ignavibacteria > UBA10030 > UBA10030 > DATMBF01. The sequence goes on along the minus strand of DATMBF010000028.1, from coordinate 101,793 downwards.
TGCATACGCAAGCTTGATCTTATATTGCGATTCGATGAAATAGTTGAGAATGATCTTGTAGTAGTCTGAAAACCGCGGCGGCATGATCCCTGTCCCTTGAAGACCGGTATTCGTGTTGGTATTATCAAACATACGTCGAATGCAAAAATAGGGTTCGTACGTCTTTATGATCTGAAGTACCTTTCGGGAGCGTGGTAACAACGAGAGACCATGGTAGAAGAGAGTGGGGGGAAGAAATCGTACTTTCTTTACCGATTCGTTTGTGACTTCGTTGAAGTAGTCCACCGCACTATCGGCGATCTCGCCAACCGTTGGCTGCCTTTCTGCTGCGGTGAGGTGGTAGGTCTTTCCAATGCTCTCCAGACGGCGGAAAAAGAGATGATAGAATGCATCCGAGACAAAATCGATGGGAACAACATCGAGCGGATTGGAAGCTGATCCCGGAAGAAACGGGACAACGCCCTTGTAGATAAGTTTAAGCGGTGAATAGAGCACATTGAATGATGTCGTAATACCACTTTTCGAATCTCCCACAATCACACTGGGTCTGAATATGGTAATGGGAAGCTCGTCCATCAGATATCGAATGTAACGCTCAGTTTCGTGCTTTGACTGTTCGTAGGAATTAGAGAAGTCGCTGTCCGCGCGAAGTGTGTCTTCAGCGATTGCTCCGGGGGTCGAGCCGGACACATAAGCAGTGCTGACATATGCGATCTGTTGAAGGTGGCCGCGTTGTTGTGCAGTGAGAGCCAGGTTCATCACCTCTCGTGTCCCACCGCAGTTGATGCGGCGGGATTCGTTGAGGCTCAATTGAAACTCTACAGACGCTGCTGCGTGAATGATGTGAGTTACTTCATCGACGAGTGCTTCGTAGTCAGAAGAGCAGAGGCCCAGGCGTGATAGTGTAATATCCCCTGCGAAAAAGTGAAGACGGGGAGAAATATCGTCGGTGTTTATCGATGCATCTACCGTCGATAACGTCTCGAAGAAACGGTGGCGTGCCTCCTGGCGCGAAGCAGAGCGTATAAGAAGGTAAAGATGATCGGTTGGATCATTCTTCAGGATGCGGAGCGAAAGGTTTACCCCGACGAAGCCAGTTGAACCGGTGAGAAAGATGTTTCTCTTCATGGTGCTCTCTTTAATCGTTCTCCTCCATAAGTACTCCGTCAACGCGCAGTTGTTGTCATGGAATTGTCAGGGTCAAGTCAAATTTTTGTTCGGTGGGTCGTCCGGGCAAAAAGGGTCAGCGTCCGAATTGTCACGCGGAGAGAGGTTGCGAACCTTACAAAAGAAGAACTACAACGAACTATGCTGAGCGCTGTGAGTATTCCGGCAATACTATCCCAGATGTAGTGGTATCGTCCGTAAACAGTTGCCATGCAAAGGATCGCTATGGTTGGAAGAGCGATATAGAACGCTGCCTTGTTATATCGATGAAGCATGACAAGCATGACAGTTGCTGCGGCACAGTGTGCGCTGGGAAGACTTCCACCGGGATAATGTTGATTGTTGCGAATCCATTCGCCGCACCACGTAAAGAGTCCACCCTCAAGTGGTACAGAATACATACCGGCATTAAAGTACAATGGCCCCGCAATCGGCAAAAGGAGAAAGCCTGTATAGCAGACGACGAGCGTCAAAAGCAAGTTGATGAGATAATCATGAAGCGCCACGTTGCCACCCGATGCGTGACAAAGGAAAGCAAAACCAAGCAGCATGGGATAATAGGCGACATACGCAAACATCATTCCTTCTGTTATGATCGGATGAACAAAGTCTTCCAGGAGTATAATCACTTGTGTTCCTATCAAACGCTGTTCGAATCGGACAAGGTCGGCATCAAACCACGAACTGAAAAATACATGCTGGAAATACTGCATCTGATCGAAAAGGAAAAAGAAAAGGACGGCTAATGTTCCAACCCGAAGTGTGGCGTGAAGGTGTCCTTCTTCGACCGGGCGTAGCATCCATACGGCAGCAACATGGGCTAGGAAGGCAATACCGATTCGTGCAGTGAGGTCGACTCCGCCTATCAGCCGTTCGGGCAGAAGAATACCTATCAATATCAACCCTCCCAAAAACGAGACGCACAGAAGGTCAATGGCGAACGGAATCTTGTTGGAATCGTTGTGTTTGATCATGGCTTTTCTTTTTATGTACATTACTCCTCCTGACATGTTTCGTTGTCATGAAAAGGTCAAAAGTCGGTCAGGGTTTGTCTTTATCCGGATGTTGCCATCCCTTGACATCTACCCGAATTGTCGTTACCATTCTTCGCAATAAATGATCTGTTCACAAGAACTCAGGTAAACATCATGTCACGAATTGTTCGAGGCGGTCTGATTCAGTGCTCACTGGCAGAATCCACAGAGAAGCCTATCGAGATCATCAAGAAGGCGATGATTGACAAGCACATCGCTATGATTGAAGAGGCGGGGAAGAAAGGTGTACAAATCCTTTGTCTTCAGGAGCTTTTTTACGGTCCCTATTTTTGCGCTGAGCAGAAGACAAAATGGTACGCGATGGTCGAAAAGATTCCTGATGGTCCGACCATCAAGTTGATGCAGGAGTATGCAAAGAAGTATCAAATGGCGATGGTTGTCCCTCTTTACGAGGAGGAGATGACGGGTCTCTACTACAACGCGGCTGCAGTGATTGACGCGGACGGAAACTACCTGGGGAAATATCGAAAGCATCATATTCCGCAGGTTGACCCGGGATTCTGGGAAAAGTTCTATTTCACACCAGGGAATCTTGGGTACCCTGTCTTCAGGACTCGATACGCAACGATAGGGGTTTACATTTGCTACGACCGGCACTTTCCCGAGGGGGCGAGAGTGCTAGGGTTAAAGGGGGCCGAGATCGTCTTTAATCCATCAGCCACGGTGGCCGGACTCTCTGAGTATCTGTGGGAGCTGGAGCAACCAGCACACGCCGTTGCCAACGGTTATTTTGTCGGGGCAATCAATCGTGTGGGTACAGAGCCTCCCTGGAACATTGGAGAATTCTACGGAAAGAGCTATTTCTGCAACCCGCGTGGGAAGATTATCGCTCAAGCGTCAAGGGATAAGAGTGAGCTCGTTGTAGCCGACTTGAATCTAGACGAAATTCAGGAGGTCCGTTCTGTGTGGCAATTCTTCCGCGACCGCAGGCCGGAGACGTATAAGGAACTTGTGGAAGGATGAAGCACTTCGACAAGCTCAGGGATTAGCCCGTTCACCTAAGCCATTGTCTGACATAGGCGGAAAGTCAGAACTCGAAATTTCGAAAACCCAGATCTCGAAGAGCCCGAACCCAAAACTTTACACTCCAGAGCTTTTAACATGCCAAATCTCTCATCTCAAGAAATCTCCGAACTTACGGCAAAATACACATACGGAACGTGGCGTTTCCAGAAAGGGTGGAAGCCACTGCACATCGCTGATGCCGAGGGATGTTACTTTATCGATGGGTCGGGGAAGAAGTATCTCGATTTTTCCTCTCAGCTCATGTGTGTTACACTCGGACACAAAAACAAGGCCGTAATTCAGGCTATTGAGGAGCAGGCTCGGAAACTCCCTTACATTGGTCCTGCCTACGCAACCGATGTCCGCGCCGAGCTAAGCAAGGAACTCCTTGATGTCCTGCCGAAAGGACTGGAGAAATACTTCTTCACAACTTCTGGAACGGAGGCGAACGAAGCGGCCTTCAAAATCGCACGGATGGTCACGGGGAAAACCAAGATCATCGCCCGCTATCGCTCGTACCACGGCTCGACGATGGGATCGATCGCCGCTACAGGTGATCCGCGCCGCTGGGCGATGGAGCCGGCGGGAAAAATTCCTGGAGTGATCTTCGCCCCTGAAGTGAACTGCTTCGACTGCCCAATCGATCACACGTATCCCGACTGTGGCATTGCCTGTGTGGAGTATATTGAGCACATGATCGAAAATGAGAGCGATGTTGCCGCGGTGATCGTAGAGCCGGTCGTTGGGACGAACGGCGTCCTCGTCCCGCCGAAAGAGTACATGCCTCGACTGCGGGAAATCTGCACGGCTCACAATGTCCTACTTATTGCCGACGAAGTGATGAGTGGATGGGGAAGAACAGGCAAATGGTTTGCGGTTGACCATTGGGGGGTCTTACCGGATATCCTTGTCACTGCAAAGGGCATCACGACGGCGTATGTTCCGCTGGGGCTTTGTGCAACGACGATGAAGATCGCTTCATTTTTTGACGATCACTTCTTTTCCCATGGACATACATATGAGGCACATCCATTAACGCTTGCTCCTGCTATAGCTGCGATTCATGAGATGAAGCGTTTGAATCTTGTGGATCGCTCGCTCGAGCTCGGAAAGTATCTGGGGAAGAAGTTAGATGAGCTCAAAGAACGACATCCATGTGTCGGTGACGTCCGGGGCTTAGGACTCTTCTGGGCCGTCGAGCTTGTGAAGAACCGAAAGGCAAAGAAGTATTTCAACAAGATGTCGGATAAAGTCAACGGCGTCCCGACGATGGTGGAGAAAATTGCTGCGGAGATGATGAAGAAGGGGGTGTTCGTCCAAGCCTGGGTAAGCCATTTCGTTATTGCGCCGCCGTTGATTATTACAACGGATGAAATCGACAGAGGAATCCAGGCACTCGATGAAGCTCTGGTGCTTGCGGATGCGGAGGTGGAACAGTGAAGAACATTGCGCCGAAACTGACGCCTGAACAGTATGAGGAGAACTTTGCTGAGCTCCATCCCCCCTTTACTCCGAATTCCGCAGTTGCCGAAGCAAATCGCTGTTTGTATTGCTATGACTCCCCCTGCATGAAAGCCTGTCCCACCCACATTGATATCTCCACCTTCATCAAGAAGATCGCCACCGGAAATGTCAAAGGTGCTGCGAAGACGATCCTGGAGTCCAACTGGGTGGCACTCACGTGTGCAAAAGCCTGTCCGGTTGATGTCCTTTGTGAAGGGGCCTGTGTGTACAACGAGCGTCACGAGCCGCCAATTCAGATTGGCCGGCTTCAGCGCTACGCCATGGATTGGTATTTCGAACATGGGATGCCAACGTTCTTTCCCTCCGCACCAAAGAATGGAAAATCTGTCGGAGTTATTGGAGCGGGCCCGGCGGGACTCTCCTGCGCGGCAGAGTTGGCTCTCCTTGGATATGATGTGACCATTTACGAGGCTAGAGAGAAACCGGGCGGCTTGGATACCTGGGGAATCGCACCTTACAAGATGAAGCAACAGGATAGCTTAAACGAAGTCAAAATGATTGAACAGCTCGGTGTAACAATTCGAACGGGAATCAAGGTCGGCAAAGATATTTCAATTCCGCAGCTAACGAAATCGCATGATGCAATCTTTATTGGAGTCGGACTTGGTTCGCCGAGCAGACTACACATACCAGGTGAGGATTTGGAAGGGGTTATTGACGCACTGGACTTTATCGGTGATGTTACCACGAGGCAATGGTCGAAGGTCGATGTGGGGAGACGGGTCGTTGTGATTGGTGCGGGGAACACTGCAATTGATGCTGCGACGGAGGCAAAGCGCCTCGGGGCAGAAGAGGTGACAATGATCTACCGGCGAAGCGAAAAAGAGATGCCTGCATACAAGTTTGAGTTTCTGTTAGCCAGGAATGACGGAATTCGATTTCTTTTTTTGACCGCACCAAAACGCGTGCTCGGAACTACGCATGTTGAGGGGCTGGAATGCATCAAGATGCGGCTTGGGAAGCCCGGTCCAGACGGACGTCGACGGCCCGAACCTATTGCCGGAACAGAATTCACACTTCCTGTTGACATGGTGATAACATCAGTTGGCCAAAATCTCGACGAATCATTTATAGAGCAGATTCCTGACCTTAAGTTAGTGGATGGTACCATTAGAGTGAACCCGGAGACAATGCAGACAAGCAATCCTCTGTTCTTTGCCGCCGGTGACTGCATTAGTGGGGGGCAGGAGGTCGTGAACGCTGCTGCGGAAGGAAAGAAGGCCGCAAGGGGGATTGATCAGTGGCTGAGGCGGAGCTGACAGTTTCAGGATTCGGGAAACAAGATTGATATACCCCAATAATGAAGGGGGGAATTGTTACGGAAAATGCGCACAAGAATCTTGAAGTCTACAAGCTCGCACATAAACTGGCAACTCCGTTACACTAGATGATTGTTGCCCCCCAAGTTTGATTTGTATGAAGAGGGAAGCCAAATCAGAAAGAGCGCAGAATCCTCGCCCGCCAATATCGTGGAGGGATCTGACTCTGATCGCAATACCTGAATCATGAATCGTGCACCTGATTCCAAACTTCTTCTCATGAGGTGACCCATGGTTGACCTACGTATCAATTGCGGCGGCATTCGCTCCCCGAATCCATTCTGGCTGGCTTCAGCTCCCCCGACGAATTCCGCTTATCAGGTCTGCAAAGCGTTTGAGCAGGGTTGGGGTGGCGCTGTGTGGAAGACCATCGGCGAGCCGGTGATGAATGTCTTCAATCGCTATGGTGCGATCGACTATAATGGACAGAAAATCATCGGCCTGAACAACATCGAGCTCATCAGTGATCGACCCATCGAAGTCAATCTGAAGGAGATCGCCGAGACAAAGAGGCTCTGGCCTGACCGGGCAGTGATTGCATCACTGATGGTCGAATCCAAGCGTGAAACATGGCATGACATCGTCAAGCGTACAATCGACACCGGTTGCGACGGTATCGAGCTGAACTATGGTTGTCCCCATGGCATGAGCGAACGAGGCATGGGCTCGGCGGTGGGACAGGTGCCCGAATATTGCGCAATGATTACTGAGTGGGTCACTGAAGTGTCAACAATCCCCGTGCTCGTGAAGCTGACTCCGAACGTTGCCGATATCCGATTTCCGGGACGGGCTGCAAAAAAAGGGGGCGCGTCCGGTATTTCTCTCATTAATACCATTAACAGCATCATGGGTATCGATCTGGACACATTTGAATTGAAGCCCTCAGTCGACGGGAAAGGCGGGCACGGCGGATACGCTGGCCCGGCTGTGAAACCGATTGCGCTCAACATGGTCTCCCAAATCGCCATTGATAAAGAGATCGGCCTTCCGATTTCTGCGATCGGTGGGATTTCTACCTGGCGGGATGCCCTGGAGTTTATTCTTCTGGGGGCAACCAGTGTTCAGGTGTGCACAGCAGTGATGCATTATGGTTTTCGTATCATTAACGATATGACAGAGGGATTGACGAATTGGATGGAAGAAAAAGGATTCACAACGTTGGATGAGGTTCGGGGAAAGTCACTAAAAGCGATTGCCGATTTCGGTGATTTGAATCTACTCTACAAAACTACTGCGCGAATCGACGAGTCAAAATGCATACAATGTAATCTCTGTTACATCGCATGTGAAGACAGCGCACACCAGTGCATCGACCTTCTCCCGCACAATGGAAAGAATCAGCCGAAAGTTCGTGAGAATGATTGTGTCGGTTGCCGCCTCTGCTTCCTGGTGTGCCCGGTTGAGAGATGCATTTCGATGGTCCGAAAGGACGACGGCAGCGAATCGATGACATGGAACGAGCTTATGAAGCAACTTCCTCAGCCTGTCACTTGGGAGGCCTTGCGGCAATTCCAGCATAAGCATGGAATAGAGATTCACTAGGCAAGCGGATTCACAATTCAAGAAACTCGAAACTGAACTTTCAATGTTGAACTTGCTGGAGAATCTATGTCTGTCTTAATCAAAAACGGTCGTGTTATCACTGCTGAGCAGGATTATGTGGCGGACATTTACATTGAGAAAGAGGTAGTTACGACAATCGGCAAAGATCTTCCAATGAAGGCCGATAAGGTTATCGATGCAAGCGGGAAGTACGTGATCCCTGGCGGTATTGATGTCCACACGCACATGGATCTTCCGTTCGGCGGCACCTCTTCTTCTGACGATTTCGAGACGGGTACAATCGCAGCGGCGCATGGTGGAACAACGTGCATTGTGGATTTCGCAGTACAGTCCAAAGGCATCACCATGCGACAGGCCCTCGATACGTGGCTCCGGAAGTCTGAAGGACGTGCGGTGGTTGACTACGGTCTTCACATGATTCTCACGGAGCTGCCGGATGATTGGCTGCCGGAGATGGATGCACTGGTGAAGCATGAAGGAGTTACCAGCTTCAAGCTCTTTACGGCATATCCGGGTGTCTTCATGGTTGATGATGCCACGATCTTCAAAGCTATGAAACGTACGGCCGACAATGGGGGGCTCATTTGCATGCACGCGGAGAACGGCAATGTTATCGACATGATCGTCAAGAAGATGCTTGCGGAAGGGAAGAAAACTCCAAACATCCACGCCCTTTCTCGTCCCGCAACTGCTGAACAAGAGGCAACCCACCGCGTGATTGCGCTCAGTGAGATGGCCGGGGTACCGGTTTATGTCGTTCATGTTTCATCCCACAAAGCAATGGAGCAGATTCGAGAAGCACGGGACCGCGGTTTGCCGGCATACGGCGAGACGTGCCCGCAGTATCTCTTCCTTTCCTATGAAGATTATGCTGACGGAAGCTTTGATGGGGCAAAATACATCTGTTCACCACCGATTCGGGAGCGCGCAAATCAGGAACATCTCTGGAAAGCGCTTAAAGTCGATGATCTTCAAGTCGTTTCGACCGATCATTGTCCCTTCTGTATGAAGGAAGGTTTCAAAGGTCTGCCAAAACAAAAAGAATTAGGGAAGGATGATTTCAGTAAGATCCCAAACGGTGTACCGGGGGTGGAAAACCGGTTGCATTTGCTTTACGAAGGTGGGGTGGTAAAACGAGGGTGGAGTATGAACAGATTTGTGCAGCTTGTGTCTACTGCTCCGGCTAAACTCATGGGACTCTTCCCCCGGAAGGGAACAATTGCCGTCGGCAGTGACGCGGATATCGTCATTTGGGATCCGAAGCGGAAACATTCGATAAGCGCAAAAACCCATTTCATGCGGGTAGATTACAACCCATACGAGGGAATGACAGTGAGCGGATCACCGGCTTATGTCATGTCGCGGGGCAGAGTCGTTTTTGAGGGAGATACATTCCTGGGGAAGAGAGGGGACGGACAGTTTATCCGAAGGTCGCAGTATAACCTGCTTTAGCGTGTTCAGCCACACGAAGAAGTACCAGTCCATGACAAAGGAGGATTTCCCATGGCTTCTTCTTTGACTTCCGAACTTGTCGAAGTCGATCTCTCCGCCGTTGATCACAGTCCGCTTATCAATGCTGATATTGCACCAACCAAAGTTTCCCAGCGCACGTGGACGACCTATCACATCGCTGCTTTGTGGGTCGGCATGTGTGTTTGCATCCCGACGTACATGCTTGCGGCGGGACTTATTGCCGGCGGAATGAACTGGTGGCAGGCAATTCTTACGATCACCTTAGGGAATCTCATTGTGCTCATTCCGATGATTCTCAATGCTCATGCCGGCACAAAGTATGGCATCCCGTTTCCTGTTCTTGTGAGGGCGCCCTTTGGAACACTCGGCGCGAACGTGCCTTCGATTCTCCGCGCCCTTGTCGCGTGCGGATGGTTTGGCATTCAAACATGGATCGGGGGAGCAGCGATCAACGCCATGGTTGTGATTCTCGTACCGGGCTGGCAGGAGTTCGCAGCGGGACCGTGGGTGAGCTTCGGGGCTTTTTGGGTGATGAATGTATACTTTATCCTCAAGGGAACCGAGTCAATAAAACACCTCGAAGCACTTGCGGCTCCGTTCCTTCTTTTGGTAGGGATTGGACTTCTTATTTGGGCGCTTGTTGAAGGGGGCGGCTTTGGACCTATTCTCTCGCAGCCGAGCAAATTTCAAACTGCCGGTGAGTTCTGGAAGTTTTTCATTCCGTCCCTTACCGGTATGGTTGGTTTTTGGGCGACGCTGTCGCTCAACATCCCCGACTTCACTCGCTATGCGCGGGGACAACGAGAGCAGATTCTTGGACAATTGTTCGGTCTGCCGTTCACGATGGCGTTGTACTCCTTCATCGGTGTTGCCGTTACATCGGCCACCGTCGTCATTTTCGGAGAGGCAATTTGGGACCCGGTGGTACTTCTTTCAAAGTTCGAAAGTCCCCTTATCATCTTTCTTTCTATGCTCGCGCTCACCATTGCGACACTGACGACAAATATTGCGGCAAATGTCGTGGCTCCCGCCAACGGGTTCTCGAATCTCGCACCAAAGAAGATCAGTTTCGTTGGTGGGGGATTGATCACCGCGTTCCTTGGCATTGCGATGATGCCGTGGAAGTTGCTCGAAGATTACAGCGCATATATTTTTGGTTGGCTGATTGGGTACTCCGGATTCCTTGGTCCGATTGCCGGTGTCCTGATAGCAGACTACTTTGTTGTTCGTAAAAGAAACCTCAAGGTTGTCGACCTCTACCAAAGGGGGGGAGAGTATGAGTACACGAAAGGATTTAACCCAAAGGCAATGGTTGCCCTTGTTGCCGGTGTTCTTGTAGCGCTTGTTGGATTGCTCGTTAGCGAGCTTCGGTTCTTATACGACTACGCGTGGTTCGTGGGGTTTGCAGTAGCGTTTGGTGTCTATACGGGGTTGATGAAGCGAGGTCGAATCATTAAAAAATAAGGTGGGTGTAATGGGTGGTCGAATTCGGTGGATTGGAAATCTCATTTTGGGAATAACGGGCAGTCAAACGTTCACCTTAAGCCGTCCTCGTAACGCCTCCTTTTTCAACTCATCCAGTTGACCCGTGACTCGGGATTCCATTTGGTCGTCGTTTTCTTGAGTTTCGTGAAGAACTCGATCGAGCTCTTGCCCGTGATGTCGCATGCGCCAAACTTCGACTCATTCCATCCGCCGAACGAAAACGGCTCACGGGGTACGGGCACGCCGATATTCACCCCGATCATTCCGGCACTCGCTCGCTCGATGACATAGCGTGCCATTCCGCCGCTCTGCGTAAAGACTGACGCTGCATTCCCATACGGATTTGCATTTTCGATGGCTATTGCCTCGTCCACTGTCTTTGCGCGGATGATTGACAGCACGGGCCCGAATACCTCCTCCTGCGCTATCCGCATTTCCGGCCGGACATAATCAATAACGGTTGGGCCGACATAATAGCCACCTTCTTTGCCTTCGACGACCGCATTGCGCCCATCCACAAGAACCTTTGCCCCTTGCCTCTCCGCCTCGGTGATGTATCCCTCGATGCGCTCTTTGGCCTGTTTGGAGATCACCGCCCCGAGGTTCTTTCCGGGGATAATCTTGCGTGCTTCTTCGCAGAGAAGCTTGATGATATGATCGACAGGTCCCACCGCCACCATTGCCGATGCCGCCATGCATCGCTGGCCTGCACAACCGCTCATCGAAGCTGCTATGTTCGACGCGGCCATCTGCTCGTGAGCATCGGGAAGGACAATGAGATGATTCTTCGCGCCTCCCAGGCAGAGGGCTCGCTTATGCATTGATGTCGCACGGGCGTACACGATCTTTGCCACTTTTGTCGATCCAACAAATGATACGGCCTGAATTCTGGGATGGTCGCAGATCGCCTCCACCGCCTCCTGGGCACCGTTCACCACATTAAAAACACCATCAGGCAGTCCTGCTTCTTTCAGGAGCTCGGCAATGCGTGTTGCGCTGAACGGTACTTGCTCGGAGGGCTTGAGGATCATCGTATTGCCAAGAACCAGCGCATTGGGGATGGTCCAGTTTGGGACCATATTGGGGAAATTGAAGGGAGTGATTGATGCAACGACGCCCAATGGATAGCGATCGATCCTGCACTCGACACCTTTGCTGACTTCGAGAATTTCGCCGGGGACTAACTGCGGCATCGAACAAGCAAATTCCGTCACTTCAATGGCCTTCTCGATTTCAGCAGCAGCTTCGCTCATGGTCTTACCGTTTTCTTCATGGACGAGTGTAGCAAGCTCTTGAAAATGTTTTTCGAGAAGGGCTTTGTACCTATAAAAGACCTGAGCGCGTTCTTTGATTGGTGTTCCGGACCATGTGGGGAACGCATCATGTGCTGCGCGGACTGCACCGTCAATATCCTTCGATAAGGAGAGGGGAACCTGTGCGATCTCTTCGCCCGTGGAGGGATTGAATTTCGGAAGGAGCTTTGAGCCGTGGGATTCCACAAACTCTCCATTGATGAAGTTCGGGACAACATACATCCCATTTCTCGATTTACCGTTTTTGGGGCGAGCCAGATTTGCGGTTATGTTGAGTGCGGTTGCTGTTGTTGACATGTCGAAATCCTCCACGGAGTCAATTCTCCCCTACAAAGTAGGGAGCAGGTCTGATAAATGCAACCTCGACGCTAGTAGGCCGAGCCACCATTGAACCTGCGTGTGCTCTCATTACTCTCGTTCCCAATGTCTCAGTGGGAACGCTTCTCTTGCGGATCTCACCTGCAACAACGGTGAGCAAAGCCCAGCTTCTTCACAGTGGCAAAGGAGGAACAAAAAGCAAGGAAATGAATAACGATTGACCATTAGCCATCATAACAAACAACAAACAACATATATTGAATTCCGTCGGAATTGTCCCTACAATGGCACCGCTATGGATATGCAAACTGAGAATATCAAACGACGGGCCATCCTTGCTTTGAAGTTGGGGGGGCTTGCGGTAGCGGGTTATTTATGGTTCGAAGCGGCCCGCGTCAACTGGGATTTCCCACCTGCGGGGGAGTGGTCCTTTCTCTTCAGGCAGTATTACAGTTGGATTATTCTTCCGATGCACGAAGGTGGACACTTTCTCTTTATGTTCTTTGGGGACACACTGGCGAGTTTTGGTGGTTCCTTTTGGCAAGTGATGTTTCCACTTCTGCTTGCTCTTGTTACTGGCCGGAAGCAGCCGTTTCTCGCTTCCATCTATCTGACACTCGCTGGTGCCCATCTGATTCCTGTCGCACCGTATATTTTCGATGCAAACTTTCGTGTTCTCCAATTGCTTGGTCCGAAGCATGGACACGACTGGTACAATCTCCTCTACGTCCAGCGAAACTGGATCGAATACGCGGCTCCACTTTCTCAGGCTGCATACTTCGGCGGGATGCTCATCGGATTTTCTGGAATTCTGGCCGGTTGCATCCTTGCTGTCTACGGATATTTCAGGCCGGACGCTCCTTCGGCCCAGAAACGGACGAACCTTCCCACCGAGCAACGGCGGTTGTTCTGACTCTCGCGCCAAGAAGAAAGTCAAGTTGCTCCCTTCTCCTCATTCGAGCAGTCTCTAAACTCTGAGCCAAAGCGGACTTGCTGTGGATAAGCGGGGCCGCATCACATTCGAGGAAGTAGAGCCTTCGCTCCCGAGTATCGTAGAGAAGATCGACCCGCGCCGCCCGATCGATCTGCATTGTTCGACACACCCTTTCTGCTCTTTGAGCGATCTCTTTTCCTAATTCCCGGTCGTGCAGGGGTTCCTTCCTTGTGCTGAAGATGTTCTTCCGTCGGAAAGAATATATGACTCCCCGCGGTCGAAAAATTTGAAGGGGATATCCTACCTTCCCATTGAGAAATCCTATCGTTAGTAATGGACCGGCTATCGTGCATCGGAGAATGAGGCACTTCCTCCAGAAAATGCAGAAGCCCTGCTGGGGTACGCAGCAGGGCTTCTGACGATCAGAGCAAAGGAAGTACTAGTTAAAGGAGTAGCGCACTCCAAGTTGAATTCTGAACACGTCGCTAATCGTAGCACTTGGTTCGAACGTCTTTGAGATGAGCTCTGTGCCGATGTTTCGCAGACGATAGAGAATTCTGCCTTGGGCATCCGGCGGCCGGGCAATGAGAGGTGATGTTGTGACAAATCGTTGCCCGACGCCCCAGTCCTTATTGATGAGATTGGTGATATTCAGGAAGTCGGCGCGGAGTTGCAGGCTATTGCGACCTCCGAGAAGTTCTGTAAATACCTCTTGAGTAATACTGAGATCTGCGCGGTAGACCATCGGTGTGAACACTGCGCCTCGCTCAGCGTACTTTCCACGGTTCTTACTGAGGTAAGGATCCTGTTTAATGAAGGCCTCCCAAGCAGCCTGCTGTTCGGCGACGGTGAAGGTTCGAGTGCCGGAAGTGAACTGCTCGAAGTTCATTTCGGATGCATCTCTTGGGATGTAGATGAGGTCGTTACTTGTGCCGCCGTCACCGTTGATGTCACCCGAAAACACATAGCTCGCGCTTCCGTTCGGTCGTCCTTCGAAGAATACGGCAATTGTTGTTGCACCGATATCGAAGTACTCCCTTCGATAAGAAACAGCCGCGAAGATCCGATTTCCCGGAGATGTTGCTGCAAATCCCAGGCCCGGATTGTTCGGATCACCAGCATGCTGATTGTTGTTCCACGAACCGAACGCGATAGATCCCGGATCGACGGTGTTTTTGGCCTCGCCATAGCTGTAGCCGATTTTGGCGAAGAGACCATCACGATACGGGTATTCAAGGGTAGCAGCGATGTTCCACGAGGAACCGACATCCTGGTTTTTCAAGACAATAGCGTTTGCCACGTTGGAATAAATGCGGTTGCTTGTCCAGCGTGGACGCTGGTCAACACCGTTAAACCGAGTCTGTGGAGCCGGCAGGTTAGCATTAATGTAGTAGACGCCGTTGACGTCCTTGCTATAAAGGAATTCAACCGTACCGACAAAATCAAACGGCAGGGCCTGGTCAATAGCGATATTGCTCCGCCACAATTGAGGGAATTTGAAATCCGGGTCGGTAAGTGCAAGCTCGTAACTTGAGGCTGGTGCACCCGTGACGTTTGTCGGCTTATAGTGATTTGGATCCGGATGAAATGGCCTGGTGGTGGTGTTGTCGCGCTGTTCAAAGCCCGTGAGGACTCCCGTGTTTCCGATCTGGTTGGAAATCCAAACGTATGCCGGTCGTCCGGTGAAAATTCCCGTTCCTCCGCGAACCTGAGTCGAACGATCTCCCATCACGTCATAGTTGAAGCCGAGGCGGGGTGACCAAAGAATATTGGGATCAGGAAGCTTCTTTGTTTTGTATTGAACGTTATTGCCCTTCTCGTCCCTGAAGACCAGCGCATCTGCCAACGGGTTTTCGTATCCCGTGTCGCCGAAGAATGGAACGTCAAGCCGAAGCCCAAGGGTGAGCTTAAGATTGTCCATGACGCGGTATTCGTCTTGTGCATAGACGCCGGCATAGAAGACCTCAAGGGGCTGAATCGGCTTTGTCTGCCCGGGGATGTTTGACCATCGCACCTGAAAGCGACGCAAGGTAACTGGTGACACGGTTCGGTTCGGGTTTGCGAGATAACCGTTTGCGTCTGTGTAGAAGTCTGCAAGTGAGTTATACACATAGACGCTTTGAGAGCCAGGGAAGAATACGTTTTCAGACTCGTATCGCTCCACACTCAATCCAAACGTCAAATAGTGCTTGTCAAGATACATGCTGAAGTTGTCTTGAAGTTGGAGACTGCTATAGCGGAGCTCGTTGTTGGGTGTGAACGGCTCGAAACCGAACGTTGTGTATACTGTTCCTGCGTTCAGAATGTCGACCATGGGGAAGAATTGGCCTACCGGTTCACGACTTTCATCATGATACGAGTATCCAACAATGAGGCTGTTCGACATGTTGTCGGCGAGAATCGCATTCCATTCACCAACGACCGATCGGATGTTCTCAAGGATCTTGTAGTTGGAGTTCTTGAAGTTGAGACCGGTGGTATTGCTGCGACGATTACCGAACCCAAGCGAGGATGAGTTGGAAACGAGCACATCGGTATCAGAGTCCAGATGCGTATAACGGAGGCTGATTTTGTTTCGCTCATCAAGATTATAATCCAACCGAGCAAGGAAACGAAGTCCGGGCGTCTCGAAGTCGTACCCTTGATACGGCCCTGTATCGTAGCCAAAATTTGTCTTGAGATAATTACTCAATGTTATGAGGTCTGATTCCAGGACCCTTGTCACAGTGCCACCAACCGGCTCACCGCCTTTGTTTGCACGGAACGTGGTTCCGGGTTGCAGAGTGTTTTCGTTTTCAAAGCTTGTAAAAAAGAACAGTTTGTTTTCGATAATCGGGCCCGATACGTTTATGCCGAATTGATTGAATTCAAACTTTCCGGGATCGAAATTGTTCGCTTTTGCCTTCGTTCCAACAAGTCCGTTGTGCCGACGCTGATAATAAATCGATCCTGCAAAGTTGTTTGTTCCACTTCGCGTCACAGTATTGACTCCCGCGCCAACGAAGTTTCCTTGTCGAACATCGTAAGGGGCAATGTTCACCTGCACCTGCTCGATAGCATCGAGAGAAATCGGTGCGACACCGGTTCGATCGCCGGGCTGGCCTGCAAGACCGAATGAGTTGTTGAAGTATGATCCATCGACAGTGACATTGTTCAGTCGGTTATCCTGTCCCGCAAAAGAGAAGCCGAAGCCTGCGCCGCTGTATTGCGGAGTGAGACGAACGAAATCTTCGATTCGCCGGGAGATCGTGGGGAGCGTCGCAATGGCCTGCCTGCTGACGGACGTTCCCGCTCCGGTTCGGTCGGCATTCAGCAGAGCGCTTCGCTCAGCAGTGACTTCTACGACTCCAACCTGCACTGCCTCTTCCGTTAAACGAAAATCCTGACGTAAACTTTGTCCGAGTTGTAAGTGCAGATCCGTGCGCTCTTCCTTTGTATATCCCACAAACGAAACCGTAAGCGTATACGGCCCGCCGACACGAAGTCCGGGAAGATTGTAGGATCCATCTTCACGGCTCGTGGTACCGTACGTGGTTCCGCTGGGGGTATGGAGCGCGATAATGTTTGCACCCGGCAGGGGATTTCCATCCTTGTCCAACACGGAGCCGTACATTCCGGCTGTTGTAACACCCTGTGCATGCAATGCACTGAGGCCCGCAAGAAGGACAAAGATCAAAATCGCGGACCACCTAGTCCGGTGTTGTATCATAAATCCTCCATGATTTGAAAGTAAATGAGTTAGAAGATGTGAGGCAAAGAACCGAGGGTTCGTCATCGTGGGTTGATGGTTCCTTTGCTCTGGAGTGAATTAGGTCGGTGGCAAACTTAGACAAGAAATAATTAAAACACAAGCACATGTGTGTAATCAAATCATAAACTCTTTCAAAAAAATCTATCTGGAAGAAATTTGTTGTTCGAATTGTGTACTCTTTCGCAGTGACCCTTTTTTGAAAAGTTGTCGGACAGCTTTTTGAGGAAGTCCAGCGAGAAGATTCACTGTGGGGGAAAAAACAGAAAAAGAGCTCCACAGAGCAATAGCGATGGTGGGGCTTGATGATGGTATATGAATCAGCCCATCCTCCTTAAAGGGTGCAGGCATGTAGCAAAGCGTCGAGAAACCAGAAGAATTTCCATCCGGAAGTGCCTTTTTTCCATCAAATTCGACACTTTCTGAAAAATCCTAATTTTTCCTAAGGAATTCTGAAGTTTTCTATTGACTTTCCTTCCAAAACCCTTATATTTTCAGGCGAATTTTGATTTTGGTTGTATGCTAACGAACTACAAGCTTTAGTTTCAAGTATACTTTAAATAACCCCTATACCTAACTAATTTTAAAGGAAGCATTTATGGGCAAAGCCATGTCGAAAAGCCAGATTGCTGCGCACATTGCCAGCAAGTTTGATCTGAAGAAGAAAGTGGCCGTGGGGATTCTCGAGGAAATGGCAAACCTTGCATATCGAGAAGCGCGAAATTCCTTCACGATTCCGGGGATCGGCAAGCTCGTGTTAGTTGACCGGAAAGCGCGAATGGGACGAAATCCTGCCACGGGTGAGCAGATTCAGATTCCGGCCAAGACCGTGTTGAAATTCCGCGTCGCAAAGGCGGCCAAAGAAGCCGTTCTTGGTGCAAAGTAAGGCTTAGAATCTTCAATTTCCTAGTGCCGACGGAGACCCCGTCGGCTTTTTTTTTGCATTGGGAAAGGGACTTTTGTTTAGTATTTTGCCCGGCAGAATGAAGGCCCGCCAATTTTTTGTTCTTCTTCTATTTCTTGTTGGATGTGATCAGGGAGTACCACCGGAGCCCTCGAATCTCGAAAATCTCCCCACGTTTACGGTTATGCAACACGTTGTCTTCGATCGGCAATGTGCCACGGCTGGATGTCACAACTCGACGAGCCGTGCAGGTGGACTATCTCTGGCCGCGGATGAGTCGTTCGGAAACCTTGTGGATATCGATCCATCCAACACGATGGCTAAAAATGACGGACTGAAGAGGATCAAACCGGGTGATCCCATGAGGAGCTTCCTCTTCCATAAGATCGATCAGCCGATAAGGGCAGGATATGGGGAGAGAATGCCGTTTGGCTCCAATCAGCTTCCAAGCCAGTACAGGGAATTCGTGCGTCAGTGGATCGCGGGGGGTGCTCCTCAGGACGGAATTGTGGCGGATGTTCGACTTCTTAAGGATCCGATTGTTAGTCAGGACGATTTCACGCCGCTTACCCCTCCAGGGCAAGGAATTCAACTGCACCTCCGCCCGTTTGCTATCGATCCGGGAAAAGAAAGGGAGATATTCGTGTACGGCAAGATTAACACTAGCGATACCCTCTACGTGACGCGCGTTGAGATCAAGATGAGAGGGGGGAGTCACCATTTCATTCTCTACAAATACTTCGGTAATGACCTGGTCGAGGGTCAACAGAGGGATCTGTATTCGGCGATCAACGAAGAGCTTTTTCGATCCGGCAGGGAGTACATGATCGGCGCACAGACGCCTTACCTGGCCTACGATCTGCCGGCAGGTGTGGCTATGCCCCTGGCGCCAGACCAAGGATTTGACTTAAATTCCCATTATGTCAACAAAGGAAGCGATATTATCAGCGGTGAGGTTTTTGTGAATCTCTTTACGGCGCCGAAGATCGACACGCTGAGAATCGCTAAGCCGATTTTCAATAACTTCATCGGGTTCACGCTACCTGCCAGGCAAAAGACGACGATTACGAGAACGACCATCTATAATCGATCGATCAAGATTTTTTCTCTTT
The DNA here is from genome assembly GCA_035559595.1 of Bacteroidota bacterium. GTDB lineage: Bacteria > Bacteroidota > Ignavibacteria > UBA10030 > UBA10030 > DATMBF01. The sequence continues at coordinate 82,873 of DATMBF010000028.1, read as the reverse complement.
CTTCTCATACCCATAAACGGGGAGAGTCATTCAAGATTTTTCTTGTTGGTGGCTCTTATGATGGGACATTGGTCTATGAGAATCATAGCTGGGATCATCCCCCCAATGTTACATTTCCGAGTGCCGCTTTTCCACGGCTTATCGAAATCGAGCCAGGGTGGGGGTATCGCATCGAGGTTGTTTACAATAATGAAACAGAGAGGATCATTCGGTTCGGATTGACGAGTGAAGACGAAATGTGCATTGTTTTGGGTTACTATTATGAATGAGAGGATGAAGAAGTGAAGATCCATGCGAAGTTCGAAACGGAAATGCAGGTACGGCCGGACGATATCGACATGAACCAGCATGTCCATAACAGCCGGTATTTTGACTATGTCCTTGCCGCCCGTTATGACCAGATGAAGCGCTTCTATGGGATGCCCATGGAGGAGTTCATCAAACATGGGTTTGGCTGGGTAGTAAAAACGGCCCACGTAGAATTCAAGCGTCCTCTGGGGCTGGGGGACACGTTTATCGTGCGGACGTGGATACAGGAGATTCATTTGGACGGTGTGAAAGTGCATTTTGAGATTCTCCGCAAGGATAACGGAAAGATGAGCTGCGACGGGTATTTTCATTACACGATGGTGAGTCTGAAGACGGGAAGGGCCGAGAAGATTCCGGACTGGATAAAGGAGAAGTACAGCATTTAAAAACTCATAGCAACACTCTTTTTGGCGCGACGAGCTCCGCGTCGAACGGAATGTGTAAACCGTTATTGGTTAATGTGGGGGGGGCGCTGGCGTTTATCCGTCTGGTCGTGGAGCGAAGGAGGGACCTCGTGTCGTAGTAGCGAGTCGACGGACCCGCGACACGGATAAGCCTGATTGATCGGATGATTCTGGAGGCAAGCCGAGGGGGTGTATGGAAGTGCGCTTCCAACTCAAGAGTCAGAATTCCCTTATTTTTCACTTGACTCTATGGCATTAATCCCTAAATTTCTGGAAGCCCTTCCAAAAACCAATAGAGCCGTCATTGCGCGTCACGATTTATGACATCGCCCGCGAGGCGAAAGTCGGTATAGGAACTGTCTCACGGGTTTTCAACAATCATCCCAGTGTTTCGGATGAGACGCGGGAGCGAGTACTGAATGTTGCGAACAGACTCAACTACCATCCCCATCCGTATGCGCGTGGGCTCGCCCGCAAACGCACAAACTCTGTCCTTGCCGTTATCCCGTTCTTTACGACATTCTTCTTTGTTGAGGTTTTCAAAGGAGTCCAATCGAAGCTGAATGAGCTCGATTGCGACCTCATCCTGTATGGAGTCAATCATCCCGACCAGGTAGCCTCCTCTGTGCGGCGAGGCGCTCTTCGTGGAAGAGTGGATGGGATTCTTTTCTTTTCCATGAAAGCCCCACTGGAGCTTTTCGAGCAGTACGTGGCCCAGCGCATCCCCATTGTGTTGGTGGATACGGATCACGAGAAGTTCGACTCTCTTTTTGTCGAGAACGTCGCCGGGGCAAGCCTCGCCACGCGGCATCTTATTTCCTTAGGACACCGTCGCATCGGAATGCTCAGCGCGAGTTTGGAAAGCCGTCCGGCAAAGGAGCGGGTGGAAGGCTTCAGGAAAGCGATGAAAGAGGCGGGCTTGAGCGTCCCTGCCGAGTATGTTAAAGTGGCGGCGTCGACGGAGCTGGATGGATTCACGCGGGAGGCAGGTTATCAGACGATGAAAGAATTTTTGGCAATGGGAAACCAAATGCCGACCGCTCTCTTTGTTTCGAGCGACATTCAGGCTGCGGGTGCACTTCAAGCATTGACCGAAGGGGGAAAGAGTTGTCCCGACGACATTGCGATTGTGAGTTTTGACGATATCGAGCTTGCCAGTCACCTTGGACTAACAACCATGCGCCAGCCGATGCATGCGATGGGCGAGCTCGCTGTCGATATGCTGTTTCAAAGGATCAAGGACCCGCAAGCTCCGGTTCAACACAAGAAATTCAAGCCTGAGCTTGTCATTCGAAAGACGTGTGGTGCTGTGCTTGGCGAGAAGGCTTCAAAGGTTGAGGCAGGAGTCCGGAGCGTATGAGACGCAGTCCCACGTTTGCTCTTCTCTCGTCCATGCTCATCATCGTTCTCCTTTCTTGTACTCGATCTGCACCTTCTTCGACAACACCGTTTGATCATCCGCCTTCTTGGGCGGCGTCTGCTGTCTGGTATCAAATCTTTCCCGAGCGCTTCAGCAATGGGGATCCGAACAACGATCCACGTCCGGTGGATCTCACTGGCGCATGGCCGCATGAAGTCGCCCCAGGGTGGCAGGTGAGTAGCTGGGCGGGCGATTGGTACGCTTTTCAGCCTTGGGAGGGCAACGATGGAAAGGGATTCTATTTTCACGTTCAGCAGAGGCGTTATGGGGGTGATCTTCAGGGAGTAATCGACAGGTTGGATTATCTCACGGATCTTGGTATCAATGCAATCTATCTCAATCCGATTTTCGAATCCCCATCTCTGCACAAGTATGATGCGACATTCTATCATCATGTAGACAACAATTTCGGTCCGGATCCTGAAGGTGATAGAGCGCTGTGGAGGAGCGAGGATCCCAGCGATCCCTCGACATGGAAGTGGTCGGCAGCGGATAAGGTATTTTTGCGCCTGATTCAAGAGGCACACAAGAGAGGGATTCGTGTCGTGATCGACGGAGTTTTTAATCACGTCGGAATGACGTTTTGGGCATTCGAGGACGTGAAGAAGGAGCAGGAAAAGTCTAGGTTTAAAGATTGGTTTTCCATCAAACGCTGGGATGATCCAAAGACTCCGGAGAACGAGTTCGGTTATGAGGGGTGGAACGGCGTACGTGAACTTCCGGAGATCAGGGAAGATGAGCGTGGAATAGTATCGGGTCCGAGGGAACATATCAAAGCGATCGTCAAGAGATGGATGGATCCGAACGGCGATGGAAATCCCGAGGATGGTATCGATGGATGGCGTCTCGATGTTGCAGAGAAGATCAATCCGGCTTTCTGGCGGGAATTTCGCACATGGGTTCGAGAGATTAATCCCGATGCCTATATTGTTGGGGAGGTGTGGTGGGAAGATTGGCAAAACGAGAAGATGTTCAACGCCGCGCCCTGGCTTCAGGGGGATGTCTTTGACGCGGTGATGAATTATCGATGGGCGAGGGAAGCTTTTCGTTTCTTCGCGGGGCAGAAAACGGCAATTAAGCCAAGTGATGTTGTGTCCCGGCTCGACGGATTTCTCAAAGATTATCCCGAGCGGTTCAATTTCTCGCTCATGAATCTCTATGACAGTCACGACACCGATAGAATGTCTTCACACATTGTCAATGCCGATCTCCCGTACGATAAGCGTGTTGGAGTGAGCGATAACAACGATTACAATGTTCGCAAGCCGAATGAAAGGGAAATGGAGACGTTGAGGCTGATGGCGGTGTTCCAAATGACCTACCTTGGTGCACCGATGATCTACTATGGCACTGAAGCAGGAATGTGGGGAGCAGATGACCCGGATTGTCGGAAGCCGATGGTATGGCCGGAGATGAGGTTCGAGCCTGAACGCTCACATCCCTGGTCGAAGTTTCGCCCTCCCGATCGAAATGCTTTTGACTCAACGCTGCACGCCTTTTATAAAGAACTTCTTGCTCTCCGCCGATCGACTCCCGCCCTCACGAATGGTTCAATGAAATTCATTCTCATGGACGATGCAAAGAATAGCCTTGGATTCTTCCGCAGAACCGAAAGATCTCTCGTCTGTGTTTTCTTGAACAATTCTTCAGATCAACAGCAGTATATGGTTGGGCCAGAGGTCATTGAATGGAAAAACGGTTGGGAGAAGGTGTTTGGTGATGGACAGGTTGAAGAGGAAGCTGGTTTCTTGCGGATTTCTCTGCCGGCAAAGAAAGCGATTGTGTTGAGAAAGACATGACCCTTCCACGGCGCATTACACTGTTCTCGTTTATCTTGACTGCAGTCATTCTTGGGAGTTGTGCTCGAGAAGAGACCGGAGTTCTGGCCCGTGTTGGTGACGAAACGATTCAGATCAAGGATTTCAAGACAAGGTATGAGAAATTTCTCCGAGCGTCCGGGACCTCAGACAATATTGTCCAAAGAAGAAATGTCCTTCAGAATATGGTAAATGAGGTCCTTATTCTTGGGAAGCTTCGACGTGATGGGTGGTTCGAGCAAGCTTCGGTTCGAAAACGTCTAACGGAGATTCGGTTGCAAGCAATGCTGGATCGATACGCGGTCAAGTTCATTGCTAAGAAGATTCAAGTAACGGAAAAGGAATTATGGGAGGAGTTTCGTCATGCGAATGCAAAAGTTAGCGCTCGGTACCTGTATGCAAAAACGGAGAGCGGCGCATGGGATCTCAAGCGCAAACTGTTAGAAGGCACAACGTTTCAATCGTTGGCACGCACGGTCTTCAGCGATCCCGGCCTGGCCAGCAACGGTGGATATCTCGGCTATTTCGGTCGTGGTGAGATGGATGCAAGGCTTGAAGAGGTCGCTTTCTCACTGCCAATAGGTGAACTTTCGGATCCTGTGCGGATAGGCGTAGGATACGCGATTGTGAAAGTCGAAGATCGTGTGGATCACCCTTTGCTCTCAGAGAACGATTATGCCAAGCAAAAGGGAGAACTTGAGGACCGTGTTCGGACGAAGAAGACGATCAAGGCCATAGAAGAAACAGTCCGAAGCATAGCTCGAGAACTTTCTCCGGAGTTTGTGCCGGAGTCTTTAACGCAGATTCTTGCCCAGTGGGATATTCTCCAAGGCGGACAGGTATTTCGTGCTGAGACGGTCGTCTCTCAGGCGATGAATCCAGATGCTCAGATCGTGAGATTCGAGCATGCGTCGTGGAGTGTTCAGGAATTTCTTGAGAAGCTGGAATTCACCACCTCAAAACAACGTGCTCGTGTGAAATCGGCCGAGGATCTCAAAGAACTGATCACAGGTTTGGCAGCCCGCGAGGTTCTCCTTGAAAGGGCAACAAAGGATGGAATCGACCAAGAGGCTGAGACCGTGGCACAGATCCAGGAAATGACGCTGCGGTATGCCCTCAAAGAATGGGCTGCTGGCATTGAGCGGCAGGTTGAAACGGAAGAAGTTTCGGAGGATGAATTGCGAAGGATTTATGAAATGAACAAGGCCGATTTTCGGCATGCACCCCAGGTGAACGTAGCAGAGATTCTTGTGAGAACATTGGAAGAAGCGGAGCAGCTCCGAAATCGGCTTGATCGGGGAAAAGATTTTTCAACATTGGCAAAAGCACACTCTATCAGGCTGTGGGCTGCGAAGAAGGGTGGCGAATTAGGATATCTCACAATTGACCAATATGGAACTCTTGGAGAGAAATTCGCCAAGTCGAACGTTGGGGCGATTCTGGGGCCGGAATTCGTCGACCCTTACTATGGTCTCTTCAAGATCTTGGGGAAGAAAGACGGGCGACAAAAGAGTTTCAGTGAAAGTCGTGAATCAATCTTAGAGGGGATACGCAAGCAGCGAAAGCTTCAGGCGCTCCAGCGCGCCGCCCATGAGTTGCGGACAAAGACGGAGATCACCATCGATGAGAACACCTTGGCCGAAATTCGGCTTTAAATGACGAGAAGGAAGTCTCAATGAAATCTCTATCGGTTATTCTGTTGATTACGTTTGTTACTTCTACGGTGGTTTTTGGAGGAACGACGGGCAAAGTTGCCGGACGTGTTAAGGATGCCTCGAGCGGAGAGCCGTTGATTGGCGCGAACATTGTTCTGGAAGGTACGACGCTCGGTGCAGCAACCGATGTTGAAGGGTACTATGTAATTCTTAATGTGCCGCCAGGCAAATACAACGTTATCGTTTCGTCGATTGGATTTACGAGGAAAACAGTTTCTGGTATTCAGGTGAATATCGATCTGACCACCACCGTTGACGTAAGTCTTGATCCTACGGTCGTAGAGCTCGAGGAGGTTACTGTTACAGCCGAAATTCCGGTTATCCGAAAGGACTTGACATCATCGGAAGCACGCGTGACCTCCAACGAGATTCGAAACATGCCAGTGCAGGAGGTCCATGAAGTACTCTCCCTCCAAGCTGGGATTACAGTGGATCGCGGAGGCGGTATTCACATTCGAGGAGGGAGGACAAGCGAAGTGGCGTATTGGGTAGATGGAGTTTCTGTATCAGACGTGTACGATGGGGGGCAGGCCGTGCAAATTGACAACAATTCTATGCAGGAATTGCAAGTGATTAGCGGGACTTTTAACGCCGAATACGGCCAGGCAATGTCTGGCATCGTGAACATTGTTACAAAAGATGGGGGAGAGAGATTGCGCGGATACTTCACGTATTACTCCGGAGACTATTTCACGCGCGATTCCCATTTGTTTACCAATCTCAAGAGTACCAATCCGACCGATAACCTTAATGTCGAGGGGAGTTTGAGTGGACCAGTTCCTCTTATTCCTCACCTTACCTTTTATGCATCTGGTCGGTTTTATAAGACCGATGGATGGTTGTACGGTGTGAGGCGGTTCAATCCCGATGGTACGGCCGGAGACAGTGCTTTTGTGCCAATGAACAACCGGCAACGATTCTCAGGCCAGGCAAAACTGACGTATAGTATAACGCCGGCGATGCGGTTAAGCTTGACGGGTATTTACAGCGACATCGAATATCGCGACTATAACCACGATTGGAAATACACCCCTGATGGCGATGTGAAGAAGTTCGACCGAGGTTATAATTACTCGCTTGTGTTAACGCATACCCTCAGCTCAAGTTCCTTCTATACCGTCAATCTTAGCACCTTTTACAAGAGATTTAAGGAATATTTGTACTCGGATCCATTCGATTCACGCTACATTGTCGATCCACAGGCAACAAACAGAGATTTGTACGAGTTCATCAAGAAGGGAACGAACAATCATCGGTTTCGCAGAACGACGAAGACAAACGTCGCGAAGTTTGACTACACCGACCAGATCAATCGACTTCACCAGTTGAAATTTGGACTCGAGGGAAGAGTTCATGAACTGTTTCTTGACGACTATAGTCTGGCTCCGCGTCAGCTGAGCGATGGTAGCTATGTACCCGAAATTCCAGATATCACGACGCCGCTTCATGAACAGTACACTCGAAAACCCATCGAATTTTCTGGGTATATTCAAGATAAGTTGGAATATGAGCAGATGATTATGAACATCGGTGTGCGGTTTGACTATTTTGATTCAAAGGGTGAAGTTTTGGTGGATCCGCAGGACCCAAACGTTTATTTGCCACAGAAACCAGAGAATCAATCCCTATCGTTTGATCAACGGCTGGCAAAATGGTACAAGAAAGCCTCTCCCAAGAAGAGCATCAGCCCGAGATTCGGAATCTCTTACCCCATTACTGACCGTGGCGTTTTACACTTCTCGTACGGTCATTTTCTCCAGATACCGTCTTTCATTCATCTTTATCAAAAACCGGGTTACAAAGTGACAACGGCAAGCGGATTGCAGGGGGTGTACGGGAATCCCGACCTTAATCCTCAGAAAACGGTCATGTATGAATTTGGATTGCAACAGCAGGTCACTGAAGACATGAGTTTTGATGTCACGGGGTTTTATCGTGATACGCGCGACTGGGTGTCAACGAGTACGAGAATACCGGTTCGTGACCCGGAAACGGCCACTTCCTACTATACCATTTTCATCAATCGTGATTATGCCAATTCTCGTGGCATCACGTTGACGATGAACAAACGGTCTTCGCATATTGCCGACCCGTTTTCTTTCAATCTGTCGTACACGTTTCAAGTAGCGGAGGGAAATAATTCGAACCCCGATGAAGAGCAGGCGGCGCAACAAAGCAATAGAGAGCCATCGAGGACGTTGACACCGCTGGATTGGGACCAAACCCACACCGTGAACATTTCTACGGGCCTCAGCAGCGGAGATTGGGGAGTGTTCCTTTTGGGGCGTTACGGTTCGGGGTTACCGTACTCACCGGTGTTAAATCAGGCCGAAGGACGTGGGGAGGATGCCGCAAGAGTGCTGACAAAGAACAGCAGAAGAAGACCTCCAACCTACACGATTGATCTCAATGCGTTCAAGAACTTTGCGCTGGGGCCGTTGAATCTGGTTGTCTTTTTGAAAGTCTTTAATCTTTTCGACCGGCGCAACGAGGTAGAGGTGTTTGGACAAACAGGTCGGGCGACCGCTTCTGTGCGTGCCTTAGGGGCTGGACCCGTTAATCAGAACCCGGGGCGGGTCAATACCGTTGAACAGTTTATTACCCGACCCGATTTTTATTCCGAGCCGCGGGAGATTCAGGTCGGGGTGGAACTAAGCTTCTAAGATGGCTATATGACGTCGGAGTATTTCATGACCAGAAAGCAATTAAGGTTGTTGTTGATCCTCGTACAGATTTCACTGTTCGCGGAAAGCGTGGCCCAGCATGTTCCGAGCAAAGAACGTGTTGACCCAAGTTATCGTCGAAGAACAGAGATTGATGGCAATAATGTGCGAACGAGCGTGTTCAACTTTTGCTTTTCCGGAAGAACGGGAGTAGGGCAAGGAGTGCCATACGAATGGCCGAAAAATACGAATCGCTATTACGTTGCTCTCGTTGGCTTATTTGTCGGGGCTGAGGTTCGACTGAATAATGGGAACATAGCGAGAATTGTGGACCTCCCAACGTATCGCCAAAACCCCCAAACCGGCGGTTCGTGGAACCTTGAGCCAATCCCGGGATACTTCAATCTCGCTGCCAATAAGATAGCAAAGAGCGATGAGCCCGCAACATGGCCAGCATTCTGGCCGGATAAACTCGGTGATGCGCAGGATCCCGGATGGGCGGGCAAGTGGAATGGGTACTTTGGCAAAGACCAGTTTAGCGCCGACCAGGAAATGTACTTTCGTGTTGGAGATGACAACTACAACAGACCAGTTTTTGATTATACTCCGGACGATACCGACCCGACGAGAAGGGGGCTAGGTCTCATTATCGACACCCGCGTCATGGAGTGGTCGCAAGCCTCTGTGGCGGACGCTGTTTTCTTCGTCCATGAAATCAAAAACGATGGCACAAAGCTTCTTCCGAAAACGGCTGTCACGTTATGGTTGGCAGACTTTGTAGGCGGCGATGGAGATTCGCAAGATGACAGTCCCAGCTTTGATCTACTCCTTGACATTGCCTTCTCGCTCGATAGTGATGGCGTTAGCTCGAATCCCGCTTTCCAAGGTACGTTCGTCGGAGCAGCAGCCACCCTTTACTTGGAGACTCCAGGAAATGCCACTGATAAGATTGATAACGATGGAGATGGAGAGCCCGGTGGCTCGAAGATTCTCCCGACCATGCTCGGGGGAGAGATCAAAGCCGACGGAGTTGACAACAACAGAAATGGGTTAATCGACGAGGACTCCACACACGTTCCTTTTGGTGTCCAAGTTGGAGTAGGATTTGCTGATGGCATCGACAATGATGGAGACGGGGAGGTTGGCAGTCCGACGGTGACGAGTGCGATGGTGACCGAAGCGAGCTCGGATAATGTCAATGGCTATCAATGGAAGCGATGGCCTCCCAATTCTGAAGCGGATGCAGTTCAAGACAGCGTAATTCATCTTATCGATGTAGGTCCTGAAGATGTGGGCCGTCGCTATAAGGATAATATCGACAATGATGGGAATTCGCTGGGGAATTGGCCTACCGTAACGCAGCTTATGATCGACCAAGCTGCCTCTGATCCGTACAAACGTTATCGCGTTCCCGGCACAACCGTTTTCCTTTACGACGTTGGTGCGGAGGACCTTGGGAAGAAATACATCAACCGTGACGGGGCGCGCGATCCGAATATCGACGAAGGCATCGATGAGATGATCGATGAGTCACGCGATGATGGCTATGACAACGATAGCGACTGGAATCCTCTGACCGATGATGTGGGGCTTGACGGCGCACCCAATACCGGCGATCCGGGTGAGGGAGATGGAAAGCCAACCTCGGGTGCGAACACGCCATTCCCGGGTGAGCCAAACATCGACAAAACTGACGTTGCCGAGGCCGACCAGATTGGTTTAACCAATGTGCAATATCTTCCTGCTGGCGCCATTGATTTCAGCACGACACCGGATATCTTTTTCTGGGCGAGCTTCATGTTACCGGGAAGTTTTGTCAATCCCGCATTGATACCGACAGGCGAAAGCGATCTTTTTGTGTCGTCTGGCGTATTTCCGCTTCGGCCGGGTCAGATTGAGCGCATATCCTATGCTGTTGTATTCGGAAATGCTGTGCGAGCGGGGAATGCGCGAGCGAGCGGGGCTATGGATGATGCCTTGCGAAAGCGAGAATATGCCCTCCTGGCATATACGGAGGATTATCAATTTGCCCAAGCACCGTTGGAACCGACGCTCAAAGCGGTTCCCGGTGACCGGAAGGTCACTCTGTACTGGGATGACGTGGCAGAGCAATCGGTGGACCGTTTTCTCCAAGGGATTCCGGGAGCACCGGCAAGAGATTTTCAGGGATATAAGATTTATCGTTCGACAGACCCGGCTTTCGAAGATGCCAGACTCATCACCGATGCTTTTGGAAATCCAGCACCGTTCTTGAAAGCCCTGGTAACGTTTGATCGAAAGGATGGCATCAAGGGCTTTCACCCGGTTTCGTTTAACGGTGTACAGTTTGATCTGGGAAATGATACCGGAATTCTTCATAGCTGGACCGATACGACGGTGCAGAACGGACAGAAGTATTACTACGCCATTCGGGCATACGACGAGGGGTACGCACCCCTACAGATTTCTCCGGCGGAAAGCAACCTTCGCATCAGTATTGATAATGTAACAGGGGAAGTTCGTTCGATCGGGAAGTCTGTTGTCATCGTCACTCCGGAGGCTCCTGTGGCAGGATATGTTCCTCCACAGGGAACCGCAGCCACGCTTGTCCAGGGAAACACAACAGGGAAGGTTCGCTTCGATGTTGTTGACCCCAGAAGCATCCGCGCCAATAACCGATATCGTGTCGTCTTCGAGGACACGGTGATCTCCGGCGGCGGAACGGCACCAGATACCTTCAAGACGAAAAACTATTCTCTCATTAACATCACAAATCAGAATTTTCCTGATACTCTCATCCGCCGAAACCAGAATCTCCAAGATGGCGCAGAGCAACCGCTCACGCAAGGTTTTCGACTGATTCTTCAAAACGAAAAAACCTTCGGTGTCAATCCGGCATTGTCAGGATGGAACAGGACAGGGGTTTATGACTTTGATTTCAAACAATGGAAGGGTGGAGCCATTATCGGGTTACCAAAGCCGGCAGATTACAAAGTTATCTTCGGGTCCGCCAATTTCGATACATCAACAGCTTACACAGTGCGATCACCAGCAGGGTCGACGGGCTTTCGACCGGCTGTGCCCGTAAATTTCAAGGTGTTCAATATCAGTGAGAATAAGGAAATCGAGTTTGCATTTTGGGAGTTAAACACCAGCGATGGGGGGCCTGGTATCTTCTCGGCTGACGCCAGCGAAACTGACATTATCATCTTCCTGGAGAGGGACCTACAGGGCAATCTTGTTACAACGTGGAGTTTTAGAGTCTTTTATAACTCCTCGAGAGGGAGACCGGTAGCGGGGGACACCGCTACAATCGTGCTTTCGAAGATCTTCCGAGGGTCAGATGTTTTTGAATTTACGACAACGGCGGCGACGGTTGACACTGCAAAAGCGAAGTCGGAGCTCGATAGAATCAAAGTTGTTCCAAATCCCTATGTCGCGGCGGCGACGTGGGAGGAGCGGAATCCCTTTGCAACGGGTCGTGGACCTCGGTCAATTCATTTTATCCACCTCCCACAGCGCTGTACGATACGAATTTACACGGTCAACGGTGAGCTGGTGGCAACCATCGAACACGACAGCACGTTGCTCGACGGGACGGCAGAATGGAACCTTCTTTCTCGAGACCAACTTTCGGTTTCTTACGGCGTCTATATTTATCACATTGAGGCACCGGGAATAGGAGAGAAGATAGGGAAGTTTGCCGTTATCAAATAGGTGCGTCATGAACGACTTCATAAGGAGATCGTGGTGAAAAGAGTTCGGAGTTTGACGGCTCTGGTTTTTCTGGTTACGGGAATTTGCTGGGGTCAGAATCTCACAAAAACAGGAACGACGGCGGCAAAATTCCTGAGTATTCCCGTGGGGGCTCGAGCCCTCGGCATGGGCGGTGCCTTTGTCGCTCTTGCTGACGACGCTACAGGGATGTATTGGAATCCGGCCGGTATCGCACGCGCGAAGCAACGGGAGGTTGTCCTCGCGCATACGGAATGGATTGCCGACATTGATTTCAACTATGCCGGCGTTATCTTGCCGCTCAGAGATCTTGGTACCGTGGGAGTGAGTTTCACATCATTGAACGCGGGGGAGATGGAACGCACAACCGAAGATCAGCCTGACGGGATTGGAGAGTACTTCTCCGCAGGCAGTTTTGCCATCGGAATCTCGTTTGCACGAAATCTTACAAACTGGTTTTCAATCGGCGGAAATGTGAAATACATTAGCGAGACTATTTGGAACTCCGGCGCAACGGGTTTTGCCGTTGACCTCGGGACACTGTTCACGACTCCGTTTCCCGGCCTAACATTTGGCGCAGGCATCTCGAACTTTGGCGGCAAAATGCAGATCATCGGAGAGGATTTGCTCGTTCAAAAGGATATTTCTCCGAACAAAGGAAACAATCCCAATATCAACGCCAATCTGACAACGGAGCGTTTTGACCTCCCACTCAATCTTCGGATCGGGATTGCATACGAGGCTTTCGCAGACGACTGGCACACACTTGTTGTTGCGGCCGATGCCTCACATCCCAACGATAATGCCGAGAGCATCAACACGGGAGTTGAGTATTCCTTCTTTTCTCGCATGATTTTTATTCGTGCAGGATACAAGGGCTTTGGCTTGCGTGAGCATGAGGAAGAGTTTACGCTCGGCACAGGAATTCAGTACAACGTGAGCGAGGAACTTGGGTTCAAGTTTGATTATGCGTACGAAAGCTTTGGCCGTCTCAAAAACATCCACAAACTTGCGCTTGGCGTGGTCTTCTAACGCGAGCACAGAAAGGAGGTTGCTATCGTCCATACTGTTCTTCTTGCTGAAAGCAATTGTACCTTTATAATCCACTAATCTTATAACCACAACGTGAAGGAGTAAGTATGAAAAAGAAGTACTTACTTTGGCTCTTTAGCGGCACGTTGATACTCGGTTTAATGCCCCTCGTTGAAGAAGGAACTGTCTACGGACAGACCTACAACGTGACTTTTCGGGTGAATATGAGTATCAAGATGAGGGAAGGGGCTTTTGTTCCTGGCAGCGGTGATATCGTGCGAGTTGCCGGCAGCTTCAATAATTGGGGCAGCTCTACAGACACGCTCAAGGATGCTGACGGAGACAGTATTTACACGAAAACTGTGGCCCTCTCAGCCGGTAATATCGAATATAAGTTCCTGAAAACACTGCGGGCGGGAAGCGACTGGGAAGGCGGCGACAACAAGACGCTCTCAGTTTCGAAGGATACCACTCTTCCTGTTCTCTGGTTCGATAATGACTCAGTGTACACGCCTCCGGTGTTGGTGCCAGTGACTTTTCAAGTCAATATGCGTGTGAAAATCCTGGAGCAGTTGTTCGTTCCGAGTTCGGATATTGTTAGAGTCGCCGGCAGTTTCAATGGCTGGGGATCTTCGACTGACACCCTGAAAGATGCCGACAACGATAGCATATACACGAAAACGATCAATCTGCAGGAAGGAAGCTCCATTCAGTACAAGTTCCTCAAGACTCCCCGTGGTGGAGATTGGGAAGATGGCAGCGACCGACAGTATACCGTACCAACGGGTGGTGGACCTATTCCCGTGGTATATTTCAATAATGACTCTGTGGTTAACGTCCCCGTCAGCGGAAACATCCTCTGGCGCGTTGACATGAGCGCGTACCAGCAGTTGGGATGGTTCCAAAGAACGACCAACGATTCGATGGAAGTTCGAGGGCCATTCAATGGATGGAGTGGTACAAAGATGGAGCGTGTACCGGGCACTGAAATCTACGAGGTGTCGCTACCCTATACCGGTTCATCCTTTGACGATGTACCGCATAAGTTCTTTATGGACATCGATTCGGCAACGGCCACGGCTCGCTTCCCCGGCTATGTGCACGGGACGAACCGCGAAGGCTACATGTACGACCACCCGGCGGATCGTGGAGATGGAAACCGGATCTTCAACTTAGGAAACGGTGGAAATCTCCAGACGAATCTCTACTACTTCAGCAGTATCAACCCAAATGGACTGTTGCTCAACACCACGGATACTGTTACTGTGACTTTCCGGGTTGACATGAGACCTGCAATGACATACGTCGATCCTTTTGTCAAAGGAACTGACACGTTAAAGTGGGTCTGGTTCGATGACCTGGCCAGAAGTGTTCAGGGCGTTTCCTCTTCCGGCGTCACGATGACGGATGCTAACAACGACAGCATCTATGAAGCATCCGTTACCATTCGTGGAAAGACACATTACAATTTCCTCTATTACTACCGGTATATCCATGGAGGAGCGCAGACCGGAACCGTGAACGAAGGTGGCGGGTTAGGTGTCCAAAATCCTTACAGGAGCAGATACATTCAACCTGCGACGGCTGGTGTTGGGAATGTCTTCCCGCGCAATTACACCATGCCAGTCGATGTGTGGCAAAAGAATGCTCCGATGCCTGCTGAGACGGCACCGTTCAATGGCTTAACATCGGTCGCTCAAGAGCAACCTTTTGGGCCGCCCAGTACGTTCGAGCTCCTGCAGAACTACCCGAATCCTTTCAATCCCTCGACAAGGATTCGATACACTCTGCCCCAGCATTCAAGGGTAACTCTCAAGGTTTACAACATTCTCGGTCAGGTTGTCACCACGTTACTCAACAATGAGGAACAGCCTGCCGGCAATCATGTGGTCCTCTTTGAAGCGAATCGGCTTGCCTCGGGTGTGTATTTCTACAGCCTGCAGGCAGGTCCGTATTATCAGGTTCGTAAAATGATTCTGATGAAGTAGCCCTGAAGGTAGACTGACAAAAGGGAAAGGGAGACAATTTCTCTTTCCCTTTTTTGTTTTCAGCGCTTGATACGTTCGATCTGGCGAAGAAGATCTTCCGCTTGGCGAAGGTCTGGATTTAGCGTTAACGACCTTTGCGCGTATTGTCGAGCCATTGCAAATTGTCCATTCTGAGCGTAGGCTACTGCAAGCAGATAGTGGTTGGAAGCAATGATGTTCTTCGGGAGAGAAAGGGTGTGATCCGAGACTGGCTGGAGAGATTTCAGGAGATAGGCGATCGCTCGGGGGATATTGTGTTGCTGAAGGTAAATAAGCCCAAGTTTTGAATGGGCAAAAGGATTTTCTTCGGCCTCGAGTGAGTTTTCATATTCATTGATGGCCGCTTGAAAGTTGTTTTGGGCAAGATAGTAGTCCCCACGACGAAGAGCGGGCTCGTAATCGAACGGTCGCACTTTTTCTACTGCGCGACATTCTGCTCGTGCCCGATCATACTGGCCGTTGGCCGCATAATGCTCAGAGAGGAGATACCGAGCTTCTCTCCATTCCAGTTTTCGAGTGAGATATTCATAGACAATGGCTTGAGGTACATCGGAGGGAGTAAAACGAGGGGGGAGTTTTGAGTCTGTGAAAGGCCATTGTTGAGTGAGGAATGAGATTGTGATACTACCCAAAAGGGTGTCAAAAGTAGTAACCCCAGAGCGATTCCAGACCACTTCATCCGTGATGAGTTGCATCTCCTGGCCATTCTTTTCGATAAGCCCCTTTTCGAGGATTGTCGCGGCAAGCGTTTTGGCCATGAGAAAATAACCCTCTATGTTTGGATGCAGGTGCTCGGTCATGAGTTCGCTTCCGATAATGCCATGGGGAGAATGAAGGGCAAAAACTGAATCAATGCGGGCGATATAGCCGCTTTTGCCATTAACCGTCTGGATCAAGATTTGCTGGAAATCTTCGGTTGCGCGAAAGC
Source organism: Bacteroidota bacterium (assembly GCA_035559595.1). Classification (GTDB taxonomy): domain Bacteria; phylum Bacteroidota; class Ignavibacteria; order UBA10030; family UBA10030; genus DATMBF01. Next base: position 66,844 of record DATMBF010000028.1, on the reverse strand, counting down.
GCAGGGCATCGAGGTCCTTGGCTCGTACGAAGGCTCGTCGGGCTGCTTCATAATCCTGCAAATGGTAAAGAGCGGTGCCAAGCTTAAAAAAGGCAAGGGCATTACCTGTATCTCTTCGCGCAGCTTCGGAATACTGTATTGCGGCGATGCTGTGGTTCTGGCGAACCGAGGCCGAATCGCCCATGGCAATGAGCTGTTTATAGTCATCCGCGTTGTTCACATTTGCGAGAGGGCGAAACGGAGGATGCGTACGAAGATTACTCACCAGAGTACAGAAGAGGAGAGGGATTCTTCTCTCCGCAGCAATATCGAGCATGTTCCCGACGTTTTTAGCAAAATTCGCTCGTGCTTCCTTGTAGAGCGGACTTTCCAACGGAACATCCTGCTTGATCATTTGCTGCATGAGATTCCGTTTATCCAATCCCTCCGATGGAGAAATCATAAGTCGAAGGGATATCAGTACACTCCTTAGAAAAAGGTAGAGGCGACTTTCTAAGAGACGAAGGTGTAGTTTCGTGATCCATCGACCGCCGGGGATTTGGATGGTGGATGCGGCGCCATAGATGCCGTAAAATTCGTTGTGGCCGACATAAATGACAACGAGATCGGGCTGAAATTCCATCACTTCGCTCAATAGGTCGAGAACGACTGTTGATCCCACAGCGGCGAGTCCGACATTGATGACCTCGACATTTCGCCGTGGAAGCAGGAGGGAGAGTCTGTCTTTGAGAAATGAAGGAGCTGTTGCGTTGTATTCATAGGGGAAACCTGCCATCGTTGATTCTCCCAGGCAAAAGATGCGAATCGTTGATTCCCCTTTTTCTCGCTCGAAAACATCGGTAACAAGTTCAGGCACCGCAATGCCGGCTTGTGCGAAATATTTCCTGGCAAATCCGCGATTGAGCTGGTAGTACTCTTTTCCTTTGATCGATCGCGAGATGACGAGGGAGTAATCATCCCCGTAGTGGACAATGCGCAGAAAGAGTTCGAGGCTGAGCAAAAACACAATTGGAAACAAGACGATGGTAATGCGAAAGAGGAAAAGACGTCCCCTCGAGCGCGGTATTGCCGGGTTCTCTTGTTGCTTGATCATTGGTGGAGTTGACTGAGTAATGCGCGGGCAGGACGGAACGACGGATCTTGCTGCAGCAAATCCCGGAGGCGGTTGATTGCTTCCGCAGTGTCTCCTGATTCGAACACCCCAAGCGCGGCGAAGAACATGGCCTCATTTCGTTCGGCGCGCGTTGTTGCCAATCCTCTTGCTTTGTCGAACAAGGAAATGGCTTTTGCGTAATTCTTGTCATTGTGCGAGATTTTACCGAGTAACAAGAAACCGTGAAACGTTTCTTCGATCTCGAGGGATCGTTCGAGTACTTCCCGAGCTTCCGTCAAATTGTCTGTCCGGATCAGTAGCTGGGCGAGTCGCAGATAGGCGGAGACGTTTACAGGAATTTGGTCCATCAAAGCCTTGTACTCTCTCTCTGCCTTATCGAGGTTGCCATTTCGCTCATACCATTCTGCGGCCATCACATGGGCCTGTTCCCAAGTGATGCGAGCGGACGCTAGGGAGTCTGCAATTTCTTGAATTACTTGTGGAAGCTTCGGAGCGGCTGGCGTCTGCTGCATACGAAACGGCCAGCCGGACGTTAAAAATTGGATTCTTCTCGAGGCTGCCATGATATCGATTTCGGTAATACTCTTTTCTTCCCAAAGAACCTCATCGCTTATTGTATCGGTGGCCCTCCATTCCTCGGATGGCGCCAAAAGGCCCGCGTGTCTCATCGTTTCAAAATAACATTTGGCAATGAGAAAATACCCTTTGAGATTGGGATGAAGGTGTTCGAGGATGAGATCATTTCCGATGATAGAATCTCGTGCATGTTGCGAAAGGAAAGTCTCCACGTCCGCAACCCAAACACCGCTTTGTTGTCCGAGTTCACGAATCGCATCATTGAAGTCACTGCTGGTGCGAAAACGGAGCATATCGTAATCGCGAGCCCGACTGTATTCTCTGAGAGCCTCTCGAAAGGACCCCAGCGTATCCAGCATCTTCGCAATTGCGTAGCGCGTGTCTGCACGAAACGAGTCAATGTTCTGGACGGATCGAAAGACCGTCAGGGCTTGAGCGAACTCTCCCTGCTCTCGATATCGGAGGCCTTCCGTAAACAATTGGCGGATTGTAGATTGATTCGGGGGAGGAGTGTTATCGAGTTCAGAGACAAAGGGTGGGTGATCTCGTAAATTTGAGGCCTGGGTCGAAAGAATCAATGGAACACCATGTTCCCTTGCCAAATCAGCCAGATCTCTGATGTTCCTTTTGAAATTCTCTAAACATTCTCTGTATTCGCTGTTTCCCCATGGGATGTATTTGCCTTGGGCAAGGCGTTCCATCAGTGTCCCACTCGCAGGGGCGGTCTGTGATGATGGAGCCAGCAGGGCTATCATGTTGCGCACCAGGTTGTAGATGCGTTGATGGACGAGCCAGAGATGAAGCTTGACGGCCCAGTGCGTACCACCCACGTGCTCATGGGATGCGATTCCCAGAGCACCGTAAAACTCATTATGACCGTCATAGACCAGAAGGAGGTCTGGTTGATAGTTCACAACCTCCTTTGCAAGGTCGAGAACGGTGTAACTGTTTGTTGCTGTCATGCCGAGGTTGATAATCTCGATTCGTTTGTGGGGAAAAGCACTCTGCAGCCGCTGGCGAAGGAATGTGGAAAATGATCCCACATACCCGTACGGAAACCCGACCGTTGTCGATCCCCCAAGGACAAAGATGCGGTAGGTGCCGATTGGCTTCGGCATGAGAAAGTAGTCAGCCGAAGTGTTTGGGCTGAACTCGACCCTTTGGAAGTATCGCAACTTCACATCCGGATTCATGACGTAGTAGCGGCGCGAACCGATCTTTTCAGTGTGGAACAGAGAGAGATTCGGCCCGTAGGAAACAAGGCGAAGCGTGAATTCCAGCAAGAGAAAAAAGAGAAGGGGGGTAGTAATGGTGACAACGGCAAAGAGGCGTTTCTTCGTAAGGGGAACTTGTTCTGTTTGTGACCGTGCAGTTCGATGTGTGCTCATAAGTGCAGGAAAGAAATTTCCACACCTGTTTCCAGGATTCGCTTTGCCACCCACACGAATGTACGATGAAAATGAGAAAGGAAAAAGGATGATCTGCCCAGTCGTTGCTTATCCTTTACTCTTTGCTTATCTTAACGATCATCGATATGATTTTCTCAACGATGGAATCGATCGGCAAGAAACTGTACGCGGCGTGGATGCGATTCGCGCAACTGTTGGGATTTGTGAATACGAGAATTCTCCTCACGCTTGCATATCTCTTCATCATTGGTCCCGCCAAACTGGTCGCCGTCATCTTCCGCAAGGACTTCCTGGATAGGTCGATAAAGAAGGATGGAACCTCCTGGAAGCAGAAGGAGTCGTTAGCCCATTCGCTCGACGAATGCCGGCACCAATTCTGATGAAGTACTTCGGAAGACGATGAATATCCTAGGAATTTCCTGCTTCTATCACGATGCTGCGGCCGCTCTGATCCGCGATGGTGTGCTTCTTTCGGCTGCCCAGGAAGAGCGATTTACCCGCAAGAGGCACGATCCTTCCTTTCCCTTCCACGCCGTACGTTATTGTCTCGATGCCGCCGGGATTTCGCCGAGCGATTTGGACTATGTTGTTTTTTACGACAAGCCACTCGTAAAGATGGAGCGGATTCTCCTAACGTCGATTGCCACGTTTCCACGCGGGCTTCCGACATTCCTTAAAGCACTTCCAGTCTGGCTGAAGGAAAAGATGTGGATCCCACAGACGATCCGAGAGAAACTCTCCTTCGAAGGGGAAATCTTGTTTGCGGAACATCACCTGTCTCATGCAGCGAGTGCTTTTCTCGTCTCCCCCTATGAGGAGGCGGCGATTCTCACAATCGATGGGGTTGGGGAATGGGAAACGTCGACAGTGGGCAAAGGCTCGGGGACGGACATCAAACTACTCTGCGCAACACACTTCCCTCATTCTTTGGGTCTTCTGTACTCAGCCTTTACATATTATCTTGGATTTCGTGTGAATAGCGCCGAGTATAAAGTAATGGGATTGGCACCCTATGGGGAGCCCCGGTACTATGAAACCATTATGACGAACATGGTGCACTTGTACGACGACGGGAGTTTCAGGCTCAACATGAAGTATTTCACCTACCATTACGGTTTGACGATGGTGGGGAGGAAGTTCGAGCGGTTCTTCGGCCATCCCCGACGGTTGCCCGAAACTCCACTGACGCAGTTTCACAAAGATATCGCGGCATCACTTCAGAAAGTAACGGACACCGTGGTCGTTGCTATGGTGAGACAGGCGCGACGGCAGACAAAAGCGAGAAAGCTTTGCATGGCAGGGGGTGTTGCCTTGAATTGTGTATCCAACTCCAAGGTGCTTGAGCAAGCCGATTTCGAAGATGTGTTTGTTCAGCCGGCCGCCGGAGATGCAGGCGGAGCATTAGGTGCAGCATTCTATGTTTATAATACAGTCTTGCAGAAGCCGCGCCAATTTGTGATGAACCACGCCTATTTTGGCCCCGAATATTCGGACAGTGAGATTGAGAGACTGTTGGAGAGCAAAGGTGTCCGATACACACGATGCGACCGGCAGACGTTATTGTCGGAGACTGCGCGGCTTATTTCTGAACAAAAAGTGGTTGGCTGGTTTCAAGGCAGGATGGAATTCGGCCCCCGTGCGCTTGGAAACAGAAGTATCCTTGCCGATGCGCGAAACCCCAGGAATCAGTCCATTGTCAACCTCAAGATCAAATTCCGCGAAAGCTTTCGCCCTTTTGCACCAACAGTTCTCGAGGAAAAGACCTCTAACTTCTTCGATTGGGACCGGCCCAGTCCCTTTATGCTCTTTGTAGCACAGGTACGAAAAGATCGAAGGACAATCCCCGCGGTTACACATGTAGACGGCTCTGCGAGGTTGCAAACGATCTCGCGAAACCAAAATCCTCTTTTTTACGATCTGATTGCGGAATTCGAACGCCAAACCGGTTGCCCCGTTGTCATCAATACATCGTTTAACGTACGCGGGGAACCGATTGTTTGCTCCCCTGAAGAGGCCTGGCGGTGTTTCATAAGAACAGAAATGGATTGCTTGGTCATGGGAAGTTTCATTGTTGAGAAAGAATCGATGGGTCACGTTAAACGTGAAGAGCTTGTGGAACAGTTCGAACCGGACTAAAAAGATGAGATTCTTCAAGAGTATTAAGGATCGATTGGAGATTTTTTCCGAGTTGTGGGCGTTTATGCGTATGAGAAAGAAGTGGTGGCTCGGACCGATCATCGCGTTTTTCCTCTTGCTGGGCATTTTCATTGTTGTGACCGAAGGTTCTGCCCTTGCTCCGTTCATCTATACGCTGTTCTAAATCACAATGAATCCAAACCGATTTGTTCCACTCATCGTGTTTTCGTTTTTTGCAGTTGATTTGCTGAGCCAAACATCAGCGGATAGCGTGACGGTAACCTTCCGAGCGCACAAACCCTCCACAAGCTTGCTCTTCGTTCCAGGTGAGTTTAATAGTTGGGGTCCAAACACGAACGGAGTGATCAGTAATGGCGCTGCGTCACAAATGATCTTTGACGCCCCCCTGAATGCTTGGACGAAGACCTATACCTTCAAGATTCATGCTGTAGGGAGGCAATCGCCGTCTCTCGGTGATTCTGCCCTTCAATATAAATTTAACGACGGGGGTTGTTCGACCTGCTGGTATAGCGATCCTTTGAACCCAGAAACGAACGCCGCGGACAATAACAATTCCGTTCTCCGTTTAAGCCGACTTTTCTTCTTTGAGTATTTTCCAACCCTGAATGCCAGCAACCAGATAATCAGAATCACCATCGGACTTTTTCACGCCAACAGCGATTCAATTACATCGATTAAACTTTCCACCGGCCAATCAGCGGTCGACTCGCTCTCAACAATTGATGTCACGGGCAACTACGATCGAGCCATTAGAATATTGGATGCTGTTTTGCCAAGCCCGATTCCAAGGTTGTATTACGTCAGACTTGTAGCGCACAATAATCGGGGTGATTCTGTCGTGTATTCTACTGGTGGAATTGTGGTACCTTCGATGCCGTTGCCATCGTATGCAAAACACGGTGTAACATTGCCAACGCAAATCTCAGGGGACTCGGTGACGTTTCGCCTCCGTGTACCGGGAAAGCAATACGTCTTGTTGCGCTATGCTCCCCTCGGTCAAGATCCGGCATTAGCTTCACCTGTTGTTCTTCGCAAAGCAGACAGCGTGAACTGGTGGATCAATCTGAAGCTGCCGAATAACACCTACGAGTATCTATATGAGCTTGATGACGGAAGACGGATCTACGACCCATGGGGGCGCTGGAACGGTGACAGGGGGAGCAGATTCACCGTTGGACAGGCCGGTCTCACCGCCGATGACTACGTTTGGAAATCCATATCGTATCAGCGTCCACCGTTAGAAAAATTGGTCATCTATGAGCTCAATGTCGGTGAGTTTACAGGTGGATTTCTGAACAAATCGGCGGGACAAGGTACTCTGCGTGATCTTATGCCGCTACTTGTCTATTTCGATACGCTTGGTGTCAATGCTTTGGAACTGATGCCCATCACGGACTACGGTAATGTCGGGAGATCAGGATTCTCCTGGGGATATGATAGTAATTCCCTTTTTGCCATCGAACCTGCGTACGGGACTCCTGCGGATCTCAAGACCCTTGTTGATTCAGCTCACGCCTTGGGGATTGCGGTTATTCTCGATGTGGTTTTCAATCATCTCAACGATACAAGTCCTCTCTGGTCAATGCTGCCGGATGAGGGGGCAAATCCATACTTCAAGGCTGCGGGGGACTGGCGCTACAATGAGGATCAGCTGATCTTTTTCAAAGACATTGACCATTGGACGGAGGAGACGCAAGAAATCGTCTATGAGGCGTTGAGAATGTGGATCGACGTGTACAAGATTGATGGATTCCGTTACGACTATACTCAGGGAATCGGATGGAAGATCGATGAGCCGAACAAGGGCATTCTTGGTTGGACAAACAGAATTGCGCAGGAGTACGGCAACTCGATCTACCAGATTGCAGAGCATTTACCGGAAAGTCCAGCGCTCATCTATTACAGCGGACTTACCAGCGGCTGGGCCGATGCCTTTCATGATGAGATTCTAAACAAAGAATCCTATAACGAATCGGCCAGGCTCATTGATATCGAAAACTTGGTTATTGACCTTGGTTCCTATCCCGGCAACGATACACCATCTCAACCGTCCACGTATGGAAGTCGAACTGAGCCTGTCAAGGCAACTGTGAACCACGATGAGCAATCTCTCCTCATTCAGATGGAGCGATACGCACCGCGCCTGGTCACGGTTGCGGAGGCCTTGCAGCGCGATAAGCTTTATGCGACGTTGATGTTTACGTCCCTCGGGATACCAATGCTTTGGCAGGGGATGGAGTTCAGTGAGCCGAGAGGCTGGCTGAGTGAGGGCGAAAGGCTTTCCTATCGACCTGTTCAGCCGTCATATCTAGGCCAGGAACGTGGGATTTCACACTACAACTACTACCGAACACTTATTCGGCAGCGGACTCATAATCCTGCTCTCTTTCGGGGAACTTTGAAGAAGCTCCTGCGCAGCGATCCCAACAAATCACTCGTGTGGGGGTTCGTCGATTCGACATCAGGAGCAAAAGTTATGTGCTTTGCGAATTTTACAGGCAACCAAAGGACTCTTTCGAATGTCCCGTGGCTCGGAACGGGGACATGGTACGATGTGTTTGACGAAACTCCACTAACTATCTCCGATACAATGGTTTCGAGTTTTGCCATCCCACCCTATACCGCAAAGATCTATTCTAACATGAGCAATGCGATGTTGGGTTTGCCCACTGGAGTGCCGGGCATGGCTAGCAAAATACCAACAATGTTCACTCTTCATCAAAACTACCCAAATCCTTTCAACCCGTCGACGACGTTCGAGTTTGAGATTCCTAATCGGACATTTGCTTCTCTGAAGATTTACAACCTGCTTGGTGAAGAGGTTGCCGTCTTGAGGGAAGGATGGGTGGAACCGGGAAGGCATCAGGCAAACTGGGATGCGTTGACAGCTCGTGGCACTAGAGCAGCATCGGGTGTGTACTTTGCACGTCTTCAGACAAACGAAGTCCAGATTGTGAAAAAGATTATGCTCTTGAAATAGACCTGCATGGTGATTCGAAAGCTCGGCCTTTTTCTTACCGTGAGTGTTGCTCCATACTGGCTGAGCTTTGCATCTCCGAACAACACACCGCAAATGAAAACCAAGCCTCTGTACCTCAATATCATCTGGCATCAACACCAACCGTTATACCTTGATCCCGGCACCGACCAACTGCAAGGCCCATGGGTACGAACCCACGGGACGAAAGATTACTACGATATGGTGGCGATTCTGGAACGATACCCTAAAATCCACTTCACAGTTAATCTTACATCGTCCCTTCTTTACCAGCTTGAGGAGTACTACGTCAATCGACTCAAGCCGTTTGTCGATGTAAAGAAGAATCGGGTTGATGCAAAAGCGTATTTCGCAGAACGTGAAGGAAAGACTGATCCGTGGATTGACCTCGCGCTCAAACCGACGAGCTCCTTTACCAAAAAGGACCTTCAGTTCCTCTTGCACAATGTCTGGAATGCGTTTGGCGTCAGCGAAGTGATGATTGAGCGATTTCCAGCCTACAAGGCTCTTCGTGAATTGGCGAGACAATCAAAGGGTGAAGGCTTGAGCGAGCAGCAGTTACGCGAGATCAAATTCTGGTTCTATCTCGCATACTTCGATCCGGATTTCTTGGAATCGCGGCAGAAGCTTGCGAACGGCTATGTCATTGATCTCACCGATTTGGTCGTGAAGGGTTCAAACGGAACCTACGCCTTAAAGAAGGTGATAGATGAAGAGGACTGTAATCGGCTGATCGCGGAGACATACAAGGTTCTTGCAAACATTATTCCTATCCACAAGAAGTTGATGTATCACCCGATTTCCTACAAGGGTCAAATTGAAGTCATTACAACGCCGTTCTATCACCCCATTTTACCTTTGATCTATGACTCCGACCTTGCCAAATTATGCCAACCTCACGATCCCATGCCGCCCCGCTTTCATTTTCCGGAGGACGCAGATGCGCAAGTCGCAAAGGCCGTGGCATACTACCAGCGCATGTTTGGCCAGCTCCCAACAGGAATGTGGCCTGCCGAAGGTTCCGTCGCCCATGACCTCGTCCCGGTTTTTGCACGGCACGGAATCAAGTGGATCGCGACAGATGAAAAAATTCTCGCTCGTTCGAAGCCACCGAACCAACCGAAGTATTATCCCTATTCTCTCTCAGCCGATCACGCCTCGAAGAACGTTGTTTCTATTGTGTTTCGCGATACCGAGCTCTCGGATAAAATTGGCTTTGTCTATCAGCATTTCAAGGGTGAAGATGCGGCACAGGATTTCGTTCAGAACGTGCTGAAGTATGCACCGCAGGAAGATGAGCCGGACAGGTTGTTGACGGTGATTCTTGACGGCGAGAATGCGTGGGAATGGTATCGGTATGATAATGATGCAAAAGAGTTTCAGAATGCTCTCTACAGGAAGTTGACCGAGCTTTACGAAGCAAAGCAGGTCATAACAGTCACAATGACGGAGTACATCAAAGGGAACCCTCAACGAAACGTCCCTGCGCATCCGATCGAGTCGATGCCGACGTTGAAATGGTTATGGCCCGGGTCATGGATCAACGCAAACTACGATACATGGATCGGGGAAGATGAAGAGAACCGAGCGTGGGAGTATCTCCTGATTGCCCGACAAGATTTAGAGCAATCCGGAATCAAACCCCCGGATCCTCAAGATCCGTCGCCGAAGGAGAACACCAAGAAGTGGTATGCCTATCGTGCATGGGAATCCATGTATGCCGCTGAAGGCTCCGATTGGTTCTGGTGGTATGGCACAGATCAGAGCGCGCCGGCGGGGGATAAGCCGTTCGATATCGCTTATATCACGCATCTCAATAATGTTTATCGATTCGCACGATTGGCGGGGGGAAGAATGCCGCAGCGCAAGTTCGAGCCGATTATTAGGGATGCCAAAGTCGACCAGCGTGTGCAACAAGGAACAATGGCGCAAAGTGCGGATGACTTAGTTCCCGTGATCTTTCGTTGTGATGCACGTGGGAAGGAAGTACCGAAGGCTCTTTACATTGTGGGAAACCATCCGAGTCTCGGAAACTGGAAACCAAACCTTGTTCAATTGTTTGACGACGGCACTCACGGCGACGATCAGGCCGGCGATGGGATCTGGGGTCTCGAGCTGAAGTTGCCGGCGGGGATAGAAATCCAATACAAGTACACTAACAGTGGTCCCGAAGGCAGCTGGTACCCCGGCGAAGAATTCCCGTATCATAATCGATCGTTGCGTATCGAACGACAAGACGGCAAACCTCTCATCGTGTTGGACAAGTTCGGCACGCTGTAATCGGATGCCTTACCTTCGGAATATCTTCAGGTTCCTCTCGTTCCTTTCAATTTTTGTTTCCTTTTCGTGTACTCAGCACACAGAGAATACCAACAGAATTGTCATCTGGCATCAGATGAGGCCCGATGAACGCGAGATTCTCCAAAGGCAACTGAGGCGCTACGAGCTGCAGAATCCCGGTGTCGTTGTTGTGGAGATTTACAAAGAGACCGAGGAGTTACGCAGCGGATATGTCATTGCCTCGATCGCCGGACAAGGACCGGATCTTGTCTATGGACCTTCCGATCCGGTAGGAGTTTACGCCGTAACGGAAACGATTCTTCCGCTCGAAAACATCTTGTCGCCGGAATACCTTGCTCAGTTTGATTCGTCCGGGATGACATACTTTCGGGGGCATCTCTTCCAGATTGCAGATAAGATTGGGAATCATCTTGCTCTTGTCTATAACAAGAAATATCTTGACCCACCGCCGGAGGAAGACGAAGGATTAATTCAAGCGGGAAAGCAGATACAGGAGCGATACGGGTTTACGGGCGGCCGACCAAATGTGTACGCGCTTACTTGGAATTATACCGAACCGTTTTTCTTTATTCCCTTCTTTACCGGCTTTGGAGGATGGGTGTTTGCAGAAGATGGGGTCACTCCTGCCCTTGACACGCCGGAGATGGTGAACGCACTGAAGTATGTGAAACGACTCCGGGATGAGCATAAGATCATTCCGAACGAAGCTGATTATGAGATCGCTGACGCATTATTCAAAGACGGAAAAGCAGCGATGATTATCAATGGGGATTGGTCGTGGGCTGGATATCAACAGCGGGGGATCGACATCGGAATTGTTCCTCTGCCTCGAATCAATGAAACGGGCTTATGGTGTGCCCCCATGACCTCGCCAAAAGGCTATTCGATCAATGCCAATGTCTCTCCCGAAAAGTTACCGCGAGTGACTGATCTGCTCAAATACTTACTCTCTGAGCCCAACCAGCTCGAAACGGTAAGGAACCTCAGCACGGCGCCGACACGAAAATCCCTCTACTTAAATCCGGAAGTGACAGCAAATCCAATTCTCAAGAACTCCCTCCTTCAAATCCAGCGAGGGAAGGCAATGCCTGTTGTACCAGAAATGCGCGCTGTGTGGGATGCAATGCGACCGGGGTACCAGGCTGTGATGGGGGGAGCAATTTCTCCAGAGGAGGCGGCAAAAAGAATGCAGTTGTTGGCCCTTCAAAAGATTCGTGATATGAACGAGTAGACCTGTGGAAAGAAACAAACTGTTCGTCGGCTTCCTTGTTATTCCATCGTTCCTTATCCTTGCTGCTGTCGTTTTCTATCCCTTTGCTTACAACGTTCTGCTTTCTTTCGGAAATATGAATCTGACGAAGATTCGGGATTGGGAACTGATCGGCTTGCGTCAGTACGTGAAGATCTTCACCGAGCCGAGTCAGCCGAGTTTCTACGCGATTCTCGGGAAGACGTTTGTTTGGACCTTTGTCAATGTCTTCTTCCATGTGGTCATCGGCGTATTTCTGGCTCTGCTTCTGCATCGCAATATTAAAGGTAGATCGATTTATCGTACCATCCTCATCCTTCCCTGGGCTATTCCCCAATACATTGTTGCACTGACCTGGCGGGGAATGTTCAATTACGAATACGGCTCCCTGAACATCATCATCAACAAATATCTCGGATTGCCCGCTGTGGAGTGGCTAAAAAGCCCCACAGAAGCGTTTATAGCGTGCATTCTGACCAATGTCTGGCTTGGATTCCCCTTTATGATGGTTATTGCCCTGGGTGCGCTCCAGAGCATTCCAGCAGAGCTGTATGAGGCAGCGGATCTCGACGGAGCACGGGCGTGGCATAAGCTCAAGGCCATTACGTTGCCACTCATTCGACCCATCATGATCCCTGCGATCACGCTCGGGACGATCTGGACATTCAATAACCTCAATATTGTCTGGTTGGTCAGTAACGCCGGTGAGCCATCGGACAACACGCATATCCTTGTTTCTTTCGTTTACAAAGCGGCTTTCAATTTCTACAGCTTCAGTCATGCTGCTGCTCTTTCTATGGTGATCTTTGCTATTCTCTTGATTTTCAGTCTGTTATTCATGAACCGCTCTAAGGCCACACAAGCCGCCTACTAAGATGAATAAGCGAACAGACAGATTGTTTCGACTCCTTACACATCTAACCCTTGTTGCTTTTTGCGTGATTGCGCTCTTCCCGATCTGGCAGGTCGTTAACATATCTCTTCGTCCAGGTGATCAGCTTCTTTCCACAAAACTCGAGCTTATTCCTTCTAATGCCAGTTTTGATAACTATTTACGGCTTTTTTCAGAAACGGATTTCCTGGTATGGATTGGAAATAGTGGCCTGGTCTCCCTTGCCGTTACACTTACAGGAGTAGCGTTGGCCTCCATGGCCGGTTATGGCTTTTCTCGCTTCCGTTTTGTCGGACGGAACTTTGGCCTGCTGAGTCTGCTCACAACGCAGATGTTTCCCGCCACCATGCTCCTGCTCCCGATGTACATCATGCTTATCAAGCTGGGACTCATCAACACCTATCTTGGCGTCGTCATTGTTTACTCCGCCACCGCGTTGCCCTTCTGTATCTGGACAATGAAAGGCTACTACGACACTCTCCCCGTGAGTCTTGAAGAGGCGGCGCGAATTGACGGCTGCTCACAGTTTGGCGCATTCTATAGGGTAATCCTTCCGCTCGCCGCCCCCGCGCTTGTTATCACAGCCCTTTTTTCATTTATGTCGGCCTGGTCTGAGTATCTCATCGCTGCTCAGATACTTCAGGACAGTCGGCTCTGGACGCTTCCGCTTGGGTTGAAATCCTTCGAGGCAAGCATGAGCACTCAATGGGGTCTCTACGGTGCGGCCTCATTGGTTGTGATGATCCCCGTTGTTATCATCTTCCTTGCGTTGAGTCGGTGGCTTGTTTCGGGTCTTACCTTAGGCAGCGTAAAGGGATGAATGGAACCCCGCAAGTTCATGTACAAATCGTAAGTAGATGACCATGAGAATTCATTCTTACATCCTCACCATATTGTTCTTTGCGAGTTGCTCTATGAAAGATGAATCGAAAACAACGCTTGATGGGGAATGGCTGTTCCAGATTGATTCCACGGATGTCGGAGTGAAAGACCGGTGGTTCGAGCCCGGTCGGGATATGTCCGAATGGAAGAAGGTGGCAGTTCCGGAGTATTGGGATCGCTACAATCTCGAAACCTATGATGGTGTCGGTTGGTTTGCGAAATCGTTTGAGGTGAAGGAATCAAAAGAAGCGATGGCCCTCTTCTTTGGCGGAGTGGATGATGATGCCGATGTATGGCTGAACGGTGTCAAGGTAGGATCGCATATCGGATACAGTGACGCCTTCTCTTGTGATGTGTCGAGGGCGCTGCGTGCGGGGATCAATGTCCTTGTGGTTCGAGTTGCCGATCATGGTGGTCCCGGCGGCATCTACCGTCCGGTTACGTTGATTCCGCCGTCCCGTGTTCTTGAGCTTCTCAAGACGAAGTACGCGGATTTGCCGGCGAGGAAGAGCGAAGATTGGGTTCGCGATGCGGTTATTTACGAAGTCTATCTGCGCTCGTTTTCCAAAGAGGGGACATTCAAAGGGCTCGAACGGCGACTTCCGGAACTGAAGAAGCTGGGAGTGACGGTTCTCTGGCTTATGCCGATCCATCCGGTGGGACTCCTCAATCGAAAAGGGCGATTGGGAAGCCCGTATGCTGTTCAAGACTATTACGAGGTTAACGAAGAATTCGGAACACTCGAAGACTTCAGGTCTCTTGTTAATAGTGTTCACGACCAAGGCATGGAGATCATCATTGATCTCGTCATCAACCATACCGCGTGGGATAGTAAGCTGATGTTTGAGCATCCGGACTGGTTCACGACAAACGACGAAGGAGCAATCGTAGCGCCGAACGCCGATTGGCATGATGTTGCGGACCTGAATTATGATCATCACGAGCTGCGCAAATATATGATCGAGATGATGAAATACTGGGTGCGCGACGTCGGCATCGACGGTTATCGGTGCGATGTGGCTGAGCTCGTACCGACGGATTTCTGGGAAGTTGCACGTCGTGAGCTGGACAAAATCAAGCCCGTGATGATGCTCTCTGAAGGAACGCTGCCGGAACATCATGTCCAAGCGTTCGATCTGACCTATTCCTGGAATGTGTATGATGTCTTAGGGAAAGTGTTGGATGGAACCACACCAGCGTCGATCTTTGACGAGATCCTGAAGACCGAGTCGTATCAATTTCCAAAAGGATCGCTGCGCATGCGGTTCAATACGAACCATGACAAGAATGCATGGGATGCACCGGCGGTAAAGAAGTTCAGCGATCGAGGAGCAAAAGCAACGGCAGTGTTGATCTTCACCTATCCCGGCGTGCCGCTGATCTACAACGGGGAAGAGGTCGGAAATCCAAAGCCGCTCGATCTCTTCGATAAGGTCGATATTGATTGGACGAAAGGGAAAGACTTTCGTGCGCATTACGAGAAGTTGACTTCCTTGAGAAGAGAACATGAGGCCCTCCGTCGGGGAACCTACAGAATGCTGCCTCATAATGGAGGAGAAAAGGTCTACGTCTTCCAGAGACAGAGCGGCACCGACCGTGTGATTACGGTAATCAATTTTTCGAAGCAAAAGGCTGAGATTATTGCGGATTGCGAGGAAGCGACGACATGGAAAATGAAAGAGTATTTTTCTGGGGCTTCTGCGACGTTTACCAACGGTAAACTCAGCGTCGAGGTACCCCCGCTTGGCTATAAAGTGTTTGTTCCAGACCTGTAAGCTTGTCCCGGTTTCAACGATGAATACCGATCTTTCCCGAGCACACCGTTTTGCAGGAGGATAACAATGAAGTTTCACACAGAGTACCTCTGGTTCAACACGCAGAAGCATCGCGAGTATATCAATATCACGAGCGAGGTGGAACGGATTCTCGCAAAAAGTGGTATCAAGGAGGGAATGATCTTGGTTTCAGCGATGCACATTACTGCTTCCGTTTACGTCAATGATGCTGAGTCGGGCTTGATTCAGGATATTGACGAGTGGTTGGAGCGACTGGCTCCATTCAATCCGAATTATCGGCACCACAGAACCGGTGAAACGAACGGAGATGCCCATCTCAAGAGTCTTCTCATGCACCACGAGGTCATCGTGCCGGTTACCGATGGGAAGCTCGACTTCGGTCCGTGGCAGCAGATCTACTACGCGGAGTTCGACGGCCAACGGAAGAAGCGAGTCATCGTCAAGGTGATGGGCGAGTAACTGCTTTTGCCTTTGATGTTCGCTGCGTTTTCTCAAGAATCCGTTTCATCCCAAGTCTATTTTGTGTACTTTGCTTTCGTGCGCTCCTTCCGATTTGTTCTTGAGTATCTTCTGTTTGCCTTTATTGCGGCATTCGTTCGGATCCTTCCGTTACAAACTGCTCGATCGATCGGAGCGTGGGTAGGTGAGGCCGTTTACTCGCTCACCGGTTTTCGGAAGTCGATCACGAATGAGAATCTACAGAAAGCTTTTCCTGAAAAAAGTGCAGAGGAGATTCAATCTCTCGCACTGCGATCCTTCCGAAGCATAGGCACGACGTTCTTTGAGTTGTTCTGGACAGAGAATCTCACCGCCGAAGAACTGCAGAAAGAAGTGAAATTTCAGAACCCGGAGCTCGTCAAAACAGTTCAGCAAAAAGGGAAAGGTGTGGTGTTGATGACAGGGCATTACGGGAATTGGGAGTGGTTTGCACACAGCGTGAATGTATCAACTGGAATGCCACTCCACGTGATTGCCAAAGCCCAGCACAATCCTTATGTGGACGAGTGGATCAATCGCACGCGGCGGCACTTTGGCAACGTGGTGATTCCAATGTCTGCTTCTGTGCGTGAGACACTTCGTGTCTTGAGCGAAGGGGGTGTTGTGGGGATTGTGGGGGATCAGAGTGCAGCGAAGGAAAGCGTGTGGGTAGAGTTTTTTGGGCGGCGCGTCCCGACCCATCAGGGACCCGCCGTGTTCAGCTTGAAAACAGGAGCGCCGATGCTCGTTGGATTTACACAACGCCAGCCGGACGGGACATACGTCGCTGAATTCCGTAATGTACCGATGAACGACCTCACTGCGTACACTCCAGAAAACGTGGAAGAACTCACGCGGCGACATGTGAAAATGATGGAAGAAATCATCCGCTCCCAACCGGAACAATGGATGTGGATGCACCGACGCTGGAAGCATGCAGAGAGTACCGCCGTGAATCAGGGGGAAGAGTCATGAGGTCGGTTTCCAATATCCTCGTGATTCAGACGGCGTTCATCGGTGACGTCATTCTTGCTTTGCCGCTTATTCAGGTAATCAAAGAATACTTTGCTCACGCGAACATCGATGTTGTTCTCGTGCCGAAGGCGAGTGAATTGCTGAAGAACCATCCCGCGGTGAGAGAGGTAATTGTCTATGATAAATATGGAAATGACCGGGGATGGAGGGGATTCTGGAAGACCGCAGGGAAATTGAGAGAAAACCGGTATGAGCTTGCAATTATCCCGCACCGCTCATTACGTAGCGCCTTGCTGGCAATGTTTGCTGGAATCCCTCTGCGAATCGGATTCAAAAAAGGAATTGCGCAAGTACTCCATACGAAAGCCGTGCGATATCAAGATGAGATCCATGAAATCGAACGCAATCTTTCCCTGCTGACCGGTATCGGGATCGAGCACACGGAGCGAGTCCTGCCGAATCTCTATCCATCATCCGAATCAACGGCGAAGATAGAGGAGATTTGCAGGGAATTCAGATTTGACACCACAAACCTCATTGCCATTGCACCGGGGACAATTTGGAACACCAAGCGGTGGCTCAAGGAGAGGTTTGCCGAGGTGGCAAAGGAGTTAGTGAAAGATGGATTTCGTGTCGTGCTTGTAGGGGGTGCTGAAGATCGAGAACTTTGTGAGGAGATCGTGAAGCTTGCTGGAGGAGATGGAATTGTATCGACGGCAGGTCGGCTTTCGCTGATGGAGTCTTCAGAGCTTATTCGGCGATGTAATGTTATGATCTGCAATGACAGCGCACCAATGCATCTCGCGGTTGCCATGCGGACTCCGGTGGTAGCTATCTTTGGAGCTACGGTACCGGAGTTTGGATTTGCACCGTACGGGAGGGATGATGTCATTGTGGAAACCCGCGGTTTACGTTGCCGACCCTGTTCGATTCATGGCGGACACAAATGCCCGATCGAGACATTTGATTGTATGAAGAATATATCTGCCGACAAGGTTCTTGCAAAAGTCTCGTATGTCCTGGAGAAGTCTGGCAGAGAAAGAAAACCGTCACGTAACCGTCATTCCGCATCACCGCGGGAAGGGTAGATTGGCACAACAGCTTGTTCCATCCGAACTCATCCTGCGGCATACTTCTCATCTGGGCTGTGTTACAACGTTCAATCACAACAAAGCCGTTAAGGGGAGTTTTGATAGATTCCCATCCGATTGTATGTTTCAGTTATCGACGGAAGAATTCAGGAGCTTGACATTGCGTTCTAGAATCTCACGATGAGATGGCATTTGCAGTCCGCCGTGCGCATTTCCTGAACAGGGAATTGCAATGCCCTCTGGTGTTGTTCGGAGCAGAAGTGCGGTGTAAGTCATATCGCCATTATGCGGACGTTTGTTCGGTTGCGAGAACTCCTTACCACATACAAAGACTTAGCACGAAAGCTGGAGGAATCGGAGAACACATACGACAAGCAATTCGCTCTGGTGTTCTGGTCATCCGGCAATTCATGACGCCCTCAGAATCACACGCCGCATTGGCCTTGGCGTTGGAGAGCGAAAGTCGGTTACGCCGTGGTGAGAAAGAGATTGTACCCTATGTTTTGGAACACGCGGTCACGCCACCTGGAATCCGCGTGTCTCTCCCATTACTTGCAGACACAGCAAGGCTTTCGTATATTGAACATTGACGCTGGCTGAATTTTCCCCGCGCCCGTAGCTCAGATGGATAGAGCGACAGCCTCCGGAGCTGTAGGTCGCGCGTTCGAATCGCGCCGGGCGTACTTCATTCATCTCAAAGAAGGATCATCACATGCTTCGACCCAAAAAGAAGGTTACGAAGAAGGAAATAAAAACAGATTCGCTCGTCACCGGCTATTTTGAAGCCCAGGCCTGGTACTCCGAACATAAAACTCTGATGAAAGGCATCGCCTTAGGGATTGTGGGTCTTGTGACGACGATGGTTGTCGTTCTGAACAATATCCGAGCCGAAACAGAGAGCGCTACAGCCGAGCTTGGGAAAGTTCTTCCGTACTACGATCAGGGAAACTACGAAGTCGCTCTCAACGGTAATCCCTCAGAAAACATTCGCGGCCTGCGGGATATTGTCAATGACTACGGAAACACAAATCCCGGCGAGATGGCGAAACTCTACCTCGCGAACTCGTATTATTACTTGAAGCAGTATGACAAGGCTCTTGAATATTACCAAGACACCGATCTGGACGATCCACTGTTAATGGCGGCCGCATACTCCGGAGCCGGGGCATGCCTTGAGATCAAAGGAGAGTATGGAGAGGCTGCTGTGCTGTTCGAGAAAGCAGCATCGTTGCAGACGATTGATTCCTATCGAGCTGAGCAGCTGCATCATGCCGCCCGTAATTTTGCGGCTGCCGGTAACAGACAGAAGGCTGTCGAGCTCTATAAGCGAATCACGAAAGAATATCCCACCTCAATCTATGCGAGGGACGCCGAGCGCTCCATCGCACAGTACAGTCTTTAGGTTCACGGAAGCTGTCTCTCATCTGCCTTCGGAAAAGGCACCGATAAACGCAGAACCAACAGAAGCAGGAAGCGGCTCATGTGGCCCCTAAGGCGCTTTCTTGTCCTGTCATTCTTTCTTCATGTCTATTCTTCCTAGTAAAGCGTACTCTGGCAAGATCCTGAGAATGGCCACCCCCGCCGTTGCCGGATTGTCATCTCAGATGATTGTTTCCATCATCGACACGGCGATGGTCGGGCGACTGGAAAACTCCGAGGTCGTTCTGGCGGCGATGGGACTTGGAGTTCTCGCAACGTGGACGATTACGAGTTTCTTCTCAAGTCTTGCCACCGGTACCCACATTCTTGTCGCCCGCCGTTACGGACAAGGGAAACATACCGAAGCGGGGATCGTCCTCAACAACTCCCTCGTTCTGAGCGGTGTTGTCGGCCTTGCCCTGAGCATCCTCGGCTATATCTTTGCCTTCGATATCATTAATCTCTTTTCGAGCGATGTCCATGTGGCGTATGCTGGAGGAGATTACATGAAGTACCGTTTCCTCGGCCTGCCGTTCTTTCTTCTCGCAGTTTCGTATCGCGGATTCTTTTACGGCATTGGACACACCAACATCTTCATGTTCTCCGCTATCGTCTCCTATGTCTTCAATATCGTCTTCAATTATCTCCTTATTTTTGGCGTTGCAGGATTTCCGAAAATGGGCATTGCGGGCGCCGGTCTGGCCGCTTCGATCGGAATGTTTCTTGGCTTTCTCTTTTTTGTTTTTGTAACTTTTCTTTCGTCCTATCGAAAACGATACAGGTACTACGATATCCTGGCAATAGGGATAAACCACATTAAGCCGATCGTACGCATCGGTTTGCCGGTCTCATTTCAGAATATCCTGATCCTTTTCGGTTTCTTGATGTTCGTTGCCGTTGCGGGGATCATCGGCACCATCGAACAAGCAGCAACACAAGTTGTGATCACCTCGTTGTTTCTCTCGTTTATGCCCTGTTTTGGGTTGGGTATCGCTGCGCAAACACTTGTCGGCAATGCCCTCGGAAACAATGACGCAAACCTGGCGTATAGATATGGAATCGAAACAGGCAAAATTGCGACAATCTTCACGTTGTGTCTTGGCGGAGTGTTCGTGGCATTCCCGGAGCTCATTTTGAAAGTCATCACACCGAACGAGACAATCATCGAAGTGACAAAACCGTTGCTTCAGCTGGCTGGTATTGCTCAAGTGGCGTACGGGTTCGGCATCATCATGGCAAACTCGCTCCAGGCGGCAGGCGCGACGATGTACGTGATGTATGCCGAAGTACTCACCCACTGGGTTATCTTCCTTCCTCTCTCTTACGTGCTGGGAGTTACACTTGGGTGGGGAATTTTGGGAGCGTGGCTCGCAGTACCGGTCTACATCATCTCGTACACGCTCATGACATGGCTCAAGTTCAGATCCGGCGGTTGGAAGACCTTGAGGGTATAGTATGGATCGACTGAAGCGTATCCTCTATATCTTTCTACCGATTGTTTTCTTCCTGTTCGTCTTTGTCCTGGATGTTGTGAATCGTTCCTACCGAATCGAAGAAGAAGCGGTTCGGTACACGCGGGAATTTCTCATTGTCACCGCATTCCTCCTGCTGTATCTCTTTATGGAGTCGACCGGCAAGCGGTACAACCGGGGGTCGGCGAAAGAGATCGGCAGACTTCTTGTCGGCTGTATTGCCGTGCTTGGTTGGATCGGTGTGAACACCTTGTTTCCTGCCGCCCGATTTGTCGAGCAAGAAGGGGCTTTCGTTCCGTTTAGCGCCACCACGATTCTGTTTTCTGAGATTCTCTGCATTGCGGTCGGTATCTTCTCGATTCGCATGGTACTTTCGATTCGAACCCTCGTAATGACGAAACCAAAGCGGGGAACAAAACGCATGTTTGCGTTCCTCCTCATCGCTGTTCTTTTGAGCAGCGGGGCTGCATTGCCGTTCATCCCGGTCGATATTGCTGTTGTGGGCTCGATCGCTTTTGGTGCTGGAATCGTTCTCTCAATCCTCAATTCCTTCAAACAAAATTGGATTGTTTACCTCTCCAGGCGAGAAAAGATCTACACCATTGTTTACAGTCTTCTGCTTTTCCTTGGGTTTGTTGGACTCAATATCGTTCTCAATGAGCGAACGTTTCTCCGGTCATCGCTTGAGTATTTCAGCGTTCCGCTGTCGCGTTTTGTTCAGCTCAATGCCATCTTTGGTGGTGTGTATTTCGGGATGTCGCTCTTCAGCACACTGTTCCATCTTCCAACGGCAGAAGTCTACGAGCGCAAACAATTTGAGCTGAGCTCGCTGCATAACTTAAGTCGGCTCATCAACCAGGTGTTCGATTTTCATGATCTTGTCAATACCGTGACGCAAATGACGCTGGAGGTCGTTGGAGCGAAATCGGCGTGGCTTGAGCTTGTGCAGGAAGAAAAGGGAGAGGGAGAACGGCCCTTACACGTCGTCTCGAGAAAGAATATCTCGCAGGAAGAAATCGAGATATTCAATCGTGCCGCTGGAAATGCTTTGCGTCAGGTCGTCCTTGATTCGAAAAAGGTTCTCTCGATTGATAATGTCGCAACCGACCGACGGACCAAAGAGCTCAAGAGGTCCGACCTGCCTGTCGGTTCATTACTGACAGTGCCGCTACTGTCGCACGGCGAGCTTATTGGTTTTCTCCATGCGACGAAAGACTTCGCGGGCGGATTCGACCAGGACGACATTGAGGTGTTGACGACGTTCTGTGATAACGTGACCATTGCAATCGAGAACTCCAAGCTGATTGTGCGCTCAATTGAGCGGGAGCGTTTACAGCAGGAGATGATGGTTGCGCAGCAGATGCAACGGCGTCTGCTTCCGCAAAGTCTGCCGGTATATGAGAATGTGGAGATCGCAGCGATTTCGGAACCGTCGCTTGAGGTCGGCGGCGACTATTTCGATTTCGTGAGAATCGATGATGAAAAGCTTGGAGTGGTTGTGGGTGATGTTTCGGGGAAAGGAGTTTCGGCGGCTTTTTATATGGCCGAGGTGAAGGGAATCTTCCAGTCGTTGAGCAAAGTGTATCCCATGCCGAAAGAAATGCTCATTCACGCAAACGAGACGCTCCTTGGCAGTCTGGAACGAAAGGCTTTTATTAGCATGGTCTACGGGATTATTGACACAAAGAGAGGAATTTTGTATTACTCTCGCGCCGGTCACTGTCCGCCGATTTATTTGTCCGACGGCACATCCGAACTTCTGCGACCGAATGGACTCGGCCTCGGCTTGACGAACGGACGATTGTTCGAGAAATCCACGGAAGAAAGAATTATTCGTTTGAAAACAGGCGATATCTGCGTATTTTACACCGATGGATTGGCGGAAGCAAGGAATTCGAGCGGCGTTGAATTAGGATATGAAGGTCTTCTGGAGATTGCGAAGGATGTGAAGCCCTCCTCGGCGCATGACATTAAGCAGCATATCTGGTCAGAAGTCAGAAACTACATGGGCGGATCCACGTATACGGATGACATGACGCTCGTGGTTATCAAATGGTTAGGAACATCGGCGAGGCCAGCATGAGTATCGAATCGATTGTTTGTTCAAGAAGGAGATAACCACCATGAGTGATTTTAAAATTCACGAACGGGAAGGTGCCGGCGTGAGCGTTCTGGAGCTTAAAGGGTACCTCGATGCGCACACGGCTCCAGAACTTGAATCGGCGTTTCAGAAACTCCTGTCGACGAAGAAATACAACATCGTCGTCAATTGCAAAGATCTTTCCTACATCAGCAGTGCAGGGCTTGGGGTGTTCATGGCCTTCATTGAGGATGTCAGGAAGAACAGGGGGGACATCAAGCTCACAAACATGTCCCCCAAAGTCTATAACGTGTTTGATTTGCTCGGCTTCCCCATCCTTTATGAGATTTACAAGGAGGAGGAAGAAGCTGTGAAAAGATTCAACGAGGTGAAGCACGTTTAGGCCGAAGCTCGCCTTTCCCCCTCGCTCTTGCGAATGGCAAACACACTAACAAAAACGATTCCCAGCCGGACTGACCGTCTCCATGAAGTAAGAGAGTTTGTCTCTTATGCTGCTCGGGAGTTTGGTTTCAATGACGAGGAGATTGCCGATATCGTCCTCGCGGTCGATGAAGCATGCACAAACGTTATCAAGCATGCGTACAATTTCGCGCCGGATAAGGATATTACCGTTCAAATCCTCCCGGCGAGTGGAAGTTTTGAGATTCGTGTTCTCGACGAAGGGAAGGCATTCAATCCGGAAAGCATTAAGCCTCCCAATCTTAAGCAACACCTCACGGAATACCGCCGGGGTGGTCTTGGCGTGTATCTGATGAAAACATTGATGGATAAAGTCGAATACCGCTTCGTTCCCGGCAAAAAGAACGAAGTGCGCCTCACGAAATTCCTTCAACGGAATCCCACGAGCGCAGCACGGTAATAACGCTCGACTGAGACTTCCGCAACTCAGCGAGATGCTCGCTCCAATGTCTTTTTCCATCCCACCATGAGTCCATCACAAACTCGTTCAAAGCTTCAATCTGATTTACTTCCGCTGTTTGAGTTCAGCACCTTAGTCAATTCGTCGCTCGATCTCTCGTTCATTCTCAACACGCTCATGTTGACGGTGATGGGGAAAATGATGGTTACCAAGGGAGTCATTCTTCTGCGCAGAGAGGGAGATTGGTTTGAGGTTGTTGTTGTCAAGGGGATACCGGGGCTTGCTCTCAGCCACAGAATGACAGTCCAGAAGCCGGTACGTACACCGATTCAGCTCAACGTGAAACGATCCACCGACAGCGAGTGGATGAAAGCCCTCAAAAGGGAAGGCATTCAGTTTGTTGTTCCAGTTATCGCGCGTCGCAAAGTTGTTGGAATTGTCGGATTGGGGGAAAGAATGCATGGAGCGAAATATACGGCTACAGAACAAAAACTCATTGCATCATTGGTGAATCTTTCCGGCGCGGCAGTAGAAAAGGCGATGTTTATCGAGGAACTGAAGGAATCAAATCGCAACCTCGATCGGAAGTATCAGGAATTGAACACACTCTTCGAGTTGAGTAAAGAATTCAATGTTGGGCTCGATGCACAACGCGTGGTCCGACTACTTACGTTTTCACTCCTGGGACAAGTCGGTGTAAATCGTTATGTGATTTGCTACGAGCAGGGAGGAAAACCCTCCGTCGTGGCCTCACGAGGGGATGTCTCTCTGGACTTCTCAGCCATTATCGAAGGTTTGGCTGACCTGGAAGGTGGGACTCTTCTTCGCGACCTCGAACAGAAAAAGAAATATGCACCGGTAATCAAGTCACTACGCGAATCAGGCTTATCCGTCGCAATTCCGCTCCGGATCCAACATCAAACCAAAGGTATGATCTTCCTGGGGGAGAAACTTCGGGGGGGAAGCTACGAACGTAGTGATCTTGAATTTCTTTATGCTCTCGGAAGCCTGGCGTGTATCTCCATCGAGAATGCAAGACTGTTCCAGGAAGCGATCGAGAAACAGAAGATGGAAGATGAGCTCGCTATTGCGCGTGAGATCCAGCAAGGGCTCCTTCCACGAACCTTGCCCAGTATTCCTGGCTTCGAGGTGTCGGCAGTCAACGTTACCTCAAAGCAAGTCGGCGGAGATTACTACGATGTCGTACAGCGTTCAGAAACCGACTACGTGATTGCAATCGGAGATGTTTCCGGAAAAGGCATGCCGGCTTCGCTGCTTATGGCTAACGTGCAAGCGGCCATGCGCGCTTTGACCACCATGAACTTGCCCCTGGCGGAAGCAACTGCGCGAATTAATGACCTTACCTGCGGCAGTACAACTCAGGGACGGTTCATAACATTTTTCTGGGGTGTCCTCAATACGACATCGCGCCAGTTCTGTTACGTGAATGCCGGCCATAATCCTCCGATCGTACTCCGGGCAAACGGAACCATTGAACGACTTGAGATTGGCGGGATGATCCTTGGTATGCTCAAAACCATGACACTGTACAACGAAGGGACGCTGACGATCAATCCCGGTGACCTGCTTTTCTTGTTCACCGACGGTGTTAGCGAGGCAATGAACGCGCAGGAAGTCGACTTTACCGAGGAGCGATTGATCGAAGTACTTTCAGGGCTTCGTGGAAAGTCTCCCGCTGAAGTTATCAGCGGTGTTCAGGCTGCAGTCGACGCGCATACACAAGGGACTCCGCAGTCGGATGATATTACCATGCTTGCCCTCCGCGCGTTGTAGCCGCTCTCTCATTGAATTTCCCTCGGCTTATTGCTACATTAGACAATCCAATACGAGGTTCAGCGTTGTAACATGTTGTCATGAAAGGACTTCATGAAGTACCAGTTTTCCGAAATCGAGCCCAAGTGGCAAACCTATTGGGAAAAGCATCGTACCTTCGAGACTCCTGATTCATCCTCCAAACCGAAGATCTACATTCTTGACATGTTCCCGTATCCGAGTGGGGCTGGACTGCATGTCGGTCATCCGGAGGGATACACCGCGACGGATATTCTTGCACGATACAAGCGGATGAAAGGCTTCAATGTTCTTCATCCCATGGGATGGGATGCGTTTGGGCTCCCTGCCGAGCGTTATGCGATGCAGACGGGCATTCACCCGCGGGTTACGACAGAAAACAATATTGCTACCTTCCGCCGACAAATCAAAATGCTCGGCCTGAGCTATGACTGGTCGAGAGAGATTAATACGACGGATCCCACGTATTACCGATGGACGCAATGGATTTTTCTGAAGATCTACAATTCGTGGTACGATCCCAGGATCAAAAAAGCTCGACCGATAAAAACCCTTGAAGAAGAGTTCGCATCGGTTGGAACATCACGACTCTCATTCCAGCCATCCTTTACTGCCGAGGAATGGCAGAAGAAGAGCAGGAAGGAAAAGCACGATATTCTTGCGCAGTTCCGGCTTGCGTACGTCGCAGAGGTTCCGGTGAACTGGTGTGAGCAACTGGGAACAGTCTTAGCGAACGAGGAAGTTGCCGAGTGGACAGAGAAGGGATACGTCGTCGAGCGGCGACCTATGCGCCAATGGATGATGCGAATTACGGCGTACGCGGAAAGACTCCTCGAAGATGCAAAGGATTTGGATTGGCCGGTATCGACTCTCGAACAGCAACGAAATTGGATCGGGAAATCCGAGGGCGCCGAGGTAGATTTCCCTCTTGTGGGTGCATCGCAGAAGATCCGTGTCTTCACAACTCGGCCTGATACGATTTTCGGAGCCACCTATATGGTGCTTGCACCGGAGCATCCATTGGTTCCGTCTCTTACGAAGGAAAGTCAAAAAAAGGCTGTGGAAGAGTATAAAGCTCGTGCAACATTGAAGACCGATCTCGAGCGCGGATTGGAAAAAGAGAAGACCGGCGTTTTTACCGGCTCGTTTGCTCTGAATCCGGCGACGAAGAAAGAAATCCCTATCTGGATTGCGGACTACGTGATGATGGGTTACGGAACAGGAGCGATCATGGCCGTGCCGGGACAAGACGAGAGGGATTGGGAGTTTGCGGAGAAGTATCACCTGCCCATCGTGCGTACCGTTCAGCCTCCTTCGGACTTCCAGGGGAAATGGTATCTGGGAGACGGTCCGGCAATCAATAGTGACTTTCTCAATGGACTGTTTGTTGAAGAGGCAAAACGGAAGATCATCGATTGGCTGGAAAAGAACGGAATCGGTAAAGCTGCGGTTCAATACAAGCTCCGTGATTGGCTTTTTTCGCGACAGCGCTACTGGGGAGAGCCGATCCCGATTATTCATCTCGAAGACGGGACGATGAAGGCCCTCGATGAACGGGAATTGCCACTTGTTCTTCCCGATCTCCAAACATTTCAGCCCAGTGGAACAACAGAATCCCCGCTCGCCCTCGCAACGGAATGGTTGAACGTCGTTGATCCCGAAACAGGTCTCAAGGGTCGCCGCGAGACGAACACCATGCCGCAATGGGCCGGATCTTGCTGGTACTACCTGCGCTACATCGACTCCAAGAACGACACGATGTTCTGCGACCCTGAAAAAGAACGCCGCTGGATGCCGGTCGACCTGTATGTCGGTGGAGCAGAGCATGCTGTACTTCATCTGATGTACGCTCGCTTCTGGCACAAGGTCTTGTTTGATCTTGGCTACGTGAGCACAAAAGAGCCGTTCACGAAGCTGGTGCACCAGGGAATCATCCTCGGGGAAGATTCCCGAAAGATGTCAAAGTCCCGCGGGAATGTCATAAATCCCGATGACGTGGTCAAAACGTACGGTGCCGATTCGATGCGGTTGTTCGAGATGTTCATGGGGCCACTCGAGGAGATGAAGCCGTGGAGTACCCGCGGTGTCGAGGGAGTTCATCGGTTCTTGAATCGGCTCTGGCGCCTTTATGTGCCAGAAGATGGGGGAGAACCACCGATTCAAGATACTCCAGCAACTGAGGAGTTCGAACGTCTGTTCCATCAAACCGTCAAGAAAGTCGGCGAGGATATTGAAAGTTTGAGATTCAACACGGCAATTTCACAGCTTATGATTTTTGTCAACGAGGCAACAAAATTGTCTGTTCGGCCGCGTGCGATCATGGAGAAACTTGTCCTGCTTGTAGCACCGTTTGCTCCGCACATTGCGGAGGAGTTGTGGCAACGACTCGGCCATAAGGAAACGTTAGCCTATGAGCCATGGCCGGCGTACGATCCGGCGAAAACCTTGGAAGCAAAGGTTGAGGTCGTTCTTCAAGTCAACGGGAAGGTACGCTCGAAGGTGCAAGTTCCTTTCAATACGGTGGAGCATGACTTGGAAAAACTTGCGCTGAACGATGCAAACGTGAAACGCTACCTCGATGGAAAGAAGATTGCGCGAACCATTGTGGTCAAAAATAAGTTGGTGAACATTGTCCTCGCCTCATAGCCGACGTCAGTCACTTTTGCCCGTGAGCATCATTGTGCTCACGAAGAACGAGGAGAGGAATATTGTCGAATGCCTTCAGTCAGTGCGGTGGGCGAAGCAAATCATCCTGGTCGATGCGAAGAGTACCGATCAGACAGTAAAGCTTGCAAAACGCTTTACGAAGGACATTTTCGTGAGACCTTGGGATGGATTCGGCGAAGCAAAGAACTTTGCGCTTTCGAAGGTGAAGAATGAGTGGGTTCTCTGGCTGGATGCAGACGAGCGGGTAACGGATGAACTGAGGAACGAGATTGAGCGTCTCGTGTCAGAGAAACTCTCGCCCTATGTGGCGTACGACATACCACGCAAGGCAATCTTTTTGGGTAAGTGGATTCGTCACTGTGGATGGTATCCCGGTCGAGTCATAAGACTATTCCGACGCGGATATGGATCGTTTACGACGAGTAAAGTCCACGAGCAACTTGTGGTGCGCGGATCGATCGGTCACCTCAATGGGGACCTTTTGCACTACACGGACCCGAATCTCGAACACTATTTTCAGAAATTCAACCGGTATACATCGTTGGCAGCGGAAGAGCTGGATGACCGGGGAAGGCAATTCCACGTGTATGATATTCTTCTCAGACCTGCCTGGACTTTTTTTCGCATGTATTTTCTCAAACGTGGGTTCTTTGATGGATTTCAAGGCTTCGTGCTCTGTGTATTATCCTCCTGTTATGTTTTTACAAAATACGCTAAGCTGTGGGAACTGAAACACACCAAGAGCCGAGGATGAGAGTATGAATCATGAAGATCGCCAGAAAGTACTGTTCAGCAGTCTTGTTCTGATGTTTCACGCAGCTGCCATGCAGCAATTGGGCAAAGTAAAAAACCCGATAACCGATAAGGTCGAGCAGAACCTCGAGCAAGCCCAGATGTCGATCGATATGCTCGACATGTTGAGACTAAAAACAAAAGGAAATCTTTCTGCCGAAGAAGAACGACTCCTCAACACTACCCTCCAGGAACTTAAGTTGAATTATGTGGAAGAAGTGGATAAGTCACAGATGGCGAAATCGAGCAACGAAAAGAAAGAACCGTCGTGACCTTCGGTATTATCGGCAATTTGGAGAAACAAGCGATCTCTGAGGTCGCCACGAAGATCATCCGTCGTCTCGAATCGGAGCGAGTTCCGTACGTTCTCCATGACGGACTGGCGAAGCGACTCCGTAAAGGATTTTTTGCACGGCTGAGAAGAAGAGTGAAGGTTGCGTCAGAACAAAAGCTCCCGTCGGTTTGCGAGATGCTTATTGCCCTCGGTGGCGACGGGACGATACTGAGAATGGCGCGTCTGGTCGGTGACCGGCGTACGCCGATCCTCGGCGTCAACCTTGGAAAACTGGGATTTCTTGCCGAGGTGTCGGTTAACGAGATCGATGAGTGTTTGACCGACATTTTCAACGGGAAATATTTCCTTCAGGAACGAACGTTGCTGGAAGCAAGAACGCGAGCGTTGAGGAATCCCCTCGTGGCGCTCAACGATGTTGTTCTCGACAAAGCCGGATCATCTCGCGTTATTGACATCGAAGCCCATGTGAATGACGAATATCTTGCCACGTTCACGGGGGACGGAATCATCATTTCGACACCAACGGGCTCGACGGGATATGCGTTGGCAAACGGGGGACCCATCATCACGCCAAGCAACAGAACAATAACGATTAGTCCGATCTGCCCGCACACCCTCACCGCTCGACCCGTCATCGTGCCAGACCATTCGACAATAAGATTGCGGGTTGTGGAGGGATACAAGAAAGTCCATCTTACTGCCGACGGTCAATTGGGGAAACTCCTCTCTGTGCCCGCAGAGGTATCGGTTAAACGGGCTTCGTTTACCACACAATTGGTGAAACGGCCAACCACGACATATTATGACCTTCTCCGGCAGAAGCTGAACTGGGGGAGGGATGTTCGCCGACGCAAAGGCGCTTAGTTGTTCAGCGCCCCTTCCTCAATCCATTTTCTGATTCCCTTCAACTGGTTCGCCGTCAAAGGAGTTCTGTTGAGAGGCATTTGGGGCGAAACTCTTCCATCAAGACGCTGGATGAGAAGACTGTTGTCGGGTTCGCCAGGAGTGACCAACCGCGGTTGGTGATTGAGGAGATTATTGTACGAGGGGGTCGTAAGATTCAAACCGGAGGGGGGTTGGGAACCGCCGTGGCATCCGGAAAACGCACATTGCTGCTGAAAGAGGGGTTCAACGTAGCGGGCATAGCTGACTCCCGAATCTGGAAAGACAATATTCGACACTTCGTCCTTTAGAGGGTTCTCCTCTTTACAGGAAGTCCAAAAGAGCAACAGAAAGATCATTGAAGCGAGGGAAATCTTCATACCTCAAAAACATATGAAAAGGATTGGAGCCGAGCAACAGCATTCATTGACTTTCCTTGCATGTTTCGGTATATTGATTGCCGCTTCGGGCCGTTAGCTCAGTTTGGGAGAGCGCCACAATGGCATTGTGGAGGTCACCGGTTCGACCCCGGTACGGTCCACGGAAGAAATCGGGCACGGACCACGGCGAGGACAATCGTGAGATTGTCCTTTTTCGTTTCTACTTGTTCTCAATGATTGCGCAACACATTGCTTTGAAAGACAAAACCCTCACCGTCGCGTGGGATGATCATCACCAGAGCGTCATCTCTTTGCGTACTCTCCGTGACAATTGCCCGTGCGCAGGGTGTCAGGGAGAAACAATTCTCTTCAAAACCTATAAGCCCGCACCCCAGCCGGAGCTTCCAGGAAAATATCAACTCACGGGTGCGGAACAGGTTGGCGCATATGCACTGAAGCTTGTGTGGGGAGATGGGCATCAGACCGGCATCTACACGTGGGAACGCCTGCGAAGTCTGTGTGAATGTGCTTCCTGCCGCAATACCGCCACCGCGACATAGTTCTCCCAGAGTTTCCTTGCCTTATTGCTGAATTGAATATCCCCTAAAAAAACTGTAGGTTCGATCACACCATGGCCACGTTCCTGAGGCTCCTGAAATACTTCCTCATTTACAAATGGCGGATCATCACTGGTCTCACCTGCGTCGCCATGATGAGCCTTTCTGACACACTCTCTGCGTTCCTCGTAGCACGGTTCTTCGACGTTCTGCAACGCATTGGCGACCTCGTTCGGATGGGTCGCGAGATTTCCGTTGATGTACCGATCGACATTTTCGGGTCCACTCTCTATTCCCTCTCCATTCGAGGGAGGGATGAGAGCTTCCGGCTGATCGTTATTTTCGCGTTGACGATGGTTGCGATTATTCTCGTGAAGGTCGTCTTTATGTACCTGCGCGAGTATCTCATGGCCACCGTTCAGCAGAAGATTCTCATGCGATTTCGGATCGATCTCTTCGATGCGGTGCTGGTCTTTCCCGTCCGGTACTTCGATGAACATAAGACGGGAAGAATCATGTCGCGTATTACTAACGACGTCAATGCACTCGACCAATCGCTCTATTCGATGATCGAAATCTCTCAAAACATTGTCTATGCGATCATCTTTGCGACGGCGTTGTTCTACACGAACTGGCAGCTCACGATTTTCACCATCCTCGTTTTCGCTATTTCGGGCGCCATTTCCCGGAGGTTTGGAGATAAGATTCGATCCTTCAGCAAGGAATTCACCAACACACTGGCGGAGATATCCTCATTCTTGCAGGAGAGGATAGCCGCGATTCGAGTTGTGAAATCCTTTACTCGTGAAGAGCACGAGCGCTCGTCTTTCAAAAAGAAGGTTGATGCCAACTATCATTACTCGCTGAAGATCGCAAGAACCATCGCCCTTCTGGTGCCAACAAACGAGGTGTTTAATACTACGGTCACTGCGATGCTTATCATCTTTACCGCATACTTCTTCGTGAGCGGATCGATGACAATCGAGATGATGATCCGGTTCTTGATCTTGATGACGTTTCTTGCAAAGCCTGTGAAAGCGTTGGGCGAAGGATTTGCAAGGATTCAGAAAACCATTGTTTCGGCAGGACTGATCTTCGAAATGCTGGATCAGGAGAGAGAAAGAATCGGTATGCGAAGTGAAAGACCGGTCATTCAGGAGGGGAGCGTTGAATTCCGGAACGTCTCTTTTTCCTACAATGGAAGGGTGTCAGCCTTGCGTGATATTAGTTTTCGCGTCACGGCAGGTGAGAAGGTTGCCCTCGTGGGTCCCAGTGGAAGTGGCAAAACGACGCTCATCAACTTAATCCCTCGATTCTACGAGGTTTCATCAGGCTCAATCCTCATTGATGGCGTGGACATTCGGTCGATGAGTCTGGTAGATCTCCGGTCACAGATTGCCATTGTTCCGCAGGAGGTAGTGCTCTTTGCGGGGACAATCGAAGACAACATCCGTTATGGACGACTGGAGGCAACAAAGGAGGAGATCGTTGCAGCTGCAAAGGCAGCGAATGCCCAATCGTTTATCGAGCGACTGGAGCAGGGGTATCAAACGGAGGTCGGCGAGCGAGGAATTCAGCTCTCGGGTGGCCAGAGGCAACGAATCGCCATCGCACGAGCACTTCTCAGGAACCCCAGGATTCTTCTGCTCGATGAGGCGACTTCTGCGCTGGATAGTGAGTCGGAACTCATGGTAAAGGATGCATTGGAGCGATTGATGCAGGGGCGGACATCATTCATCATTGCGCATCGGCTGTCGACAGTCTATAAATGTGACAGAATTTTCGTGCTGGAGGCCGGCTCAATCATTGAGCAGGGGACGCATGAAGAACTTCTGAAGAAGGAGAGCGGCCTCTATAAGCGTCTTTATGCCCTCCAGTTTGTCGAAGAAGTGGCTTAAGCTTGTTGAGGATGCCTCTCAAAAGAGTTGAATTCGCCTTCCGTCGCCTCATCCTTGGGCTTTTGCGAAAGCTTGGCCGTTCTCCAAATCCTCTTCCATCCTCATTCGATGTGAATACTGCAAAACTCCTCTTTGTCAGAGTGGATCGGATTGGCGATGTTCTCGTCTCCACACCGCTCTTTGAGATTCTGAAGAAGCACTATCCCAATGCCATCCTCGATGTCCTTCTAAGTCGTAACAACCATTTTGTCCTTGATCATCATCCCCTTATTCGGCGCCGCTGGATTTACCGCAAGCGACTTTTTTCGTCGCTGAAGCTTCTTTTTCAGCTCAGGCGTGAGCACTATGATTTTGTCATCGATCTTATGGACAATCCGTCGACGACTGCTACCGTCATCTGCTTGATTGCCGGCGCCCGGTGGTCGGTAGGACTGGACAAAGCAAATGCGTATGCTTATGATCTAACGGTCCCACTCCTGTCGCGTCGCGATATCCATATTGTTGAGAGACTGGCGGAGCTACTAAGGATTTTCAGAATTGATCCTTCACAAGAGGAGAAAAAGGTTAGATACTTCGTTTCTGAGCGTTCGGCCGCGCGTGCGACGCATCTATTCGAAAAGCTTGGGCTGGGTGGAAAACCTGTTCTTGCGATAAATATTTCCGCAGGACATGACACACGCTTCTGGGGGATCGAGCGCTTTCGCAAATTGGTTGCAATGATTGTAAAGACCTATCCGGAATTCGATATTCTCATCCTCTCGAAGCCTTCTGATCATCAGCGGGCCAAAGACATCGGACAGGGTGATCCCCCAGTAAGATTCGCTCCAATCTTAGAGAGCTTTGACGAGTTTGCTGCTGTCATTCAACGATCGAAGCTGCTTATAACACCGGACACCTCGGCAGTTCATCTGGCAGCCGCATTTGGAATTCCGTCAGTTGTCTTGTATGTCCAATCCGACAAAAATTTGAGGATCTGGGATCCCTATGGTAGTCCGACAGAAGCGCTTGTTGCGGATGTGGACGATCTCAGCGTTATCTCCCCGGAGTCCGTCCTCGAAGCAATGAAAAGACTCCTCACGCGAACTCACCCAATACCTAGCTCGGCATTCTCGCCTACCCAGTGAAAAAGACTCTGCTGAAAAGTCTCGAGATCGCATTCCGGCACGCAGTGGTTTATCCGATTCTTAGGCTTATTGTTCGGAATGAAGTTATCAAAAGACCGGTCGACATCGGATCGATACGGAAGCTTCTGATTTTCAGAGCGGATGGCATTGGGGATATGATTGTCAGCACGCCGATGTTTAAGCGGATCAAAGAGGCAAATCCGCATCTTCATCTTGCCGTCTTCGCCAGCAAACGCAACGTCGATATCATTCGTTTCAACCCTCATATCGACAGAATCTACATTCTCCACAACAATCCACTGCGATTTCTTCGTGAACTCGCGGCAGCACGCAAAGAAAACTATGATGTTGTGATTGACTTTGTGTTCAATAGGACGACGTTAGAGGGGATTATGGCGAATGTCATTGCTCCGAGGGGCATCAAGATTGGACAGGGAGCGGACAAGTACAGCTTCTATTTCAATCGCATGATCCCAATCGATCACACCGGACCACATATGGTGGAGATCCTTACGGGCATGATTCACGACGTTTTCGGATTGCCGACGGACCCCGCGCGTTTGCGTTATGAAATTATTGTTGACGACAAATCGAAAAACCGGGTCGACATGTTTCTCCAAAAGTGCGGGTTGAAACGACGTGGAAGGGCGGGGGGTGGCTCTGGTTACATGGTGCTCAATTTCGCTGCGGTGGATGTGGTGAGACGCGTGTCCGTTGAGCAAGCAACGGAAATCATCCGGCTCGTTAGACAGAATCGCCCAGAGCAGCCCGTCCTCATTTTTCCACCATCCGATCGTAAGACTCTTGATGCAATACTACAGCGAAGTGGTCATGAGAAGCCGCTCGTTTATCCTGAGGAAGGTACGGCTGGCCTCCTGGAGATCGCATCGCTCATTGAAGGTGCGGTGTATGTCGTTACTCCCGATACGTCAATCATTCATTTTGCAAGCGCAACGCAGACGCCCCTGTTTGCCCTGTACACTCCGACCGCAGCACGAAACCATCAGTGGTTGCCCTATGGTGTCTTCTACCGTTCAATTCGCGCCATGCTAGGATCGGCAGTTTCATCACTTTCGCTTGCTGACATTACCGAGGCATTGACTCAATTCTGGAAAGAGCTTGACGTTAGCCACATGTCAGTCCAGTCGTCGGCAGGGCAGGATGCGTGAAGTCGTAAACTTGTTTCGGCGCCAGCCGCTCGCATTATTCTTCCTCCTCCTTGGTTTCTCACTGCATGTCGTTCTTGCGTGTCGCTCATGGGTGGGGGGAGATCAGATTCACCTGCTTCGATTGGGTCTGGAATTCAGTCAAACGGGAACACTCGCACCGTTTGCCAAACTGACAGGAGGTGCGGGGACGAATCCGGGAGCTCTGCTCCAGTTGCTTGTCGGTATTCCGCTTGCTGTGATCCCTCACTACCAATCGCCGATGATACTTGTTCTCTTCTTCCACTTGTTTGCTCTCTTCTTCGTTCTCCGTGTCACTTCTGAGGCCTTTGGAAATACTGCAGCAGTTCTCACAATGGTTGTCTTCTGGCTTTCGCCGTGGAGACTCTATAACGGCGGATTTTTGTGGGAACCTGCTTATGTCTTTTTGCCCGGGGCACTTCATTTCTTTTCTTGTTGGAAACTCCGTGATCAGTCTGCCAAAGGTCCGTCTTTCGTACTCGGTCTTGCACTGATCATGGCCGTACAACTCCATAACTCAGCGTTCCTCCTTCTCATCCTGACGACACTGTTGATCGTCCGGAAGAGGATTCATGTTCAGTGGATCGCGCTTGGTTTGGGAGCGATGACGGCCGGTGTGACTCTCATTCCGACTATTCTTGCGTTGCTCGCCGGTGATTTGCCCGTCACGAAGGGATCAGCCGGCTCCTTCGGAAGCGGGCTCGTGATGGTCTATCCGATGCTCAAGGGGATTCTCTACTGGTTCACGCTTGGCTCGCTGGATTCTGTCAGAATGCTGAATGAGACTGTCTTTCTCAGTGACGGATGGTTTGGCGAACAGATGTGGACTTCAATGCTGCCGCCTTTCGTTCGCATTCTTCAGGCACTCACCATCGCCTCCGTTGGAATAAGCATCGTCGCATCTTGGCGCTTCTTCCGGCCCTTATGGCAAAGGGAGCAGGAGTTAGAGAAGGGCAGAGAGTGGTTGATGCACTATGCCGGATCAACGTTCGTCTCTCTTGTCATCTCCGCAGCCCTCTCACCGATTGTTCTCCAGGGTTGGCAGGTGGTTATTGCTCTTCACGCTGCCACGATACCAGTCATCGTATGGGGCGTAAGTCTATGGGAGCGGAGGAAGTCCATTCGGTCCGTCGGGATTCCCTTGTACGTCGGAGTGCAGATTCTCATCATCGTTTTCCTGGTCTCCGGACATTATATCTTTCGACCCGGCATAATTCCGCCCGGCGTTGAGCCGCAAAAGGACCTTGAACTGCTCAAACTGTTCCCCCAGCAGGAATGATAACGACTCAAACATTGGATCAGTTTTTCAGATGGGGAATCCTGCTCTTTGTGGGGTCAATCATCTTCTCGACACCACTTGTGCAAGGAATCGTTCTTCTCCTTACGGTGGTGTGGATTGCCAAGCTGTGGACGTTGCAACCTCGGCAGATCAAACGGACACCATTCGATGTGCAGTTTCTTGCCTTTGTGTTGGCCCGTGTTCTGTCAATTCCATTCTCTGTCAATCCAAGCTTGAGCATCGCAGGTCTTTACAAAGAAATCATCTTTTACGGAATCTTCTTTGTCGTTACCCATGAATTTACAATCGAAGACCGAAAACATGTCAAAACCGTCTTGTGGGTTCTCGTCGGTAGTGCAATAGTCGCATCGGTGTATGGCTCGACAAACTTTATCTTGGGTATAACGGAGCGTGCCATGTCAACGGCTTCAGGGCCAATGACGCTTGGCATGTATCTCACTGCCGTACTCGGAATATGGCTCTTTCTCGGGCGCAACAAGGAGCTGGTTCCGAATCGCGCTCTTTGGTTGCTCTCTTGTGCACTTCTTATGGTGGGTATCGTGTGTACAATGAATCGGATCCATTGGGCACTCATGGGATTGGTCGTCTTAGCGGTAGGAATGAAGAAAGAGCGTCGACTGTTACTGATTCTCGGTATCGTAGCCCTTGTCGCCCTAGCAATTCCCGCCCTTCATCAGCGCATTATCGATCGGTTGACCAGCAGCGTGGGCTTTCTTACGGAACGGGATGTCATCTGGAAAGCAGCGTGGAATCTTGCCTTTGAGCGACCCATGGTTGGTTTTGGGTTGAGAACATTCCCGGAAATCTTCCCCTCATTCGACCAACTCATTGACAAACGCGTTGGGAGCTGGCACAACGACTATGTACAGGTCTACATGGAGAGCGGCCTTGTTGGACTTCTGAGCTTCCTTTGGTTGGTTGTGACGATTTTTGCGAAAGGGATCCAAGCGCTCAAGAATCTGGAACCCTTCTTCCGCGATTTGCTTCTTGGACTTCTCACCTCAATGTCGTTGTTCTTCCTCTCGGGGCTTGTCGGCGGCTTTATCATTGACCCGCTAACGTCTCTGCTGTTCAGATTTGAGCTGGCACTCATCGCGCTCCTTGTTACGCTTTCTGCAGTCAAAGGTCAAGGGATGGCTACTCATCTGTAATACTTGTGAGAACCCGCTCGAGCTCTTCAACGTTCTTCCTGAAGAAGTACCGTTTCTCCACTTTCAATCGAGCCGCTTCGACCATTCTTTTCGCTAATGGTTTGTCTTTCAGGAGTCTCACCATCGCCTCGGCAAGAGCCTCTGCATTTTTGGGGGGAACAAGGAGACCTGTAACGGAATCATCAACGATCTCCTTCAATCCACCGGCATTCGTACCGATGACAGGGACTTTCATAGCCATTGCCTCGATTGCGATATAGCCAAACGTTTCACTATGGCTTGGGATAACCAGCAAATCGATTGCTGAAAGAAGAACGGGGATCTCATTCGTGAAGGGCAGTATACGAACTCTCCGCTTGAGACCGAGGGTATCGATGAGCTCTTGCAGCGTGCGGAGATATCCTTCCTCTCCACGTGTCTCCTCACCGACCAAGATTGGATGGAGAGAAGGAACCCGCTTCAAGACCGACGGAAGGGCCCGGAGAAAGACATCTTGCCCCTTTTGTGGATCAAACCGACCAACAACTGCCGCAATGGGACCCTCCTCGGGGAGGTTGAATTGTTTTCTTGATCGCGACCGCTTGTAACGTCTCGGCCGAAACCTGTTGATGTCGACACCAAATGGAATGACATGAATGTTGTCGGTGCTGACCGTTGTGTTCCGGGCGGTCGCTTCTTTCATGGTTTCTGTGAGTGTGATCCACAATGAGAGATTGCCATAGACCCAACGGTGAAAGAGGTCTTTCTTACTCAACCCAAACTGCATTTGCTGGAAGAACACCAGTCTGCTGCGCCGTGCAATCTTCGTAGCAAGCACACAGGAGCTGAGGTCGCGAGAGAGCCCACACACAACAATATCTATCTGAAAGGTCCGGAGTTCTCTGGCTATTTTTCGTGCTGTGCCGAAATCAAGATACCGAAAGCGCGGAGTGACTGCCAGGGAGTGTAAACCATGCTGTTCCGCATAAGCCCGAATTGGGCTACCGGCCGGCGCCACGACGGTGATGGAGTGCCCGCGCCCCTTGAGTGCGACTGCGAGTTTTACAAGCATCATTTCGAGACCGCCCCACGAAGAGGAGAAGCACACAAAGGCGATGTTCAAACGCTTCTTAGGATTTGTTTTCACGAACGGAGGTAAAGAAAAGGTGATGTGGAGGTTCTTTCACTTCGGATAAGAAAGAGCTGGTGATCGATCAGCAATAACGGACTTTTCAAGAACGGAAGAATTCGTTTTGTCCTTGGCGAGGAGAACTTCGGGTTCTCTCTGGAAGCAGGTGTAACGCCGACTTTCAAATACACGCTCGAATCCCGGCGGGACGAACGGCAGAGGATCGATAATTTCGTGCCGAATCAACTTGTCTTTCTCTATAACAAGGAGCACTCGATCTTGTTCCGCTGCTACCTCATCATGGAGCCACGACCGAAGTGAACTCCGGTCGAACGGTGGAAAAATCCTTCGAACAGAGAGATCATCTCTCCATCCAATATCGGCGCCATCAAGATAGTAGGTCAATTGAGGATTGCGTTCAAACCCTGTCACCACGATTCGCTTGTGTTGTGTTCGGTCGACAAACTCACGCAGACTTGCTGCTCCATCGTTGTAGCGTACGGTGTCGAAATAGAGGATGTTCAGACCATACCAAAGAAGGGCTGGAACAAAGATGAAAACGGGGACGAATCGAAGAAAACTTGTTGCAATCGAGCGTCGCAGCAGGAGAATAAGAACAAGGGAAGCGAGGATGCAAGAAGTACCCAAGAGGACAATACCCGTCACATCTGAGGCTGGTGGAAGTGCGAGGTGCATGAGTGAGGTTAAAACGTCTTTCACATTGTTGCGCCAGTCCTGACTGGCAGACCAGAGAAGGGCCACCGCAGTTCCTGAGAGTATCAGGATGTTTTGCATGCGGGTGTTTGCTCTCAGTCTTCGCAATTCGCCGGCAGCGAACAGTGAGGCAGGGGCCAGCATAGGGAGAAGATAAACCGCCAGCTTCGTCCGAATCATTGAGAAGATGATGAAGAATGTCAAAAACACTACTGCCAAGAGAGCCCATCTGTTGTCCTTCTGCGTGACCTTTCGATAAAGTCCGGCAACGAAGAAACTTACCCCTAGCGGAAAAAGCACTACAAGCTGATTCAGAAAGTAGAGAATTTCTGTCGGCTTGACATTTCCTTCGATGCCGGTAACGGCTCGTTCAATGAGTGCGGATTGCTTAACGACAAACAACGGATCGCCATGCCCGTGGACTATCGTCATGTAGATGAGCCAGGAAAGAGAGAGGGATGCAATCGCTGAAAGCAATAACAGCTCTCGAAGTCGCGTTCTGCGATCTTCTTGAGGGTTGAAGAGAACCCACACAAGATATGCAATGAGAACACCTCCTCCCACAAACAGTTTGCTCATCAGAGAAGCAGCGACGGACAAACCCGCGAGGAGAAGATAGACAGATCGTCTGTTGGATTGATGATAGAGGAGGATGAAGAGCATCGAGAGGCTTATGAACAGCACCATCAGGGTGTCAAATTGACCTTGTCGGGAAAAGAAAGAAACGAATGGATTGAGGCCGAACAAAAGGGCTGCATACCAGCCAGTCCGTTCGTCCTGCAACAGTCTGCCCGTCTCATAGATCACCGGCAAAGTAAATGCACCAGCCAAAGCCGAAACGAAACGGAGAGTGAATTCCGACGTACCGAAACTCTCAAGCACTATCGCTGTTAACCAGACGTACAAAGGGGGGTGAAGGGATGAATACAATCCATCAACTGCAAAGGCGGTTTGATCAATCCAACCACCAAACCTTTCGATACCTACGGCCCGCATCGCATAGAGGGCTTCATCCCATGCCTGAAGGTCTTCAAATCCCAAATTGATGAATCGGGTGAGACCAAGGAGCGACAGCAAAAGGAGAAAACGTTTGTGCCGCTGATGTTCACTCATTGGGGAGAATGCCGTGCCGTCGGTAGAGCTCAAGAAGACTCCTGTAAACGGATTCGTAAGAGTGATATCGTTCAACCCATTTCCGGCCTTTTGTGGACAATCGCCGGCGAAGTTCCGCATCGTCGATGAGCTCAAGAAGCTTCTCGAAGAGCGTGTCGGCAGTAACGAGGAAAAACGGATTCTCGGGAAGCCACGCAATATAGTCGGGCGTCATTTCGGTTACCGTTGGAATACCCATGGAAAGACTCTCGAGCGAATTCCGTCCGTACCCTGTACCACCAAGGTTTCCGACCTGTTCGATGGCAATATCGCATGTCTGTTTGATGGCGAGGACATCAGCGTGCGGCATTCCTTCAGCAAGCACGAATTCGATATCACGAATCTTTTTGAGACGTTCAATGACGGGAAGGATGAGGTGAGTTCCCTTCATCGCTCTGTTTGTTGGAGAATGAATGATCCTGAGCGGTTTGTTTTCTGCCGATCGGACACGAAATGGGGTTGGGTCGAACGGAATATAGATATAGTGGATGTTTGGATGCCGGAGGAGATGATCACTCTCGTTCGTGAGATTGAGATCGCTCAACTGATCCATCACGCGATGGATTCCCCGCACTCGCAGATCGCTCCCCATGTAGTGACAGACGATCTTTTTTCCCTCCTGCTTCCATCGTTTCGCAAGGCGCGCATCACGGAAGAAATCCAGACCACCGTCGTAATGGACAACCTCGAAGTCATCCAATCCGAAATCACGAATGGCCTTGTGAACGGACGGGGACCTTCGAATATCATCCCAGCGAAAATACACGTGCTCAAAGACATTGTGAGGACGGTAAAGAGGGAGAAACGTGTCTGGATTGTGACCGCCGATTCGGATCGCAGTCTTTTGAATACCTCGCTTGAAGTCTCGCCATTTCTGGGCAAGCGGATTGCGCGGGAGGGGGAGATCGAGGCAGATATCTTCAGGGAACCCAAAGGCGTTACGATAAAGAGTCACGAGGCGTGCATCGTGGCCGAATCTTCTCTGCATATCCACCATGCTGTAGGGAACACCCGCAACGTTGAGTGGTGCGATATGAAGAATCTTCATGCGATTACAGAAAGCGCTTGTAGAACGTGCTCCGGAGAATCCCCCGAGCATTGAATTTCTCTTTAAACTTAATAAGCCCCAACGCGGGAGTCATCGGGTTGTTCGCTTTCGTGTCTTGGGAAACCCCGATGTCGACCCATCGAAAACCGTTTTCTTGAGCCCACCTCACAACTTCATGCATGACAACATGGATTGGATTGTACTGCTCGTACTCATAGAGGAGCATATTGTAGAAGCAAAGCGCAACCTGTGAATTACATACGAAAACAAGTGAGCCGGCTATGGGTTTTCGGTCCTTCTTGACCAAAAACAGAACAAATCGGTCAGGGAGCAACGCTCGTAATTTCAAAAGCTCCTCGAGCGTGTGCGTGGGCTTCACGCCGTGCCTTGCCTTGTTTTTCAGGAGAATGGGGTAAAAGGCCTCATAATCGTCGCTTTGTTCGACACTAAGCGTGCGCTCTCTGAGATGCTTGTGGATGTACCTCCTCGCCGTGCTTTGAAACCGTTCCACCATATCGGTGTCATTGAGACGGATCGCATGAGAAATATAATGCTTGTCATAGGCGAACCCCCTGTAAGCAAGAGCATAATCGATGTTCTGGGAAATCATGTCCTGATAAATGAATGGAGGAGCCGTAAGAAGTGCTCGCTCGAATTGCTGCTCGCGGCAGTACTCTGAAAAGGCATCAACTAGCTCGAGCGACTTGGCAAATGGGATGTCCTCGGTAACGAACGAACCATAAGAAGCGCCAATAGGGGACTCAAGAGTGGTTCCCATTTCTGCTGCTGGAAGAACGGCTATGATCTTGTCTCCTTCGAGAAACAGAAGATGATGCCATTTGAAGCGACCAGCCGGATGGTATTCCAGAAAGGTTTGAAGATGGAAGAGTGTTCCATTGTTGGAGTGAAGAACGAACCTGTCCCACCGTTCCTTCCAATCAATGGAGTATTTCACGACTCTTAGAGGCATTCGTGGTTGTTGCTCTAAAGGAGGAATCGAAGTGAGAGGATGTGACCATCGCCTAAACGAAGTAAAAAGGGGACGTAGGCGTAGTCAAGGTTTAAGAAATGATAAGATAGCCCGATACCTCCAGAAAGCGAACGCACGTCAGACGAGCTCTGATAGCCGATACGGAGAGAAGCAAACCTCCGATACCGGCCCTCGAGTGCAAGGTGCAGCCCCATCTCCTCTTGTCGTGCAACGTTCCTGATGTTTGCTGCAGCCGTAAAGGCAAATTCTTCCAATTCCCAAGTGTACGAAGTCCCGGCTTGAACACTCGTTGGCAGCTCTGCGTTCGATAGCCTGAACGCCGACATCTCTCCAATATTTGTAAAAGCAACTCCTGCGTTCAACCCTTCAATCGGTGTGCTGTAGATCAGTCCAAAATCGAGAGCATAGCCCGTCGCTTCGTCGACAAAGATCTTTTCGTGGATATACTTAGCGCCGGCCCCGATCCAGAGATCATCAAACAAAGAATATGCGTACGTGGCCTGGAGCGTGCTAAAGCGAGCCGTAAAAGAAGCTTCAGGTAAACCCGGTCGCTCGCGAAAATGAATTCCCTCGACGCTTGACGTCGTGACGGCAAGACCCAACGTGCCGAAGTCAAAAGGGAGACGTGTCCCGAGAGTTTCCATGCGAACATCTTGAATCCATTCCGTGTGCGATAAAAGCAGCTCCGTTGCATTACCCATTCCAATGGCAGCCGGATTGATAAATATGGAAGAGAACGTTCCAGCATCGGCAACGACAGCCTGTGCAAGCGCGGCAGGTCGCGCGTGATATGGAAGCAGGAGATACGA
This sequence comes from Bacteroidota bacterium, assembly GCA_035559595.1. Taxonomy (GTDB): domain Bacteria; phylum Bacteroidota; class Ignavibacteria; order UBA10030; family UBA10030; genus DATMBF01. The sequence goes on along the minus strand of DATMBF010000028.1, from coordinate 23,209 downwards.
CGAACCCGTTGACGATCCTTGAGCGTAAACGATTGTTACTTCAACGAGTATTGTCAGTACGTAAGAAATCTTTTTCATCAAATCTCCACGCTGATGGCTACAAAGTGGATAGCGGAGGGGCCGTATGGTTCGACCACATACGTATAGTAGAGTGTGGGATTGAATGACTTCAAGCCCGGCTGAAAGGAGAATCCGACTGAAGGTCTGGAGTCAAATTCTCGCGCAAACGAAACGTGATCCAGTCCACCGATGATTTGAAACGACTCTGTCAGAGATACATTTGTGCCGAAACGAGCGATGAACGTGTTGCCGATCCATTCTGCTTCGGCTGCGGTCGTCACTCGTGGTTCAGCCCAATTGTATGAGACAGCGATTTTGCGGCGTAAAGGAAATCGATCAACCGTGATATTTCCGTTACGTCCGTAAAGGGTGGAGGTTTCCCATTGATACTTTGAGTTGATATCCTGAAGAATGGCAGCCACAAGGAGGTTTTCGTCGAATGCATAGAGGGCTCCGATATCGAACCCTGCCGTTGTGCTTGCGATTCCATCATAGAGCGAGTGGTAAAGAATCTTTGCCGTAACACCGACGGACAGCTCACGCGCAACCTTCAGGCCAAAGGAGAGGAAGAACACATTCTCAGAAGTCGAATACACGGATGTCGGTTCTCCGTCTCTATCGCGGCCTTGGATTTCTGATACGCCAGCGTTGACAACTCCGAGGGCCAGACCTGCAGCCGGTTTGAGGCTCTGAGTGTAACTGAGTGAGTTCAACGACCTGTCCAACGACAGAAAACCTGCTGAAGCAATGATGCTACGGTTCGGTTGATAGGGGACGAGAGCGGGATTTTCATAAGCGATCACGTTTTCGTGAACGACGGCGGCCACGGCGTTTCCCATTCCGAGCGAATGTGCCCCGAAGCCAAAACGCAACGCCGCACCGGCCTTACCACCCAAAGACTGTCCGTATAGCGAGGTTGCCGCTGAAAAGCAAAATACGAAAAAGGAGAGGAGAATGAAATGATGTGAGATTCTGGTATTCATTGGAGCACGTGAATCTTCCCCCACCGGGGTTCTTTCCCATCCAGTTCGATGCGATAGAAGTAGAGACCATTGGCAACACGGTTGCCGTCATCATCCCGCCCATCCCAAATCTCATCATGTTCCCTTTGCCCACTTCGCTGAGCGGACCGAAGCAGGACCCTCACGGGCTTCATCCCGAAGTCAAAAATCCGAATAGTGACTGTTGCATCGCGCCCTTCGGTAGAGAAATGAATCCGAACCGGTTCATCATCGGGAGAAAAAGGCGTTGGGTACGCATATGTTGCACTCGAGACACCGACGGGCCTGTACGTTCGAAAGATGCGCCATGTACTGCCGAATGGGCTCGCTGGGGAATCAATCGTTGTTGCGATTCCCTCCGGACCACCAACCCAAAGCGTGTCGCCAACAACCTCGACAGCGAAGATCTGGGTTGAGACGAATCGCTGAAGGGAAGAGATGTCATAGATGGTTCCGCTTCGCTGCCACGATTGCCCAAAATTTGATGAACGGAACACCCCTTCGTCTGTTGCGACATACACAACAGAATCCTTGAAAGCAAAATTATGGGCAAACTGTCCACGGAGTGTTGTCTTCCACGTAACTCCACCATCATCCGTGAAACTTACTCCGCGCGTTTCGGCAGGATCTTCTGCATTAACGGTCGAAGCCCAGAGAACTCGGCTTGTCGGGAGAACTTGCTCTCTGAGAGCAACGACAAAATTCCCAGAGAGACCACTCGGCTGAGTCTTGGTGGTGAATTTTGTCCAGCTCCTCCCTCGATCTGTCGTCTTGTTAATTCCCCCCGCAGTCCCAACATAAATAATTGAATCGTTCTGAGCAAAAACCGAGAACACGCGATGGTTAAGATTTCCACGCAGACCGATTCCTCCACTAACAGGGGAGAGATCAAAGTTGAGAGTGTCCTCAGGGCGAATTGACTGGAGTTCATCCGGTGGAAGAACAACTTTTTGCCAGGTGAGGCCACGATCCGTGGATTTTCTGAGCATACCCGCAAAGCTCGCGATCCACACTGCACTGGGGGTGATAGCGATGTCGTACGTGACGTTGTTGGCTTCAGTTGTAATTGCAAGAGACCGAATCCTGTTATTCCCATACAAAATCGTATCGACACTGCCGACGTCACGCGGTTGCGGTACGTGTCGCCATGTTGTCCCATGATCTGTGCTGACATGGATGCCGCCTCCCGCCGTAATGGCTTCACCTTCACGGGAGAAGGAGTAGGCTGTAGCAACGGCAAGCAGCGAGCCAAACTGCCCAATGGCAGAAATTCCCTTGTCGTCAAAACTCTGTGTGTTGCGAAACTGGGTCCAGCTGAGTCCGTAATCAAGAGTTCGATCAAGACCTTTGTTTGTTCCAAACCAGAGAGTATCTGTTTTCCTGTGGATGTCAAAAATAGCATTGCTGGAGGGGAGAGAGCTTCCATCAACCCTGTACGAACGCAGGAGTTGAGCAGAAGCAGATGTTGTGATCACAAGGGCAATGCTCAGATACTTCATTTATTGTCGAACCGTCACGTAATGTGTAATCATGTTGCTGGCGGCATTTGAACGGTCGAATGCCTGGAATTCAAACCGGTATGTTCCCTGCCCGGTGTTAGGAGGCAGCGAGATTGCCCGGCTGAAGAGGCCGTCACCGGCAACCCTATCTCCCGAGTTCGACCCTAATGTCCCACCATCGTCATACATGAAAAATGGATTGCCGCTGGATGGTGAGCCGTCCGGTCGAAACGATTGGAAAATCACCCTGGTAATGTCTGTCTGCCCATTTGGGTCTGTTGCACGAATTTCGAGGAGAATGACCTGCGTCGTCGATGTCAGCCGAACCGTGTCTGGAGCCTGAAGATTCGATACGACTGGCGGTTGATTTGCACGAACGATTGTCAAAGGTAGCATCATTGACGTGCTGCGCAGACCCTGGTCTGTTTGAGCCCAGGTCTCGACCATCACGGGGCGGATTTCAACGCGTTTCATCGTAAACTGAGCGAACTTTCGGACGACTCCATCAAGCGCAGCTGAATCGGGGAATACGCCATCATCGTCAATCGTTCCTGCTCCCAGTTGCTCACCGTCTTGATTCGAAACAACGTAAGCAATGACGGCCGTTTGGCTCGCCTGACCGCCGGAAAATCTTGCCGTAAGGAGGATTTGGATGGGAAGCAAGTCATCGGGCCGTTGCTCAGAGCCAACGCTCATGGTGTCCGTATTGACTGTCGTTGGAGAAAGAGAGGTTGAGAGAAGTATCGGGGGGGGCACCGGGGAATCAATAACAAGAGTCTTCTCCGACTCGCAAGCGAAGTGTACGAGAAAGAGACCAACGAAGAGGCGTTTTGAAGAATCAATAATTGAAGATTGTTTACGTCTCACGGACACCGACAATAATGATATTTCTCAGGAACCGGCCGAGGCACAGAAGTTGTCCCTCACCTTTGCCACGACTTCTCGATCGAATTCTTTAGCAAGCGCTCATTGTGCGGGGAAAAAAGGAGGTCACAAAGGTATGGTAAACGGGATGAAGGAGAAACTCATGATAAAGATTGCAAAGCTTGAGTAGCCAAGCTTCATTCGCACATCATCGAGCGGAGTTTCATCCGGTACCGGTGGATGATAGAGCTTGACAATATAATACGAGATCATAGCCCACAGGAACCATCCGCTCCAACTGTATTCGGCAAAAGGGATCACTTGATGGATCGGTTCCCCTGTTATCATTTCAAGTGCCATCCGGCCAAAAGAATCGAGGACGGAAGGAAGGCCAAGAACCAAGAGGGCAAGGAAAGCAATCCTGGCAATCTTCCGGTGCGCTTCACCGAACATTGTATAGATAATGTGTCCGCCGTCGAACTGTCCTAAGGGGAAGAGATTCATTGCGGTCACAAAAAGCCCAAACCATCCGACGCACAGGTAGGGGTAATGATAGATTTCCGTCATTGGTGGTACAAACTGAGTGGCAGGATCGGTGAGCAGCGACGCGAGCACGCTGAACAGAATCGTTTGGCCGAATTCGAGCTGAAGTCCCTCTGAGCCGGGCACTTGATTAAGTGTGAAATCATAGTCGGGGTGGATAGAGAGAATGTACGAAGGTCCGGGTAACGTGAGAAACCCGTAGATGAGTACAATGATGCACGCTATGAATCCGGCGATGGGACCGGCAATACCAATGTCAAACATCACCTTTCGTGAGGGTACGACGGAGCGAGTCCGAATGACTGCACCAAGGGTTCCGAAGTTGAGGAAAAATGGAATTGGCGGAAATGGAATGAAGTAGGGGAGTGTGGCTTTGACGCCGTGATACCGGGCCGCGAAGTAATGGCCAAACTCGTGACATGCGAGAATGAAGAGAATCGAAAGCGAGTAGGGAAGTCCGAGGACGAAGTTGTTCAGTTCGAAGGGATCCTGATTAATCCATTGAACCCCGGCTACTGTTGTCGTAAAAAACGTTAGAACGAAGAGAAAAGCCTGAAGGAGCGATTGAAGCGGCAATTGAACTTCCGATAGTTTTGAAAAAGGAAATGCAACACGTCGTCAAGAAGATACTGAAAAAGGAGGGGAAAGAAAATGAAAACTCCGGCACTCGCTGCGGAGTACCGGAGTTTCGAGTTGTAAAAAAATGCTTACGGGCGTGGCGCGTCTGTTGGAATTGAAGCAGTTCCACCGCGCAAGGCAATAGAAGGCCTTGGTGCATCGGTTGGGATTGTTGCAGTACCCGATCTGAGTTGCATAGCAGGCCTGGGAGCGTCGGTTGGAATGGTCGCAGTCCCGGACCTCAACGCAAATGAAATGGCGTAGTTGGTTGAAAAAGTAATTGTCAAGGCTATTAAGACTGCGCGGAACCGCTTGAAATTAGGGGTCATTCTGGCCTCCTCTTTAGGTTTTGTTAAGGGTTGTGTAAAAATGTTTAAGGTTTTCCTTTACTTGGGGTGCGCTATATTAGCGGTTTTTGACTGAGTTTCAACTGGCGGAAATCGCCGATTTTCTGGAGAAATGGCCTTCGTGCTCAAAATCACACGAAAAATGACGAAGATGCGAGAAAATCAAAGAAAAGCCTTGACATTTGAGCATTGCCAGGGTATATTCGTTCACCACATCGCAAATAATTGGATAATTCGTCATGTCACTTGCGAAAAAGATTCTCCTATCATGGGCAGGCATTCTATCATTGTTTGCATTACTTGCCCTTTTTTTTGAACACAGAGAGTTCGAGCTTCACACGGTAATACTCATCGCTGTTATGGCCCTCGTCGGATTGATTTCCGTCGCGACTTACGTCCGCGAAGAGGTCCCAAGGAACAAGGCTATATTCATAAACTTTGGCGTGTTCTTCCTTTTCACTCTTCATTCGTATCTGTATCCTTTTTGGGGGAAGGCCATCTTCTCAGACAGTCCCTTCGCGAGTGTTTACTTCTTCCAATATGGTCCAAATGCTGCGTCTTACTTCTTCATGGCGTTTGCAATTCTGTATGTGGTCATTGATACCCTCTTCTCAAAATTCAGAATTTACCAGAAATATCTCCTGACACTCGTTATCGTTGGTGGAACTTTTACTTATTATTATTATCCGATTCTGAGCAATCCGCGTTATTTGTATCAGACGCCGGATATTTTAGATTACAAAGCGGTTTCGAGTGCTATTCAAGACTTGGAGCGGGCTGGAATTACGAAACCCTCACAAGAACAAATTGCTGAATCGGCCGACCTTTATGCGTGGAATGATGGTGTCCAGGTAGGAACCCTCTTCATCGATAAGAAAATTGCTCGTGTTAAGGAGATCCTCCCATATCTCGAAGGAGAGAACTATCTTGTCTTAATCTTCAAACCTCTGTTTACAAACGTTATCTACATGAATGTTCTGTGTATTGTGTTCATTCTTCTCTTTTTTGGTTATCAGTACAAGAACGATCCTCCTCAAGGTGCATACATCGAGAAGATTATCTTCTCCTTCCTCCCTTACTGTTCGCTTGAGATTGTTCACTTTTTCGGATACATTAAATCGGTTGAGTTTGCAGAATACCTCCAATTCCATTCGATAGCTGTTTATCTTTCGTTATTGAATGTTCTCTTGTTGCTGGTGTTCTTTAGTTTACGTCTCCGGTTTATCACAAGCGTGACTGGCAACTTCTATGAGCGAGAGCTGGTTTCTGATCCTGAACATACTAGTCGCTGGCGTGACAGCATTGATAGTCTCATTGTACGTCATTTTCTTAACCCGAAGACGCTTCATGGACGGTTTCTTGCACCGCGTTCGGCAAAAACAGAAGCTTAATTTTCTTCAAAAACTTATTCTACGGATATTCGGCGATGAGCCACAATGAGAGCAATCAGATTACTAAAGAAAGGGGCAGCGTTATGGAATATCAACTGATCGGGAAAAGCAAAGCGATGGAGGCGCTTCGCAAACGCATCACCACTCTCGCTCACAATGACAAGGACGTCTTGATTGTGGGGGAGCCAGGAAGCGGCAAAGGCGCCGTTGCAAAGGATATTCATCTCCAACAATTTGGTTCCCTTGATGGTCAACACCCGTTCGTGTCGATCAATGCGTCTGTGCTGGATGATCGCGAATTCGAAGCCGTTCTTTTTGGATTCGAAAAAGGCGTGCCGGGGATGCCTCCAACAACTAAGCGAGGAATCTTCGAGATAGCAGAGGGCGGTACGTTGCTGATCGAGGAAGTTGAAGATGCCAGTTTCCGGAATCAGATGAAAATTCTGAACTTTCTGGAAACACGGACCACAAAGCGGATGGGTTCGAACGAGTCCAAACCGGTCAACGTTCGGCTTATGTTTACTGTCAAGCGCCCCTTAGCTGAACTTGCGGAGGAGAATAAACTTTACGACAAATTCTTGAACCAGCTCCGTTCCTTCGACCTCCTCAGCGTCCCACCGCTTAGAGAGCGCCCCGAGGATATTCCGCTTCTGGTGAAGTACTTTGTTTCCGAGATTTGCCGTGACCTTGGCATGAAAGAGGTTGCCATCGATATTAATGCAATCGATATTCTGGTGCGGCAGCCCTGGCGTGAGAATATTCGAGAACTGAAGGCCGTTGTTGACAAGTCGATTCTCTTCTCCTCCGGTGGCAAGTTTGTGTTGCCGCCTGAGTTGACAGACGAAAAGACCGAAGTTGTCAAGATGATCAACAATATTGTTGGTGGCCAGGCCTTTGTGCTCGACAATTCTCTCGATGTTATCGAGAAAGGCATTATCGAACGCGCGCTTGTGAAATTTGGCTTCAATCAATCACGGGCGGCAACGTTCCTCGGAATGACCGAGCAAACACTGCGGTATAAACTCAAGCGGCTTGGCATTGCCAGCGCGCGCCAGCGTCGCTAAGATGGTAAAAATCGCTGTCACAACGCCCTCCCGTGTGAGGGCGTTGTTGTTTTATGGTGAGATCCAGATCGGATTCGTGAAGCAGAAATGGGGGAGAGAGTCCCAGGAATCGCTTAACGTGACGGCTTCAGCGCGGAGGTAGGACGGTCCACTGACATCCAAAGGAATTTCAAGCTCCTCGGCATACGCGGCGATCCCATCCCAAGACTGAATCACCCCCTCCGCGCGTTTGTCCAGATCACCTCGATAGATTCGTATCGCATCGAGCGCCCCAAATTCCCGACTCGATCTCGCGCTCAACTTGAGCGTCAGAGTTTTCCCCACCACACGGTTGCCAATGTGTCCGCTTTTACCATTCTGCAGTGATACCGAAAAGGAGACAACAGGCCCGTCGGTGACGATACATCGCCCGCCTTTGAGTGCCATGAGAATGGACTCTTCGGTCAGAGGGTCATCGACAAAAACTGCTGTGCGGATCTTGCCCCAGATGTGTTTCGTCGATTCGCGAATCCGAAAGAACGGAATTCCGATCTGACGGAAGCGATTGAAATTGCCGTGGGCGTCATTTCCACCAAGAAGTATCATCCGAGTTCCGTCAAGGAGAGTGCTGATCCACTCTTGCTTCCCCTGCTGAAATCCCTCCGCCCAAGTCCCATTTGCGCACTGAAAGCCTTCGATCCCCGTCGACCAGTCATCCTTACGCCAGATGTCTCTGCCAAGAAGCAACTTTTGTAGAAAGGGGACAGGTTCCGTCGGATGGGCGGCTGCGAGCAGTGTTCTCTCTTCTTTGTGTTTGACAATCTCTTGAATGGAATGCTCAGGCTTGAGCTGGAACCATCGCTCGGCACTGTCTCCAGAACCGGCCAAGAACGCCCGCGCACCAAGATTGAGAAGATGAACGTTCTTTCCGCGCCTATTTCCACAACTAATCTCTTCTCCTCGGATAATGACAAAAGTCTTCGTCCCGGCATTCAGTGTATCGAGCTCCATTTGGAGGCTTTTCCACTTGGTTAACTCCGGATCGTTCACCAGATAATGATCAACAGCATCATCGAGGTCGTACGAATGGTCTGTCACTGCAAAAAACGAGAGCCCCATAGCCTCACTCAAAGTCCTGGAGGCAGAGGGTGGTGATCCATACTCTACTTGATCGGTTGTATAATGGGAGTGTGTATGAAGATCTCCATAATAGAGTCCAGGAACCCGTGGCAGAGGATCGCCAGCAATGTAAATGCGAAGTGGAGCACGACTTGAAGTGCGGTAATTGTCGTTGTGGTAGGCACGTCGCTTCCCTCGCGTTTCCAACGTAAATCGAACATCTACTTCGATGGTTCCTTGAAGGCGTGACACGTCGATCTCAAAAACCTTCCACCACCACTGTTCTTTCAAGTCAATTGGTTCCGTTACCAGCTGCCTGCCAATTTCCTCTCCATTCGGAAGTCGAATGAACGCTGTCACTTCGTGCAGGAGCGCTGGGTACATGTGAGCATCTTTAACAAGCACAAGCAAGGGAAGTTGTCGGCCTGGTTCAAGACGGTGGGGAGCATCGATCACAACCTCAGGTTCCGGTTTCTTCAGAAGACTGACGAAGAAAGGAAAGCGATAATGAGTTTCCGCGTAGAGGAAAGGGGGAAGAACGAACGGAACCATTAATACTTCCTTCCTTTCCACACCACCTTACCACCGAACGCGACGAGAAACGGAAGGAACAAGACATAAAGAATGAAGTAGAGCTGGAAGTACCAGAAATATCGAAGCAAGTCGGTTCGGCGTAGGGGAGCAAGGACTCTGTGGACGAAGAGATAGTCTGCACACGATTTGACAATGAATGCAATCGAGGCCGAGAGGAAAGCGAGTCCCGACAAGCCGACAAGAAGCGACCCATGGAGAGTATAGCTGACCGCCATAATCAGGAAACCAGCTACCTTCATGTCGAGCCCTCCTTTTCCCCAGCGATGTTTTTGTCGGATGAGATCGCGCAATGTCTGACAGGGTTTACTCATGACCAACAGGCGCTCGTTAATAGGATACGCATACTGCCACTTGCCGGAATTGATGATTGTCTGAAACAGGGTGTAGTCCTCCGTGACGCTAAAGGGAATCTTTCGATACCCGCCTACAGCCTCGTATGCTTCCTTGCGAAATGAGAGGTTGTTGCCGATGGTGCTTAATGGAGTGTGAAGCTGAACGGCAGCAGAAGCCACGCCAAGGAGATATGCCCAATCAAGCGATTGCATGCCGTGAAAGGGTCTTGACGCTTCCTGAAGTGTGATCCCACCCATAATACCAAGCTCTGGCGTATAGTATCGTGTTGTTTCCTCAACCCAAGTGTGAGGAACAACGCAATCGGCATCAGTAATGAGAATAATTTCCCCTTGTGCTTTGTCGATCGCTTGTGCCAGCGCATTCGTCTTTCCCCGGAGACGTTGATCCGGCAGCGTGGTGAACCAGGAAAAATTCGAGTATCGATTGCGGAAATCGTCGCATATCAAGTCAGTTCCGTCTGTTGAGCCGTCATTGGCGACGATGACCTCGAACCGATCACTGGGGTATGTTTGATTCAAGACTGAAGTGAGGCAGTCGCGCAAGTTCCGCTCCTCATTGCGGGCGGCGATGACGATGGAAACCAGCGGCTGAGCTGCGTTTTGTTGCGGATATCCTGATCGACGGACTCCCCAGAGAAAAATACCGGTTTGAATGAGATAAAGAATTGTGGCAGCGAGGAGAAGCGTTTCGAAGGTCATGCTGGAAGTGCCGCGAAGCCGAGACCATTTTGTTGGAGCAGGTCGATTGTTCGGGAGACGGTCTCCATCAGTATGCTTTTGGTCGCTTCATTATCGTGAAAGAGGATGATGCTTCCGGGATTGGCCCTTCGCCGCACGCGTTCGGCAACGGAGGCGCCGGAATGGGACTTGAAATCACGAGAGTCGATACTCCACATGGCGATGCTGTGGTTGTGATCGTGTGCCGTCTTAATGATGGACGGGGAGAGATGGCCATAGGGCGGACGAAAGAATATCTGCTTTTCGTTCAGGATTGCTCCCAGAATGTCGTCGGCACGACGGATCTCTTCGCTCACGAATGCCGGATTGCGGAACAAGAGGCGCGAGTGGCTGAATGAGTGATTGCCAATGACATGGCCTTGAGCTTTGATGTCTCGAACCAGCTCAGGATGTGCCAAAGCGTTCTTGCCAATGATGAAGAACGTTGCGAGAACATTGTGCTTCCTGAGAAGTTCGAGAAGCCGTGGTGTTGAACCAGGATGGGGACCGTCGTCAAAGGTCAGGTGAACAGAAGGAGAACTGGTGCTCCAAAGCAGATTTGGATAGAGGTAGCGAAGCAATGGAGTCATGTGGTAGTCCCGTCAGCGAATCGTTCTGCCTTTCCATGAAAGCGTCTTGAATTGTCCCAAGAAAGCAGCGACAACAATATACGGAACGTGGAAAAGCTCTGCAATCAGAAAATCGGACCAGCGAAGAGGCACATCCAGAAGTCTTCCTCCCTCGTGCAACACTGATGCATCGACTGCGCATTTCAAGAGGAACGAAATTCCAACCGGCAGCAGCATGAATGGATAAGAAAAGCAGAGAACTGCCCCAGCAAGAGTCGCCGCAAAGTAGAGGTAAAGCAAAACGAGGAACAACAGTATCGACCGGTCGTCAAAGGTTTTCCGTTTGGAGGACCACCGGATTCTTTGCCGGAGAAAGTCCGTAATATTCTTCGGACCGTCAGTTTTCACAATGGCTGCTGGTTTGCCGGCAAAGCGAATGGCGCCAAGATTGCGCTCGTATATTCGGTTCATGAGCACTTCGTCCTCAGTAGCGTAAATCCCGTTCCCGAATCCACCAGCCTTTTCAAATGCCGATTTCCTGAAGGCAAGATTTGCTCCGTTGCAGATGATCGGTCGATTCAATCCGATTAGTCCTGCTGCTGTTGCAATCAAACCAAGGAATTCCAGCTTGCTCAGCCTTGCAATAAACCTTGAATGGTCATGCTCTATTACCGGACCCGCAACAAGAGCGGTCTCGCTATTGAACTCCGCTGCCATCGACCCCACCCATGTAGCCGAGGGAACACAATCTGCATCTGTTGTTAGCAGTACCTCTCCCCGTGCCGCCTTTACACCATGAGTCAGTGCCATTGCCTTGTTGTGTGTCTGCTTCTGCGGGAGTTCAAGTACCCGAAGGTTTTGGTGAAACGTTGCCCTCTCTTCAAGGATCTTGCCGGTTTTGTCGGTCGATCCATCATTGACCACAATAACTTCAAGTTTCTCTTTTGGATACTCTTGTTGACGAAGTGCATCAAGGCAGCGGCCGATGGTTTGTTCTTCATTCCGTGCTGCAACAAGAATGCTCACAAACGGGGGGTCGGATGGCATCTGTGTTTCGGGAGCGGCACGAACTTTTCGAAGCCCTTGTCTGACCAACAGGAGAAAGACCGTATAAAGAGCGGTTAGAAAAGAAAATGCTAACAGGAAGGGTGGGGCAAAGGAGGGCATGATGAAATCAACGTCCGTTCGTAGAGCCGCGAAGGGCGATTTGAGGGACAAACACCACCCCAAAAAGAGACGGGAGGAAGATGTTTCCGACAAACATCATCAACGCGGCATTAAACGCGGCGACGTTGGAAATACCAAGAAGGGAAAAGAAATAGACCGATGCCGCTTCCCGAACACCAAGGTCTGCAAGGGAGATCGGTAGAAGAGATTTTGCAACCATGATTGCTGAGAACCCTAAAAAGGCCGTGACAAGATCGGTTGGTTGGAACGTTCTCACGTAAAAGAACAACTGAAGACCCATAATGAGATAGAAGAGAATGGAGTAAAGAATCGTTCGTTGAAGAACACTCGGCTGAAGCAAACGAAGAGCTTCAAACCCTTTTTGAACGAGTGGATGATTCAAAGGGAAGTACCGACGGTTGGCAATCCACCTGGCGAGCGGTCTGGCCTTGAGGACTGCAACGGCGGTTAGCACAAGCACCGCGAACGAAATGCCCCATCGCAACTCAGCCGTCATGATCGGGAAAAACGGTAGGGCGATCGCGAACCCTGTTACCATGATAATAAACGTCTGTAACCGGTCGAAGATCGCCAAGCTGACAATGTGTGAGATGGCATGGTGCTCGACGGTGAGGGATCGGCCAAGAAACTCACCGAGATTTCCGGGAGTTACCGCACCGATGGAATTGCCAAAGAAAACAGATTTCGCTGCCATGAACCATGTGGCGTCGTTCTTGACGACCTTAAGCAGTGTGTGCCATTTGCCGATTTGCGATGCAAGATTGGCAACGATCAGCATACAGCCCAGAGATAAATACACCGGATTAGCGAACTCGAATGCTTGGATGATCATTGCAACGTCAAGAAAGGAAATGAGCAGCCATAAGAGGACAATGCTGACCACTAGCCGGAGAAACCTTCCGAGGCCCCAGCGAAGGATTGTCGATGGGGTTGCTGATCTGTTTGCTATTTTGGCTGAGTCTTCCACTCGAACTTTCGAATCAAACCCAGTGGGCCAATGAAGGTGTTATAGAAAACGTAAAGGATTTCCAAAAGAAGAAACGAAGGGTTCATATTGGATTCACGAAGAACTCTGCCGCCGGCGAGAAGCAGTGAAGCATCGGCTGTTGTCTTTGCGACAAATGCCCACAGAATAACTTCCGTGAGCCGTGGAATGGCGAGCCAGTAGAGGAATGACGTAAGAAGAATAAGATTGCTTAAATGAAAGAGGAAGAAGAAGACTTTCATGGACGGAGTGAAATACTTCGCCGCGGAAAAATGTCGTTTTCGCTGTTCGAGGAACTCTCGGAATGATCTTGGAGCAACGGTTGGGACATGGCTTTCAGGAGAAGTGGCGTAGCTGATTTGCCAATGTGTTTCACGTCGGACGAGCTGCATGAAGAGGTCGTCATCACCGCTGATCGACATTTTAATCTTTTCAAAGCCACCAACTTCGTCGAAGACCTCACGGCGATAAGCAAGATTTCGGCCGGTGCAAAGCCAGCCAAACCGAAGTCCGACGGCTCCCGCAGCCCAGAGTGACCCCTTGAATTCTTCGAATTGAATAAACCGGAACAGTACCTCTGCCAGAAAACCATCCCTCGTGGTATTCTGGCTGTGGCGATAAGGTGAGTAGCCCGCGACCATTCCCACCTCCGGTTCAAAGTGCCGAACAAGCTCTGAAAGCCATGTACGAGGTGGCTGACAGTCGGCGTCCGTGAAGCACAGAATTTCGCCCCGAGAAGCGCTAATGGCGGCCGTGAGCGCATTCTTTTTCGCCGGCATGTCACGTGATAGGTTATTGATATTGACGAGGACAATTCGACGATCCTTTCTCTGCCATGACTCGATGAGCGCTCTCGTTCCGTCTTCCGACCGATCATTGGCAATGACAATTTCATAGTTCGTATATGTCTGCTCAGTGATGGCAGTCAGGAGGCTATCGATATTGTTTTCTTCATTTCGAGCGGCCACGATCACAGATACGAAAGGGGCCTCGCGGGAACTCCCCGGCCTGAGGCGAAGGAGGCCAAGAATTAGCCCAACGATCGTTAAGCAATAGAAAGAGACTAGGATAATGAGGATGGTCTCAAATGCAGAGAAGTGCATTGCATTTTCAAAATGGTGAATAAAGAAATCTTTTTCAACTGCATTGATTAAGCAGGATTCTCCGCCTATATTGAAATGTTAATTTCTAGCGAGAATTGTCCATGACTTCACTTGTTATCGGAATTGCTGGAGGGACCGGCTCGGGCAAAACGTCCGTGACGAACAAAATCCTCGAATCGTTGGAGAAAGACCGTGTCGTTGTTATTCAGCATGATTCCTATTATAAAGATCTCGACGCCTTCGGCGGACTGACATTGGACAAGATCAATTTCGATCACCCCAGTTCACTGGAAACCGATTTGCTCGTTCGTCACATTCGTGACTTGAAGTCCGGCAGGCCTGTCGACCAACCGTTGTATAACTTTACAACGCTTCGAAGGTTGCGGGAAACAGTCCGGCTGGAACCGAAGGATATCATCATAGTAGAAGGAATCTTGATTTTTGTGGAGAAAGACTTACGCGACCTGATGGACATCAAGATCTTCATCGATACGGATGCTGACGAACGATTGATCCGGAGAATCAAGCGGGACACACTGCAGCGGGGTCGTTCCCTCGAATCGATTATTAACCAGTATGTTGCAACCGTGAAGCCTATGCATCTTGAGTTTGTGGAGCCAAGCAAGCACTGGGCAGATATGATCATTCCAAGAGGTGCCGACAACGGAGTTGCCATCGATATGGTCGTTTCGAAAATCAAAATGATGCTTCAAGCGAAGAGCCATGCACGTGTACAGACTTCATGATTAATCCTTTGTTCTTGATTCTACTTCAAAAAAGGGGTATCTTTTTTCGCGATTCCCTCTTTCCCAATCCTTGAAGGTGAGTATTGAAAGCCAGAATTCGCGCAAAATCTGCACCCACTCCTCTCATCGAACCCGTCAACAAGACTGACTCTACGTACCGCAAAACCGTCTTAGAGAAGGGGGTTCGTGTCGTTACTGAAGAAATCCCCCACGTCCGCTCCGTCTCCGTTGGCCTGTGGATTGACAACGGTTCGAGAGACGAAACCGAGCGCCTCAACGGTATCTCCCACTTTATCGAACATATGGTTTTCAAAGGGACGAAAAAGCGGTCTGTTGCGGAGATTTCGCGTAGCTTGGAGTCCGTTGGGGGATACCTGAACGCCTTCACAGGAAAAGAACATACCTGCTTTTATGCCCGCGTTCTTGACGAGTACACCGAACTGGCGATCGATGTCCTGACGGACCTTGTTGAGAATCCCACCTTCCCGCCGAAGGAGTTGGAGAAGGAAAAAGGAGTTGTGATTGAGGAATTAAGGAATGCCGAAGATGATCCAGATGAGATCATTCATGACTACCTCGAGAAAATACTCTACGGGGAGCATCCGCTCGGCTTCCCCATTATCGGCACCGAGCACACCGTGCGATCGTTTTCAAGGGATGACCTGATTGGATTCCACGATCGGAACTACAGATACTCTCGGATGGTCTTTGCTGCCTCGGGGAGATTGAATCACGATCACATTGTCGAGCTTGTCGACCGTTACCTTGCGCAAAGAGGAGGAGCAAACGGCGGCCAACGCCCGTTGAGAGATCGACCAAGACAACAGAAGCCCACAAAAGCTGTTTACGATAAGCCAATCCAGCAAGCCCATCTGTGCATGGGAACAGTTGCCTTCAGCATCAGAAGCAAGCATCGTTATCCGCTTCTGGTCCTGAATACGCTCCTTGGCGATGGGATGAGTTCAAGACTCTTTCAATCTCTTCGCGAGAAGCGTGGATTAGCCTATTCGGTATATAGTTTTACGAATCTTTTGAATGACACCGGCTCATTCGGCGTCTATGTTGGGACCGACAATCAGAATATCGAACCTTCAATCGAATTGATCTGGAAAGAGCTTGAAAGACTCCGGACAAAAGAGGTATCGAATGCGGAGCTCAAACGCACCCAAGCCCAACTGAAGGGGAGTATGATGCTGAGCCTTGAAAATATTCCCAATCGCATGATGAGGCTGGGTAGTTCCGAGCTCTACTTCAATGAGTTGAAATCTCTCGATTGGATCATTCATCAGATCGAGGCGGTCAATCAGGAAGCGATTTACGAGGTTGCAAACCAGCTGTTCCATTCTGAGAATTTTGCCACGGTCATATTCAGGGCAAACGGCCACGGAAGGGGAAAAGGCATCTCAGTAAGTTAGAACGCTTCTTTTGCACGTTCTCAAGAAAACAAACGACCATGGAACTGATAGAATCTGAAATCAAAGTCGGAATCTCTGCTCGTGCTCGCGCGATGCAGGCCTCTCCGTTGCGCAAGCTTGCCGCTCTGGCCGAAGAGCGGAAGCGAAAAGGAGTCAAGGTCTTCCATCTCAACATCGGCCAGCCGGATCTTCCCACCCCTGATGCCGTTTTCGAAGCAATCAGGAACTTCGATCAGAAAACGATTGCTTATGCTCCTTCTAATGGATTACCCACGGCACTCTCTGCCTGGCGGAGGTACTTTGAACATTATGGAATTGAGTTTGAAGAGAAGGAGATGATTGTCACGACCGGCGGGTCGGAAGCAATTATCTTTGCCATGTCTGCGATTTGCGATGCTGGTGATGAGATCATCGTCTTCGAACCCTTCTATACGAACTATAATGGGTTTGCCTCAATCGCCAATGTGAAATTGCGCCCGATTCCCCTCTCCATTACGAACGGCTTCCACCTGCCTTCGGCAGAGGTTATCGAACAGCATGTGAATTCGAAGACAAGAGGAATTCTCATATGCAATCCGGGAAATCCCACGGGTACGATCTACTCGGAAGACGAGATTCGCACGCTTGTTGATGTTGCGAAGAAGCATCATCTCTTTCTTCTTTCCGACGAAGTGTACCGTGAATTCGCTTATGATGCCGAGCATGTCAGCATCATGAAATTTCCCGAAATCAGAGAACAGGCAATTCTGCTTGATAGTTGTTCGAAGAGATTCAATGTGTGTGGCGCAAGGATTGGTGTTCTTGCGAGCCATAACGAAGAGGTCATTCAGGCGGCTTTCAAATTCGCGATGGCGCGGCTCTCGGTAGCGACTATCGAACAGCTTGCCCTCGTTCCGCTCCTCAGCTCACCGGCCGAATATGCCACACCCATTGTGAAAGAATTTCAGAGGCGTCGGGACGTTGTGTACGACGGCCTTGGGAAGATTCCCGGTGTCACATTCTATAAGCCGGAAGGCGCGTTTTACATCATTGTGGGGTTGCCGGTGAAAGACTCCGAGCATTTCGCCCGCTGGCTCATTGAGGAATATGAGGACAAAGGTCAAACGATCCTGTTGGCTCCGGCACAGGGTTTCTACGCAACTCCTGGAAAAGGGACCAATGAGGTCCGCTTGGCCTTTATGGTCAATGTGGATGATCTCCGAACATGTCTTAGTATTCTGCGAAACGCGTTGGGTGATTATCGGAAACTCTTTTCGTAATCACATCTTCTGACATGGCAAAACTCACTATTGACGGTAAAGAGTTTGATGTCGATCCTAAGCTAACTGTCATTCAAGCTGCGGAACAGCAAGGGATCGAGATACCACATTTCTGCTGGCATCCAAAGTTGTCTGTTGCCGGTAACTGCAGAATGTGTCTCGTCGAAATCGAAAAAATGCCGAAGCTGGCGATTGCATGTGCGACGCAGGTTACGGACGGTATGGTTGTTAAGACACAAAGTGATCGAGTCCAGAAAGCCCGTAACGCAGTCATGGAGTTTCTTCTGATTAACCATCCGCTCGATTGCCCGATTTGTGACGAAGCGGGGGAGTGCAAACTCCAGGACTATGCGTACAAGTACAGCGTTGGCTACAGTCGATTTGATGAGGATAAAGTCCACAAACCGAAGCGCGTTCCGCTGGGTCCTCATGTGTTGCTTGATGTCGAGCGGTGCATTATGTGTTCGCGCTGCATCCGCTTTGCCGATGAAATTGCTAAGCAGCCGGTACTGACCTTTACGCAGCGTGGCGACCACGTTGTTTTGACCACGTTTCCCGGAACTCAGCTCGATAATCCGTACTCGATGAACGTCATCGAGCTTTGCCCTGTTGGTGCGCTCACGAGCACCGATTTTCGCTTCAAAGCGAGAGTATGGGAAATGTCCGCCACAGAAAGCGTTTGCTACGGCTGTGCCCGCGGTTGCAACACGAACATCTGGGTGAGAAACAATCAGATTCTGCGACTCACACCTCGTCATAACGAGGAGGTGAATTCATATTGGATGTGCGATGCCGGCAGGTTGAAAACGTTCCCGTTTGTGAACAGCGAAGAACGGCTCGATGGACCAATGGTGCGGAAAAACGGAACACACGCGATCGTGGGATGGGATGAGGCGGTGTCGACGGCGGCGAGGGAGTTGAAAAGGTTCAAGAAGTCTGAAATAGCAGGAATTGGCTCCCCCTTTGCGACCAATGAGGACAATTTTGTCTTCCAAAGGTTTATGAGGGACGTCCTCGGCTCGAAACATTTGGATTTCGTGCGCCACAACGAAGGTGTGGATGACGATTTGTTGATTCGGGCGGATAAGACGCCGAACTCGCGTGGAGCAGCCGAAGTCGGAATTAAACCGAGTGAAGGTGGCTGGAATCTCGACGGGATTGTTAAGGCAATCGCGAACGGCACTCTTAAGGCGCTTTATGTTCTCGAGGAGAATATCGCCGCGATTGCATCATTCGCTCAAGTCCTTCCGAAGTTAGAGCTCCTAATTGTCCATTCGCCCGTACGTAATGAGACGACGCGAGCAGCGCATATTGTGTTTTCATGTTCTACGTACGCAGAGAAACATGGGACCTTCACGAATTTCGAAGGTCGCGTTCAGCGCATTAGAGCGGCTGTCGCAACACAGGAGCAAGATCGTGCACTTGATGGATTCGCGATGAGTCGGTGGGACAAGTTCGCTTCACACAATGATCGATGGGGAAGACCTATCAAGAAGAATGCACGTCCATCCTGGCGGATTGTGGCCGCCGTTGCGAATGCTCTGGGAGCGAAGATACGATATGGCACGGCCGAAGACGTATTCCGTGACATCGCTGAGACCGTTCCGTCGTTCAAAGGGTTGAGCTATACCAAGATTGGAAGTCGGGGTACAATGTTACAGTCGGCCAAACAATCCGAGACCGTCCACCAACCGGCTTGACTCTATGCCATTCTGGATTACGCTCATTCAAATCGCTGTGGTTATTGGGGTACTCCTCTTTTCGGTTATGCAAATTGCCTATATCGAGAGACGGATCAGCGCGTTTATTCAGAATAGAGTCGGACCAAATCGCACGGGCCCGTACGGCCTGCTCCAGATGCCCGCAGATGTCGTGAAGCTTCTCCTTAAGGAAGATATCGTTCCGAAGAATGCAACAAAAAGCCTCCATGACCTTGCGCCGATCATCTCAATTGCCGTGGCTCTCTCGACATTTGCTGTCATTCCGTTTGGTGATTCGATCGAGTTGTTCGGATACCAGATTCGGCTGTTGATCGCCGATGTGAATGTTGGAATCCTTTTTTTACTCGCTATTACTTCGCTTGGTGTTTACGGCATTACGCTGGCGGGCTGGTCGTCGAACAACAAATATTCTCTCCTTGGCGGTCTCAGGTCGTCGGCCCAACTCATCAGTTATGAACTTTCGATGGGTTTGTCGATTATCGGGGTTCTGATGATCGCCGAAACGTTGCGCCTTGACCAGATCGTCCAGAAACAAGCCACATACTTGGGCGGGTGGTTGCCGGCATGGAATATCTTTCTCCAGCCGGTGGCGTTCGTGATATTCCTGGTTTCTGCCTTTGCCGAAACAAACAGGCTTCCGTTTGACCTTCCCGAGGCGGAGCCGGAACTCGTCGCAGGATATCACACGGAGTACACAGGATTGAAATTCGGATTGTTTATGCTCGCCGAGTACGCAAACATGGTCACGGCATGTGCCGTAACCACAACACTCTTCCTGGGCGGTTGGCATTTTCCGTACATCGAGTACCTTGGCCTTTCGCCGATAGCTGAGAGTCTTTTGAAGGTTGCCGCATTCTGTATCAAGGTAGCATTCATGGTCTTTTTCTTCATCGTCGTTCGCTGGACAATCCCGCGCTTCCGTTATGACCAATTGATGAACCTCGGTTGGAAAGTTCTCCTGCCACTTTCATTGGCAAATGTTCTTGTGACCGGATTTGTTATTCTGCTATTTTCGTAAAAAAGAATATCCTATGTCATCAAACGGCAAAATGATCCGGAAGAAAGACCTCACGTTCTGGCAGCGTCTCTACATCCCTGAGATCCTCAAAGGGATGAGGCTAACGATAGCCCAGATGTTTCGTCGCAAGTTCACGTACAACTATCCTGAAGAGCGCTTTTCTCCTCCTGCGCCGTTTCGAGGAAGACCTGTGCTCGTCGAGGAAAACGGCGTCGAGCGCTGTGTTGCGTGCGGTCTTTGCTCGAGGGTTTGTCCAGCACTCGCGATTGAAGTTCAGGCCGCAGAGACTCCACTCGAGAAAGAGCGCTATCCAGTGAAGTTCGAGATCAATATGGTCCGATGTATCTTCTGTGGCTTCTGCGAAGAGGTCTGCCCGGAAGAGGCCATTGTGATGAGTCAGGAATACGAGCTGGTGTTCGGGAGTCAGGATGAGGCGGTTTTTGGCAAAGACAAACTTCTTGTGCCTGCGGAAAAGCTCCATGACCGTTTGGAGTTTCTCCGTCAGCACCGTTAATGTTGTAGCATATGAATTCGCCGCAATCATCTCCCGCGTCCTTGTCACCCCTGAGCATCATCTTTTATGCCCTCCTCGCTTCTCAGCTTATCTTTGCCGCTGTGGTGTTCTTTTTGACGCAATCAGAGAATCTGATGCCACCGATTCAGGGAAACCTTGTCATCGAATTCGTTTTGCCCGTCGTTATCGTGCTTGAAATACTTCTTGCCCGATTTCTTTCCGCACGTCGAATCGATGCAATCCGGGCCGAATCCGTGCCGCAGCGAAGGATGGAGCTGTACCGGACGGCTTTCATCCTCAAAGTGGCGATGTTGGAGGGAGCCGGCTTGCTCGCGCTCGTTGGTTATCTGCTATCACAGAACTTGCTCTTTCTTGCGATGTTTCTTCTTATCGTTCTAGTCTTCTTGATGAATCGACCCACAACGCAAAGTGCTTCCGACGCCTTGGGACTCTCCGAATCTCAGCTTCCTAGTCAATAATACACCGTGTTTTTGAGGGGGAACGATGTTTGCACAAGTTCTCAGCAGCACCACGTTTGGAGTTAACGCCTACCTCGTGGAAGTTGAAATCCACATCGAGCGAGGGCTTCACAAATTCTTCATCGTGGGGCTTCCTGATAGCGCCGTAAGAGAAAGCTCGGAACGTGTGTTTGCCTCCATCAAGAACTCGGGGTTCAAGTTCCCGAAGCAACGGATCACCGTCAATCTTGCTCCTGCCGATATTAAAAAAGAAGGTTCCTCGTTTGATCTGCCAATCGCCCTCGGAATCCTGGCCGCCACCGAGCAACTGAAGTCGCCACTGTTGGATCAATGTGTCGTCGTGGGCGAACTTGCGCTTGACGGAGTTATTCGACCTGTGCACGGGGCGCTCGTTATTGCCATTGAAGCGCGGAATAGGGGAATTAAAGGACTGGTCGTGCCGAAGGAGAATGCCAAGGAGGCTGCGATGGTAGACGGCATCTCTGTATTCCCGATGGAAACGCTTCGGGAGACGGTGGATTTCCTTTCGGGTGAGTATGCAATGCTCCAGCCATATCGGGTTGACCACGAGAGTGTCTTCCGACGAAATCAACAGTATCCGATCGACTTCGCGGATGTCAAGGGTCAAGAAAACGTCAAGCGGGCGCTGGAGGTGGCCGCAGCGGGAGGCCATAATATTGTGATGATCGGTCCTCCTGGGTCCGGCAAAACGATGCTTGCCAAGCGTTTACCCACAATTCTTCCACCGCTGTCGTTCGATGAGGCACTGGAAACAACAAAGATCCATTCTGTGGCTGGATTACTTCCGCCGGACACTGCCCTTGTTTCAACCCGACCTTTCCGATCACCCCACCATACGATATCCGACTCGGCGCTTGTTGGGGGAGGAACGATACCGCGCCCTGGAGAAATCTCGCTTGCACATCACGGGGTTCTCTTTCTTGACGAACTTCCAGAGTTCGCACGAAATGTGCTGGAAGTGTTGCGTCAGCCTTTGGAAGATGGTAAGGTCACCATCAGTCGGTCGAAGATGTCGATCGAGTATCCGGCCAACTTCATGCTTGTTTGCGCAATGAACCCCTGCCCGTGTGGAAATTTTGGAAATCCGAACCAGGAATGCAGCTGTACGCCGGCGCAAATTCAGCGGTATATGGGAAAGATTTCCGGGCCATTGCTGGATCGAATTGATATCCACATTGAAGTTCCCGCGGTGAAATACGATGAGCTGTCGTCGAAAAGGGTAGGGGAACGATCAGAGGTAATACGAGAGCGAGTGATTCAAGCCGTGGAGATTCAAAGGGAGAGATTCGAAGGGAAGGGCCTTTTCTGCAATGCGGACATGCAGTCGAATAGCATAAAAGAATTCTGTGCCATTGACTCGACGGGGGAGGAGCTTCTGCGAGTTGCTATGAATCGGCTCGGGCTCTCAGCAAGGGCCTATGATCGAATCCTGAAGGTTGCAAGAACGATTGCAGATCTGTCGGGAAGTGCGAACATTCGGCCAGAGCACTTAAGCGAGGCAATCCAGTACAGAAGTCTGGATAGGGATTTCTACAATGTGTAGTCTATGTCTAATGTTCTCTCGACCTCTTCTCCATTGACAACGGAGTGACTCTCTTCGGGCAATTGACGCAGTTTGAGCAGTTGATCAAACTCATCAAGGGGAAGCATCCCGTCGACGAGCCAGGTGCCGTCGGGACAGCGATGTTGCCAGGCAAAAGTTATCCTATTTCCTTCTTGTCTGCAAATTTCAAAAACAAGGCAGGAATGACAACCAAGTTTAGCGCTGTCGAACTAAGCAATCCGCCAAGGATGACAATCGCCATGGGGGATTGAATCTCACTCCCCGGATCGCCACCCGCAAGCGCAAGAGGTATCAGCGCTAACCCGGTTGAAAGAGCAGTCATCAACACGGGACTTAATCGCTCCATCGATCCTTGCTTCACAGCTTGTGCGAGTGACTTTCCTTCGGCCAGCAGAGTTTGGTAATGAGAGACCAAGAGAATACCGTTTCGTGTTGCAATACCAAAGAGAGTGATAAATCCGACGAGCGAGGCGACGCT
>DATMBF010000027.1:0-7754 GCA_035559595.1 Bacteroidota bacterium | reverse complement strand
AGATCTGCAAGGGCCGTCACCCGTACATTCAACCGGTAGTGATCATTAAGTTCGCCAAGCTGGAGGCGGCAATTCTCACACGCCGCAGCCACAACCTCGGCTTCGGTTTTCCTAATCTGCTCTGCTTTGGGTCGTCCCGCTTTCAACCGCTTCTCCTCATATTCAGGGAGCGCAACGAGTCCCCCGCCACCGCCGCAACAGTAGTTCTCCAGCCCGTGCGGATTCATTTCGCGGAAGTTTTGAGCAACGGCTTTCAGGATAATACGCGGCTCGCGGTAAATGCCGCTCGTGCGAGCGAGATTGCAGGAGTCGTGATACGTAATCACTTCCGGATTGGCAGTCGGGTCGAGCTTCAGTCGTCCCTGCTCAATATACTCTGCAAAAAGCTCAATCACACTCCGGATGCGGAAAGGAAATGTTTCACCGAACCAATTCGGCGCATCCCAAACGAGAGCCGCGCACGCATGTCCGCACTCGGCCACCACGACCTCTTCCACCTTCAACCTCTTCGCTTCGTCGATAATTCTGGCCGCAATTTCTTTTGCGCGGTTCGTATCTCCAAGGAAAACACCGTAGTTCGCCGCCTCATAGAGACTCAACGTCCAATCCTCTTTGGCTGCATGGAAGATTGCCGCCGGAGGAAGAATCGTGTGCGCTCCGGCGAGGGCAACGTACAAGACTCTCGCTCCTTCGCGCTCAACGGTAATCCGAGCGGTCGGATCTCCCACCATCTCTTGAAGCTCCCGTTCCATCTCTCCGATCTGCTGAAGGAAAAGCTCGCGGAACATCTCCGGGTCTTTTCCTTTTTCAATAGCCGCATCCGCGAGCATGACGAGCATTTCAGGAGCTTTGCCGGCGGCCGTGGCCATCCCCCGCACAGCTCGCATCATCAACGGTGTGTCAACACCAAGCGGACAATTGAAGGTACATCGGCGGCAGAGTGTGCATTCACTGAACGCAATTTCCGCCAGACGCTCGAGCATCGTCTCGTCTACGTCAGCAGCCTTCACCCACTTCGGGAAGACTTTGCCAAGGAAATTATGCTTTCGACGGTAGATCGACCGGAGTTGCTCGCCCCGATACGCCGGAACGTGCTTGGGGTCGGGATCAGCGACGTAGTAATGGCAAGCCTCAGCGCAGATGCCGCAGCGTGCACAGACCTCAAGCGCGGCAACCAGCGGGCGGTTGAGTTGTTTTTCTAAGAATTCCAATGCTGTCGTGATTGTCGTTTCAGGCATGGTGCTCCTCCAGTCCTCGAACTATTCCACGTCGTCCAATGTGAATGCCATAGAAGAGTCGACTAAAATAGACAAAGATACAGTGTCGGATCTTGCTCGCCGGCGCATAGACCAAGAGAATAGAAGAAACCCCGTAGAACACCGGCAACCAGTCAGAAGACACCGCTGCGATGGACGCGAGCAAGAGAACAATCGATACCAGCCACACCGAAAAGTGATCATCCGGCGTGCTGAGGGTTCTGAGGTTGCGGTCTGTTAGGCGCTGTATCGCCCCAACGATCCCCATGATCGCGCCGACAAACGTGAGCGCCGCTGCACTCCATCGGACAGAATCGCTGATTGACCCCATCCATGGGCTTAGCAGAAGAACAGCCAGTCCTGCGAAGATGCCGAGATGAAAGAGAACGCCGCGCAAGTAACCAATGATGTGCAGGCGTGTACTCTCTTTTGCCCACGGCGCCATACCGGTCGTGAAGGCATAGAGAATCCCCCGGGCGGCCGAGTCCTTCGGCACGGAGCGGTCAATTGCATACGAACGCCGTTGCATTCGCCGCCACATTTCGAGAAACGCCGCCGCGCAGAAGAGGAATGACGCAACGGCAATCCACTGTGTTATCGTGAACAGGGTCATAGATACCTCACTTGACACGCCTGACGATGAACTGGTATTCTTTCCCTTTCTGCTCAATCGAAACAAGTTCATTCCCCGTGCTTCGGCACCAGGCAGGAATGTCTGCCATCACGCCGGGATCCGTGGCAATACCCTGAATGACCTGTCCGATCTCCACCTTTTTAATGGCCATGGCAAGTTTCACAACCGGAATCGGGCAGAGTAGTCCTTTCAGGTCGAGTGTTTGATCAATCTTGAGTTCTTGAATTGCTTCCATAGTCGTCTCCTTAGATAAACATCGTAAATGTTGATTGTTGTGCTTCTTCGAGCATCGCGGCCACGCCGACGACATCCGCTACCTCATCGATGAGGTCTTCTTTCCGAATCTCCATCACATCCATACTCATCTGGCAGGCCTGCATCTTCACTCCCAATTCAATCGCCATTTGCCGTAACTCCGGCAACATCGCCACGTTCTTTGCCCTCATCATTTTTTTGAACATCCAGCGACCGACACCTCCAAAGTTCATCTTGCTCGGGCCGATGCGATCAATGTCTTTCAACATCCATCCCAACATTTTTCCGAAGAAGCTCCTCCCCGTTCGGACCGATTTCTTGATGGTCTGTAATCCCCAAAACGTAAAGAACATCGTTACCGCCATTCCCGACGCGGCAGCGCCCGTTGCAATGATGTACGCCGCCATCGCTTTATCCATATCGCCGCTGAAAACGATCATCGTGATCTTTTTTTTCTCATCCATTGTACTTTACCTCCTTACCGCCGAAGCGTGCTCTGAATAATGCTGGATTTGATTTGATCGCAGTTGGATGCAAGCCGATACACCGGACATCCGCGACACTCCAGCGATGCGCAAATGCTATCGGTATGCGTGTAAGACCAGCATGGCTTCTCGTGTCCCAGGTAAGCAGGGCAACTGCGTCTGTCGTTTTCAGTGCATCCCACAATATCCCAGCAAGGAATCAACGAGATGATTCGTTTGATGGCAGGGATTGTAAGCTTCTGTTCCTGAAGCGCCTCTCGGAGACAACGGAGACGCTCAAGGTCGTTCCGAGAATACTTGCGTTGGTTCCCGTTCGATCGCGCTGGAAGGATCAATCCCTCAGCCTCATACAACCGCAGTGTTTGCACAGAAACATGCAGAAGTTGAGCTGCAGTACTGATGGAGAAAACCGGCTGGTCTGGATCATCAAAAGCTTGCATGGCTACTCCAAGTGGAACTTCACAATTGGATATAGCAAGTTACATACCACTTGGGATTAACAGGAAAGTCTAAAGCATTCGAGCCGACTTTTGCACGATTGGGAAAAAAACAGGCCTCGTTCTTCTCAACGATTGGAACTGACCGATTGAGGTCTGCTTTTTCAACGGTCCCCACACCGTTGGCACTCTTCTTGCCGATTTTGAGAGAAATGACCGTGAAACCTTGAGAGGACTCAACGAAAAGATGGGATTCACGACGGCGCGTTGATCAAATGTGCTAAGCCCGCGACCGATATTGCTTCCCTACGGAACGATGAGAAACGCATGCGATTCTCTGAATCTCCGCCACTCCGTAGCCAGCCCGACAGAGTCAGTCTGGCGGGAAATGCAATATTTGCACGAGCACCTCTATGACTCTACGATCGCCTGAACCTTTTTTCTCTTCTCCTGCATCTCATGAAGTGAGCGGTACTGACAATTTCACACATGAACCAGGAGAGACCAATGAAACAGAATATGGGATTGACAGATCGAATGATCAGAATCGTTACAGCACTTTTTATCGGAGGACTTTATTTCACGGGCGTCATTTCCGGAACGGCGGCTATTGTCCTAGTGCTGTTGGCGGCGATGTTTCTTTTCACGGCGTCGGTCGGCTTCTGCCCGCTGTACCGACCGTTCATGTTCTCTACGAAAAAAGCCTAAAGGGCATTTTCCCAAAAGTATGAAACACAGGAAATGCGTGAAGTGTGGTGAAGTAGCAAAGGATGTCCAGGAGCATCTCGATTATCGACTGAGTAAAGCCGAGCACCGGAAGCTCCGAGAACATCTCCACGATTGTCCAAACTGTACGGCGTATTTGGACAGTCTCAGAAAAACTGTTCGCTTGTACCGCGAGTATCCTGACCCGCGTATTCCCAACAAGGTTAGAAAAAAGCTTCATGCCATTCTCAAACTCGGAACATAGCACACTATGACAACGAAAAGAGCAATCGTAAAACAAATCAACGGTATTACCTTCGCTGCAAAAGCCGACTCCAACCACTGGGTTGTGATGGACGGGCCAGAACATCTCGGCGGAAGTGACGCAGGCTCTCGCCCAAAAGAGTTGCTGTTAATGGCACTCGGGGGCTGCACGGCAAGCGACGTCGCAGCCATCCTTAAGAAAAAACGGGTGCCCCTGGAAGGGTTTGAGGTTCGCCTGACGGGAACTGTCCGCGAGGAGCACCCTCAGGTGTTCACGGATATTCACGTCGAGTACGTCTTTTTTGGCAACGATATTAACCCCAAGGACGTGGAGCGGGCAATCGAGCTTTCAACGACGAAATATTGCTCGGTTTCCGCGATGCTTCGGGCAAGCGTGAACATCACGCATAGCTACAGGATTGTTGCTCATGCGCCGGAGGCAGAAGAAGCAGCGTTGGCAATGCCGTAGGTGTACCGACTTATCCGGCAATTGTCGATCAATGCGCCGAGCGGTTTAAAACGCGTGCCCCACTCCCCGGTGGCAGTCGAAGCAACGTTGGCGCCCCTCCTGCTCTCCGCCATGGAAGATTCCGCTGAGCACCGGTTGGTGACAACGAATGCAGTTTGCCTCCACGGTTCGTTCGCCGATCGAAGCTAACCGGAAGACCTGCGGATTCTCGAACGTAAACACATACGAATGCCGGAATCCGTTTTCCGCTTTCACGTACCACTTGCTGATCGGGTGGTGGGGAACATGGCAACCGTTGCAGCTTACTGAGCGGTGGCTCGAGACTTCCCATGCGATGTAGTTCTCCCGCATCACGTGGCAGTTCACGCAGGCCTTCGGATCATCCAGAAAGTAGGAATATCCCTTTGCGTAGTAAAAAGTGTAGCCACTGAGTCCAATGAGGATTGCCGGTAACACAATCAGCGCATATCTTCCAAGAGTTTGGAAAGTCATGATCGATAGAGTTCTGTTTTTTTTCTCTGCGGTTCTCGGCGATCTCCTCGTCTCTGCGTTTACAAAAAAGATGTTAGAATCGCTTACCGCGTTATTCGTCTGGCGACCAGCGCCTTGTAAGCCGCCAACTCCGCCTGGCGGGCGTAGTCGATTGCATCTCCCAGCATGCGGGCAATCTCTTGCGGGCTATGGAAGCCCATACTGTTTTCCGCACTTACGAAGTCCCATCGCATCTGCGCTTTGCGGTGCAACTGTCGCGCGCTTCTCAGTTGCTCATCGCTTGCCCCTGCCTGCATGGCCATCGTGATCCCGTCGATGGCCGAGATGATTGCCTTCTCCGCCCTTGTCAGAAGTGCATACGTACGGTCTTGGATCTGGAGAACCCGCTCACGCATCTCCTGTTCACTCTGGCGGTGGCAGGTCAGACAGGCGTTTGTCAGGTTCACGAGCGGCGTACGAATCCAATGGTCAGTGACTTTAATCGCTCCCTCACGTCGGTAGGGCATGTGGCAATCCGCGCAGCTTACCCCGGCGCGCGCGTGAATGCCGCTCGACCAAACCTCAAACTCCGGGTGCTGCATTTTGATCATTGGTGCTTTCGATTCGGCGTGTGCCCAATCCGAAAATCCGATCTTCTCATAATAAGCATCGATGCTATCGATGTGCATTCCGTTCTCCCAAGGGAAAACAAGATACTTCCCAGGTCCCTTGAAGTAGTACTCCGCATGACACTGCCCGCAAACATACGATCGCATCTCCTGTCGCGTCGCGTTCGCGAGATCAACACCCCGTTTCGCCATTGCTTCTTTGAAAGCAATACGCGTCACTTGAAGCCCCATTGTTTGCGCGTCGTGGCAATCCGCACAGGTGATCGCGTGCTTGAATCCATGGTTTGCCACAAGCTCTTTGACGGAAGTCTTGTAGAATGTCTCGGCTCCGTGCTCTTCGATGAACTTCGGCACTTGAGCACTCTTGCATGTCATGCACGTTCCCGGTTTCTCGTCGCCAAGACGCTTGACCTTCAACATATCCTCCAGTGCGCGCATGTGCCCACGCTCTTCGTTGTATTCCACCGAGAAGGCGTAACCGGCAAACATGCGACGGTAATCGGGATGCCTATCGAGTTTCGAGAATGCCTCCGAGCCGCCATAGCGTCCCCATGTACTGTACTGGATCATCTCGCTTGTGCGGACAGTCTTCATATAGGCGTCATATTCCCGTGGGAAGTTCGACTTCCATTTCTCGGGATCCGGCTCGCCCGGGGGAATATCAACGATTCTCAGATACGTGAGCCTCGCTTCTTGCTGGCGCTCGAAGATATTGATCAGGAGAGCAACGACAAGGATGGTGAGAAGGATACTTGTGGAAAAGACAAACCACTTCTGTTTGCCAAAAGCCATGTTTTCCTCCTTTTGATGGCGAGAACCTGGTAGAAGTTAAAAAGGAGGTGGGTAAGATGCACGGGAAAAACGAGAATTTGGCGGGCAGGATCTTTGTTCCGGCTTTGGGGTCTCGACGGTGAGTCTTGCTTCCGAGGGAGGTTCGCAACGTTCTTTTCCCCCTGACTTTCCACCGTTTTCCCCCTATCGTATCGACATGCTTACTCGATCACTCTTGAATCGGAGTTATGGAAAAGCTCATTCTTCTTGCTGTGGACATCTTACCCGGCGTCTCTCTTTATGCTCCCTCCACTGACATAATCCCTCGAGGGGAGGTTGGCTCTTCGCCATGCTCGATAGGAAATACAGATGGCGCCAGCAAGAAGAAAGGGAACGAGCAAGAGGAAGTACGAACCAATTTCCGGAGCTCCGTAGAGGTCGAAGTTCCCCACCTTCTCATGCCCGAACATCGGCGGCGTGAATGGAGCAACCTTGAGGACAGCATACGGGTTCAGATTGTGGCCGTAGGCGTACAGCTTTTCGTAGAAACTCCACAGGGCGAAAAGTCCGAAATAGGCATAAAACACGAACAGGTCTATCAGCTTCGCCATTGTGCCAAAGACAATCACGCGCAAACCGAGGAGAATCACAATCCCGAGCGCAAACGGCATCCATCTGAACTCGACAAAATCCTCTTCCTCCAACGATCGCATTCCGATGAAATGATTGAGGGCGTTGATCTCCAAAATATCCTCACGGTTACCCACAACAGCCCCCTCGAATTTCGAAGCGAAGATCTTTAAACTCAAACCGTCGGGGAATTCGCCTGTGTGAATCCGCATCTCCCAGAGCGGAAGAACGAGGGCGGGGAGGACAAACAGTACCCCAAGAAAGATGAGTATTCTGCTCTGCAAGCGTAATGGGATATTGAAGAACGAGTTGGTCTTTTCGAGTTTGCGTTCCATCGTGGATCTCCTTCATAAGCGTTTAGCTGACAGCCGTTCAGCGCATCAGCCGAAGGCTAGTCAGCACCTCCTGGGTTTCAATTCCTGTGCCTCAAGTTGGATTTCTGAAGAATTCGGATTTTTGGCTGGATTGATTAATCCTTTTCCCATTTCTGCGAATCGACAGCCCCTATCCTGTCTATGGCAATCGTCGCACCACAACCCGGAAGCCCGTCTCCTGGCTGCTGTGTTCTGGCTGAAAGGCATCGCGATATGGAATGTACAGATAGGAGGTGGCGGCGCTGTACCACGAACCGCCTCGCGCAACCCGTAAACCCGGTGTGTCGTCACGATTGCGCTCGTCATCGCGATACGGTCGGTTTCTGTGAAATGGAACGAATACTCCTTGCGTCCACTCCGCTGCATTACCGGTC
>DATMBF010000026.1:0-72606 GCA_035559595.1 Bacteroidota bacterium | reverse complement strand
GGCCATCGAAGTCGATGCAAAAACCAATAGCACGTTCGTTCATTGGAAATGACGTGTCGATACGCATACAGGGCCATGGCTCGCCTCCATGACCCGTATACTAACAAATCATTCTTTACCCTTTATGTGAGTCATTCCCTTCAATTAATTGAGAAGCGCTTCATGGATAACATCATTGGGACAGGTTACGGCCAAACCTACTCAGCATCCGTGAATGGCGGATCACCGGGGATCACATATTTCGCGAGTTTGCGTTATACGGATGTCGATGGTCCGTTCGAGCCGAAACCCGAAGGGTTTTTCGGACAGACCAAGCTCGGTGAGGCACGCGATATCGTTAGACGCGGGCAGGTGTCAGCCAACATCAACGTCGTTCCGTCTGACAAGCTCCGCCTGAGACTCAGCACGCAGTACACGAACGCCGCTCAGGAAACGATCGAAAATAACAACAACATCTATTCACCGATCACACTGGCTGAATTCGGCAAGCCGGAGCGTGCCTTTCGAAAAGGCCTCTATCGGGCGAACCCAACAGGCGGATTCACGACTCTGATTGGACCTGCAACAGGGGATAACCCATTTGGGAACGCTGCGTTTGCCACGGTTCGAGAAGGTCTCCATTCAGAAACGAAGGACCGCACAGATCATGGTAACGTGAGCATTTCCGCAAGCTACAACCTCTCAAGTGAATGGACGCTCGATGCTACTGTAGGCTTGGACTACATTTCTCAAAGAAGCACGAACTTCCTCCCCTTCGGCTACAACGTCGATAACTTCGTCACGGCACAAGTGAATGGTGCGCTGAATCTCGGAACCCGACAACGCCAAGAGTGGACCGTCGATTCGAAAGCGATTTGGAATACCAACATCATGCAAGGCTTTGGCTCTCGCCTCACAGTCGGTATCCAAGGTTTCCGAAGTATTCTAAATACCTCCGGAGGAAGTGGCGATACCTTCCCAGGTCCCGGCATTGAGATTCTCAATGCTGGTCAAACCCAGACCTCCTATTCCGGCTTCAGCGATGTCATCCAGGCTGGTGTTCTTGCTGAAGAGCAATTGAGCTGGAATGAGTACCTCTTTGTTACTCTCGGAATCAGATTCGACGCGAACAGCGCTTTCGGTAGCGAGTTTAAGACTGCACAGTACCCGAAGGCAAGTCTTTCTGTGTTGCCTCTCAAGGCGCTGGAAGTAGACGTTCCGGCGATTTCCACGATGCGCGTTCGTGCGGCAATTGGGAAATCCGGACAGCAGCCGGGTGCCTTCGACAAATTCACAACCTATGTTGCGTTCCGGTCCCCGGATGGGTCCGGACTTGCTCCTGGAAACCTCGGCAACCAGAAACTGAAACCAGAGGTTTCAACGGAGGTCGAATTCGGAGCCGAAGTTGGCCTCTTTGATGACCAAGTCGGCCTCGAGATAACCTACTGGGATCGCGTTGTCAAAGACGCTCTTGTTCCCCGTGCATTTGCTCCCTCCGGTGGATTCTATCGAGAGCAACTGGACAACATTGGCGAGCTGACGGCAAGCGGTTGGGATATTGGTATCACTCTGAATGTGTTGAGAATGGAAGATGTGTCTGCCAGCGTCTTCGCGAACGGAGCATACCTCAAGGAAACTATTGCAAGCATGGGCGGTGCCCCCGCATTGAAAGTTGGCGGAGCCTATCCACGCTACCGGAACTTCATCAAGGAAGGATACGCTCCGGGTGCGTTCTTTGGTCCGATCCTCTACAGCCATCCGTACCCCATCGACATCAACCAGAATGGTGTTCCTGATTCTGATGAGGATCTCAATACCAACGGCTCCAATGATTTGCTCGACTATTTTGCTGTTCCGCGAGACCCGAGCGCATGGGCTGCCTCGCGACTCATGGTGTTGGGCAAAGACATGAAACCTCTGAGGGGAGGACAGACCTACCTCGAGCATTATCTGGGCAAGCCGATGCCAGATTGGCAAGGATCCTTCGGGTTCAACGTTTCGTTCCTGAAGAGCTTCCGCGTTAACTCGCTGTTCGAGTACAAGTTCGGCAACTTCTACGTGCATAACCTTACGGATGGATTCCGTCGTCAGCATCCGACCATCGGGCGGAACATCCGACGCGCAGCTGAACTGGAAGCGATCATGCTGAACCCGGCAAGCTCAGCGCAGCAACGACTCAACGCAGCTCAGGAATGGGCTCAAAAATTCGCAGCCCTTTCCCCGTACGATGGGCTCAACGAAATCGAAAAGATTTACATGATTCGATGGCGTGAGCTCAGCATTACGTATGATATCCCGGCCGATTTGGTGAGCTGGATTGGTGCTGGTAATGCCTCCGTAACGTTGGCCGGTCGGAACATCGCCCTCTTTACGGATTACACAGGTATCGATCCCGAAACGAACGTGTACAGCGCCGGTGGCGGCGGAACGTTCGGAAACAACTTCGGTCTCGGTATCGATGCATTCGGTGTCCCAATCTCAAGGCAGTATGTCTTTACCTTGAGGCTTGGTCTCTAACCGTCATGCAGACTTTCTCTGTATTGACATTTTTTGAACTTAAGACCAAGCACTGAACAAGGAGAACATACGATGAGAACAAAAGTGAATTTCTTCATTCTGATGGCAGCCGTTCTGCTCTTTACCATGAACGGCTGTGAAGGCCTTCTCGATGTTGAGAACCCCAACAACGTTCTTGAAGAAGACCTGAGCAATCCAAAAACCGCCGCTGCACTGGCTAATGGCGCACTGGCTACGGTGATGCAAGGCATCGGTTATGTCTATGCTCCTTATGAGACAGCGACGGATGAATGCCGGTGGATCGGTTCGCGGGACGCCTGGAACCAACTCGACCAGGGAACTGTCGGCGATGTCAACAATGAATTCGTTGATGCGGCGTGGCCGTTCATTACGGAGGGGCGTTACATGGCGGACAAGGCAGTGACGCTGATCGAGGGCTTCGATGCCGCCAATCAGCTTACGAACAGGCTTGACCTCGTGCGCGCGTACATTTTCGCCGCGCTTGTTCGCATTGTCATTGCCGACACGTTTGACGATTTCGTTTTCTCCGATAAGGTCAATGTTCAACCCCCTATCGGAGAGAACAACATGGGCTCTCTCTATGATCAGGCCGTTGCCTTGCTGGATAAGGCATTGCCCATAGCGCAAAGCGGCACATCGGCAACACACCAGGAACTTCAGCGCCGCACGCTTGCTCTACGCGCCCGCGCAAAACATGCCAAGGCGGTCTGGCAGTTGCTCAATCCAAAAGGAACAACCCCGGCAAACCCATGGGTTAATCCGGCAGGAGCAATGGCTGATGCCCAGGCTGCATTGGCAGTGACAGGGACACCTGCCGACTGGCGTTGGAGGCTAGACTATTTCTCTGCGCTAACGTTCAATGAAACGGCATGGGAGCTTGTGGGTCGATCGGAGCTGGCGTTCGAGACTGCCCCCAACGATCCAATCACGGGTGCAGCGGATCCGCGTATTACCGCAACGCAGACGGACTTCCGCAACACGGCAGCTTATCAGGATCGTTATTCGCCCATCACCGTTGCTTCAGCACGTGAGATGCATTTGATTATTGCTGAAGCAAATCTGGCGGCAGGGAACAGCGTGGCAGCCGTGACAAGCATGAACACGGTCCGTGCGCTGAACTCGATGACTGCAATAACAACCGAAGACCCGGCCACAATGCTGAGGCATGAACGCCGAGCAAACCTTTATCTCCAAGGTCGACGCCTGAGCGATATGTACCGGTTTGGCGTCCAAGACGCTCGCTGGCTGGCCGGTTCAGAGTTAAGAACAATCCCTGGCTCGTTCTTCCCCGTTACCATCAGGGAGCGGCGTGCAAATCCGGCATACCCGGAGGGTCAACGGTAATCGATTGACTTTTTCGCTGCCGGCACTTACCTTCGAAGGGTGGCTGATGTTCAGGCCACCCTTCGTGTTGTTGGTGAGGATTGATGACAAGATTCTTGTTCCACGGAAAAGGTACCGCGTTGTTGCTTCTTCTGGCGTGCTCCTCCGTTCCTCCTGTGAAGGTGGAAGATTCCCTTTTCGACCTTGCCCATAATACGGAACGGAACCAGATTGCAAGAGAGGTGGTCATTGTCCTGCAAATGAACAATTACTTGATCGAGTTTGACGATCCACAACGAGATTGGGCAACTGTGCAAACAGTATGGAGGACCCATCCAAAGGCAATGGAAACAGACAGCGGAATGATGATGGTGCGAGACCGCGCTCTCCTTCATATCTCACATCGAGGCCGAAGCTCGATTATCTACAACGCATATCCGATGGTTAATGCTACACTTCAGTTCGAGACCCAAACACAGCGTCTCGGCAACGACACGTGGGTGGATATCCCTCCTCCGAAACAACTTGCAGCTCAGTATCGAATGCTGGTTAAAGATATACGAAACCGCATGCTCAAATACGGAAATGAATTCTAGAATGAAAAAAATCGGGCGAGCAATCCTCGTTTTTGTTCTCTGCCATTCGCTTGTCGTTCTCCCAGCGTTTGCAGGTCCACACTACCAGGACAAAATCATTGTGAACGTGGCTTTTGCAGGAGTCGCGTTTGATGATGTGGGTGAGCGAGAGCAAGAGAAGATATTAGACGATTTGTTAAGGATTCTGCAGGTTGAACCGACGTTGAACGTCATGACGCCTCAAGATGTTCGAATGAGACTCGGCGACGAAAAGTACCAAGAACTTCTTCAAAGCCGATCCAAGCAGGCTTTGGCAGAAGCTGCCGCAACACTTGGAGTGGAATACGTCTTCATCGGCACCCTGGTAAATCAAAGCAGGGATCCGAATAAAATTCTCCTTTCCGGGCATTACTATCGATTCGATCGTGCGACAGGCGCCTTGTTTTCAATAGAGATTCTCAAGTATTTCGAAAGTTTTCATGAAGAGATTATCAAGATCAAACGTGAGTTCGTCGCGACGATCATCCCTGAGGCGGGCGGGAGCTTCTTCACGAGCTGGCCAGTCCTTCTGTTCTTCGGCTTAACAATTGTTGGCGTTATGGCGCTCATCCTCAGCCCCGGTAAGTCAAGTCTTGAGGGACAGAACAATCCAGGGCCGATTGAGAATTAGACTTTTCGTTTTTCCTCTCCACCTTTTCCCTTTTTTTCCCTACCTTTGAAGCACCTTTTTTGATCGTATCGTCATGACCATCTTTGTTACCGGAGCAACGGGATTCATCGGCACAAAGCTTGTCAACCGTCTGGTTGAACATGGCCATACCGTCCACGCCTTAAGCCGCACCGCCAGCAACCGCCATGGGCTCGATCACCCGCGGATTCGACTTGTCACGGGCGACATTCTGGATAAGGGATCGCTCCGCCGCGCAATGGAAGGATGCGAACAGGTTTATCATTTGGCGGCCTATGCCAAGAATTGGGCTCCCGACAAGAGTATGTTTTACCGGTATAATCTCGATGGGATGAAAAATGTCTTCGAGGCAGCACGCGAAGCCGGCGTCCGACGAGTGGTCTACACATCCACCGTCGTCACGTTCGGCCCAACACCACCGGGAGTAGTCGGAAACGAAAGCATGCCGCGAATGACAAACCACTACTACACAGACTATGAGGCAAGCAAGGTCGAGGCAGAACAGCTCGCTCTACGATACGCGAACGAGGGATTTCCCGTCGTCATTGTGAACCCGACGAGGGTCTACGGTCCGGGGAAGATGACCGAGGGAAACTCCGTCTCGCTCATGATTGACATGTACGATCGCGGCCGTCTGCCTGCGCTCCTCAATCATGGAAGAAATGTTGGAAACTACGTTTTGGTGGATGATCTTGTGGAGGGACATATCCTTGCCATGGAGCGTGGAACAATCGGGCAACGATATATCCTCGGCGGTGAGAACGTTTCTCTCAAGCAATTCTTCCAGATCGTTAATGAGGTTTCGGGCAAGTCCCATCTCCAGTTCAACCTGCCTCCTACACTCGGACTCGCCTATTCGAAGTTTGAAGAGCTGAAGGCCGAATGGCTAGGGTTTTATCCTAAAATCACACCGGGATGGGTGGAAACGTATTTGCAAGACTGGGCCTATTCGTGCGAGAAGGCAGAACACGAACTTGGATATCGAATCACACCCCTCAAAGAGGGCATTCGCAAAACCTATGAGTGGATCCTTCAGCAACGAAGGAACACACGAGGGAACACGACGTGAGGACTGAGCCGGGACGATTCGATTCCTCGCTTTCCTTGAACGGACTCTTTAGCGGGGAGAACAAAAAACCGACATGGATTCTCCTGCTTGCCCCTTTTCTTCTCACCATCTTCAAGTACTACGGTTCAAGGGAATTCTACGTTGAACACCTCGCCTCTTTAGTTGTTCTCGACAATGTTGGATTCTCAGCCGCGCTGTATGTTTTTCTCTCTTCCTTCCTGTGGATGGGGATCATACCGTTCCTGACGATCAGATTTTTTTTCCGCGAGAGTGTAATTCACTATGGTGTTCAGACGGGGGATTGGAGATTCGGAATAAAAGCGTTTGCGGTAATGGCTCCCGTGATGATTCTCCTCACCTATCCATCGGCCTCAATGCCGCAATTCGTCGCTGAATACCCTCTCAACAAAGGGGCGGGGAGCTCGGCGATTGCATTTGCCCTTCACGCTGTTTCGTATCTTTTCTTCTATGCCGGTTGGGAGTTCTTTTTCCGTGGGTTCATGCAGTTCGGCCTCAGAGCCCAGTTGGGGGACTGGAACGCAATTCTTGTGCAAACGCTGGCCTCCTGTCTTTTGCACATCGGCAAACCGGATGGAGAGATCTTCGGATCGATCGTTGGCGGGATCGTCTGGGGGATAGCCGTCTTCCGCTCACGCTCGCTCCTGTATGTGCTCATTCTCCATTGGCTCCTTGGGGTCTCTCTGGATGCTTTTATTCTCTTCTTTTAGAAAGGACCTGAACGGTTCATGATCGTCGGCCGACGCCTCATTATCGGAAAGCTGGAGCTTCAAGCAACTGATGCACTGATCCTCTTCACGCTGGCCTTGTTCAGTACCCTGGCAATGCTCTTCGCACCACGCGTGGAGGGATGGTGGATGCTTGTTGCAAAGAATCTTGCTGTGGGATTACTCTATCTCGCCTTCGTTTTTGCGACGCAGAGGGTGGCTCACCGGTTCTGGAGATTCTTCCTGCGCGTTGCCTCAGTAACGCTGCTCTATGCCTACCTCTTCGGGGCTGTCGATAAGCTCCAATTGATCCTTTGGGGAAAATGGCTCGACCCCTTTGTTCTCAATCTTGAGGAGGCGATCTTTGGCGTTCAACCGACCCTCTGGCTCGAACAATACACCATGCCATGGTTGACGGAATGGATGATGTTCTCGTATGTTGTCTATGTCCCGATGTACCCAGTTCTCTGTGGCATCATTTACTACCTCCGCGGCGAACTGCCGATGGAAGAGTACTTTTTCACGCTTGGTCTCACAAACATTCTGTGTGATATCGGATTCATTCTCTTTCCGGTTGCGGGGCCTTTGCCGACAATCGGTCACCTTTATACGGTTCCGCTCGACGGGTATGTCTGGACGTTCCTGGGAGAGGTGATGCGTTCTCAACTCCATTACATTGGCGGAACAATTCCGAGTCCCCACTGTGCCGCAGCCACGATTATGTGGGCGATGGCATACCGATATCATCGACCATCGTTTCACATTCTGACGCCGATCGTTCTGTCGCTCTACATTTCCACGTTCTACGGGCGATATCACTATCTGACTGACGCCGTTGCCGGGGTGGCAATTGCTTTCGTCGCTCTCGCGATTGCCCCTGCACTTATGCGGTGGTGGGATAGAACAATCGAACGCGGTCTCCTGAATTTCGCGCTCCGGATTGCAAATTCCGACCGCAGTCAAGCTTGATTTTACAACACGGTCACCGTACACTATGACGACCTCCGTCGTCGACCCCCTATGACGCTTTCGCAACGATTCCCGGCACTTCTGTTTGAGCCGGACTACGCAACATCGGATCAGTATGACAATCCCGCCCTCGGCCAGGCATTTGCCATGGTCACGATGTACGCTGCTTTCTCCTCGTTTAACGCCTTTCTTTCCGCAGCAATCAAATCAGAAAGCTTCTCATTTGCCCTTTTCGCCTTCTTCTTTTCCTTTGTCCTGGCGTACATCTCCTGGTTCGTTCTTGCCTTCATTCTCCACATTGCTTCTGAGCTGATGGGGGGGCTGGGGGAAATCCCAAATGCCATTGCTTTTACAGGCCT
This sequence comes from Bacteroidota bacterium, assembly GCA_035559595.1. GTDB lineage: Bacteria > Bacteroidota > Ignavibacteria > UBA10030 > UBA10030 > DATMBF01. Next base: position 64,381 of record DATMBF010000026.1, on the reverse strand, counting down.
GGGCACAGCACCGTTGGTGGTGACATCAGTAATGTCTGTCATCTTCACCATCGTTGGTTCAGAGCTTTTCAGTGAAGATCCGGAAGGCATTCAACGAACCATTTCTTTTGGGATTAATTTGCTGGGAATTGCGTGGGGATGGACGGGGGTGCTGTGCTACTTCGGACTAAAGAACGCGGAACGACTTTCTTCCTGGAAAGCATTGGGGCTCTCTTTTGTCGTGTTTGTCCTGTTTGCCATCATCGAAGCACTGAACTCAGATATTCTCTAACCATCCCCACAAAAGCGAACGTCGTTTGAGACCTCAACCCCAAGGGATCCTTTGTGACCGCGCGTTCTCGATTTGCCTCAGTTGGCCGATAGCTTTTTGAGGTGGGTTATTGATGCGTTGCTTCAACAGCGTCATTGTCTTGCGGGCAACCCGTGTGTTGCCATCCTATCCCATGGCTCGTTGCTTCAACAATCACCGTATCCTCAAGTCCCTCAGGTTGCACCCCATCGGCAACAAAGCGCACTCTGGCGTTGTCAAGTCCAGAATATCCCCAAAAAAACACAGAACCCCTTCTCCCAAAACTGCTGGAAGAAGGGGTTGACCTGCGAATTCCTAACGCCTTATAATCTCTTGGATTTCAACGCCCGCGTCCAATGGACAATCTGGCGTTTTACCTCTTGAGGGGAAGTACCTCCGGCAGATTTCTTTTGCTCAACGCTCCGCTGTGGAATGAGGTACTCGAAAACATCCTCGTCGAATTCTTTCGAGAACGTTTGGAGAAGATCAAGGTAGAGATTGCCGGGATACATCTTGTGTTCAATGCAGTAGGAGATGATCTTCCCCACGATGCTGTGTGCCTCCCGGAAGGGAACTCCTTTTCGTACAAGGTAGTCGGCTAGTTCGGTTGCTGTAAGATAGTCGTTGCGGAGCTCTTCCTCCAGGCGATCCCTCTTGAAGGTCGTGTGAACCAGAACATGCGAAAAGACAAACAGACATTGCCGTGTGGTGTTATAAGCCTCGAACATCGGGAGTTTGTCTTCTTGCATATCGCGGTTGTAGGCAAGTGGCAATCCCTTCATCACCGTGAGGATATTCATCAGCGAGCCGTAAACGCGTCCCGTCTTCCCGCGCACGAGTTCTGCCATATCCGGATTCTTTTTTTGCGGCATAATGCTGCTGCCGGTTGTATAAGCGTCGCTGATCTCTGCAAAGTCGAATTCCTTCGTCGTCCAGAGTACCAGTTCTTCGGCAAACCGGCTGAGATGCATCATGACAATGCTGCAGGCGGAGACAAATTCGATGATATAATCGCGATCGCTCACCGCATCGATACTATTCTCAACGATACCATTGAAATGAAGTTTTCTGGCAACCATTCCGCGATCAATGGGGAACGACGTCCCTGCAAGCGCCGCTGAACCCAGGGGAGACCTGTTCAACCGGTTGAGGCAGTCCCTCAAGCGCTCACAATCACGGTCGAACATTGCAACATAGGCAAGCAGATAATGAGAGAGGAGGATTGGCTGGGCCCGCTGGAGATGAGTGTATCCCGGCATCACGGCACCGAAATACTTTTCGGCCTTGTACAAAAGCACACGCTGAAGATTGACAATGAGTTTTGCCAATTCACGGATCGCGGTGCGCAAGAAGAGCCGCTCATCGAGTGCGATCTGGTCGTTGCGACTGCGCCCTGTGTGGAGCTTTCCCCCCATCGGACCGACTTTCTGAATCAACCGCTGTTCGATCGCAAGATGAACGTCTTCAAACGATGTATTGAGGTCGAACTTACCCGATTCGATCTCCTTCTCAATTTGTTTGAGCGCAGTGCGAATCCTTCGGCCTTCCGCGGCGGTCAGGATCTTACAAGCAATCAGCATCTCCACGTGGGCGATGCTTCCCGCGATGTCTTCCCGATACAGGTGCTTGTCCAGATCAATGGAAGAGGAGAAATTGAGGGCAATTGAGGCGAGTGGTTCTTTGAACCGCCCACTCCAGAGAGCACGATGAGCCATAAGAATCGGACCGTTCCTGTTATCGTTGAGAGAAAATGGTGGGCAGAAAGATAGAGAAAAAAGGGGAGGGGGTCAATGCGACTGCCGGGGGTTCTTTGTTCGCCAGTTGCGAAGATGTCGTTCGGCGTCATCCAGTACCTCCGGCGGGAGAGAACTCCGGTACAGGAACCGAAACACAGCCATTTCTAGATCCACGCCATGCAAGGAGGGATTGCGCTCTTTGACGAGCCGCTCGGCAAAAATCCTTCCAGATTCAAAAAGAGCCGCACAACGCTCAAGCTTCTCGCGAGCTGTCATCCGGGACCAACGGCGGTCTATTTCTTCCTGAATCAGGGAATGGGTATCAGTCTTCACAGGAACCTTTCGAGGTCATTGGAAATGGAGAGCTTCGCCGCCCAAGCACGGATGTAGTCCACGTCCAAGGTATTTCTTCTTGAGTGATTGACGCGCTCGATATCCCTCAGCTGTTGCTCTGAACGTGTCTCTTTCTCACCATGGAAGGAATGCTTATGGCATCGAGACGCTTCACAACATCAAGAAGAACGTCAACGAGAGTCGTCATGCGATCCGATAATACGTACAACTCACATCGAATGCAAACTCCTCCTACTTCTTCACTTTCCTCCTCTTCCCTCCATTCGCGTTCACTCTATAGTACGTCTTCAGCGGCAAACTGAAGATTTTAATGAACCCCTCGCTCGCCTTGTGGTCAAACTGATCCTCTTCGGTGTAAGTAGCCAGCTTGGTATCATAGAGAGAATTGGGCGATGTCCGGCCAGCGATCTCGATATTCCCTTTGTAAAGTTTCAGCTTGACTGTTCCGTTCACCGTCTTCTGAGTTTCTTCAATGAAACCGTCCAAAGCTTTCTTCAGAGGCGAAAACCATAGACCGTTATAGATAATATTGGAATAATCGTGTGCTATTTTCGCTTTGTAGTGGAACACTTCCTTGTCCAGTGTTAAGCGCTCGAGTTCGCGGTGTGCGAAATGCAGCGTCACGGCAGCGGGAGCTTCATAGATCTCGCGCGACTTGATTCCCACAAGCCGATTCTCCACAAGGTCGATCCGCCCCACGCCATTGGTACCTGCAATCTCGTTGAGCCGATCGACGATATCGAATCCTTTCAATTTCTTTCCATTGAGGCTGACCGGAACACCGCGTTCAAACCCCATCGTTACGTAAACCGGCTTATCCGGCGCTTTCAAGGGAGAGACCGTACGCTGGAATGCGTCCTCCGGCGGCTCAGCCATTGGGTCCTCAAGGATTCCGCACTCGATGCTGGTCCCCCATACGTTTTCATCGATCGAATAGGGGCTCTCTTTCGTCGCTTTAACCGGAATTCCATGACGAATGCAGTATTCGATCTCCTCCTCGCGCGATTTGAACTCCCACTCACGCAGTGGAGCCATCACTTTTAAGTCCGGAGCGAGGGCAGCAACGGTCGCCTCAAATCGCACCTGGTCATTTCCTTTTCCTGTACAACCATGGGCCACAGCGGTGCATTGTTCTCTCCGAGCCACCTCAACAAGCGCTTTTGCAAGGAGTGGCCTTCCCAACGAAGTCGCCATCGGATAAGTGTGCTCATACAATGCTCCCGCTTTTAGCGCCGGAAAGACATACTCCTCCACAAACTCATCCCGAAGATCTTGCACGTACACTTTTTTGGCACCGGTCTTGTAGGCCTTTTCTGCAACTCCCACCAATTCCTTTTTCTGCCCAAGGTTGCCGGTAACCGTAATGACATCAGCGTTATACTTCTCTTGTAGCCATTTGACAATAACAGATGTGTCTAGACCACCCGAGTAAGCCACTGCAATCTTCATCTTTTTCACGTCAAATCCTCCATGGTACAATGCTCGTTGTTATGCAACCTGACGCTCCTTCATCATGAGGTCTCGCAAAAAGCGTAGAATCTCTCCTGTTTTTTTTGTCGATGTTGGTGTCACAAAGATCGTGTTATCCCCGGCAAGCGTTCCGAGAATATAGGGATGATGGAGGCTGTCGATGATCGAAGCAACCCCTTGCGCCCGTCCGGGCAGTGTTTTGATGACAACAAACGCTTCATTCGCATCCACACTCTCAACCTCATAGCCGACGATCGATTGCAGACGCCGTTCTTCCATTTCAGGTCGAAGCTCATATTTGACCCCTTGCGGGGTGTGAACTCGGGCAATGCCCAACTCTTTGAGGTCCCGGGAAAGCGTCGCTTGGGTTACATTGAATCCCGCCTTCCGCAACACCCGACACAAATCTTCCTGACTCGCAATCGGTTGATGCGCGATAATTTGCTTAATCAGAAATTGCCGCTTCTTTTTCATGAGACGGTTTGCGCCGTGCGAATCTTCTGTTCCAGCTCTTTTGCCAGATGTGTGCCATTTGATTTATTCATCAGCCGAAGCATAATTGCTTTTTGGACATGCAAGCGATTCTCCGCTTGATCGAAGACGACAGACCGTGGACCGTCAAGCACCTCTTCGGTAATTTCCTCGCCGCGGTGAGCAGGCAGGCAATGTAAAACTATGCAATCAGTCTTTGCCCGCTGGAGCAATTCCTTCGTTACGGCATATCCCGCAAAATCTTTCCTGCGTCGCTCTGCCTCCTGTTCTTGACCCATACTTGCCCAGACGTCTGTATAGAGAACGTCAGCATCCCGAACCGCCGCCTGGACGTCGTTCATGACCTCAATGCGGCTTAATCCGGTGGATTGAGCACGCTTGAGCAGTGCACGATCCGGCTCGTACCCCGGTGGACATGCCAGAACAAAATGCAGAGGATAGAGCATGGCCATCTCCAGCCACGAGTTCACGACATTGTTCCCATCCCCAATGAAAACAACTTTAAGATTGGGATGCAGTTTTCTTTGTTGACGGATTGTGTAGAGATCGGCCATCACCTGACAGGGATGAGAATAATCGGTCAGCGCGTTGATGACGGGAATCGTAGAATGGCGCGCAAGATCAAGAAGGAGCTGATGGTCATAGAGCCGAGCAACCACCATCATGCAGTAGCGTGAAAGCAATCGAGCGACATCGGCAGCACTCTCACGGACACCGATACCGATACTCTCCTGTGAAAGAAAGATGGGATGACCACCGAGCTGATAAATCCCGACCTCAAACGACACACGGGTGCGCAGAGACGGCTTTTGAAAAATCAGCGCCGCTGTCTTCCCTTGGAAGGGTTGATGAGAACTGGTTTCGCGCAGCCAATCGCTCAGCACGAACATCTCCTCAAGTTCTTCAGCTTTCAAATCAAGGAGTGAGAGAAAATGATTGTTCATGACGATAAGCCTTTGAAAGTGAGGGTTGAAGAAACCGAAAGTCGCTCGTTCTCAGGTTGTGAGCGGTTGTCGGGCTTTGAGCCGCTTTCGTGGATCATTTGTGTGCCGATGCCTTCATCCGTGAAGATCTCCAGCAACAGTGAGTGCTTCAGCCTGCCGTCGATGATATGAACCTTGTTGACCCCCGCATCAAGCGTTTTGAACGCTGAGTTTACCTTCGGGATCATTCCCCCAAAGATCGCGCCCTGGTGAATCAAGGATTCCGCCTCGCGCTTCGTGAGCGTCGAAATGAGCTTGTTGTTCACGAGCACTCCCTCGATATCGCTGAGATACACAAGCTTTTCGGCCTTCAGCGCCATGGCCATTGCGCTGGCGGCGATATCGGCATTGATGTTGAAGATCTCCCCTTTCTCACCGACTCCGACGGGAGCGATCACAGGCATCATGCCGTTTTGGAGAAGGAGATTCAGAAACTGAATATTGACCGCAGTGATCTCTCCGACCAGACCGAGATCCATGCCGTTGTCTGACAACTTCCGCGCCCTCAGGAGATTGTTATCCATTCCGGAAAGTCCGACTGCATTGCCGCCGTTAGTGTTGATGAGATTCACGATCTCTTTGTTCACTTTTCCGGCAAGGACCATGAGAACAACCTCGATCATCTGCTTATCGGTATATCGTTGGCCGTTGACGAACTTCGTCGAAATTCCTAAAGCGTTGCCGACATCGGTAATCTCCCTGCCGCCGCCGTGTACGATGACAATGTTAATCCCGATTTTCCGCAGGAGCGTTACATCCTTCGCAAAGGTTTGTTTGAGCTGTTCGTTTGTCATCGCTGCGCCGCCGTACTTGATGACAAAGGTCGTCCCTTCGTACTTTTGGATGTACGGTAGAGCTTCGATAAGAACTTCTTCTTTAGTCGATGAGTCAATCATGGCTCTTGTGAGCAAGAATGTTTAGAAAATCCGCACGTCTACGCTGGCACAACAACACGAATTCCTATGATCGGTAACTCGCATTGATGTGGACGTATTCTTTCGTGAGGTCACATGTCCAGAATCGTGCGAGCGCTCTACCTTGATTCAAATCAATCGTAATAACAATGTGTTCTTGCGTGAGCGCCTGCTTGGCTTTTTCTTCATCAATGACGATCTCATAATGCCTCTTGAGAATCGGCAGTCCGTTAAACGAGATCTCGACAATGTCTGGATCAACATCCACCCCCGAATACCCCAGCGCAGCCATAATGCGGCCCCAATTCGCGTCGTTGCCGTGGATCGCCGTCTTGACCAGGTTTGAGTTTGCCACTGATCGGGCTGCCTGCGCTGCTTCCGATTCCGTCTTCGCACCTTTGACAAGGATTTCAATCAACTTCGTCGCCCCTTCGCCATCGCGCGCAATCATCTTCGCGAGCTTGATCATCACATATTCGAGAGCGGAAACGAACAGCTGATATTCTTCAGTATCCTCCTTGATCGGCTCGTTACCGGCCTGCCCATTGGCAAGGAGCAATGCCATATCGTTGGTGCTCATGTCGCCGTCAACCGTAATTCGGTTGAAGGATCGATCGTTCGCTTGCGAAAGAGCCTTCCGCAACGCCTCGGGAGAGATCACCGCGTCGGTCGTCAGAAAGGCCAGCATCGTAGCCATATTGGGGGCGATCATACCGGACCCCTTTGCAATCCCGCCGATAGTTACCAAAGTGTCTCGGAGACTAAATCGCACGGCCACTTCCTTCGCGTAGGTATCCGTTGTCATGATTGCCTCTGCGGCCTCATTGCTTCCCACCCTCGTTAACCGGCCTGCAAGCTGGCGAATCCCATCGATAATCTTCTCCATCGGCAGATACTGTCCGATAACACCCGTGGATGAAACAAGAACTTGATCTTCCGGGAGCTTCAGGGATTTTGCCGTTTCAGAAACCATGGTCCAGGCATCATTGAGTCCACGCTCACCCGTGCACGCATTAGCGTTTCCACTGTTCACGACAATGGCGGAGCAGAATTGGGACTTCTTGAGCTGGATCTTGTCGACCAGAATCGGTGCAGCTTGAGTCTTGTTGAGTGTAAACACGCCTGCGGCTACTGCAGGTACATCTGAGACAATCAATGCAAGATCCTTTTTTACTTTCCGAATACCACAATACATTCCAGCAGCTCGAAAACCCTTTGGCGCGGTTACGCCTCCGTGAGTTTCATGTACCGAACGATCTTTCATAGTAAGCCTTCCGTTTCGTCAAAACCGAAGAGGAGATTCATGTTCTGCACGGCCTGCCCTGCCGCGCCTTTGATGAGATTGTCTATGGCAGAAAAAACAATCAGGCGGTTGTTGTCTCTATCAATCCGAAATCCGATGTCGATAGAATTTGTGTATACAACGTTCTTGATTTCCGGAATGGCTATAGCAGAATATCGAACAAACGGTTCCTTCTCATAATACGAATGGTAAATGCTGAACACTTTATCTTCACTTAGATCATTGGATACCGGAGCATAAATCGTGGTATAGATCCCGCGTGTGATCGGAAGAAGGTGTGGCACAAAGGAAAAGGAGGCATCACAAGCCGCAAAGAGATTCACTGCATGTTTGATTTCTGGGATATGTTGATGAACCATCACCTTGTACGCCTTTACCGATTCGTTCACTTCGGCAAACGACAGTTCCGCAGACGAGCTTCGACCTGCACCCGAAACCCCCGACAGCGAGTTGATGATGATTCCATGCGGCTGAATCGCGTTTTCTTTCAGCAGGGGAAGAAGAGGAAGTAATGCACTCGTCGGATAGCAGCCTGGGTTGGCAATGAGCCTTGCTTGCTTTATGGCGTTTGCATTCCACTCGGGCAAGCCGTACACGCCCTCGTGCAGAAGTTCTGGAGCGATATGATCGTGTTTGTAGTACCGCTCGTACTCGGCGGCGCGATCCAGACGAAAGTCACCACCAAGGTCGATGACTTTCTTCCCTCGGTCGAGCAGCTCCGGGACAATTTTCATAGCTTCACCGGACGGGAGGGCAATGAAGACAACGTCACTTGAACATGCAGCTTCGATCGAATACGTTTCGTAACGATGCCGACTCAGACGCGCGGCACTCGGATAGATTTCATCAACTCGCTTGCCCGCGGAACTATTTGCAAAAAGGGATTGGAGCTTAACGGATGAGTGGCGGAGGAGCAGTTTTGTTAATTCGAAGCCGGAGTATCCCGACGCTCCGATAATCGAGGCTGTTATCATGTGTATAAATATACATATGAATGTATATTTATGCAAGTTTGTTTTTGAGAAAAAATAGAAGAGGCGCTCTGGCTTCGCCCGAGCGCCTCTGAGGATGAGGTGAGGTAGCGATTTAGAAATACACCGCGAGTGTCAGAACACCAGCGCTATTCACGCCAATGGCGCTTGACCCGCCCACCTTGGTGGTCACGGTGGTGGTTCCTGAAGTGACCTCCTGGTCGGGACGGGAGATTGAGCTAAAGCCCAACCGATACTCTGCCGCAAGGCTGATTTCCTTATACAGAAAGAATTCTACTCCCGCCAGGCCGTAAATCGACAGCATGGACCCCGCCGTGTACGTCACTCCCCCAATCGATTCACCGACCTGTCGGTTCTTCGTGGTCGTTTGGGAGGGGGGAGGGTTACCCACAACGGCATTCTTTGATTCCGTGCTTGTCGTAGAAAAGCCAAGGCCGCCACCCACATACGGCCGCACGCGTCCCTTGGAAAGGTGCAACTCCACCGCTCCTGCAACACCAAACCGACTCGCTGAGATCTCTCCGTCGGTTCCGGTTTGACCCGTAGCCGGATTGGCGGGAACATCCTGGCTCGCTGACGCAAATTGCACTCCGCCGCGCACGGCCATTGTCTCACTCAGATAGTACTTTCCGCCAATCCCACCTTCGAAATTTCCGGCGCTCAGAAAGCTGAATCCGCTGAATGAGAACAGCAGCGCCTTGGACGAAGCTTGGATCGATGGCACAACATCCTGCGAACGTGCCGGCAAAGCAAACAGAACAACCGCAAGGCACATCAGCGCAAAAGTTTTCATACTACCTCCTGTTAATGGTTGAACAATGCTGAATTAGACTGCTGCATTGCTACGACACAAAGATATTGTTCAGAAACTCAGAATCAAGGCAACTATTGCACCATCAGTGTGCAGAGACACATTGCAAGCTCAAAACGTGAAGAGCGTCACGAGCTTGGAGAAACAAAGACTTTTTCTTAGATTTCCTAAGGCTTTTGAAAGGACATCATGGGTTTTGCTTGCGGAATTGTTGGACTTCCCAATGTCGGGAAGTCCACATTGTTTAATGCCATCACTGCCGCCGGGGCCGAGGCGGCGAATTATCCGTTCTCCACGATTGACCCTAATGTGGGCGTTGTGCCTGTGCCAGACCCCAGGCTTGACCGACTGGCACACATTTACACACCGACAAAAGTTGTCCCGACGTCAATTGAGTTTGTGGATATTGCCGGCCTGGTCAAGGGAGCCAGCAGGGGAGAAGGACTCGGCAACCAGTTCCTTTCACACATCCGGAATGTCGATGCAATCGCACATGTCGTTCGTTGCTTCGATGACCCGAATGTTGTCCATGTAGACGGAAGTGTCAATCCCAAGCGTGACATCGAGGTGATCGAGACAGAGTTGATTCTCAAGGACCTCGATACGGTGGACAAAAAGTTTACCGACGCTGAAAAACGATCGAAGTCCGGAGATAAGAAGATCAAAGCTGAGGCGGACTTTTACGCCCGGGTTCGGGATCACCTTCTTGGCGGACGGCTTGCGCGGTATTATTCACTTGCGGGGGATGAGGAGAAACTCTGGTTTCGAGACATGCACTTGTTGACGAGCAAACCCGTCATGTATGTGTGCAACGTTCATGAAAAAGATGTCGCAGGTGAGAATGCGCACGTACGGGCAGTGAGAGAAGTGGCGACCAAGGAGGGAGCGAAAGTGGTTGTCATTAGTGCCGCAGTCGAAGCTGAGGTTGCCGAGCTCCCCTCGATCGAGCGTCCTCATTTCCTTGAGGAGCTAGGACTCAAAGAATCAGGGCTGGCTCAGCTCATTCGAGAAGGCTATGATTTGCTTCATCTCATCACATTCTTCACGGCCGGACCGAAGGAGGTACACGCCTGGACAATTGAACGCGGGACGCTTGCCCCCCAGGCGGCAGGCTCTATCCATAGCGACTTCGAAAAGGGATTTATTAGAGCCGAGATTGTCAAATTCGCAGATATTGATAGGCTCGGCTCAGAGGTGACCGTGAAAGAACAGGGTCTTCTCCATATCGAAGGTCGAGACTACGTCATGGAAGACGGAGACATTGCGTTTTTCCGATTCAACGTTTAGTCTGACCGACCTTGCCCCCGACTCGCCCTTATTTCTTCTTCCATTCCATATCCAAGGGCTCGAACAACGGCACCGACGCTAACCTCGCTTCTTCCACCTGTTTTCGGAACGCCGCCACGTCTTCTGCGAAGACCTTGTTCCATGTCTTCAAGGCCTCCGAGAGAGCTTGTTCGGCCTCCCGCATGTAGGTCATTTGTGTGCTTGTTGGCGGATCCCATGATGACCCAAGCGAACGAGCCACAAAACTCAATTTCGCCGCTACAGTGTGCGACGCCCTCGTAAGGCCCTGCACACGATTTGGTTCCTCGAGAAACACGTCGGCCACATCCGTTAACTTCTTTCGTAGATCGTTTGCTGCCTTCCGAATCCCCTTTGCGGTGTCGTCATTTCGCTCGCGCATTTGATCTAACACTGCGTTGATCGCGCGTCGAGTTCTTACGATCCTCTCAACAGCTTCCGCTGCCACCTCAATGCGTTGGGCAACTGTCTGCTGCAACGCAAACTTCCTTTGCCGATCAGCGATGGGAATGTTGATCCGCGGATCGGGCTTCACTTCGACAACCTGAGTTGCTTCCTGTTGATGTGCTTTGATTTTGATCGTGTACTTTCCGGGAAGCACCTCGGGTCCCTGAGGTGTAAAAAATTGCTGCTCCGGAGTCGGGGGAGTAAGTCGAGGCATTCTCGGTCCGTCCGTTCTTAAGTTCCATGCGGCACGATTAAGACCGCGCTCGGCCGGACCCGTGAACTTGCGGATCACTTTTCCGGATTCATCCAGCACTTCTATCCGCACGGCAAACGAATCCTTTCTGACCGTCCGCTCTTGCCCCGATGGTGGAGGCGCTGGTTCTCCGTCTTCTTCCTCTCCGGGAGTGTACTTCAGAGAATCTTTCGGAATATTCAAGCTGTACGTGATCAGTGCACCGTACGGCCGATTTTCTCCCTTGAACATCGCATCGGCGGGGAAGTGATAGCCGTCCATCGCGCGAACGTAATGCTGGTACGTTGAAGGAATCTCAAACATATGTAGGGGCTTGTCCAAGGCTTCCTTCGTCACCGTCCTCAACGGACGCACATCATCAAGCACATACGCCGCGCGCCCATGTGTACCGATCACCAGATCATGATCCCGCGGGTGCACAATGAGAGCCATCGCCGAAGCCGTAGGAACACCGTGGGTCCACTTCATCCAATTCACACCCCCGTTAAAACTCACCCACAAACCGAATTCCGTCCCGAGATAAAGCAAATTCTTATTGACAGGATCCTCTTCAAGTACGAGCGCGTATCCCCACATCTCTTTCCTCTTCGAACCGGCAGTCGGATCATTTCTCGTCAGGCTCGTCCAGCTTCGACCGTAGTCGGTTGTCTTATAGACGTACGTTGCCCAGTTGCTTCGGCGGTGATCGTCAAAGACAACGTAAGCGGTGCCCGCATCATGCTTCGATGCCTCAATGTGCGGAACCCAGGTATTCGGAGGAACACCGGGAATGTTCCTTATCACATTCGTCCAGGTTTTTCCCCCGTCGCGTGTTACTTGCACATTGCCATCATCCGTCCCCACCCAAAGAACTCCCTGCTGACGCGGACTTGGAGCGATTGTGAGAATTGTTGTGTGATTTTCGGCATTCGTGACATCTTTCGTTAGCCCGCCACTCTCATCTTGTTTTTGCTTCGAGCGATCGTTCGTTGTCAAATCCGGACTGATGATCTCCCAGCTGTCGCCGCGATCCGTGCTCTTATGCACAAATTGGCTTCCGTAATAGATCGTTTTCGGATCGAACGGATCCTGCGCAATACCGGCGTTCCAGTTGAATCGAAGCTCGACGCCATCCGGTCCCGCCGGCCGCACATCCTTTCGCTCACCCGTCTTCCAGTTGAACCTGATAATAAACCCACCCTGCGACATCGCATAGCCGTAATCGGGATTCGATGCATCAACCAGCGTTGCAAACCCGTCGCCAAAGCCGACCTCATTCCAGTGCCAATTGCGGATACCGTTGTTCTCCCATACCTCGCTTGGTCCGCGCCATGAACCATTGTCTTGCATTCCCCCAAAGATGTTATAGGGAATTTCCATATCGACATTGATGTGATAAAACTGCGCAAGGGGGAGATTGTCGATCATCCGCCACGTGGCGCCATAGTCGTGACTCATATAAACTCCACCATCGTTGCCATCGATGAGGAAGCTGCCGTCGTTTGGATGTATCCAGAGCGCGTGGTGGTCTGAGTGCACCCTTGTTTGCCCACCGAGTGTTGTGAATGTTTTCCCACCGTCACTGCTTACCTGGAGATTTGAGTGGAGGCTATAGATGCGATTCTCGTTTTGCGGATCGATCCGAAGATCGCAGTAGTAGAAAGGACGCGGGGCGACGTTGTTCGATTCATTGATGAGTTTCCAGGACTTTCCACCATCTTCGGATTTGTAGAGACCATTCTTTTTTGCCTCAATGAGGGCATACACGATGTTGGGATTGTTCTTTGAAATCGCCAAACCAATCCGCCCCAACTCTCCTTTTGGAAAACCTTGTTCATCGGTGATCTTCGTCCACGTTTCTCCGCCGTCGTGAGTGACATAGAGACCGCTTCCAGGGCCGCCCGACTTAAAAAACCACGGCCATCGTCGATACTCCCACATCGCCGCAAAAAGCTTGTTGGGGTTCGACGGATCCATCACCAACTCTGCGCAACCAACCTTTTCGTTAACGAACAGAACCTTCCGCCAAGTCTTGCCACCGTCGGTCGTTTTGTAAACGCCCCGATCAGGATTCTCCCCCCACATGTGTCCCATCGCCGCGACATACGCAATGTTTTCGTCAGAAGGATGAAGAAGAATGCGATGGATACGTTCGGTTTTGTCGAGTCCCATATGTGTCCAAGTCTCTCCACCGTCGATGCTTTTGTAAACGCCATTGCCGACGCTTGCGCTGTTGCGCGGATTTCCCTCGCCGGTTCCAACCCAGACGATTGAAGGATTCGGCTGGAAGATGGTCACATCGCCGACCGCTGTTACCGGCTGATCGTCGAACACTGGCTTCCATGTAGTGCCGCCGTTGACTGATTTCCAAACACCGCCGATCGAGGCACCAACGAAGATGATGTCCGGATTCGCAGCAACAGCATCAATGTCGGCAATGCGGCCGCTCATACCGGCAGGACCGATCGATCGGGCCTTCATGCCTGAGAAGAGTTTAGGGTCAAATTGCGCAAGGGCGACCTCAATAGCCGTGAGACAAAGAATAGAACACAAGAAGAACCGACAAAGGAATATTTTCATGCGATCCTCCAATACGGAATTCGACAAGGATGAAGGCTTGTTGGTAGATTTCTCCATTTCAAGAGAAATGTAAGGGGAAGGATATCTAAATCTTGCAGGAAATGCAAGGTGGGAAGCTCTTGCGGTTTGATCTTTTCAACCGCAAAGCCCATGGCGTTCTCAGCGGTTATAGTTCACCCCAAAGAGCGCAACGGGACGCTAAGGCCTCTCGCAGCTTGGCGTTCGTGCGGCCCCGACCTACATTGTCACCTGCACGCCGAAGACCACCATTCGCCTGCCGAAATAGCTTTTGATTTCGCGTCGCTCTGAGTAATCTTCGGAGTATGTGTAGCCGAAGATGTTGTTCGTGTTGAAGGCATTGAGAGTCTCGACAAAAACAACGGTAAAGTAGCGATCGAAGAGCTGTGTCAAATATGTCAGACGGACATCCATGCGCCGATAGTCCGGGTAACGGGCAGAGTTCGTAGAAGCTGAAAGAGGCTCGTAGATCTGGAAGCGCGAATCGTATCGTGCCCCAACAAACGGCGTGTATGGTCGTCCCGTCGCGTATTTGAAGTTCCATCCGACCTGGAACGCAGCAGTGATGCTGTACTTTGCCACCACTGCAAGATTGTGAGTGATATCGTACGAGCTGGGAGCGAAGGTTTCGATGTCAAGAAAAAAGTTGCGGCAAAAGATCATGATTGTGGATTTGTGCCCACAATTGCCCGAATTAGCAGTTTTCTGAGTGCCGGGGTGTGTATTGAGGCCTGGAAGACCACCTTCCCAAGCTTCGGACTGCGAAGAAAAAGGGAGAGAGCCAACTCTGCCCATGATAGTTGGTGGATGTACTCCACCTGAGTGTTCGTACCCAGAATTCGATTTGACAACATGATTCCCAATCTGACTCCGTCTTGCAGTGCAAAGAAGATTCCTTCTCCGGTGAATGGTTCAATGGTTTGCCGCGCATCTCCAATGAGGAATGCAGAAGGATGCTTGGAGCGAAAGACCATTGGATCTATCGGAAATGCCGCTGCGGCTTTGGAGACCGGATGTACGGAAGTTAGCAGTGCACGTGCTGATGGATTCGCGAAGAGAGTCTTTTCTAAAAAGAGGTTAAAATTTACCTGCACCATTTGCGCGAGAGAGCGGGTTGTCACCATCGCGATATTGGCCACCCGGGAGCTTACATTGACGGCTCCGAAGTATCCACCGGGAAAGAGAACCATAGCCAGCGTGTTGCCCAGTGACTTCTGAAACCCGGTATGCCATTGAATTCCCACTCGGTCCGATGTTTGATCGGGTTTCCTACGGCGCGAGTGGCCCAGCGACCGTGCAACAATCGAGTTCCTTCCATCCGCCCCAACCAAATAGTCTGACGAAAAGATTTGCCTATCGATAGTGATCTTCCAACGTCCATCGTGGTTGATTCCCAAAACCTTTCTCTTTTCAAGCACTTCCGCTCCCTGTGTGATAGCTTGACGAAGCAGTATCGAGTCGAATTCTCTGCGTGCCATGGCAAGAAAAGGGTATTGACGATTGTCGGGATGAACCATGATTTGCTTGCCTTCTGCTGAATGGACTTCAATCTTCTCGATGGGGGTGTGCGGTGTTCTTTTGATGGTCTCATCGACACCAAGCATCTTCAGAAAAGGCCAGCTTCGAGGATTGATACACTCCCCGCAGATCTTGTCGCGAGGAAATCTTTCCTTTTCACAGAGAAGGACACGGATTCCGTTACGAGCGAGGATTGTTGCACATGCAGAACCGGCGGGTCCACCACCAACGATGATGACGTCGTACTGCGTCATGGGACGACTGTTCTCAGAATATTCAGCCATATCTTCCCAGGACAACCGACGCGTTGATTCCGCCAAAACCAAACGAGTTCGAGAGAATGTAATCCACGCGAGTTGTCCGACCGGAGTTCGGGACATAATCCAGGTCGCAATCCGGATCAGGACAAGAGTAATGAATTGTGGGGGGAATGAACTCCTTCTCGAAGATCATCGCACAGATCGCTGCCTCAACCGCACCCGTTGCCCCAAGCGCATGCGCGTGCATGGACTTCGTGCCGCTCACTGGAATGCGCTTCGCCGCATCACCGAAAACTTGTTTGATGGCATACGTTTCCGTTTTGTCGTTCAGCGGTGTAGAACTTGCATGAGCATTAATGTAGCCGATATCCACGCTCGCAATCTCTGCCTCCCGAAGAGCCTCTTGCATTGCGCGAGTTATCGAACCGGCATCCGGTCGAGGTGTGACCATATGATACGCGTCGTTATTGCAGGAATAGCCAAGAAACTCACAGTAGATGTGGGCATCCCGCTTGAGCGCATGTCCAAGTTCCTCAATCACGAGAACTGCGGCCGCTTCCCCCATCACGAATCCGTCTCGGTTCTTATCGAACGGCCGGCATGCAGTTTCGGGATCAGGATTTGTGGACATAGCCTTGATCAGAGCGAATGCGCTGAAGGTAAGCTCATAGAGTGGAGCCTCGGCTGCCGCAGCAATCATGACGTCCGCATATCCTTCTTTGATGTAACGGTACGCTTCCCCAATCGCAATCGCCCCTGATGCACAACTGTTCGAGTTTGCATTGCTCGGCCCCGTGAAACCGTACCGTATGGCGATATTGCTCGACCCTGATCCGCCGAAGACAATCAATGCAAGACTCGGATCGACAGCACGCAGCCCCTCCTTCATGTAGGTCTCATGCTGCCGCTCGGCTCCCGATACTCCCCCAAGTGCAGTGCCCATTGTCACGCCGGCGCGAGGGTTCGGGTGCTTTGGATCGGGTTTTAGGCCCGCGTCATCGATCGCCATATCTGTTGCAGCAAGCGCCATCTGAGCAAAACGATCCATGCGCCGTGCAAGCTTTGCATCAAAGTGATTGAGGGGATCGAAATCGTCGATCTGCGCAGCTACTTTCACATTGATTTGCGAGGTGTCGAAACGGTTAATCGGTTTGACACCGTTCTTCCCCGAGCGGGCTCCTTCCCAGAGTCCCTCCTTGCCGTGACCGATGGGTGTGACGGCTCCAATCCCGGTTACGACTACTCGCCTACGAGCCATACTTTGCCTCAGCGTGTCGCTTCATATGCTGAAGTGTTTGATTAGCAATATAGCCGATGAAGAACTGACCGATAATGTGTTCGGCAACGAATTTGCCAATGAGCGGTATGGTGTGTTCAAGATCATGGCGGATCGTGACTCGAACTTCCTCATCGTCTTGCATGAACGACCAGATGACTCGCATGCCTTTGGTGAAGGCTTTCAAATGGTGAAATCGAATTTCTTTCCGTTCCCTATCGATCTCCAGCTCCGATGTCCACTGAACGGGAATCCACTTCCTTTTCGCAGCCATCTTCACGACGCTGCGAGTGGGAGATTGTTCAATGAACTTGACCCATCGATAGTGGGGAAGAATGATCGGCCAGAGAGAAAGATCCGCCACCGTTTCAAAGATCTTGTCCAGCGGCGCACGGATGGTGATCGAAGTTTCGGTTCGCATCGTTGTTCAGTTCCGAGTTGAGAGCTTCGAGTCCAAAGCTGAGATGAGGCTGAAGACCTTATTTGAGCTTCGCTACCATGACCATTCGAAAGAACGGATGCTTGGTAAGCGTGAAGTTGGTTATCCCGGCCTCTCTTGCCATTGCCGTCAACTCCTTAAGTGTAAACGATCGAAGCACAGAGAGATAAGAATCGTGCAACGTCAGGGGATTCCGTGTTGTCAGATGGGTGTAGAGCCATGCTATCCAAGCCCCCGTCCAACTCCGGCAAAGATCATGAACAACCAATGCAACACGGGCAAGGCGTTGCATGTTCCGCAGAATACGAACAGCATTCTCCCTTGAGAAATGATGGAGGGCAAGCGAGCAAACGACGATGTCAAAGCTCTTGTCGGAACACTGAAGGTCGAGAATGTCTCCCTCGACAATCTTGATCTCCCCACAATCCTTACTCAATTCACGAGCCACCTGAAGCATCACTGGATTCTTGTCTACGGCGGTAATTGTCACGGACCGGCCAAGTTTTTTCGCAAGCTTGCTCATGACAATTGGCAGATCAGCAGATCCCGTCGCAAGATCGAAAATCGTGATCTGCCGATCCTTGGGAAAGCACTGAAACAGAGGCTTGACCGCTTTCCGTATTGCCGCGTATCCGCCGAAGAATCGGTTGATCATTCGCAGGTTCCGGAGATCCTCTTGCAGGAGCTTCTCATCAATCCCGGGTCGATCCATCATTTCGAGAAGGTCGGGATCAAATCGTCTCGATGGGATTGGAATAATTATCATTTTGCTTTCGCTGGCAATCTTGCTATCTTGATCGCCGATGAAGCTCCTTCAACCACCTCGCCTCCGCCGCGGTGACCTCATCGCATTGATCTCTCCCGCGAGTGCGCCTTCATCGTCTGACAAAATCGGAAAGGCGATCAGATACCTTGAATCGCTCGGCTATCGAACAACCGTCGGCAAACACGCGATGGCTCAACGAGGATACCTTGCCGGAACCGACGAACAACGGGCTAGCGACTTGAATGAAATGCTTAATGACAGGAATGTCAAGGCAATCATTGCCCTGCGTGGAGGGTACGGCACACCCCGACTTCTCCCCCTTATTGACTACCGTGCCGTGAAAAAGAACCCTAAAGTCATTGTCGGCTACAGCGATCTTACGGCACTTCAGCTTGCGCTCTTCAAGAAGACCGGACTCATAACATTCTCCGGCCCAATGGCGGCCGTCGAATTGTGGGAGAGGATCGACCCGTTTACTGAAGAGAATTTCTGGGAATTGCTCACATCGCCGGCGAAGAGAATCTTATCGAATCCGCCCGACTCTCCCTCTGTTCCTTTGCGAAAGGGGAACGCACGCGGACGCATTCTGGGCGGAAATCTTGCATTGGTTGTCTCCATGCTCGGTACGCCATTCTCCCCCGAATTCAAGAATGCGATTCTCGTCGTCGAAGATATCGACGAGGCGCCACACCGCGTCGATCGAATGTTCATGCACCTCGAGAATGCGGGAATTCTCAAGAGTCTGCGCGGATTGATTTACGGGCAATTTACGGATTGTGTTCCGTCGGATCCTTCAACTCCACATCTCACCGTAGAAGAGGTGCTGAAAGAGTTTGCCGGTAGGCTCCGGGTTCCTGTTCTCTCAGGGCTCCAGTATGGACACATTGCCAAAAAGCTCACGATTCCCTTTGGACTACAGGTGGAGTTGAATGCAGAGAAGGGTACGATTGCAATGCTTGAGCCGGCAGTTACCTAAGAAGGTGACCGCCGATAGACGCGTGCCTGCCAGAGAAAGGTGGAATTGGTATACAGAGGCTGAAATCCCAGCGAACGGATCGTTTGATCCATGACGTTCCAGTCGTGCCAGAACGGATGGAACTTGGCCTTGAAGAGCTTGAGAACAGCAATGTGGGATTTGAAAAACCAGCGAACAAGAACATTGTTTGAAGGATGAGTGAGACCAAGGGTTCGCTTCGTCTTCGACGCCGAAACACGGATCAGTGTATCCAGATCGCCGTAGCAACAGACAACCTTATCCATGAGCGTAATGTCTGCTTCCCCGATCGACGCGGCTTGCTCAACGAAATCGCCCAGGATGTGTTCGGCTTTCTCTGCAAGTCCCAGTTCGCGTGCGAAGGCCATCGCTTTGCTGACCATCCCCTCGGCCGCATCCACACCAACCGCATAAGCCGCTCCTTCCTGCAGAAGAGTCAGGTGTAACCCCCCCACCCCACAGCCGATATCGAGAACACGTTTCGACTGAACCGGCTCTGTCCGCACCCCCTCAAGCAAGTACTTTTGAATCTTCTCTAATCCCTTTTTCTTGAACTGCTTTGCGTATCGCTTCGAAAATTTCGAAAAGAACCTGTTGGTTCCTTCACAGCTCACCGACGATGTGCAGCAGGAAGACATGGAGAAATTTCGAGTTACAGGTTTTTGGTTCCGAGTTTCAGGTTCAAAATTCAGGGGATTTTTCTGACTTCTGATCCCCGACCTCTGGTTTTCCCGTCAATTCCATCTCAAACATTTCGTAATGAGATCGGTGCATGCCAAGCTGTTCGTACACCTTCTGTGCCCGCGTGTTGGTGTTTTCCACATAAAGCCGGATTCCGCAGACATCCATACGATTCTTTGCAAGCTCCAAGATATGTTGGAACAACGATGTAAAGACTCTCTTCCCTCGATACTCTTTCTCCACATACACGCTTTGGATCCACCAGAAATTTGCGTTCCGCCAGTCGCTCCATTCATAGGTAATCATGAGCTGGCCGACGATGCGACCGTCAATGTCGGCGACGTAATATGTACCTTTGGAGGAATCTCTGAGCACACCCTCCACACCCTTACGCAACGTTTCCTGATTAAGCGATCGCTGTTCTGTCTCTTCCGCCATCAGAGCATTGAATCGCGCGATGACTCCAGTGTCCTTTGGTGTTGCTTGGCGGATCGAAATAGTTGACATGAAGTGCGTCGTTAGGTCGGGCGCAGTTACGGAAGAATCCTGACGGGTGTACCAATGCGCACCAGCTTCTTCATCTCTTCAAGGTCTTCGTTCTTCATTCTGATGCATCCTTCGGTTGCCATGGTTCCGATGGAAGCCGGGGCATGTGTTCCGTGGATGCCGATTCCCTTCCACCATTTACCGGACTTTGTCTTACCAGCGCCGGTGTCAAGTCGAAGAAACCATGGTCCATACGCGCCGGCGATGGATCCCTTACCATCGCCAAAGTCGTGCACCCAGTCCCTGGAATCTTGAATTTGCGAGATATGGAATTCCCCCTCGGGGGTTCGGTAATCACCGACTCGCTGTTTGTCACCTGCATGCTTCCCTACCGCAATGTTAAACTTTCGTACAAGGCTGTCCGATTGATGGAGCTCAAGAAGAAACTCGCTCTTCTTGATGACAATCCGGTATTCCTCATGAGGTTGGGAATGAGACTCAAGATATTGGCAAAGCACGAGGATCAAAAGGAGGAAATTTGTCCGCCGCAGGAAAGCCTTGATCATATTCTTCCGTTTGGGAGGAGAAACCACACTCGCTCGCCTTTGAATTTTTTCTTCTCGAGATCCCAGGGAAAGAGAATGAGCACATCAAACTCGATTTTCGTTCCAGTCGGTGGAGGAAAGTGGAGCCACCTGCCAGCGTGTGTGCCCGTTACATGCGCCTCTTCAAACACACCTTGCGGACCGATGACAATGTTCTGCAACTCGAAATGGATGTCGGGAAACGCTGCCAGCATTTCCGTGTAGAATCGCGTCGCTCCTTCTTTTCCCTCCCACCGATCCCCTGTTTGTACTAACTCGTACACACAATCGTCGGTCAGCGTCGACATGAGGCCGGGAATGTCACGCTTATCCTCTGCAATCGAATGGATTTGCCAGAGACGACGGATTTCGTGATACTGCTCGGGTGTGACTTTGCGGGAATGAAGTTCGGCAACGCGCGTGTCGGTCATGGTTCCAGGTCCTTCGATATCCGATCTCAGGGGATGCAGGAATGACAAATGTACCAACTATCTCTGCAGCCTGCAAGAATCAAACCAGGCCTTGGTTCATTTCATCGGAATCACGCTTGGCACGTCAAACACCTTGGGGGGCTCCCAAAGCTCGATCTTGTTTCCGTCGGGATCATAGATCCAGGCGAACTTCCCATACTCTGCCTCTTCCCGCTTCTCGTCGATGCGTACCCCCTCGTTCCGGAGCTGCTCCAATAACCACTCGAGGTTTTCCACACGATAGTTAATCATGAACGCTGCCGTACCGGGATCGAAATACTGCGTGCTGCTGGGCATACGCTCCAGACGGTGTGCCCTTTTTCATGGGGCTTCTCGTTCGAACGCCACTCGAACACCGTGCATGTTTCATCGGATCCTTCTATGCCAAGGTGCTTGCTGTACCACTCTTTGGTCTTCTGCGGGTCAGGCGATTTGAAAAAAATTCCTCCAATTCCGGTTGCGCGTCTCATACTGATTCCTTTGGGTATTGTTGTCGAATTGATGCAACTGTTTTCTTGATCAGTTCACTCAAGACTCCACGATCAAAGTAAATGCCGATGGCAAGAAAGACGGCCCCAGGAAGGGAAGAATAGATTTGAAGAGGGTACATACCGATGACGGAGGAATCTGTCAGAAACTTGGACAGAGCAATAACCACCCCCACAAACAAACCATAGTTGACGGACACATGCACCTTCATGAATCTTGCATCCTGGTCCATCATTTCAGCAGCATCTTCGCCAGCCACTGATCGCCATCATTCAAAGCCGGATTGAGTTTGAGGATTTCGCAGACAAGGTTGTAGATATGGATATTCTCAAACGGGTCGACTTCAATGCCCGATCGGAATGCCGGCCCGTGTGCCAGGAAGATCGCTCTCATCGATTCCAATTCATTATCATAGCCGTGATCGCCACCGGACTCCCATCGGCGACTGGAGCGCCGCGATGTGATTGTCCATCCATCATCCGCCACAGCAATGATCGGCATGATACGCCGGTGGTTCCGGTAGTGCCATCGCTCGGGAATCTCGGATTTTCGATAGACCTTGAGATTCGGATGGGCGTTTGCAAGCTTCCGGTACACCTCGTCTTCTTTCCCGGGGTGAGGAAGAAGCTGAGCAACCGGACTCCAATCAATAATCCGAACGAGCGTCGAATCCACATAGTCATCAATGAAGATCATTCGTTTACTGCTTGTTTGTGACATTCCGTGATCGGAAATGATGATGATGTTGATTTTGGAGAGGATCGTTCGTGCTTCGAGCTCGGTGAGAAGGTAGCCAATCACCTTATCGATAGCTCGTATCGCGAGTTTGATGCTGTCCGATTCCGGTCCCCATTTATGCCCCGCGTCGTCAATCGTTGCAAAGTACAGTGTGAGAAACGTTGGTCGCCGCTCAACGGGGAGTTCAAGCCAGGCAAGGATTTCACTGATGCGCTGACTGTCGGGAGCGCTGTGGTTGTACTCCTTCCAATACGATGGACGTTTTCCGGCAATTTCGGCTTCCGATCCCGGCCAGAAATAGGTCGCCGAGATTTGTCCTTGCTTCTCGGCTGTGCTCCAGAGCGGTTCCCCACCCCACCACTTTCCGTCACGAATTGCTTGCAGATTCCGCAGACTGAACCCTTCGTTGAACTCCGGATCGAACATTGTGTTCGCGACGATTCCATGATTCGCCGGTCGAAGTCCCGTCACCACCGTGTAATGATTGGGGAAGGTCTTCGTAGGGAATTGTGAAATCATCCATTTTGCCTTTACGCCGTTTTGCATAAGCCGCCCGAAGTTTGGGGTATCGGTCTTCTCAAAATAATCATAACGAAACCCATCGATGGAAATAAGCAAAACGGTTGGTTTGAGATCGGTGATGGGCTTGGGTTGACTTGCTACGGAACCACAAAATCCCACCAGAGCGAAAATACCGTAAATCCATTTTTGCGTGGAGGTTCGTTTCACTTCCAGTTCTCCTCTCCCCCCTTGTTGTATTCTTTACCAATAGTGCAGAACTCCAAGGTACGGTGCCCCATCATTGACGGAATCTCGATCAAGAACCTTTCGAATGGCTTCATGGTCACGTGAAGAGTTTTTGAAACTCCTCTTCAAAAAGTAATGGATGAAGGGAGCAAAGACCATGATGAATGAAGAGTGGTTTTGAGAATTCGGAAAGCTCCAGAGCTTTGGCACGACGTTGCTCAGGAGTCATACTACACAGAATGCGCCAATAGACGAAATGGTTGGGTCGTGGATTGATATCCATTGGACTTTCCCTAACGCTGCTATTCCCGCTGAAGATAGGAAGAAGTGAGAAAAGAAACACTGATTGATGCCCCGACATCAGAGGATCTCTGACAACTCGATGAAACAGAGATAGCCGAAGAGGAAGAGCGACATCAAGAGGAGGAGGTTCGTAATCCATCCAGATCGTAATTCTCCCACCCAATCCCTTTTGTTGTTCATCCACAACAGCGTCAATGCGAGAAACGGCATAAAGAACGCTCCGGCAATCGAATAGATGACAACGATCCACACCGGTCTGCCAAAGAGCAGCAAGAGCATTGGAGGAAAAGCAAGATAGAGAAGGTAACCTCGATAGAGTGGTGACGATGAGAGGTTGGCATGCTGTGCACCAGAGGCACCATCCAGCTTTTCGTGGTTTGGCGAGGCTGGTGGGCATGCGCCGTTGACGCAGGGGGATGGAATGTTGGAAAGGCGCAATCGGAACGAAAGGACAAAATCTGTGAAATAGTACGGGACGCTTTGCCAAACACCGAAGAGTGACGTGAAAACCGCTCCCCAGAAACCAAGAAGGAAAATCCATTTGCCGGTAACGCCGCTTACCGCCTCGATTCTTTGCGCAACCTCCAGCGCCATCGTATCCCCCGTAACAACGTTAGGATTTACCTCCGCTGCAATAATCACAAGCGCGACACCGAAAAGACCCGTGAGACCATATCCGACGCCAAGATCCCTTTGTGTATGGTGATGGTGATCCTTGCCGTGCCATCCTTTCTCACGTATCCAGTAGCCGTAACTCAGTAGCGTCACACTTCCTCCGACTCCACCCATGACACCAAGCAAGAATTTTGAGGATTCTTCGGGGAGAGAAGGACTCATCACAGAACTGATCAGCAAACCCCAATCCGGTTGGACAAGAAAAGCGCTCATCAGGACGGTCACGAACATCAAGCCCGTAAAGAGCTTCATCAACCGCTCAAACCAGAGGTAGCGCCCCACGAGGACAAGAATAACACCAAGGATGGAATGGATAACTCCCCATGCCGTTACCGATAATGAGGGAATCATCGCATGAGCTGCAAGTCCGCACGCTGAAATGAGCGCCGCAGCAACAATGAATGACCAGAGAACAAGGTAAGCAATGAAATACCACGAGACGATCTTGTGCAGGCGACTCTGCCAGCCTTCCACGATCGTTGTACCCGTTGCAAGCTGCCACCGGGCAATCCCCTCATTCAGTGAATACTTGATAACAGCCCCAACGACCGCTGCCCAGATGATGGCGGTTCCGTACGTTGCACCTGCCACTGAGGCAGTGACAAGATCACCGGCACCAACACCGGTTGCGGCAACAGCAATGCCCGGTCCGTAATCCTTGAAGATCGTTGCCAGTCGTCGGCTCATCAATTCCTCTCCAGCTTCCCACGTTGGAAACTGTACGTGAGCTTCTTCCACCGTGTCCTCTTGAGCCTCGACTGCAAAGAGATTATCCTTTCTCCGACCATAGGTAATCTGCGGGAAGCAACTTTCCGTAATCAATACAGATCAAAAAGTTTCAACGCCATTACGAGGATGGCGATAACCAATACTGCGCGAATAAGCTTCTCTCCTTTCTTGACGGATGCATGCGCTGCCCACCAACCGCCGATGGCGCTGCCGATCCCCAGAACAATTCCCAACACCCAATCGACATTCCCTGTGACCGCATAGATCACAAGCGCCGGCACCATGTACATCAACACGATCGTAACCTTATGCATATTGACGTACACGAGATTCATGCGCTCGATATGATAGAGAGCAACCATGAAAAGAAATCCGACGCTCACTTGAATAAATCCCCCGTAGAATCCGATGAGAAGCATTGCAGGATAGATCGACCAGTGTCGGGCTCCTGACGCCCCGGAGTTGCTTTCCTCACTTCGAGGCGATGGAATGAAGAGCGAGAAGATCGTTGCGATCATGACCACGCCGAGGATCGTCTGGAATGCGTCATTACTGATGGTGACACCGGCAATGGCTCCGATCAAAGCCCCGGGAAGAGCCCAAAAGGTGTAAGCAAGGCTTCGACGAAACTCATGCACATCGAGACTGCGGAACGAAGCTACCGCAGCGATGTTTTGAATGACAATCGCTACCCGGTTGGTGCCGTTCGCCAATGCACTTGAGTGACCCAGAAGAATCAGCAGGGGAAGGGTCAGGGTTGACCCACCGCCAGCCATGACATTCAGGAAGCCGGACCCAATACCGGCGAGGAAAAGAAGGAAGTAGAGGAGAAAATCACTCAATGGATGTATGTCTTGTCGGAACTCAACGCGTTATCGCGTAGTAGATGACGTAAAGCCAGGATAATATGCCGTGGATGATCGCCCAGAGAATGGACTGGTTGATGGACCAGCTGATAACAATGGCAAGCGCAGTCCCAAAACTGATCCCGCTGCGAACAACTTCGGTTTTAACGTTGGTCATAGAGCCTCCTCGTCTTTACATTTCTCCTGCTCTCAATCCCCCTGACCCCAAACCATCCCCTCTCTATACCTCCCCGTCAACGCCTGCCTGGCATCGGTGTGCTTCGACGGCAATTCCTCTCCCTTCTCAAGCAGGTCATTTGATCGTTCTGTGGTTATCGATGGAATCGTGAAGGTTGCTGTAGACAATCTTCTTAATGTGGTCGCGCTGGAGAAATTCATGCGGAAAGCCCAGGTCAATGGCGCTCACATCATCGAGCCGCGCGAGGTGTTCCTCAGAAAGATGGACGTTGAGGCATCCGAGATTATCTTTAATCTGTGTCTCGTTCCTGGCGCCGAGGATGGGAATTACCACTGCTTTCCGCTGTCTCAACCATGCCAACGCAACCTGCGCAGGCGAACATCCAATCTCTTGTGCCACGGCGACAATGACTTCAGCAATTTTAAGATTGCGATCTTTGAGACGCGGACTCCCATCCTTCACTCGCGTCTGCTGGCCCGGTCTCCTCTCGAGAAATTTTCCCGTCAAGACCCCGGCGGCGAGAGGAGACCATGCGAGGATGGCCAGATCGAACGCTCGCGCCATAGGAAGCAGGTCCCTTTCGGGTGTTCGCTCAGCAAGACTGTACTCAATCTGTAGTCCCACAAAGGGGGTCCGCCCCTGCAGGTGCGCCATGGTGTTTGCCTGTGAAACAACCCATGCCGGTGTATCCGAAGCGCCGATATATCTGACCTTTCCCTGACGCACAACATCGTCCAATGCCCGCATCACCTCATCGACAGGAGTCAAATAATCCCACGCATGAACCCAGTAGAGGTCGATATAGTCTGTCTTGAGACGCCTGAGACTCGCCTCCAGCGCACGCATCATGTTCTTGCGATGATTGCCGCTGGCATTAGGATCGCCGATGCGCGTGCTGATGGTGTACTTCGTTGCCACGACGAAATAATCCCGATCGGACGCAATGAACTCACCGACATGGTGTTCGCTCAATCCGTCGGTATAGACATTCGCCGTATCAATAAAATTTCCTCCGGCACTGACAAAAGCATCGAATATCTTCTTACTCTCTTCCTTCGTCGCAGTCCATCCCTTTCCTTCTCCGAAGGTCATTGTTCCGAGACAGAGCTCCGAGACTCTGAGACCACTTCTGCCGAGGAGTTTGTAACGCATTAGGATGGTTGTTTAGTCGTTATTGGATATTGGTTAACCGGGGATTGCGAAGGCGCGTATGGGAAAAGATCCCATCCCTTTCACCTTAACCGGTACCGCAAAGAATCGAAATCCCCGATCGGGCAGTTGATCGAGATTGCAGAGATGCTCGACAATGGGAATTCCGGCATGCAGGAGGAGCGTGTGTGCAGGTCTGGTTCCATCGGCAGTGCTGTCGATGTTGAATGAATCTATCCCAACAAGTGCCACTTTGGATTTCACAAGATACTCAGCCGCCTCCCGCGTCAGGAACGGATGATCGTTGAAGTACTGTTCGGTTCGCCAAAGTTTTGCCCAGTCTGTGTGGACAAGAAGGGCTTTGCCGGCAAGTTCTACGTCGCGAAATACCTTTGCATCAATGGCTTTTGTGCCTTGATGAACTCGCACAACCAATCCTTCAATATTTGCCACGGCTGAAAGCGGAAGATCGGCAAGATCAGGCGCGTTCGCGAAACGGTGGAATGGCGAGTCGATGTACGTTCCGGTGTTTGCCACCATCTCGATTTTGCCGATTTGAAACTCCGTTCCCTCGGTGTATCGTGATCGGGAATCTGCACGGCTGAGATAGTCCGAGATCACCGGACCGGGAAGACCTTTGTACGTGATCATCCCGTGTTCGACAGCGTGGCTCAGATCAATAAACTGTTTAGGCACAAGAACCGTTAAATGGAAATGGTTGGAAAGAAAGTAACGAGAGATGGGACAAAAGGCAACGTTCGTATTATCGAACGAGAATCATGGTGCGCGTTTTTTGGAATTCGCCCACCTGCAAGCGATAGTAGTAAACGCCGGAAGGTAGCACACCAGCATCAAACGGAAGTGTGATGAGCCGTTCGGCCAGCGCCTCGCCGTCAAAGATTGTCGAGATTTCTTGTCCAAGGAGATTAAAGATCGTCAACTTAGCATGAGCGGAAAAGGGGATGGAAAAAGAAATTGTCGTGTTTGGATTAAAGGGATTCGGATAATTTTGGTAAAGAAGGAACGAACCCACAGAGGCATATGGAAGCTTCCGAACAGAACTCGGTTCAATGGAGACTGTGCTCATGATCGTCCCGTTTGTTC
The DNA here is from genome assembly GCA_035559595.1 of Bacteroidota bacterium. Lineage (GTDB taxonomy): Bacteria > Bacteroidota > Ignavibacteria > UBA10030 > UBA10030 > DATMBF01. The sequence continues at coordinate 36,003 of DATMBF010000026.1, read as the reverse complement.
CGACGAGGTAGCCGTTGCCGGTGGGAGTGTAAACAATGTCGGTAAGCGTTTGCGATGTATAGCTTTGAAGTCGCTCCCAGGCGGCACCGGCGTTTGTTGTCTTCAAGATAAGACCGTTGGTTCCGACGGCGTAGCCGGTATCGGCGTTCAAAAAGGAAATCGCTCGTATCGTTTCACTTGCAACAACTCCCACAAGATTCACAGCAAACCATGTTTTGCCGCTATCAATCGAGCGAAGGAGCACCGGAGGAAGCCCGGGCGCTACACCAGCGCCGGCAGCGAGGCCGACACCAGGCTTGGGGAAAACCACTGTGTAGAGTGTTAACGCTGTGTCGCGATAGACAACGGGAGACCATGTTTCGCCCCCGTCTGCTGTGCGACGCATGACTCCAAGGAGTCCGACTGCAACGGCAATCGAGCTGTCCATGATGCCGATTGCTCTCAACGTTGAAGTCGTATTACTCGCTTTCGATTCCCAGGTCATACCGCCATTCATGGTACGCAGGATGGTACCCGACCCCCCAACCGCAAAGCCCTTCATGCCGCCCACAAACGATACACCGAAAAGATTCACGCTTGTCGAGCTTGATTGCCGAGACCATGATTCACCACTGTCGGTCGACCGGAGAATCGTTCCGCCGGCTCCAACCAGAACAAGCGTATCCCCGCTCGTCACTGCACCGCCTTGAAGTCCGGCATTAACGCCACCTGCTTTCTCGAGCCATAACTGGCCTGCATTCGTGGTCTTGACTATCTGTCCCGAATCCCCCACAGCGAGCAGACTTGAAGCAAGAGATACAATATCGGTCAGGTTTCTGGAAAACCCACCTCTCATCCGTACCCAGGTTACCCCACTGTCACTTGTGCGGAGAATTTCTCCGTTCGTTCCGACGGCAACGCCATCATTCGAACCCGCAAAGTGAACAGATCGCAGTGCGTTTGTTGTACCAGAATTTACCGCCGTCCACGACAAACCATTTAACGATCGGACGATCGTGCCTCCATCACCGACTGCAACGAATGTTCCGCCTGCAACGGTAATTGCTCTTAGCGTTTGCGTTGTACCAGTCTGAGAGACAGGAGTGCCGTTGCGGAGAATTGTGCCGCCAGTCCCAACTGCGTACCACGAATCGAGAACGTATTTGACACCATAGAAAATTACCGAGGCCGGCGTCGTTTCTGTCCACGTCGCTCCATCAATCGTGGAGAGTACCGTGCCTCCTTCGCCAACAGCTATTCCTTCAACGGACGAGGAAAAAGAGACAGCATAGAGGCTCGCCGTCGTTCCTGTTGGTTGTTTACTCCATGTCGATCCGCCATTCGTCGTCTTCAGAATAAGGCCACCACTGCCGACAGCCCAACCGGTTAGTGTCGAAACGAAGTCGATTCCGTAGATGGGACTGATCGTTCCCACACTCACCGGCACCCATGTTTCTCCTCCGTTCTCCGTCTTCAAGAGCTGTCCAGCCCCCTGCGAATCTTCCCCCGACACAAATCCGGTCTGTGCATCCACAAACTCAACGGTATGAATTCTGACCAGACCGAGCGGCTGGTACCGAATCCGCCACGAGCCCCCACTGTTTGTCGTCCGTAGAATCACTCCCGCATCCCCGACGGCAAGGAAATCCGTCGAACCGAACATATGGAGAGCGGTCAGTGTATTCCCTTGAGGGAGGGGGTTTTGCCAATACCACCATTGTGCCGTAGCACCGTAAGAACAAAGAACCAAAGCAAGAAGGAATCGAACAAACGTCACCATATTGGCCAGGGATGAGAGGTGCTGAATCGAGCCAGTAGCGAATTAGAACAAAAGTTGCATAAGAAGCAAAGTGAGAGTACTTTTTTTGAAAGTCCATGAGAACCCCCTTATGCCTGCGACAAATCTCCTGAGAAAAAGCTTCTTCCCGCTTTGCGCGGCCTACTTTTTCCTTGCGATTGCGGTGCATGCGCAGACCGCCGACATTCGGGGAATTGTCTCCGACAGCTCGACCGGTGAGAGGATCCCCTTTGCCAACGTGGTTATCGTTGGAACAAGCAAAGGAGCCGCAACAAACACCAGCGGTTTTTATCTCATTCCCTCTGCTCTTCCCGGGGCCTACGAGATCGCCGCCAGCGCGATCGGCTTCCAACGAAGCGTCAAACAGATCCTCGTGCCTGCTGAAGGAACCATGACCGTCAATTTTGCCCTCCTCCCTCAGCCGGTCGAAATGGAAGAGATTGTCATTACCGAGCAGTCCAAACGCGAGGTTCAGGAGATCAGCACGAGTGTGCACGTTATGACTCAGAGGGATCTTCGCCTCGTTCCGACAACCGTGCAGCAGGACATTTTTCGGAGCATCCAGATTCTGCCCGGCGTCGTTTCTGCCAGCGACGTGAGCTCGCATTTCTACGTTCGTGGAGGCGCCTCTGATCAAAACCTCATTCTCCTCGACGGCATTCGGATCTATAATCCGTATCATGCCATGGGAATTTTCAGCATCTTCGATTCGGATGTTATCAACACGACCGAAGTTTACACAGGCGCCTTTCCTGCCGGTTACGGCGGCAGACTTTCTTCGGTGGTGAATCTCACAACGAAAGATGGAACGGCAGGCGGATTCAGCGCCCGGTCGAACATCAATTTTCTCTCATCAAAATTTCAGATCGATGGTGCGGGCTCGGAGCATCTCCGATGGATTTTCAACGGACGCAAGTCTCTCTTCACCGACACCTTCCGTCGCTTCTTTCAGCAGAATGTCCCCATCAACTTCTATGACGCGTTCGGCAAGATCACCTACATCGGCGACGAGAGCCATACACGATTCAGTGTAACCGGTTTCCTCAGCGGCGATGAGCTTCCATCCGGTAAGGCCGTCGAACCGGACTACTACTGGTCGAACGGGGCGATTGGGGGGCGATTGACGACGTTGTTCGGGGATCGGCTCTTTGTCAACACGATGATCTCGTTCACGAGCTACGAAGCACGTCGCGATCCCAAAGCATCGAATGTGATCCCACCTGCCACGACGGGTGTGCAAGAATTCAGTCTCCGCAGTGACCTCACTCTCTATTCCAGCACCTCCGATCTTCTTTTCTTCGGATTCGACTTCAGTTTTCCACACCTGTACTATTCATTCGTGAATAGCAACGGCGTCGGACGTGATCTCTCTGCAACATCTCCCGATATCTCTGCCTGGGGGAGGATGCAGACGAAGCTTGGCAATTGGCAGATTGATGCCGGCATCCATGCCGACCTTGGTTCGATCAGTCGCGGAGGCGGCGATCTTGATCTCTTTCAGCCGCGACTTCACCTAGGTGTTCCAATCCTTCCTTCATGGAAAGCAAAGCTCTCCTACGGCCGTTTCAGCCAGCACATCGTAACAATTAACAACGAGGATGACCTGATCTCGATCTTCGAGGCATGGGTCGGCATTCCCGACAAGCTGAAATCCCAGCGGGCAGACCATTATGTGGCGGGTCTCGAAGGGAATCTGATCGCCGAACTCTCGGCCAACCTACAGGCCTACTACAAGGACTATCGATCTCTCCTTTTATACAACCGAGAGAAACTGACGGAACACGATCCCGACTACCTGAACGCCAAAGGTTCGGCGTACGGTGTAGAAGCATTATTGCGATTCGGCATGCGCTGGATCGATGCCTATGCTGCATATACGTTAAGCTGGGTCAATCTCACGCAGGGGGCGTTCACGTATCCGCCTCGATACGATCGTCGCCACACAGTGAAGCTTCTGACAACCGTTCGCCCGACAGGCAACCTTGATGTTTCATTGCGGTGGGACCTTGGCAGCGGGTTCCCTTACACGCCGGCGATCGGGTTTTACGACCGTTTGCGGTTGCGCGACGTGTTCGAATCCGGCTACAACGGTGAGATCGGACAACCCTATGTACGCCTCGGCGAAAAAAACGTTGCACGCCTTCCGTATTATCATCGACTCGACGCCAGTGTGAGCTATCGATTGACACTCGGACCTTTCCACGGAACGGTTGGTGCCCACGTCATCAACGCGTACGACCGCAAAAATATCTTCTACTTCGATCGGAAGACAGGCCAGCGTATCGATATGCTCAGATTCTATCCAACATTCACTCTTCAGTTGGAGTACGTACCGTGAGAGCGAGGAAATTCTTGATTGCTCTCTCCGCTCTTGCTTTATGGGGATGCGACGATTCGTTCAATCCTGTACTAAATTATCGGGATGACCTCGTCGTCTTCTCCGTTCTGAGTACGACGCGTGACACACACTTCGTACGCGTTTACGCAACGTACAATCCGCCGAACTACGACCCATTCTCGCGGTCGTACTACAAGCCGGTCGATGACGCGCAAGTCGTTCTGAACGATAACAACGGAATGTCCCTCGCTTTTCGGGACACGATGATCCAGGCCTGGGACACGACACGATACGGTCCGATGATCCGTGCCCACGTCATCCAGCCATTTGTCCCTGTCCGTGGAAGAACGTACACGCTCACTGTAACCTCTCCATCGATCGGCAATGCATTCGCTACGGTGACGGTTCCGGGCACAGCGATCATGGCACTGACAGATACCGTCATGCTTCGCTTTCCTCAGCTCTACAGTTCGACCGAACAGATTGTCTTCAATGTTACACTGTCGAGCGCTGCGAAAGGATTCATGCTTCGTGGGTTCATCGATTACGAAATTGCAGCACCGGTTCCGGGCGGATGGCTCCCTCAACGAATCGAACTTCCGCGGACGATTCTGAAAGCTGTAAGCATCGATACGCTCGAGGCAACATATCCGTCAATTCAAATCCGCACCGCTGGAGGGGAGTACTCCTATGAACGCATGGCATTCGGCCATGGCGTTTACAAAACGATGCTGGGATTGATTTGGAGAAGGTACGAAAAACCGGGATTCGTGCGGATGCAGCGAGTGGTATTTCATTTGTACCAGGTCGAGCCTAACCTGTTCAATTACCTCTCTGTGGCTAACGGATTTCGCGATCAGTTTTCTGTGCGGACTGACGAGCCGGATTTTTCGAACATCAGCGGCGGCGTTGGAGTCTTCGGGGCATTTGCTGTCGACTCTGTCGCTTTCCCGATTCCCACCGACACCGGCTATCGATAACTGTGAAACTGCTTGCCTTTACCGATATTCACGGCTCGTATGAGAAGACCGAGTCGATCATTCGCCACGAGGCTTCGTTCGACGGAATCATCATCGCCGGCGATTTGACAACGATTGGATCTGCGGCAGAGGCGGAGCAAGCACTCCACCGCTTTCAATCCTTCGGAAAACCCCTCTTTGTTGTTTCCGGAAACATGGATCCGCCTGAGCTTGATGAGGTCTTCGACAGAATGGGTCTGTTAGTCAGTGGAAAAGGAGCGATGCTGGGAGATGTCGGGATCTTTGGTGTTTCCGGATCACCTGTGACACCGATGAAAACGCCCTACGAGATCTCCGAAGAAGAAATTCGAAAGCGGGCCGAAAAGGGATGGAGGGAGGTAGAAAACGCATTGGTGAAGATTTTCGTTCCTCATGCTCCTCCGCACGGTACAACAGTCGATAAGATCTTCATTGGAAAACATGTGGGAAGCGTGGCGTTACGGGAATTCGTTGAGAAGTATCAGCCCGATGTTCTGGTGTGTGGACACATCCATGAGGCAAGAGGGAAAGACCTGATCGGGAAAACGCTGATTGTCAACTGCGGGCCGGCAGGAAAGGGATACTATGCGGTGATTGAGGTCGGCAAAGAAGTGAAAGTCGAGTTGAAGGGATGAAGCCACGTCGCGCCGTTCTGTTCGATCTCGGCAATGTGTTGATTCACTATCATCCGGAGTATTTCTGGAAAGTACTCGGTATTGATGATCCCGGCGAGCAGAACCGATTGAGGAATCATTTGCCTGCAATGTTCATGCCTTTGGAGAAAGGGGAGTGGGGATTCGAAACCTGTCTCGACCACCTCCAGCGACTCTTCAACGGCAGATACGATCGCTCCAAACTCATTCAGGCAATGGAATCTGTTCTGACAGTGCCGATTGAAGGGATGGAAGAAATCGTTCGTCGGGTGAGCGAGAGGAATGTCACAGCGCTCGTAAGCAACACCAACGAGTTTCACTATGCTTATTGTCAGCGAGTCGTGCCTGCCTTGAAGTATCTGCAACAACACTTTGTCTCATTCAAGATTGGCGCGACGAAACCCGATAGAACATTCTACGAACGTGTGGTACGTGAGCTTCAGTTGCAGCCGGCGGAGATGCTTTTTATTGACGATCTCGAGGAAAACGTTGAAGCGGCAGAAAAGACGGGAATGAGGGGATTGGTGTTTCACAATCCCGACAGGTTGCTGAAGACTTTACAAGAATGGAAGGTTATTTGAACCAACCGGTCATTGAGAGAGCATAGGCAAAGGGAACTCCGCACTCAGGAATCCCCTCTTCTCTCACCACCTTCCCGAACTTCCCCCTCCGGAAAAACTCCCGCCGCCACCTGAAAAGCCCCCTCCACCGGACGACCACCCACCCGATGACCATCCGCCTCTCGATGAGCTTGCAAAACTCGTGGCCCAACTCTTCTGCCATCCCCCTGATTTCACGCCGCGCTGAAAGAGAATTCTCAGAATCGGAAGGACAACCGCATAAAGAGCAAACGGCAGGAATCCCCACGGAAATACGCCGATCACTGCATAAGGAAACGCAAACCAGAACGGCATGAGAAAGAAATACAGGAACCACCCCTGAAAGCCCGGAGAAACGATGGCAATAACTGTAAAGATTCCGACCACGAGGAGGAACATTCCACCCATCAGAATCCGTCCCTCCAAATCCATTTCACCGCTCGAGTCGATATCTTCTTCCGAAACTGTGTAGCTTCCCTCGATTGTGCCGAGGATAGCGTTGACACCCGCCCGCACACCGGCATCGTAGTCGCCATCTTTGAAGTGCGGAACGATTTCGTTGCGGATAATCTGACTGCAAACCGCATCCGTCAAATCTCCCTCCAATCCGTCTCCCACCTCAATTCGCAACTGTCGGTCATCACGGGCGATCAGCAAAAGCACGCCGTTGTCTTTCTCTTTTTGACCAAGCTTCCACGTTTCAACGACACGCATCGAGTATTCCTCCAGCACCTCTCCCTGGAGACTCGGAATGATCAGCACCGCAACCTGATTCGACGTTGCCCGCTCGTGCGCTTCGAGCTGAGCTTCAAGCTCACGGACTGTTTGCTGAGAAAGAATTCCCGCGTAGTCATTGACACGACCGGAGAGAAATGGCACCTCAAGACGCTGTGTAAGTGCTGTTTGTACAAGGAGAGCGATGGCAACAATGGCTGTCTTCATGGCTTCTCTCCTCCCACACGCATTCTGTTTGAGAGCTCGTCTCTGTCATCTGCCCGACGTGCCACGTCCTTCTTTTCCAGCAACTCTCCGCATGCTCGAATCCCATCAATCAGGCCTTGAGTGGGATTGCCGGATTTGATTCCGTTGACAATCAACTCGACAACGTGATCCCATTCGTGCTTCTGCACTTTTTGGTTGATGCCGGAATCTCCAAGCACAACAACCTCGCGTTCGAGGAAACTCAGAAAAATCAGAATGCCTGTCCGGTCGCGCGTCTTGAAAACCTCCTCAGACAAAAATGCCTCTCCGGCTCGCTGTTGAACACGCCGCTCGATCATGGTGCGACCGGCGAAGAAGCGCTTGAGCGGAGCAGCAAAGTGTGTTATCGCAGCGGCAAGCGATCCGGCAAGCATGGTCAAGAGCGAAAGTTCTCGTATGCCAATCGGGAACCAGAGATCCGTAAATCGATGAACGAAGAAGGCTGAGAACAGAACGAGAAGAACCATGAAACCCGCAGCTCGCCAGAGAGCTTCTTCGTAGCTATCTGAGCTTTCGACAAAGTACGGGACAATCTCGCCCGCGGTTTTCTGCTCGGCCTCTTTGACCGCCTCTTGAATCCGATTAAGGTCAGTTGCTGAAAAGAGTTTCTGGATCGATTGCATGGTTGGCTCCTCGTGGAATCGAGTTCTATTGTATTGAAACTCTGGGAGAGACTCAAGAGCGAAGATGGAGTCCACCAGAGCGCCTTATCCTGCAAGCGCCAGGCCTGTCTGACGCAAGCCGCTGCAAGGGTATCGGACGTGGTGCCTATCCCTTGATTTTCCCGCAATGGTTCGGTACACTCGATCGCACGTAATAGCGTAGAGGAACTTATGAAGGAAGCTCTTGGATTCATTGGACTTGGACTGATGGGTCAGGCGATGGCGATGCGGTTTCAGGAGGCGGGGTATAAGCTGTTTCTCTACAATCGCACGAAATCAAAGTCAGATTCGCTTGTGGCGGGGGGAGCAACCTGGTGTGACTCGCCGGCAGACGTTGCCAGAAATGTCGAATTTGTCTTTTCCATGATCTCCGACGACAACGCCTTGCGAACGATCACGATAGAGGCTTCAGGAACGCTGGAATCCCTCGCAAAAGAGTCGGTTCACATCGACATGAGCACGGTCTCGCCATTTCTCACCAAAGAATTGGCCACGAAGTTTTCCAAACGTGGTGTTCACTTCCTCCACGTTCCGGTGCTGGGCAGTATTCCCAATATTCAAGAGGGATCGCTGTTGCTTTTTGTTGGAGGAGAGGAAGGGGCGTTCAAACGCGCCGAGCCATTGTTGCGAATCCTCGGCAACAGAATCTGGCAATTCCCCAGCATCGAGCAGGCATCGCACATGAAGCTCATCTGCAATTCCTTCATCGCGGGAATGATTGTTACACTGACACAGGCGATTGTGTATTCAACGAAGGTGGAAATTGATCCATCAACTATGTTGGATATTCTCCGGCACTCGGCGCTGAACTCCACCATGTACCAGACAAAGGGGAAAGCAATTATCGAGGGCAACTTCAAACCGCGCTTCTTTGTGGAGCATATGCTGAAGGATATCACGCTGGCATTGCAAGCTGCGAACGCCGTTGGCGCATCAATGCCGGGGCTTGAAACAGCAAAGGGGTTGTTCGAGCGAGCTATGAAAGCCGGATTGGCAAAAAGCGACTATTCGGCCATTGTGGAAGTGATGAAAAACTCTTAAAACATCAGAAACTCCCACTTCATCTTCCAAAGCTGAACTTTTATCAAGGTTTTCTTCACTTTGTGGTTGTCGTCCTCGCGATCGAAGTTGTTATACTTTCCAAGCAAAACAATGAGGTGAACGATAGAGGAATTCGAACAGAGTCTTCGAGCCTTTTGACATTGGGGTTAGATTTTCACCTGAAACTGTTGTAAATCCAACCAGTGAATTTCAGCTCATCTTCATTCTGAACACAACTTGTCCTTTTGCAAAGGCAACCCCGGAACGTTTCCGGTGCCTTCGAATTCGAGACAGGTGAACCATACACCATTCTTGGCCCAAAGAATTGGCGCGCATGTTCCAGCTTACCACCCGCTGGACCTCAGTGCCGTTTACACACTCTGTCTTTCATCGGATTGGATTGCACGGCTGGCATCCATATTCTCAACCTGTACAACTTTGCTTGCACCACAGGGCAACGTGTGAACATGTTGCCATTCTCCCCACCGCAACTCTCAGCATGGGAGTACTACCCTTCACACTCTTCTCCAAAAAACGCCTTTTTGATGAAAAAAAGGGGTTCTAGCTTTCCCTCGCGCTTTTCACTTTTCCACACACTTTTCCACATTTTATAACCCCCTGTTTTCGGCCATTTTTCGCTTGACTTTCAGAGAGCATTACGTAAATTAGCATTGCCATGTGGGGAAAAGTGGGGAAGATGGGTGAACTGTTTGGATTAGGTAATTTTGGATTAGGTAATGAAGCTATTCTATAACAATTCTGAAAGACATTAGTGTCTTCGTTCAAAGGGCGGTACTCGTACTCCGTTGATAACAAAGGAAGAATTGCCCTTCCGGCACGACTCCGTAAGAACGTTTCGCCGGAGGCAAACGATACGTTTGTCATCACACGCGGCTTCGAGCAATGCCTCTTCGTCTATCCGCAGGATGAGTGGAACAAAGTGGAGCAGATGATTCGAGGCCTTTCTCCTTCCAACCCGCAGCATCGGTTTCTCGTCCGGACGCTCCTCCAGTGGGCTACGGACTCTCAGCTTGACAGCCAGTCTCGCATTTCAATTCCGCAGGACTTGCTGAAGTTTGCTGGAATCGAGAATGAGGTGATGATCCTTGGCGTGCTCGAGCGCATTGAAATCTGGAATCCGAAGATCTACGAGGAATACATGAATAACCAACCGGCGACGTACGAGACTGTTGCGGAATCGGTCCTGAAAACCGGCGCGTAGGGGGACAGTGTGATACGATGGCTCGGCACGTATCGTGAAACGTCCGTTTTTCCATACGCCCGTTCTTTTGCAAGCCACCATTTCGGCACTGGTGACTTCCAAAGCCGCTACCTACGTCGACGCGACAGTGGGAGGAGGTGGGCATTCGGAGGCCATCCTTGAGACGACATCACCAGCAGGCAAACTCATCGGCATCGACGCCGACCAGGATGCAATTGATTTTGCGACTGAACGATTGAAGAGATTTGGACCAAGGGCGGAACTGTATCGGGCAAACTTCCGAGAAATCAAGCAAATAGCGTTGGGCAAAGAGCCGATTGCCGGAATCCTTTTTGATCTCGGAATTTCCTCGTACCAGATCGACGAGCCGTCAAAAGGGTTTAGTTTCCGATCAAACGAGCGGCTGGATATGAGGATGGATCGGACGCAGGAGCTGGATGCCTTTCAGGTCGTGAATCGATACGGAGAGGATCAAATCGCCGATGTTCTGTGGAAGTATGGTGAAGAACCCCTTGGAAAGAGGATTGCCCGAGAGATTGTGAAACGACGTGAATCGAGACGGATTCAAACAACAGGAGAACTTGCAACTCTCGTCGCTGACGTTGCAGGCAACAGACATCTTACCAAGACCTTGGCGCGAGTGTTTCAGGCGATTCGGATAGAGGTGAACAACGAATTGGAGAACCTTCGGCTCGCTTTGCATGATGCAATCGCTCTTCTCCAGACTGGCGGACGGCTTGTGGTGATTTCCTATCACTCCCTGGAAGACCGGATTGTGAAGGAGACTTTAAAAGAGGCAGCCATGACATCTCGGCCGTCAGGCAACAAACTAATTCCGGATTCTCCAATAACACCAAAAGTCCGACTCCTGACCAATAAGCCGATTGAACCAGACGAAACCGAGGTTGCAACGAACCCCCGCGCCCGCAGTGCACGATTACGGTCTGCCGAGAAAGTTTGATGGCAAAGCTCTTCAACAACGAGGCTGAATTCTTGGCACAAAAAGCTCTTGAGGATACGCCGCCTCAAACAGAGCGGCCTCCGCTCTCTACGTTCCAGGAAAGCACGCGGCCGATGATCTATAGCGGGACCCTCCCACTGCCAAACGCTCGAACCACGGTTGACCCAGGGCGTGCCGACGTGTATACTCCCCGCAATCGCAAGATTGTCAGGCGGAAGGTCTCTCCCTTTAATGCCGTTCTCCTTCTCTTCGCGACAGCGATTGCCATCGTCATCTACATCAGCAATATCATTGCCGTCGATCAGTTGATGAACGAAATCAACGCGCTTCAGAATCAGCATCAACAAATCCTCATGGAACAGGAGATTTTGAAGGCGAGGATCAATCGGTTGTCAAGCCTGGAGCGTATTCGGCAGATGGCGGAAGGGGAGCTACAGCTTCGGAATCCCAAGCACCCTCCCGAGATCTTGCCGGTCGATCACGAAAAGATTCGCGAGATTGAACAGACGTTAAAGCAATCCCAACAGGAATGAACCAACCGAATCAACCGGTCCATCCCGGCGTACCAATTGAAAAGCCCGATCCCTCGCTCCGACAGGAGTCGGCGTGGCGTCTCGTTGTCCTGAAACTTTTTTTCGTCCTGTTCTTCGTGCTTATTGGCGCCACACTGGTGAAGATTCAGCTTCTCGAAAAAGAGCGTTACCAGTCGATGGCCCGAAAGCAATACGAGCAGCGTTTCACCTTGCCGGGCATCCGCGGGAACATCTACGACCGCAACGGGAATGTTCTCGTCTCCAACACCATGTTCGTATCCTTTGCAGCCGATCCTAAAATGGTCGGAAATGGCGCACGGCGGATTGCGCAGCGATTTTCCACGGTCTTCGGGCGACCCGCTTCGTACTACCTCGAGCGCTTGAACCCACCCGACAAATCATCGCGCCGGTTTGTGTGGCTTGAAAGACACGTCAGACCTGAGGTCGCAAAGCGAATCGAATCCGGCAGCTTCGAGGGGATTGTAACAATCAACGAACCCAAACGACTGTACCATTACGACGAGCTTGCGGGCCCTCTTCTGGGTTTTACGAACATCGATAATCAAGGGATTTCGGGGCTGGAACTGCAGTTTGACGATCATCTCAAGGGGCGCAATGGCTTCGTGATCATGCAGCGAGATGGTCTTGGCCGCGCGCGACCTTCGGCAGACTATCCAAGAGTCGATCCAACCAACGGCAATCATCTCACATTAACCGTCGATCTCGTTTACCAATCCATCGCGGAAGAGGAATTACGACGAGGCGTTCTTGCCAATCATGCCGATGGTGGCCTGGCTCTTCTTCTTGATGCAAAAACGGCAGAGATTCTCGCACTCGCCCATTACCCGAGCATCAATCCGAATGATCTCGGAAAGACCGATCTCCTTTATGCGAAGAACAGAATCGTTGCCGATATGTTCGAGCCGGGATCGATCTTCAAAGTTGTTACTGCGGCGGCAGCATACGAATACAATATCGTTACGCCGGACAAAAAGTTCGATGCCGAAGGGGGAACGTACCGCGTTCGACTTCCACGGGGGACGGTCAGACTCATTAAAGACACCCATGAGCACGATTGGCTGACATTCAAAGAAGCAATGGAGGTCTCGAGCAACATTGTCATGGCAAAGGTCAGCACATCGATCGGGTCGGAGAGGCTCTATCGTCAAGCACGCGACTTTGGGTTTGGAATTCTCACCGGCGTCGATCTTCCGGGTGAAGTGAGGGGAAGATTGAAGAAGCCTCATGAATGGTCTGGAACGACGCTGCAATCCCTCTCCTACGGTTACGAGGTCGCTGTCACTCCGCTTCAAATTGTGGCGGCCTATGCGGCGGTGGCAAACAATGGTGTGTTGATGCGCCCCTTCATCGTACGCGAGGTCCGCGCACCTGACGGGACTCTTCTGTTCCAGCAATCGCCTCAGCGTATCCGGAGGGTCATTTCGGAAAAAACCACAGCCCTCCTCACAGAAGCCCTTGAAGGTGTTGTCGAACGTGGAACCGCAAAAGAGGTTCGCCTCGAAACGGTGCGCATCGCTGGAAAGACCGGCACGTCACGGAAGGTGATCGATGGGCAATATGTTCCGGGGAACTACACAAGCTCGTTCGTCGGGTACTTTCCGGTTGAAGATCCGCAGCTTGTTTGCCTTGTCATGATGGACAATCCAAGAAGCCGTGGCTATTATGGCGGCGTAACAAGCGGTCCCGTCTTCAAGAACATCGCCGAAAGAATCGTCAACACATCGCTGTTGGTGAGACGCACACCGCAGATGAAACTTGCTGGGGAGGTTCCCAAAGGGATCACCGTACCCGACGTGCGCAATCTTCACATCTCGATTGCAGAAAAGATGCTCGAGGGAGTACAGCTCAAGAGTCGAACTTTCGGAACGGGAGATATCGTGGTTCGGCAAGCGCCCGAACCGGGAAGACATGTCGAGCCGGGTGACGTCATATCCCTTGCGCTTAATGCAGATGAAGAACGCCCAGGGGAAGTTGTCGTTCCTGCTCTCAAAGGCATGAGTGTGCGGCGGGCGATGAACCGGCTCATGATCGATCATTTCGACATCGAGATCGTCGGTTCGGGAATCGTGATGCATCAATCGCCACTTGCGGGGCAGCGTGTGAAGCCCGGAACGACGGTTCGGATCATTTGCGATCCTCGACCCATGCCAACGCTCGTAGTCGACCAATGACGTGCCATGAACAGCGCAGGTCCGGATGAAGTTATCTCAGTTGCTGGCCGGTGTTCAGGTGACAAAGCTGTTCCAAACGATGTTCGGGCGGATGGTAGTCACGCACGATGTTGAGGTGCAGCGGATTCAGTACGACTCGCGAAAAGTCGGAAAAGAAGATTGCTTTGTTGCCATCAGGGGAACGACAAGCGATGGCCATCGCTTCATTCAGGATGTCGTGTCTCGGGGAGCGAGAGTTGTGGTTGTTCAGGATGACGCAGCTTTGCCGGATTCGTTTTTCATGCATGCTGGCGTTATCAAAGTCGTCGTTCCGGACAGCCGAAAAGCATTGGCCCAGATGGCGGCGAATTTCTATGGACATCCATCGCGAGCACTTCGACTTATCGGAGTGACTGGAACAAACGGAAAGACGACAACAACGAATTTGATTCGAGGAATTCTTGAGGCAGCGGGAGAGAAGGTCGGAATGATCGGAACAATCGAATATCGCATAGGCTCGGAAATCCGGCCTGCTCATCATACAACGCCCGAATCTCTCGAACTCAACGAAATCGTTGCCACCATGCGCGACCGGGGCTGCACCTCGGTCTCGATGGAGGTTTCCTCGCATGCGTTGCATCAATCGCGCGTGTACGGACTCGACTTCGACATTGCTGTATTCACGAACTTGACGCAAGACCATCTCGATTACCACGGCACGATGGAGGAGTATTTCAAGGCAAAGAAGATTCTCTTTGATTCACTCAAGAGCTCTGCGCATGCTATCTACAATGCAGACGATGAGCGGGGAATATTGATCGTTGACCGGACGATGGCCTCGAAAAGTTCTTACGGTGTCGATAGCGAAGCCGATGTTCGGGCAACCAATGTCCGGCTTTCCATCAACGGTTCGAACTTCGATCTGAACTTTCGAAATACAACTACACACATTGATTCTCCGCTGGTCGGTCGGTTCAACGTTTATAATAGCCTCGCGGCAAGCGCGGTCGGACTCACGATTGGGTTGCCAATCGAAACCATCCAGCGCGGCTTGCAGAATATCCCCAATGTGAAAGGCCGTTTTGAGCGAGTGACATCCCCGGCAGGCTGGACGGCAATCATCGACTACGCCCATACGCCTGATGCGCTGGAGAAGTGCCTGCGGACAATTCACGACATTCTGCCTCAAAAGCGTGGAACGATCTTTACGGTTTTTGGTGCTGGAGGTGATCGTGACCGGGCCAAGAGACCGTTGATGGGAACGGTCGTCGCCAAATGGAGCGATGTGATAATCGTGACCTCCGACAATCCGCGCACAGAAGATCCGGAAAGAATTCTCGATGAGATTCTTGCTGGTGTGCCCACGGGTGCGTCGGTTCTTCGCGAAGTGAATCGCAGGCGTGCCATTGAGTTAGCACTCTCCAAAGCAGCTCCGGGCGACGTCATTTTGATTGCGGGAAAAGGACACGAGGAGTATCAGATCCTCGGGACCGAAAGAGTTCACTTCAGCGATAAGGAAGTTGTCGAAGAGTTTATCAGGTCGCACGCATGAATCTTACTCTTGCGGATTGTTTGAAGGTGAAGCATCTGGCGACCTTCGATATTGGTGGCCGCGAGAAGCTGGTCTTCACGGGCGTTTCAACCGATTCACGTACAATTCAGAGAGGGAATCTCTTTGTTGCTCTTCGTGGTGAAAAATTTGATGGGCATGATTTTCTTACGGCCGCCATTCAGGCAGGAGCCGTCACAGCCATCGTTGACCATCGTTGGGCAGAAACCAACTCCGCTTTCTTGGCCAGTCTCGCGGTGCCGAGAATTGTCGTCGGGAACACAACGGCTGCTCTTGGTGAGCTGGCAAGACTCTATCGCCGGAAATTCAAGATTCCCGTTCTCGCCATCGGAGGTAGCAATGGGAAAACAACAACCAAAGAAATGATCCGTGCCGTCCTCGGCACAACACTGCGTGTGCTCTCGACAGAAGGCAATCTCAATAATCACATTGGTGTACCGCAGACACTCTTTAACCTCGACCGGAAGCATCGAGTAGCGGTGATCGAAATGGGAACGAACCATCCGGGAGAAATCCGCGCCCTCTGCGAAATCGCAGAGCCAACACACGGCCTGATTACCAATATCGGTCGAGAGCATCTTGAATTCTTCGGATCGGTTTCTGGCGTCGCAAAAGCCGAGACGGAGCTGTTCGATTGGCTCCGAGGGGTACGAAAACGGACGCCGGTCGTCTTCTTGAACAAAGATGACTCTCATCTTGTTAAAAAAGCGAAGGGGTTGAAGGGTTTTTCTTATAGCCTGAAAAACTCAGCCGCCGATGTCCGTGGGAAAGTGGTGGGCTTCGATGCAAACGGATGTGCTCGTGTTCAAGTGCGTCCAAAAGGGAAAACGTCTTTCGAGATTCGCCTCTCTGTTCCCGGTCAGCATAATGTGTCGAACGCCATCGCCGCCGCAACGGTAGGCCTGGCGTTCCGCGTCCCCCCGAAGAAGATTCAGTGGGCGCTTCACAACTTCACAGCGCCGGCCAAGCGCATGGAAGTGCTGAGAATCAACGGCTTCATCGTCTTGAACGATACGTACAACTCCAACCCCGATTCCGTGTTGGCAGCGCTTCAGACAATGCAGTCATTTGAGACGAAAGGAAAACGCATCGCTGTTCTCGCTGACATGCTTGAGCTTGGAAGTTCGGCCGAGAAGGAACATCGTCAGATTGGCTCCGTCATCGCACGATACGGTATCGAGTACCTCTTGACATTTGGTCCACTTTCTCGATGTACATCCATGGAGGCGAAGACAAAATTCAAAGCTCACTATGAGCAGAAGAACATGCTGGCTGAGTATCTTGCCGAGTTACTGACCCCCGGCGACGTTGTTCTCATTAAAGGCTCTCGTGGCATGAAGATGGAAGATATCGTCACCTTTCTCAAGGAACGATTCGCCAAGGCAGCTTGATATGTTGTACTATGTTCTCACATATCTCGACAGAGTCTACGATATTCCCGGTTTCGGCGTGTTCCGGTTCATCACATTCAGAGCCGGCGCAGCAGCTGTTACAGCACTCATCATCGCGTTCTGGATCGGTCCAAAGATCATTCGCCGCCTCCGTGAGCTTCAGATTGGAGAAGCGGCCAAGCTCGAGGCACCGAAGACTCATCTCACAAAGGCGGGAACCCCAACAATGGGCGGCTTGATCGTCCTCGCATCGATTCTGATTCCCGCGCTTCTCTGGGCCGATCTGAAGAATGCTTATATCCTCCTCATCATTTTCGTCACGGCGGCTCTTGGGACGGTCGGCTTTATCGACGATTATCTGAAAGTCATCAAGAAGAAACCGAAAGGATTAATCGGGCGGTACAAGATCGTGGGTCAGGTTCTGGTTGGACTAGTGGTGGGTAGTGTCATCTATTTTTTTCCTCACTGGATTGATCCGGACCTCTGGCGAATCAAATCGAGCACAACGGTTCCGTTCTTTAAAAATCTGGAGTTTGATTTCGGCTGGATGTACATCCCTATCGTGGTCTTTATGATTACTGCTACCTCAAACGCGGTAAACTTGACGGACGGCTTGGATGGACTTGCTATCGGGACGGTGGGGATCGTGGGGATGACGCTGGCGGTCATTGCCTATGTTTCAGGCCATATTGAGCTCAGTCAATATCTCACGATACCGTACCTCCGGGGCAATGGTGAGCTGGCCATCTTCTGCGCAGCCCTTGTGGGAGCGGCGCTCGGGTTCCTCTGGTTCAACTCTTACCCCGCACAAGTATTCATGGGCGACACTGGCTCTCTGGCGTTGGGCGGGATCATCGGCGCCATGTGTGTTCTGATCAAGAAAGAGCTTCTTCTCCCCACACTTGGCGGGATTTTTCTGGTGGAGACGCTCTCCGTGATCATTCAACGGGTATATTTCAAATACACAAAGAGGAAGTATGGCGAGGGCCGGCGGATTTTCAAGATGGCTCCCATTCACCATCACTTTGAACTGCTTGGATGGCCGGAGCCGAAGATTGTTACACGATTTTACATCATCGCGATACTGTTGATGATCCTTAGTCTCGCAACCTTTAAAGTGAGATAAGCTGAAGTCGAATCGTCCGATTGGGAATCGGACTCTACGATTGTGAATGTTCGTGATTTCCAAAATGCTAACGTCACCGTTATCGGTGCAGCACGAAGCGGTGTTGCTGCTGCAAAACTGCTTCAGCGCCAGGGCGCGCGAGTTTTCGTCAGCGATTCGGGAAAAGGCGAAAAACTTCAGCCGTTTGTTTCACAACTCAGCGCAGCAGGAATCGAGTTCGAGCTTGGAGCGCATACCGAGCGCGTCTATGATTGCTCGTTGATGGTCATCAGTCCCGGCGTACCCAGCAGCGCTCCGGTTGTTGTTGAGGCCCAGAAACGGGGCGTTCGAGTCCTGAGCGAGCTTGAAGTCGCAAGCCGGTTTTGCCCCTGTCCCATCATCGCAATTACCGGCAGCAATGGAAAGACAACCACAACAACGTTGGTCGGGAGGATTCTCGGCGATGCAAAAAAGAAACATGTTGTTGCGGGTAACATTGGGACGGCATTCTCCGCAGTCGTTCTGGAACTGGATCAAGCAGCTCTTGCTGTTTTGGAGGTGAGTAGTTTCCAGCTCGATCATTGCGAGACGTTTCGGCCTTGGATTTCGGTCATTTTGAATATTACGCCCGATCACATGGATCGCTACGGGAATTCGATGGAGCGGTATGCAGCGTCGAAGTCACGCATTTTCATGAACCAGCGGTCCGATGACATTCTGATCTCCAGCACCGATGATCAATGGACCGCCAGAAGTGTCGGAGCAGCAAAGTGCCGGAAGATTGGATTCAGCATTCAAAGAGAATTGAATGAGGGTGCTTTTACAGATCGGGGGAAAATGATAACCGTACTCAACGGAAAGCGAACGGAGATTATTCATACGAACGAAATATCGATTCCCGGAATGCACAACCTGTCGAATGCGATGGCCGCGACACTGGTCGGGCAATTGTGCGGTGTGAGCCCTGCTTCGATCCGCGCAACCCTGAGAAACTTCAAGGGGGTTGAGCACCGGTTGGAGTTCGTGCGAGTCGTAAACGGCGTCCGATACGTCAACGACTCGAAGGCCACAAATGTCGACTCCGTCTGGTATGCCTTGCAGGCTTTCGACGAACCGATTGTTCTCTTGCTCGGAGGACGTGATAAAGGCAACGACTATTCGAAACTCCATGATCTTGTAGAAAGGCGAGTGCGAGCGATTGTGGCGATTGGCGAGTCTGCCGACAAGGTCGTGGCAGCGTTCGGGTCTCGCAAAGAAACTACAAAAGCCTCTTCAATGGATGAGGCCGTCCGGCTTGCACAGTCACTGGCAAAGGCAGGAGACGTTGTGCTCCTCTCTCCAGCCTGTGCTTCCTTCGACTGGTTCCAAAACTACGAACATCGCGGCATGGTCTTCAAAGAACTCGTTCGTCAATTATGAATGCACAACGCAACCATATTGACTTTGCAACCTTGATCGCCGTTCTGACGCTGATGGTCCTCAGTCTCGGTGTCGTCTACAGTGCCTCGGCAACGTGGGCCTTAGAGAAGTTCGGTGAGAGCAGTCGGCTTCTCAACTCTCACGCTTTGAAAATCCTCGTCGCTCTGTTTGCCCTCTTTGCCGGAATCACGATCAATTATCGAAAGTATCGAAAACTGACAAAACCCGCCGTTCTTCTTGCCGTTCTGCTTCTCCTCGTGACTCTTGTGAGCGGTGGAGAGATCAAAGGAGCAGCACGATGGCTCCGGTTTGGCGGATTCAGCTTTCAACCATCGGAGTTCGCCAAATTCGCCCTTCTCTTTCACCTCTGCACCCTCATCGCAGCTAAAGGTGAAATGATCAAAGACTTCAAGAGAGGTTTTTTGCCGATGGTGATTTGGATTGGTGGAGTTTCCGCTCTGGTGTTGGCTCAGCCGAACTTCAGTGCGGGAGCGATGATTATTTTGCTCAGTTTTGTGATGCTCTTCATCAGCAGGGCGAGATTCACGCATTGGCTGGGATCGATTCTCCTTATCAGTCCATTGCTTCTGCTTTTCATGGTTAGTGCGCCGTATCGACTTGAGCGAATCAAATCGTTTCTTGCAGGAACTTCAGACGGCAACGTGAATTATCAGCTTTTACAGGGAATCATTGGTTTTGGCAGCGGCGGACTCTTCGGCGTGGGTCCGGGCGAAAGCAAACAGCGGGACTTCTTCCTGCCCGAATCGTACGGCGATTTCGTTTTCTCGATAGTGGGTGAGGAGTATGGCCTCATTGGCACTCTGGCATTCATGGCCCTCTTTCTGCTTATCATGCTGCGAGGATTCAAAATTGCAAAGCATGCGCAAGATTATTTCGGACGACTTCTCGCTATCAGCATCACAAGCACGATCACACTGTACGCGCTGGTAAATGCCGGGGTAACACTTGGACTTCTCCCAACGACGGGATTACCGATGCCGTTTGTCAGCTATGGAGGTTCGTCTCTGGTGTTCTCGTCGTTTGCCGTGGGAGTGCTTTTGAACGTCTCGGCGCATACCGACTTGCACCCACGAGCAACGAAATTACCTGATGGCGTTGTACCGCTTCAACCCCTTGAAGCCGGTTCGGTGCGGCGATAGCAGAGGAAAACGAGGAGTGTGCAGACATCAATTCCAACATTCGTATTTGCCAGTGGAGGAACAGGCGGCCATCTCTTTCCGGCGCTCGCGATTGCGGAAGAACTTAGAAAACAGCTCGTCAATGCCCGAATTGTCTTTGTCGGAACGAAAGAAAAGATCGAGGCTCGTGTCGTTCCTCAACATGGGTACGAGTTCAAAGCAATCTGGATCAGCGGGTTTCACAGGTCTGTTCGGTTTTCGAACGTTCTGTTTCCGTTGAAAGTTGTTGTTTCGCTCGTTCAATCATTCTTTCTCATTCGAAGTTTGAAACCATCAGTCGTGGTCGGCACAGGGGGGTATGTTTGTGGGCCGATAGGATTCATTGCAAGTCTTCTCGGCATCCCATTGGTGCTGCATGAGTCGAACAGCTATCCCGGAGTCACCACACGGCTGTTAGCCGGTCGAGCACAAACAGTGTTCATCGCATTCGATGCAACGCGGAAATGGATTCTGAAAGCCAGAGACATTCAGACAATCGGAACGCCGGTGCGTCGGTCGCTGTTCGGCGCCTCGCGCGAGGAGGCATTCCGGTTCTTCAACCTGGATCCGTCGAAGCCAACTGTCCTCATCGTAGGCGGAAGTCTCGGCGCGTCATCGATCAACAATGCTCTGATGGAAATTGCTCATGAACTGGAGAGGGCGCGGATTCAACTCATCTGGCAGTCAGGCGCTCCGGATTATGAACGGCTGAGGCAAAAGTTCAAAGATTCAACGCTGATCTGGATTGGCGCGTTCATCGACCGGATGGAGCTTGCCTATGCCGCAGCCGATATCGTTGTTTGCCGCGCCGGCGCCACAACCATTGCAGAGATTACGGCATTGGGGAAGCCGGCTATTCTTGTTCCGTATCCGCATGCCGCGGCGGATCATCAGACGGTCAATGCAAGAACCCTGGCAGAAGCAGGAGCGGCGATCCTGATAACGGACAATGAGGTGAGGCAATCGTTGAAGCAGAATATTACAACGCTGTTGAACGACGGGAGAAAAAGAAAAGAAATGAGCGAAGCGAGCATGAAGCTTGGCAGATCTGACGCAAGCGAACGTATCGTATCGAAAATCCGGGAGCTTCAGCGTTAATACCGGCGGTTTATGCAGAAAACATTCAAATACAAGCTCGACTTCTATTATCAACAGGCGTTGATTTACCTTGCGACGCTTGTGGTGTATGCTGTCGTTCGCGGGAGTTTCATCGAGGGTCAATTCTCGGTGATTTACCGGGATCCGATTCTTTACATCATCGGCTTGTTCTTTATTGTTTCGGTGATCGGTCTTCTCCTCAACCGATGGCGCGACCGGAAACTCATCGTTACCGATACTGCTATTATTTTTTCCAGTCGAAACAGGACGAGGGAAATTCCACTCAATGATATTGAGTGGATGCACATCGGTCGTGAACGACTCGTCCAGACAGCCGGACGCTATCAGGTAGTGGTGTTCAAGACAAAAAACCGACGACGATTGTTCCGTATTCGGGTCGGTCGGTACGAACGAGATCATGAGCTTGTTGGAGAGATGGAGGCGATCACTTCGAGAGTTCCGGCCCCTAAGAAGCGGTACTTCGGCATGAGACGACGAAAAGCACGCTAACGCCAAAGAGAAATCAACGTTTTCTCGCAAGAGAGGTGTACGGAAGAGACTATGTTTTCATCGATCAAAAAGATTCACTTCGTCGGGATTGGTGGTATCGGCATGAGTGGCATCGCTGAGATTCTGCTCGACCAGGGATTCAAGGTCAGCGGCTCCGACCGCACACTCAGCGAGGTGACCGACCGTCTCCAGAGGCTCGGTGCCACGATCTTCGAAGGGCACAAATCGGAGAACGTTGCGCCAGACGTGGATGCTCTTGTGTATTCATCGGCGGTTTCGATGGAAAATCCCGAGGTTATCGAAGCCACACGAAGAAAGATTCCCATAATCCGCCGCGCCGAAATGCTTGCAGAGGTGATGCGGCTGAAGTATGGAATCGGTATCGCCGGCACGCATGGGAAAACAACCACGACATCAATGGTGAGTCTTGTGTTGATGGAAGGAGGCCTCGATCCGACCGTCATCGTCGGCGGAAAACTCAGCGGGCTCGGCGGAACAAACGCCCGGCTCGGCCACGGCGATTTCATTGTGGTTGAAGCAGACGAGTTCGACCGCTCGTTCCTGTCAATAACCCCGACAATTGCCGTTCTCACAACACTTGAAACAGATCATCTTGACTGTTACCGGGATTTGGAGGACATCAAAGGCGCATTCATCCAATTCGCCAACAAAGTTCCATTCTATGGATTTGTGGTCTTGTGTCTGGACGAGCCGGCGCTCCTGGACATCATGCCGCTGCTCAGCAAAAAGAAAATCATCACCTACGGTTTGAATCCACAGGCAGATGTGCAGGCTGTCGATATTCACCACAAAGACAATACTTCGACATTCATGGTCATTCGCGGCGACAAGGATCTTGGTGCTGTGACGTTGCAGGTTCCTGGCAGGCATAACATCCAGAATGCGCTTGCAGCAATCGCTGTTGGTCTCGAGCTTGGCGTACCCTTTGAACGCATCAAACGTGGCATAGAGAAATTCACCGGCGTTTATCGGCGATGGGAAAAGAAAGGTGAGGTGGACGGCATCGTGCTCTACGACGACTACGCGCACCATCCTACCGAATGCCGTGCAACGCTTGCGGGGGCAAAAGCCGGGTGGCGAAAGCGCGTCGTCTGTGTGTTTCAACCACATCTCTATACGAGAACGCGTGATTTCTATGACGAATTTGGAAAATCGTTCTTGCTCTCAGACGTGCTTGTAGTAACGGATGTCTATCCCGCACGCGAGGAACCGATTCAAGGTGTCACCGGTGAGCTCATCGTAAACGCAGCGAAACGGTTTGGCCATAAAGAGGTACACTACGTGCCGGACAAGAAGCACGTACCGGCCTTTTTGAAAAAGATTGTCAAGAGCGGGGACATCGTCATTACGATGGGAGCCGGCGATATTTGGAAGTACGGAGAGGAATTCCTGAC
Source organism: Bacteroidota bacterium (assembly GCA_035559595.1). Taxonomy (GTDB): domain Bacteria; phylum Bacteroidota; class Ignavibacteria; order UBA10030; family UBA10030; genus DATMBF01. Next base: position 12,381 of record DATMBF010000026.1, on the reverse strand, counting down.
GCAGTTCAAGACGAACGAACGATGATATCTCTAAGCGAAATCAAAGAGTTCTTCCGAGGCACCATCCGCGTCAACGAGCCGCTTTCAAGCTATACTTGGATGAAGGTGGGCGGTCCGGCCGATTACTATATGGAGCCGGTCGACCGGGAAGATCTCTTCCGCTTGGTCGATTACCTGAAACGGCATGAGTATCCCTATTTCATCATCGGCCGGGGGAGCAACCTTCTCGTGAGCGACGAGGGCATTCGCGGGGCAGTTCTCAATCTCGAACGCGGATTCAACGCACTTCGGATAGAAGGTGACCTCATCGTTGCCGAGGCAGGTGTCCGACTCTCGAAGTTCGTCGATTTCTGCATTCAGCACAGTCTTGCGGGTGTCGAAATGCTGCCGGGCATTCCCGGAACAATCGGTGGTGCTGTGGTAATGAATGCCGGAGCGTACGGCGGCGAAACGGCAGACTACCTTGTCGAGGTCGAAGCTCTCCGTGATGGAAGGATTCAGAAAATCCCCAAAGAGGCGGGTGATTTCTCCTATCGCCGTTCCGGCTTTGAAAACGATGTTGTGATCAGCGCAAGCTTTCGCCTTCCTAAGGGAAACAAGGAAGAACTTCAGCAGCGGCGGCGTGAACTCATCATGAAGCGAAATGAGACGCAACCTCTCGAGCTGCCGAATTCCGGAAGCATGTTCAAGAATCCTCCGGGCACGTATGCGGCAAAATTGATCGAGCAAGTAGGATTGAAAGGAAAGCGGATCGGTGGAGCACAGATTTCCGAACGACATGCAAACTTCATCGTGAACCTGGGCGGGGCAAAAGCCGATGATATTGCGAGACTTCTCGACCTTGCCCGACGAAGCGTCTACCAGTACACCGGCATTCTCATGGAATTGGAAGTGAAGCTTGTCGGATTCCCGACCGAAGTAAAAGAGAACGTCGCATGAGCGAGTATCGATCAAAGAAACTCTGGCTTCTTACACTCCTTGGCGTTTTGATTGCTCTGGTCGCCGCAGCAAATATGTGGAAGTCGAGCTTGAAGGTCAAGCGGGTCATCGTCGAAGGAAACCGAATCGTTGACATCAATGAAATTCTTCAGCTTGCACACGTGACGAAGGGAATGAGGATGTATGAAATCGACTTGATGGTGATCCAGAAGGATGTTCTCAGTCATCATTTCATTAAAGATGTTGTCGTGGCTCGGGATCTCCCGGTAACGCTCAAAATCAGTGTCGTCGAACGCTCGCCGATTGCAATGATCAACCGTGGGGAGATTCTCTACCTTGACGAAGACGGCTTTGTCTTGCCCCACTCCGTCTCCCGGGAAGTTTTCGATCTGCCGATCATTACGGGTGTACCGGCATCGGTAAAGGTTGGAACCGGCATTCAACTTCGCCATCCGAGCGTCCAGGAAGCGTTGAATGTTCTCAGCGCTGCAAAACTTGTTAACAAACAGCTTTATCACTTGATCTCTGAAGTATCGATCCGACCGGGCGGAGAGTTGATCCTATATTCTGCGGAAGAAGGTATTCCCGTTCTCTTCGGTCGTGGCAATGTTGTCAGCAAACTTGCCCGGCTCGATGCATTTTGGAACGCCGTTGTTCGAGAGCGAGGGCCGCAACGCTTGCAGTACATCGATGTTCGATTTGAGGAGCAGGTTGTTGTACGCTGGATGCCGGAACGAGGTCAATCGAAATCTTCATAAGGAACCAGAGGAACTACCATGACAAATGATATTGCAGTCGGTTTAGACATCGGGACAACGAAAGTTTGCGCCATCGTTGCCTCGCCGGACGAGACGCATCCCGGCAAACTTCGCATCCTTGGTATCGGGAAAAGTGCATCGGACGGGCTTACACGCGGCGTTGTTACCAACATTGAGAAAACCGTACGATCCATTCAGGTCGCAGTGCAAGATGCGGAAGCACAGTCCGGTGTGAAGATCTCGAGCGTCACGGTCGGCATCGCGGGAGACCACATCCAGAGTTTCCAGAGCCGCGGCGTCATCGCCATCAGCAGACCGGATAATGAAATCACGCAAGAGGATGTTGAGCGGCTTATCGATGATACAAAGCGAGTTGCCCTTCCGTCCGATCGAAAGATTATTCACGTCATCCCTCAACAGTTCATTGTCGACGGACAGGATGGAATTTACGATCCTGTCGGCATGTCCGGCGTTCGGATGGAGGCGGTCGTGCACATCATAACAGGCCTCGTCACAGCCGCCCAGAACATCTACAAATGTGTGCAACGTGCCGGTTTACAAGTAAACGACATGGTGCTTGAGCCGCTTGCCTCAAGCTACGCAGTCCTTGATGATGAAGAGAAAGAGGTGGGCGTCGCTCTTCTCGACATTGGGGGCGGGACAACGGATCTGGCTGTCTTCGAAGAGCGAACAATTCGCCATACCGCAGTTATCGGAATTGCCGGCAAGAAGGTAACGGATGATATCAGAAAAGGTCTTGGGATTCTCACCGAACAGGCGGAGCGACTCAAACAGGAGCACGGCTTCGCTTTTGGTCCCGCCATCAGCGACAATGCACCAATTGTTTTGCCGGGTATTGGCGGCAGACCGCCTATCGAAATCGACAAACAGATGCTCTGCCAGGTCATCCAGCCTCGGATGGAGGAGATCCTCGAGATCGCATCCATGGAGATCAAACGCTCGGGGTATTCCAAACATCTTTCCGCCGGTGTGGTGTTGACGGGTGGCGGGTCGCTCATTAAAGGAACCGCCGAGCTTGCCCGCGACGTTCTCGGGATGCCAGTGAAGATCGGAATTCCGACAGGGTTCGGTGCCGGACTTGTGCGGGAAATCGAAAATCCCATCTACGCAACCGGAGTCGGACTTGTGATCCATGAGCTCAAGCATCGCGATCGCTCTACTATTACATCTGCAATGTCGAACGGCAAAGGGAAAGGATCCTTGAAGAACATTTTCAATAGAATGAAGACCTGGTTTGATGAACTGTAGGAGGAGAACGATGAACGAAAAGTGTACATCAACGAACAACCCACTAATCAGGGAGGAACTACCGTGATCGAACTCGATACCTATACCAACCGTGGAGCGAAAATCCGTGTTGTTGGCGTTGGTGGTGGCGGTGGCAACGCCGTCAACAGCATGATCGACAAAGGATTGATTGGCGTCGATTTCATTGCCATCAATACCGATCTTCAGGCGTTGGAAAAGAACAAATCGACGCATAAGATTCAGATTGGAAAGAACCTCACGCGCGGACTCGGTGCGGGAGCGGATCCCTCCATCGGCCATCGTGCGGTCGAGGAGGATCGCGAAGAAATTGCCCGCGCATTGACGGGATGCGATATGGTGTTCATCACTGCGGGTATGGGCGGCGGCACCGGCACAGGCGGCGCTCCAATTGTCGCAAACATCTCCAAGAGCATTGGCGCTCTGGTGGTTGGCATCGTGACAAAACCTTTCAACAGTGAAGGCAAGAAGCGAATGGCCCAAGCGGAGATGGGGATCGAGGAGATGAAAAAGCAGGTTGATACGCTCATCGTCATCCCGAATCAGAAGCTCCTCGATATCATCGACAAACGGACGCCGTTGCTTGAGGCCTTCGAGCTCTGCAACCAGGTTCTCTACAATGCGACGCGCGGCATCTCGGAAGTCATTACAGTTCCGGGATTGATCAACGTCGACTTCGCAGACGTCAGAACGATCATGCGCGAGATGGGCGATGCGTTGATGGGTACCGGCTACGCAACCGGCGAAAACCGCGCGGTGGAAGCAGCCAATGCGGCAATCTCCAGCCCCTTGCTCGATGGCGTGTCCATTGCCGGAGCGCAGGGAATCCTCATCAACGTCACAGGCGGCAAGAACATGTCGCTTGTCGAAGTGGACGAAGCTACGAAGATCATCCACGAAGCGGCGGGAGACGAAGCCAACGTTATTCTCGGCACGGTCATCGACGAGAACATGACCGACGAGATGATGGTGACGGTGATTGCGACGGGATTCAACAAAAAGGCGCGCGATGCACAGCGGCCTGCTCGTCCGACGCAGAGACTCATCGACCGGATTCCGGCCGGTCCGAACGACCTCCAGAAGCTGGACGAGCCGACTTTCATCCGGCGCGGCATCGAGTTACCGCTAAACCCGTTGCGTGATGCCGAGGAGAAGGAGAAAATCGACAAAGAGGATCCGGACAAGCCGGCATTCCTGCGGAAGATCATGGATTAGACGCTGAGTACGATAGGACTCGCGCCTGTGCATCAAGGTGATCAGCAGCTGCATCGTTGCACAGCCGAGACTGCTGTCAATCGACGGAATTGTTAGGGAGGACAAAGCCCCCATCCTGTCCTCTCTCTCCACAGCCAAGAATCGGGTATTCTTCACACGACATCACGGTGGGTTCGAGAGGCGTGGCGCCTTTGGTGTCACGCCTTTTGCTTTGTCTAACTCTCCCCTTGTGAGCGGTTGCTGAAACACAACTCTCCCTACCTCACACTCAGCGCATCGCTTCTCCACACAATAATACTTATACAACTGAATTATCCCCTGCTGAAGACTCACCGAAGAGATCTTCACCTTGCCTCGATTGAGTTGATTTTCCATGAGCTTCGTTACAGAATTCTCACTCAGAGGAGGAAACCATTCATAGAAACCCAGGACCCGTTCTCTGATCTCTCTTTCCTTGAAGATCCGGGCGTAGAGCAAGACGATAGGCAGAATTGTGTTGACGATGATGTCGTTGATGCGTGAGCGGCCGAGCGCTCGTACCGGCGTTGGAGAAGTTTGATCGAATGTATAGTGCGATTGCCAGAATGGAGGGAGTTCAGCATGGAAAAGTCGAAGGAGGCTTTCGTGAGTTTCAGGTGGTGAAAGCAAACTCTTGAACGATTGTATGATCTTGCGAAAGAGGTCTTCGTGAAGAATCTTTTGTATCAGTCCGACCGCCGCAGCAAGACGAACGGTTGGGAAGTTTAGCGGACGGGTGGGAAAGAACTGCCAGTCTGCCGCCTTGAGAAGATCGCTTTTGAACAATCGTTTAATATCTTGCCATTCACTTCGAAGTGAGCGAAGATACGCTCGGGATTCTTTCAGCTGAACTCCTTTCGGCGAAGGAAGTAATCCAGCCGCACCAAACAGGAGGGCTTCAAGCTGATGTGTGTTCGACGATACCCGCAATTCCTCCACTCGTTGAAGCGTCACACTTTGTGCGAGTCGGACGAATGGTTCTCTATTCTTGCTGAATCCAAGCGCATCCATTACTCCCTCATACAACACCTGTTCCCAGAGGCGTTTCTTCGAGAAATGGTGCTGTTTTAACTCGATGGTCGGTGGCGGGATTTCTTCTGGATACCCCTCTCGTGGAATTTCTCCATACCGGCGGTGCGGCTCTCGGAACGCCATTATCTCTTCTTCTGCAAGCTGGCGGAGCCGTTCCTCGAAGCGACGCAGCTTCAATTCCAGCCGCTCAACCGAAAGCTTACGGAGCCAGTCATGAAGCAGCTCTGATGGAATATCGGCATTAAGCCGAGAACACGGGATGACCTCCGACGTCCGGGCGCGCTCATCGAGTATTGCCTTTTGCCACAACACGCGGATCGGCTGAGAAAGAACTCGGTCGAGAACAAGCACAGGGATGCGTCGGCCACTTTCTGCGAAGGTTTGAGCCGATTGCGGATCACCCTCGAGAACGACGTGGAGAATCACCTTGTTGTACCGTGGATCGTGTTGATGCTGATGTTGAAGCCATTCGAGAGGCGTACGGTGGATTTCTACGTCTCCGCGGTATCGCGTACCGCCGATAATAATCTCGGCATCAGTAAAGTCGGGTCCACCGTCAGGGTTGAGAATGCCGGCCTTAAGAACCTTCAGCGGGATGTTATCGATGGTGAGGAGAGAAGCCCCTTTGATGTATTGCTTGCTCCAGATATGACGCAGGAAGCGTTCGTGGATGTTCGACCGCTTGCGATGCACAAGACCCCCATTACATCATCGTTACCTCATTGAGAGATTTCTTATAACGCAGAGAGCTTTGCTGCCGCGGCGTCGCTTATTTCATCGTAACTCACCATTGTGTTTCCATCCTGATCGAAATCGAACTGGATGTTTACGCCGGCATCCATAAGAAGGGAGAAGATGCGAGTCTCGTCATACCCCTTGAGCTTGGGAAAACGAGTCTGTATCGTCTCGGTAAATTCTATCAATGGAATTTTCGGCATAGACCCTCTTCTGTCCAAAACGCATCGCTAATCTATAACTTTTCCTCTCCTGAGTCAACTGCTCTGCGTTACGGCTCGCCGGGAATCTGTGGCTCAAGTGGCTCGATAAGATGCTTCCCCGAAGCGAATTCCTTCTGCAGCCGTCTGATTTCATCACGCAAATTCTGAGCTGCCGTCCGTGCCGCTTCCGCAAAGTCCTTGCCGCTCGAAGCGTAGATGATGCTTCGGCTCACGGTGATAAGGGCGAGATTTCCGGACGAAACGCAACCGAAGCGTACGGCAGTCTTTAAATCGCCCCCTTGCGCACCCACGCCGGGGATGAGAATCGGGAGATCGGGCACTGCCCGCCGGATAAGCTTGAGTTGCTTCGGATGTGTTGCACCGACAACAAGTCCGACATTTCGTTTCGTGTTCCACTGCTGGGCTGCACGGGCAACCCAAAGATAAAGGGGAGCTGTCCCCACCGCCAATCTCTGGAAATCTTTGGAGCCGGGGTTTGAAGTAAGTGTAAGAACAAAGACGCCTCTCTCTGCATCTTTTAAGAACGGCTCGATGGAGTCGAATCCCATGTACGGATGGACGGTGACAGCATCAAATCCAACCTGCTGGAACAAAGCACGGGCGTAGCGATCTGAGGAGTTTCCGATATCGCCGCGTTTCCCATCGCCGATAGTCAAAACCGATGAAGGGATGAATTTCAGCGTTCGCTTGAGAATCGACCACCCATGCTCACCAAGGATCTCGTAGAAGGCAAGATTCATCTTGTATGCACACACGAGATCGTGGGTGGCCTCAATGATGAGGCGATTGAATTCCAGAACCGCATCCGGCTGACCCTGGAGATGTGCTGGCAAGAGCCGCGGGTCGGTATCCAAACCCACACACACCAGCGAGCTCTGTTTTTCCTGGACAGTTTGGAGTCGATCTATGAACGCCATGGCAATCCCGCCTTCTGGTTATCGAAAGTTCTTCCACATCATCGATTCAACCGGCTTAATGGTGCGTTTATTATATTTTGCGGATTTCTTTTTCGTATACGGTACTTCGACGTCTCCGGAAATTTCAAAATAGATCAATTGACCAATGGGCATTCCCGCGTAGATGCGAACGGGTTGCTTGACGGAAATCTCCAGCGTCCAGGTGTTGCAAAATCCCACATCTCCTTTTCCCGCCGTGGCATGAATATCAATGCCCAGCCTGCCAATGCTGCTCTTGCCTTCAAGAAACGGAACGTGCGCGTGGGTCTCGGTGTATTCTTCGGTAACCCCCAAATACAGTTTACTCGGAACAAGAATGAATCCTTCCTTCGGAATCCGGAAATAGTGAACCTTATTGTGCCGCCGGCAATCGAGAACCTCATCATTATACATGGCCAGCCATTCACCAAGGTGCACATCATAACTGTTCGTACCGAGATACTTCCGGTGAAATGGTTTGATCACGATCGTGCCGCGTTCGATTTCCAGAAGAATTTGTTTGTCGGTGAGAATCATAAGCAGTCCAATGTTCTACATGAGTAAATACAGCAGTTGACCGATCAGAAAGATCAACACGAGTCCGGAAATCCCGACATATCGCCAATCCCCTTCCGACCAGAAGGCAACCAGGCTTGCCGCAACGCGGAAGAAAGGAGTTAGCATGAGGACGAAGATTCCACTATAAGCTAAGGAAACAGCGGTTCGAGCAGTAGGATGGGTCAGTGCATTGAATATCTCATCAAGTGCCGGGCTTACTATCGCGCCTTGCTGGGGTTCCAGAATGGTCAGCAGGATCAAACTTATCGTCATCAACGAGGAACTCAGCCACACGCCGACCCGAAGAATTCTTCTCACCCATCGTTCTGTTCGTTGAAGTTGGTTTGCCATGGCTCTATCGCAACAGCATCTGGACGGCCGCAAGAATCAGCAAGCCGACAAAAAGGTATGTGATCAATTCTGTTTTGAGTACTCTACTGAGCCTGATTCCCAATGTCGCTCCGGCAAGCGCCCCAAGTGTTGTTGACGATGCAATAACAGGATTAACATGGCCATGTGAGAAGTAGATGAACGCGCTTGCCGCCGCTGTTACGCCGATCATGAAATTGCTTGTGGCCGCTGCTGCTTTCAGCGGAACGCCGGAAATGAGATGCATGGCGGGAACTTTAAACACACCGCCACCGATGCCAAGCAGTCCAGAAAGATTCCCGGCTAAGAAGGATATCGCCGATGTTGCGCCAAGATTCCGTACCGAGTAGATCACCTCTTCTCCCGACACTTCATCGCGGTATCGAGCCTGGAGATTTCCATCAGGAGAAAGCGCTGAAGCCGGAATCGGACGATAGCGACGATAAAGCATCATTCCGGCGATGACCAGAAGAACAACGGAAAAGAGCAGCGAGAGAATTTCACCCGGGAGAAGGTTGGCCGAAATGCCTCCAAGAACTGCACCGACCACTGTGGCAACTTCAAGCGACATCCCGAGGCGAAGATTGACGAGATTGCGTTCGAGGTTCATCACCGCACCGGCGGAGGATGTTGCGATAACGGCGAGAATGCTCGTCGCGATTGCCTGATGCATCGGGAGATTGAGAAACAAAACAAGGTAGGGAACCAGGAACAATCCTCCGCCGATCCCGAGCAGCGTACCGATTGTGCCAGTAAGGATTCCGCCCCCGATCAGCAGCAAAAACGATGTAAGGGACATAAGCGACGTGCAGCGCGGAGAAGTATACAGAAAACTGGGGAGAGAAGAAAGGACTTTTCAGCCGCAAAAACGAGCGAAGGTCACTCGAGAACGACACATCCCGCCCTTGTGGGGTGATCCTTTACGAGCCTGTCTCGCTCGACGGAGCGAATCACCCAGAGAACGAGGAGGTCGCCACTTGCCGCCGCAAGAAAGAGAGCTCCAAACATTACCGCCCACGCCCAAGCCGTAACGAGTCCGACAATGGCGGGCGTAACGCCGAGCACGAGAGCAGGGAGAACAAGCGCAAGACGATACGCCCAAGCGGTAACTGGAACTGTGCAGTGCGCAAAGGGGGTCAGGCTCTTCCAGTGGAATCCAAAGCGAATAGCATCGGGCGATACCTTGCCAAACCAAATCCAGCCCGCTCCATGGAGAATCTCATGCAGCACAATTCCGAAAATACCGGCCGGAACAAAGAAGAATGGTTCAAAGAACGTTCGCAACCCGTAGGCAAAATAGTCGACACCCCATACGAGGGAGAACGGAACCAAGACCAGCAAAACTGAAATGACCGCAAGCGGAACGCTGATGAGATTCGTTTTCCAAAGAGAAAGCGAGAGGTCGAGTTGGTCGTGCTGTGGCACAAGAGAGGAACTCGCGGCCATTCTAGACGTGTCGGGATTATCCATGCAGGGCAGATTGAAGCGTTATCAACGTTATCTCAGGTGGAACAAGCCGGATCGGAACTCCAACCATGCCAACACCGACATTCACGTACAGTTTCTTCCCCTCCTCTTCATACAGTCCGCGCGCATACTCGTGCACGAGGTAGACGGGATTCAAGTTGATTCCGCCGTACTCGATTCCCACTTGACCCCCGTGAGTATGCCCTGCAAGTGTCAGATCCATTCCGGCCTTTCGCGCTTGTGGAAAGAATCGAGGTTGGTGTGTCAACATGATTTTGAAGCTTTCCCAATCGAGACCCCGCACAGCATCAGCTAAACGCGCATAATACCGGACTCCGCGACCGGCATCATCAACACCAACAACGGTGAGCTTCTCGCCGTTGACAGAAAGTGTGCGATGAGAGTTCTTGAGAAGCGTAATATTGCGTTGCTGAATGGCCGAGGCGACCTTTTCAGGGGTGGCAAAATGGTCGTGATTGCCAAGGCATCCCAGCATTCCAAACTCTGCCCGAAGCATGCCGAGAGCTTTCGAGAGCGGCTCAATTTCATGATCATTTGAGTCGACAAAGTCGCCAGTTAATACGATCAGGTTCGCGTTGAGGGAGTTCACGATCTCAAAGATCTCCTCCATCTGCCGTTGGGTCATGAAAGGTCCGGAATGGAGGTCGCTTACTTGTGCAATCGTAAAGCCGTTGAGTCTGGGAGGGAGATTCGGAAACGAAAGCGGCAGTCGAACAATAGTATAGTCGCGTGACGTGAGAATCGAGCTCAGGATCGGCGTCGCACCGATGACGCCAGCCGTCGTAAGCCCTGTGGTTTTTAAGAATCTCCGACGTGCGGGGTCGAAGAGATTTGTCGTTGAGCGAGATGCTGCTTTTTGCCGCCGGAAGGGGGTCAAGACGATGGATGCAAGAAAGCTGAGGAAGTCTCTGAGAGAAAGGAGTACAAATCCCAGAACGACCGCCCCAAAAAAGAATCCCGCTGGATAAACAACCAACACTTGAGCAACCGGATGATGGGAGAAACCAAGCCAACCCAAAACCGGCCGGGACACAAGAAGCGATGAACCTACGATAATAATCCAAAGCCCAAGTCTTCGCAGTTGATGTGCTGTTAGTGTGTCAAACGCCGCGGCAAGCCAATTCCGAAAAGAGACGTAGAGATACCACAGCATCAATCCGAAGAGGGAGTAAATGATTCCAAAGAAGAGAAGAAAGAGTCCGGTCTGCTGCATAATCCTCCTTTTACAACGTTAAGCCCGCATTAAGCAGAATCGTGGTGCTCAGCCTGTTTCCGACAGGGAGAAACTGGATAGGTCTGTCGAAGAGATTCAGAATTTCCAGTTTCAGAAAAATCTCTGAAGGAAAAAAGAGGTTCTTGAGCCGCTGTTCAACGGTAATATCAACAGAAAATGTTGGAGGTATCGTTCCATCGAATCCATCGCCAGAAAGATAGTCATTTTCGGCGGAAAGGCGGAATTCCTTCCACATTCGCCTGCTTAAATATTTACCTGAAACCGCTATCGTTGTCAACGTTTGAGAATTCCAGGTAATGTTCACGTTGCCGGAATGGCGTGGAGAGGAGGGCACATCACCATTCTCGAGATACGCATATCCTGCTCGACATTGCAATACGTCCCATAAAGAAACCTCCAAGTTCCCATCAAGACCGTTGAGATGTCGATCCGAGAGATTTGAATAGATTGCCACGTGCACAATATCGCCGGGGATGGAAGTTCTGACAGTACGGAGAATTCTTTTTCCGATCGGCCCTCTGAGTACATGAGAAAACGCGGTAGCGGAAAAACTCCATAGCTCGTCGTGATGAAGACGGTAGGAAATTCTCACACTGTTCGTTCGCTGAGGAACGAGCGACTTACTCCCAGCAACAGCAAAGGTGTCGACTGAAGCTGCCGGCGGCAGGGCACGGCGAATTGAAAACATTCCGTAAAGCTCATACAATCCAGGGAATTGTGAGACAGAACTGACCTCTCCCATGATGAAATGACCATCGGCAATCGCGAGCTCCAACCCTAACGTTCCGGAGACTTTCCACGTCGATTGTCGATACTCGTAGCGACCTCTTCCTCTGAGCTTGGTAGAGGGAGCGATCGCGTAGTGAATCATACCCGACATTCCGATGGAGATCAGATCAACATCGTTCTGTAAAAGCTGACGATGGTGAGACGATCTTGCAATCATCCGCGAAAGATCTGTTGCGATTTGAACACCTATCTTGGTGTTTTGAATCGCATCAAAGACTGTGATCAAACCATACTCCGACGCATCGATCTCTCCTCCGCTTGCCCCGACCTGCTCTTTCAGCTCAAGGGCTGAACCATCACGGCGCAGGGACATTGAAACTCCATTAAACAAATTCTTTGCTTCTGCGCGAACGGTGCTGATCAGGCTGGAGTACATTCCAAAGCTTGGTGCAAAGGGAGTGAGTTCCCATGCGGCGTTAGCCGACAGTCCTGCCCAAAAAGAGTAGAGCGACTGACCATCCGAATATTCTACTTCGCCGGTGGCAACAAAACGTATGTTCTTGTCCCACGCATCTTCTGGATCAATCTGAGGAATTATCACATCAAGAGGTCCGCCGGTTATGTAGTATCCAAAAGTTCCGCCGCTTAATCGATAACGAACATTCTTGCTTCGGTCGGAGAAAGAAACGTAGCCGGAGGGACCGATTTTGTTCTTGTTGTAATATCCACCCCCGTGACGCGTGTAGAGATGAATCAATTGATCCCCTGTTTCTCCTCCAACAACCAGTGACGCTGAAACGCTTCCGGTATCTGGAATCGAGCTGCGGTGAACGGTAATCGACCCATTCGAGGAGGCGGCA
>DATMBF010000025.1:0-3885 GCA_035559595.1 Bacteroidota bacterium | reverse complement strand
GATAAGCGGTACTGTTCGATCCGCCTGTGAGATCGTCCCCAAGCTTCATGCCGAAGTAATTGTCTCGGCGCCGTTTTCCGGAGTGATTCCAGCCGAAGACAATGCGGTTCTTCCTGTCGTTGGACAGTGGGTGAGCAAGGGTTCACAACTTGCACTGATGATTCCTTCTGCTGAAACACCGAGCGGTCTCGAAAACTTTGCCTCCCGGTTTATTCAAGCCGAAACTGACCGTGCCCTTGCCGAGAAGGAGTTTGAGCGGGCAAAACAGCTTCGCGCCATTGACGGAATTTCAGAGAAAGAATATCAAGAGGCTGAGATCGCTTTCAAACAAGCTGACGCCACATACCGGCTGTTGAGCAAGTTCATCCAATCCAAGGACGGAGATGGATCCCTGGGTGCATTTACCCTCGCAGCGCCAATTTCTGGAACGATCATCGAGGCGAATGTCGTCCCTGGCAGGCAAATCAACGCCGGCGAGCCACTCTACCGGATCATTGATACGAGGACGGTATGGATACGCGCAAACGTTGCGGCGGAAAACATCGGCATGATGACTCAGCCCCGCCGTGCATGGCTTCAATTAGCGGGACTGACGAATAACGTCGAGATCAATGAGCGCAACGGCAGGTTAGTTTCGATGGCAACGGCGATCGACCCAAAAACACGCTCCTTCCCCGTCATCTTTGAGACACGGAACCCAAGCGGAAACCTTCGAATCGGTATGTATGGTGAACTCCTCATAGCTACAGGGGAAGAAAAGGATGCGCTCGTCATTCCAGAATCTGCCCTCATCGAAGAGGAAGGCCGTTACAGTGTCTACGTGCAGGTCGAGGGTGAGGCCTTTGTGAAGCGGGATGTGACATTGGGTGAGCGCAACGGAAGTTTGGTCGAGATACGGAGCGGGATTGCCGAAGGCGAGCGAGTTGTCACCCTCGGTGCGTATCAGGTGCGACTCGCGTCTCTGTCATCCCAGGTGCCTGCTCACGGACATGAACACTAGGGGAGGAGAAAATCGCCATGCTCGATCGAATTATCAATTGGTCACTGCAAAACAGGCTCCTTGTTGTGCTTGCCTCGATCCTTATTCTTGCCGTCGGAATCTTCACCGTCACAAGAATCCCGGTCGATGTCTTTCCCGACCTCACAGCGCCAACCGTGGTCATTCTTGCCGAAGCACACGGGATGGCCACAGAAGAAGTGGAAACGATGGTCACGTTTCCCATCGAAACGGCCGTGAATGGAGCAACGGGCGTTCGTCGGGTGCGGTCCTCTTCTGCCATGGGTATCGGCATCATCTGGGTAGAGTTTGACTGGGGTACCGACATCTTCATTGCGCGTCAGATCGTCAATGAGAAGCTCCAACTCGTCAGTTCGCAGCTGCCACGCGGCATTCGTCCGCCCGTGCTTGCTCCCATCTCCTCCATCATGGGTGAAATCATGCTTGTGAGCATTTCCAGCGATCGGCATAACGAACTCGATGTGCGGACGGTGGCCGATTGGACGATTCGCCGGAGACTCCTTGCCGTGCCCGGTGTTTCTCAAGTTATTCCGATCGGAGGAGGAAGGAAACAGTATCAAGTGCTCGTTGACCCGGATAAACTTCGGGCATACGAGATTTCCCTTCAGGAAGTTCTCCGCGCCGTTGAAAGCTCCAATCAGAACTCCTCCGGCGGCGTGTTCATGGAAAAGGGACAGGAGTACTTGATCCGTGGCCTCGGTCGCGTCCATTCATTGGAGGATATTGGGCGGTCCGTTGTTGCCGTTCGTGATGGTGTTCCGATCCTTGTGAAGGATGTTGCCGATCTCAAGATTGATGCTGCTGTGAAAATCGGGGACGCCTCAGTGGATGCAAAGCCGGCCGTCGTCATCTCGATTCAGAAGCAGCCCGGCGCCAATACGCTTGAGCTTACCCGAAGGATCGAACGCACTTTGGATGATATCCAGAAAACCCTTCCACACGGAATGATCATCAATTCGCACATCTTCCGTCAAGCGGATTTCATTCAGGTTGCCATTGATAACGTCACTGCGGCGCTGAGGGACGGAGCCATACTTGTGGTTCTTGTCCTGATCCTCTTTCTTGCCAATGTTCGCACAACGTTTATCTCTCTGACGGCAATGCCCTTGTCCTTGATCTTTGCCGTCTTCGTGATGAAGCTTTTTGATATCACCATCAACACGATGACGCTTGGCGGTATGGCGATCGCGGTCGGCGCCATCGTTGATGATGCTATCATTGACGTGGAAAACGTCTTTCGACGATTGAAAGAAAATAAGCACGCCGAGAACCCTCGGCCGACTCTCGAGGTGATCTTCCATGCCTCTCGCGAGATCCGCTCTTCGATCGTCAACGCGACGCTGATTATCATTGTTGTTTTTCTCCCTCTCTTCTTTTTGAGCGGTGTCGAGGGCAGGCTGTTGCGTCCATTGGGAATCGCGTACATCGCTTCCATCGGGGCGTCGCTTTTTGTTGCCCTCAGCGTGACTCCAGCGCTGTGTGCGTATCTTCTTCCCCGTGCTCGATTCCTGGAGAGGAGGGAGGACCCGTTCGTGCTTCGTCGGCTTAAGGAAACGTATTCTCGAACGCTCGATGTCGTCATGCGCAGGCCTTCACTAGTGCTCACGGGGGCGGTTGGCGCGCTCGTTGTGGCCTTGGCAATCCTCCCATTCCTCGGCCGTGCCTTTTTACCCGAGTTCAACGAAGGGTCACTCACACTCAGTGTCGTTACGGTTCCGGGCACGTCGCTCGAAGAATCCAACAAGATCGGGAATCTTGTAGAAGAAATTCTGTTAAGCCACCCAGCCATTAAGTCCGCCGCACGCCGTACCGGGAGAGCCGAACTTGACGAGCATGCGCAAGGAGTGAACTCCGCCGAGCTCGACGCCCGATTCGAACTCAATGGCATATCAAAAGCGGAAATGCTCAACGACCTTCGAAGAATGCTCTCGGTTGTTCCCGGCACGAATATCACGATTGGGCAGCCGCTCGGCCACCGCATCGACCACATGCTTTCGGGCACAAGAGCAAATATTGCGGTGAAAATCTTTGGCAGCGATCTCTACCGCTTGCGGGCCATTGCCGAACAGATTCGGAATCAGATGCAGCAAGTTGAAGGCGTAGTGGATTTAGCGACCGAGCAACAAATGAATGTTCCGCAGATCCGCATCAAGGCAAACAGGTCACAGATGGCGCGGTACGGCATGACGATTGCTGATTTCTCGGAAGCAATCGACGTTGCCTTTAACGGTGAGGTCGTCTCTCAGGTCTTAGAGGGACAGCAGAATTTCGACTTGCTGGTACGTTTTAATGACAACCATCGCGGCAGTATTGCAAAAATCAAGCAAGCACTCTTTGACACACCGGTCGGAACAAAAGTGCCGATTTCCGAACTTGCCACGATTGTTTCGGAGAAAGGGATCAACACCATCAGCCGGGAGAATGCGCAGAGGAAAATCGTGGTGCAGGCCAACGTCTCAGGACGCGACCTACACGGTGTCATTACGGATATTCAGCAGCGGATTGAGCGCAATGTGCTGCTGCCTGAAGGCTATTATGTGGAGTATGGTGGACAATTCGAAAGCGAGCAGGAGGCAACCCGCATGATCTCGCTGCTGAGCATCGCGGCGATGCTCATTATCTTTCTCATCCTCTATTTCGAACTCAAGTCCGTCCGTGTCGCGCTGCTTGTTATGGTCAATCTTCCTCTGGCACTGATTGGTGGGATCGTTGCTGTGTTTCTCTCCGATGGCGTGCTAAGCGTCGCCTCGCTCGTCGGATTTATCACTCTCTTTGGTATTGCAACACGAAACGGTATTCTCTTGGTCTCTCATTACCAAACTCTGCTGGCCGAAGGAAAGTCACTCGCACAAGCTGTGAAGCAAGGA
>DATMBF010000024.1:0-41697 GCA_035559595.1 Bacteroidota bacterium | reverse complement strand
GCAATGGTCCTTGCGTGTTAGACGGAAACCATCTAACTTCACGAGGACATTTCAAAGCCCACTGAACCGCTCGAAGACAAGCATCTCGACAACCACCCCACAGAGGCGTGTTATGCCGGCAAGCAAAGGTGTAGGCGTCTTTTGTGGAAATCATATAATCAGTAGTTGGGTGCTTTCGGTGATTACAAAGCTTGAGGTGGAGATATGGACGCAAAACCTATCTTTGCGGCGTTGATCTTTATAGCAACCGCTTCTGCTCCCGCCATAGCTCAGACCAGCCCTGCCAAAGCGAGTGGCTCCGCCGAGCAGGAACTCCTGGAGCTAGAGAAGAAGTGGAACGACACCATCCAGCGTCAGGATTTTGCGCAGATGGGGTAATTCCTCGCCGACAGTTTTTTCTTAGCCGGCGGCATGCAGGGTGGCCCCCTGAGGGTAGTGCCAAGGGAGCGCTGGTTGGAGAACCTGAAGTTTTACAAGGTTCACTCTTACAGCATAGACGACATAAAGGTGAGCGTGTACGGCGATGTGGCCGTCGTCCTGATGCTTTATACGCAGAAGGCGACCGTAGGGCGCACGCCCACGGATCGTAGCGCTCAGTTTGTGTTGACTGATATATGGGTGAAGCAAAAGAACGGCTGGCGTGTCGCACAGCGCCATTCCAGCCGCCCCGAGCAGCCGCCAGCACCTCAGTCGAAGCCGTGACTTACGGCCACGGTCGCGCCTAACAACGGCATGCACGCGACAGCGAATCAGTTTGGATGTTATCGTGAACTTGTCCGTAACCACGTTGAGTGCCCGGCGGGTGATGCCGGGCGTTAGACAACAGCTTCAATCTTGGGGGCCGGTGACTCACCTACGTCAGAGGTCATTCCTTGAAGGAGCAAACCACATGAGAAAAGCTTTTTCGATACCGCTTCTGGTCGTCGCCCTTGCGTCCCTCGCGTTAGGCCAGGCGAAGAATAACGTGGAGCGCAGCGCCGCCGAGGTCGAGCAGGAGATACTCAGGCTAGAGAGCGAGTGGATGGGCGCCGTCGTCCGCCGGGACGATAAGGTACTCGACCAACTTGTGGCGGACGACTTCCTGCTCGTGAGTGAACGATGGGACGGCACCCGCGAGTTAACACCCAAGCAGCCGTGGATCAGGAACAGCCTGACGACCATCGAGGCTAAGAGCTTTAGCTACGACAAAGTGCGGATACAGGTGCGCGAGAACATGGTCGTCCTTCATGGCCTCTTCACCTATGAGGCGACGAACAACGGCAAGCCATGGGGCGGCACCGTCCGCGTGACGGACGTGTGGGTGAAGGAGGGCGGCCGCTGGCGCGTCCTCGCCCGACACGCCAGCCGTCCCTTGCAGCCACAGTAAAGCCTGTGCGCCGACTTGAAGCTAATGCCACTGTTGTCTAACAACGTCATGCACCCGACACTCCATCACGAAGCCTCTTATGAATCTTGCGCGCTGGGTGATGCCGGGCGTTAGCCAGACCATTGATGGAGATACTCTTTGTGATGGATCATACAGCAGATATGGCTACAACCGAACCGGCAATCACAGCAGCACGCAATGCCGAGCGTGAACTGTGGCAGGAGTACGGCCTAACCGTGGTCGAGCGCTTCATCGGCATCGATGAACCTCGGCTGCGGGTACGCATGCTCGAGTGCGGAGATCCTACCGGAGAGCCTCTGATTTTCGTACAGGGAGGACTGGGTGAGGCGTTGGGGTGGGCGGGGCTGATGGCCAGGCTCACCGAGTTTCGATGCATCACTCTCGATCGTCCCGGCGGCGGGCTTAGTGACGGCGTCGATTTCCTTCAAGTAGATATGCGGAAACTTGCGGTCAAGGTGCTCGAAGCGGTTCTCGACTCGGCAGGGTTGCGTCAGGCGGCGTTTGTGGCGAATTCCATGGGCGGGTGGTGGACATTTCAGCTAGCGATGGCAGCGCCTGAACGTGTGTCTCGTATGGTAATGATTGGCTGTCCAGCAGTGATCCTGAATACTTCAGCTCCCTTGCCTATGCGCCTCATGAGTCTTCCTGTTCTCGGCCGCGCGTTGGTCAAGCTGATGTCCCCAGCAAGCCCGACAAAGGCGCGCGATGTTCCCCAGATCCTCGGCCATCCATCCGAAGTCGGCCAGCGTTGGTCACAGGCGGAGGCTGAAGCCTGGTACCGTTTCGGGAACTTGCCGAATGTCCAGCGGTCCTGGAGCACTCTCCTGCGTCGTTTTCTGACACTGACTGGATCAAGTCGTGAGGTGAGTATTACAGAGGGTGAACTTCGCGGGGTGATGCAGCCAACACCCTACATCTGGGGTAAGAATGATCCTTTTGGATCGCTGGATGCCGGGCGTACGGCTACAGAGATAATGCCATCCGCACGACTCGAAGTTGTTGGCATCGGACACCTACCATGGTGGGATGATGCAGAGAAGTGCGCCAGCCTTGTTCGCGAATTCGTAGCTTCTTCCAGTGGGACAACCGCTGGCTAACAAGCGCATGCACCTGACCGCGCGCTTCGCGCGCTGCAGGTGATGCGCAAGCCGTTAGGCCGACGGAACATAACGTATCGATGACCTTACGCCAAGCTCTCGCTTTCATTCGTAAGCACGGCGTCGTGCTCGAAGCCGCGCAGGGGCCAGTCCCTTCACTCGCTGAGGCCATAGCTGGAGAGCCGGTGCGAGGTAGCTGGTGGTCTCATCCGAAAAGTCATGAAATTTTCGCGGTGACTCGCGCGATTCGGGACAGCGACGAGGTCCTTGTGTGCCGTCTCATCAAGGGGAAGATCACATTTGTTCATCGGCGGTTGTGGCCAGCTCTTGTCCGAGCGGCGGGCCGGTTTCCGTCCGATCATCTTTCACAGGTGCGCGAGGTCCACACCAAGTCGGGACGTCACCAGACCAAAGAGGTCCCGTTTCCCGATTGGGTTCCGTCGAGCGTCCGCGCTGTTGCCGAAACCCTCTCTGAGGAATCGGCGCTAGCAGAGTTCGCCGTTTGGATCGAAAGCGCCGTAGCGCGGCCCAACAAGCGGCTGCACCCGTCAGCCGAGCGAGCCGGAGGCAGCCGCGGTTGAGCGGCGATCGTTAGACGGCCACGACTCCGCACCTCAACTCTCAAGCTCCTCACACCCCTCCCGAAGCAGCGCCGGACCAGAAGTCGGTGCGCTCTTCTGCGACCGGCGCTACAAGCATGTCTTCACATACCACAACGGCGCGGAATCGTACTATGCCGCGCGGGGCTTTCGTGGCTCGCTCAGAGTGTGATGAGGCGTGAACCGAGTATGTCAAACGAGAAACCATCAGTGAGAAATTTCGGCTACAGTGCTTGTAAGCCGTCGTATTGAAAGTAACGAGACGATGTTGTATGTTTGAGCGCAACAATCGGAGGGATCAGGCCCTAGTCTGACATGCAGGAACATGTCAGAAGATAGCAAAGACCCTGAAAACAGAGAACTTGACAACTGGTCCACAGTGGCGTCTGATGTGGAAACCGGATAATCAGTAGTTAGCCTCCCTATTAACTCTTTGGAGCATTGGAAAATGACCATCTCGGCACGAGAGAAGTTTCAGGCCCTCTTACGCGAGCTGTTCGAGTTTGACTGCGCCGACCTGGACTTTGGCATCTACCGCATCATGAACCATAAGCGGCAGGTTATCGAGCGCTTTATCGCTGTGGATTTGCCGGAAGCCATTGCCCAGGAATTACAACGCGGCGCCCTGGCCGAGCAGGGACAAGCACAGCAAGCCCTGTCTGCTGCACGACAAAAGGTCATGGACGCGCTGGACGCCGACGGCAATTTGGCCACGAAGTACCGCGAGACCAAGGCTGGCAAGGAATATCTGGAAGCCCAGGCCAAAGCCCAAGGCGCCCGCTCTACCGAAGCACTGGAAGCCGCCATCTACAACCACCTCTACACCTTCTTCAGCCGCTATTGGCAGGACGGCGACTTTATTTCCAAGCGCCGCTATTCCAAAAAGGAACGCTACGCCATCCCCTACAATGGTGAGGAAGTGACGCTCTACTGGGCGAACCACGACCAGTACTACGTCAAGACCGGAGAATATTTTACCAACTACTCCTACAAAGCCCCCAACGGCGTGACCGTACATTTCAAACTCCAGCAGGCCGACGTTGAGCAGAACAACGTGAAGGGTGAAAAGCGCTTCTTCCTGCCTGTGCTTTCGGGCATCGCCTGGGACGAGACAGCGCGCACACTAACCATCCCCTTCCAGTTCCGCCCGCTGACAGCGCAGGAGGCCATCGCTTACGGCCAGAAGAATCAGCAAGAGGCGATCATCGCTAAATCTGTGATCGAAACCCCAAAGCGCGTCAAAACCGCCGAAGCCCTGGCTGCCCTCACGGCTGAACGACGCAAGAAAGAGGACAGCGCGCCCGTTTCCTATTTGGAACACCACCTGCGCCAGTACACCCGCCGCAACACGAGTGACTTTTTCATTCACAAGGATCTGAAAGGCTTTCTCTCCCGCGAGCTGGACTTTTACCTGAAGAACGAGGTACTCAATCTGGAGGAGATTGAAGCCGCCGGAGAGAAGTTAACGGAGGGTTGGTTCCAACTCATGCGTTTGATCAAACGCATCGGCAATCAAATCGTCGACTTCCTGGCGCAAATGGAAAACTTCCAGAAGATGCTCTGGGAGAAGAAGAAGTTTATTACCGAAACGTTCTACGTCATCACCATCGGCAACATCCCCGCCGACTTCTATCCCGAGATCGCCAGCTGCGAGGCTCAGTGGGAAGAGTGGAAAGAGCTCTTGCATATTGACAAGGAGGAGACCAAGCTGTTCAGGGCACGAAAGGGCAAGAAAAAGAAGCGGATTGAGTTTTTGAAAGCTCATTCCACCTTGCCGCTCGATACGCGCCACTTCTCCCAAGACTTCACCGACCGATTGTTGGCCAGTTTTGAGAATCTGGACGACCTGACCGACGGCCTGCTGATCCATTCCGAAAACTGGCAGGCGCTGAATCTGTTGCAGACGAAGTACCGCGAGCGAGTGAAGTGCATCTACATTGACCCGCCGTATAATACAGATGCGAGCCCTATCATCTATAAGAACGACTACCGCTCATCAACGTGGGTCTCAATGATGAACAACCGCCTCATATTATCGCGCCGGTTTCTCTACACTGATGGGATGCTGGCTGTCGCAATTGATGACTTCCAACAGAAAGAACTTCATTTTCTCATGGAAATGACATTTGGAAAGGAAAATATACTGGGCACTGTGGTTGTCAGAAGTAACCCGTCGGGTCGGCCAGGAACGAAAGGCTTTGCAACATCACATGAGTATCTCATTTTTGCCGCTCAGTCACCAGATGTGGCTGTGGCCAAACTGGGTAGGACTGAAGAGGTTAATAGTCGCTACAAGCATTCTGACGCAAAGGGCTGCTATATGTGGGAGCTTTTGAGGAAGCGAGGTTCCGGTTCTGAGAGGAAAGATAGCCCGAAATTGTACTTCCCCTTGTATGTAGGCAGTGATTATATAAGAGTGCCTGAAATGACATGGGAGGAGCGCAAAAAAGAGTGGATCATTCACGATACGCTGAGAGAAAACGAAGCAGCAGCGTATCCAATTGACGAAGATGGAATCCATAGGAGATGGCGATGGAGTGTAGAGACTATCAAAAACAACCTGACTGAACTAAAAGCTGTTACCACTAAGAGTGGTCTTATTACGGTTTACTACAAATACAGACCCCCGGAAGGGATAATTCCTACAACTACTTGGATAGACGCAAAATACTCTGCCACCGAACATGGGACAAACGTAGTGAAGAATCTCTTTCATGAGTATGATCCCTTTTCGTTCCCGAAGTCCATCTTTGCGACTCGCGACGCCTTGTTTGTAATGGGAATGACGGCAGCCAACGGTTACTGCATGGACTACTTTGCCGGCTCCGGCACCACCGGCCACGCAGTCATCAACTTGAACCGCGAGGACGGAGGGCAGCGCAAGTTCATCCTGGTGGAGATGGCGCACTACTTTGATACCGTGCTCCTGCCGCGCATCAAAAAAGTGACCTTCACGCCGGAGTGGAAGGACGGCAAGCCCAAGCGCATGGCGACTGCCGAAGAAGCCGAACGCAGCCCGCGTATCGTCAGAGTCATCCGCCTGGAATCCTACGAGGACGCGCTCAATAACCTGACCTTTGACGAAGAGGGCGGCAAACATGCGCTAGGACTCTTCAAGAACGACTACCTGCTCCACTACATGCTCAAGTGGGAGACGCGCCACAGCGAAACCCTGCTGGATGTGAAGCAACTGCAATCGCCGTTTTCCTACAAACTGCGCCTGCACCGCGACGGCGAAACCCGTGAGCGTTTGGTGGACCTGCCCGAAACCTTCAACTACTTGCTCGGGCTGGACGTGCAGACGCGCAGGGTGTACGAGCAGAACGGACTCCGCTATCTGGTCTATCGCGGCGTCTTGCCTAACGGGCGTACCGTCGCCGTCATCTGGCGCGAGACGCGGGGCTGGAAGGAAGCGGACTGCAAGCGCGACCGGGATTTCGTGGCCTCGCACAAACTGACCCAAAGCGCGGATGAGGTCTGGGTCAACGGGGACTCGCTCGTCCCCGGCGCGCAGTCGCTGGACCCGATTTTCAAAGAGCGCATGTTTGCGAACGCGGAGGCCTGACATGCCGGACGGCATCCAGCAATACGTCAAATTGGAAAACCGCCTCGTTCTGCTAGCCTGGCTCAACCGTCTCCTGGGTTATTCGAGCAACCGTACCATGCTGGAGGATTGCAAAAGTGTAGGCGAGGGCTTCGGTGCGGATGGGCGGAGTTTTCTCTACCACCACCTCATTGCCCGCGGCAGTCAGGTCAAGATACCCGAGGCTGACCTGGCGCGTTACGATGAAAACATCCGCCTGCACCTGGAAAGAATCAACCGTGGCCGCACCGAAAAGATCACCCTGCGCTACTTTCAGCACCTGGCTGCCCTGTACACCGAAATCTTCCTCGACCGTCTCTTCAACGCCAAAGCACAGCTTCTGGCTGACCTGAATGCTTTTGTGCGCGAACGCAACGCCGTCCGACTGCCCAACGAAGCGCAGGACGAACCATTCACCGAGGATGACCTGACCAAACTGGCCTACTGGATGGCCACCGGCAGCGGCAAGACGCTGATTTTGCATCTGAACTACCACCAATTCCTGCATTACAACAAAGAAACGCTGGACAACATCCTGCTCATCACGCCCAACGAAGGGCTGAGCGAACAACACCTGCAAGAACTGGCCGCCTCCGGCATTCCGGCGCGGCGCTTTGAACTGAACATAAGCGACCAGTGGAGTAACGGACGGAACGCCGTGCAGGTCATCGAAATCACGAAACTGGTGGAAGAAAAGCGCGGCGGCGGCGTGAGTGTCCCCGTGGAAGCCTTTGAGGGGCGCAATCTCATCTTTGTGGACGAGGGCCACAAAGGCTCCGGCGGCGAGGCCTGGCGCAAGTACCGCGACGCCCTGGGCGCGACCGGCTTCACCTTCGAGTACAGCGCAACGTTCGGGCAGGCGCTCTCGGCGGCGCGCAACGATCCACTCACTGCCGAATATGGTAAGGCCATCCTCTTTGACTACTCTTACAAGTACTTCTACGGCGACGGCTTTGGCAAAGACTTTCGCATCTTGAACTTGCGCGACGAAACCCGCGTTGACCAAACGGAACTCCTCCTGCTGGCCAATCTGCTTTCTTTCTACGAGCAGATGCGACTCTACGAGGAACAAACCAACGCGCTGCGTCCCTACAACCTGGAAAAGCCGCTGTGGGTGTTTGTCGGCAGCACGGTCAACGCCGTCTATACCGAGAACAAAAAACCGCGCAGCGATGTGCTGACCGTGGTGCGCTTCCTGCATCATCTCCTGAGTGACCGCGCCTGGGCGCTCAAGACCCTCAAAGCCGTTCTGGGTGGGAAGACCGGACTGGTCTCGCCTGATGGACAGGATGTGTTCGCGGGCAGGTTCGGCTACCTGCGCGAGACCGACGTGACGCCGGCGCAGCTCTATGAGGATATCCTTCAGCGCATTTTCCATGCTCCGGCCGGCGGCGGCCTACATCTGTGTGAGATCAAGAGCAGCGCTGGCGAACTGGGACTCAAAGCGGCCAATGCTGAGGACTACTTTGGCCTGGTTTACATCGGCGATACCTCGGCCTTCAAGAAACTGATAGAAGAGGATTCCGGCGACATTGCATTGGAAGGAGATGCCATCGCCGGTTCGCTCTTTGAGCGCATCAACCGCGCTGATTCCGGTTTGCATGTGCTGATCGGTGCCAAGAAATTCATGGAGGGGTGGAACTCGTGGCGCGTTGCCAGCATGGGCCTCTTGAACATCGGGCGGCAGGAAGGTTCACAGATCATTCAACTCTTCGGGCGCGGCGTGCGTCTGAAAGGCAAAGCCATGAGCCTCAAGCGCAGCGCTGCGCTGGACGGAGAGCATCCAAAGCACATCCGCCTGCTGGAGACGCTGAACATCTTTGCCGTGCGCGCCAACTATATGGCGCAATTCCGCGACTATCTGGAACGCGAGGGCGTAGAAGTCGAACCACCTATCGAATTGCCGCTTTTTGTCCGGGCAAACGAACAGTTCCTCCTTCGCGGGCTGGTGGTACCGCGTCCGCCGGAAGGCCGCGATTTTGCCGCAGAGTGGATGCTTCTGTTAGAGCCCGACACCGATACTTCCGTCCAGGTGGATCTATCCATTCGTGTGCAGGCGATAGAAAGCACGCGCCTGGGCCTACACACTGCCGATGTGCATGCCGGGCAAGCGCGCAAGATCCCGTCGGAAAACCTAGCCTGGGTAGACTGGCAGCAGGTCTATCTCGACTTGCTGGCTTACAAAGAGCACAAAGGCTTGAGCAACATAGTGATCCAACCCGAGACTCCGCGCCGAATCATTGAACAAGTTCCATACACCATCATCGCGGATGACGCTGTCCTCCGTCCTCAATCCTTTGCCGACCGCACCCTGCTCCAGCAAGCCGTGACGCAACTGCTGCGCCGTTACGTGGACCGATTCTATCAGGTGCGGCGCGAGCAATGGGATGAGCAAACGATGGTCTATCGCCCACTCGACAAGAACGATCCCAACCTGGGCTTCAGGCCGCAAGGCGTGCGTGAAGAAAAGGCGGCCTATGTGGTCAGAATACCGCGCTCGGAAGAGCAACTAGTGAAGGCCGTGCAAACCTTGCTCAAGAAGCAGCAACGGCTCTACGAACAAGAAAACGCCGGCCTGCCGCGCATCCATTTCGACCGTCACCTGTATCAGCCCCTCTTGGTGGAAATGCCGAACAAGGCGCAGATGGTCCCGCCGGGGCTGAAGGAAAGTGAGGCGCGCTTTGTGCGCGACCTGCGCGACTACTGGAACGCCGAGAAGAACAATTCGCTGGCCGGGAAACAAGTCTTTCTCCTGCGTAACCTGAGCCGCGGCTACGGGATCGGCTTCTTTGAAGAAAACGGCTTTTACCCGGATTTCATCCTGTGGCTACTGAATCAAGAGACGAAAGCCCAGCGTATCGTCTTCATTGAACCCCACGGCATGCTCCACGCCAAAGCCTACATCCACGACGAGAAGGCGCGCCTGTGGGAGCGGTTGCCGGACCTGGCAGAGGAAATCGGGAAGCGGAGCGGCCGCAATGACATTGCCCTGGATGCCTTCATCATCTCTGCCACCTCCTACGACGACCTGCGCCTGAAGTATGGAGATGGGACCTGGGATCGGGCCACGTTTGCCGAAAAGCATATTCTCTTCCTAGAACGTGGGAGCGAATATGACTATATGAAAGTGCTCTGGGCCCAGCTAACAAGCGCTTCCACCCAACGTCACTCTCGGCGGCACAGGTGAAGCGCGAGCCGTTAGGCAGTCCCACCCGCATTATGATCGACATTCAAACAAAACGGGTATACGAACCAGCCATTCCGCGCGATGGCTTCCGTGTACTTGTCGATCGGGTGTGGCTGCGTGGAATGACGAAAAAAGACGTCCAGTCCGACTTGTGGCTGAAGGACATGGCGCCAAGCACGGCGCTGTGCACGTGGTTTAGTCATGACCGATCGAAGTGGGAGAAATTCAAGAAGCGCTACTTCTCGGAGCTTGATGCTCAACCAGAAGCCGTGGTGAAACTCCTCGATGCAGCGGCGAAAGGCCGGCTGACTCTCCTGTTTTCAGCTCGCGATACCGAATACAGCTCCGACCAAGAAGAAGGCGAGGGATGCGTAGTGGGGCAAGTTGGTGGTGGATAATTCGATGAAGAGAAGACTGTGGAACTTGTGAAAGAGATTTTTGATCTCGCGGCGTTGGCGTGCCGTGAGAATGGATGACGGTCGAATCTACTTCGCCGGTTGCCCTTCCACTTGAACATACTCGTGAAAATACGGCTCTAATTCATCCAACCCGCTCTCAATAAAAAATGGTACAGCATCCCCAAGCGAATGGAGAATAACAACGGCATTGACGTTTGCGTCTTTGGTTGAGGCGGCAGAGAGCCGTCTGGAGATTCCCTTGTTGACCGTTGAGATATCTTTATAGATCTTCACCAACCCCTTTAAATCCCAATCCGGGTCCTTCCCTTTTCGCCGCACAAGCTGTTGAGCTGTCAGATACATCGAAATCGCCCTGTACATGGTCTCAAAGGTTGTGGCAAATGGGAGGTGAAACCGAGCCATCGGCCGTAGCTTGACCATAATGGGGCAATCGCTCGTGACCATCAACATTCCCACAAGAGAGCTCAGGGCTTTTTGGAGTGTCGTCTCTTTGACGTAGGTCCGGTCGGGAGCCTTCACCGTGACGGTTGCCTTCTCAAACGAAACCGAGTCTTTAAATTCCTCGACCAACGGGGCAAGGTTGACCGCAACAGGGCAATGCCGTACGTCATGGCCAAGCGGACAATTCTCACATTGTTGGAAATGCAGTTCGGTCCATTCTGGTCGTGCAGGACTGTTGTTGATGTAGTTGAGTGTTTGGCCGTCCAGATCGACAGGAAATTGTTTTGACGTGCCGTTCTCAAATTCGAAACGGTACTCAAAATGCAGAGGTTTCGATTGGTCGGAGTTCACGATGTGTACCTGATGATTGTGGGGTTTTAGTGGATTGGAAGTCTGATTCGGTATTCGGTCCTTTTCCCCACGGTCGAATCAATGCTTAAAGAGCCGCCGTGCGCTTCAAGAATCTTGCGCGCTATTGCCAGACCCAAGGAGGCGGGTCCAAGAGCGGGTCCGGCCAGAGAATCTTCCACCGATTGATTGAAAAGCATAAGAATTTCGTTCGCATCCATACTGCTCTTGTCAGTCGTTACCGAAATAACAATCTCTTCTCCATCGCCACTCTCCGTTTTTGCCTTGGTGACAGAGACGGCTACGGTGCTTTCAGAGCTTGCCGTGCTAACAGCGTGATTCATGATGCTATCCAAGACCTGTTCAACTTTTTCCGAATCGACCTCCACGTTCGGAAGTTTCGCAGGAAGGTTCTTCGTCAATTTCAAGTTCTTGCCATTCGAGCGCCACTCGAAACGCGCGTAGACCTTTTCGACAAGCGCTTTCAAGTCGGCGCGACTGCGCGAGAGATCCACGCCGGTCAGGTTCAAGTTCGAGACATCGATCAAATCCTTCAGGTGTTGCGCCATCTTTTCGTTTAGTTCTTGTGCGTGTCCGAGAAGCTGTTGAGCAACATCCGATTTCCCTTTCTCCAAGACCATCGCAATGTGCTGGAGGGAAGAGTGGAGCATGTTGAGCGGACCGAGAATATTGTAAATGATTGTCGACATCTGCCGTTGCTGGTATTCGAAGAGCGCTCGTTCGGAGGAACGGGCTCTGATCAAAGCTTGCAGCCGCGTGAGGAGCTCCGTCGGTTCAATCGGCTTGACAAGATAATCCTTTGCCCCCATTTTCAGGCATTCGATTGCCGTCGAGAAATCTGCGAAGCCGGTCAGCATGATCACGTCGGTATGGGGGTGCTGATCACGAATGACTTCAAGAACCTGCAACCCGTTCAGCTGAGGCATGTTGACATCGAGCAGCGCGATATCGAACGCGTGTGTCTTCATGATCTCGAGCGCTTCTTCTCCATTGCTGGCCGAAGAAACGTCAAATCCGTTGGATTGGAGGCGTGCCTTCAAGGTGAGGCGGAGCGTGTCTTCATCGTCCACCACAAGGACTCTTGGATTCATTGCTGAGGTACCCTTTCAGTCGGTTGTTGTTTTGCTGTCAATGGAATCGTGAAGTAGAATGTTGCACCTTTATCCTGTGTGCTCTCGACGCCGATTCGTCCGCCGTGTGCTTCAACGATGAGCTTACAAATGGCAAGTCCCAAGCCGGTTCCCTTTTCCGTTGATTGAGCGGAAGATGAAAGCTGCCGGTAGCGCTCGAAGACATGGGGGATTTCCCCTTTTGGTATTCCGACCCCTGTGTCCTCAACGGAGACATGAAGAACACCAGGAGTCCCGCCATTGCCTGCAGACTGCTGTTCAATCAACTTTGCCTTTACGCTCACCGAGCCGCCGGCTTTCGTGAATTTTAAAGCATTGGTGAGCAGGTTCATCATCACTTGTTCGAGCTTGCTGCGGTCGGCAAAGATGTAGGGAAGTTCTTCGGGCGACTCGATAGAAAGCTTGACTTGCTTTTCCTGAAAGCGCAATTCCAACTGCTTTGCGACAGCCTGGATGACATGCGCGATGTGGACCGGCTTTCGCGTGATCTGCATGCTGCCTGCTTCGAACTTTGAGAGATCGAGAATGTCGTTGATCAATCCCAGCATCCGCTTTGCCGAATCTTGCGATGAGCGCAAAAGTTCAACGTATTCTTCGGTCAGGGGCTTCCCTTTTTGGGTGATTTCAAGGATGAAGTCGATGACGGATTTGATTCCCGAAAGCGGGCTGCGTAGATCATGAACCAACATGGCCATGAAGTCCGCCTTCGTCCGCTCGAGCTCCTCCTCAGCTTTTTTCAGTCTCACAAGAGTTCGCGTTCGGACGAGCAGTTCTTCGGTGTCGATCGGTTTTGTCAGATATTCGTCGGCGCCAAGGAGAAGGCCTTTTTCGATGCTTGTCGGATCTTTTCGTTGGGCGGTCAGAAAAATGACGGGAATTTTCGCCGTGCGTGAATCGGCTCGTAGCCTCTGCAATGTTTCAAAGCCATCCATCTCCGGCATCTGAATATCGAGCAGGATGACATCCGGTTGGTGTTCGAGAGCCATCGACAGACATTGCTTTCCGCTGGTTGCCCGGAACATGTTGACAGGTTTACGCTTCAAAGCAAATTCGAGGAGGTCGAGATTGTCTTCAGTATCGTCAACAACAAGGATTTTTGTGCCTGCAGTCTCCATGGTACGTCCCTCCGCAATTCAATATTTAGTTTCGTCTGTTCCCCAAGATCTTCTTGATGGTGTGGGAGATCTTTTCTCCAGAGAATTCCGCTTTTTTCATGAAATCTTTGATGTGGGTATCGAGCCGCTCCCGCTCTTCCTTTGAGAGCTCTTTTCCCGAAAGAATCACGACCGGAATATTCTTCCATTTTTCATGCGCCGCGAGTTTCTGGACGACTTCCATACCGTCCATCTCGGGCATGACCAGATCGAGGAGAATCATCGCCGGATGTTCTTTCTGCAGGATCGCAAGAGCCTCCTTCCCACTGTTGGCGATGCGAGAGTTGAATCCGTCTTTCTCGAGGAGGTGCTTCAACATCAAGGTGTAGTCTTCGTTATCGTCAACGATCAGAACAAACTCATCCTTCGATTTGCAGGCCGCCTCGACCATTGCCAGGAGACGCTTCGGCTCGACAGGCTTTGGCATCAAGTCAACTGCTCCCATCGACATCGCCAGGGGCTTATTGTCGATGATAGAATGGATGATGACGGGAATATCCTTTGTCGACGGATTGGCTTTCAATTCACGTAACACTTGCCAGCCGTCCTTGTGCGGCATCATGATGTCCAGCGTGATCACCGAAGGTTTGAGCTGGGCGGCAAGCTGAATGCCCTGGTCGCCCGATGTTGCCCCGGCGACTGAATAACCTTCAGGCACCAAATATTTCCGCAGGATTTCGATGACGTCCGGATCGTCGTCGATGCAGAGAACCTCAACTTTTCCCACTTGATGGTCGACAGGCAGCGGTGTTGGAGCGGGAACTGGTACCGGTGGGGGTGCTTCTTCAACTCTTCGCGGAGACGGAGCAGCGGGCCGTTCCTGCACTCCCCCGGCAGCCGGATTGTACACCGGTGGGATGCTCAAGGTAAACGTTGAGCCTTTTCCAAATTCGCTTTCAACGGTAAGGTCTCCGCCAAGGAGTCGAGCGAGCCGGCGAGAGATTGGGAGACCCAATCCCGTTCCTTTGTACTTCCTGGTGTTGCTGCCATCGATCTGCTGGAACTCTTCGAAGACCTTTCCAAGATTGTGAGACTCGATGCCAATGCCTGAGTCCTTGACCGAGAAGTATACCATCCCGTTGCGCTGTCCGACTTTGACAGAGATCTCGCCCTGATCGGTGAATTTCGCAGCGTTGCTCAGGAGATTGACGAGGATCTGTTTGATCTTCAACGTATCGGTGTTGAGGACCGGGAGATTTGGTTCGATTTCCTCTTTGAGCTGGATGTTTTTGGCGGCGATCACTGTCTCGATCGTCATGATGGAATTAGAAACAATGTCGTGGATGTCTCCGGGTTCCACGTTGACGGTCATTCGGCCGGCTTCAAGTTTCGAGAAGTCGAGGATATCATTGATGAGCTGCAGAAGGTGCTTGCCGTTCCTGAGCACTTTTTCCAGGGCCTTCTTCTGGTCCGGCGTTAGCGGGTCGCCGTTCGGACCGAGCAGCACCGAGCTAAATCCAATGATGGAATTCAACGGTGTTCGCAACTCGTGGGACATGCTTGCGAGGAAGTCCGACTTCACCCGATAGGCCTTTTCGAGCTCGTTGTTTTTATAGTTCAGTTCTTCGTTCTTCTTGGCAACCTCGCGCGAGAGTTTTTGTGCAGCTTCAAAGTTGCGAGCATTGGTGATGGCAACGCCGATCTGCGGCATCGAGTTGTTAATGATGTCCTTTCTTACGTCGTCGTAAGGATTCATCGAACCGAGCACCATCACTCCGAGAAGTTTATCCTGGAACATCAACGGTACCGCGATCATGTACTTGGGCACAAGCTCTACCAGGCCGGTGGTAACGCCGAATCCGCCATTGACTTCGACGCCGGTAATTTCGAGCGTTCTCTGAAGCCGTGCGGCTTCTCCGGGTAGTCCCTCGCCCATCGCGAAAGCGCGGACACGAGCGCCCTGGTCTTTGAGCGCATATCCTGCAGCGAGCCGCAACATCTCGGTTTCCTCATCGAGCGTGTAGAGCGCACCGACAGATGAGCTGGAGTGCTGGCACAACAGCTCGAGGCTTTTTGATTCGACATCTTCAACGGTTGAGTATTCATTCAGCGCAGTGACAAGTTCCGAGTATGCCTTCAACCGCGTGTAGTTGGCATTCAGCATCGTGGACATCTTATTGAAGTCCTGCGCCAGTTCCCCCAGTTCATCGGATCGATGGAGGACAATCGGTTCGAACTTGCCGCTCATGATGTTCTGCGTGCCTTGTTTGAGCAATCGGATGGGTTTCGTGAGAGATCGCGTCAGGACAAAGCCGAGAGCAATCGCAAAGAGGGCCAGTAAGATATTGACGAGCCCGATGAAGGTGCCGACATCGACTGTCAGATTGGCGGCGCGCTCGATGTACACCGGCTGGTTGGCCATGCGTCGCTGGTAAAGCGCAGCGAGCGAGGCACGGGCAGTATTCAGGTATTGGCCACTCGCTTCTTTCTCGGCGAGTTCTCGAAGAGCTTGTTGAAATTGTTCCGGCTTCAGGTTGTTCTCGCGGATCAGGACTTTCTTGTCGCCGATTTCTGTCATCCATTCGAAGAAGAGCCGTCGGATTTCCTGAAGGGTATTAATGGCAATGGTGTCGCTGACATCCTTCCTGACGTCTGCGAGTTCGCTGTCGAATTCCTTCCATCCCCGCTCATAGGTAAGGCGTGCCGATGTGGAACCGGTGAGGAGGTACTGGTTTGCCGCCTCCGGGGTCTGAACAAGAAAATCGCGAATGATCTCAATTTTGTTCAGCAGCTGCGTATCTGCCGCGGCGATACGGAAGTTGCCCTGGATTTGCGAGAGAATGTTCAGCGTGAGGAGCGTCATCGCAGTCAAAATGATCAACAGCAGGCCGAAGTTGGCGATGACCTTCCAATACAGTTTTGATTTTAGCATGACGACACCTTTGTTAAACCGTGCGTGATGAATGTTCTGTCATCAAGGATTGATGTATTTTTGGATGAGCTGAAGGAGCTCCTCGGGGTCCATCGGCTTCGTGTAATGCTCGACGCACCCGATCTGAAACGTTCTTATCTTGTCTTCTGGTTTTGCCTGGGCTGTAAATGCAATGATGGGTATTTCTTTGGTAAGCTCATTGGACTTCAGGATCGGAACCGCTGTCCAGCCATCCATCACGGGCATCTGCATATCCATTAAGATGAGGCTGGGCGATTTTTGAATGGCCAGGTCGATTGCCTCTTTTCCGTTTTCTGCCATGACAAGCTCCAAGTCGAGACGACTTCGTTGGAGCACGAACGAGACGAGGTCTCTATTATCCTCATCATCTTCGGCCAGCAAAATCACTTTACTCATGGTCTGATCCTTTCTTGTCCGTAATTGCAAAATATCTTAATCTTCATCACTAAGCAAGCGAGGAGATATAATCCCGGAATGCCGCAAGTTTCTGGTTGATCATACTGGAGAGCTCGTCAAAATCCACGGGTTGGTGAACGCAACCCTCATTGAGTCTTAGTTCGGATGATTCAAATTGCTTCTTTTCATCTCCGTCAACTGCGATCATAACGAAGGGGAGAAAATTAAACTTGGAATTCGTGCGAAGAAGGTGCAAGAATTTGACTCCGCTTAAACTACCGTCGGGAAACTGCGTCTCACACACAATCACATTTGGATTGATCTTTTCGATCTTTTCAAGAGCAATCTCCGGTGAGAGCGCGTGCACAACCGCGTAGCCGTTCGACTTCAGCCGGGGAATGAGATCCTTGCCCCCTTGCGAGCTGGAAACAAACAAAACGGTACCTCGGTACTGGTCGGAGACGAGATCAAGCAGAAACTTGGATTCGTTCTCTAAATACTCCGACACACTGACCTGATACACTTTCCGCAACCACTCTAATGTCGATGAGGAGCTTCGCAAGAGCTTCCGTTTGGAAATCACTTCCTTGACTGCGCGACTGTACATATCGAGCTTTACTTCCCGTTGAAGCGATTGTAGGACTTCTTCCGGAATGGAGAGCGAAATCGCCATCTGGCGTAAGACATCTGACTCCTTTTCGTTCGGTGCTCCATTGACCCATGCCTTTTCCATTGCCATGCGCAATTGTTTGACCGCGCCCTGAAGGTGCCGTTTCTCAATCTCTTCTCGTGCTCTCTTTTCCAGGTCGAGGGCTTTCGTCAGTTCTTCGAGTTGCCTCTTCATCTCCTCAAGTTTCGACTCTACGACGCCTTTGTCCTCATCGTGTGCGGCTGGTGCTTTCTGGACCGGTGGCGGTACCTGAACCGGCGGAGGTGGTGGAGCTGTTACGACGGGCGGAGGCTCAGGTGCTTTGGGCGGAGGTGGTGTTTCTTTCGGAGGAGGTGGAGGAGGTTTTGGCGCTGCCTCGGTTTTTTGCGGTGCGGGTGTGGGTGGCGGAGAAGTCGGAGTCTTCGCTTGAGCCGGGGGAGGTGCTGGCTGAGAAGCACTAACGTGCTTCGGTTGTTCGACCGGCTTGGGTGGAGGCTCCGGACTCGGCTGCTTGTCGGAAGCGGGAGGTACGGTGGAAACCTTATTGAGCTCTTCGAAATGCTTGATCCGGTCCTGAAACGCAACGATGTAGGGATTGGTTGGATCAAGTTTCATCGCCCGTTCAACC
Source organism: Bacteroidota bacterium (assembly GCA_035559595.1). Lineage (GTDB taxonomy): Bacteria > Bacteroidota > Ignavibacteria > UBA10030 > UBA10030 > DATMBF01. The sequence continues at coordinate 23,765 of DATMBF010000024.1, read as the reverse complement.
TCGATACGAGCTTTTTCAAACTTCGCTTCCTTGATATACTGATCCGCCATGACAAGGCACTTCTTCGCCTCATCTTTCGATGCTGGGTTGGGAGGAGGGGCGGCAGCTTTCTGAGTTGTCGAGCCTTTAATGATCACTTGAGATAAAGCCCTAGAACGTTTGGCAGATCTTTGGGTTACCTTTCGGGATTGTCCTTGCCCACACCACGATTACCTTCAAAGATAAGAAAAATCTCCACAGTTTGTCGACCCCAGCAGTCGAAATTGGCCGAACTTCTGGGATTTTTTTAGGTTTTTGATGCCGCGAGATGCTCTTTCCGAACAGAATTCCACATTCGGAAAGATTTCGAGACGGCCGCCAAAGCCTGAAGCTCAACGGCTTCGATGTCTCTCGAGTCCGCGAACTACGTTGCCAGGTTGTCATAACAACCCTACAGTACCATGAAACGGTTTTGTCGGATCCTGCGAGGAGTACAGCGGTTTTCGTCGTGGAGAGGAGTGCAGTGGTGATCATCCCGGGAGGGATGAACCGTCACAGAGGGGGAGGTCGTGCTCACTTAAGATTCAATTCCACGTATTGAATTCGGATTCATTGACCGTCGTATAGACACGTTCCGTCATCCACTTATTCCACTTCTTCTTTTTGCCGGAGGTTGATGTATATGTGCCGATCAGCTTTACGACGGCTACTCGCGTCGCTCGCTGGCCGTTGAATTTCCCGATGGAAATGATGCGCACCTGGTCGGAAGCGAGTCCCGCGTCATTACTGTAGTATGTTAATTTTCCGCCCACGACAGATTTTTCCCAAGCAAAGGGGAGCGCTGTCGGTTTGCTCGAACCTAAGTCATTGATGCAAAGCTGAACGCCGATCTTGGCAATTTCCTCGGCCTGCAATTGATCAGCATGTGCAGCTGCAATGCGGTACGGCATGATGTCCGCCTCTCGAATGCCAAGAGTATACACGCCCAACATGGCATAAATACCACTCAGAAGAATTGTTCTGGAGCTACCCATCCTCGAAGTCCTTAGATATTGGGCGGAATGAACACTGTTTCCCAGTAACCGCTGGGACGAAAATCGCTAAAGAGCGGCGGTTCTTTCGTTCCAATTCTCACTTGAATCATCTTCACCGAGTCGACCTGCGCAGTATAAGCGCCGAACTCATTGAAATACTGAAACTCCAGAAGGTTGACGAAATGCAAGATTTCTCCAAGGTTGTTATTTTCCTGCCGATACAAAACGCTGTCCCCCACAGGCATATAGTATCGGATCGTATCGATTGTCCCATTATTCCCAAGGTCACCGAGGAAATCGATCCGTTGCGATTCAATTCGAAGTATCGGATTTGTTCCTACGGGTACATTATACCCCAACAATTTGAAGTCCATCGTGATGATGTCGCTTACCGTCATCATCTTCTGTTGAGCAATGCTTTGCGCATTACGTTCATAAAGAGTATTATGGAGTTGAAGCATCATCGTTACCACGATAACGACGATCGTTCCCCTCACAATCATCGATCCTATGAGATCTATGATAACGCCCATTAATACGTCACAATAGCGCTGAACTTCATGGGTTTTTGAATATGCACCGCGTGGGAAAGGGAAACGTCAATTCTTTTCAGGTATGTCTTTGAGCTTGACTTGGAGTTCGGGTAGCTCTTCGAGACATAATAGACTTCTACTTGCAATAAGAGTCCTTTGATGCGTCCGGTGTCGATTCTTCGTTGATAGCCGTGATAGTCGTCGACATCGTTGTAGACTGCTGCTGCCTTGAATGGAGCCTGGTCGGGGAGTGGTGAAACTACCTCTCCAGTATTCGGACCGAGGCTCGAAGGGGTGGTAAAAGCAGACGGGTCCTGATAGACGGAATCGATCTGATTGTGGTCAAACTTCTTTCGGGACGCTTCGATGAGAAGGGCCTGGGCGAATCTCGTGCCTAATTCGATTGCCTCGCCCCGGTAGGTCTCCGTCTCGCTCTCGACGATAACCCGATTGGCATTGACCACGGCAACCGTGAGGACCACGATGAATGCCGCGCTCAGCATTGTTTGACCAAGACTCATAGGTCACTCTCAGGATGCTACTGGATTTCCTTTTTGTTCACGAGCTCAATCTGAAACTGCTCGACCTCGGATTTCTTCTGCTGGAACCCCGTTTGTGCAAACTTCGCATCGTTAAAATTGCCATGAAGCGTGTTGGCCATGTTCAGCATCGACTTGACGGCAAAGGAAACGACGCTGTACTGTTGCCTCATCTCGGCAAATGCCTCTTGCACGGCTCGTCGTGCTTCGGGAGCGATGGTTTGAAGAAGTTCCATCTCCCGTTTCTCAAGGTTCGAGGAGACAAGGGAAAGGGAGTTGTTGACGATCTGCGCTATTGAAGCCAAGGCGCTATGGAAACTTTCGATGGCCGTAAGGCTCTTTGTACGCTCGATTTCGATACGCTCCCGGCGTTCCCGCTCTTTCTTATACAGATATCGCTCGTAGACGCCGGTAAGAGCAATGCCGATATGGTCGACGTCGACATGCTCCTTGCGGAGGTAGTCATACGCTCCTAATTTCATTGCTTCAACGGCAACATGCTCAGAACCGGCTGCGGTCAGCATAATGACCGGCGTATCCAGTTTCTGCTCGTACATCCATTGCAGGACATTGAGTCCGGAAAGTCCGGGCATTTTGTAGTCGAGCAGGACGATATCGAACTGCCGCTTCTGCAATAATTCGATTGCCTTCTCACCGGCATCACAGTCGGTGACTTCGAACTGGCCTTCGAGGCTGAGAACCTCTTTCAAGACCATTCGAAAGGCATCTTCGTCTTCCACAATGAGGACGGAGATTCGGTTTTGATTGGTTGTTTGCACAGGATCCTCCGCGTTTAGCTGATAGATAAGTTATACTCTGTCCGGACTTTCATCTTAATCATCATCCGCTGTTGCACTAATGATTTCTTCCATACTTGTTGTCCCACGGCTCAGGAGCTCAACGGCGTTCATCCGAAGCGTGCGCATACCATTTCTCAAGGCTGCCTGGCGAATCGCTTCTTCGTCCACCATGTCGCCGGCCTGGAGAATGAGCTTGCGAATCTCTTTGGTAAAGTAGAGGGCTTCGTGTATTGCCGTCCGGCCCTTATATCCCTTAATACAATCCACACATCCAACCGGTTTGTAGAAGGTAGTCGAACGAAGCTTCTCTTCCGGAAAGTCGAGTTTGCGGAGGGCTTCGATATCCGGTTGATACGGGGTTTTGCAACGTTCGCACAGCTTTCGAACGAGCCGCTGAGACAATACGATGTTGATCGTATAGGCGATCAAGAAGGGCTCGATACCCATCTTGTAGAGACGGGAAATCGCGCTCGCGGCGTCGTTTGTGTGTAGCGTCGAAAGGGTCAAGTGCCCGGTGTTAGCAAGTTTCACTGCGATTTCGGCAGTGGACTTGTCGCGAATTTCACCTACCATAACAATGTCGGGATCGTGACGGAGGATAGCCCGCAATGCACCATCGAAATCCAGCTTTGGATTCAATTTGGTTTGTCGCGCCCCCTCGATAAAATACTCGACCGGATCCTCAACGGTAATGACGTTGAGTGAAGGATCCATCACGGTGCGCAGTGCGCCGACCAGTGTGGTACTCTTACCGCTTCCTGTCGGCCCGGTGACAATCACGATTCCGTGCGGTTTGGAGATGGCTTTTCGGAAGACCTGCTCGGAATACGGATCGAATCCGAGATCCTCCAGCCTCCCGCCAACAGTTGGTTCCTGGAGGATTCGGATGACGATCGACTCGTGTTTGCTTCGAAGTTCTTTTCCGACGACGGGGATGACCGAAACCCTGAAACGCACCATCCTCCGGTCGATGTTCAGTTGGGCAAAACCATCCTGTGCAGCGTTGCGCTCAAATCGATCGAGGTTCTTCGCACGATCTTTGACGACCGCGGCAACGGCCTCGGCGCGGGTTTCCATGTTAGTATACCACTTCGTCAGTTTGCCGTCGATGCGAAAATGGAATTCCGTAATCTTCTCCCCGCGGGGGATGATATGAATGTCGCTTGCGCCGACACGGACGGCATCGATGAACAGGTTTTCGACCAGGTCGACCAAGCCGCTTCGGCTGATTTCTTCTTCAAGAGCTTGCTCGTATTGTTCGGCATCCTCGCCGATCTCATCGGCCATGACATCTTCGCGGATGACCGTTTCCTTGTCTCGATACGTCGAGCGATCAATGCTGACGCGTTTCCAGAGTTCCTCCCACTGGTCGAAGGGGAGGTAGCAGATCTGGTGTTTCGGGTAAGAAAAAGCGCGGCCGACTTCATAGGCAGCTCGGTTTGTCGGGTCTGGAGTGACAACCAGCAATCGGTCGGGGTGTTCCGCATCGACCGAGTACGGAAGAACGTTGTTTTCGATTGCCAGGGTTCTCAGGGAAACCGGCAGAGAGTTGAGTTCCTTTCGAATGAACGCAAGGGCATTGTCGTCGATCGGCTGGGCGTTGAGATCGATCGTCCGGAAAGCATAGTAATCTGCAACTTCCTGATAGACTTTGTTGCGGTCAACCTTAAAGTCTTGGACAAGAACCTGAGGGAGTTTCCGGCGAACTTTGTAGTTCTCCCGGCCCATGATCTCAAGGGCTTGCAGAAGATCGTCGGCGGAAATGATCCCCTTCTCCACAAACACGTCGCCGAGTTCTTTTCGCGCAGAGCGTGACGCCACTATGTCTTTTTCGTCTCGTGCCACCGCCATATCCGATCTGTTCTAATAGGTATTAATGTCAATGCTGGCTGTTTCCGATGAAAGAATCGTCAGAAACACCATCGTGAGCATGATAACCAGAGAAATGCTGACCTCGATGATGCTAATGAGGTTCTTCATCGCGTACTGGTTTTCCATCTGATAGTATTCTGCAAGCTGAACCGACGTCTCTTTCACTGTTCCTGTCTCGGCCGCCGTCTTGAATCGAGAAAGAAATAAATCCGGGAAGAACTTTGTCGCGCTTAAGGCACTTGAAAGCTCGGTGCCGTACTTCAGCATCATCGGCACGGCAACCGTTTTGATCTGGCGCGCCAGATAATGATTTCCGCTTGCCTCCGAGGCCATCTGGATGGCGTCGATGTTCTCTCCTGAAGTATACAGAATGCCGAGTACCCTACAGAAAATCTCAGAGCTCGTGTTGCGCAGAATGCGACCGACATAAGGAATGCGGATCATATGTTTGTGAAGAAAGAGCTTTCCCTGTGCCGTCAGCACATAGCCGTAAAAGCCGCCAAGAGAAAGAAACGTCAAGATCGTAAGAAGCAATAAGTTTGCTTGTACGAACGCACTGACTTCAAGCGTGAAAGCTGTGAGAGGAGGCATCGCGGCAATCATTGGCCCCATGGTTTCTGCCATCTTGGGCAGGAGGTAGAGCGCATAAAACGCAATTGCGCCAAACAGGGTCAATGAAGTGACAGCCGGTAAAATCAATGCACTGACAAGTCCCTTGCGAAAGTCAGCCTGCCGTTCGACAAGCAGTGCAACACTGCGGAAAATCGAGGTCATGTCGCCGCTTTTTGAGGCGATACCGAGCATCATCGCGACATGTGTGCCGAACACCGGGCTTTGCCGCATAAACGCTTCGCGGGAGTCCGTGCCGTTCTTGAGGTCGTTTAAGATCTCTCGCAGTGCGCCACGAAGATTCTTATCCTTCACATTGCCGGACAGAATCCGCAAAACTTCGTTATACGGAATCTTTTGCTCCAGCAACTTGGCGCTTGTGGCGACAAAGGAGACAATTTCGTTGCTGTCTGCTTTGCCTCGAAGGTCCCAATGCCGGCGAACATAGCGAACCTCGAATCCAAGTTTCTTCAGCGCTGACACAACCTCTGAGCGACTGTATGCACTCTGAAGTCCATCAATGAGCTTATCACCGCGTCGAACGCGGTAAGCAAAATTCTTCTTCTTTCGGATGGATTGGAGTGTGAGATTTCTGGCATGGGCAAGCGACTTGGCTTTTCGGCGTGCTTCGAGGTACGAGGTGGCCGTCACAAACCCTTGAACCACCTTCCCTGAAGGATCTTTACCTTGAATACGAAATTCTGTTGCGCCGATGGCCATGGTTTACTTCGTTACCTTTCCTGGTTTACCAGACGGTACGATGAGCCGCAATGATGGCAGAACTTGCCATAAGGATGAAGAATAGGGGAATTGCATTGGGAGCATTCCTCGATGAGCTTCATGCCGCAAAGGATACAGTAGAATTGACCTTCCCGCACGTGCGAGAAATTCCCACATTGGGGACACACACGATAGGTGTTGTTGGGTCGGGAGGAGGTCATCTGACTTGAAGAGCCCACGGCTTCGCGTGGGAGGCGGAAGTGAATCAGTTCCAGGAATTGAATTCCGACGCATTCATCGCGGTATACACACGCTCTGTCTCCCACTTGTTCCACTTCTTCTTCTTCGTGGAGCCGGTGTACGTGGCAATTAACTTCACAATCGCGACTCGCGTCACTTTGTGGCCATTGAATGTTCCGATGGAGATAATGCGAACTTGGTCGGAAGCAAGCCCTGAATCGTTGCTGTAGTAGGTAAGCGATCCACCAGCAACGGACTTATTCCAGAGGAAGGGGAGTGCTGACGGTTTGCTCAAGCCAAGGTCGTAGATGCAAAGCTGAACACCCATCTTGGCAATCTCTTCAGCTTGCACTTGGTCGGCGTGCGTGGCAGCAATCTTATATTGCTTGACGTCGGCTTCACGGATGCCTACGGTGTAGAGACCGAGCATCGCATATACGCCAGAGAGAAGAATCATTCTTGAGCTGCCCATGTTAGTACTCCCTCATTGAGGTTTGGTTTGAAAGCTTTACAATCTCTTTTATCCAATTTGAAGAAAGGTGAATTGACATGCCTACCCTATAGCAACATCGGTGCCATAGATCTCAGCCAGAGATTGGCGAAAATGGAAGGAAGTGGGCAGGTCTCTAGAGCGTTTGTCAGACTATTCCGAAAAAATAGGAATCTGTCTCACTTGATTCTGAGATTTTCGGAATCTATCTCGAGGAAAGTTTAATTCCCAGCTTTCTGCAACGATCATAAAGCGTCTTCTCCGGAATTTCCAGAATTTTCGCACTTTCCTTGACGTTCCAGTCAGTCGACTCGAGAACTCGGTAGATGGCAGTCCGGGCGGCGTTCTCGCGTGCTTCACGTTCCAAGTCACGAAGGCTACGCTTTTCTACCGGCACAGATGCGGTACCTTCAACAAGCTCTTTCGGCAGGTGTTCCGGCTCGACAGTCTGACCTGTCGAGAGAAGCACAGCCCGCTGGATGACGTTCTGAAGCTCACGCACATTGCCATGCCAGTCGTACCGCATCATACACTCGAGCGTGACAGGACTTACCTCAAGCTTCTGTCGACCAAGCTCGCGGCAGTACTGTTCGAGATACTGATCGACGAGAAGAGGAATGTCCTCTTTGTGATCTCGGAGTGCCGGGAGGCTGATTGGATAGACATTGAGTCGATAGAAGAGATCCTCGCGGAACAGACCCTGCTCGATCATTTGCGGAAGGTTCCGGTTTGTGGCAGCAATGATCCTCACATCGACGGGAATGGGGGCAGTTCCGCCGATCCGGTCAATTTCTCGCTCCTGTAAAACACGAAGCAGTTTCACCTGCAAACGTGTATCGAGTTCTGCAATTTCGTCGAGGAAGATCGTTCCTCCTTCCGCAAGCTCAAACTTCCCGATTTTTGTCTGGATAGCGCCTGTAAATGCGCCCTTCTGATGGCCAAACAGCTCGCTTTCTACAAGGTCTTTCACCAATGAGGCGCAATTCACCGTAACAAATGGATGCTGACTGCGCTTGCTCGCATTATGGATGGCTCGAGCGACGAGCTCCTTCCCGGTACCCGATTCGCCGGTGATGAGGACAGTAACATCTGAGAGCGCAACGCGATGGATTGATTCAATAACCTGCTGCACGGCCTGGCTCTTCCCCGTAATTGTGCCTGTCGCCCGATCAACTTCTTCCCGAAGGAGCTGATATTCCCGACGAACCATCCTGTCTGCAACAGCCCGGTCAATAAGGGTCTTTAGTTCTTCGATGTTCGGAGATTTTGAAATGTAATGATATGCACCCAATTTCATAGCGCTCACCGCGGTATCAACGGAAGCGTAGGCCGTCAATATAATGACAGGAAGGTCGGGTACCTCCTCCCGGACCTTTTTCAGTACATCCAGCCCCGTTCTGCCGCCGCCGAGCATAAGATCGAGAAACATGACGTCAATCTTTCTTTCGCTGAGGATGACGAACGCTTCTTCCTCTTTCCCCACAGGGAAGAATGTATACGCCTTTCCCAGCAATGCCTGAATATCGCTGAGAAATGTCGGATCATCATCCAGAATGAGGAGGGCGCGCTTGGCCATACCGTTAGATCTTCTTTAATCTTAGGAGCATTGTTGTTCCTGTCCCGACCGTACTTTCCTTGATTGCGATCTCACCCTCGAACAGTCGCAGATGTTCTCTCATAGCACCGAAACCTAATCGCCCAGTCTGTGGATTGCTCGTCGTATTGTCAAACACTGTCTTCCATTGTTCCAGCGGTATTCCTTTTCCTGAGTCTTTTATTTCCACCACCCACCAGAGGGCCTTCTCGTAAGACCGGATATCGAGTGATCGCTGCTGGCTTTCGCGCATAGCATCAAGGGCATGGTCGAAAAGACTCCGGAGAACGTCAAACAGCGTCTGAGGTGTTATACAAACGATTGTAGACGTGTCATCATGAGATCCTGTAACGGTCACGCCATGGTTCTCCAGCATCGGTTGGAGAGAAGCCAGAACGCTTTGCAGGATCTCCGTGGGGCTCGCTTGAAAGGAACGAAGAGCTTCCTGCCGCACAATGCGCAACGATTCTTTGACTGCTTCGGTCTCCTCCAGCATTCTGTCTGAGAGAGGTTGATCGGGTGAGGATTGCATTTCTTTCAATATGTTATTTAGGTTAATCGTGCGAATCCGTAGCTGATCAATTGCAGAATGATCTCTCTGAAGCTCGCGGCATCTGCTCATGAGCACTTCAATGGCATGGGTGGTTTTTGTTATGAACGTCTGTTTTGCGTCAAGAAACCGCTCGAAAAGCTCAGGCTCAGTGAAGCTTTGAGGGTTCTTGAGGAAAAGGCTCAATCTGGTCAAATTCGCGTGGGCCCATTCGCCGTGATTGAACGGCAGCAGCGCGAGCAGCATATTGTGATGGGATTCAGAATGCACAGCGGAGGTCATTGGATAACTGGTGCAGGGACGGTATGATTGAGGTGAATGGTGAAGGTCGATCCTTTCCCTACCTCGCTTTCAAACGTGAGCGAATAGCCCATGAGATCGCATAAGGACTTCGAAATGCTTAATCCCAACCCCGATCCTTCATATTTCCGGCTAAGCCCGTAATCGATTTGCTGGAAGGCCGTAAACAACTCATGCTGGCGGTTTTTTGGAATTCCAATGCCCGTATCGATAATATGAACCTTTGTGGGGAGGGAAGATTCGTCATTTACCTCCACCAAGACACGGACCGAGCCTTTTTCCGTGAACTTCAAGGCATTCCCGATGAGGTTAATCAGAACCTGCTTCAACTTGCCCGCGTCAGCAAGGAAGGGTTTAAGAGCGTGCTCGATTTCCACCAGCAGCTTCACTTCCCGACCCACCGTCCGGCCTTCTAATTGGGCGATCGTGTCCCAGACAAGTTTGTCCAGAAACACCGGTGAGAGTTGTACCTGCAGTTGACCTGACTCGATCCGGGAAAGGTCAAGGAGATCATTGATCAGGGTCAGAAGATGGAGGCCGTTTTCCAGAATACGGTCAAGGTAGAGGATCTCTTGCTGTCGCAATCGATTTTCTTTGTTTTTGAGGAGAACATTCGTGAATCCGATAATCGAGTTGAGCGGGGTCCTGAGCTCGTGGCTCATGGTTGCGAGAAACTGGCTTTTCGCTCGATTCGCTGCTTCAGCTCTTATCTTCTGTTCTTCGATCCGTTTTCGCTCCGTGATATCTCTGACAATGCTCCGATATTCGGAAACTTCCCCTCGGAGAGTTCTCAGGATTCGCGTCGACTGCTCCACCCAGAACGTGGAACCGTCTTTTCTTCGTACTTGGAATTCACACCGAACATCCTGTGTCCCATCCTTGGTCCGCTCCAAATAGAGCGAGACGATTCGTCGTCGGTCTTCGTCAGCAATCATTCGAGTATACATTTGGCCAAGCAACTCGCCGGGCGAATATCCCGTGGCACCAAAAATGTTTGGGCTTGCATAGACCAGTCGACCCTGATGATCGGAGACAAAGTACCCCTCACTGATATTCTCAACGAGGTTTCGATAGAGCTCCTCACTTTTGCGCAATCGCTCTTCTGCCTCTTTTCGCTTCTGAATATCGGTCACGAATCCTTCGAGTCTTGTCAGATTGCCATCTGCATCCCGCACCGCGTTCTGTGTGAGTTGAACCCATCGCGTCAAACCTGACTTCTTCTTCAGGAGGATTTCCTTACTCACAGCTCCTGTCCCCGAACCGTGTTGTTTCACGATGCTCGCGAATTCATCGGCAGAAACAAACAGGTTTCGAAGATTCAGGACGGAAAGCTCATTGACGGAAGAGAATTCCAGAAGTTCCGCAAACGTCCGATTCGCTGTGATGATCTTCCCGTCCGGCTGAGCTTGATAGATTCCCACAGGGGCGAAATCGAAAATATTCCTGTATTTCTCCTCCGAGACCTTAATTTGTTCGAAGAGCTGCGCGTTTTCGATTGCGCTTGCCGCATAACCAACAAAGAGCTGGGTCAGTCTGAATTCGTCTTCCGAGAACGATGGATCGGAGGTGCGACCAAGATTGATAACGCCGAACGTCTGGCCTTTGGTAATGAGCGGGATGCTGATGACGTGTTCCCGTTTTGGAAGTGTGCCAGGCGGATAAACAGACCTCGGATCGAGGTGAGAGTTGCTGATGAGTTCAGCTTTCCCGGAACGCGCCACTGAGCCGGCAATACCCTTGGAGACCGGGATTGACCATGAGTGGAAATCCTTGGAGAGCCAGTCGGTTCCAATCGCCAGGGTGGGTCGGAGTGTCGCTGATTCTCTGTCGTACAAAAACAATGCGCAGCTATCGTACGGGGCTGCTTCTCGAAGTGCCTCGAGGATTCTCTGGAGAACATCCTCCAATGAAAGAGTTGAAAACACTGTTTGTGAAATCTGCAAAAGCCGCTCGCGTTGCCTGGCAAAGGCCTCAACGGCCTCCTGAGCCCGTTTTCGCTCAGTGATGTTTCGGACGAGGTTTCGATATTCAATGACGTTACCACGTTCGTCGCGAACAATCCTTGTGGATTGCTCGACCCACTCATAGCTGCCGTCGTGGCGGCGACCGCGGAACTCAATGGTCGTGTCGACAGTGCCATCCGCGGTCTTTTGTTTGTAGAATTCGATAACGCGAGCTCGATCATCCGGATGGATCAGCCGAACATAGGTCCTTCCGATGATCTCGGCAGGAGCAAAGCCCGTCTCGGAGAAGAAATTTGGACTTCCGTAGATAATTCTGCCGTTTGCGTCCACAACAAAGAAGAGCTCACGGATATTCTCGACAAGATTTCTGTAGAGTTCGCGACTCTTTTGAAGGGCTTCTTCGGTTCGTCTCCTTTCGGCAAGCTCCGATTCAAGTTGCTGAAGGTAAAGGGCGTTGGTAATGACCAACGAAGTGCGATTTGCAAGATCTTCAAGGAAAGTCTGATCATCTGCTGTGAAGGATTCTTTCGTCGTATCACGGGCGCAGTAAAGCACACCGATGACTTTTCCCTGTGCTTTGAGGGGGACTACAAGAAGAGTGTGGATAGGGAATCGATCCAGAATCTGGCGATGTTCGGCTTTGAGCTGTTTCGAAAGTTGCTCACGATTGACAACAGGAACCAACAGGGTCTTGCCCGACCGAATAACTATCGAACCGATCCCTTCACTCACGCTAAGCGCTGTCTTGCCTAATACAGATCGAGCGAGTTCCTGTAACTCTTGGTCGTGGCAATGGATCGCGACAGGGTTCAACAACTGGCCGTCGCCCGAAATCAGAGAGACGACGCAGGCGTCGCTAAATCCTGCTGCAACCTCCCTACCGACCACCTCCAGTACTCCGCTGAAGTCCCGGCCGGCTTCGGCAAGAAGATTCGAAATTTTAGCTAACAAGAGACTGCGCTGGGAGCGGCGCTCGGCCTCAAGCTTCGCAGATCTCTGCTCAGCAAGTCTCTGTTGCAGTTGCTCGAAGTAGAAGGCGTTCGTCATCACGAGGGAGGCCCTGTACGCGATCTCCTCAAGAAAGGATTGATCGTCGGCGGTGAAGGGGGTTGGTGTGATGTCGCGTCCGGCATAGAGAACGCCGATGGTGTGTCCCTGCGCTTTCAATGGAACAGCAAGGAGACTGTGTGTGCGGAAGCGGTCGATGTGCGGTCGAAGTCCCGGCTTTATACTCGATCGAAGTTCCTCGGGTTCCACGTTTGGAAGGAAGAGAGATTTGCCCGAGCGGATCACATCCGATCCGATCCCCTCGTGCACACCTTGAGGAGTCCTCGCATCAGTTTCGCGCAAGAGCGAAAGAGCCTCGGGATCCCGATGATGAATTGCAACAGGGTTCAACAATTGCCCATCGTCCGAAACCAGACGAACGACGCAGGCATCACTGAAACCGTGGACGACATGATTGCCGATTGACTTCAGGACAGCCTGAAAGTCCCGCCCTGCCTCTGCAAGGGACTGAGAGATCTTTGCTAAAAGTAAACTGCGCTGACTCCGATGTTCTGCCTCGAGCTCCGCAATTTTACGCTCGGTGATATCGCGGGTGAAGACTCTGAAATGAATAAACTCTCCCTCGTGAAACACGGCATTCGCATTGATCGAAACAAACTTGAAAGAGCCGTCTCGCGTTTTGAGCCGGGTTTCAAAATTCCTGACTGGAGTATGCTGTCGAAGGAGCTTGGAGAATTGAACCACGGCACTCTGGTCGGCACAGAAGTCTAAGAAATCATGGCCGATGTACTCCTCCAGGGAATATCCAAGCAACTCCAATTCCGTATGATTCGCCCAGATGATCTGTCCCTGAACATTCTCCCAGTGAATTCCGATCGCAGCATTTTCGATGAGATCGGTCAGTTCATGTCGGCGGCGGGCAAGTTCTTCCTCTGCCCGGATTCGTTCGAACGTTCCCGTGCAATAATCGGCAAGTGACTGAAGGGTGCGAAGTTCTTTTGGCGTGTACGGTTCTTTTCCTGACCTCTTAACGCTCAGAATTCCGATGACCCCTTCCTTTGCTCGAATGGGGACAGCCATGATGCTTGTCACCCCCGCGATGGAGAGCTGTGCGCCGCGCTGGATAATCTTGCGCTGACCTCCGGAAGGGGTAGCACCGTGCGAAATCGTTGCTGGCGCTTCGGGACCCTGTTGCAGAGTGTTGATATTCAATACCGAGTAGATCTTATCTTCCTCTGCAGAATAAAAATCGAGCGTGCAAGCATCCCACGAAAACAGTTCGTTGGCAGCTCCCAGAACGATCCTCGCTGCATCACGATGTGTCGTTGCAGAAATAAGGCGCTGGCCGAGCCGTGCGTAGACACTCTCTAAGTCGCCCTTTCGCGGAGGAGCCGACTTTGCGGCGGGAATTCGTCTGCGGGAGATGTCTCTTATTTTCTTTTTTGGAGCCATGCCTCAATGGTGTTGAGGAGAAGCCGTTCGTCGATGATCGGTTTTGAGATGTAGTCGTCGAAACCCGCACTGAGGAAACGTTCACGATCGCCCGTCATGGCATGTGCCGTTATTGCGATGACCGGAAGTTCACGGGTGGCCTGAGTGTCTCTCATTCGTTGGAGGACTTCGACACCATCCATTCCCGGCAGGGCAATATCGAGAAGGACGAGATCGGGCAGGTGTTGCTGGAATGCGGCGAGAGCTTCAAAACCCGTTTCGTATTCGAGAATATTATAGGTCTCGCCCAATATAGCCCTCAGGAGAAGCCGGTTATCCCTGTTGTTTTCGATTACGGCAATGGATTTCATCGTTTTTTCTCAAAAAAGGGGAAATCAGGGAAGTTCTCTGGGGTCATGGAAAGAATTGTTCTACCTCCCTGATCTTGCGTACATGGTACAAGATTAAGGAAAGACAAGCAAGCTGTGGCGTCGTCTGCCGGCCGTCACAGAAAAGACGGGAAAAATGATTAAACTTGGAGAGAAGACGATGTGTCCAACCCATGTCATTTCCAACAAAAAGAACTCTCAATATATAATATAGTGGAGGATACGATGAGAAGGCTGGCTTTCTTCCTGATGCTCACTGTCGGGATATTTGCGGGATGTCAAAAGGAAGTGATGGGTCCTGACGAGACCAACCTTGAAGCAATCCGTCAAATGATTACCGAAGATCCCCTTTTCACCAGCGACGGCGCGACGTTGAATGATGACGGTCCGGTCATATTCAAGACCGGCGATGTCGCGACGCCTATTTACCCGCGTGGGTGGGGGCGCCGCATCACGCAAGTCTCACGGACAATCGATTTTGATTCCGTCAGCGACACGCTTGTTGTTGCGACCGTCAAACACACGATTACGGGCGAAATTCGAATCGCAGCGAGGTACTCTCTTCAGGATACGACGATAACGATCGTCACGAAACCGTTCGTCGAAGAAACACTGAGAAAGGTGAAGCTGTACAGAGTTGCCCGGACGAACAATACTCGTCTCAACTGGCGGCCGCGTGAAGTTTCGGCCGCGAAAGGGGGAACCCAAAATGCCCTCATCACCATCAACAAGCTTGAAGCAAGAATCGGAACTGATACGGTCGTCATCACTGATCCGACGGCGTACTGGTTTAAGCTCGGGCATTTCGGGGGAAGGGAAGTGCCCCAGTTTAGCCCCTCTCAACCCATGACGATTCGCGTCACTATTAGGAGCACGGCATCAGATACTGATTTTGTCTCACTGCACAGACCCGCGCTCATGATGGCCGGTAACTTCCGCCCGGCACATGCACGGATGACGCTTGTGTCTCAAGTGCAAATTGGCTCGGCATACGAGAGGGTATACGAATACTCTTGGAATTCCCACCTGAGGGGGCGGCATCATGTCTTTGTAAGCGCGTTGACAAGAGAAAGCCTCTTTGATGATCAAGCACCATTCTCAACACAAGTCTGGGGTATTCCTTATATTGTGCAGTAGAGCTGAGCGCTAAGTCGAAACACACAGAAAGCCCCGCCGCACCAAGGTCGGGGCTTTTTTTGTATCCACTCCCGGGAAAAGGAGCTTCTCATTTAAAGATTCTTCATGTGTGACGCTTACTACAAACGTTCCTGCAAAACATCAATACTGTAGGTAGGAAAGCGGCTCACCGGAGGCATCATGAAGAAACGATATTCCATGAGAAAACTCTCACTCCGTGAACTTGAAGAAATGGAGTACATCCTCCTGGAAGAGATCGAACAACAATGTTGGTACAGTATCGCGTTTGTCGGTTCCGTGGGAGACGAAATTCTGATCACCATTCAATGATGAAATCCCTCTCTTACTTTTTCTTTCTGGCCGTTCTCGTTCTCCTCTTTGCCGTTGTGAAAAAGTTCGGCCTCACGAATCGCCATCTTGAATGCTTCAGTTCTCAGGTGAGCAACCTGCCCGCTGGCGATGCCGCCGTGTGAAATCCGCGTTTGTCGTCTTCGCTCAAAACCTCCTCAAGAATCTTCTTGAGCATTGCCGGTTGTTCCAACTGAGGAACGTGTCCGCAATGCGCGATTGTCCTGAGACGAAGGTGCGGCAGCTTCGTCCTGAGAATTTCCACGCTTTGCCACGAGAGCAACCTATCGTCCTTTCCCCAGATCAGGGACACAGGCATCGAAAGATTCTCCAGCGAATCATTGACGAAGTCTTCTTCCTGAATTGTCGCTACGAATTCAGATACCCTTCTCTTTTGCAGATCGTTATAGATCGCCGGCAAGAAGGGTTTGAAATACCACGGGTAGTTATACCACATCCTGGTCAGCAGAGTTCGGACGTCCCCCATCCGGGAAAATGTAAAAAGCTGTTTCTGTTCCTCTACCCCTTGATGAAAAATGCCTGCAGTGTTCATCAGGATGAGATGAGAAACCCTCTCCGGCAGCTGAGCGGACAGGCGCATGGATAACCAGCCTCCGAGCGAATGTCCGATGAGAATGAATTGTTCAGGAAGGACTGCATCGACAAACTCGCGGAGCAGAGAATCGAACTCCGGGATTGTCAGAAACGGTTTGTGACTTGGCGGAGGCGAAAGGCCGAATCCGGGAAGGTCGAGAGCGACGATGTGGTAGTGGTCTTTGAAGTGGGGGAAGAGATTCACCCAGGAGCTTGAAGAAGTGCCAAGGCCGTGAACGAAGAAGAGTACAGGTGCAGGGCAATTCTGGAATTCAACGTAGTGAACGGGAAGGCCTCTGATCGAAGTAACCCTCGTTATGCCACCGAGCATACGGTAGCGAAAACAAAGCGCTCGATGGAGTAGAGAGATGAGCATCAGAAAGGGAATTTCCGGGTGTACCAGTCGCTGGTCATCTCCAGCCAAAAGAAAAGACCTCTCCACTTGCCGTACTGCGCGTAAGCCTGTTCGATTGTCTTGTCGCCCACCTTTCGGCCGTTCCGGTGGTGCTTGTAGAACTTAGCGCGTACCCAGGAGTCGAGTCCGAGGTAATCGTACCTGCCGAGCAACTTGAGAATGTTTCCGGCTGCATAGTCGCCCACTCCTTTGACCGAGCGGATCACTTTATAGAGCTGGTCGGTCGGAAGCTGCGAGGTTCGCCAGGATTCGAGGTCAAGTTTTTTGCTCGCTACACGCTTCGCAAGTTCGAGGAGGTAGGGAGACCGATAGCCAGCACGGACTTCTTTTCTGAGGAAGCGTTCGGTGGCGCCGGCAAGCCTCTCGAGTGTGGGAAAGCTATACAATCCATCGTCAAATCGTTCTCCGAGTTTGGTGGTAAGATTCGTCACCATAATTGTGGTAAGCGCCCATGTGCAGTTGGTAGTGCAGATCATCTTCACAACATCTTCGAACACCGTTGGTGCGCGAAGGAGTCGGCCAGCTTTGAGACGTGGAATCCACTGAAATCGTCTATGCTTCCGTGCGATGCTGTAGAAGTCCGAGAGATCTTCATCAAGCCTCAGTGAAGCTGAGAGTTGAGTCGTGATCACCTGCTTTTGAGCATGTGTTAGTGATCCCCGCATTTGGACCTCAACGGTCAGCGCCTTGGCGCCATTTGAGATCGAGCATCGGGCGAGGTTGCCGTCACTGAGGCGAAGGAGAAGCCCGAAGGTATGTTTCGCTTGGTCGACAGAGAATGGTGGAAGAGAACACCAGCCGTGACTGAAAACGGTTCTCCAGAGATGAAAGTGAGGAGGCGTGTGGATGAGAAGCTGAGAGGTGGGCATAGAAAAGCGATCACGCATTGGGCAAGGATGTCACGATCCGTGCGTTCAAGAGTTTGGGTTTTAGAGATTGGAACTTGTTTGGAATGTTTTAGCGTTTTTGTCTGACTTCTTTCGGCTCAGTTCGGATGTCAACGAGTCTCTCTCCATCTGTGGATAAGGCCAAAGAATCTGCCGTGACCTTTACGAGGGCGGAGCGAGATACTGCGCTTTGAGGCATTTCCGGCAACCGCCCGATGCCAAGAAGGGTGTGGGTCTTACATTCTTGCGGACTCTGATAAGCCAGGCAGACAAGAAAAAGAAATGGTGGAAGTAACTGCTCATGAGAGTTGCGATCCCGTTTTCAATGAATGAATCCTCTTTTCTTCAGCGCGGCCTCAGTCATCGGTCGAAAGTCGCGGGCAAAGAGACATGTGCGCTCGAAGGTCTTATCGCTGAACTCATGCCGTCGGCGATTGTATTCGCGCATCGCCTCCTCCCGATCGCTTTCTTCGCGCAGCCATTTGTGAATGGCATCCACAAGCATCAGAGCGTGTGTCGAGGCCTGATCGATCCCCTGTCCCGACCACGGATCCAAGAGGTGCTCCGAGTCTCCTGCCAGAGCCCAGCCGTTTCCGTAGGGTAAACGTTGGTAGCCCGGAATATTGCCGGCGCCTCTGACAGGTCCGACTCTTTCGGCCCGCCGCAGCCTGTCAACAATCCCCGGCATCCGTTCGATTTCGCTTCGCAATCGATCTTCCGGTTGTTTTCTGAACTCCTGAAACTCGTCAATTGGGACCGAGGCTGCAAGAAGAGTCAATCCGCCGTCCGTCGGAAAGACGTACACCAGTCGATTCCCCCGATAGTGGAACTCGGCCGCAGGGGGAGATTTCGACTCGAAGCCGGCATAGTAGGCGTAATACATCGCCCGGCGAACGGGTTCTGATCGCTCAACCGCCGGCTGAACTTTTTTTACAACGACAGAATGTATGCCGTCAGTTCCTATAATGACGCGAGCCGTCGCCTGCGATTGCCGGCCGTCCTCTGACCACCGTACGCCGATGACACGGCCATCCTCGTGCAGTAAGTCCTCGACAAGCACTCCTTCACGGAAAGAAACATTGGATTCCTTGCGCATCCTGCGAACAAGGATTTCGTCCAACGTAATCCGCCGTACGCACAAGTAGTGACTTGGCCCTTCAGGACTCTCTACCGGTTCGACGAAGACATGGCCGTCAACATCATTGAAGTTGTTGACGAGTTTTGGAGCCAATGAGCTGACTTCGTCGAGGACACCTAATCGCTGTAGCGCGTTGAATGTCGGATATCGAAAGAAGTGTGTTGAGAGGGTATCGCTGGGGAAGTGTGCCCGGTCGACGATAAGAACGCGGTGTCCGTCCTCTCCAAGGAGTGTCGCAACAATGGATCCGGCAATCCGCGATCCAACGACAATCACATCGAAATCACATTGCATGAATTATTTCCGTCGCTAATCCGATTTCTTTCTGAACAGGCAGTATACGAAGCTTTGAGGTTTTCCGTGGGGAGTGATATGCATTTCGGGGATAGATTCGATCAGTCGGAACGAAGGACCCATGTGGCGCTGGAGTTCTTCGGGAGAATAGCGCATGGTGGGAAGACCGCTGCATTGTTCAGGTCCGTCGGCCGCAAATGTTGCAATAATGACTGCCCCACCCGGCTTAACGGCGATCTGACAACGACGGACATATGCTTCGCGAGCAGTGGCGTCAATGAGAAAATGGAACATGGCTCGATCGTGCCAGAGATCGTAGGAATTTGAGGGAAGTTCGGATTGCGTAATATCAGCATTGAGCCACGAGATGTTCTCGGACTTCTCTCCGAGCCGAGCGCGCGTCCGGTCCAAGGCCGGCTGTGAGATATCAAGAACGGTGATGTTGGAATATCCAGACTTGAGGAGATCGTCTACCAACGCAGAATCTCCTCCTCCGATGTCGATGATGGCCGCGGAGTTGCCAACGGCAGCTAATTTGATGAGCCGGAGAGAGATCTCCAGACGCGGTTTGTACCAGCTGACCTCAGTCGATTTCTTTTTGGTGAAGATCTTTTCCCAATGGGATTTCAGTTCTACCATACAATCAGGCTATGATGGGCTCGTCCAAGAAATGAATTCGCCTTCTGCGGTGCGGTTTGGGTTTTCTGCGTCATAGTGTCCTTGCTGGTGTGCTGACGATGCATTCGTGAAGTACGGTTAAAATCATGCCCGCATTGCCTCACGATTTTTCCGAATTGATTCTCCACCATTTTCCCATCGGCAGTCTTGCCAGAGAGCTTCCTCCGCTCTCGAGTGCGCCAACTGCAAGCAATTTCTTCGTTGCATTTCACCCAACACTTCGTTCGTCTATTTCGTCGGGATGTTGCCATAGAACTTCCAACGCGACTTGTAATCTTTCTCGAGTTTCTCGTTCGTCAGGATGGCTCGTACCATCTCCACGGGAATACTGTTGTTCCGCAAGATTGTGTCGTGGAACTGCTTGTTTGATATTTTGCCGGATTCCACGAGCTCACGATGTAAGGAACGGAACTGCAATCCGCCTAACAAATACGCGCATTGATAGAGAGGTGCATACTGACCGCTGAACGACCGTCGTACTTCTGCAGCCGCGTTGTCGTACTCGTGTCCGACCTGATTCACCAAGAGATCGATACACTCCTGCGGCGTCATCTTTTCTAAATGGAAGCTAAGCGAAAAGATGATCCGCGCGCAGCGGTGCATTCGCCAGAAGAGCATGCCTATGCGATTCTCAGGCGATTTCGGGAAGTTCATGTCCCACAAAAGCAGTTCCCAATACAGAGCCCATCCCTCACCCCAGAACGGGGTGCTGAAGACGTTGCGATATGTGCGATAGCGGGAATTCATGAACTGCTGCAAATGATGTCCCGGAATCAGTTCGTGGTGAACCGTCGCGCGTGAGAAGTGCGGGTTGTTCCCCCGCATGCTCATCATTTTGGCCTCGTGGGACATGGTGTTCGTCGGATACGAAACCTGGATGACCTCGCCGCCCAAAAAGAATGGCGCAATAAGCTGGCGTTCGGGAGTCATCATCTCCATCCGCCAGCTCTGTTTTGCCACCGTGGGCACGCTGATCAATTCATTCTTGTCGATGAACTCAATGGCTTCAAGAGCAAGTTCACGGATCAATTCCGGTTGCTTCCCGGGTTCGACGTAGAGGTTCTTGACGTGCTCAAGCGCCTTCTTCCAGTCGTCACCATAACCGAGGTCTCGCGACGCCTTGATCATTTCCTTCTCACACCATTCCATCTCCTTTCTGGCAAGTGCAATGAGCTCTTCCGGCGTATAGGGAATCAGTTCCGAGGCCAGTTCAATCATGAGTGCGTCTCTGCCGATAGGATCGCCGACGATGGCCGTCGCGTCGTCCATCCTGACGCCCACGACTTTCTCTCGCAAGAACTTGGCATAATCCTGCAGTGAGCTGTCGATAACCCGGTACGGCTGTGCCATCCACCAGGTGAAGTCGGGGTCGTATCCATTATAAAACGTATTCCAATTCTTGAGCATTGTGCGAAAAGAGGTGACAGTTTCCGATGCGCGGTTGGCGACGGTCTTCTTGATAGCTCGGGATTTCGTGTCCGGTTTTGACCCCGCTTCGACTGATCTCTTTGTTTCCTCAATCTTCTTGCTGATGCTGTTCAGAAGAGCAGCAACCTTTTGGGGATCAATGGGTTGCATATGCCGACGTGAATCCTCAAGCTCGATAAGGCTCTTTGCAAAGGGAATCAGCGGCTCCATTTCCGCGAAACGCTTTTCTTCCAGATCGAGCTGTCGGAGTTCGTAATCAAGCTGGATTTTGAAGAGCACATAATCGACTTTTTCCTGTTGGCTCAGACCCTCAAAATCGATCTGTTGCAATGCATCAAGCCATTCGGAGTAGAATTGTTTGAGTCGCATCCGCTTTATCGGGGAGTACGGGGCGGAGTAAAAGCGGCTCAAGCTGCCGCGGTCTGCCGTAAAGCGCTTGATCACGCCGGCGAGGTTACCCTCGTGCTGATTGAGATCACTGATGTTCAGTGGCTCGGTGATGCGCAACGGTTCCTGGCTGGAGATTGCAGGGTTCGGCTGCGCAAAGGAAGCCGCGACAAAATATATTGTCAAGACGATCATACCTTTCATTCGAATTTCCTCAGGTTGTATTGCGTGAAGTTCCCTCTGCGATTCCGACAAAGCCGTCCCTTCGTGTTGGAAATACAAACCTAGACGCAGAGCCGCAGAGATTGCCGAGTTATCGAAAGGATGGGGTTATTTTGCTTCCCCGCCTGATGTCTCCGTGCTGGCCTGCTTTTTGCGCTCCATCTTCTGTTTTTCCACCATGGCGGCAACGTCGGCAAGGAGTTGCTTTGCATCGTAGAGAATGCCGTCTTTGATTGTCCATCTGACACCGCCGACCCGTTCAACCTTTCCTGTCTTGTCGTTGAGCTTCACGGCTCCGGTTCCGTAGAGAACCTTGAGGTTTTCAAGCGGATTCTGGTCGACGATCACCATGTCGGCAAGTAGTCCCTCGCGCACAACACCGAAATCGATGGGCTGTCCTTTCGGCTCGTGCAATGTCATTGCACCATTCATCGTGGCGGCCTGGATGACTTCCAGCGGATGAAAGCCGGCTTCTTGCAACAGCTCAAGCTCTTGCACGAAACCAAAGCCGTATGTGCTGTAGATGAATCCCGCATCCGAACCTGTTGTGACCCGACCACCCATCTTCTTATAATCGTTGATGAGTCTGAACCAGACCTGGTAGAAATTCTTCCATGCGACTTCATCCCATGTCGTCCAGTAAAACCAGTACGATCCGTGTGTTTCACGGCTTGGCGTATAGAAGTCCATCAACGAAGGAAGCGTGTACTTGTCGTGATAATCCGCCGTCCGTGCGCGCATCACATCCCTCCCTGCGACATAGATTGTCATCGTCGGATCGAATGTTGTTCCTAGTTTCAAGTGCTCTTGAAGGTATGCGTTCCACTCCGGGCTTCCGGGGGGATGAATCTTATCCCACAATCGCGCCACCTGCCCGAAACGATGTTGTTCGTCGTTCTGATTTTGCTCCGGAGGCCAGGGCTGGACCACATAGTCTTTCAGCAGCGACTCAAAGTGGCCGTAGAAATGCGTCACTGTTCCTAATCCGAGTCGCGCAGCTTTGATTGCATTCATCTGAGCAACGCCGGTTTGTCCAAGGTGAGCTGTTGAGCCGAGGCCCAGCTTCTTTGCTTCGTCAAGCAATGCGGCCATGATGTCGGGGCGATGTGCGCCAAGCTTCAATCCGTCAATTCCATTCTTTGCTGCCCAGCGAACATAATTGCGCGCATCCTCTGGTGTTCGCACCGGACCCTTATCCCATCCACTTCCCGGTCGTTGGTAGTTGAAGATGCGAGGGGCAACAATTTCATTCTTTGCACTTCGCTCTTTCTCTTTAACGGTGATCGCTTGTTGCGCGAGCGGTACTCCTCGTACTGTTGTTACTCCGTGTCCCATCCAAAGCTTGTAGGCGTACTCTGCCTCGGGATTCTTCGGTGGACCGCCCGCGTGCACGTGCATATCCACGAATCCCGGCATCAAGTACATCCCCGTCGCATCAAGCTCGAAATCGGCATTCTTCGGCTCGCGGCCTTCTTTCAGAGGCAGGCCGGGGGTGCCGGCACTGCGAATCTGCTTGATTCGGTTGTTCTCGATGACAATATCCATCGGGCCAATCGGCGGCGCGCCGGTTCCATCGATCAACATGACGGCGCGAATAACGAAGGTCTTGAATGGCCCCTTTCCTTCATCGGCGCGACGGTTGGGGGCCGGAATGAGCTGCGGTCCTCGCTCACCTTCCTGTGCAACGGCAGAAAGGTCAAACGAAGCCAAGAGCATCAGTCCCAAACAGAAACGAGAGAGGTATGTGATGTTCATTGTGACTCCTCCTTGAAAAAAGTGTAAGAGCGATTTTCGCGTATTGTCATTACTTTTAGAAAGGTTTGTCGAGATCCATCAGGAGGCGGTGTGAAGAATTGGCGTAGATGGTCGTTGGTTTCGTTGGTGGAATTTGAATTGCCCAGTCTCCCTTCGTGTTTCGAAGGACCGATCCCCAGAGCTTCCGCATCTTCTTTTCTGTGAACTTCTCCCAAAAAACCCACCCAAAGAATGCTGTTGAGCCTTGAATGACAAATGCGGGCACTCGTTCACCGGGTTGAACTTCAATCTCACCGACCGTGGTCGGGTGATAATCGTGTTCTCGCAAAGCCTCAAGGAACTCTGCGGTTACAGTCTTGCCGTTAAACATCAACTCCAATTTTACACGCTCGACCCCGCTTCCTGTGATGAAATCGCGAAGAGCGTCGTG
>DATMBF010000023.1:0-8361 GCA_035559595.1 Bacteroidota bacterium | reverse complement strand
GCAGAACATCAGCTATGCGGATGCCAAGGCGGGAAGGGTAGTGTTTGCAGCCGTAGTCAAGAATCCAACAACGAGAGCAACACCGATAGTCCGCGTAAGCCTGCAGAATGATCAAACCAAGAAGGGAGAAGAAGCAATTGTCGTGATTGAGCAGACCTTACGGATTGTTGTTGTCGGCCCTCGCACGGTTTTGCCGCTGGTGCCGCCATTCACTGCTGAGAGGCCCCATCCAGAGAACACGACCGTGCTGGAAGTTTACTTAACGCGTGGGGGCCAGCCAGTGGCAAATCATGGTATTCGCCTGACGAGCGACTATGAGGATGGTTCTGGGGGACATGATCACGTTAGTCCGAGACGACCACGTAGCTTTGAGAACTACGGCCATTTTGTTTCCACACGGACGAACCAGCGGGGCAATCCGATCACTGATGTTACCGGTAACGATGGTCGAGCAGCTTTCGGGTATATTGCGTCGCAATTTGGGGATCGGATGAAGTTCCGAGTTGAATCGAGTGAGAAACCGCTCCTGTGGGATACAACAAGTATTCTCGAGAGAGTGCCGGATTTGGTGGCTTTGGGCCCCGGTCAGCAGTACGAGTTGGTGGGCGGTCCTGATAATCATTCGGGCACCAATGACCCATGTCGAGATGCTTCATCGTTAAAGTCCTTGCATTTTAGGAACCATTATGGAACTTCGGCTTTGGTTCAAGCCATCAGGAATATTGCCGCCTCGTATGATTCGTTGAATCCGGGTGTACGACTGCGGATCAATGATATGAGTCTGGAGTATGGTGGGCTCTTTGATACGGGAAACCGATGGAAATCTGGAATAGATGAAGGCCATGCTGAACACAGAATTGGCGAAAATGCGGATATCGGGTTTAGGGGAATCGATGTTGCGAATCGATGCTTAAAACTTAAGAGAGAAAGACTTCTGCGAGCTATTGAGGCACACACTCATGGGAGGGTTAGAACCCATTATGATCACTATCATATAAGGGTCAGATAATTATGCGCACTCTTAAAAATCTCATGCGGCTATTCTTGCTTTTGTTTTGCGTCTCGCCATCTTCACTTTCGCAGGACACGCTAAAGATTTTTAGATTTCCGCCCATTGATCAAGTTGATGTCATTGTCAAAGTCGGGATTACTGCTGTTCAAGGGGCCTTGCGGTACGAATATGAAATCAAGAGCCTGCCAACAAGTAAACAGAGTATTTGGGCGATAGATATTCCCTTCAATATTCTGCCTGCCCGCGTGCAATCCCCCGAAGGCTGGTTTGCCATTGTTGGCGGTCGAACACCCGCCATTGGTTGGGGTGCAGATGATTCTTTGCATTACATCCATCCTAATCAGACTCAACCACTTTTCAGCTATGATTCAAAGGGTATCCCTAGCATTACCACCATATATATCCGAGGTTGGGCAGAACCCCCAGAACTCACCTTTGAACCAGACTCTGTCGTCGGCGAAGATGTCCTCGAGGCTTCCAAAAAAGTTCTGACTATTGCTGCGGCAAGACCCCCTACTCCTTTCATTCACCTCGCCTTCCTCGACACCCTCCTTTCCTACACCCGTCAGTCTGTGCAACTCGGCTGGCTCAAATCAACACGAGACGACGATTGCGACGAGGATGAACAACCACATGACGGTGTAGCCAAGAACATCGAAAAGCGCATTGAGAAAGCAAAGAAAGAATTGACAAAGGGAGATTCCGTCAAATCACGAAAAGAGTTGGAGAAACTGGTGAAGAAAGTAGAGAAGATTTACAAGAAGAGCGAAGAAGCCGACAAGAAGAAACACGACAGTAACATCGTCATGACCAGCGAAGCCTATGCCCTACTGAAGTACAATGCCGAGTACCTAATCTACCGCTTGCCGGATCGAAGCCTCAAGAGAAGGGCTAGGGAGAAAGATTAGGTTCGACCGCGACCTTGATCGAGGACATGCCTCAAAAAGAAAGAAAAAACAAGAGTGAAATCCATTCCGTCAACAATTTCGTATTAGGGGCACGACAGAGACAACACGTGCAATATCCTTTCAGCAAACATTTCCTATGGCAACCTCAACCGTTTCGATACAGGGTGTTAAAAAGGTCTGTCTGGTGATCGCAGACGTTTCGGGCTACACGCAGTTCCTCAAGCTCCGTATGTTGAGTCTACTACACGCTGAGGAGATCATTAGTACGTTGCTGGAGACTGTGGTGGCAGAGGCGGAATACCCGCTGCAGCTCTCCAAGTTCGAGGGCGACGCGGTGTTTTTGTATGCGGTGGCAGAGCCCGACCCGCAGGCAGCGGCACGCTCGGTCTATCGTCAAGTCCACAGTTTTTTCGACGCATTCCACGAAACACAGCGTAAGCTCATCCGCACGACGGATGGGGGATGTTTGTGTGAAGCGTGCCGGCATATCGGCGAATTGCGGTTGAAGGCCGTTGTCCACTACGGGGAGGCGCTCTTCAAGCGCATCAGGAATCATGAGGAGTTGGCAGGAGAGGATGTCATCCTGGTACATCGACTACTGAAAAACTCCGTTACATCGAACGAGTACGTTGCGGTCACCGATGCCTTCTACCGGCTACACGGTGAGTTGACAGGCGAGCCATTTCGACCGACCAACGAGCGGTACGACATCGGCAATGTAACGCTTCATGTTCTGCCCCGAACGGTGCCCGATCTCCCCTCTATGCAGCGTGCCCCACTGACACGGTTGCGCGGAGTTGTTGAGGTTTTCTTGCGCACGGGTCGTGCCGTCGCGCAAAGACTTTTTCCCTAAACTTCCACAACACATTTAGTGTGGGTTATCTAAAAACTGTGTCTCGGGGATTTCCGTCGCGGGGGCAAAATCGGCCGCGTAGGGGTAAAGAGCGAAAGTAGGTGGGTGAGGTTCGCGGTTGGAGGGTTACTGAGCACCGCTGGCTTTGCCATGGTGAAGCGCTTGCTCGTAGATTTTCTTGTAGTCCTTAATTCCTTCGAATAACGCCTCGGCAATCTTCTTCTGACCCTCCTTGCTGCGAAGCACCTTCTCTTCCTGTCTGTTGGAAAGATAGCCGGTCTCCACAAGCACGTTCGGCATCGATGCACCGACTAACACGTAGAATCCTGCCTGCTTTACACCGCTATTCTTAATCTTCAGATGCTTTGCCATCGCCTCGGCAGCCACCTCGGCAAATCGTTCGCTGTACTTCATGAAGGCACTTTGAGCCATCGTCACGAGGATGAAGTTTTCCTCCGTGAGCTCCTGATATCTCTGCTCGTATCCCTCCTCTAATTTGATAACCGAGTTCTCACGTTCGGCGATGGCAATTGCCTCGGATGTCCGACCAGGCCGCAAAAGGTAGATCTCGAATCCATTCTGCGCTGAGGGTTTCCGCTCCGTGGAGTTGCAGTGGATGCTCACGAAAAGCTTCCCGCCCGCCTCATTAGCAATATGCGTTCGGCGATATAACTCAATGAACCTATCGTCTTTTCTCGTGTAGACCACCTTCACGTCTTTCAAGTTCTTCTCGATGAGTTTTCCGAGTTCAAGAGCCACTGCAATGGTGACATCCTTTTCCCGCGTTCCTCCCACACCGATCGTTCCCGGATCTTTCCCTCCGTGTCCTGCGTCGATCACGATTACATCCAACTTTGCTCGTGATCTTTCCTTTTCGAGTTTCTCACGGATGAGGGCTTGTCTTCTTCGTTCAAGCTCGGCCTTTTCAGCTTCCGATTGCGTGCGAAGGGAAAGCAAAAGGTTGTTTGTCCCGGGTTCGGGAGTAACTTCCGCCTGAACGACATCCGGCGCGACTTTGAATGTCAGCTGGACGGAGGTTGGCGACTGAAATGTTAGAATTTGTCTCACTGCTCCCATCGGTTTTACCTGAGCGATGGCAATGGTGTCGGCCTTTGCATTTGCGACCGTTAAGAACAGCCAGCCATCCGGTTTGAGCCATGCCTCCATCTCTCCAAGCTTTCGGCTGGCCAACACGGTAATGAGGTAGCCATTCAATCGTGACTCGATTTCGATCCCCGTGATGTCAAACTCCGGAACAGTTGACGTGACAACAAATGCAAGGGTGCGCGTTGTGTCGGTATACGAGATTGTCCCTTCCCAGAAGTTGTCAAGAAACATTGAGAAGTGAGGAAGAGGGACAAAGAACTTCTTCCCGACAAGCTTGACGGGTTTGGGGAGCTGAACCACCGAAGCGGTGTTGTTGCCCAAGTCGGTGATGACAAGAAACGGGTTGTTGGCGGTAGCTTTGACACGGTGCGACCCGGTTCTGAATTCCAGCTTTCCGACCGTATCGTTGATGGCTGTCGTGAAGTTTAAAGCAGATGTCAATTCATCAAGCGAGCAATAGGTTACCTCAAGCGAATCAAATGAGCCTATGGCAACGGATGGATTGTTGCCGATCTGAACGGAGACCTTTTGCTGAACTGCTATTGCGGTCTGCAGAAAAAGGAACGCCCAGATGCAAATAGAGATTGAGGACTTCATTACCGATAATTGACAAACTGCATCGCAAACGGAAGATTCCGATCGCGGAGAAGCTTCATCACCTGTTGAAGGTCATCCTTGCTTTTTCCGCTCACACGCACTTGATCCTCCATAATCTGCGCCTGCACTTTGAGCTTGGTATCTTTGATGAGCTTGACGATGGTTTTTGCATTCTCCTTGTCGATCCCGGCCTGAAGCGTGATCGTTTGTCGCACAGTTCCACCGGCAGCGGGCTCAACAGTTCCGTATTTCATGGCTTTTAAGGGGACACCGCGCTTCACCAGCTTCGATTGGAGAATATCGAGCACACTCTTGAGCTTGAACTCATCATCGGAAAGGACGGTGATATTCTTTTCCTTCTGGTGGAGTTCGAGAGAAGTCTTAGATCCCTTGAAATCGTACCGCTGCCCGATCTCTTTGCGGGCTTGGTTCAAGGCGTTATCGACTTCCTGCATGTTCACTTCGGAAACGATATCGAATGAGAAATCCTGCGGCATAGATTATAACCATTGCTCCTTGATGTTGATGTCGCGTTTGCGGAGTTCGGCGAGGAATGGGTCTAACGGAACGCATTGTTCAGGTGGGAGGACGCCGCGTTCCACGATCGATCCGTGGGCGATCAGTTGCGCAATGACCGATGTCGGATACGAGGTCGTGCGCATCATGGCAGTAATATTGGTATTTGTGTCGTAAGAATCAATCAACTCGTAGCGGAGCGTCTTTCGCGTTCCGTTTTTCGTTCCCTCAAGCTCGACCCTCACGAGGACAACGTCTGGACTGTCGCCCGAGAGACGTTTCTTCAACATTTCGTAGAACAGCTCTTTCGCCGTCATCACGTTGCTCCCGACGGTGATCGGTTCAGCCGAGCCGAAGCCAAGATCAAGAAGAGTCTTGAACCGCTCGCAGTGGCCCGGATAGCGGATCGTCTTGTAGTCGAGATTCGTTACCTTTCCTTCGAACATCGCCGGCAATGTTGAAGCTCCGCCGGAAGTATGAAATGCTTCGAGCTTGTCGAACGGTGGCGGGAATTCAATCGACTCAATCTCCGTCATTGTTTCGATTTCTGTAATACGACCTTGCCGGAGTGTGACAGATTTCCCTGAGTATTCGTTGATAAGTCCCTCGACGGAAAAAACGAGCTGGTAGTTCAATGGCGGCTTTGGATACCGGGGGAGACCACCAACGCGGATGCGCATGTTCTCCACCGATTCGAATTTCTCAGCCGCGCGCGCTGCAATCACATTGGCCATGCCGGGAGCGAGGCCGCAATTCGGGACGATCAGGACGTCGTTGCGGAGAGCAAGGTCATGCAACGTCATCTGTCGCGCGACAACCTCGTCATTTCCGCCAAGATCGAGGTAATGCGAGCCGGCTTCGATGGCGGCCTTGCTGAGGGCATAATTGAAGCGATAAGAAACTGCACCGATGGAGCAGACATGACCATTCATGAGCTCGATGATCGCATCGTAGTCGTTGACGTCGACCCGCTTGGGCTTTACCAACGGTGAGCCAATTGAGGCCGCCACTCGTTCCGCTCGGTCAATGTCGATGTCGGCCAGTGTAATGCCAGAGACGCCATCCGATCTCGAAAGATCGAACGCGAGTGCGCTGCCCATGAGTCCGGAGCCAATGATGAGGTAGTTCATTGAAGTTGTCGGTTGACGGTTGAAAGTTGTAAGTTATCGTGCTGTTGACGGACGACGGGTGAATTGACAATAACGAATAAGGTCAAGAGTCATTCTGGAAACCGTGGAGCACACACCAAATCTTCAACGCGAGCGATTTTCATTATTCACTCCACCACGTATTAAAGTATCGAAACTTTAGTCACCCTACCATGGAATCTTCAATCTACAGCCTATTTCCTAATCTCCCCCGTTTCCATACTCCAGAAAAGCAGGTCAAGCTCGTCGATTGGGATGCCGATGCGCTCGGAGAACGTTATGAATCGTTGCTCGATGCGGAAGTATTGCCTGCGTGTCAGCGTCTTTGGGAGGGAGCGAATCGCCCCGAACCGGCGCAAATTTCTGAGGATGTGGCGATCGAGAATTGCCAATCCCCCATTGCGCCCGATATTACGTAGGAAGTGCGTTGCTTCTTTGTATCCAAGGCCCCTCACGTTCTTTACTAACCATTCCCTCAACTCTGAAGGCGAATTGCCGTTCGATAGCGCATTGCCGATTCTCGCGTAATCCTCCTTGAGTCTCTCTAACAATCGTGCTTTGGTCTTATGAAAGCGGATGTAATTACTTTTTTCGCGAAGGATCGGTTCAGGGTCGACAGCATAAGTGGGGAAGCCGCTTTCTCTCAATTTTTCCACAGCTTTTTCTGCATGAGCCGCGCTAGACTGCGGTGTCAGAAGGCAGTACGCAAGCTCGAAGAAGTACTCCGACGGCGGAACGTGCTTGAATTCCTCCAGCCTTGACTTAATTGCATCCTGGCGGAGTCGATAGAGTTCAAGTAACTCAATGACATGGCTGTGTTTTGTCTTCATGAGTTGGGTAGAGACAGAAGATATCCGCTCGCCTGTTTCTTCATCGAGATCAATCCATCTCGCCGGAGTCCCTCCAAAAGCTTCGTAAACCAACGGTGGTCCTTTTTCGAAAAGCGGGGTATGAGTCCCCGGACAACAGCAGAAGAGGAAATCGATTTCCTCCCATTCATTGAACGGAGGATTTCCACAACTTTGCCGCGGTAGATTCGATTGGGAACGCCATACCGTCCCGGCTCATTGGTATTCTTGAGCGAGGTACGGATTTCCGCACGAAATGCGCTCGGACATTCTCGTCGAACCGGACATTCACCGCACCGTGGTGCACGGGCAGTACAGATTACGGCTCCGAACTCCATCAGCGCCTGATTCCATTCGTATGTGTGCTTCTT
Source organism: Bacteroidota bacterium (assembly GCA_035559595.1). Classification (GTDB taxonomy): domain Bacteria; phylum Bacteroidota; class Ignavibacteria; order UBA10030; family UBA10030; genus DATMBF01. The sequence goes on along the minus strand of DATMBF010000023.1, from coordinate 1,001 downwards.
CGGCAGAATTCGTGCTGCAATGTGCCAGACATTTTCTTTTCTGTTGTTGAACAGTCTTCCGAGCACGCGCTGGATGTTCGTATCGACGACAGGAACCCGATGATCGAAAGCGAAGCAGGCGACAGCGTGTGCAGTGTAACGGCCAATGCCGGGAAGACTCATGAGTTTATCGATAGAAGCGGGAATCTGGCCGTCAAAATTCTCGCTTACTGTCCCGGCAAGTTGGCGCAATCGAACCGCTCTATTGTTGTAGCCCATCCCTCGCCACGCGCGGATCACATCGGCACGACTGGATTTGGCGAGCTTGGTAAGCGTGGGAAACCGTTTGAGGAAGAGAGGATACTTCTGCAGAACTCTACTCACCTGCGTCTGTTGCAGCATGACTTCTGAGACGAGAATGCGATAGGGATCCCCCGTTCTGCGCCACGGGAGGTCGCGCCGATTACGTCGGTACCACCGAAGAATTGCACTGCGAACTCGTGTTTTAATCTTCAAGTCTTTGCTGAAATCCCACAACCCCTTCAATCACCAATCATCAATCCATCAATTTTCAATCTTTAATCTCCGAACCTTCAACCTACTCATGAGTCAATCTTGCCACAAATCGCTTGTTCCCCTCGAGGATGTCGAGGGTTCGCAGCTCATCGAGTGTTACCCAGCGAATTTCCTCAAACACATTGTTCCTCGGCTCGCCGGTGTAGTCGCCGATAAAACAGTAGGCTACCTCGAATTTCCCTCCGTCCTCATATTCCGACGTTTCAAACTCCATTCGCTCGATGCTATGGATCTGAAGAGAGAGCTCTTCGCGCAGTTCGCGTTCGAGGCATTCGAGGGTGGTTTCGCCGGGTTCGACCTTCCCACCGGGGAATTCCCACCTCAGCTCGTAGCGGGTTCCTTTCTTCCGCCGGCAGGCAAGGATTTTGCCGTTCTTGCGTAGAATACCGACTGCAACACGCGTCATGCAACGAGAATATACCGAAAGGTCTTCCGATTTCCAACGA
>DATMBF010000022.1:0-8948 GCA_035559595.1 Bacteroidota bacterium | reverse complement strand
ACGAGCCACTGCTCAGGCAGCTTACCGAGAACTGATCCAGAAGTTTCCCGATACCGACAAGGGTCTTCTTGTGGCAATCAATCCGGGGGTCAGCGAGGTTGAGGGAAGTGCACAGACAGCTCAATCCATTGAAGAAGCGCCTCCTCTTGCCAACTTCCCCAATCCCTTCAATCCTTCAACCACAATCCAGTTCAAAGTTACAAATCCCGGCAAAGTCTCCCTCAAGGTCTATGACGTACTGGGTCGTGAAGTTGCAACACTCGTGAACGAACACAAGGAGGCCGGTCTGCACGCTGTTCAATGGGATGCCGGATCGCTTCCCAGCGGCATGTATTTCTACCGGCTCGAAGCCAACGGCAAATCGTACGTTCAGAAGATGCTGCTTGTGCGATAAGACCCCCGGAAGATCTTGATCAAACGCAAAGCCCTTCGCAATCTGTGAGGGGCTTTGTCTTTAGTTTTTGTATAGCCACGTTTCTCCATCGGACTAAATGCCTTGCCCACCCTTTATTGATTCTCCTTCAACTTCTCCGTACCTTTTTCACGCTCACGTCGCTGTTTCCCGTACTCAATGAACGTTGCCGTCTTCGCGTCTGGACGCGGGTCGAATTTTCAGGCCATCCTCCAGGCTATCCGACAAGGTCAAATTCCTGCCCAGGTCTGCGTCGTCGTTGGCGATAATCCGACCGCCGGCGCATTCGAGCTGGCACGAAATAACGCAATCCCGACAATCCATTTGAATCCACGCCAGTTTCCCTCTGCACAGGCTTATTCGTCGCGACTCATCGAAGCTCTCTCTCACCACAACGCCGACGTCATTGCACTGGCCGGTTATCTCAAGAGAATACCGGATGAGGTGGTCCGGCGATTTCGAAACAAAATTCTGAATGTCCATCCTGCCCTTCTCCCGGCCTTCGGTGGAAAGGGGATGTACGGCATTCATGTCCACGAAACGGTGATCGCTGCAGGCGTTAAAGTCTCCGGCGCGACGGTTCATCTCGTTAATGAAGAGTACGACCGTGGACCAATCCTTCTTCAAAAGGCCGTTGAAGTCCAGCCTGACGACACCCCCGAAACCTTGGCGGCCAGAGTCTTGAAGGTGGAGCATGAAATCTACCCTTTAGCGCTGAAGGCTTTTGCCGAGGGCCGCGTCCGTATCGACGGAAACCGTGCCTGGATTCTCCATCATGCATAAACCCACCTCGCTTCCGATTCGTCGCGCGCTCATCAGTGTTTCCGACAAACGTGGAATCATCGAATTCGCAAGAGAACTTCAGCAGATGGGAGTTCAAATTCTCTCCACAGGCGGCACGGCAAAGAGTTTGCGAGAGGCGGGAATTGCGGTAACCTCTGTTTCCGATGTCACCGGCTTTCCGGAAATCCTCGATGGGCGCGTGAAGACTCTCCACCCCGCAATTCATGCAGGGCTCCTTGCCCTTCTCGATAATCCTGAGCATGAAGCGCAGCTGCGTGAACACAGGATCCAGCCGATTGATCTCCTTGTTGTCAATCTCTATCCCTTCGAGGAGACCATCCGAAAGCCGTCAGTTGCGCTCGACGAGGCCATCGAGCAGATCGACATCGGCGGACCTGCAATGGTGAGGGCGGCGGCGAAAAATTATCGCTTCACTGCGGTCGTCGTTTCACCGGAACGGTATGCCTCGATTCTGAATGAACTCCGATCGAACAACGGAACCATCAGTGCATCGACACGATTCTCGCTGGCAAGCGAGGCCTTTGTCCATACGGCTCATTATGATACCATGATCGCTTCGTATCTTGTGGGGAGAGTTGAACCATCGAGGCTTCCTACAGTTTTTACTCAGACACTCCGAAAAGATTTCGATCTTCGGTACGGAGAGAATCCCCATCAGGCGGCCGCGTTCTATGGAGAATTCTCGAAGCACTATGAAAAACTCCACGGCAAAGAACTCTCGTTCAATAACATCTTGGATTTGAATGCTGCAGTCAATCTCTGTGACGAATTTGATGAACCGACGGTTGTCATCATCAAGCACAACAATCCTTGTGGCGTCGGGTCAGCTTCCAGACTTGCTGAAGCATACGGAAAAGCTCTCGCCACCGATCCGAAATCGGCGTTCGGTGGAATCATCGCATTCAATCGGGAAGTGGACATGGCAACGGCATCGGCTGTTCACGAGCTCTTCAGCGAGATTCTCGTCGCGCCCGGGTTTTCTGCGGAGGCATTAGCGTTGCTACAGAAGAAGAGGGATCGGCGATTGATTCGACAGATTCAGGAGAAAGATGAAACAGGACTCGATGTGCGAAGCGTCATTGGAGGCTACCTTGTACAGGAGCCGGATGCGCAGCGAGTCGACCCAAAGAGCGTGCGCGTTGTCACGAAACGTCAGCCGACAGATGATGAGCTTCATGCCATGCTGTTTGCGTGGAGAGTTGCTAAACATGTGAAGTCGAACGCGATTGTCTATGCACGCGCCGATCGGACGCTGGGGGTTGGCGCTGGACAGATGTCGCGCGTAGACTCAGCGCGCATAGCTGTCATGAAGGCGCAGGAGGCGGGATTGGATTTGAACGGATGTGCAGTTGCTTCCGACGCCTTCTTCCCCTTTGCCGACGGGCTAATGGAAGCTGTCAAAGCCGGGGCGACGGCCGTTATTCAGCCGGGTGGGTCTGTACGGGACGAAGAAGTCATTAAAGCTGCGGATGAGCATGGGGTGGCGATGGTCTTTACCGGTGTTCGACACTTCCGGCATTAGCGGGGACCATGATGGTCGGGACAGCATCCCGACCGACAATTTTCCCTTTTCATTTTTCCTTTTGCCTTATTAACTTGTTCGTATGAGTCTTTTTTCACTCTTTTCAGCAGACCTTGCAATCGACCTCGGTACAGCGAATACCGTTGTGTGGATGAAAGGGAAGGGGATCGTCCTCAACGAGCCGTCCATTGTTGCTTTCGACCGAAACACGAAACGTATCATCGCCATTGGCAACGAGGCGCGCGAGATGCTTGGTCGAACGCATCGCGATATTCGTACCATTCGTCCGATGAAAGATGGTGTGATTGCAGATTTTGAGATTGCCGAGGGAATGCTCAGAGAGTTCATCAAGAAGATCAACACCGGCTTTGTGCCGAGCAGAAGGATCGTCGTTTCGGTGCCGTCGGGGATTACGGAAGTGGAAAAGCGAGCGGTGCGTGATTCGGCCGAGCATGCGGGCGCAAAGGAGGTTCACTTGCTTGCCGAGCCCATGGCTGCGGCGATCGGTGTGAACCTCGATGTCGATGCTCCGGTAGGAAACATGGTCGTGGATATCGGAGGCGGGACGACGGAGATTGCCGTCATCGCGCTGTCGGGAATTGTGAATGAGGAATCGATTCGCATTGCCGGAGATGAAATGAACAATGCGATCATTCAATTCTTCAAACGAAATCACAACATCCTCATTGGTGAGCGGACAGCAGAGGCGATCAAGTGTGAGGTCGGTTCAGCCATGCCGTTGAAAGAAGAGATCACGATTCAGGTGAAGGGGCGGGATCTCGTCAACGGGGTGCCGAAAACAACGGAGGTAAGTTCGGTGGAAATTCGCGAGGCGCTGAATGAGCCGATCTCCCAAATCGTGGAAGCCGTGAAAATGACGCTGGAGAGGACACCGCCCGAGCTTTCGGCAGACATTCTCGACCGTGGCATCATGCTCACCGGCGGCGGGGCGCTGCTGAAAGGACTGGATGAGCGCCTCCGGCTCGAAACCAATCTCCCCGTCCACGTTGCCGAGGATCCGCTCACGGCTGTTGTGCGGGGGACCGGAAAAGTCCTCGAAAACCTCAACCACTACTCTAAAGTTCTTATCAAGAGTAAACGCTATTGATGTTGTGCGGTTCGACGGAATCTCTGCTGGGTCCTTCGGTCGCGAGACCCCAAGCTCTAGAGACTCCGACGAATCCTGACGGAAGTCCATGAACGCTCTTCTTGAACGGCTCTATGGTTTACTGCTGACGTTCAAAGAGTACGTCATTCTCTCCTTTCTCGTTGTTGTCTCCCTTGTTCTTCTCGCGCTCAATGATACTGTGCAGGTGCAACGGCTTCGCTCGATAGCAACGGTTGTGCTCGGGCTGACTCAGGAACAGCTCTCGTTCATTCCCCGCTATTTCGGACTGATTGAGGAGAACGAGCTTCTTCGTCGCACGAACATCGAGCTTGCCGATGAGGCGAGCCGACTGCGCGAAGCAAAGCTTGAGAATCTTCGCCTTCGTCAACTCCTTGGTCTCAAACAACAATCGACCTATCAACTTGTGGCGGCACGGATTGTCAGCAAAAACTTGACGCTTCTCCGCAACACAATCACGCTCAATGTTGGAACCAATGACGGTATCCGACCATCAATGCCGGTGTTGAGTGATGCGGGACTCGTGGGGGTCGTGGTGGCTGTCAATCAAGGGTATTCCGTTGCCCATCTTCTTCTCAATGTGGATTTCCGCGCGAGCGCGAAGGTGCAACGCAGCCGTGTGGATGGGATTGTGGCCTGGGATGGAACCTCTCTCCAGCTCACCAATATTGCGAAGACTTTGGACGTGAAAGTGGGAGATGTGATCATTACCTCGGAGTACAGCAGCACCTATCCGCCCGGAATGAGAATCGGAACGGTGAAGGAGGTCAAAGAGCAACCGGCAACGCTGTTCAAGATCGTCACGATTGAGCCGAGCGTCGATTTTGTGAGACTGGAGGAGGTTTTCGTCATGACGGCAGTCCCGGATCGCGACAAGATCGAACTCGAAGCTCAGGTGGGACAGCGACGGTAGCGCATGGTGCATTCCGGTGTCACGGTGGCAACTTCATTGCTTCTCTGTCCAATTCTCCCTACTTTTTCGCCACAGAGTTCCGAAATCCCCTGAATGCAATTTTATCTCCGTTCTGCTCTTGTTGTCCTTGGCCTGCTTGTTCTTCAAACGACCTTCATTCAGTGGATGGAGTTAGGAGGTGTTGTTCCGGATATTCTCTTTGTCTGGCTCATGTATATCGCTATCACGCGGGGACAGATTGATGCGACAGTAGCCGGATTTACAGTTGGATTGCTTCAGGATCTGGCCACGACTCAATTCTTCGGACTCGCGGCGTTGGCGAAGACGGTCTCCGGCTTTGTTGGCGGTTACTTCTATAATGAAAACAAAACAGAAATCATGCTGGGAACATATCGGTTTGTTCTGGTCACGATGATCTGTTCGGTCGTTCATAACCTTATTTACTTCGGCATCTTCTTTCAAGGAATAGACGGCGGTGTTTTGGTCCCTCTGCTTCGCTACACCATGACGACGACGCTCTACACCGGCGCCGTAAGCGCTCTCCCGATGTTTGCGTTCTTCCGAAAATATCTGACGGCGTAAGACCATGACAGGCGAAGAATTCGGCTCGTTGCAACGTCGGACGGTTCTCCGATACATTCTTCTGGGGATTGTAGGTCTCCTCTTTGTTCGTCTTTATATCCTCCAACTCTTTTATCATCAAGAACTGGGGAAGAAGTCCGAAGAGAACAGCATCCGCACCATTGTCAAAGACCCCATCCGTGGTTACATCTTCGATCGCACGGGAAAACTTGTTGTCGATGTCGGACCGTCGTATTCCGTTTCTATCACGCCTTCGGAGTTTGAGCAGAAAGATCTCACACTTCTGAGCTCGCTCCTCGGGATGGAGCCGGTTATCATTCAAGAACGGATCAACAAGGGGCGCGCATACTCTCGTTTTTCGCCAACCCGTATTCGTCGCGATGTGGATTTCAAGACCCTCTCTGCTTTGCAGGAGTATCATTTCCTTCTGCCCGGCCTCAGTTTTCACATCGATTCGAAACGGATGTATCCGACTCGTGCCAGAGCATCACATCTCCTCGGCTACTGCAAAGAAATCTCCGACGCGCAGCTTGCACGGTCGGCGGGTTACTACCGGCAGGGGGATGTGATCGGGTCGAGCGGACTTGAGGCAAGCTACGAGAATCTCTTGCGCGGTCAAAAGGGGTATGAATTTATTGCCGTGAATGCGAGAGGCCAGGTGATCGGAAGTTTCGAAGGCGGGAAGAACGACGTTACCCCGAAGGAGGGATTCGATTTGATTCTCGGAATTGATATCGAGCTTCAAGCGTTTGCCGAATCGCTCATGGCGGATTATCGAGGCGGTCTCGTAGCGGTCGATCCGAACGACGGCAGCATCCTTGCCATGGTCAGCAAGCCGGATTTCGACCCTGCGGTGTTCAGCGGCGTTACACCACCCGACGTTTGGAATGCTTTGCATACGGATACGGCAAAGCCTCTCTTCAATCGTGCAACGATGACAAATTATCCGCCCGGCTCAACCTTCAAGATGGTTCTTGCCGCGGCAGCCCTTCAGGAAAAGATTATCGATGAGAACTATCGGGTAACTTGCTCCGGCGCCTATCGGTTCGGTAACAGAGTCTTTAAAGACCTTAGCGTGCATGGTTCAACGAATGTTGTACAAGCGCTTCAGAAATCCTGTAACGTCTTCTTCTACCAACTTATTCATAAAGTTGGATTTGAGAAATGGACGGAGTACGGGAGGAAATTCGGATTTGGGCGACGGACAGGCGTTGATATTGGAGAAGAGAGTGCAGGACTTCTCCCCTCGGCTGCGTACTATGATCGGGTGTATGGGAAGGGAGGGTGGACGCAAGGATTCCTCGTTTCCCTCGCTGTGGGGCAGGGAGAAATCGGCGTTTCGCCGCTGCAAATGGCAATGTACGCTGCTGCATTCGCAAACGGAGGTACTTTGCACCAGCCGCACGCGGTGAATTTCATCCGCAACAAGTTTACCAACAAGCTTGAACGTGTGGAATACCAGTCGAGCCCTATCGGTCTTTCACCAGAGGTCATGGCGTTAATTCGAGAAGGAATGCGGCGCGTTGTTGAAGAGCCCGGCGGGACTGCGCTTCGCGCGAAGATCCCGGGGATTGTCTCGGCCGGTAAGACAGGCACGGCGCAAAACCCCCACGGGGAATCCCATGCCTGGTTTGTCGGTTTCGCCCCCTTTGAGAATCCCACGATTGCGGTTGCGATTATGCTCGAGAACGCAGGGGGTGGCGGAGTGAAAGCGGCGCCGATTGCCAGTCTCGTCATGCAAAAGTACATCAGAGGATTCATTGAGCGGCCGCAGTATCAACCTCGACCGAAGCCTGCCGCTGCCGACACGGTTGGACGTATTACCGAGCTCTTCCGGCATTGACATGACCAGCTACTTCAAAGAGTATTTTGAATTCAAGACGCTGTTCCTCTGCTTGGCTCTTGTTGCCATCGGGCTCATCTCCGTTTACAGTGCGACGTATGACGCCGGCGCCACAACGACGTTTTACAAGCAATCCATGTGGGCTATCGCAGGCTTTGTTGCGATGGCTATTGCCGCGTTTGTCCCTCTGAAAATCATTCAACGGATTGCATTTCCTTCCTATGTGATCGTGATTGTAGTGCTTGCCGTTTTATTGGTGGTGGGGAAAACGATCTCGGGATCAAAAAGCTGGTTTGGGGTCGGAGGTTTTGGCATCCAACCTTCCGAGATCGCAAAAGTCACAACCATCCTTGCCCTCGCAGCATTTCTGGCAAAGACTACAACTCGCCTTACAGCACTTAAAGATGTTCTGATCGCCATTGCCATTGTTGGCGTGCCGATGGGACTCGTTCTGGCTCAACCGGATCTCGGAACATCGGTGGTGTTCTTCGGAATGCTGCTGCCCGTTCTGTACTGGGCGGGCGTTTCGAATTTTCTCCTGTCGGTCATTCTCGCCCCGGTGATTGTTGGAGCAGGAGCGCTTTTTGGAACGACAGTTTTCCTGATTTCTCTGGTGGTGGCTGGAACAATGCTGTACGTTACCCGTGAGAACCGATTCGCTGCTGCGGTGGTGTTTGGCCTGACGCTGATGGTCGGTGTTTCCGTGCAGACGGTCTATGAGCGAATGCCCGCCTACCAGCAAAAGCGGATCATGACGTTTATTGATCCCGAAGCCGATCCGTTAGGGGCGGGATATAACGTGCTGCAATCCAAAGTGGCGATTGGTTCCGGAGGAATGTTTGGCAAGGGGTATCTGCGTGGATCGCAAACGCAGTTGAATTTCATTCCGGAACAGTGGACGGACTTCATCTTCTGTGTACCGGGCGAAGAGTTTGGACTTGTCGGTGCATCCTTGGTGCTGATTCTGTTTACCGCGTTGTTTCTGCGCGGGTTTGCTATCGCATCGCTTGCGAAGAACAAATTCGGCAGCATTACGGCCATCGGCATTACAGCTGTTCTGGCGGTTCATACGTTTATCAACATCGGGATGTCCATGGGGCTCATGCCGGTCATCGGCATTCCGCTTCCGTACTTGAGTTACGGCGGTTCGGCACTCCTCGCGAACATGACGATGGCAGGATTGTTGATGAACGTGTATGCGAACAGGAAGGAGTATTAGAACTTACAGGGGGGAGTTGTCGAGGATCTGATGGTCTTCCGCTTTTCCCTCTGAATCTTCTCCACGTTTGTATGAAGACACACCCCCGCCTATTCCTGCTTCTTTTCTTCGGAACCCATCTGACTTTTTCTCAAAGTTTTGATTGGAACCGACATCACGCTGCGATTTCGGTCGATGCCCTGCTGCCGGATGGTGATTTCGGAAGGTTTTGGAATACTGCTGCCGCGTTGGGTGGCATATTACGCTATGATGTCAATGAAGCAATGTTCTTGATTGGAAGAGGAGCCGTTGCGTCAGTGAAGACGAGGGATGGCGTGAACAAAGGGGAAATTCCGGACTTCACGTATCTGATTTTCTCCGGCGAGGTCCACCGGCGCCTTCTGCATTGGAAATTCTTCCATGTTGAAGGTGGTCTTGGTCTTGCAAATCACACCTTTATGTTTCGTGGATCAGCTGCAACGCTCTATCACGAGAATACGATTGAGTCAGAAATGGGATTTCTCGCATCGCTGGCACTTTCGATGAAG
>DATMBF010000021.1:0-17090 GCA_035559595.1 Bacteroidota bacterium | reverse complement strand
GTTTCGGAATCTACTATTCCCCCAGCACCTCGCTGCTCAGGTCTTTCATTTCAGGATTCATCGCTTTGATCAGATTGAGTTTCCATTCGCGATGCCAATTCTTCAATTGCTTCTCACGGGCAATCGCGTCCGTTATTGTGCCTGCTTCTTCATAGTAAACCAGATACTTCAAACGATAGCGTTTCGTGAATCCGTCAATCAACCCCTCGCGATGCTCGTACACCCTGCGGGCAAGATCGCTCGTCACGCCAATGTAGAATGTCGTACGCTTGAAGTTGCTCATGATGTACACGTATCCCGTTTTCATGATTCGGGCCCTTTATCTTAGACCCTGAAACAAGTTCAGGGTGACGTAATGGGCTGAACAAGTTCAGGGTGACAATAATGGACTGAGACGAACTCAGGGTGACATAGTGGACTAAAACGAATTCAGGGTGACAGTTGAGAAAAATGGGGCCACTTCATATCACGCTGTTCTCCAACCATTTCGTGTCATCCAGTTGCAAACCGAGTCCGGGCTTGTACAAAGCGTCGCCGTTTTGCACCCAGTAGCCATGAACTTCCTCGACGAATCCCTTTCGTTGGATCTTCTCAAAAATCCGGAAATGCACATTCACCAGAAAGCGCTGAAGTTTTCGCATCAGTTCTCGGTTTGGTCCCTTATGTCGAAGCTCGTTGATGAGTGCCTCACTGCTGTTTCCATTTTTCGGATTCGTGTACCAAACGACGATGCTCTGCTGGACTTCATCAATGAGATTGAACTCTTGGGCAAGCGTTTTAAACTCAAACGAGAAGTCGCCCGCATTTCTTACCAAACGATCGTAGAACTTAGGCTTGTCGAAATCGTTCAAACGATAGTAGAAGGTGGTGAAATACTCCCGGAACAACTGCGGGGAAAGCTCCGCAACCACATGGGTACGAAGAATCTCCTGGCATGCCTGTTCTCCCTTGAGCAACAGTCCACGCGGGGCAGGTCGTGGTGGAACGAATACGACGACCTTTCCCTTGTGCGGAAGCCTTCCTTCCCGGTTACACCGTCCTGCTGCCTGTGCAATGGAATCGAAGCCGCCGAGCGCTCGATAGACCACTGGAAAATCTATGTCCACACCTGCTTCGACCAATTGGGTGCTGATGACTCTGATCGGCTCTCCCTTGCGAAGTTTCTCTTTGATATCTGCGATGACCACGCTTCGCTCTTCGCCACACATGAGCGCAGAGAGATGCACGGTTCCCTCCGGCATCAGACTGTGAAGGTCGAGACAATCTTTTCTCGAGTTGACGATGCATAGAAGCTGCTCGTGTTGAAGGAGTTCATCCCTGATTGACTCCCATTCCTTCCGTTCGTTCAAATCCTGCGGGAACGATAGTTCGACACGACTGAATTCGCGCACGAGTAATTCTGGGTCTTCGATGATAGGCGTTACGCTGTCGATTCCCCGAACAACATTAGGCTGGTTTCCAATTGTGCCTTCCAGTGCAGGCTGTGTTGCGGTCATCATGACTACGGTAACACCAAAATAGTCTACAAGTCCACGCAAAACAGAAAGGATTGGTTTCAGAAATTCCGGCGGAAGTAGCTGGACTTCATCGAGAATAATGACGCTGTTCACGATGTTATGAAGTTTTCGGCAGGCAGATGGCTTGTTGGCAAACAGCGATTCAAAAAGCTGAACATTGGTGGTGACGATGATCGGTGCATCCCAGTTTTCAGATGCTAGCCTGTTTCGAGCATTTTCTTTTTCGGGATCGAGATTGCTGTGGTGTTCAACGACCTGATCCTCTCCGAACAGAAGATCGCCGGCTCTCTTTCGAACCTCTATCTCGTCGTCGTTGTCAGTGCCATACTTGAAAATGTTCGCCGTCTGTTCGATGATACTTGTGTAGGGAATGGCAACAATGATGCGCTGCTTATTGTGCCTGAGCGCATGTTCGAGTGCAAACGCCATTGAGGAGAGTGTCTTTCCGCCGCCTGTTGGGACAGTGAGCGAAAAGAAGCCGGGTGGGTGATGGGCTTTTGCGATACACTGTTCACGGATGTACTTTCGTTTCCGGTTGATTGGAGTGTCAGGTGCATTTGTCTCTTTGCGTTCGATGTAAGAGTCGAATCTTCGTTTGAGTTCTTGAAGTGATGCATAGTTGCCGCGCTGAGCAGCTTTCTCCGGCTCCATGAACGCTTCCGTGTCGAGAAAGTCCGCATCAGCCAGGCACGAGAAGAGCATGCGAATCCAAAGATGGAAGTGCTCCGCAGCGTCTGAATGATTTGCCTTTGCAAGCACACATGGGACTGATTGTGGGATGGGCTTTGAAAGAAACGCCGATGCTTCTGGTGTATCTTTTACAGCTTTGAGCGTTGCGATTTCTTCGGAGCGAATCAGTCGGCTTTCAAGGTCAGCAACCCAATTTGCCAGTCCCCCATGGTGTCCAGCGATCGCATAGGCAAGAACTCGCGCTGGAGGCTCGTGATTGCCTTTCTCCAGGGCCAGTATTGCACCCGCACCGCTATGATTAGGCCTTCCCCTTTTTCCCTCAACGTGCGCCTCTTCATCATACCCACTCTCTCTTCTCAAATACTTCTGCCACGCGGGATGGAATTTGCCGAGGTCGTGCCAATAGCCGAGCAGTTCTGCCCAGTCGCGGTTGCCGAATGCTTTCGCAAAATGCGCAGCCTGTTTTGCAGTCCCAGCAAGATGTTCATCAAGGTGATGTTCTTCCCACTCTCCATGCGTGTTTTGTCTAACATGTGCGAGAAATCTTGCGTCCACGGTTCCTAAAGTGTCTCCCGTTTGAGGATTCTGCCGAGACAAAATAACCTCCCGTGAGGTCTGTTTGGAGAATTCCTTTAGAGAATTGTTACGATCGTCGATGCGGCGGTAAGAGGAGAGCGCTGGAGTGCCCGGATTCTGATGCTCATCTGTTTAGATCTCCCCTAAACAAAGCCTTCGGATCCGCACGGCAAGTGGTTAGTACAGAAGTTTGTAGAAAAAGTCAACCGAAAAAGCTTAACGATCACCTTCTCCGGTGACTGCAACGAAGGTGACTTTTTACTCGTCCCTCCCCCTCTTCAACACCTCGACCATCTGCTCGTGAATCAGTCCGTTGCTAACCAGCACGTTGTGGTTGTAGATGGTTGTGGGGAAACCACGGAAGTCTGTCCACTTTCCGCCGGCTTCCTGCAATAAGAGAACTCCCGCCGCCATATCCCACGGATTCAGAAACACCTCCCAGTAGCCATCGAATCGTCCGCAGGCAACGTAACACAAATCGAGCGCCGCCGAACCGAGTCGCCGAACGGCCTGGGCTTCAACAAGAAAATTCGAGAAGTGCTGGATGGCATTGTGCGGATTCTCTTTGATATCGTAAGGAAATCCGGTAACAACAAGACTCTGCTGCAGTTTCGCTGTAGTCGAGACGTGAATCGGCCGGCTGTTGAGAAACGCACCCTTCCCTTTTTCTACAGTAAACAGCTCGTCGAGATTCGGGTCGTACACGACCCCAAGCGTAAGCTCTCCGCGAACTTCAAGACCGATTGAGACGCAGAAGATCGGCAGACCGTGGGTGAAATTCGTCGTTCCGTCCAGCGGATCGATAATCCATCGATACTCCGACTCCTTCTGGTGACTCCCGGATTCTTCAGCGAGAAAATCATGCTGCGCGTAACGCTTCTTGATGGTTCTGATGATGATTTCCTCCGATTTTCTGTCGAGTTCCGTCACCAGATTCGTTTCTTGGTCGTACTTCCGCTCGATTTGCTTCACCTTTCCGATGTTCATCTTCAGAAATCGACCGGCTTCGAGCGCCGCTTCAATAGCAAGATCAATCATAACCTCTCCTTTCGGCAACCAATGTACGAAAAAGATGGAAGGCATTCTCGAATTTGTCTCTTGGCGCATTTCGTTGCTATCGACTGCATTTCTTTTTAAGTTCTATCACTCTCACAATTCCTGAATACCCCGGTGTCTATGAAGAATCTCCTTTTTCTCCTTTTCGTTCTTCTCATGGGCTGTTCACCTTCATCGAAAGAGCAATCTCCAATCACGATGGATGAGCTTGTGGTTGAAGTTCACGGCGAGTCACGCGAAGTCGGCTACACCAACAAACAGGCCGGTTTCTATTACACGGAAAGTAACGGCGAACATCGCACTGCATGGCAGGGATGGCACGTCATGTCCACGAAGATTCTTGACGATTATGCCCTTCTCTTCGATGAGAAGCATCTGAAGAAGTCCGACGCCCAACTCGCTTTTGTCTATCCCCACCAGCTTTTGCGTACCTATAAGATCGGCATTTTGGAGCGCGTGACACTGCTCGACTCCGTTGATGCGCTCATTGTCGAGCTTTCGAATATCAAAGCGAAGTCTCTCTCCGTTCTTCCGCTCTTTTCCGGCTCGGACTCAAGCGAATTTGTCATAAGGAGCGAAAACGGCTCTCTTCTCATCGCCCGTCACAATCATCTCCGCAGAACTCCCGAAAAGAATTACCCCGTCTGGATCGGCGTGATGATCGCCGATGGGAGTGCTCGTCCGGAAGTGCGGCTCAATCCGACATACATCAACACATCAATCAGTCCGGCTTCGGTGCGTTCGTTGCTGAGCTCCTCCCAAACCACCGTCATCTTTGCTGCCGGTGATACCGAAGCCGCAACCACAGCGCTCCTTCATCGGCTCTCGCGGGAGTTCCCTGATTTTGTCGCGCAGCGAAAACAGCGGATGGAGAGCACTGTGAACCGCTCCTTCGTTCGCACGGACAGTGAGCGCTTTGACAAAGCCCTCCACTGGGCAATGCTCTCAATGGACGCCTTGATCATGAACCAGGTTAAGAAGGGAATTTTTGCCGGACTTCCTTGGTTCGCAAATTATTGGGGGCGAGATTCGTTCATCTCGCTGCCCGGAGCAACTCTCGTGACGGGCAACTTCGCGGACGCGAAGGAAATCCTCCGTTCGTTCGCTGAATGGCAGGAGAGGGATCCGAAGAGTCCGAACGAAGGGCGAATTCCGAATCTTGTCACACCCTTCTCCATCTCGTATAACACTGCGGATGGGACGCCGTGGTTCGTTTCAGCGTTGTACGACTATGCTCGATATACGAACGACACGACGTTCATGCGAGAGATGTACCCGGTGGTCAAGCGCAGCATCGAAGGAACCTTGAAACATCGTGTCGACAGGAACGTTTTCGTCACGCACGGTGATGCGGAGACATGGATGGATGCGGTGGGTCCGAACGGTCCCTGGAGTCCTCGCGGGAATCGCGCAAACGACATACAGGCTCTCTGGTACAAACAGCTCCGCCTCGGATCGGTGCTGGCTGCTTTTGTAGGAGAAATTGAGAACGCGAACCGCTGGTCGGAGCTGGCAGAAAAAGTGGCAATAAGTTTCGATGCTCATTTTCTCGATCACGCATCAGGATTCGTCTATGATCACCTAAATGCTGATGGAACTCGGGATTCCTCATTCCGGCCGAATCAGCTCTTCACCTTCGGTCTTTTGAGAAATCCTCTTCATCGATACTCGATGTTCAAAGGGGCAACGGAAAAGCTTGTCTATGAGCACGGCGTTGCATCGCTCTGGCAGGGGGACGAGAACTTCCATCCATTTCACGAGTATCCTCCCTATTATCCCAAGGATGCGGCTTACCATAACGGGATCGTCTGGACGTGGCTAGCCGGAACATGGATCGACCAAGCAACGTATTACGGACAGTCGCAACTCGCTTTCCGTGTCACAAACAACATGGTTCACCAGATATTGGATCGTGGGGCGGTGGGAACGATTTCAGAACTGGTGGAAGCGGCACCGCGGCCGGGAGAAAAGGAGCCGCGGCTTTCCGGAACGTTCTCACAGGCATGGAGCCTCGCCGAGTTCATTCGAACGGCGTATCAAGCATACCTTGGCATCTATGTCGATGGATCCATTCCGAGGGTAGTGCTGACGCCAAGACTTCCAAGCGTAATTGATCGCGCCACGGTTCGTGTCGGAGTGAGAAATTTCTTTTTGCGTATCCGATACCGGATATCCGACGGTATTCTGATCATAGAGTCACCGTCGGACGCCGAGGCGCTTGAACTCCGCGTCGAGTGGCCGCTCGCGGACGGCAATCAACAGCATTTTGATGTCGGAATCAAACCGAACTCCACCAGCACATTCACGATAGAGAATCGAAGCGTTCACCAGGAAGTCGGTGGAACGAAGCAACCGGTGCGATCAACGTTCGTCGGTAACGCTGACCTCGCACTCTCTTTCGGGCCGGTTTCGCTCGCCACGCCGGAGCTCCGAGAAAATCTCAAAGCACTGGGCGGGCCGGGGCATCCTCTTCTTCAGAACGATCGGATCATGCAAACCAACGATCAGGCGCGGCTCGTCGTTGAAATGAATGATCCCGTTGGCGATGACAAAGGGCTGTCAGGGTCCTATCTCTATCCTCAAACCCCAAACCTTAAACCGGGGAGTCTTGACATCACCGGATTTCGAGTCAAAACCGACGAAGAGAATGTGTACTTCCGGATGGAATTTCGCAATCTCTCCAATCCCGGCTGGCATCCTGAGTACGGCTTTCAACTGACGTATGCGGCAATCGCGATCGATAAGGACGGCATCAAGAACTCAGGCCAACGAACTGTCGGGAGAAATGCAAACATCTCACTTCCGAGCAACCTCGGGTACGAAACGATCATCTACGTCGGCGGCGGTGTACGAATTGAGGATGCAAAAGGGGTAATTCTCGCCGAGTATATTCCTATCCCTGACGATGTTAAACGACCGCTCGGTGACGTAAGAAAAAAGACGATCGAGTTTGCCCTGCCGGTGGCGGTCCTTGGAGAGCCGGATGACACGTGGCGGTTTTTCGTCTATGTGGGCGCGCAAGATGATCATGGTGGTGCGGGACTGGGGGACTTCCGATCCGTTTCATCTCGTGCAGGAGAGTGGGTCGGCGGCGGGAAGCGACGTCCCTCCGATCCAAACATCTATGATGTGATTGTTGGGAAATAATTCATTCACTTTTTCATAGGAGGTCATCATGCTTTTCTTACTTTCTGTCATCATCTCTGTTGCCGCCTTTTTCGCTTGGCAGGCCGCAAGAAAGAAGCTTCAGTTCAATCAGATGTATCGCACATCGGCCACCATTGCAGGCGGGGCATCCCTCCTCTTTGCGGCCGTTGCGCTCGGGCAGTGCTTCACGGTCGTGCCTGCAGGAAATGTCGGTGTCGTTGACTTTTTCGGCACGGTATCGGACATCACGCTGAAGGCCGGCATCAACTTCGTAAATCCCCTCGCGCGGGTCGTCAAATTCTCCGTCAAAACTCAGGAAATCAAAGAGGTAATGGATGTACCTTCAAAAGAAGGTCTCACCGTGCAGCTCGAGGTGAGCGCACTGTTCCATCTCAATCCGGAGAAAGCCGCAGAAGTTTACAAATCCATCGGCGAGAATTATGTGCAGATCATTCTCGAGCCTCAATTCCGGTCGGTTGTCCGCGGAGCAACAGCCGGGTATGACGCTCGCGCGTTATATACGTCGGAGCGTGAGCTACTCGCCCAAACAATTCTGAAGGAAATCGAGAAGATCGTGGAGCCTAGAGGGATCACGGTCGAAGCCACACCGTTGCGACGCGTCGGGCTGCCGGCGGGATTGACGGCTGCCATCGAGGAGAAACTTCGGGCGGAGCAGGAGAGCCAGCGGATGCAGTTTGTTTTGCAAAAGGAACGACAAGAAGCCGATCGAAAACGAATCGAGGCTCAGGGTATTGCCGATTTCCAGAACATTGTCGCACGTGGAATCAGCGAGCAACTCCTTCGATGGAAAGGTATCGAAGCCACGGAGAAACTGTCAACCTCTGCAAACGCTAAAGTGGTGATCGTTGGCGGAAAAGACGGCTTGCCGTTGATTCTGAATACCAACTGAGGGAGGCGTTGAGCTGAGAAGTGATATGTGAGAAGTTTTGAGTGAGGTGAATGGAGTCATGAACTACGATGTAAACGACTTTGACAAAGATGTTATCGAGCGGAGTCGCGAGATTCCGGTGTTAGTCGATTTCTGGGCTCAGTGGTGCGGGCCGTGCCGCATCCTCGGCCCGGTTCTCGAAAAGCTTGCTCAAGAATCCGACGGACGATGGGCACTCGCGAAAGTGGACACCGAACGATTTCCCGATGTTGCAGCGAAGTATGGAATCCGCTCAATTCCAAACGTCAAACTGTTTGTCGACGGAAAAGTGGTCAATGAATTCCTCGGCGCTCTTCCTGAACCTCTGGTGAAGCAATGGCTTGCCAGGGCCCTGCCCAGCAAGTATGAGAAGACTGTGGCCATTGCCGAGCAACTCTTGCTCGAAAACAACCTTGATGCTGCGCAGAATCTGCTCGCGGAAGTTGTCACAAAGGAGCCGCAGAATCACAAAGCCCTGGTTCTCCTTGCGCAAACGTTTCTCCAAACCGATCCGGGAAAAGCTGCCGAGCTTGTTCGGCCCATCGAACAGGATTCGGATTTTTTCGATGTGGCAGAAGCAATTCGGACGTTTGCCTCGCTCTTCCAGAAGCGACAACACCCTGAGACTCTCCCCCATGCCAATGTGAAGTCCACATACCTTGCGGCCATTGAGAGCCTACGAGAAAATGATTTCGAGTCAGCACTCCAGAAGTTTATTGAGGTCATCCGCGAGAATCGCTATTACGACGATGACGGATCGCGGAAAGCCTGCGTTGCGATCTTTAAGATCATAGGTGAGGAGCATGAGTTGACGAAGAAATACCGGCGGGATTTTAGCAGCGCGTTGTATGTGTGAAGAGAAGGTTGGGGGTTGGCCATTTTCTGCGTCACGCTGCCTTCCAAGCGGGAAAGGTTAAGGGTTGTAGAGAGGTTGCGGGTTCGACCGGGAGTCTCGACCGAACGGTTCCGAGTTGTGAGTTCAACGTTCCAACTCTGAAGGATAGGTCCTTTTCTTTTTGCGTGTTTTCATTTTTAATTGCACCCTTCCTATCCCCCACACCACCACCGCCGCAATCAGTCCGGGATACATCGGCTCGAGACCAAGCCAATACTGCGGCGTCCCCTCGACCGCGTGAACTCTCCCCCAAATCAAACTTCCCGTTGAGATGATCCATCCAAGCAGCATCGCAAGAAAAGCAAAGCGAGAGGACATTCGAAGTGGTTCGAAATAGCTTGCAACCACAGGTACCAGAAGTGCCGGAATGATACACGTTCCGATAGTGTACCAAATGTTCACGACAGAGGGCACAATAAGCGCAAGCCCTGTCGCAACGATCCCGCCAATCAGCATTCCGATTTTCGTCCACCGCTGTATCGTCTCGTCGATGTTCGCGGGGGGATCCGAATGCACCAACCTCCCCACAATATCTTTTCCTACAGTCGACGCAGATATGAAGAGGAGACTGCTCAGGGTGGACATGATGGTTGCGAGCATACCAACGTAGAACAACCCTTTTGCGATTGGAGGCAAAACCCTTTCGGCAAGCATTGGATAGGCATACATCGGCTCGGGAAGACCGGGCAATGCGGCGCGAGCGTAAAGTCCAGCCGTGCTCGTCATCGCATCAAAGATAAACCAGAAGAGAAGCGAGAGGAGAATCCCCTTCTGTGCCGTCTTGCCATTCTCGGCGGCGTAGCAACGTTGATGGAACGAGGGATCGACAAGCGTCCAGAGGGCTATAAAGAACCAGGCAACGATGTATTGCCATGAATTTCCTCCGTGCAACGTTAGATGCAGCGGCGGAACGTTTTGCTGGATGAATTCCCATCCTCCGAACTCCGCATGGGCAAATGGAATGATCAGCGCAAATCCAAGAAACATCATCACAAACTGCAACGCATTTGCCCACACACCAGACCGGAATCCCCCCTGCACCAGATACACACTCGCGATGATCGTCGAAAGCAAGATGCTTGCTGTGAAATCGACTCGGAGAATCAGATGCACAAGTACTCCGAGCATCAGCACATAAGGCGCTGGCGTCACAAGCAGGAAGGTAAGCACTCCCCCTAGGAGAGCCGTTCGCCGGTCGTAGGATGCTTCAAGCTTGTCGGGAATGGTGACAAAGTTCGTGGCTCGGATTCTGCTGGCCAGGAGGAGCGCAAAGAGAATGGCAAACAGATAGTACGGAAAGCCAAGAACGAACCAGTTGGAAATTCCGTAGCGGTAGGAGAACTCCCCAACCCCCAGAATGCCTCCATACCAGGTGGAGACGAGTGTTGCGACGAACATCGGAAGCGTGAGCGTGCGCCCGGCGAGGAGGTAGTCATCGATTTCGCTTCGAGTCTGTTTTGCGGCCCGGAAGCCGACGAAAAGGACTGCACCGAAATACAAGAAAATGAGAACCAGATCGACGATGGCCAGTTGAACAGAAGTGATCATTGGCGTGTCGGAGTGACCGTATAGAGCAAGAGTTTCCCTTTCTTGACTTTAACGCTGGCAGGGGAGGAGACCACAACGTTGCTCGTTCCCTCCCTCACACCAAGCTCCAGACTCTCATTGTTGAGCGCATATTCCAGTCCAACCGTCTCCACTCCTTCGCATCGGGTGATCGGAATGAGGGAGACGACGGTTCCGCGCGGCGAGTCGATCTGAATTTCCCGCCCAACATAGGAGAGTTCCCCTTGATCATCAACGAAGGTAATCGAGGCATCGGAATGAAACTTTGGGAGAACGCCAAGATTGCCGATGGTATGATCCAGCCGTCTTCCGGTCACGCCGGTAACGACAATGCGTTCATATTTTTGCTTGACCGTCCATTGAATGGCTTTTTCCAGGTCCGTCGAATTCTCGTCGCGATCTTCGACCATCTGAATTTTCCGAAACCGCACGAGGGCTTCGGCATGGATCGAATCCATATCCCCCACGATTGCTCCGGGCTTGACGCCAAACTTCAGGGCGGTGTTTGCCCCACCGTCTGCACACACGATGAGGGCAGCCTTTGAGACGAGCGATCGCAAAAGATGTTTCTTTGGGGGATCTCCGTTGGCAAGGATAAGCGCATAGGGTTTCATGAGACAGGCCTTTCTTCATGAACCGATCACGAAAAAGAAAATGGCCGCTGAGTTAGGGGAGGCGCACACCCAGCGACCATGGGGGATACTGCGCATCCTGCGTGCGCAGGATGCACAGAAGGTTACAAATTAATTTTGAGAGATGCAAAGAAGTTCCGTTCTGCCGCGGGAAAGAACTCATCCCCTTCGCCATGACTCGCATACAGGGCATCAAAGATATTGTTGAGCTGGAGCCGCAGCTCGAGAAGCTTGAATCCCGCAACGTTTCTCAGCCGAATTCCTGCAATTCCGTTGAACACCGTGTAGGCATCCGCTTTACGATCCGGATGTTCAAAGTTGTCCGTAAACCGATCTCCCACGTGAGTCATCCCCAGTGATGCAAACCACAACTCTGCGTCGTACGTCATCCTCAGGTTGGCAAGAAGATCCGGAAAACCCGCGATCCTGTGACCATTGAGCGACTTTGGAACGATCTGGTTGTTTTCTTCGACATACGTTGTGTGCTGGACAATAATGTTGCGACTCAGTGTGGCGTTTCCCTGCAGGCTGAAGCCATTGATGACAGAGGAAGAGCCGGAGAGTTCGATTCCAGCATGTCGAGTACGCTTCGCATTTCCTGTGATCGGTTGTCCGAAGAGGTCAAGCTGGCCGCTCGAGACGATCTCGTTGCGAAAGTCCATCCAGTACAGATTCACGCCAATACGATTTCCGCCATCAACGTACGCGCTTCCAACTTCGAGATTGAGGAGTTGCTCGGGCTTCACAAGCGGTTTACTGAAGTCATATCGGCCGGACTTCTGCTCGAATTGCGGCACCTCGCCAACCCAGGAGAACGTTGCATCATAGAGGTTCTTTCTTCGTGGCTCTCGAGAGGTATAAGCAACATTCATGTAGGCATTGATCTGTTCAGTGAGATTGAGATTTAGGCCAATCTTGGGATTGAGGAAATGATAATCCACATCAAATTCCGTCCCAATGAACTTTTCCTCTCCGAGACTGTATCTATTGAAAACATATTGCAGGCTCCCCATCAACGTTACTGATGGCCGGAGGCGATACAGCGTATGAACATAAGCGGAGACCATGTCTTTACCACCCCGGTACTCGTAGAACCGATAATCGGCGGTCTCGCGACCATTCCAGCCGCTCGGCAGGTTCTGTGCCCAGCGGATGTTTCCGTAATGGTGAGACCGATGGATGCGCACCTCGGCTCCAACTGTTGTCGTCCCCCGCTCGAATTCGTACGATACTCTCGGCAGCCATCCCCACTGTGTGTTGTCCACAAACGACCGGACGATGGTATTCTCCGGATTCCCTGTTGGTTGAAAACCATACACCCGCGTGAGTCGCAACATTGTTGTGTCGGCCCACGATGCATCGTACTCGAAGAAGCCTTCACCCTCCACGAGAAAAATCGTGTTGTTCAACGTTAACCGATCGGTCAACCGCCACTCATGGAGGAGTTCATAGTGAGGCTGGCTGAAGTTCTCGATCTCCTCCGGTCGCGAAATCGGATTGGCGCGCCGCTTTGCGCGGTCTTTGATGTCCGATTTCGGAATGCCGTAGTACGCCAGATGATCTTTGAATGGCCCACCGTAGAGATGGATCTGAGTGGTCATCGCCTCGTCGTACCGCACAGCCCCTAAAAAGTAGGAGCTAAAGTCACTCCATGATTGTTCCCGGTAGCCCGAGCTTTTCAGCCGACTCAATCTGCCAAACAGCACATACCGATCTTCTACCAATCCCGACCCAATAGCGACCGAGTACCGTTGGGTGTTGTAGCTCCCTGCACCCGCCTCAAGAGAAATCGACCGATCATTTGAAAAGAGCGACGTCACCAAGTTCACCGATCCTCCAATGGCCGGTGGACCGTAGAATGCGCTCCCCGCACCCCGCTGCACTTGAATATCTTCGGTGCTCGCGAGGAGATCTGGAAAATCAAGCCAATACACATTGTGATCTTCAGGATCATTCTGTGGAATGCCGTTAATCATCACCGAAAGCCGCCGCTGGTCAAATCCCCTCAGATTGATGTAGTTGTAGCCGATACCGTTACCGCTTTCGGAGTAGTAGGTAATGGAGGGAAGTTCGGACAGAAGAACGGGAATATCCTGGTAAGTGTACCTCTTTTGAATCTCGTCTTTTTTGAGGGATGTGAAGGTAATGGGGGTCTCCCGTTCTCTACCTCTCACAGCCGTGATGACAACGGTCTGCCCTGGAAGAATTGTCGGCGAGAGGCTGAATTCGACCGTCATACCTTGGGGAACGACTTCAACTGTTTCCCGTTGCGTAAGGTACCCGAGAAAGCTCGCCTTGATCGTATGAGCCCCAAGGGGAACGCCTTCAATCAGAAATTTACCCTCCCGGTCAGTTGTTGAGCCCCATCGGGTTCCCTCGATGACAATGTTGGCATTATCGAGCGGTCTTTTCGTTTCCGCATCAAAGACTTTACCTTGTACGAATCCGGTTTGGCTAAACCCAATCGCGACATTCGCAAGCGAGACAATCAATGCTATCGTAAAGCGCATATTCCCTCCTTTCGAACAAATGGACAAAAAACACAAAAGCCGTTTTCCGTCAGGGATGACCCGAAACGAAAAACGGCTTTCGAAAAACGACTTCCTCCGTTTTCCTTCGCTGGTATGATCCAGTTCAGGTTCCAAGGGTATGATCTCAGCCCCGGTCCTTCGATAGTGCTCAGGATCGGCGGGACACCCCTAACGGAAAATGCGACAATAATTGGTTTGGAAAAGAACTGATATAATGTACAGTTTCAGAAACTTCTTGTCAAGCCACTCCTCATTCTTGAATTCCGACATTGAAGCGTGATCCGCTATGGGTTTGTAGAACGACATCCCGCAGAATATCCCATTATTCCATTCATTCCGCCATTCCGTTTTCTATTCCCCCAGCTTCTTCACATGCATTTCAACACTTCTCGCCAACGCCTCCAGATTATAGCCTCCTTCCAACACCGAAACGATCTTCCCTCTCGAATAGTTCTCCGCAACCTCGCACATCGTCTCCGTCATCCACCCAAACGAATCTTCTGTCAATTCAATATTGGCCAACGGATCATCCTTGTGAGCGTCGAATCCGGCAGAGATCATCACGAGCTCGGGTTTGAAGAGATCGATCGCCGGCAGAATCTTTCGCGCGAATGCCTCACGATATTCGCGGTCGCCGGCTCCTGCACTCATCGGGCAATTGAGCGTAAATCCCTCCCCCTTCCCCTTTCCGGTCTCATTCGCACTTCCGGTGCCCGGATAGAACGGATACTGGTGCAAGCTGATATAGAAGACCGAGTCATCTTCGTAGAAGATCTCTTGCGTGCCGTTTCCATGATGCACATCCCAATCAAGTATCACCACCCGCTTGACACCATAGTTCTTCTGCGCATAACGAGCGCCGACGGCGACATTGTTGAACAGGCAAAATCCCATCACCGTTGCACTCTCTGCATGATGCCCCGGCGGACGTATGGCACAAAAAGCGGCTTTCGATTTCCCTTGAAGAACCTCATCAACCCCTCGAAGAACACCACCGGCCGCAAGTAGCGCAATTTCGTACGAGTCGGCACAAACATGCGTGTCGCCGAAATCGAGCACCCTCTCCCCTGCCTTGCAGCGACGTTCTATCATCTCAACGTAGCTTACAGGGTGGACTGCTGAAATTTCTTCGACGGTAGCCCGCTCGGGCAGAACATGGTTCAATTGTTTCCACAAGGCTATTGTAGGTGACCTATAATCGCCCTCAAGCGGTCAGGCTTTTCGGGGTGACCTTCACCCGTGTCGTGCTTCAGGTAATCGTCGTGATAGACGAAGGCAACCGATGTCATATCACCAACAGGAGGAAAATGAGGAGGTTCACCACGTGGCTGATGAAGCAAAGAGCGCAAGGAATTCGCAAGACGCTGATCAGTCGGAAAGCCAGATAAGCTGAAACGAGGACTGTTATGCCACTTACGACAACAACGCCTGTCCGAATGTCGGGAGGAAGCTCCATGAATGTTGCCGTAAGCATCAGAAGATAGAAGAAACTCCCTAACTCAAAATTCGGGATGCCAAACAAACGAGCTTCCTTTGCGGAGACAATCGATGCGCACGCTGAGCTCTCCATGCGGCACCATGCCGGAATAAACGGAGCGTCCGGCGCGATCTTGTTTCTGGAGACAAGTTGAAAATATGTCGAGATGAGGAGTCCAATGAATGCCAGAACTGAAAGGAGTGTTTTCTCAATCATCATTACACCGATTGACGAATGGCTTTGACCGCAATCCAGAAGGAAAGGAGAAGGAATCCGAGGAAGGCCAGTCCTTCGGCTGCGACGACAACAGGATCACCAATGCCGATCGTCAAGAAGCGCAGGACGTCCGTATGCCACGTGAGCGGATTCGCATATGAGCTGAACTTGAGCCACGATGGCGCCATATCCAGTGGGTAAAACATGCTGCTCAGAAAGATAAGCACGAAGTACGCGGCATTGATCACGGTGTTGAACACGTCATTCCGGCGAATGAGAAATGCAAAGATGGCAAGACAGAAAAACCAGCCGGCGATTCCGATGATAACGGCCAAGAACACGAGTGAAACAAACTCCGCGCGAATACTCACATCCAGCAGATACACGGCAGCCGCGAGCGCAAGCGCCGTCTGAACAATGGACATCAGACACTGGAAGACAATCTTGCCCAGGAGCAACTGGGCTCTCGTCATGGGGTAGGTTAAGAACTCATAGAAGATCCCATTGTCGCGATCAAGAAAAAAGCCGTAGGATTGATTGATCGCGCTTCCGAAGCAGGACATCGCGAGCACTCCGGAGAGGAAGAACTCGTTGTAACTGAGACTTTGCCCTTCGATCACAATACCAAGCGGAAGCGCCTTGTTGAATCCGACTCCAAACAGAAGCATATACAGAAGCGGAACCATCATGTCGAAAAAGAGCCAGAGAAGACTCGTGAGGCGAATCAAATACTCCCGATAAACGACTGCCATGATCGCCTGCATTACGACATCCTCCGATCAATCAGCTCGACAAAGACATCCTCAAGACTCGCCGCATTAATTTCGAAGGCCTGCAGCCTTCTTGTCCGCCTCGCCGCGGCGAGCACGCGATAGGCCGTTTCTTCATCTTTTACCGTCATTTCGACCTGTGAATCTTTCATCTCCATTCGAATCGGTTTCCACGCCTTCAGCATGGAGGAGATGTGTTTTGTCATCTTCTCAAATGTGAGAGACACCTGAAGCAGCCTCAGTCCCATCGACTTCACCTCGTCCACACTTCCACGGGCGATGATCTTCCCGTGATGAATGATGGCAATGGAATCGCACAATGACTCAGCCTCTTCAAGAAGATGCGTCGTCAGAACAATGGTCCGTCCCTTTGCCGCCTCCTCTTTGATTGCTGCCAGTGTCGTTCGTTTGTTGAAAGCGTCCATCCCCGTCGTTGCTTCGTCCAGGAAAACGACCGGCTTGTCGATCATGAACATCTTTGCAACCTGCACTCTGCGTTTGAGTCCACCGCTTAAATCCATCCCCTTCTCATTCAGTTGCTCCCGCAGACCGAAGAGCTCAACCACGCGATCCATGTGACGATCAGTTTCCGCTGCCGAGAGTCCGTGAAATCGACCGAACGTCCGAAAGTTGTTCCGAACCGAAAGGTGTAGCTCAATCGCATCCTGCTGTAACACGACACAGATATGCTTCCGTACCCCAAGCGGATTTCGCACGACATCATACCCATGAACTGAAGCGGTGCCGGATGTCGGTTGAAGCAGCGTCGTGAGAATTTTCAGCGTTGTCGTCTTTCCCGCCCCGTTCGGCCCAAGGAATCCGAAGATCTCCCCCTTCCGTACATCAAACGAAATCCCATCGACTGCGCGGAGGATTTCTCCATCTTTCTTCCGAAATACGCGAACAAGGTGTTGAACCTCTATTGCAGAGCGTTGCATGGCCTGAATCTACAAACTATTTGCGATTTTTCCTCGCTTTGCTTTTCCTGTCGTAACTCTCTATATTGCCAACCGAATTTCTGTTATGACTGCTGAGACGAGTGCTCCAGTCGCACCGACCTTTATGGATTCAGTCGTCCGCCTACACGAC